>NZ_AUYB01000082.1 GCF_001625655.1 Pseudoalteromonas luteoviolacea DSM 6061 | reverse complement strand
AGTCGGCACCACTTATTCTTTTGATGTAACAAATCAATGTATGCCCAGATAGCTCAGTCGGTAGAGCAGAGGATTGAAAATCCTCGTGTCGGTGGTTCGATTCCGCCTCTGGGCACCACTTCTTGGTGCGCCGACTTAGCTCAGTTGGTAGAGCAACTGACTTGTAATCAGTAGGTCATCCGTTCGACTCGGATAGTCGGCACCATTTTCCTTCTTGTTGTGACTCTCCTGTCAATATTTTTCATTTATCCCTATCACGTATCGTTCATGATGCATTATTATCAATGGCGTTACTCAATTAAGTTATTTTCAACTAAAATTTGAATAGCATACTGAGTCGTGTAGTATCGACAGTATGCGGTTTAGACTGATGATTGTTGGATTTCTTGTTGACCTTAAGTATGGAACAAATCGAAATTTTTCCGATCCCGAGTCCATGCAAAGGGATCTGTGAAGTAAATAATCGAGGCTACTGCAAAGGCTGTTTTCGCAGTAGGGAAGAGCGTTTTTGTTGGAATAACATGACCGAGCAGCAAAAACGGGTGGTCGTTGAGCTGTGCCAACGCAGGAAAAAACGTGTGCTAGCCAAAAAGAATGCAGATGCTCAAACACATGACCAGTCTCAGCCTGGACATCAAGAAGACCTCTTTAAATCCGATACTTAGCTTTTAGAACCGCCGTAACGCCTTTTTGCTCCAACTTTTCAAGTGTTTGCTTCAGTTGAGGAATGAGTATTTTGTGCTTTTTATGTAAATAGTGGAAGCTTTCTATCGTGACTAAATCTTCAATTTTTACAGCTTCCATATCCATATAAGGAAGGTGTTCTCTCAGATGAAAGTCCACAATAAGCGCGCCTTGCACTTTTTTCTGCATTAAAAGATTTAGCTGTGCAGCGGTGCTTTTGACTTCAATTAATTCACCTCGATATTGATGGTCCATCATGTACTGATATGCTACGAGGTATCCACTTTGCACTACCAGTGAGTCCAATTCACTGAAGGTACACACTAGGCAGTGACTGATGAGTTGAAGGTTGAACGAGTAGAGTGGGTAATCGACATAAATTAAATTGGCATAACTGTCGGTGACGCCTGCAATACGCCCTAACTGTCCATCTAACTCGCCTTCGTTTGCGGCAATCAGAGCGCTGTTTCTGTCAAAGTCGATGATCTCAAGTTTGTACCCAATGTCTTTGTATGCGAGGCTAAGCAATTCAATAACATAACGAGCTTGTGCAGTATCAGCGGGTCGATTGAAGTAAAGTGCTTTGGTATTGGCATCGGCGAAGGTGGTAAGAAACAGCAAGCATAGTAAAGTTAGATTCCGCACATATTCTCCTTATCGTACATGTGATCTCATTCTTCTGGTATTCGACACATTCACACTGATATGCAAGCGCATCTTTCATCATGAACTTTGTCATTCTGTACTGCCTCTGTCCAGTGCATATATGATACACTGTTTTCAAGAATTTCAATAATTGTACAGTCTGATGTCCTACAATCTGTGTAATCTATCTCGAGCTGAGAAGTATCAAGTCCAATTGGAGTATGAGGCGTCCTTTTGGGCATATCAAATCAAGCGTGGAAAAAATACGCGAGAAGCTATTTATGACACGATAAATAGTAGACCTCTGTCTGAGCGTGACACGTTAAAAGCAAAATTTGAAAAATACCTTGGCCTAATGCTAGTTTAATTATGACGCTGTGTTGTTATTGTCTCCCTGCTATCCAAACCCCTTTGGTCAATAAGTTCTTCCAAGCGCATAGAGTTCGTGGCCGGGCGACAAAGCAAGATCAAGTATGGGTCATTAAGCAGTCTGTTCTTATCGCTGCATGCAGAGTTCAGAGTGTAGATAACCACGCATTTTTGTCGACAGTATTTGTAGATTCGGCTTTTCGTGGGCAGGGGATCGCGAAAATGCTCTTACAACAGGTCGTTGAGCATGCTGAGCAAAAAATTTACACCTTTGCTTACCACGATGTTGCACAGCTGTACGTAAAGTTAAACTTTGAATATATTGATTCGCAGTTATTACCAAATGCGTTGTTAAAAAAGTTTGAAATTTATACAAAGCAAGGGCGAAATATCACACCCATGTGTTACTCAGGGAAAATGCACTGATGATACGGTTAGTCATTTTATTTATTTGTGTCTTTAGTGCGTTTTGCTCCGCGCAAATTGCGCGTATCTCGCCAGCAGAAGGTTTGTCTCAAAGTTATGTAAATACACTGCTTTTTGATAAAAAAGGGTATTTATGGTTATCTACTGAAGGTGGCTTGAATCGTTACGATGGCTATCAAGTTTTGGAGGTAATGGGGCCAAATCGTGATTTGGATAAAATGCAAATTGATCGAATCTATCAAGATTCAAGTGGCATTATATGGATAGCGTCGGGTAGGGCCGGCTTCTTTAGTTATAACCCTGAACAAGATACCTACCGACAATATATTAAAGCCCCCTCTTCAGAGCAGGACTATATCCACAATAGTGTTTTTCAAATGCTTGAGAAAAACACAGATGAACTGTGGCTGGGTCGATCGCAAAATGTTTCTATTCTCAACAAACAAACCGGCGAAATTAAAGAAGCGATCCCAATACCCGGAATGACCGAACGGAGTTTGGTGAGAGCCTTGTTGCAATATGACGATATTTTATATATTGCGACAACGGAGCAATTGTTCGCTTATCATATTCCGAGCAAACAGCTAAAGCCACTACAGCACATTAGCGCACCTGAGCACCCCTTTGAACACAATACTAAATCTTTACTGCTGTTAGACGAACGTACGCTGTTAGTCGGAGCGGTGCTTGGTTTGTATGTACTAGATATTGGAGATCTGCAGAAAGACTTCAATGCCACCCCTAGCTATAAGACGTTGCTTGAAGATTTCAATATCTGGCATATGCTGAAGCAAGAAGAGTATCTACTTTTAGGCACCGATAAAGGGCTGATGCGATTCGACCCTGACTCCATGGTGGTCACACCTGATTTGCGATTATCCCACAGCCGCTTCTCAATTTCAGATAGCAGTGTGATCCACTTGAAGGAGGATCAAAATGGTGGTATCTGGGTTGCAACAAGAACCGATGGTGCTTTTTACTTGCCGCCAGAGAATCATATTTTTGACAATGTTCAAGCTGAATCTGTAGTTGGAGAATTGTCTCACGGCACGATTTGGGGGTTAGTAGAATTTCAAGGCTATATTTGGGCCGCAACGAGAGATGGCTTAACGCGTTACGACCCTAAAACTCGAGAAGCAAAACCATTACTCCAAGGGTATATGGGCGAGAGTTTTTTACCTGAGTATTCGATTATTTCACTGTATCCGTATAAAGATAAATTGTGGTTGATCAGCAACCGAGGTTTGTTCGTTTTCGAACCGGAAACAGAACAAATCTACCGTCCTAGTGCCCAAGACAAAAGCGCAACCGAAGTGTTAGCTGGGTTTGTAAAAGGCGCAGCATTAGTTGAACCAGGTCTCCTATACTTTGTTGATGGAAACTCAGGGTTTTACTTGTTTGATATTGAAAGAGGCCGTCTT
Organism: Pseudoalteromonas luteoviolacea DSM 6061; assembly: GCF_001625655.1. Classification (GTDB taxonomy): domain Bacteria; phylum Pseudomonadota; class Gammaproteobacteria; order Enterobacterales; family Alteromonadaceae; genus Pseudoalteromonas; species Pseudoalteromonas luteoviolacea. The sequence goes on along the minus strand of NZ_AUYB01000082.1, from coordinate 196,032 downwards.
GAGACGCTAAGCAGTCAGTTCAATCAATTTGATCCATTCTTGAGCTATGGTTTTTTTCCGCCATTATCTAGCCACCCCACTCAACCTGTGTTCTACAGTGAGGGTAGACTGTTCAGGTATGATCACAGCACAGATACGCTGACAGAGATTTATCAAGTTCCCAAAGCTCACAAGCAGTCAGCGGTTGACTTGCTGAGCTATACGATTGATAAGAACAACGTGCTTTGGCTTTCATTTGCAACTCATGGATTGGTTAGATTGACCGCCGATGGCTATAAGGAATTGCCACTTCCCACAGACTCTTTGTCGGTTACAAATTTCTTATTATATGAGATGCAACAAGATGCCGCAGGCATGATATGGATGTCTTCTCATCAGGGGATTTGGCGACTAGATCCAGATAACTTTCATTTGCAAGGCTTCACAATTAATGACGGTCTGATGAGCAATGAGTTTAACAGTGGCTCTTCTGTAAAGCTGCAAGATGGCAAAATTGCATACGGTTCGTTGCAAGGGATCACTATATTCGATCCCGAAATTAACCGCCCCAGCAAACCGCTACTCACACGAGTAAACATAACGAATGTTGACTTAATGTCTCGTGATTTAAAGCCTGCTGGATTGAAGTCTTTTTCTTCCATAGAGTTAGATCACGACGACATAGGCTTGGAAGTCTCTTTTTCTGCAATGGCATTTACGGCGCAAGAGCGTATTGTTTATGAATACCAGTTGTCAGGAGAACAACGTATTTTGAGCCGTAATAGTAATCGGGTTGTTTTCCCAAAATTAAACCCAGGTAATCACCGTTTAAAAGTCTGGGCCAAAGATCCATTAACGGGGGATTATACCCAGCCTGCAGAGCTTAATATTCGAGTGAAATACCCATTCTGGCGCTCTCCTATAGCGTTAGCATGTTATTTGATTTTAGCCAGCGCACTTTTTGCGTTGTGGGTACACCGCAAAAACCGAGTCGCGCAATTGTTAATGGCAGCGCACAAAGAAACTAGAAACAGTGAAACACGCTTGAAAATGGCGTTGGAAGGCAGTAACTCTGGTGTATGGGATTGGCAGTCAGGGTCAAATTTAGTTTATCAACCAAGGCTCGTTAATGAGTTAGGGTATAAAACGGATTATATCAATCTTGATGATTACCTTGAGCTGATACACCCGCAAGACCGTGCCCTTTTTCGTATTGAATGGTTAGAATTTGTGTCAACAGCGAAAGGCTATATTGACTGTACTTATCGATTGCGTAATAGAGTAGGGCAATGGCGATGGTATAAAGACTATGGAAAAGTGATGGCATGGCGAGAAGCTGTACCTATGAGAGTTGCTGGAACTTATACGAACTTAACACGTGAGCGCGTGTTTGAAGAGCGGGCTTCTTTATTTGGTGAAGCCTTTGAGCAAACGCGTGATTGGGTCATGATATTTGACAAGCGTTTTCGTATCTTAGCTTGTAATAAAGCACTGCAAGAAGCTTTCTCGGTACCAGCTAACCCCACTTCAAGCACCAGTGTGAGTTTAGGCCTAGAACGTCATGTTCGCATGTATTATTTGCGTGCTATGAGTGAATTAAATGAAGGCGAATACCATAGTGCGGAAGAGGCTTTAAGGTTGCCTAGTGGTGAAGTGCGTCATGTGTTAGTTAAAGTCACTGCGACAATGGGCCAGAACTACATCATTGTTTTGACAGATATCAGCAAACAAAAGCGTACTGAAAAAGAATTGTACCAACTTGCTAACTATGACTCGTTAACCAAATTACCAAATAAAGTACTGTTCATGGACCGCGTGCAGCATGCTTTAGAACAGGCCAGAGAAGCAGATCAGTCAATGGCTATCTTAGCGATTAAGTTTGGTAGACTTCAGCGATTGGCTGACATGTTCGGCAATGAGTTTGTTGCCAATGTGATTCAGCGAGTGGCGCAAACTTTACAGTGTTGCTTTAGAGAAGTTGATAGCTTAGCAATTGGCCATGAGCGAGATTTCTTTATTCTGATGGAGCACCTAAGTGACGTAGATGCGGTTACACGTTACATTCATTGTTTAATGGAACGCTTCCAAGATGGCATAAGTGTGCATGACCAACGTGTTCATTTGCAGGTTTATGTGGGCATTGCACTATACCCCGATGATGCCAGTGATGCGTTTGAATTGAACCAAGCTGCAGAGATAGCCCTAAGCCATGCTAAAAAGTCTTTAACCAGTGGATATCAATTCTATCATCACGATATTAACCAGCAGGCAAAGCGCACATTGGAAATAGAGCGTCGCCTAAATACTGCCTACAACGATGAGTTATTCTGCAACTATTATCAGCCCATATTGAATGGTACCAAAGGGACAATAGAGGGGTTTGAAGTTCTATTGCGCTGGCCAGAAGATCCAACATTTAGCGCTCAAGAGTTTGCTAATGCCGCAGAAAAAACAGGTTTGATCACCAAGCTGTTATTGCAGACATTAGAGCGGGCATTAATAGAGTTGAAAGTTTGGCATTTATCGTGGCCGGATCTGTATTTATCTATCAACCTATCTGCTTTGGATTTTGAATATGACGATCTGATATCAAGGGTAAGGCAAGCCCTTGAGAAATCGAATGTGCCCGGTCGCTGTTTGGTCTTTGAGATTACGGAATCTGTGATGATGGCGGATGCTGAGAATGCAGTTGACCGTATGAATGCCTTAAGAGCACTGGGATGTCGTCTCTACATGGACGATTTTGGCACGGGGTATTCGTCTTTGACTTATCTGAAACAGTTCCCTGTCGACGCGCTGAAAATAGATCGCAGTTTTATTGCCGATATTGGTGTTGATAAAGATCACGAAACTATCATTCATTCAACACTTTCATTAGCCCACAGCTTAGGTAAGTTTTGTATAGCTGAAGGCGTTGAAAGTACCGAGCAATTGAAGTTTTTGAGGATGTTAGGCTGTGAACGGTTCCAAGGGTATCTATTCAGCCCACCGTTACCAGGTGATTTAATTTCTCACCAAATGGACAACGCTTGGCATGAAATGTTTCGTGACTAGAGCTTTTTACCGCAGTGCCGACAGTACATGTTCTGCGCCCGCTGTGAGGTCATCAGCTTAATTGCTTGGTTTGCTTCACTGGCACTGAGTCCTAACTGGATCCTCAGTGCTTCTAGGTGGTCGGTTTCGTGCTCATCTAACTCACCGTCTACCAACGCATGTAAAATAGCCTCATTAAAAGCATCGCGTCGTTTACGCAGCTGGTCAGCAAAGCTAGAAGCCAATAACCCAGTTGGAATAGCGACCATTCCCATGCTTAGTAAAGTGATCACGCCGCCAAAGAACCGACCAAGAGGTGTTATTGGCACGACATCTCCATACCCCACCGTCGTGAGCGTGGCCATTGCCCACCACATTGCGGCCGGAATAGAACCAAATTTTTCTGGTTGTACATCGTGTTCGATGAGATAAATGCCACAAGAAGCGACAATGAGCACCAAAGACATGATAAAAAATGCGGCCATCAGCGAACTTGCTTCTTCTTTGAAGGCTGCAAGCAATAACTGCATTGCACGTGAATATCGTGTCAGTTTAAAAATTCGCATTAGCCTGACCACGCGTAAAAAGCGTAGGTCAAAGGTGAAGAATACCATCAGTAATGTAGGCAAAATTGCGATAAGATCAATTACCGCAAGCGGTGAACGTATATACCTTAGGCGAATAGCAAAGTGTGTCTTACTCTTATCGTGATAGTTTACTTTATCTACACAGCACCAAAGTCTGAGCAAGTACTCAATGCAAAATATGCCTACTGAAATCACTTCAATGAAAAAGAACACTCGGTAATACTGTTGTGCAAGCGCTGGTACAGATTCAAGTACAATTGCAATTACATTAAAAATAATCAGTGCGATTAAGAAAACATCTAAGCCATGGGCAATTTTTCTATACTTTCCGCTACCTTCTAATATCGCAGCCGTTTTTTGTCTTAGCGTTAAACTCATTCTCTGGCATTCACATTAGTTACTTTGTTTCGGTGTAGTCATTTAGGGGTAAGGTCATGATTGTGGCCCCTTCTTCAAAATCGCGTCGAACTTTGAAACCTAGATGTTTTGCAAGGTTTATCATCCCCAAGTTTTCCGGTAGAGTGATCCCTTCAATGGTGCCCACACCTTTGTTTTTACAGTAGTCTATGGCAGCATTCATAAGAAGTTTACCAAGCCCCAAACCTTGACTATCGGAACGGACTATCACCGAAAACTCGGCACTAATATTATCAGGATCCATTAAAACTCTAGAGACTCCTAAGGTGCGATAAGCACTTTTATAGCGCTCGCTGACGATAAATGCCATTTCTCGGTCATAGTCAATTTGGGTCATTTTGGCTAGCTGCTCATGCGTAAATTGGGGTAGCTGGCCAAAGAATCTACGGTATCTATCTTCTTTACTTAAAGACTGGTCAAATTCTTGATGGCTACGCTCATCTTCTGGCTTAATGGGCCTTAACATTGCAGAGTGGCCATTTTTTAAGGTGATCTGCCGCTCCAGCTCTTTAGGGTAGGGCTTGATTGCCAGTCGTTTTCTGCCTGCCATAGGCTGATACGATGAAAGCGTTATCTGTGCGTCTAACACTAAAAATTGCCCTGAGCTGGCCAGTATTGGGTTCAATTCCAAATTACTTATGTCTGGTTGCTCAACGATCATTTGAGAGACTCTGGTAAGTAATGCACAGAGGCGGTACTTATCGACCTTGTCAGGTAAAGTGCGCTCCTTTAACACCCCTTTATCATGAGCTGCTGCAATTAAATATTTTGCTAAGTTCATATTCAGTGGTGGAAGAGCTACAGCGGCTTGAGAGAAGTTTAAGCCAGTTCCAGCCTCGCCTAATAAAATGACGGGTCCTACATCCGGTTCTGTCTTGATGGCGATACGCAGTTCTTGAGTACCAGCTCTAGATGCCATTCTTTGTAATGAAAAACCTTCGATCTCAGCATCTGGATATGTTTTTTTGATCCGTAGCAACATAGCAAAGGCTGTTTGCTCTACTTCGTTGCCGTCGTTCAAATTAAGTACAACACCACCTATTTCAGATTTAGATGGAATAGCGGGGCTAATGAGCTTGAGTGCGACTGGGTATCCGAGTTGATCTGCTTGCTCTCTTGCATCGCTCGGCGTAAGTGCCACTTCGGTTTCAATACATTCGATACCATAACATGACAGGATCTGAGATGATAAATGGGTTGACAGGTATCGGTGCCCAGATTCTAAATATTCTGCAATATGTTGCTTGGCCATAGTGCTATTAATCAAGTTGTCTTGAATAATTGATTCTGGGGTTTGTGTTAGGTGTTTTTGGTTTCTTCTGTACGTTATTAAATGCATAAAGGCACTAACCGCGCCTTCTGGGGTACGGTAAGTTGGAATATGGCTTAATACACAGATGTCTCTCGCTGATCTCGCTGCATCTTCACCCATAAAGTTGGTCATCACAAACGGCCTTGCCATTTTTGGAATTTTTTCAAGCGTTTGGGCTATGATTTTTGCATATGCACTGCTTGGTGCGAGTGCAGAAGGTGTATGAATAATCAGTAAGTTTTTTACTTCATCTGCTTTGAGTAATATTTCGAGCGCCTGTTGGTAGCGCTCAGGAGATGAATCGCCAAAGATATCAACTGGGTTATCAGTTTGAGAAGATTGCGGCACAATTTTATTGAGGGCTGAGATGGTTTGCTCGCTAAGGGTTGCAAGTTTGCCTGAACGCATCAGCAGCGTGTCAACCGCCATTATACCTGGTCCGCCACCATTAGTTAAAATAGTCAGGTGCTCAACTTTGAGCAGTTTAGGGTGAAGTGCCAGTGTTTGTGTTGCTGCAAAAAGTTCGCGCAAATCATTCACTCGCAACATCCCTGCACGTTGAAACATGGCGTCGTAAACCGCATCGTCGGACGTTTTACCACCGGTATGATTGTAGGCCGCTTGGGCACCCGCCAAGGTTCGACCGGTCTTAATAGCAATAACAGGTTTATTAAAAGCAGCAGCTCTGGCCGCGGATATAAATCGTCTTACATCTTTTATGTTGTCAATATAGAGCAATATTGCTGATGTTTTTGCATCTCTTGCGAGGTAATCGAGTAGCTCATCGAAGTCAATATCAACGCAATCGCCCACAGAGACGAAGTGTGAAAAGCCAATGTGTTTGTTTTGAGCCCAATCTAGGATGGTTGAGCACACCGCTGCAGACTGTGAGACAAAAGCAAGTTTGCCAGGCATTGCCACAGTATGTGAAAAACTAGCATTTAGGCCGATATGAGGAAGCATAAGTCCAAGGCTATTTGAGCCGAGTATCGCCACGCCTGCTTGACGAGCTACCTGTCGAAGTTTTGATTTATGCTCGTTATTTAAGCCGGCAGCAACGATAATGGCATGCTTACACCCGAGCTCACCTAGCTCTTCGATGAGTTGGCAAATAGTATCTTTATTGGTGCAAAGAATGGCTAAGTCAGGCGTGTATGGCAAGCTTTTGATGTTTGGATAGGCTAATACACCTTGTACTGCCGTATATTTTGGTGTTACGGGCATAATAGGCCCTTTAAACCCTCCTTGCAGTAAATTTCGCATCACGACATTGCCCGCGCGTGCGGGGTTGCTGGAGGCGCCTACCACCGCAACGGAATTAGGATTAAAAAATTGCCCTATGCGTTTTACACTCATGCCTACTCCTTTGATTTCTAAGCGACCAAGGTATTCGCTGGGCTATGACTTTAACATGTCTGGGGGATATTTCGAGCAGATAAGTCAATAACTTTGATCTGACAAACTATAGCGAGCGGTTCATCAACAATGTCGATGCGGCGCAAGCAACAGCGACTTGCGCCTTGATTAAACTAAACTTTAAAACGTGAGACGTCCTCTTGCATTTTATGTGCGTCGTACTCCAGAGCTTCACAGTTTTTGCAATTTTCACATGAGTCTACGTAGAGTTGCTCAGCAGAAACTGAGATATTCGCGGCAGCATCTTCTACACCCTGTACTGTTGCCATTTGCTCTTCAGTTGCTCCGGCAATTTGAATGACCATATCGCGAATTTTATCCATGGCAAGTTTATTTTCATCCATACTTTGCTGTGCTTCAGTAATACCCTCGTACATTTTTTCACTGAGGTTTAAACTAGTCTGCATCGCTTGCTCTGATTCGGTTACTAAGTTTTGCAAGCTATGGATCATACGCTCAATCTCAACAGTGGAGCTTTGAGTCCGTTTTGCGAGGGTTCTAACTTCATCGGCTACCACCGCAAAGCCTCTACCACTTTCTCCCGCACGAGCTGCTTCGATAGCGGCATTTAATGCCAGTAGGTTGGTTTGTTCGGTAATGCCGCGTATCACAGATGTGACGCTTTCAATTTCGCCGCTGGCGGAGGAAAGCTGCTGCATAAGTTGACTGTTCTGATTTATATGGCCTGTTAGCTCAGACATATTACTGTGAGCTCGGTGCATAATCTCAGAACCTCTTGCCATATTTTCATCGGCTTCGTTGACATTATTTTGTACTGCTACACTATTTTCTGCAATAAGAGAGACGGCTTGTACAAGTTCACTCACGGCGGTTTTTACTGCGTGTGTATTGTTTTTCTGTTCCTCAATCGCTTGTTGCGAGCGCTTTGTAACTTCAACAGATTGATGTGCACCGGTTTCCACATTTACACCAGTATGTTTAATCTCTCGAACGATATTGGCGGTTGTATCAATAAATTGGTTTACCGAGCCTGTAAATTCGGTTACTTCATCTTGTCCTCGCAGTTCGATATGATGGGTCAAATCACCCTCGCCGTGGCTGATTGTGGCCATATTCTCGTTGGCTGCTTTTAAGCGATTGACTATTCTATAGCCCTTCCAAAGCAGTAACCCGGCGATGATGGCCGTCAGCAGAGTCGCAAGGGCCATACCTTGACTTTTTGCTGTATTCAGCTCGGTGTGAATATTTTGGTCAATTTGACCAGATAGTTGTGTCATAGCGCCTTCGACTTTGTGGATACTGCTTCTCAATTCGCCTCTCAATCCTGACTCGGCATCAAGGCCTCTCTCCATGAGCGCTTCCGTGAGTGCGCGGGCGGTGTTTTCAAATTTCGTAAGGTCGTTTTGTCCTTCACTAAATTGGTCGTTGAAATAGACTTTCATCACAGCCAACTGCTGTGTAACCTCTTGTTTTGTCGACATGTTTAGGTTGGTTTGAAAATCATTTTCCAGTAAGACCAGCCTCAAAGCCTTGCTCATTGCGGTTATGTCACCGATATTGGTCAGTGATTCATGCAGTGCTAGTTCTGCTTGGTTAAACTCAGCTCGCAAGCCTTGTGTGGGGCTCAGGCCAATTTTTTGGTCAAGTGCGACTAAACTTCTTAGCTTCAGTTCGTAATTAGCTAGATCTTTTTCTGCTGCGTTTAGCGCTTGTTTTAGGGGGACGGGTAACTGGCTACTTAGTATTTTCATATTTGCTCGCATTTGCTGAATACGAGCGTCAAATTTTTCCACGTATTTCTCTTTTTTACGTAGCAAAAAGTCCTTTTCATGACGTCTTAACATGAGTAAGTCATTACTAATCTCTTTGCTTTTGGCAAGCCGTTGACCCAATGATGCAATATGTGTGGTTTCATACCAAAGCACACCCACCATACAAAACATAGCAAGCATCACTAACGAGGAAAGTAATATAAAAGTTTGGCGAATGGTCATTATCTACTCCTTTAACCTTGTTGCTCCTAACAACAAAACTTAGAACAGAATTTATAAAATACCAATTCGAAGTCAGATTTATTGAGGTTATTTGTCTAACCACTTGTTCATAACTGCTTCATATGAACTTTTTATTACATTATTACATTTATACCCAAGAGAAACCCATTCATTTGAAAACCCTTCTGGTACAGGAGAGCTTGGGTCGCCATGCATAACTTTAAAGCACCTGTCTCCTTTTCGGTACTCAGTGTAGATTTGATTGTGTGTTTCGATTTTTGGAATGTTGAATGAGTCAGCGGCATGGGAATTTGGTACCGTAATGCGACTACTGCTGTGTACATGAGGCGATTTTTTGTGCATGCGCACAGTAGCATTAGCTTCAGCCTGCTGTGCTTTGAATCTCTCTAACCCAGAAAGTGGGTCGAGCTTTTTAAAATCAGATTGGCTAGGTTGCTTATTGGTCACCACTGTGGAAGGTGCGTTATTTAGGGAGGGGGCTGCTGGCTCTAATAATTGCACTGGTGCATCTAACGTGGATGAATTTTTTGGCTCAGGCTCAGGCTCAGCTTTTGTTTTGTCATTGTGTACAGTTTGCTGCGCAGTCTGTGGCGGTGTCAGGGCTTTTCTGTCTTCGATCACCAAATATGTTTTCATTGCGGGTGCCGTTGCAGTTTGAGGTGCAATTATTATTTGTTTAGACAGGGCAAATAACACAATCAAATGGACAGCGAGAGAAAAAAGAATTGTTTTTGCGGTTCTATGCACTGGGTTCCATTCCCTTTTTATTATTCTCAACCATTTCAGGACAATGTGGAATAGTGCATAGGACCAAGAGTATGTTTGTTAGTTCAATTTAAACTCTTTCGCAACTGTCTCCAAGATAATCGTTTCCCGTTGTAATGATTGGCCTTTCTTATCACTGTTTTTTAAAGCATATTTGTTGTGTGCAATAGCCTCTTTGATAGGCAGCCAAACAGGACGCATACCATTGGCCTGCTCATAAGATTCCATTTGAGGTGCCGTAAAGTCGCCACAAATCTCCACTAAAAAGCAATGTGAGATAATTTTTACAGTATCAAAATCAGGTTTATACCAATGCTGGTATTCTTCATAGATACCGTATGGTTGAATGCTCGTTACAGATTTGGCACCCGTTTCTTCAAGTAACTCTCTTGCTAAAGCGGATTCAATGTTTTCGTTTTCATCAATACCGCCACCTGGAAGGGTATAATCATCGTAGCGAGCGGTATAAAGAAGCAGTATTTCATTGCCTCGTATGACAATTGCACGTGCGGCCTGCCTTACAAAGCACGAACCTGGTAACGGCTCTGCGGGCATCAAATTGAGTTGTTTCATGGATGTTGATTGTATCGGATGAATGCAGGGTGATGATACTACCACACCTGCATTGTGTTGTTTGTTGAATTGATTAAAAAGGCACGGGGTAAGTTTTGAGAATCGTGTCTATTTCGGCAAGTGCTTCTGGCGGCAGGGGCTTGTCGAAGGCGGTGATATTTTCTTTTAACTGAACCATGTTTGTTGCACCAATAATTGTGGATGCAACTCCATCCACTTGATCGCACCACGCTAGGGCTAGCTGCGCTGTGGTCATATGGTGTTCATGAGCAATTTCTTGATACGCTGCGGTAGCTTGTTGAGAGTACTGTGTGTCTCTAAACAGGCCATGCCTCTGCATTAAGGTCCAGCGGCTGCCTTCAGGCCTTGCACCGCCCAAGTATTTACCTGTTAGTAACCCACCTGCCAGTGGTGACCATGGCAAATAAGCAATGTCTTCATTAACACAGTTTTCTAGTAGGTAAGGCCAATCTTTCTCATGAAGTAAATTGAACTCATTTTGAATAGATACGGGTCTTTCTACGCCTTGTTGATTACACAGGTTTAGATATGCATTTAAGCCCCATGGCGTCTCATTCGAGAGGCCCCAATGTTTGATCTTGCCCGCCTTTATACAGGTTTGGATTCCCTCTAAGATGTCTGCCATTTCTTCCAGTTGCTGATCTTTACTGACAGCGTGCAAATCAAGCATACCATGCCAGTGTTTACCAAAGTGTGGAGAGGTCCTGTTTGGCCAGTGCAACTGGTATACATCAATATAGTCGGTGTTCAAGCGAGTAAGAGAGTGCTCAACAGCTTCAATGATCGCCTGCTTATTTATGGGCTTGCCACCTCGGATCCAATCAAGGCCTGCACCAGCTATTTTTGTGGCTAAAATCACTTCTTGGCGTTTTTCCGAGTGACGTTTTATCCAGTCGCCAATAATTTCTTCGGTTTTACCATAAGTTTCAGGCGACGGAGGCACAGCATACATTTCAGCGGTGTCGATAAAGTTTATACCTTGACTCAGTGCGTAGTTTATTTGTTCGTCAGCGTCGTGCTGATTATTTTGTAACCCCCAAGTCATACTCCCCAAACAGACACGCGAAATTTCTATAGACGTGTGGCCTAATTGGCTGTACTTCATACATACTCCTTGCAAAGGTGGACTGATTTATTCTCGTCATGCAGCGAACGCAATGACGCTACATATAAAAAAGCTCTAACAGCAGTGTAGAGCATTTCAACCTGATCTGCAGAGCTTTGTATTGAAGAAGGAGTAAGTTGGGGAAAAATTAGCTGAATCGCAATGATATGCGAACCAGTAAAGGGGTTGCGAACTGCGGTAATTCGAGGTACTAGACAAATGTATCTTTAGCTGTCACTATACTGTATATATAAACAGTTGTGGGGCGTGGGCACATTTGTGAAAAAGTTTATTCATATTGATATGGATTGTTTTTACGCTGCAGTGGAAATGCGCGACAACCCCTCCTTGGCCAACGTTCCTATGGCGATTGGTGGTCGAAGCCATCGCGGCGTCCTGTCTACCGCAAATTATATTGCGCGCGAGTATGGCGTGCGTTCAGCAATGTCAAATTACAAAGCGAAACAGCTGTGCCCTCAACTTGTTATCGTACCTGGGAGAATGCAAGTTTATAAAGAAACCTCACAACAAATTCGCGCTATTTTTGCCAAATACACCGATTTAATAGAGCCTTTGTCACTAGATGAGGCGTATTTAGATGTGACTGAATGTAGGATTTGCCAAGGGAGTGCTACATTAATTGCTCAGCAGATCCGTGCTGAAATATACCACAAGACCGGCCTCACTGCGTCAGCTGGCATCGCGCCGATTAAGTTTCTCGCTAAGATTGCCAGCGATGAAAATAAGCCTAATGGCCAATGTGTTATCACACCTGCTCAAGTGGATGAGTTTATTGACTCGTTACCTTTGAAAAAAATACCTGGAGTAGGAAAAGTAACGCACGAAAAGTTACTAGCATGTGGTTTGATTCATGGCAAAGACGTTAAAGCGCTCTCGCTAAATGAAATGGCAAATCGATTTGGTAAATTTGGACGAGTGTTGTGGCGTCGCTGCCAAGGCATAGATGAACGTGGTGTAGAGACCGAACGCGTGCGCAAGTCAGTAGGTGTTGAGACTACTTTTGAAAAAGACATTAAAGATCTCGAACAGTTAAAGGCGATACTGTGTGAAAAGCTAATCCCAGAGTTAACTAAACGTAGTGCGGCGTATCGAGCTGAGCGAGAGTTTACTAAATTGGGTGTAAAGGTTAAGTTTTATGATTTCACCCAAACCACCAAAGAATGCCAATTCAATGATATTGACCCAGATATTTTATGTACTTTATTGGAGCAAGCTGTGGCACGTCATGGCAGCAAACCAGTGAGGCTGGTTGGTGTACAAATTGGCCTTGGTGAAGCGCCAAGCAACCAAGTACAAATGGGGTTATTTAATTAAGTACAGTTACGTCGCAGTATCGACTATCTAGCGTAGTAGGTTAGTGCGACTAAAATATAACTGATTTTATGCATATCCGTGTTAAAGTGATGTTAATACAAAAATAACACAGAGGACATTCCATGCAATCTATCATGATAGTGTTGTTTGGTATCTTGGGTATGCTGTTTGGCTGGTTTGTATACTCCAAGTTTATTGCCACAAAAATCTTCAAAATGGATGATGACTTTGTCACTCCTGCCCATGAACTCAATGACGGTGTTGATTATGTACCCACAAACAAAGTGGTACTTTGGGGGCATCATTTTACTTCTGTTGCGGGGGCCGCGCCTATAGTTGGTCCTGCCATTGCCGTTTATTGGGGGTGGGTCCCAGCTGTACTTTGGGTCGTTATTGGCACCATATTTTTCGCTGGAGTCCATGATATGGGCGCTTTGTGGGCTAGTGCACGCCATAAAGGTAAGTCGATGGGGGCGCTTTCTGAAAGCGTTATAGGAAAACGCACTCGTTCTTTATTTATGATTGTTGTGTTTCTTGTATTGCTTATGGTTAATGCGGTATTTGGGGTGGTAATCGCTAATTCATTTGTGGCAAACCCGAATGCGGTATTTCCAGCTTGGGCTGCTATTGTTGTTGCGCTGGTTATTGGTCAACTGCTTAAAAGAAAAGTGCCCTTAGTGCCTTTATGTTTAGTCGGTGTCGTGATTTTGTATGCAACAATTTATGCAGGCAGTGGGATGCCAATTGCGTTACCTAGTGAGTTGTTTGGCTTAACAGACAAGGCGAGTTGGATTCTGATTTTATTTGTATATGCTGCTGTCGCCTCACTGTTACCTGTTTGGATGCTGTTGCAGCCAAGAGATTTTATCAATGGCATGCAGTTATTGGTTGGTTTAGTGCTACTTTATGGAGCTGTTTTTGTGGTTATGCCAGACATAACGGCGCCTGCTTTTAATACCCAAACTGCGATTGACACGCCAAGTATCATTCCATTGTTGTTTGTAACAATTGCTTGTGGTGCGGTATCGGGCTTTCATGGGATTGTGTCGTCGGGCACGAGCTCTAAACAATTGAACAAAGAAACTGATGGTCGATTTGTAGGTTATCTGGGCGCCGTTGGTGAGGGGTCTTTGGCACTTATCACCTTGGTAGCCGTGAGTGGTGTTATGCTTGCCGTATCACCAGAGGAGTGGCATGAAATATATAGCCATCTAGGTGCTGGCTCGGTAGGTGCCTTCATTCAAGGTGGGTCTAATTTAATAAGCACAGGGTGGGGATTACCCGCTGAAATTGCATCGACATTATTAGCTGTCATGGTTGTGCTTTTCGCAGGGACTACGATGGACTCAGGCGTGCGTTTGCAGCGCTATATTATTCAAGAGTGGGGTGATATCTACAAGCTACCAATATTGAAAAATGGCATAATAGCTACATTTGTCGCAGTGGGTTGTTGTTTGCTTTTAGCATTTGGTGCTGGTGGTGCATCTGGCAGCGGCGGTATGATTATTTGGCCACTGTTTGGTTCAACCAATCAGGTTTTGGCCAGCTTAACCTTGCTGGTTATCTCTGTATATCTGATCAAATTAGGTAGGCCTGCCAAGTTTACACTGCTCCCTATGATTTTTGTGATCCTGATGGCTTTCTTTGCCGGATTAATTAAGCTGGGAGAGTATTACGAGAAAGGTAATTGGCTGTTGGTTGGCTTAGATATTATTGTTCTTGTTGTGAGTGTACTGGTTATGTTGGAAGCTTGGAGTGTGGTGAGTAAACTGAAAAATACACCGCAAAGTGCTCCGGACAGTAAAGAATCGAGCATCTAGCTTGGTTCTTTTTGATAAATAACCGATAATCGGCCCTTTCATGATAAGAAAAAGGGCCTTTTTTATGTCTTTTCCTCTCGCACTGCCTGCATCCAGCTGGCAGCAAAATGACGCGGATGCCGTAATTGTAATTACTTCAGATGTGACCCAGTTAGGTGATCAGCAGCTTAATGATGCAGCAGCACCTTATTTAGCCGTTGATGCTAGGCTTAGTAGCCAAGCAAGTGTGCTACTAGCAGAGGGCATACCTGGAAAACGTCTAATTGTGGCACCTACCGGTCCAGTCAATCGAGATTTTGATGACGTACGCCGCTTTTTTGAAGCTGGCCAAGCTGGTATTGCTCAAGCTAAAGCTGCGGGCGCGACAAAGCCAGTCTTAATGATGGCAGGTGTCCCACAGCTCGAGCGCTATAAAAATGCATTGCAAGTTGCCTTTTTGGGTGCCTGCCAGACATTGTGGCAACCTCTTGAAGCACGTGAATATCGTGGTGAACATATTGAGCCAGTTGAGCAAATATTTTTAGTTGGTGCTGATGAAGCGCTAAGTGCACAATTAAACGCGATTGCAGCAGGCCAATATGCTGCCCGTGACCTTTGTGGCACAGAGCCTGAGCGTATGGCTCCACCTCTTTTTGCCGATTACTGTGTAAAGTTATTTGAAAATACACCGGTAAGTGTAGAAGTTATCTCGGATAGAGCGACAATCGATAAAGACTACCCAATGCTAGGCACGGTAGCGCGTGCCTCTTACGCGGTAGAACGCCACCATCCGCGCGTTGTGAAAATGGAATATGTGCCCGAGGGTGATGTTGAACGTACTCTAATGTTTGTGGGCAAAGGTCTTGTCTATGACACTGGTGGCGCGGACCTTAAAGTGGGTGGTTTTATGGCCGGTATGAGCCGTGACAAAGGTGGCGCTGCATCGGTTGCTGGTTTTATGAAAGCGGTAGCAGAATATCAGCCTAAGGGTGTAAAAGTGGTTGCTTATTTGGCAGTGGTTAGAAACTCAATTGGTTCTGATTGCTTTGTGCCGGATGAAATCATCGACACACGTGAAGGTGTTCGTGTACGTATTGGTAACACTGACGCTGAAGGTCGCCTTGCAATGGGTGATTTACTAAGTGAAATTAAGGACTTAGCCAAGTCTGAAATTAATCCAGAGCTATTTACCGTGGCAACTCTAACAGGCCATGCTGCTCGTGCAATGGGGCCTTATAGTGCCTATGTAGAAAATGGTCCAGCCCGTGCAAATGCGGTATCAAGACTCATTGCAGATCAAGGTGATTTGTGGGCTGACTGTGCTGAAGTTTCACGCAGTCGCCGTGAGGACTATGACTTTATTAAGCCGCGTACTTTAGCGGATGACGTTATATCGAGCAATAATGCACCTTCCGCGGTAACTGCACGTGGCCACCAGTTCCCTATGGCATTTTTGGCAATTGTAGGTGGATTGGATAAACATGGTTGTGACTCTGAGCAGCCTTTACCTTATGTGCACATGGATATTGCAGGAAGTGGTGTTGAGGGTGGAGATTGGCAACATGGTAAGCCAACGGCTGCAACTGTGAGTAGCTTATTTGCACGTTACTGTTTATAAATAGTATCGAGAGGTTTTAATTCTATTGCCTCGATAATTAACTCAAAAAGCAGATATCTATGGTATCTGCTTTTGTATATGGAGTATGAAGAATGGCTTTTGAACTTGCCCCAGAGTTGCAGCGAGATTGTATTGAGCTAGCGACATGGCCACTTTGTAAAGTGTTATTGATGAATGATTGCCAATATCCTTGGTTTATTTTAGTGCCACAAGTGGAAGGGTTGAGAGAAATCATCGACTTAGATGCACAGCAGCAACTTCTGTTTTGGCAGGAGTCAAAGCAACTCAGTGAGTTATTGATGTCGGTTTTTGAGCCTGACAAGTTAAATGTTGCAGCGCTTGGGAATATGGTGCCGCAGTTGCATGTGCATCATATAGCGCGTTATGTAAATGATGCTGCTTGGCCAAAACCAGTTTGGGGAGTGAATCCCGCTCAGCCCTATACCGAGGCGCAATTGGTGGAGTTGAAAAAGGCGCTAGCTTTGTAGCGCCGCTTGGTGTTTAAAGCCCAAGTACAGACTTACCCTGATTAAAGGTGACATCTACTGGGATGTTCGCCTTAGCAAGCTTCGCTAAATCGGCTTGCAGTTCAGCTTTTATATCACCATGAGTTGCAATTAGAGCGTCTACTTTCTGATAGTCTCCATCACCTTGTAGAGTTAAGATAAGATTAGAAAGTTTTGCCATTGCAGCGCCCATTTTTTCCATGTCGACCTGATACAACCCTTGTGCATTTTTAGAAAAAGCGCCTTCTTGTTTGAAGAAATTGAAACGGATCATGTTGGCTTTACCGTGCGCACTTGAAGCGCCAAATCTTACCGAGCGGAAGATGCCAGCCATGAAAGTGACATAGTAGTCTTCCAGAGTACCCTCGGTAATTTCGCCCTTTTTCAGCAACTGTTCAACCATATATAAACCAAGAATATCGGCTTTGCCCTCTTCAATAGCACTGGCATGTTCTTGTAGTGATTGACGCACTGTGCCTTTACCTGTGATGGTGTTTTTAATACCGAGGCCATGGGCAACTTCGTGGAACATGGTGTTGGCAAAAAATGCATCGAAGGTAATATGTTTACGCTGTTCAGGTACAATCAACTGGTCGGCAATTGGGACTAAAATTTTATCAAACTTTGCGCGCATTGCGTTTTTCAATTGTAATCTTCGCGTGCCTTTTTCAAGCTGAACTTGTTCATCATTCGGCAGATTAATTGCAATTGTTTTACTGCCAGCATTAGAGTGACCAGCGTAGTAAACAACATCATACGCATTGAGGTCGGCATCCGAGCCAGGCACTTCTTGTTTGTACTTTTGTGCTACCGGCAAACCAGTTTGTAGTTCAGGTAAGAATGCAGCAAACTTTGCTAGACGTTCACTCCAAGCGAGGTCTTTTACCAGTACATAAGATTCAAAAGCGCTGCGATAACCAAATAATTGGTCCTCGTAAGTTTCAATTGGGCCGATAACTACATCGATAGGGTTATTTTTCATATCCATCCAAGCAAAATCGGATGGTTGGTAGCTGTTATTCAGAAGGGCGTCTGCTCTCAAATTCAAATAATTAGCAAAATCTTTGTCCACTGCAAGGTTACTTGCCTGTCTCAGTAGTTTGGCAGCTTCTTCAAGTTCAGATCTAAACTCCGTTGCATAGGCTGTGCTAACAAGGTTGCCCTGTTGGTCTCGCTTGACCATTGAATATAGACCTTGTTTATCTTTAAAGTCTGCGTTATTGAGTTCTTCTTTGGTCATGTCATGCGGGTAAAACTGTGCGCCAGGTGACTTTTCAGAAAAGCCTGACAGAAAAACTTTGTCGCCATCTAATCTATCCCAAGGGCCATAGTTGATGTCTGCAAAACGACGTACATTTGGATCTTGGATTCGTGATAAGAATGTTGCTTTGTCTTCGCCAAACGCTTGCTTCCAAAATAGGTTATCCATAATTTTAGAAGCGTCAATTAGCACGCCAATCATTTTCTTTTGATTGTCATTAAGGTGACTCAAATCACTTGTTAATGTGACTTCGGTATAAATATCCAAGCGCTGTTTATCGATATTCTGCATAGCATAGTTGGTTGCATCGGCTTTAGCTTGTTGGTTATTTGGTGTGTCTGTAGACTGCTGCGAGCAAGCACTGACAAGTAAGCCTGAGGCGACTAAAATCGCGCTGGATAGTTTAGAAAGTTTCATCATTTACCCTTGAGTTTTTAGTTATTATGATTGTGAGGCTCTATGATGCTGAAAAAAGGTGTTTTGAGCAAATTGTTAAGGCAAAGTATTATTTTTTATTTTATTGCGAGAATAATTTTTATACTTTTCTTAACTTTATCGAGAAGTTAGACGATACTTAATTTAGCTAAAAATTATAAGGCCATAGCTAAGTGGCGCATTTAAAGGACTTGACCATATGTCTACAGAAAACGCATTACTTACCATTCTTGTCGATAAAATTAATAACGATACACTTGTCTTACCGACGTTACCTGAAGTTGCCGTGCGAGTCCGTCAAGCAGCGGATGACCCTGAAGTTAACTTACTTCAGATGGCAGATGTGATATCTCATGATCCCGCGCTCGCTGCGCGCATGATAAAAGTTGCCAACAGTGGCTTTATGGGACGCTCTATTAAAGTAAATACGCTCAATCAAGCTGTGACTAGAATCGGCTTGCGGCAGATTAAAAACATTGCGACAGCAATGGCGATGGAGCAATTATTTGTTTCCAATAACAAGCTTATTAAAACTTACATGGATAAAGCATGGCAAAAAACGCTGAAAGTAGCGTGCCAAGCTATTTCTACCATGGAGTTTTATTTACGGATTAACAAACACACATCATTAAACAAAGACACCATCACGTTGGCGTCTTTGGTGTTTAATATTGGTGTGTTGCCGATTTTAACTGAAGCTGAAAAGCACCCAGAGGTGTTTGCAAACCCAAGTTTCTTGGCTCATGCGATCCAAAAGCTTGCAGGTAGAATTGGTGGTGCAATTATGCGCGAGTGGGGCTTCACCGATGAGTTCGTTGAAGTTGCGGAAAGTTGGGCTAACCCTAACTACAAACCTGAACATGTATGTTACGTCGATTTTATTCGTGCGGGCGCCATCGTTGAAGGAATTTTACAAGTATCTGACAAAGCCGCGGCGCTTGGAGTTTACGAAGAAAAAGGCGTCTTACGCTCAATAGATATGTTTACTGATGATGCCTACCTGGAATTACTGACTGATGTGAAATCGATGTTTGCTTAAATTTCATAATATAAAAAAAGGGCCTCAGGCCCTTTTTTTATATGTCGTCTTTGTCACCAAGCTCTTTAGTTAAGTCCTCTAACAGTTCTTTCACTTCTTCTGAAACGAGGATAAAATCTGCATCTAACTTGATTGCCAAGTCTTCTTTTGGAATATCAGCATTTTGCTCTTTTAAAGCATCATTGTAGCTAACACGCTTGATAGAACCGTCATTTTGCAGCAAAAACTGTACGCGTTCACGCCAATCTAACGCCAGCTTTGTTACTCGCTTGCCGTTTTCAAGGTGCAGTTTAATTTCGTCACTGGCTAAGTCATGTTGTTTCAGTTTAACTTGTGCACCTTCATCAGCTGCATCTTGTAACTCTGCATCATTACCGATCGCAAAGCCTTCTGGCGCCTCAAATTTAGTGAGCCAGTCTGTAAGGAAAACATCCAGGTCATAGTTTGCAAAGGCTGGAACGATTGGTAGGGTTCCTAGCGATTTACGCAGTAGCGCCATCATTTCTTCAGCCTTGTTGAAACTCGCGCTATTTACAATGACCCAACCGCTTTCTTGGTCGATGAAAGCAAACTGCAGGCTAGATTTTTTAAACGCCTGCGGGAGTAAAGTTGCGAGAATGTTCTCTTTTAACTCGTCTTTTTCTTTCTTTTTGACTGGACGGTTTTCTTCGCGCTCAATTTGCTCCACTTTTTCAGCGACCATATCGTTCACAACTGCTGCTGGCAGCACTTTTTCTTCGCGTTTTGCGCACAACAAAATGCTATTTTGAGAAAAATGTGACAACGATTGACCATGTTTTCCTAATGCGTTAACCCAGCCAAAGGTACTCATATCTTGGCTGCCACAAGAGCGAAAAACATCTTGCTCTAGTGCATTTTCAAAGTCTTCTTGTGTGTATGAAACATCTTGTTTAAAACGGTAACAGATTAGGTTGCTGAACCACATATCATTTAAAATCCGAGTGTGAAAAAACGAATTGCATCATAGCAAAACTATATTGTAGCGAGCAAAGGCTAATATGGTTTATTTGGTATTTTGGCTTGGTTATCAAGTGTGAGAAAGCAGTGGGCTACGCATTTTTAAGCCCACTGTATAAATCAGCTAAACATGGCTTGTTGAGCCTGCATCTCTTTAGGGAATCGTATGTAGTAAGTTAGCCCTTTGCCCTCTTCTGAGCTTACTTCAATGTCACCATTAAGCGTTTGCTTTACAAGGTTAAAAGTAATGTGTGTGCCTAGCCCACTACCACCTTGATCGCGTTTGGTTGTAAAGAAGGGGTCAAATAGCTTCTCCAACTGGGCCGGTGAAACGCCTTTACCATTGTCCTTATACACGATACGTACATCATCATTGTCATCGGTAATTTGAATATCTATCACGCCTTTATTGATGCCTTCGAAGCCATGTATAAGCGAGTTCATAATCAAATTGGTGAAGATTTGGCTAATGGCACCAGCAGGTAAATTAAGAGTCAAATCGGCAGGACAATCAATATTAACCTCGTGGGCTGTTTTTTTCAGTTTAGGCTGCAAGGAGCGCAGTACTTCGCGAAGATATTGGTTGAAGTTTATCGTTCTGACCGCTTCACTGGCTTGATCCACAGCGATCTGTTTGAAACTGGCCACAAGTTCGGAGGCACGAGCTAAGTTATTGGTTAAAAGACTGGTGCTTTGTTTTGCTTCGTGCATAAACTCTTCCAGTGCTTTAGGCGAAAGCGTTTTTTCTTTGTAGGCGGCTTCGAGCTGGTCTAAACGTTCCTGCAAGAATGAGGTTGCCGTAACGCCTATGCCTACCGGTGTATTGATATCATGCGTAATACCCGCGACCAATCCGCCAAGCGCAGCCATTTTTTCTGAGCCAACTAATCTTTCTTGGGCCATATTGAGTTCTTCGACGTATTTTTCTAACTCATTTTGTTTGGTTAGCAATTCTTCTTCCGTTTGGCGCCTTAAATCTATTTCTTCAGTGAGCGTGAGTTTTTGTTTCTCAAGTTCATATTTCTGTTGTTGAAGATCCATCATCGCTTGGCTGAGATTGGAGGTTTTGCGTGCAACCTCTTGCTCAAGCTGGATATTGTGTTGATCGAGTTTCTCATTACTGATAATGAGCTCTTTTTGTGTCTGATCAAGCTGCTTTCGATATTCTGCCACTTTGTCTATCAGTTTGTTAAAAGCCTCTTCCATGACTTTTAACTCATTGCGTTCGGTGGTGTCTATTTCAATCTTGTGGCCATCGACATTGTCCACCTCAAAATCTTCAATCTGTTCAGTTAAGTCGGTAAGAGGCTCAGTCAACAGTTTTCTAAACGCGAGCAAAAATAGGATAATAAGGAAAGTGGTTTTGACCATCGCATTACCGATTAAAAAGTAAATTGAGATCATAATGCGGCTAAATACCACTTCTCGACTTGAGAATAAAGTCACGTCTCCCACTTGGGTTGCACGACCAGAAAACTCGAATATCAATGGGAAAGTGTAACCAAACAAGCCAGATGGCGTGTCTTCGATTAGCGCTTCCTCTTGAACAAGCTGTTGACTGTACAATTCGTGGATATTGAGTGAGCGACCTAATTGAGAAATAATTTCGCCACTGTCGTCTCTGACAATGATCCCCTCTATCATCGGGATCGCGAGTAAGCCCTCGGCAGTGGTTACAGTTTGTTTGGTATTAAGCTCCCAAATGGCACGTGTCAAACTGCGACTGAATGTCTTTTGCAGCATGGTTAGCTCATTTCGAATATAGTCTTTGGTATTGACGTATTCAGCGACAACTTGTCCACAAGTCACCACAAAGGTTAGTAGGAAGTAAACTGACAGAACATTTGTGAGCAGTTTTTTCGACAGACTTTTCTGTAGCATGGAGTATTCTTAGCTCCTGACAACCAAGTTAATGCGCGCTTATTAAACTTAAAGTTAGCCAATAAACGGCTAAAAATAAATGTTTATCTTGCTATCTTTACAACATACAAGCAGATATAAAAAACTTACTGGATGTTGATTATTGTGTTATAAGATTAAAACAACAATAACGTTTATTTGTTACTAGAACAATAAAGATTTACCTTCTTATGAGCTATTCTGTGTTAGTGTGCGACGATTCAACTGTTGCCCGTAAGCAAGTGGTGCGCTGTCTAACATCAAACCTTGATGTAGAAGTGTGCCAAGCTAAAAATGGTCGTGAGGCACTAGAAATATTGCAAAAATCGCAAATCGATTTGCTTTGTTTAGACCTAACAATGCCTGAATTAGATGGTGTAGGTGTGCTAGAAGCTATAAAGGCACATAAAATAGAGACTTATGTTGTGGTAATCTCTGCTGATATCCAAGCTCAAATGAAAACCAAAGTGGCGCAGCTTGGTGCTATCAAATTTTTAGAAAAGCCAGTCAAAGCAGATCAACTACTCGCTTTGCTAAGCGAATATGGTATCCGTTAGATAGCTTTTTCCTTTCCTAGTACGTATCTTGAACTTTTTGCATATTTAATTTACTCCAAGCTGCTTGACAGATTGACTAAGGATCAGGCAGTCTAGTTTAGGTAAGCAATTTTTAAACAACTTTGAATCAGGTTAGTCAAAGAAACTATGAACCGAATTACACGTAACGTGACAATTATTATTATTACGACCACCATCCACACTGGATAGTGGCATAGGTCCGTGCGTTTTAATAAAAGGCCTGTGCTCACCAAGAGCACAGGCCTTTTTCGTTTTAGGAATGAGGAAAAATACAGTATGCGAGTTTTAAAGTTTGGGGGCTCTTCATTGGCAGATTTCAATTGTCTGCAACGAGTACAGTCTCTGGTATCAAATTACAGTAATGGCAGTGCGGTGATTGTGCTTTCAGCACCCGGAGGTATGACAGATCAGTTGGTGGAGTTGGCTGAATGTGCAGCAAAAGGTGAAGACTATGAGGCACTCTGGACTGCTTTTGAATCTCGTTGCAACACGCTCAAAGCGGCGGTTGAATCTGAACATGGAGTGGTAGAGGGATTTCCGAAACTGGACCAATTGCAAGACAAGCTTGCTGGGGTAAAGCTCCTTAAACAATGTCCTGATGCCGTGAATGCATTTATCATCAGTTTTGGTGAGCGCATCAGCGTAGCCTTGATGGTGACTATGTTAAAAGAGCAAAACGCACAGGCATTAGACGCCACCCAATGCATTAAAACTCAAGCACAATACCTAGACTCAGAGGTCGATCTTGAACAAACCAAGCTGGCACTTAAGCAGCAAATAAATTCAACTGAGCCTGGGCTGTATGTCCTAGCTGGATTCACTGGCAGCAATGAACTTGAGGAGTTGACTACGTTGGGCCGAAACGGGTCGGACTACTCAGCGGCTGTTGTGGCTGCAAGTATCAATGCTGAGATCTGCCAAATTTGGACTGATGTAGATGGTGTTTACAGTGCAGACCCTCGCTTGATAAAAAAGGCAACTAAAGTATCAAAGCTTTCCTACAAAGAGGCGATGGAACTTGCCTATTTTGGAGCTAAGGTTTTACATCCTAAAACAATCCTGCCTTGTGCTAAGGCGAACGTGCCTTGTGAGATCAAAAACACGCATGATCCCGATGTGCCAGGGTCGTTAATTTCAGCGCACAGTGATAATGAATCACCCGTAAAAGCCCTTTCTAGCCTAGATAAATTGGCAATGTTAACCGTGTCTGGACCTGGCATGAAAGGCAAGGTTGGCATGGCTGGGCGTGTATTTTCAGCGTTAGCTAATGACAACGTATCGATTGTGTTGATCACACAATCTTCTTGTGAGTTTAGTATTAGTTTCTGCGTTCATGAGCAGGATCTACCCTTAGCTATGGGGGCACTAAAAGCCGCGTTCGAACTAGAGACTAAAGCAGGATTAATTGAACCGATAGAAGTTCAGAAAGATCTGGCGATTGTGACTCTGGTTGGTGACAATATGCGTTCACATAAAGGACTTGCAGCTAAATTTTTTGCTTCATTGGCACAAGCGCAAGTAAATATTGTAGCAATAGCACAAGACTCCACTGAAAGCGCTATTTCTGCAGTGGTATCTGGTGAACTGTGTAAAGATGCAATGAAAGTATGTCATGAAAATTTCTTCACACATGTGCCATCAATCGACGTGTTTCTTTTAGGTTGTGGCTTGGTTGGAGCTGAGCTTGTTCGACAATTAGAAAAGCAACAAGATTGGCTTGCAAACCGAAACATCAAATTAAACTTGTACGGCGTTGCTAATTCTAAAAAGTGCCTGCTGCGCTCTGAAGGGGTTCAGTTCGAGAATTGGCAAGCTCAGTTGGCAGAGTCGGAATTGTCTTTTTCCATCGATGAGCTGGAGCAATTTGTAAAAGCCAACCATTTAATCAACCCCGTCATTGTCGATTGTAGCTCTTCGCAGCTTCTGGCCGATCAATACAGTCAATTTTTGGAAGCCGGATTCCATGTTGTTGCAGCGAATAAAAAAGCGAACACGGGTGACATGGCGTATTACAGAGAGCTTAAACAAGCTGCGGTTAATTCAGGAAGAAAGTTCTTGTACGAAACTAATGTTGGGGCGGGGTTGCCTGTTTTGGATAACCTACAGCTGCTGTTTGGTGCTGGCGATGAGCTGTTGTCTTTCAATGGTATTTTGTCGGGCTCTTTATCATACATGTTTGGTGCTATTGAAGACGGCCTATCCCTCTCAGCAGCAACAGCGCAAGCAAAACAAAATGGGTTTACTGAACCAGATCCAAGAGATGACTTATCGGGTACAGACGTCGCGCGAAAATTATTGATTATTGCTCGTGAAGCTGGCCTAGAGCTTGAACTGGATGACATAGAAGTAGAATCAGTCGTACCAGATGACTTTGCACAGGGAAGTAGCGTGGAAGAGTTTATGGTGCGCTTGCCTGAATTGGATGCCGCATTTTCTGACAGAGTACAGAGTGCAGCAAGCGAGGGTAAAAAACTCCGTTATGTTGGCAGTATAGCAAATGGCAAATGCAGAGTTGGTATTGAAGCGGTTGATGCACAGCATGCACTGTTCGATATCCGAGACGGTGAAAATGCACTGGCTATTTTGAGTCAATACTACCAACCTAAGCCTTTTGTTATTCGTGGCTATGGTGCAGGTGCCGAAGTAACAGCTGCGGGTGTTTTCGCTGATATTTTAAAGACGTTATCTAGATAAGGAAGGCACAATGAGAAAGTTTTTTGCTCCAGCATCGATTGGCAACTTTTGTGTTGGTTTTGATTCATTAGGTGCAGCGTTAGCACCTACGGATGGTCAGTTATTAGGAGATATCGTCCATATTGAAGAAGCAGTACAAGATGAATTTAAATGCATTGGCGAATATGCAGGCAAATTGCCTAGCAATCAGGAAGATAATTTAGCCTACCAGTGTTTGGCTCACTTTAGGGCGAACGTAAAATCAGATATGCCGTGCGTGTCACTGACGCTTGAAAAGCGCTTACCGATAGGTTCTGGCCTAGGTTCAAGCGCATGCTCTGTGGTTGCGACATTTGCGGCTCTTAATGCCTACAGTGGAACAGAGCTATCGCAAATACAAATGATTGAGCTGATGGCTGACTTTGAAGCCAAAGTCAGTGGTGCTCGCCACTATGACAATATTACGCCATGTTATTTGGGTGGCTTACAACTGACATCAGAGATTGTGCCTGATCGAGCCCTCTCGATGCCGACTGCTTCTGATTGGTACATTGTTGTCGCTTTTCCCGGGTTTGCACTTAATACAGCAAAGGCCAGAGCTGTTTTACCGGACTCTTTAAAACTTGGTCAGAGCGTAGAGTTCGCGCAGCGATTGGCGGCATATACGACGTTGTTACAGCAACAGCGGTTTAATGATGCAATTAAGTTGATGCAAGATAATATTGCGGAACCTAGCCGCGCACCACTCATAAAGGGTTATGCAGAGGCAAAACTAAGTTTACCTGAACTTGGCGCAAGCCTTGTAAGTATTTCAGGCGCTGGCCCGACTTTGTTTGCACTGTGTACATCTGAGGTAAGTGCAACCCGTTGCCAAGAGTGGCTAAATACGCACTATATAAATGAAAGTGGCTTTAGCCATATCTGTAAGTTTGACAATCAAGGCACTCGAGAACTCGCCTAAGGAATAAATATGAATTTAGTTAATTTAATGGACCCACAACAACAGGTTTCATTTACAGAAGCAGTTAAGGTGGGATTAGGCCGTAATCAAGGAGTATTTTTTCCTACTGAATTGCAGAAATTGGCAGATATTGAGACATTGCTGGCACTTCCTTTTGCTCAGCGCAGCGGCAAGATATTACAACACCTCATTGGAGATGAACTGCCAGAAGACACCATTAATGAAATGGTAAAGCGCGCATTTAACTTTCCAGCACCGCTTGTTCAAGTTGAAGAAAATAAATATTGCCTTGAATTGTTTCATGGACCTACTTTGGCATTTAAAGATTTCGGTGGTCGCTTTATGTCCGAGTGCATTAGTTTATTCAGTCAAGGTGAGCGAGTAACCATATTAACTGCCACCAGCGGTGACACAGGAGCGGCTGTTGCACATGCGTTTTATGAAAAAGACAATGTTGATGTCGTCATCCTTTACCCAAAGGGTAAGATCTCTCTCGCCCAGCAAAAATTATTCACAACGCTAGGCAAAAATATCCATTGTTTTGCGGTTGAAGGTAGTTTTGATGATTGCCAAGCTATTGTAAAGCAAGCATTTCTAGATGATGAAGTAAAGAGTAAACTTGGGCTTAACTCGGCTAACTCTATTAATATCAGTCGATTGTTAGCGCAGGTATGTTATTACTTCGAAGCTTTTTCGCAAGTGCCGGAGCATAAGCGAGAGAACGTTCATATTTCAGTGCCAAGTGGTAACTTTGGCAATGTGTGTGCTGCAATGATAGCGGCTGCAATTGGCCTTCCAGTGAAAAAGCTCAGTGCAACAACAAACCAAAATGACACGGTACCTCGATATTTGGCGTCAGGAAAGTGGGATCCAAATGCCACATTGGAATCACTTTCAAATGCTATGGATGTGAGTAAACCTAATAATTGGCCGAGAGTTGAAAGTATGCTCAAAGGTGAGCTTTTTGATAAAGATTACTTTTATTCATGTTCGGTGTCTGAGTCTAAGACGCGTGAAGGGATGCAACAAATTAATGCGAGTGGTTATGTCGCTGAGCCACACACTGCAATTGCATACGAAGGCCTTAAATTGAATAACACGATGGGTGAAACCGGAATTTTCCTTGCTACTGCTCATCCTGCTAAATTTAAAGAGTCTGTAGAAAGTGTTCTACAACAACAGCTTGAGATGCCAAAAGTGTTGGCAGATGCACTGGCAAAGCCATGTCTTGCAGAAACCGTTAATGCCGATTACACCCAGCTTAAGCAGCGTATATTCGACAAGTTAGGATAAAATATTGGCTGTCTAGGGTGGTTTATGCATGCACATAAACTGTACTGTTGTGTGCTTGCATATTGCAATTTCAAATGTAACCCTAGTTTTTCATAAAAAAAAATTATGTTTAAATAAAAAAATATCATCCCCTAAACACTGTGAAATAAATTCAATCCCTGCTTAAATATGCTCACGCAGATTTCGTAGGCAACTGGATGTAAATTGCGTACAATTGCAGACGATAAAATTAATCATACGTGCACCTAGGAGAAACCATGTTAGAACGTAACATGAATATTGCAGATTTTGACCCTGAACTATATCAAGCGATCCAGTCAGAAACGACTCGTCAAGAAGAGCACATCGAGCTAATCGCATCTGAAAACTACTGTAGCCCACGTGTACTTGAGGCTCAAGGGTCACAACTTACAAACAAATATGCTGAAGGTTACCCTGGCAAGCGTTATTATGGCGGTTGTGAGCACGTAGATGTTGTTGAGCAACTAGCAATTGACCGCGCATGTGAACTTTTTGGTGCTGATTACGCAAACGTTCAGCCACACGCTGGTTCGCAAGCAAACGCTGCCGTTTTCCAAGCGCTACTTCAGCCACATGACACTGTACTTGGTATGAGCTTAGCTCATGGTGGTCACCTTACTCACGGTTCTCACGTTAACTTCTCTGGTAAAACATACAATGCTATCCAGTACGGTTTAAATGAAGAGACTGGCGAAATTGATTATGCACAGGTTGAAGCTTTGGCACTTGAGCACAAACCAAAAATGATCATCGGTGGTTTTTCAGCGTACTCTGGTATTGTTGATTGGGCAAAGTTCCGTGAGATAGCAGATAAAGTAGGTGCATACTTATTGGTTGATATGGCACACGTAGCAGGTCTAGTTGCTGCGGGTGTTTACCCTAACCCTGTGCCACACGCTCACGTTGTAACAACGACAACGCATAAAACACTAGCTGGTCCTCGTGGCGGTTTAATCGTTTCTGCTTGTGGTGATGAAGACATCTACAAAAAGCTAAACAGTGCGGTATTCCCAGGTGGTCAAGGTGGCCCTCTATGTCACGTTATTGCTGCTAAAGCCGTTGCTTTTAAAGAGGCATTAGAGCCAGAGTTCAAAGCTTACCAAACACAAGTTGTTAAGAACGCACAAGCTATGGTTACAGTGCTTCAAGAGCGTGGTTATAAAGTTGTTTCTGGTAAGACAGACAACCACTTATTCCTACTAGATCTAATTGACAAAGACATCACAGGTAAAGATGCTGATGCAGCGCTTGGTCGTGCAAATATCACGGTAAACAAAAACTCAGTACCAAACGACCCTCGTTCACCGTTCGTAACGTCAGGTCTTCGCATTGGTTCTCCTGCAATTACGCGCCGAGGCTTCAAAGAAGCAGAAGCGGGTGAATTAGCTGGCTGGATCTGTGACGTATTAGACAATATCAACGATGAGTCTGTACAAGCTGAAGTAAAAGAAAAAGTAAAAGCTATCTGTGCTAAATTGCCAGTTTACGCATAATTTAAGTCACAATATGCGTTATTTTTGATATCATTAAGGCCGCAATTATGCGGCCTTTTTTATTTTTAAAAATCACTCAGCGCATTTAAAATAAGCGTTAGCTCAATAGATTAAATGCCAACAGATTAAGTGCCGTGTTATCAAGATTGACTAAACAGTGAGAATTTATGCATTGCCCTTTTTGTACTGCGAAAGACACCAAGGTTATTGATTCGCGATTAGTAGCGTCAGGTCATCAGGTGCGCCGCCGTCGTGAATGTATTGTATGCCATGAAAGGTTTACGACTTTTGAAGGTGCAGAGCTACTCATGCCGAGAGTGATTAAGCAAGATGGCACGCGCGAGCCATTTAATGAAGACAAACTCTTAAATGGTTTACACAGAGCGCTCGAAAAGCGGCCTGTGAGCACAGAGCAAATTGAAGAAGTCGTCCACCAGATTAAATCTCAAATTCGTTCAACCGGCGAACGTGAAGTAAACAGTCAATTAATTGGTGAATGTATTATGGAAGCGTTAAAGAAACTGGACAAAGTGGCATATGTTCGCTTTGCATCGGTTTACCGGAGCTTTGAAGATATCAAAGAGTTTGGTGAAGAGATTGCGAGGCTTGGCGACTGATGCAATTCACACAAACAGATCGCGAATATATGAGTATGGCCATTTCACTGGCTCAGAAAGGGTTCAATACCACAACCCCCAATCCGAATGTTGGCTGTGTCATTGTCAAAGAAGGTGAAATTGTTGGACAGGGGTTTCATATTCAAGCTGGTGGGCCTCATGCTGAAGTGTTTGCATTGAGAGAAGCCGGGGCGCACGCACGCGGCGCAACAGCTTATGTTACGCTGGAGCCATGCAGTCACTACGGCCGAACTCCCCCATGTGCGAAAGGGCTCATTGATGCGGGTGTCAGCAAAGTCATCTGTGCTATGGTTGATCCCAACCCAGAAGTGGCAGGCAATGGTCTCAGGATGCTGCAGCAAGCGGGTATTGAGGTGGCTTCTGGGCTTTTAGAGCATGAAGCAAGATTGTTAAACAAAGGCTTCCTCAAGCGGATGGAGCACGATTTGCCCTATGTGACAGCCAAGCTCGCGGCAAGCCTAGATGGTAAAACTGCTTTAAAAAATGGCAAAAGTAAGTGGATAACTGGGCCACATGCTCGACAAGATGTACAGGCATACAGAGCGCAGAGTTGTGCGATTTTATCTGGTGCAGATACTGTATTGACGGACGATGCGCGCTTAAATGTGCGAAATGAATCGGTGTCTGAGGTATCAAGTAGGCTTAATGATGATGACATCCGTCAGCCTGTTCGTGTGATTATTGACTCGCAAAACCGTCTCACACCCTCACTTTCTCTCTTTAAATGTGAATCAAAAATCATTATTTTACGTTCAAAGCTTGATAATGAGCACGTCTGGCCACATTTTGTAGAACAAGTCTGTCTACCAACAGTAAAAAACAAACTCGATTTAAATGCGGCCATGCAATTTT
This sequence comes from Pseudoalteromonas luteoviolacea DSM 6061, assembly GCF_001625655.1. Classification (GTDB taxonomy): domain Bacteria; phylum Pseudomonadota; class Gammaproteobacteria; order Enterobacterales; family Alteromonadaceae; genus Pseudoalteromonas; species Pseudoalteromonas luteoviolacea. Next base: position 165,469 of record NZ_AUYB01000082.1, on the reverse strand, counting down.
TAGCTAGCCGGAATATCAATTCGGTTTGGTTAGAAGCTGGTGCCACACTGTGTGGTGTGATGCATGAGCAGGGCTTGATTGATGAATATATCGTTTATTTGGCACCTAAAATCATAGGAGAGGGCGGCAAAGGTTTATTTCAGAGTAATATTTTGACTGAAATGGACCAGATTAGTGAACTCCAGATCACTGATTGTACGCAGATTGGTACTGATATTCGCATTAGCGCCATTAAGAAATAAGAGAAATTATGTTTACAGGCATTATTGAAGCAACAGGTACGCTCACTGAATTAACCCTAAAACAAGGGGATTTAAGTGTGCGCGTTAAATCAAGTTCACTGGATATGGCGGACGTCGCGCTTGGAGACAGTATTGCGACGAATGGTGTTTGTCTGACAGTGGTTGAAAAGTTCTCAGATGGCTTTAGAGCTGATGTTTCGAATGAAACCTTGTCATTGACACGATTCGGTGAGTACAACATTGGACAAAAGGTTAACCTTGAAAAAGCCCTGCAGCCGATTTCTCGACTAGGTGGTCATTTGGTTTCAGGACATGTCGATGGGATTGCGACTATTGTTGCTGTGCAAACCAATGCGCGTGCAACTGATTACTGGTTATCTGCACCAAGTGAGTTGATCAAATATATTCCGTATAAGGGTTCAGTCGCCATTGATGGAATCAGCCTTACCGTAAATGCCATAGAAGATAACAAATTTAAACTCACCATCGTACCGCATACAGCGCAAGAGACAACCATTGCTGATTTTAAAGTGGGCACGACGGTTAATTTAGAAGTTGATCAAATAGCAAGATATTTGGAGCGCTTGATCCAAGGTACTCAAGCGCCTGCCAGTGAATCGACTCTCACAACCAGTTTGTTGGCACAAGCTGGCTTTATAAAATAATTGCCATACAAACAAAGTAAATAATGGGAAGATTATGAGCTTAAACAGCGCAAAAGAAATCATCGAAGACATTAAAGCCGGTAAAATGGTTATCTTGATGGACGATGAAGACCGAGAAAATGAAGGCGACTTAATCATCGCGGCAGAGCATATCACGCCCGAGGCGATTAATTTTATGGCGACATATGGCCGAGGTCTTATTTGCCTAACTATGACGCAAGAGAGATGTCAGCAACTCGATCTTCCGCTGATGGTTAGAAATAACGGCGCTCAGTTTTCTACTAACTTTACGATGTCAATTGAGGCTGCAAAAGGTGTAACAACAGGTATCTCTGCTGCTGATAGAGCACGTACAGTGCAAGCCGCGGTTGCTAAAGGCGCCGTGCCAGAAGATATTGTTCAGCCTGGTCATATTTTCCCTATTATGGCTCAGCCTGGTGGTGTTTTAACTCGTGCAGGACACACAGAGGCGGGGTGTGATTTGGCTCGTTTAGCTGGATTAGAGCCTTCATCTGTGATTGTTGAAATATTGAACCCTGATGGCACCATGGCAAGACGTCCAGAGCTAGAAGTGTTTGCCAAAGAGCATGACATTAAAATCGGCACAATTGCAGATCTAATCGAATATCGTAACCTAAACGAAACAACTATCGAGAGAGTCGCAAAGTGTAAGCTACCTACTGAGTTTGGCGAGTTTGATTTAGTCACATACAAAGACACTATCGACAACCAATTACACTATGTTCTGCAAAAAGGTGAGATAAAAGCGGATGATGCAACTTTAGTGCGCGTTCATTTGCAAAGCACGTTCAATGATATCTTATTGTCAGACCGCAGTGCAGACAGAAGCTGGACGCTACACGGTGCGATGAAATACATTGCTGACAACAGCGGTGTGTTGGTTATTCTTGGTAAAAATGAACAAACAGAAGATCTTGAGCAGCTAGTTAAAGCCTTTGCTGCAGAAGACGCTGGTGAAAAAATAAATTACCGTAAGTTCCAAGGCACCTCTCGTACTGTAGGGGTGGGTTCGCAAATTCTGGCGGATCTAGGCATTCAAAAAATGCGCTTGATGAGCTTACCAAAGAAATATCATGCTTTGTCGGGTTTCCACCTAGAAGTAGTAGATTATGTAGAGCCACAATAAATCAGGCTTTCACTCTTTTTTACACCTACTGACTGGTTTGGACAGTAGGTGTTTTTCTTTAAGATGTGCTATCATGCGCGTCAATTTGGCTATTGCTAATACTGATTAGGAATCATCTAATGAAAATAATTGAAGGTAACAAATTCGCACCTGGTAAAAAGTTTGCCATTGTCATTTCTCGTTTTAACGACTTTATAGGCAGTAGCTTATTAGAAGGTGCGGTGGATGAACTAAAGCGCACAGGTGGTGTTAAAGAGGAAGACATCACAGTGGTATATGTACCTGGCGCGGTAGAGTTACCTCTTGCAGCAAAACGTCTAGCAATGAAAAAAGAGCATGATGCTATCATTGCACTAGGTGTAATCATTCGTGGCGGTACACCGCACTTTGATCTTGTTGCCAATGAGTCTAATAAAGGATTAGCAAGTGTTTCATTAGATTACGATGTTCCGGTTGCATTTGGCGTACTAACGACAGAAAGTATTGAGCAAGCTATTGAACGTGCGGGAACTAAGATGGGCAACAAGGGTGGCGAAGCTGCACTTGGCGCTCTAGAGATGGTTAACGTACTTGAGCAAATTTAAGAGGAATCTCAGTTGAAACCAGCAGCTAGACGTAAAGCACGCGTACTTGCATTACAAGCAGTCTATTCATGGCAGCTTAGCGGCAACCCGATTGCCGATATTGAACAGCAAATGTTAATTGAAAATGACGTTTCTAAAGTAGATGTCGAGTATTTTAAAGACTTGGCGCGTGGTGTGGCCGTTAACCACAAGCAGTTAGATGAGGCGATTGCACCTCACCTATCTCGTCCGTTCGATGACTTGGACATGGTTGAGTTAGCAACGTTACGCGTGAGTGCTTACGAGCTTAAGTTCCGTGAAGATGTACCATATAAAGTGGCTATTAATGAAGGGATTGAACTGGCCAAGATGTTTGGTGCTGAAGACAGCCATAAATTTGTAAATGGCGTGTTGGACAAAGCAGTTAAAAAAATCCGCAAATAATTAAAGTCATGAGGAGAGCCGGCGTTGGCCGGCTTTTTTAATGTATGAAGGAATTTGAGTTAATTAATCATTACTTCAAAGGTCGCGGTATTACTCGCCGAGATGTGGCCATTGGAATTGGTGATGATTGTGCTGTTGTTGAGATCCCAGACAACTGTCAATTAGCAGTAACCACAGACACCTTAGTCGAAGGTGTTCATTTTTTTCCAGATATCCCTCCTAGAGCATTGGGGCACCGTGTCCTTGCAGTCAATTTAAGTGATCTGGCAGCCATGGGAGCGGAGCCTACCTGGGTTTCAATCGGCCTCACTTTGCCTAATGTGGATATGGCTTGGCTTGAGCAGTTTACCGAAGGCATGCATGAAATTGCTGAGTATTACAATGTGCAATTAATCGGTGGAGATACAACTCAAGGGCCATTGACAATTACCATTTGTGCGAAAGGCATCATACCTAAAAACAAGGCGTTAACTCGTTCAGGTGCAAATGTAGGCGATTGGATTTATCTTACAGGACCGGTCGGTGACGCTGCGCTGGCTATTGAATCAAGAAAGCGTGGGATAGCGCTATCGGCTGAACAGGCAAAACGAGTAACTGAAAAGCTGCACTATCCTAAGCCCCATGTAGCAGCAGGGCAAGTTTTACGTGGTTTGGCGACGGCCTGTATCGATGTTTCTGATGGTTTGTTAGCTGACTTGCAGCATATTTTGAATCACTCAACGGTTGGTGCTGATATTGATGTGGCGACTGTGCCGATTTCAGATGACTTGAAATCAATTGAAGATCAAGCCCTAATTGATATGCTTAGCCTTTCTTATGGTGACGACTATCAATTGCTCTTTACCGTGAGTGATAGTAACCGCAGCGCTGTTGAAGCGCGATTGAGCCAGTATGGCGTTGAGGCCAAGTGTATAGGCCAGATCACCAATAATATTGGCAATATAGAATTGTTTAAACATGGCGAAAAATACGTCTTGCCTGAGCAAATCGGATATGAACATTTTAATTAGGAGTGAGTTTGGATAAGCCGTTAAAATTCAATCTCAAGCGCCCACATCAATTTTTTGCTTTGGGTTTTGGTACAGGTCTGGCGCCCAAGGCTCCTGGAACTGTAGGTACGCTTGCCGCTTTGCCTTTTATCTTTGCAACCATGGCATTGCCAATTTGGTTTCAAGTAAGTCTAGCCATTTTAATGACTATTTTTGGTGTGTGGATATGTGGAAAAACTGCCAGAGATGTTGACGTTCATGATCACCCAGCAATAGTATGGGACGAAGTCGTTGGCTTTTACATTACGATGATCGGTGCAGCGATTAGCTGGCAATCCCTGCTCGTTGGGTTTGCACTATTTCGTTTTTTTGATATTGCCAAACCTGGTCCAATTAGAATGTTAGATAAAAAACTGCATGGCGGCAGAGGGATAATGGCTGACGATGTCCTTGCAGGTATTTTTTCATTGATTTGTATCCAGGCTTTGTTTAAAACAGGTGTCCTAGGCGGCTAAACTAAAGTTTGAGTAAGAGGGAATCTATGCGCAAGTTTTTCCTACTGTTAATTATGCTGGTCGCAACCAATACTTATGGTGCGATCAACGACTATGTTGTAAAGCAGTGGAATATGCAAAATGATCTGCCATCACAAAGCATAAAAAGTGTGGTGCAAGATCAACAAGGTTATATTTGGTTAGGCACGCAATTTGGTCTAAGTCGTTTTGATGGCCATCAGTTTGTTAATTACAACACGCAAAATAGTAATTTCTTGGTAAGCAACGCGATTAACAAACTGGTTGTTGATCGCTTTGGTATGCTTTGGGTTGGTACTCGCCGTGGTGTGCTGCGTATTGACCCTCAAACAATGAAAACTCAGCAGTTTAAAATTCAAGCTGATGTAAAAGATATCATCGAAGACACCCGAGGCAATATCTGGATAGCTGCAAATGGGTTGTACTACATTTCCGCAAAGCGATTAATGCTGGATAAAAATAACCTGGATGACAGCAAGCTTTCCCTTACTCATATTAGCCAAATCGTCGGTGCCGTAACAAAAATGGCGCCTGCACCTGATGGCATTTGGCTGGTCAATGAGCGTCACCTTTTACGCATTGGTGAGGCGCAATCTGTCGGTTCAAATGGTATGAGGCTCGAACTCGCGAGCAAAATATCGCTACCGAGACAGCTTGCACAAACAAATATTCATGACTTGGCATGGGTTGATGGCAAGCTATATTTGGCTTCTCAACTCGGAGCATTTTTTCTAGATTTTGATGAAGTGTTAAGGCGCTTTGATGAGATTGGAAATAGTGCGGTATACAAGTTTTTAAGCGATGATCAAGGCGGACTATGGGTATCAACTTATGGACGCTTGCTCTATAAAGAAAGCGGTGGTGAATGGCAGTCAGTTGACCTTGTTCAACTAGATCAAGGGATTTGGTTTACAGATTTATTCATCGATAAAAGTGATAATATTTGGTTAGCAAGTATCAATGAAGGTTTGTGGCTCGCTCATGCTGGCCGTGTTGAGCGCTTTCAAGCTGGTTTGAGAGGTAAACAAGCCATTTCAGCCATGACGATGGGACCCAAAGGTAACGTATGGGTCGCCACACGTGAAGGTGTCGGTATGTTGGATCAGGACGATAATTACCAACCTATCATTACTCCGGCTCAGCTCAAGGGCGTTGAAGTCCATGATATGGAATTTTTGGATGGGCGCCTTTATCTCGGCACTGGGCGTGGTGTGGTGATCTATGATGATGGTCGTTTGCTGGCTATTCCTAACCGAGAATTTCGCCAAACTCAAGTGTTTACTATCAGTCCTTCTAATCAAGGGGGATTGTGGATTGGTACGGGAAGAGGCATGTATCGCCTCGATTACAACGGACTAACGCCTTTTACTTACAACGCATTTCTGGGTAGCCAATTTGTTACGTATGTTGTCGACTTTCCACGTTTTGGTTTTATAGGCACAGATAAGGGAGCGTATAAATACAACGAGCGCGGAATAGAAAAGATAGGTGGGCAAACTTCACTTGAATCTGCATATGTCACCAGTATTTTGCACGTTGATACGTATACGACATTGGTTGGCACTTTTTATGATGGGCTTTACTACAGAACGGCGACTGGTGACTGGTTTCAGTTAGATGCCTCTCACGGATTACCTTATGGTCCAATTTTGTCTTTGCATTACGATAAAAAGCAAAACTTTATCTGGGTAAGCTCCATGAAAGGGGTTTATCGCATGTCCATAGAGCAATTTACCAGTGAAATCGAGAACTTAAAAGTTGAGCAAGTCATTAACCCGTTTGACCGCCAGCTTGACGGTATGCCAAGTCAGTGTTGTACAGGATTGGGTCATGACTCAGTTGTAGAGGTTGATGATGTTTTACTATATCCGAGTTTACAGGGTGTGGTACGTATCCCTAAAAGTGTAAAGCTGTTTAGTGACAGTGAGTTAGAACCTAGGTTCGAGGGTATTACAACGCCAAGTAGAGAGCTTACACCGAACAAAATTGTAGAGAGTATCACCTTAGATACAAATGAGCGCGATTTAACGATTCGCTACACCGCCATCGACTTTTATGCGCCGCAAAGTATAGAGTTCCGTTACAAGCTTGAGGGGCATGATGAACAGTGGCGAGATGCACTGGCACGAAGAGAAGCTATTTATACAAATTTACCTCCTGGTGAGTTTACCTTTAAACTAGAAGTGAAGCGCCGTGGCGAGGATTGGCAAGAGGCCCATTTAAAGGCCGTGAAGCTTGTTTTGCCTCGTCGATTTGATGAGACCGTCTTTTTTAGGTTAATTATTACGTGCGGGTTTATTTTTCTATTTTATCTTGTATTTTGGGTATTCAGAGCACAGGAGAGGCGTAAACAGGCTGCCTTGGAAGCACTGGTTACAGAGCGGACGACAGAGCTCAGAAAGGCCAATGAAAAGCTCAACAAGGTGAATACTCAGCTTAAACTAGTGAGCCATTCGGATGAGCTTACGGGGTTAAAGAGTCGACGTTTTCTTTTCGATCAATTACCCAAGGATATTGAGCATTACCAGCGAAATGCAAAGTCACTGCGCGAGCAGGGTAAGAGCTTGGTGCTGATGATCCTAAACATAGACAAGTTTAGTAAAGTAAATGATGCCAATGGACCTATTGGTGGTGATAGCTGTTTACAACAACTTGCGACATTACTCAATACAAGAACGCAAGGCTCTGATTACGTGGCAAGGTGGAGTGGTGATGAATTTTTATTACTGCTTAGGGACTTTCAGTGTAGTGACGTAGATGAATACGTGAAAGATCTTTGTAAAGCAATTGGAGAGTTTGACTTCACTTTACCAAATGGCAGATCGACCAATATGACGGTATCTGTTGGCTGGTCATTCTATCCTTTGCAAATGCTCGGCGGACATGTGATAGGGTGGGAGGCATCGGTAAACCTTGCTGATATTGCGTTACATCAAGTGAAACGTAGTGGTGGTGATGGTGCTGCAACGGTGAAATTTGATGACGAGTTGGATGCGTTTGAATTCGAGCATAGCCAGAATGTGGAGTCTCAACTGCAGCTCTTGCAATCAAATGGCCTCGCAGAAATAAAGGTTTGGATGCGATAACTTTAGAAGGGAGTGCATACTCCCTTTTTAGCGTTCGCAAGCAGATACTAACACTTACAGGTTAATCTGGTGACTAAGCAGTTGATATCTTGAGTATGACAATCGCCAACCTCTGAAATAGGACACACCTCCTCTGATATACGGCACTTTCTCGATCTACAGTTTTCTCCGACCGTTAAATCAAATCCACCAGCGATTTTTGGCGTATGCATATTTTTAAGTGCATAAGAATTACTTAAGTTTTTAAGCTTGTTTTTTTTCAGTAACAATTTCATCTTGTTTCCTTTTTAATTTGGTGAGCAATATGTCCTTGCTCGAATAGCAATTATTGATGAGATCCGCTGGGTTAGGTGAAGTACAGTCAAAAGAATAAAGGTAAAGATATACCTTGAGATGCGGATCAATACTCATAGTGCTCCATGAGTATTATTAATACTATTTACTTAGTTTAGGAGCGTCAACAGAGGAATTGCATTCATTGATGATTATTAGCTTGTACTACGCGCAGCGCCTCGTTCATTTTTTCAATGAAGTCTAATTTATAGGGAAATCTCTCTCCATTCTCTTTGGTATAGCCAATATGAGCGGTACGAGTGAGTACAATTTTGTCTTCTTGAAATTGGCTCATATCTAAAGTCTGTAATTCTGATTTTAAAGCCTCAACCCCCATTACTGTTGATAATCGATCATTTAGGTAACAGTCGAGGCGGTTTTTAGAAAGCTTCTTAATGTTGGATTTGGTATCTTTATTCTCCCAAATTTTGATCAGCCCTTTTTCTCTTGCCACGGCAAGCTCGTCATCTAAAATTAAAAAACCAGCGTTAATACCAATATTAATCGGTTCTAACTGCGGCTTTCGTTTTAGAATGTTCTTGAGCGTTATACCCTGATTACAAAAAGCGACAACAGCTTCTTCTCCTAAAGATACTGAGTACGGCCAAATATAAGGCCTTTTATCCTTATGAATGTAAGGTGGCATAAGGGCAAAAGCTTCACCGCTTTCCATGGCTGCCACCCCCCTTTTCCAAGGAATTGCCTCAAGTGTGATTTGATAGTGATCCGCAAGTTGTCTGGCTGCTAGTTTTACCTGTTCAACGTAGATGCCATAGAGATATCCATTGCTAACATAAGAGTAAGGGGGGTAACTATCATCCACTAAGATAGTGACTCTTGGCTTGACGTCAATATGTCTTTGAAGTGCATGCAAAGGGTAGCAAGCAAACAATGTGATAAATACAAAGGTCCAAAAAATACGTGACAATGCTTGCATAACGATTATCAATTGATGGGAGTCATTGATAACTTTAGGCAATTATGCGGAATATTGCCAGAGAGGAGAGAATTTTGAAGTTAGATCAAGAGATTGAATAATCTTTAAACACTGTAATAAGGCGTAATTTATTTGCTAATAAATAGCGGCTAGAATGTCAGAATAAGATAGTCTAAAAGGCACACATGCAAAAACTTTGTCTTTTAGAGGAACTAAGCAAGGTGATTTATGGCAAAGCTCAGAGTAAAGGATAGTACAGAGGTTATTTATCTTAAGGCGTTTCATCGTTTTGGTAGGCTTACCTATTCTGTAGATACTCAAGTTAGTGGTGTAGAAATATCTCGCATTCACGCTGTTATTGAGCACAACGGTGAAAGTTGGGAGTTAAGAGATCTCAGCAAGAATGGTGTTTGGATGAACGGGCAACGCATTGCATATAACCAAGCAATAGCGCTAAAGGTAGATGATGAAATTACGTTTTCAGAAATGCATCCGCAAACTTTCGTTGTTGATTCAATATCACCCCCAAAAGATCTGTTAATCCCTACAAATCATGAACAGCCAGATAATGTTATTCCACTTGAGAAGTACCACTTCCTTCCATCCGAGAATGACCCTGAAATAGTGGTATTTTATGACAATGAAAAAGTTTGTTGGTGTTATGAGCACTTAGCGTCAGGCAATATTGTTGCCTTGACAGACAGCGACAATTTATCTGTTGCCAATGAACTGTGGTATTTATTCCAAGTTGAAGCGGCTTCTCAAGAAGCAACTATGCCCATCGAAAATGCGCATCAATCTAGCTTAGAGTTTTTATTTGATATCAGTTTAGACGAAGAGATCACCGAGTTGAAAGTTAATCACAATGGTGCCTCATTGGATTTTGATATAAGAACGCATCACTATCTCACAGCATTGCTTGCGCGTTATAAGGCGCGAGATGAAGCGGCCGTTGAAGATGAGCAAGAGCGTGGTTGGGTGTCCGTATCACAACTTTCGAAAGATCTGGGGATCAGTGAAAGTCATATTAATATTCAAATTCATCGTGCTCGTAAGCAATTTGTAGACTTGGTCAACGACAAGAGTTTAGCTGAGAAAATCATTGAGCGTAAACGCGGTAGAGTGCGCTTTGGTGGTAAACACTTCACCATTAAAAAAGGGTCGCAAACAGAAGCCTCATACGATGGTCTGCACATGGCGTTCTAGTTAAAAATATGCACTAAGCATGCGTATCTAGTGAAAGACATGCATGCTTTACGTGGTCTATTATCGTGCGATTCAATTAGATGAGAGTGCGAATGGGCAAGCAAGGAGAAAGAACTAATCTATTAAGTAAGCTGATTTTTGTATGTTTGCTTACTATCAACTTCCCGTCTAAAGGAAAAATCGTAACAGATTTTGGTATCAACGCGATTAATAATGACCAAAAAGTTGAAATTGAAAATTGGCTTAAATTTGGCCATCAAGCGGTAGTTAAAACGCTGGGCCCCATTACACAAACCCACATTCCCGTGACCATTGACTTAACTCTATCAGCTAGAGAAGCAGTACCTTGGGGTCAAGTCATCAGAGGTAAAAGCGATGGTATCGAGTTGCGAGTGAGCAAAGTTGCCCCGTTGGATGCTTTGCGCTCTGATTGGACTTTGTACCATGAATTGTCTCACCTTTATCACCCCTTATTTGCTTATCAAGATTTTTGGCTAGCAGAGGGATTTGCGACCTACTTTCAAAATATCGTTATGTTAGAAAATAGCATCTACAATGAAGCTGAATTCAAGGTTCGAATGCGCAAAGGGCTTGCGCGAGGGCGTCTTGCAGTGTCAACTCATTCAGGACGTTTGGATAAAGTCTCGTCGGATATGTGGCGTCTTAGAGCGTATCAAAGAGTATACTGGACTGGCGTTGGGTTTTTATTGAAGCTGAACATGCATTGCGTAAAGCAAATGCAAGGCAAACTGTCGCGGGTTTGGTATCAGAGTATCAAAGTTGTTGTCGAAAAAATGAAAGTGAAGGCCGCAAGGGAAGTGCATTGGAGTTTGTTAGAGCATTGGACAGATTGTCCGGTCATGAAATCCTTTTTCCTCTTTATCAGCGCTATCGAAGTTCTAAAAGCTTTCCGGAGATAGAAAATGAGCAACTACAGTTGCTCATTAAGCTCTATTCGCCTTAACGGTCTTGTTATTAGAGTCTTGCTTTTACATATTCTCCAGGAGCATCATAAATACCAGGATTGGCTTTGGTTTTAATCGCTCTTGCAGGTACTTTCTCTTCCGTGAATTGCGTTATCCATTTGCCCCAATGAGGCCACCAAGATCCTTTGCTATGCTCGGCTTTTTCAAGCCAAGCGTTGGCGTCGCCTTCTGGTGTTGGGCCACTCCAAAAGCCATATTTATCTGCCTTAGGTGGGTTTATAACACCAGCGATATGTCCAGATTCACCCAACACAAAAGTTGTTTTTGAACTGGTAAATTGGAAGCCTTTGAATGTTGCTTGCCATAGTGCGATGTGGTCATCTCTAGTAGAGAGTGCATAAATAGGCTGTTTGACTTTGGCTAAGTCTATTTTCGTACCTCGAATATCTACTTCCTTCGTTTCGATTAAACGATTTTCCAGATATAAGTCTCGGAGCATGAAGTTGTGGCATTTGGCAGTTAAATTCGTACTATCACCATTCCAATACAGCAGGTCTAAATCCATTGGTGGCTGACCTTTTAGGTAGTTGTTGACGTAATAGTTCCAGTACAAGCTATTTTCTCTAAGCATACTGAAAGACACACCTAGCAAATGACCATGCATTACGCCATTTTGTCTATTATATGCTTCGAGTGCTGACACTGTGCCTTCATTAACGAAAACACCTAACTCTCCCGGTTGAGAGAAATCTAGCAATGTGGTTAACAGCGTGGCACTTTTTATCTTTTGCTTCATTCGTTTTGAAGTAAAGTAAGCCATCGCGGTCGCTACAAGTGTACCAGCAATACAATAGCCAATTGCATTGACATAGGCTTCACCCGTTAGTTTTTCAATTTCGTCTAATGCGGCAATAACACCGTCTACAACGTAGTCGTCAAAGCCTATCTCAGACATACTAGGATCTGGGTTTTTCCAAGATATCATGAATACGGTATGGCCATTGTCTACTGCCCATTTGACATACGAGTTTTCTTCTTTCAAATCTAATATATAGAATTTATTGACGTAAGGAGGTACGAACAAAAGTGGTGTCTTATATACGTCTTTAGTCGTTGCTTTATATTGGATCAACTCGAAGAGGTGATTTTGAAATACCACTCTACCTGGCGTTGTCGCAAGATCTTTCCCAAGCTCATAAGCGTTTTCATTGGTCATGCTGATCCTCAGCATATCTCCGCTTTTTGCCATATCTTTCTTAAATAGTTCAAGGCCATTGATTAGGTTTTGTCCCTCAGATTCAATGGTAAGCTTTAGCAATTCTGGGTTTGTCGTAATAAAGTTGCTTGGAGAAATTGAGTTGATGACTTGTCTAGCGAAAAATTCCAAACGCTCTTTTAACTTTTCGTCAAGTCCTGGGGTCTGACGAATGGAGTCCAATAGAGATTGGCCAAAAAGCAAATAGCTTTGTTTTATATAGCTAAACCAGGGATTATCTTGCCATTCGCTCGCAAGAAATCGTTTGTCGCCTCTTTCTGTAGAAATCACTTCTTCAGAAGAAGCGTTGACGCTTTGTTCCCAAGTTTGTTGTACGATTTTTAGTTGCTCTTGCCACCAGTTAAGCTGTTGCTTAGCGAACAGTTCTGGCTGTTTGGTTATCTCTTGCGCCCATTGACCAAAGTCTTCAGCGCTTTGTTCGTTGAGTGCCTTTTGCACAGGGCTGTTTTTAAATAAGTTAGCAGAAAAAATACTGTAGAGATCTTGATTATACTGCCACCAAGCGGTCATGGTCTGAGTAAAATCTTTATTGTCGATATCCATTTTTTGCTTCCTAGTCTTAGGTGTGACAGGTTAGATGTCGCTTCGAAAAGCTAATTCATTTGTGTCCCTATGTATTACTTGGTCAATCACGTTGTTGAAATAGGGTTTAAAGATGGCCTGTCCGGTAACTTGCGTATTGTTTGTTTAAAGCACAGTGAGCAAGCACCAAATTAAAATACAATATTGCCAAGTAGTGTGTCAGCCTAGTGCAAGTTACCCTGACTAGGCTGTCAGAAAGATTAAGCTTTTGCTGCTTTAACGCTTTCTTTTGAGATTGTTTCAAGATTGTCTTTGAAGTCTTGACCAAGTTGAGTTAACTTTTGGCCATCTTCAATAAGCTGTTGGCTTAGTTTATTAACAGCGCTTAGCTGGCTTGCGTTGAAGTCGATGAAAGACTTAACATCTTTAACTTCTGCAGCAGTTTTAAGTTGTTCTACTGATGTTTCAGTAAAAGAGTGAGCTGCATCCAGTTGAATTTTAGCTAGTTGCTCAATGTTTTTAGCAACAAGTTGATTAAACTGAATTGCAGGAGAAAAAAACTTTTCACTTTGCTCTGTGATTGATTTGAAAAAGTCGTTGTACATGGCTTGCTTCCTATTGAGAGTTATTCCGTTAAAAAATGCAATTTCCACCTACTACAGAAAAGCAGCACTTTTCTAAATGGACCTACTTTGTTTACTAATTCATATACAGGCCGCCATTTAAGGCTAGTGTCTCACCTGTAATATATGCCGCACCATCCGACGCAAGGAAAGAGACTGTTTTTGCTACTTCCAAAGGCGTCGCTAATCTTTGCATTGGGACTTGTGCTTTGATGCTTTCGAGCACATCTTCGCGCATTTTTGCAACCATTGGTGTTTCAGTATACCCAGGAGCGACAACGTTTACGGTCACACCAGCTCTTGCACCTTCATATGCTAAAGACTTACTAAACCCAATCATGCCCGCTTTCGCCGCTGCATAATTCGCCTGTCCAAACTGACCTTTTTGGCCGTTTACGCTGGAAATATTGATGATGCGCCCTGATTTATTGCCACACATATGGGCAAACAGCGGTTGTGTCATGTTGAACATGGAGTTTAAATTGGTGTCTATCACTTCATGCCATTGTTGAGCGTTCATTTTTTTGAAAGATGAATCACGAGTAATGCCGGCATTGTTAACGAGTACATCTATTTTTCCATGACTTTCAATCACAGATTCAATGCTGTTCAAACATGCTTGTGCATCGGTGACATCTAGGAATAGGGGTTCAACCAAGCTTGGATTGATATTGTATTCACTACACCATCTATCGAAATCCGATTCATTTCTTCGCGTGCTTGCGACCGCGATCACTAGGTAGTTATCAGATACAAACTGCTGAACTATTGCTGTGCCAATGCCACCTAATGCGCCTGTAACAACTGCTATTTTTTTGTTTTCCATTTGTGCTTTTCCGAACATGTAGTGGCAAAACTACTGTACTACTAAGCCACAGATTACTGAGCAACGTGCTCATATAGGGTTGAAACTAACGCTATTGTTCATGCCTTTTATGACGAAATAATAACTAATTTGTTTAATATAAAAGACAAAACGTCATTGTTTTGTATGCCTTTTGGGCACTCAAGCGTTCAATTCGCTCATTAGTCAAAAGTTAGTCTAGTACTTTAGAGTAAAAACTCAAATATTATTACCCAACTTGTGACAAGCAACTTTTAATAAGCCCTAACGCGCGTGCAATAAGTAATAGTCTGGATTTACAATTCCGGTATTAGACTAATGGATAGTAGACTAGATTTTTACCAGTGGTCTTTTTTTAACTATATGACTATTAGTGTTTTTTTTGATTTTGGTAAATTGGTAAAATAACAAAATAAGTCTTGAAAATTTTGCGTGTTGGGCTGTGTTGATTTAGAGTAACGTCAGTAGAAACAAGCTTTCTAGGAGTGAAACTAATGCAAAAGCTTACCCAATTTATTTTGATTAACTTTCTGCTATTGACGTCGTTTTTGACATTAGCTGTGACACCCTCTATTTCAGCAAACGACTTAATCGTTAATCAGATGTCGGATAAGGCATTTAAAATTATTGACGTAAGAACGCCTGAAGAGTTTGCTGCGGGGCATATCAAGGGGGCTATTAATATTCCTTACGATCAAATAGAAGCTCAGACAGTAAAATTAAAAATGCTTAAGCAGCACACACTTGTGGTGTATTGTCGCTCAGGCAGAAGAGCCAGAATATTTGAAGGCATTCTACAAAAAAGAGGTTTTAACCTCAAACACTTAGAAGGCGATTATCTTGCTTGGAAAGCAGCTCAGTTACCGCTGATCATTGATAACTGAGCGTTTAGAGTTAATCTAGTGTGGCAAGCATGTCTTCGCTGTAAGGGACTAGTTCTTGATTTGACTTCACTCTGTTAATGTAATCTGGGTTTGCAATGAATGGGCGGCCAATGGCAAGCAAGTCAAAACGGTCTTCTGTGATCGCTTGGGCACCAGTTTCTGCCGTAAAACCCCCATTTCCGATTAGTGTGCGTTTGTAGCGCGCGCGGACATAGTCAGAAGCGCGTCCACCTAAGTGTTCGAATGTCATTTCGTCGTCAAAAATGCCAATATGCAAGTATGCCAAGTCACGCTTTTCAAGTTCAGGTAATAAGTAGTCAAAAACATCTTTGTCTCTAGTATCTGGTGTCATATTGAAATATGCGCCAGGGGATATACGTAGCGCTGTTCTTTCTTTGCCAATTCTCGCCACGATAGCATCCACTACTTCAAGGGCAAAGCGACTCATGTTTTCAGGAGATTGGCCATATTTATCTGTGCGTTTATTGCTATCAAAGTGTAAAAACTGATCGATAAGGTAACCATTTGCTCCATGGATCTCAATCCCATCAAATCCCGCATCAATGGCATTTGCAGCAGCTTGTGCATAGTCGACAATTAGTTGTTCAACCTGTTCTAGTGTTGCTGGCGTAGGTGTGATGTAAGTCAACTCTCGCATCCGTGGTACTGTTCCATCAACCAAAGTTGCGCTAGGGGCGATGACTTCATCACCGTCATAAAAATGAGGGTGGGCGACACGGCCTGTATGCCAAAGTTGGGCAAAAATTTTGCCGCCTTTCTCGTGTACCGCGTCAGTAACCTTCCTCCAACCTACAATCTGCTCAGGGCTAAATAGACCAGGAGTATTAGGGTATCCCTGTCCGTCTGGGCGAATTATCGTGGCTTCAGAAATAATGAGACCAGCATCCGCTCTTCGAGCGTAATACTTAGCCATTTCTTCAGTGGGTACTAGTTTATCATCTGCCATACAACGTGTAAGAGGTGCCATTAGGACTTTGTTTTGTAATGTTATTAAGGAGTTCAACGGATATGGGTTAAATAAATCTTTGCTCATGGGATCAAGTCTCTTTATTTTTGAATGTTCATTCAAGATATCTATATTTGAACGATCATTCAACCTCTTTTTTGAACATTTGTTCAAAATTGTTTAAAATAAATTTTTATCGAGTAACTTGGGTAAACAATGAGAAGCGCAGAATTTGATCGTGAGCGAGTTTTGAGAGCCGCAATGAATGCTTTTATGGAGAAAGGCTACAACAAAACCAGTATGCAAGATCTTAAAAGTGCTACCGGATTACACCCTGGCTCAATCTATTGTGCATTTGAAAATAAAAAAGGTTTGCTGTTAGCTGCGCTTGAGCAATATAACCAAGATCGAACAGCCGAACTCAAGTCAATATTTACACAGCAAGGCAGTGCTCAAAGTGGTTTAAAGGCTTATTTAGATAGTATTGTCTTAGAGTGTATTAGCAATGACCCCACTCAAGCTTGTTTGAGTCAAAAAGCCATTAATGAGATTGCGCAACAAGACGACGAAGCGCAGCAAGTTTTAAGCAATCAATGTAAGCTTTGGCAAAGTTTTATGTGTGACGTTTTTACTGAAATGGCGCTACATAACGTGCTTACAGGGGAACGCTCTCCTAAACAACGAGCGCAAAGCTTGATTGTCGGCATTTATGGCTTAAGGACTTTTTCTCAAGCGCAAAAAGATCCGCAAGTGATTGCTGATATTGCCAACCAGTTACTGATTGACGTGTGCAGATAGTCTGCCAAACAGTACCCGAGCGAACGGTGGTAAATCAATGGCTCCAGTAAAGCAGATTGGTCCTATAAAAGGGATTAATGATAGACATTTTCCATTAGACATTATTACTAATTGATAGGGCTAGCTCTGTTGCTGAGTTTGGTATAGTCTATTAATTCTTTTAGTTATTAGTAAATTAAATGGAAATGGCAGTGATATGGAGTATCGATTTTCAAATGTAATATTGAATGCTAAAACGCAGACACTGGATGTGTCGGACAAAAAAGTGGTGCTTGAAGAGCGGGCGTTGAATTTGCTTTTGTATTTACTGGATACTCGTCCAAAAGTATGTAATCAGCAAGAGTTAGTGGCCTACCTCTGGCCAGACTCAGTCGTATCACCTTGGTCTTTGCCGCGATTAGTATCG
The DNA here is from genome assembly GCF_001625655.1 of Pseudoalteromonas luteoviolacea DSM 6061. Taxonomy (GTDB): domain Bacteria; phylum Pseudomonadota; class Gammaproteobacteria; order Enterobacterales; family Alteromonadaceae; genus Pseudoalteromonas; species Pseudoalteromonas luteoviolacea. Next base: position 148,078 of record NZ_AUYB01000082.1, on the reverse strand, counting down.
GATACTCGTAGCCTGCTACAGAGACTAGGCGTAGAACAAGATATTATTGTCACAGTGCGTGGCCAAGGCTACAAGTTCAATCCAGAACTACGAGTAATACAGCAATCCGCTGTTGATGAAACACAGTTTAATATTGAAGCAATCAGCGCAGAACAAAATACGCAAGGGGCGCACTTAAAATTTTGGATTGGCCTGACATTATTTATGTGCACAGTGTGCATTTGGTTAGTGATTAACCATTCGTTTGAACATTTAGACGACAATGAATTTAAAGCAAGTGAACCATTGGATGCCATTGGTAGGATCCTTTGGGTTGACGACAATCCGAAAAATAATAAAAAAGAACAAAAATACTTTTTAAAGCACAAGATTGGAGTCTACAACACCACCTCAACTCAAGAGGCGTTATTACTATTAAGTATGTACGAATACAATGTCGTTATTTCAGATATGGGACGTCAAGGGGAGCCTTTAGCGGGTTTGAAATTGCTCAGGGCTATGCGCTCTCGTGGCGATGAGACGCCTTTTTATGTTTACACGTGGGTTGAGTCTGAAAGTCAAAATACGGTGATTAAGTCTGCTGGTGGACAAGGTGTTGCAACCAAAAAAATAGATTTATATGAGTATGTATTACTGCATTTTCATAATGAAATAATGTGAATGATATTTAGTAAGCTTCTGATTTGTATGCTTTTCAATTTAAATCAAAGGGATTCAAGGGACATATTCATGCAGCTATGGCAACGTGGAGTTGCTGCTCTCTTTCAGCACATGTCCTGGCCTTAACGTTTGCACTGTGGTGGGTACAATCAGTTAAGGCCATTTTTCTTTTTGTCATTGAGTTGATTTAAGCTTGTTGCAGCAGTAAGTGAGTGTATCGGCCAATAGATGCATAAGGTTCTTTCCTATTGTAGCGTAGCTCCATTTCCAATAAGTCATCGAATTGCAACTCTGCTTTTTCCAGATCTCGGAGGTAGTCATGAAAGCATCTTACGCCAGTTTTGCTAAGTGGCACTAAATTGAGCTGGTCTAGCCACTTGTCAACTTGCTCACTTTCCAAAGGCTGATTAGGACTGAGTCCTACTTTCTGCTTCACTTTTAGCCCATTGGCAACGTAGTCAAAGTTGCCATACACCATATTAGCTAACCTCTGGGCTGACTTGTTGAAGTACATTAAAGATAAAATGCCATGTGGAGCCAACAGTGATTGTAAAACCTGCAGTGCAGCTTGCTGTTCTACAACCCACTCTAATACGGCATGGCATAGTACTAAATCAAACTGCTTAAGTGATTGCTTTGGGATTTCTTGCAAGGGGGCGTGTACAAATGTCATGTCATCCAGAAGACCTTGCTTCTTGGCACGTTCTTTTGCCAACTCTAACATTGGCTCTGAAATATCAACTAAAGTAACGTGATGGCCTTTTTGAGCAAGGAAAAGCGCTATCTGACCTTGACCTCCACCGACATCAAGAATGCGTAATGGTTGGTCACTATCCAGTGTAACCAATGCTTGCTCAAGATCTCGCTGTAGCACCGCTTCCCTAATTTTTCCTTTCGTCGTGCCGTAAATATTATGTCTAAATTTTTTGGCAATATCGCAAAAGTTACGATCTTGTGGCTTTTCTACAGCGTTGTGTTTTCCCTTTTTAGGCATGCAAATTAAACCGGGTTATGAATATCAACGAATTCGACATCTAGGTCATATTTATCTGCCAAGTACTCACCAAGCGCCTTAACACCGTATCGTTCAGTCGCATGATGGCCTGCTGCAAAAAAGTGAATCCCTTGCTCTGTTGAGCTGTGGATTGTTTGCTCAGATGCTTCACCAGTGAGGTAGGCATCTATACCTTGACTTGCAGCTAAATCTATAAAACTTTGCCCGCCACCAGTGCACCAAGCAATGGTTTTTATTTCGTGATCGCCAGCTTGATTAACAAGTGGCTTTCTATCAAGTTTCTCTTCAATTAGCGCAGAAAATTGAGCAACGGACATTGGAGACTTAAGCTTGCCTTTTACCGCGACACTATTCTTATTCCATGGCTCTAATGGGCGCTCTACAACTAGGTCTAACAATTCACCCAGTTGTGCGTTGTTCCCAAGTTCCGGGTGAACATCTAGCGGAAGGTGATACGCTAATAAATTGATGTCGTTTGCCAGTAGGCTTTTAATTCTGCGCTGCTTCATGCCAGTTATAGTTTGGTCTTCACCTTTCCAGAAATAGCCGTGATGCACTAAAATTGCGTCTGCTTGTTTTTCAATTGCCGCATCAATTAAAGCCTGACTGGCTGTTACTCCGGTGACCAATTTTTTTATTTCTGCCTTGCCTTCAACTTGTAAGCCATTAGGGCAGTAATCATTGATCTGAAATGGTTTGAGTAATTCAGTTAATTGATTAACCAATTTAGTGCGCTGCATGATGCTACCTAGATATGATAAAAACGCATATTTTAGCGGTTTTTAATGGGAAAAAAAGAGCAATGAGCAGATTAACGCGAAGAAGTCCGGTTTTTTATTTTAAGGTACCATAGAGGTTGTACTTTGGTGTGTATAGTCTAGCTTTATTGTCAGAACTGCAAATAATGGAAATTACTATGAGTGTAAAAGCTATACCTGAAGGTTATCACTCCCTTACACCTTACTTGATTGTCGATGGAGCGAATGAAGCCATTCACTTTTATGAAAAAGCCTTTAATGCCCAGCTTGTTATGCAGATGAATCTTCCCAACGGGCGAATTGCGCATGCAGAAATTAAAGTTGGAAATTCCCACTTAATGATAAGCGATGAATGCCCTGACATGCACTTTAAAGGGCCTAAACAGCTAGGTGGTACAGCGGTTTCCCTGATGCATTACGTAGAAGATGTTGATACTGTGTTTGCTCAAGCATTAGCGATGGGTGCTAAAGAGCTAAGGGCAGTAGAAAATCAATTTTATGGTGACAGAGCTGGGACGCTAGAGGACCCATTTGGCCATGTTTGGACTATTGGTACTCATGTTGAAGATTTGACAGAGTTAGAGTTACAAGAGCGCATGAGTGAGTTTATGGCAAAACAATCTTAGTGTGGCAGGGCCAGCGAATAGGCCCTTCCCAATTTTAATTGTTGTATTAGCTTTAGCTTTGCTTGTCTTGTGTTTTTAGATCGAAGTCACTGCTTTCGTGACGCTCGTGAAGCTGCTCATGGGCCTCTCCCCAAGTTTTGTTTACAATGCGACCCCGTTTTACTGCTGGGCGTGATGAAATTTGTTTGCTCCAGCGTAATACATGCGCGTACGCATCGACATTTAAAAATTCAGCAGCGTTATATAGCCAGCCTTCAACAAGTTGACCATACCAAGGCCAAATAGCCATATCGGCTATGGTGTATTGATCGCCACACAGGAATTGATTATTTTCTAGGTGCTTATTTAAAACATCAAGCTGACGCTTTACCTCCATAGTATAGCGATCAATGGGGTATTCGTATTTTTCTGGGGCATAGGCATAAAAGTGCCCAAAGCCTCCACCAAGCAGAGGTGCTGAGCCCATTTGCCAAAACAGCCAATTTAGGCATTCTGTCCTTGTAGCCAAATCTTTTGGTAAAAATGCAGAAAACTTTTCGGCAAGATAGAGCAATATCGATCCTGATTCGAATACGCGTATGGGCGGAGCATGAGAGTTGTCAATCAAAGCGGGAATTTTAGAATTTGGATTTGCTTGCGTGAACCCACTGGAAAATTGCGCTCCTTCCATAATATCAATGGTAAAAGCATCGTACTGCGCAGCTGAAATACCTAACTCAATCAACTCTTCTAATAAAATGGTGACTTTAACCCCATTGGGTGTTGCTAGGGAATACAGCTGTAATGCATGTATTCCTTCAGGAAGTGGCTGTTCGAATCTAGGGCCCGAGGATGGCCTGTTTATGTTTGAGAATTTACCGCCATTTCCCTCTTTCCACTGCCATACTTTATCTGGCACATAATTTTGATTAGACATGTTAAACCTTTTTGATGGTGTATTTTTGCATTTTGTAACGATTAACAGACCGCTAAAGTTTTAATGTTTATTCAAAGTACTCAAAACAATAATGATAGGGCAGATTGTTTGAAATTAGTATTTAGCGTGAAAAGCAAAGATCATTATGGATATATACATGGTGCGTCGTATAAATTGGAGAACAACCGTCTTTATAAGCCATAAAGCAATCTCACTGTAAGCCTCTTAATAGCACAAGGTTAAGTGCAAATAAGCTTAGTTTTCATGTCATTATTTACTTTTGAATAAGTGCTCATAATGATTCATATTGTAAAAGCTGATATTTTTTGTACCTATTTTATTCTAAACGCAGTTGTGTTTTTCAATATATTAGGTACATTGGTGTTAATAAATGCAGCTTTTTTGTTAAATAATTATGAGGCTCAAGCATATATGGTTAAGGCAGTTCTTTTTACTTTATCTTTTTTCATCCTCAGTGTTTCACTTTACTCGGATGCTAATGACAGCGCTGTTTTAAATGGTTTTGAAGGAGAAGCGAAAAACGCTCAAAGGCGAATATCCGGTCTATGGCACGATGTCAATAATAGTAATTTTAAAAATGGTCATTTAATTGTGTCTCAGCATGGTAAGCAGGTTTTTACTGCTCATTATTTAGAGTTCAAAGGCATACCTTTTGTAGAGCATGGCACAGGTGTGAGAGAGCTCGATACGATTACCGTAAATGTTCAAGTAACACAGCAAATACCAGGGTGGACCACAACGGGAATTCATACATTAACGCTATCGGCTGATGGTCAGTACTTGGAAGGAGAATATCTTTCTGGGGGCGAAAAGGGCCCTTTGAAATTTAAAAAAGCAGGTAAGTAATTACCAAATTAAATATCAAAAAAATAATAACATGTAGAAGGATTTCTAATGAGAAATACGAACAGCAGGGTTTTAAGCCATGTCAAGAAGGCTTTATTATTCTCAAGTTTAGTAGCCTCTATGCCGTCATTGGCGGCGGTGCCTGGTGCACCAAAAATTGAGTGGATGGTTGAAAAGCACAGCCTTGTAACAATAACAGACTCGCTGGCGTACAAAGAAGTTACGGTTGCGCCAAGTGTTGATGTTTCTGTACCTTGGTCCAAGTGGACAGGCGTCGCAGGTGAGACAGTTAAAATTCTATTGGATGGACAAGTTGTTCATAGTCGAGCTTTAACTGAAGTTAGCAGCTCACAATCGGGTGTAGAAACATTAACATTTGATAAAGGTGGCAAGTTTAACCTTACGGTTCAGTTATGTAACATTGATGGCTGTACCGGCAGCAGCAATGCTAAAACTTTGATAGTTGCTGATACGGCAGGCACTCATTTAGATCCACTAGCTATGAAAGTGAATGATCCGCGATTTCCAATCGAAATGACTAACCGTTCCTATGTCAATACAACTGGTAAAATGGTTGCAGCGTATGCCGCAGAGTGGTCTATCTATCGCGTTGAAGGGATGGATTACTACATTGACAACATTCCAGCAGAGAACTTGACACACATTTTCTACGGTTTTGTGGCCATCACTGGGCCTAATGAATCATTCAAAAAAGAAAACCCAACGGGATACGAAACATTCCAAAAAGTAACTGCAGGCCTAAATGATTTTGAACTTGCTCCGCCAGACCCTTGGGCCGCGTACATGAAGCCAGTGGGAGACCAAGTCAACCAAGATGCGGTTAAAGGTAACTATGGGCAAATGATGGCGTTAAAACAGCGCTACCCTGATCTCAAGATCATTCCCTCGATCGGCGGGTGGACATTGTCAGATCCATTCTACTTTATGGCAGATGATGCGAAGCGTAAGACATTTGTAGAGTCTTGCCGCAAGTTTATTAGAACGTGGCAGTTTTGGGATGGTATTGACATCGATTGGGAATTCCCTGGTGTCGCTGCGGCAAATCCTAACTTAGGTTCTCCAAATGATGGTGCAACTTATATTAAGTTGATGCGCGAGCTTCGAGCGATGCTTGATGAAGAGGAGGCGCGTACAGGACGTAAGTATGAGCTTACTTCTGCGATAAATGTGGGCTACGACAAATTAGAGAAAGTAAACTATGGCGAAGCCATCAAGTATATGGATTACATCTTGATGATGTCATACGACTACTTTGGCGCTTGGGATTTAGAGGGGCTTGGGCATCAAACTGCCGTGTATCCATCAGACTTTAAACCTTCGGATAAGCGTACGACTGAATATAACTTAAAAACAGGTATTGATTTACTCAAAGCCCAAGGTGTGCCTGGCAATAAGCTTATCGCAGGTGTTGCTATGTACGGTAGAGGCTGGACTGGTGTCGAGTATACTCCCGGTACACACCATATGCAGGGTAAGGCAACTGGGCCGTCAGCGCCAGCAGATGCCTTTAAACTTGAGCCGGGTACTCTAATGTATGCCAATATTGCACAATGGGCGAAACATCCAGATTGGGAATATCATTATGATACAGTTGCGCAAGCGCCATACATATATCGTCCAAGTACAGGAGACTTAATTTCCTATGATGACCAAAAGTCGATTGCGGCTAAAGGGCAACTTGTGCATCAAGAAGGCCTTGGAGGCATGTTTGGTTGGGAAATTGATACCGACAATGGCGATATCCTGAACTGGATGCACGAATCGCTGGGTCACCCTCTTGTAGATGGTGCCAACCGCGCGCCAGTAGTCAATGCAGGTGTTGACCAAAGTGTGCTTTCTGGTTCAGTGATTCAACTCACTGCAACGGCCGCTGATGCAGACAATGATGCGATGGTTTATCAATGGCAGCAAGTATCTGGACCTGCGGTAAATTTGGGGGTGACAACGGCACTTACAGCTGAATTTGTTGCGCCGGACGTCGTGGGTGAGGCTACAGTTGTTTTGCGATTCAGTGCGAATGATAGGAAAGGCGGAAATACTAGCGATGAAGTCAACATCATAGTAAGAGATAGTAAAGTAAACACGCCGCCAGTTGTTAATGCTGGTACAGATCAACAAGTTGAGTCTGGTACCCCGATAGTTACGTTAGATGGTAGCGCAACGGTTGATAGCGATGGCGATGTTCTTACATACTCATGGACGCAATTGTCAGGTCCAACTGTGGCGTTATCATCAATAAACTCTGCAAAATCAAGCTTTGCTGCACCAACGGTAACTCAAGTTGAACAGCTGGTGTTTCGCTTAACTGTGTCAGATAACTCAGTTGATACGTACAGTGATACTGTCACAGTCACTGTGTCACCTAAGGGCACTGGTGGCCACCCCACATATAATGCTAGTGCAGTTTACAACACCGGTGACAAAGTGAGTCATTTTGATCAAGAGGTCAAGCAGGTGTTGGTATGGGAAGCCAAATACTGGGTATCTGGTGTTGAACCTACCCGCTTTGCGGATGCATGGACATTAATCAGTCAAGTTGAGTTTCCTTGGCATGTGAGTGCTGCTTACAATGCAGGTAGCGAAGTGTCGCATTGCGATAATGCAAATCAATGTGCCAGATACAAAGCGCTTTGGTGGACGAAAGGGGACGAACCAGGAAAAAGTAGTGCTTGGCAAAAGCTTTAATTAAAAAATAGTCCTAGGTGGGTGTAATGGCCCATCTAGGTGCTATCCATTTAAGAACACACCTAAGTAAGATCTTTGCCTATCCAGACAACTTTACCAATGATTTCTAATTGTTCCATTTCATCTGGTTTTACAACTTGCTCCACGTATTCTTTGTTGTCACTAATCAGCCTCACTGAACCGTCTAAATATTGCTGCAAGCGTTTTGCATACAGCTCCTCTCCCAAACGAACTACATAAATGAGCCCTTCACTGAGCTTTTTGTCAGACAAGTCGACCAAAATTGTATTGTTGTTGTGAATAGTAGGTTCCATTGAATCGCCTTTAGCAAAAACAACGGCAAGCTCGCTTTTTTCTAGATTTTTATATTCGAGCCACTTTTTCCTAAAAGCGAGGTGCCTTGCAATTTGTGTGTGACCATTGAAAGCGCCATGACCGGTACTAACTGATACATGGTATCCGGGCACAAGTACAAAAGCCTCATTAAATTCTTCAAGCTTAACAATTGGGTGCATTGAAGCTTGCGAGTCTGGCATTGTAGCTTGATCTTCACCAGTAATAAGCCACAGTAAGCTGACACTGGCTTCTTCTGCGATCCGCTCGATTATGCTTAATTTGGGGTCTTCGCCTTTTAAAATTCGACGCAATGTCCCTTCAGAGACATCAATTTTTGACGCAAAGGCTCTGATGCTATGCGGTTTTATAGCTTGTTCTACCCGAGAAGATAAGCTATTTAAGGTATTTGATCCGTCCATAAGTGGTTTATAAGTCCTACATCACATCTATTACACAGTAATAGATGCATTATAAAGAGCTTTAAAAATAAACTCAATGCAATTTTTTACGCAAAAAAAGAAAAAATACCGGTTGTTGTGCGTAATAAATTGCTCTATAATTCTTAAAAAATTACGCATACTGATGTTTTTTGATTCAGGATGTATTAACAGCAGTGAGTTATAACAATTAATTGTGTACCCATAACATCAATTGAACTCACTTGCGTAATAAAATAAGGAAAGCAGAAATGGCCAAACAATCAATCTTTAATGCTCAGATAAAAGCAAGACTGTCGCAAAATTTAGTAACAACTCAGCAAAGTCCAGATTTGAATACAACACCAACTGAACTTGTCCGCACTCCGAAAGGCGCACAGTTGCTAAAGTATGCTCGTAAGTGTCGTGGATATACACAAGCCGAATCGGCAGCCTGTTATGGAATTGAAGAGCGTACCTTAAGGCGTTGGGAAAATAATGAATATAATCCGCGCTGGAATGATGTGATCTCACTTATTGAAGATGTGTATTTGATGAATATCACTCAAGCCATAGAGGGTGTTCGAAATAATCCCGAGCTAGTTGCGTAGTTTTTTAAACAATGAGATTGTCATGAACCAAGTTCAACGTATTGCGCACTTTTTTAAAAGTGCGTAATAAAGTGAATTATGATAGAGGATGTCAATGCCTGTAAAATACAATACGGACTCGCTAACGACCAAAGGCTGTGCTTATCCTGCTTATTTATATTACCTTTATCGGAGCTTTAAATAGGGGATTACGGGCTTATATTTGGATATTATGATTGGCCATAATGATTTGTTTTGGCGACCTTATTAAATTCGGAATTTATTTTTTAAGTTTATGATTTAAATAGAAACTCAGTACATATTATTAATTTTAATGTGATGATTTATGACTTTTGCAGCATGGGTTACCGAGTGCTAGTTTGCTCATTAATTGCTGATGTGAACCGTTACTACATGTTCACTGACTAACACCACTGCGAAAGGAAATGGATATGAACTATTTAAAAGCTTCTCTCTTTGCTGTTTTATTGCCAAGTTTAAATGTACTTGCATTGGATCAGAATATTGCCGATGTAGATGGATTTGAGCGTGTAACAAACTATGCATATGGCCCAGTACAATCAGCGCTCATTACCAGCGATAGGGCCCATAAGCTGACTATTAACGTACAGCTGCGAAATGAACAAAGTGTTTGTAGTTTTGCAAATGTCTACTCTAATAAAACGAATGCACACCTGAGTTACGTTAATATAGTTGCGGATACCCAAAGTAACACAATGCTCCTTTTAGATGCAGATTTAAATGATGAATCTTCTCTACTGGACTCCAAATCAGTACATATTAACTGTAGAGATGAAAGTGGTATAGGGTACAACGTATTCGTAAATATTCCTGGGGCGCCAATTGTTGACTGGCAAATTTCATTAGAACCCGCTGGGGAGTTTATTTATCAACCCTATTCGTTTGGCTATCATTCGGCGTACAGTATTAAGAGCAAAATAACAGTAAATAACCAGAATACCCAGTCCTACTGTACCACTTTAGCAAACCGTGGCGTATCTCTAGGGTTATTTAATGGAGAGGACAGAAAGGGGCCATTCCACTCTGATGTGTTCATTAAGAATGAAGTCGTAATGAATCCTGCCCAACCTGTGCTTTATCAAATTATTGAATGTGAAAATGCGGCGGGTAAAACTATGGTGGTAAAGGTTTTTAATTTAACTAATCCAACCTTGATCCACACATGGGAAGATCAGGTAATTATTAAGTAGAGATGTTTATAAACAAAAAAAGCAAGCTGTATGAGCTTGCTTTTTCATTACTGCAGCGGATATAAGTCTACTTGACTTCTGTGAGTTCCATCTCTTTTTTGTACTAATACTCCAATCTAGAGTCGAAATTACATCGCTATAGGCTACTATTAGAGAGTAAGGTATAAAAAATTTCGATAACTACACTGCTATTTTGTACTGGAATAATGCATTGTGATTTTAAATAGTTATTAAAAAACAGAGTAATAGAGAAGGATTTATGTTTTGAAGAATGTGTTGTTTCGCTATTCTGATCCAGAGAAAAATCACTTTTTAAGTGAGTTTAAGAACCAGCAGATTCATTTTTCCACACCTGAACAGTTTAATGATCCCTTTGATTGCCAAATGGAATATGAAAGAACGGTAAATGAAGTACTATCGCAAAAAAGAGTTGCTAACAGGGCCTCAACAGACATATTGAGTAAGCAGCTGAAGAAAAAGTTAACAAATATAGGCATCTGTTGCTTTTGCAGAGCCAAGAAAAACCAGCTTATGTGGTCTCATTATGCAAATAGCCATAAAGGTATTTGTATTGGCTTCAATAGGAACGTTTTGTTGAGTGCTTTACCAAATGTTTCAGTCGAAGACGTCATTTATCAGTCAAAACATCCTTTACATAGTATTCCAGATTGCATGAAGTTGAACTCTGGAAACCTGCTCGAAGCTGTCATTACTCCTCTTTTAACAACGAAATACTCGTACTGGAGATATGAACGTGAGACTAGACTAATATCACAAGAGTTTGGCTTAAAAGATATTTCCGCTCAATCAATTCAATCAGTTTCATTCGGTTTGAAAACATCTGAACAAGATAAAGCAAAAGTATATGATATGCTTAGCCTGCCTCAATGGAAGCATGTATTAATCTTTCAAGCTAAAAAAGCAGAACATCGTTTTGCACTTGAGTTCAGCAGAATTGATAAAAGAAAGGGCTTCGCATGCCTGTAAGAACCATCCCAAAAAACTATCGCAATGTGACAGGAATAGCTGCGCACAGTAAAGCTGATGGGCAAGCAATGTTTGAGTCAACACTGGAGCGAGACTTTATAAGTCTTCTTGAATTCGACAAACACATAAGCCGGTTTGAGGTTCAGCCAGTTAAAATTATTTGTCTAAATAATGAAGACAAGCGACGTAGTTATACGCCTGATGTACTTGCTTTCAGGCAAGGTGAAAAGCCCACTTTATATGAAGTAAAGTATAGAAGTGAACTCAAGGAGAATTGGGGCAAGCTTCGGCCAAAGTTCCGCATGGCAATTAAATATGCAAAGGAAAATCAGTGGAAGTTTAAAATAGTCACTGAAAAGGAAATTAGAACGCCTTATCTGGAGTCAGTTAAGTTCCTTCTTCCTTTTATAAGACAAGGTGCCAGTGAAGAAGCAGATATGGCGTTGCTAGTTGGAAATTTAAAAACGCTTGGGCGTACAACTCCGACAGAACTACTTGAAAAGATATACTCTGATCCTTGGAATCAAGCCAGGTTGTTACCAACTTTGTGGTATCTGATTGGAACGGGCCAAATTGGCATGAACCTGAATCAAAAGATCACCATGACACAAGAAATCTGGAGCTGATGAAGTGAATAAGTCGTTATCATTAGAACTAGGGAAAAAGGTCTCAAGGGAAGGTAAAAACTACCGTATTGCTGAAGTGTTTAATCTGTCTAAAGTGGTATTAGTGGATGAGTCAACGGGTGAAACGTTAGAAACTAAAGCTGAATCATTGCAGCCTCCGCTTGAAGTCGAACCTCGCAAATGCGACGAAGAGCTCATGCTTATTTCAGAAGAAGCATGGCAAGTTGCCAATAAAAGATACAAGATCATCAAGCCGTTGGTTAATAAAGGTGGGCGTACGAGAAACCACGTTATTGAAAGAGCTCAAGCGCATGACTTACATGTGAATACAGTATACTTATGGCTTCGCTTGTATGAAGATTCAGGGTTACTTACCTCGTTGTTACCAAAGACCAGAAGTGATAAAGGAGCGACTAAAGGCGACCAAATAGTAGAAGAGATAATTAAAGAAGCAATAGCAACAGAATACCTCACCAAACAGAAGAAAATTGTTCGAAAGGTTATTGATGCCGTAAAAGCCCAATGTTTAAAAAGAGGGCTTACGCCACCTCATGACAATACAGTTAGGAACCGAGTTAAAGCGTTACCACTAGAGCTAGTGTCAAGAAAGCGACATGGACGTAAAAAATCAGACAATGACTTTAAACCTATAGAGGGTAAATTCCCTGGCGCGGATTGGCCACTTGCTGTGGTGCAAATAGACCACACAAAGCTAGACATCATTTTAGTGGATGATCACTACCGAGCGCCGATAGGAAGACCTTGGATCACTTTATCATTTGATGTGTTTAGTAGATTGGTGACTGGGTTTTATATATCGTTTGATCCCCCGAGTGCAATGACAACGGGGTTATGTCTCGCACACTCAATTTTGCCAAAAGAAAGATGGTTAGCAAAACTCGGTGTTAGTGGAGAATGGCCTGTTTGGGGGTTACCAGACAAAATTCACGCGGACAATGCAAAAGAGTTCAGGGGCAACATGCTAAAACGAGCTTGTAGTCAGTACTCGATGGATTTGGAGTGGAGGCCGGTAGCAAGACCTAATTATGGAGCCCATGTTGAAAGAGCTTTAGGCACATTATCGAAAGAAGTTCACGCTTTACCCGGTTCTACATTCGCAAATCCAAAAGAGAAAGGTGATTATGACTCAGAAAAAGCAGCAGCTTTAACGCTATCTGAATTTGAAAAGTGGCTTGCGGATTACATTGTTAATGTATATCACCAAAAGAAGCATTCAATGTTAGGTATGGCACCACTCGCTCGATATAAGCAAGGAATACTGGGCGATAGTGAAATGCCAGGCAGAGGTTTGCCAGCAAAAATAATAGATGAAGAAAAGCTTAAGCTGGATCTAATGCCTTTTGAAATGCGCACAGTGCAAGATTACGGCATTGTGATAGATAAAATTTATTATTACCACGATGTTTTAAGACCTTGGATAAATGCGATTGATCCGCAAGATGCAAAGAGAAAGCGTAAGTTTATGGTGCGTCGTGATCCCAGAGATATTAGCCTAATTTGGTTTTTTGACCCAGAGCTCAAGTCTTATTACCAAATTCCTTACCGAGATACCTCTCATCCAGCAATAAGTATTTGGGAGTTACGAGAAGCCCTTAAGCGCGTTGAAGAATCCGGTGGCAAAATCAATGAACACACGATTTTTGAGGCATACGAGCGAATGCGAGAGCTAGAACAGGAAGCAGTTAACAAAACTAAAGCTGCAAAGCGATCACGGCAGAGACGAAAGAATCATACCCAAGCAGAAAAGCCTAACCCAATGCCAGCAATTCAGGAGCAACCAAGCGAACTAGCAGTTCCAACTCTAGATATTGAACCCTTTGATGATATGGATGAATGGTCATGAGCGATTTTAGTCACTTAAATGACAGTGCCAAAGGAATGCTCTCTTTAGATGATGCTTACAGGATTGAAAAAATACGTTCAGACCGCTGGATTGGTTATTCCAAAGCGAAAAACATATTAAACAAGCTTGAGGATTTGCTGGTACATCCTCGAACAGAAAGAATGCCCAACTTACTCATCGTGGGTGATACTAATAATGGCAAAACTATGTTGGTGAAAAAGTTTTGTCGAAACCACCCAGCCGAAGACAACCCCGAAGGTGATGGGGTATTGGCACCTGTTATGTTTGTTCAAGCACCGCCTGTTCCTGACGAAGGCCGCTTTTATAACTCGATTTTAGAATTGCTATTTGCACCTTATAAACCGAGTGAGCGAGTCGATAAAAAGCAGTTTCAAGTCATTAAACTGCTTAGATATGTTGGGTTAAAGATATTAGTGATTGACGAAATTCATCATATTCTAGCGGGGAATACTAATCGCCAACGGGCTTTTTTAAATGTACTCAAATATTTGGGCAATGAGCTTCAAATTACAATAGTTGGGGTAGGAACCAAGGATGCATTTAGAGCACTGCAAACAGATCCGCAATTAGCCAATCGGTTTGAACCCGTGATGCTTTCTAGATGGGAATTTGATAATGAATATTTAAGGCTATTAGCGAGCTTTGAGAGGATGTTGCCACTCAAAAAGCCATCGGTACTTCACGAGCATAAACTAGCATCTCGTTTATTTGCTATGTCGGAGGGGTATATCGGAGAGCTAAGTAAAATATTGAATAACGCGGCTGTTTATGCGATTGAAAATAAATCAGAACAAATCACTTTGAAAGTGTTGGATAAGTTGGATTGGACCACACCCTCAGCAAGGAAGCGTAGACTAGATGGCGTATCGTAAATGCTGTCAGGTAAGTTATGGCCTGCGCACCCCAAACCTCATAACGGAGAGTGCCTTTCTTCTTGGCTAGTCAGGTGTGCCCATAGCAATGGATTAAAACTTCAAACGTTTTGCCGACTAGAATTTGGCTCAAATTATCAACTGTGGAACAGAGACATTGATAGGCATATACCACAGTGGCTGTTGGGTAAAATAAGCGAAAAAGTGAGCGTGAGCTGCGAAGAGTTAGAAAAGCACATGCTTTCACTTTTTGAAGGACGTCTGTTTCCCGAACTTACATTATCGGGCCAGCTTAGATGGCTCTGCCCATTAGTAATTAAACACAGACTTCACAACGGGTATGGTATGCAGTTTTGCCCGCAATGCTTGGCTGAAGGGGCTGAACCATACTATCGACTTTCATGGCGAGTCGGCTTTTATACTTTTTGTCCTTATCACCAAATAATAATGCATGACCGATGCATTGAGTGTGGCGCTAGTGTTTCCTTTCATCGTTGCGAACTTGGAAAGCCCGGGATATACAAAGACGCGAACATGGCTTGTTGTTGGAAGTGTGGCTTTGATTTACGGCAATCTCCAAACCATCATGTACGCTTTTGGAACAAAGTGCTTTTTGAACGCTGGGCAGCACAATTAAGAGCGATAGACAGGCAATTTGTTAACTGCGGGAAGTTTGATTTTGATAGGCTGATATTGCTACATCAATTATGTCGTTTGATCGTCTCTAAAAGCCTAGCGCCAGACTTACAGAGTTATATATGTAACTTGTGTGGTCAACCTGAACGGGAACTAATTAAAACTAAAATCGCCTTTGAGCAGAGGTCGTTAGCTGAAAGGCATTATGTTATCAGTCTTGCTAAATGGTTACTGCTCAAATACCCCAGACGGATATTGCTTGCTATTGGGGTTAGAGTAATAAGAAGAAATTGGCTTTACAGAGATATTGAATTGAACGACAAAAGCCTTCTTGCTGTTTGCGCTGTACGCTAAATAAACAGCAATTCTTTCAATGTTATTTAATCTTCCATGACCGTCAGAGGTAGGGCAAAGCCCAAAGAAAATAACATGCTGTTGAGCAGGTATTTAAAAAAGCTTTACAAATTTACAAAATAAACAGAAAATCGTATACACAAAAAATGTGTACACAATAATGATGGATACAAAGACGGAATTTACGAATCAACAAACTGAAAGGTTTAAAGCTCTAGAGTATATGCTCTACTGGGAGGGCGGGACAAATGCCACACGCTTATCCCGTTTTTTCGGTGTGCATGTAAATGTGATCTCAAAAGCTATTCTTTTGTATCGTCAAGCTTACCCTGACAATCTTGTATTCGATGGTAAGGATCCTGAAAAAGTATTCATACCGACTGCTAAGTTCACTCCAAAGTTTACTCGGCCTAAATGGTCTGACTACGTGGACTTTATATTTCATAACGCCAATCAATACGTATCAGAGACATATGGTTCATCGGCATTCTCAAAAGGCCTAACTCCTATTCAGTCTCCTAACCCAGAAGTAACAAGGCTGCTATTTAAAGCTATCCGGATGGGAAAAGAAGTGATGATTGATTATCGCAGTCGCACCAATCCTCTCGGAAAAAACCGCCTGGTAACGCCATTCGCAATTGCTAATGATGGTTTGCGCTGGCATTGCCGAGCTTATTGTCATTCTCGGGAATGCTTTGCTGACTTTAACCTAGGCCGAATTATGAGGGTAGAACTAAAAGGAAAGTCCAGCATCAGCTTTCAGCAAGATATTATTTGGTTTACTTTTGTCGACATTGAAATAGGCCCACACCCCGAACTGACTCAAGAAGAACAAAATTTGGTACTCAATGATTTTGGCTATGACAAACCATTTAAAATACGTACTCGCGGGGCTTTGGTTGATTACACTATTCAGTATTACAGAATAGCTAAAGATCCAGAGAAAGTTTCCGGAAAAGCCTTTCCTTTGGTTGTCTTGAATTCAGACGACATCAACGAATATTTTTTCCCTGAGGCATAAAATGAACTTGTATCCTTATTTGAAAGCGATTGAGTCCGGTAGGCCTATAAACGCAACTCGTTTTATAACGCTACTTAATAATGAGCATGTAAATTTTGATTCTCTGGGCGTGGCTGAATTTGTTCGACCGGAACGATATTTTATACGCATTTCCAACCATGATTTATTTGATAAGTTACTGGCAAAGTATGCTCCCAGTCGCTCACGCATACACGCGGCTAAACAAGGCAACTCTCATCGTCATAGCGCACACTCTGCATACCTCACAGCGAAATTTGGTCTAAAAGCTCAAACCCATATTGCCATTGAGTGCTCCCCTGAGAAAGCGCCGGAAGAAATGTCCAATTTTGACCACTTAACGCCGGTTATTCTTATTGAGAACAGTGACTGTTTTACGTTCAGTGAAGACTTCCTTGTTGCTATGGAACTTGAAGATATTGGCGTGGAATCGCTAATTATTTTTTCTTCAGGTAACGCTATCACTCACAAGCAAACACAGCGGTTTTTATCACAATTTGAAAAAGTGTATTACTGTCCAGACTACGACTTGGCCGGGTTAGAGATATTTGAAACATTGCAGAAGCAACTCGGCGACAGAATAATATTCACAATGCCTTCAAACCTTGCCTGTTACCACGGCTATTGCCAGAAACCTGACAAGCAGAAGCAATTTATAAAGGCACTGGATAAGGCACATCATTGGAAATTTGCCGAACTAGCTTCTTTGTTTTCTAAAGGGTTGGGTTTTATTGAGCAAGAAATATTCTTAGGAGAAGAATATGAATAATAGGTTCTCTGTAAATTTAAAACGAATAATCGCCGTTGATTCTGCTTCTTTTGCTTATGTCGAGGTTCCACTGGATAGCAACCTCGTCCTATTAGCTAAAGGCAACTGGGGGAAAACAAGCATCGTAAATGCAGTGCGCTTTTTCTTGCTTCCTGAGCTTAACCTAAATGATTGTGATAAAAAATTTGCCTTTAAAACTCCCGAGAGCACGACCGAACAAGAGTATTACACTAAGGATGAGGTGAAAAACTATTACTTCCAGTCGGTTCATAGCAAGCTAATCCTAGAGGTGGAGCACAAGCTTATTGGGGGTGGAATACGGCGTCATTGTCAGATTATTTCTGCTGGTAACAACTACAAGCTTAACCGACTTTTTATAGCGTCTCCATTTGAGGATATCGCGCATTTGTTTTGGGACAAATCAAAAGGAACAAGTGGTGGAAGACCAGACTCCCCTCCTGGGGAAAATTTGTTTAGCGCGTTGAAAGAAGTCAACAAAACAACGGCGCTTATTCGCAATATAGATGAGCTCAAAAAACAGTTATATAATATCGATGTTTTGCATCCGGATGAGTGTCCATTTGTAATTTACCCGCTGCATGATTTGTCAAAAAACTCAATTGAGTCTCTGCGTGCGTTGGTCAAGTTACTCTTTAACCAAGACGGAAAATCCCTACAACTAATGACGGCGACTGCCATTGATTCTCAGGAGCAAGGCTCGCAAACTCTGGAAGTAGATGTAAAACAGCTTATTAATGATCACGACAGGCTGGAGAACGAACGGGTTGAGTTGGATCAGCTAAAAGCCAATATTCCTGCTTTTGAAGCATTAACCAAAGAGTTTGAAATTCAAAAAGCACAACAAACACACGAACTGGATTACGCTCAGCTAATGATAAATGTTGACGCGTTGAGACAGTATCATGAGCAGAAGCACGGTTTACTTTGTCAGAAAGTGGAGCCGTTAAAATCGGCCTATGAAGAAGCAGATAAAGTGTTAAAGGAGGGCGAAGAGACACTCAAGATAAACCGGCACGATATTGGTAACTGTGAAAGAGAGCTAAAACGGCGTGAGTCAATATTAGAAAAATGCGAACTTATTTGTCAGCCATACCCAGGCCTTTCTACATCTGAAGTACTCGATGCTTTAGAAGAGCACCTTCAAGAAAGGATGGAAAAGTTAACTCAGTATCAAGATGCCAACGCACGTCAAATCAGGCTAGACGAACTGAAGGAGCTGATCCAGCGGGAAACTGGCAACCTCAAAAAGCTAAAAGAACGAGAGGATAACGAGGCCTTGGCAATCAAGGCGCAATTAGCCGAAAACGAAGTCAGAAAATTGTATTCGATCAATCCGCTTTTGGTTAACGCAAACCCAGGGCGCTTGCTTAATGAAGATGAAATACAAGCCATTTCAAAATTTCTTCAGCTATTTACGTTGAACGCAGCGCATCTTCAATTTTTTGATGAAAATATTGATCTTATTGCTTACGCTGCTGAGCGCTCAATAAGTGAGCAGGTTTCTGACTGTGACGCACAGCTGATTAGCTATATCAGTGAAGAAAAGGAGTTATTACGCCTTAACGATAATTCCACGCTGCATAACGCATCGGAAGTATCCAAAGTAGAAAAAGAAATAACCCTGACTAAATCAGATTTGGACACGCTTAAAAGCTTTGAATTGTCATTTCAACGAAAAAAAGAAGTTCTGGAGGAATTAGAACAACTAAATAAAATCAAGGCGGTGAAGGAGGATGAGGAAGAAAAAAATCTTAAAGCTTTAGAAAATTCACAACAAGCCTATGAAAAAGCTGAGTTGGAGCGCAAAACAGGTGCTGAGCTATGCTTACAAATTTCACGGTTGAACGACAGAATCAAGAGCGACTGTTTGCGTTTTCCAAGAGTACAGCATCTTACTGTATCATTAAAGCCCACAGATTCTCCAGAAAACATTCAGCTTCCGCTTCAGGAAGAGCTTCAAACCTATGGCCAAAAGCTAGAACGAAGCAAAGACGCAAGAGAAAGCGTTTATACCCAGCTAGTGCAGTTTTGTGTAAAAGGGATAATAAAAGATGAGCATGGAATCATGGAAAACAACCGCTCACAAGCCGCGATTAGCAAGAGTTTTGATACTCTCTCTATAAAATTCCAAACGCTTGACCAGTCACAAAGCCAACTAGAAAAAGATACAGCCCTGCATAACAGCTACTTGCGCAACCGCTTAGAACGGTTAGACAAAACAAAGATCAAAATAGAACAGACAGTTCAGCGCATTAATGAGGAACTGGCTAATGCAACAATAAATGACTTAGAGGCAGTCAAACTTAAAGTTGTGCTCAATGGATCCTTTGATGACTTGGTGCTTAGTTGGCGAGAATTTGATGATTTGAATACAGCAGTAACTTTGCCCGCAAGCTGGTATGCCAGACTCCAAGAGTTTTTACATTCCGACGCGGTAAATAGCTTAGACGGCAAATTACGCATGGAAAATATTATCAAACAAGCCAGCTATATGACTAAAAAGCCGGGGGAAATGTGGGATGAAAAGGCACAGTCAACTTCCACACAGATCCTGATTAATATGCACTTTGCAGAAATATTCATCCAGCGGCTATGCGATGATATCAGCGCTATTTCGTTTCCACTTATCCTGGATGAAGTGGGCACCGTCAGCGCTGAACAAATTCCACCGCTGACACGAATTCTCAATGAAAAAGGCCACACACTGATCGGTGCGACTACTCATGGAAAAAGTGCGGATCTAATTGATGCATTCGGGCAATACCTGTTCATGGATGAGATGAGTACAGCAGAACCTTATGATCCAAAACGGGTTAAAACGTGCTTTTCTCCTGAGCAAGAGTTCATCCGTAGGCTCTCAACTCAACTTGCCTTTGAGGGGGCGTAAATGGCAGGCAGTATAACTAATAAACAGTTTAGTACACTGGAGACACTTCAGCGATTGCTGCGTTATCGTGAAGTGATGTTCAAAACCATCGAATTTGCAGACATTAATCATGCTGGTGCTATCCCGGAGACTGTTTTTTACTCATTTGTAATAGCGTTGAAGGATCAACTTTCTGATGAACAGGCAAATGAAGTGAGTTTAGTGTTTGATGTGGATAATCTGCTACAGTCGCGGATCATCAATGACCGCCGCAATGTTGATGGAGTAACGAAGTTATTATTCAATACTAGCGTGTTTGAGGTATTTCGATTATGCCGAGTAAGTCTGTACCGTCCATTAACAAAAGTATCGTTAAATGCAGCCATGACACCGTTGTGGTCTTTGATGCGACAGGTTAAGCGCGGTAAGCTGAGTACGACACCAGGAACTGATGACTACCTAGAGTGGGTGGACGATTTGATATATCGAGTAAGCGACTTACTGGGAAAAATCCGAGCAAATATTGCAAAGCTCCAAAATGTTGGTGTTGAATTTGAAAAATCCGCGATAGCAGATCCTCAGGGTTATTCACAACTGGAAGTGAAGCGTGAATCTTATAACATGGCAGCTAAGTTATATCAGAGAGAAATAGATCCGTTGAAGGTGTTTCTCGACAAGCATACACGTTATGAGGAAGGGGATGGTATTTTTCTTACCCTAGGATATTTTCGTTCTTTTTTTCAGACGATAAACGATACGAGTCGCGCATATTTGATGTTGAGCTACGAAGTACAGTACTTGGATTTATTTTCACCAATCAAGCAAGTCGCAAATCAGGTCAGTATCTACCTGCAAAAAACACAACAATCATTACATGAGCACAGCGCGATCGATCGTGCATATTCGGTAGTTCTTGCGGCCTTTGAAAATACGCTTGGGGGCGATCTGCGTAACAAATTCATTGATATGTCTGATTTAAAGTCATTGGGAGTGTCAGTTCAGTGCCCAGCCCTTGGCAGGATTGCTCCGTTCAGGACAGAAAAATCTCCCTCATTTTTAGACGTCGCTTTCAATGAATTGGCTACCCGTGTCCAAAGTTATGCCCCTGAAAACAGTGAAAAAGTACTTTTATCCGAAAGCATCAGTAAAGAGGCTGCTAAGAAATTGCAGTATTCTCAACGCTTGGCACGATGGGTTGATAATTTTGACTGGCCGCTAAACAAAGACTTCCTTGCCTTGGCTCATAAAGAGCTAAGTCAGGAATGGCCGGATTTTAAATTGCCAGATCTATTCGAAGTACAGTCTAGACTTATCAACTCACCTAACTATCAGCTGGAGTTGAGAAATGAATATCAAAAGATGGTAGATGATGTATACGAACTCCAGTACAGGGTGCGTCATCTGGTTTCGTTAAGCAATCAACAGACGGAAGTTAAATGAGTATGGATCGTAATACATTTTTAGAGGTTGATGAGAAATTGTCGCAGACCATTTATCGTGCCTTCTACACCGGTAGTGTTATTAATCGAAAGGAATATATGACCTCACAAGCGCAATTTGTGGAGTCCAAGATTTATCTTGAAATTCGCCAGCATGAAAACCATTACATTCAGCTATACCGACATTTGGGGTATGAACTCATTCATGATGAAGAAGGCGAATTTTTTTCTATTAAATTGATAGCTGAGAGCGGAAGTGAAGATACTGTGTTTGATGAAACGTCTTTAAAAATCATTGCGATCTTAACACTCATTTGTCGAATCATGACACAGCGAGGGCAACCGCTTGAATTCTTGGGCGAACCTGTGCAGGGAATTACAGGTAATGATGTTGCAGCGTTGGCAGACGAAGAAACAACAAGTGCAATATTTAAAGCTTTAAAATTGAAAACTCCAATTGATGCACTTGAGTTCATCAAAAAGAGAGGCTTTGCCTTTCGAATTAGTCAAAGCCGATACGTTTTAAGCAAAGGAGCCATGACAATGATAGATACTCTAATTGAGCGAGAGAAAGAGTTGTCCTCTTCAGTAAATTAAGGCAGGCCATCCTTAACGTAGGAATTCCAGACAAGAGTTTTGCTTTTTTCAATTTGGTTAAAATAGCGCACCGTTTAGGTAAAGGGGCCGCAAAAAAGTTACCACAAGGAAAGCTAAGAAGATGTTTTCCAAGCATCTTGGCGTAGCCGGTGATTTTATCGAAACGTCAGATCTTGTCTGAAGTAATACAGTTTATGTATTGAAAATACATAACTACAGGCTACTGACGATCCAAAATATCGTTGTTTACGTTTTCAAAAGCAATATAACACACATTAGTCTATGCCTTATTCAAAAAATGCCATGTATAAGTTTCTCTCCTAGAGTTTTAATATGAACTATATTCCTAATCACAGCAAAGAAACAGCCCATGACCAGAATGTCTTCACCAGAGAGCTAAGAATCCCGTAAGAACGAATCGTATTCTGAATCAATGCACCGTTAGAGTATTGTGCGTAAAACACCACCACCGCAATTAACGCTGGCACCCAAGCCAACGTACGAAATACAAACAACCATCGCCCAGCAGTTGCAATATTGTCAACTAACCGTCTAGACATTTTATCAATATGGTCATTTAACTCATCAGGGTAGCTGCTCTTCTTACCTTCAATCGATTGCTCAACAATCTCTTTAGCTTGCTTTACAGATTCCAGCTGATTCCTTTGGTTAATCACTACCCCTACAATCAGTATGGCAGTCAGCACCAAACCTAATACAACAAGCATATTAGTAACCAGCGAGCTGTCTTTATGAAACATTGCAACAATAGCTGCAACCGACACTGGGATTGAAAATAGCTTTCCAGTCAGCTCACTTGTTACTTTAGAAAGCTGCTCTGCGAGCTTAATCTCAGATTCCGCGACCTCTTTCTTTGCTTTATGAAAAGCAAAGCCACTCAGGTAAGTGCTATGATTTTTTTGATAAACGTCAGTAAAATCCGGCCAGTTCTCAACCAGCTTACAAAACGCGACTTCGGGGGAAAACCCTGCAACAAACTCAACAAGTGAAGAATAAAAAATACTTTTTCTTGGCTCATAATGCGCTTCCAGCTTCGCTTCATCACTCAATAAAGATGTCAAAACACTGATATCCGATAAATCAGCAGTCAACATCTCTTCCCTTAAGCAAATATCTAAGACCACTGGACATGATTTATTTTCTTCAGCGCTTAGGAACACCAGCTTGTTTTGAGCATCAACAACATCTTTATCATGATAATGAGCAAGCTCCTGCAAGCCGCGTATAACCTCACATAATGCATTAAACTGTTCTAAGCGCGCTTCATTATCTATATTACCTTCGGAACTGAAGAAGTCATCGCCTTCAATGATATAAAAGTTAGCAGGTACCTTACCTTGCTTGATGGAAGAGGAAGATAAAAAGTCACCATAGGAGGCGTAAAATTTTTCAAGGCTGTTTCCCGCTAACCTAATCTTAGCCGTAATTTTTGAACCGACTGTAATGTCATGCTTGTTAAGTATTAAGTTAACGCCATCACAATCTGCCTCAGTTACGCGAGCGGGCCCACCCCCTTCATTGCTAAGCAGTGCATCAAAGGCTACACTGGTTTCTTCAGTCGCCACAAATTCCCCAGAAAAAAACTGGCGTTTTTGTATGTCAGGGCATCCCAAAGCCCTGTATATGGCGACCACATTATCCAGTGTCACGTTATCTCTCCTACCCAAAATGCTCGTCTAACATATCTTTAAACTCATCAGGCAACTCATTAATAACCAGCCTATTACCATCATAGTAAAATCTGGAGCCAGCGTCCTGACCAATATCATCTTTATCTAGTGTCAGCTGAAAATCATCGCCTTTATACACTATGTGCGTCATCTTGTGTAGCCGCGTCTTGTTAACCGAGAACTCGCTTGGCACACCTATCTCATCACTGTTAAGGTGTGCCACAAGCTCTTCAGCTAAGTTATCGGCTTCATCTGCAGAAAAGAATTCCCGCGCAATATGCTCAATCTCTGATAATTTTGCAGGTTGATTTTCCCCTTGCTTATTATCTAGGTATTCATACAACTTCTTACTCAGCTCAGCCGAATGCTCCGACAGCGTATCGTTTGCATTAAAAAATGCTACACTTTCCTTCACTACGGCTTCAGTTGCCTTGGCAGAAGGGGCGCCCGCCTTACACCCAAACGCAGTAATAAAGTAACCAGCTGTCGCCTTATTGTTTTGAGGGCTAACAAAGCTCAAATAGTTGATATCTAACTGTTCAACTTCATCTGCTGCTGCAAACTCTTCATACTTAGCAAAATTTACCTTGGCAGCCTGGTGTAACCTACTTAAATCAATATATTCTAAGTCCTCAACTTTCAGTGCGCCGGTTATTTTGTAACCTGGTTTTTGCTTAACCATCGCTGACAAGAAGTAACGAACATCATTCTGCACATAGTCGGCAAATAAAATATAACCACCGCTAGCTGTTGGCTTGTCAGCAGCCTTGAGATAAAGCTGCGTCATCGCCACTTTCGTTGCTTCAATAAAATTATCTTCATTTTCTTCGGCACCTTTGTAACCTTCAAATGCATCTGGAAAGTTTCCACGCGCATCTCCTGTTTCAAAAACACCATATTGAGCACTATTGTTCTTTTTCCCGTAAAGGTCAACAATGCCCTCCACAAGCTTTTGGATAGTTGGATTATCTGCAGGTAGAGTTTTCTTTTTCACATTTGAAGGTTGAATAGGTTCATGTTGCTCCTTGACTAACTCATGGATCACAACTTGACGGAGTAAAATTGCCATAACGATCACTTGTATTATTAAATTCATCTTTATGTTACACAAAATTATCATTTGTTTCATTGTATTGGATGAAAATTAAGTGATGACTTCATAATAGAGCTTTTGGAGTTTGTCAGGAGCTTTGGTCAAGCCTTACATTTTGCTGGAGAACTAAGTGTGAATCGGTTAAAAAGCAAGGATTGGCCTTCTACGGACTACGAGGCGTTGTGAGACCATTTCGTACAGGCTCAAAATATAAAAAACAAAGTAATCAAAGACTAGTATAGCCCTATTTTCAAAAGCATGGGCGTTCTGCTGTGGAACTTTGCTGACAATGGTGATCTGTGAAGTAAAGCCGAATCACTCAGATGAAGCTAGTGTGCTTTAATCAAAGCTGATGTGCAGGCTGGTTAGGATAATAGCCAGCCTTGACTTACGTTTCGTGTATTTATGCCAGTCCTGTTTTTCTTTCCCCGTCTACATTCAAAGCCTATCAAAGATAGAGCTCTTAAAATCTAATGGTGTTGACCATGTATGTTTCATGGTTTTAATTGTTATGTTAGGAATTGAGGGGATGTTTAACCAGATCCCTTTTTTTATTGCAAGCTGATGCAGTAAATTGTTCATTCTCTGGTTAGAGCAATACTCGAAGTTCTCGGCATTAACTAATGCAACACTGCGATTTTCTTTGTTACGCATCTCAAACTCAATCAGCGTATACCATCGGTTTTGATAGTGAATGTCAGCAATAATTACTTGTCGTCGGCAGTATGAGTTTGAGTCTAAGTACGACCATTGCCTTTTATCGGCAGGTTTTGTGAGCGGGATAAACTCAATGGCTTCTTCTATGGGCCGTAGACGGGCTTTTACGCCCTCGACTTGAGTGAGTAGCTGGATCGCCTCTTCAAATGTTTCAAAGCTGGCAGGAAGGGCTTGACGACGTGTGCGGATTGGTTTTGCGTGTCCACGGCCAGTCTTTAGATCACCAGAATCACCTTGTCCAGTGCCAAGCTGCTTTGGTTCATCTTCTTTTGGCGCATAGCGTAGTGCGCTTATGTAGCGACATTGATCTTTTTTAGGTCTATCGACTTTTTTGCCCATGATTGCGCCAAATCGGTCGGTTGGTAAGAGTACATGTTCATTGGTTTTATTTTTATTTGGCTCATTTTGACTTTGAAAAGGCTTATCAGCATTTGACGTTTTATGCTTAGGCTTAGGAAACGCTGGTTTCTTATCACCACCATTGATTTCATTTTCTCCCTCGCCCTGATTATTGTTATTGTCTCTATCAGCCGTCAGGTGCTCAAAAGGAAATGGCGCTGTACAGTGCTCTATGGCCAATACTAGATATCGCCAGCCATTTTTTGAAATTTCATCTTTAGCAGGAATGAACTTACCTCTGACTTTTAGGTTACTTGAACCTGAAAATGGAAACGCACTTTGGGGATGAAGAAACTTTGTATTCAATGAGTGTTTCATTATAGTGTCATGTGGCAGCGTAAAGCCTTCCCAAGCTTCTTTACATGAGAGTGCTCTGCCAATGACCCAACCATCTTCGTCCGACAGGTGTTGCCTTAGATGTAGTATGCAGCGTCTCTCTCCCTCATCAAAGCCACACTTTTTTGTATTAAGCACAATCTGAGGCTGATGTTTTAAATCGCCAGAAAAAACAATGTGCGCCATATCTGTCGAAACGGCGTAATAGAAACGGATTAACTCCATAACAGGAACGAGTATTCCAAAGGGGTCTTTATCATGTTCTATGGCTATAAGGTTAGCCATAAACCCTTTCCCCGTACGATAAGATTCGTACGGTATGAGGTTTTTATCCTCAACTTTATGATTACCAGGGATGGATTGAGCGGTATGTTCGGTGATATGAAGATTATGTAAAAGCTTCGTTTGACCAGCCTTGGCTGCTTGGCATTGGCCATTTAGCCAGATCGAACCGATAGATATAAATGGAAGCTGTCCAACACCAATTTTTATAACTGTTTGGTCATCATAATTTGTGACATGAGTGGAAGCGAGATGTTTAGCGGTGGAGTCTATGCTTTCATTTTGAATGAGAGGGCTTATTACGATTTGTAAGAAAGGTTCGGAGGGCACGTTTGGGTTGCGTTCAATAGCGCCAAACCAATCGACCCTCCAATAACGATCGTCACAAGGAAATTCACTAATTTTAGGTATTCCTTGCGACATCTTTACTCTTCCTTACAGTACAAAATATCGTTGTAGTACAAAATAGCGTTGTTTAGTCGCGCTTAACGTTGTAACTCACAACTTCTTTACCTGCAGCTTGTTGGTCAGCATGATAGCTAGAGCGGACGAATGGTCCACACGCAGCATGTGAAAATCCGATTTCGTCTGCGTAATCTTTAAGCGCGTCAAACTCAGCTGGTGGTACGTAACGTTTTACTGGCAAATGGTGCTTAGAAGGGGCAAGGTATTGGCCTACTGTAAGCATGTCAACGTTGTGTTCACGTAAATCACGCAGCACTTCCTCAATCTCTGAAATCTCCTCGCCTAAGCCTACCATCAACCCTGATTTAGTTTTCACTTCAGGGTGCGCTTCTTTAAAGCGACGCAGTAATTCCAGAGACCATTTATAATCTGCACCTGGACGGGCAAGTTTGTACAGCCTTGGTGCAGTTTCTAGGTTGTGATTAAAGACATCTGGTGGAGTTTCAGTCAAGATCTCAAGAGCGCGATCCATACGACCACGAAAATCTGGCACCAAGATTTCGATGGTGATACCTGGATTATGTTTGCGGATTTCACGGATGCAATCTGCAAAGTGCTGTGCACCGCCATCTCGTAGATCATCTCGGTCAACTGAGGTGATAACCACATATTTGAGTTTCATGTCTTTAATTGTTAGCGCTAGCTTTTCTGGTTCAGCGGCGTCTGGCTTCAACGGTCGCCCATGTGCAACATCACAGAATGGACAGCGACGAGTACAAATAGCACCAAGAATCATAAAAGTGGCAGTACCGTGGTTAAAGCACTCGGATAAGTTAGGGCAAGATGCTTCTTCACATACTGAATGGAGGCCATGTTTTCTCATGGCGCTTTTAATCCCCTCAATTCGCTCGCTTGATTTTGGCAGACGAATCTTAAGCCATTCAGGCTTACGTAGCATTTGCTCGCGTTCTGTTGGTAGGACTTTTACCGGGATTAATGCCATTTTTTCGGCATCACGCAGCTTTACACCCGGTTCCATTTTGACTGGCTTACTCATTCGTTCTCAAACCCTTCAGTGTGAACAACATGCTCTGCGTTAAGTCGCTTGAGCATATGTTTTATTAGCCCTTGACCTGCTTGATCTAGCGAGGCAGGGCCATTTATTTCGCTCGTTTGGACCATTTGCATTCCCGCGTAACCACATGGGTTAATGCGTAGAAATGGGCTCAGGTCCATATTCACGTTTAGTGCTAGCCCATGAAATGAGCAGCCTCTTCTTACTCTTAGACCCAGTGAAGCAACTTTACAATCATCGACATAAACACCTGGAGCATCTGGTTTAGCATAGGCTTTGATATTGTATTCTTGCAATGCGTCAATAATGGTTTCTTCGAGCCAAGTGACAAGCTCACGAACCCCTATTTTTAAACGACGCAAATTAAATAGAACGTACATCATCTGTTGTCCTGGACCGTGGTAGGTGACTTGCCCACCGCGGTCGACTTTAACGACTGGAATATCGCCAGGAGCTAAAACATGCTCCGATTTTCCAGCTTGTCCTTGGGTAAATACGGGCTCGTGTTCTACTAGCCAGATCTCATCGGCATCAGACTCATCACGTTGATCTGTGAAAGCCTGCATTTTCTGCCAAATAGGCTCATAACTCTGACGCCCCAACTGGCGAATGATGACGCTATGGTTGCTCATGGACTTCCTTCACTAACTACAGTACGTAACGTACAGCTTCTATACTGCCAAGTTCAGTGTAAATTTGCTCAATGTGCTCTTTCGATGTCACGGTTGCAACTAATGTTACCGATTCATAAGTGCCTTTACTGCTTGGTTTGACCTTTGGCGCGTAATCTCCAGGTGCAATTGTTTGCAGTTTTGCAAGAATTTGATCCGTAAGGTTTACATTAGCTAGTCCCATTACTTTGAAAGTAAATGGGCATGGAAATTCTAAGTACTCATCAAACTTAGTGTTTTTAACAGGTTTTACCACGACGGTTTCCTCACTACAGATACTAAGCAATGATTATGTAATGTGAATCGTTTTCACTTAGGTATCATCACCTTAATAATGGCGGGCATTCTATCATTTTTGCAGCAAAAAAAAACGCCTCTAGAAGAGGCGTCATGTGTTTATATACTTACTCAGTTCAGGGTTATTGCATGATCTGTAAACGTAAGTAGTCGTATATGCGGCTAAAGAAGCTGCCTTCTTCAATTTCTTCTAGTGTTACTAGCGGATATTGTGCAATATCTTCGCCTTCAAGTTGAAGGAATAAAGTGCCCACCTTGCTGCCTTTCTCTAGTGGAGCAGTGAGTGTCTGATCGAGTTCAAAGTGCGCTTTAAGGTTTTTACGTTGACCGCGAGGAATCGTGATCGGGGTGTCTTCCATGATGCCAAGTGAAACAGTCTTTTTATTTCCCATCCAAATTTGTTGGTCTGCGAAGCTGTCACCGGCTTTGTAAGGTGTAATTGTTTCGAAAAATCTAAAACCATAGTTAAGTAGTTTTTTACTCTCAACTTTCCTAGCACGTTCGCTAGATGTGCCCATAATTACAGCTATTAAGCGCATATCACCTTTAGTTGCCGAAGTAACTAGGCTGTATCCCGCTTCTGCTGTATGTCCTGTTTTGATGCCATCCACATCTAAACTCGCATCCCACAACAAAGAATTACGGTTGTATTGCTTGATACCGTTAAATGTAAAAGACTTCTGCTTGTAAAGGGCGTATTCGTCAGGCACATCTCTAATCAATGCTGCGCCCAATGTGGCCATATCACGTGGAGTTGTAAACTGCTCTGGTGCGTCAAGGCCATGGCTATTTACGAAGAAGCTATTGGTCATACCCAACTTTTCAGCATGGGCATTCATCAAATCTGCAAAAGCGCTCTCACTACCTGCGATATGCTCTGCCATCGCAACACACGCGTCATTACCTGACTGAATAATGATTCCGTGGTTTAGGTCATCAACGCTGACTTTTTTACCAACCTCGATAAACATTTTAGATGACTCAGGAAAGTTTTTAGCCCATGCGTTTTCACTGATGGTTACCATATCGGTAGGCGCTATATTACCAGCTAAAATTTCTGTGCCAATTACATAGCTCGTCATCATTTTGGTTAAGCTAGCAGGTAGTAATTTTGTATCCGCTTCGCCTTCTGCAATGACTTTGCCTGTTGTAAAGTCAACAAGGAAGTAACCTTTTGCATTAATTTGAGGTGGGGATGGAATGATCTGTGCACTTGCTGAAAACAGTGACAAAGAACACACAACACCAAGGATTTTTTTAACAACTTTTGGTTTAAATACTGTCATCATGCTCGCTTTTCTAATTTGTTCTGCTCAGTTCTCATTAATTTGACTGAACAGTTGATTTCTTTCTTGTTCAAGACTTTGTCTATAGTAAGTTGACCTGTCTGATTGTATGAACAAGAACTATTTAATCGATTTAAGGTTATTCTAAAGTTCCTGCTCAGTGTAAAGCAAGAAAGCTTTATTAAATTCACCCTCTTGTAAGGTTTTTAGCACTTTTTGCGCCTTTTGGTCATCTAAAATCGGTCCAAGTCGCAATTTGTAGAGATTATCTTCATAGGCGATTGGCGTTCCAAGTTCAAATTGACTCGCTAACTTATTAGCAAGTGCCTGAACGTTACTTTCACTGCTCGCAGCGGCAACTTGCACATAGGTCAGACGAGGGGTTTTTCTGTCTATCGTAATTGCCTCTATCTTAACCTGCGCTGTACCTTGCAAGTGATACCCTAATTTGTAGGCCGCGGCATAGGACAAATCAATGATCCTGTCATCGTGAAACGGCCCTCTGTCATTGACTCTTACAATGACAGATTGGTTATTTTCTAGATTTGTTACTTTTACAAAGCTTGGCAGCGGTAAAGTCTTGTGTGCTGCGGTCATATCAAACATATTGAAAGTTTCACCATTGGAAGTGTAGTAACCATGAAACTTTCTGCCATACCAAGATGCGGTGCCTTCTTGGATAAACCCTTTTTCATCGGACATAGGTTTGTAATGTTTACCTAAGACGGTGTAGGGGCGACCTGCACTGACGCTTTTCGCTTCATTTGTCACTTTGGCATCGCGCATTTCCAGCTCTGTTGGTGCGCGTAATGGAGCTTTGTCTTGATGAGTATGGTAGCGACTGCTGCATCCGCTCAACACAATAAGCACGACAAGTATTGAAATTAATTGGATAGATTTCATTATTTTAATAACATTCTTTTATCTGTAGCAATGGCCATTATGATACCGAAGCCAGCCATGAGTGTAACCATGGAAGTTCCACCATAACTGACAAGTGGTAGAGGGACTCCCACCACAGGTAACAATCCTGACACCATGCCTATGTTAACGAAAATATAGACGAAAAAAGTCAGTGTGAGTGCGCCAGCAAGCAGCTTACTGAACGCCTCTTGGGCATTTACTGCAATATAAAGTCCTCGGCCAATAATGAATAAATAGACACTTAATAGCATGACGACACCGAGTAGGCCAAATTCCTCACTCAATACCGAGAAAATAAAATCAGTATGACGTTCTGGTAAAAATTCTAACTGTGACTGAGTGCCTTGAAGCCAGCCTTTGCCTTCAATACCGCCTGAGCCAATGGCTATTTTGGACTGAATAATATGATAACCCGCACCGAGCGGGTCGCTCTCCGGGTCTAGCAAGGTCAAAACACGCTGTTTTTGATATTCATGCATTACGAAATGCCACATTGCAAAGGCCCCAGGTATTGCGAGCAATATACCTGAGCCAATTAATTTCCAGCTTAAACCAGATAAGAACAAGACAAAAACCCCTGAGCTCGCAATCAGTAGGGAAGTACCAAGGTCAGGTTGTTTTTGAATTAAAATAGTGGGAACCAGCACGATGGCGAAACCGATAATTAGATGTAGAATTTTTGGTGGCAACTGTTGTCGACCGATATACCACGCGACCATCATCGGCACCCCAAGTTTCATAATTTCGGAAGGTTGAAAGCGTGTAACGCCGATATCTAACCAGCGTTTGGCACCATTGATGGTGATACCAAAGAAAAATACCCCGATCAACATAACAAGGCCGATAAAATAGAGAGGTATCACCAAGCGTTTTAAGGTATTAGGGGATACTTGTGCCATGACTACCAGCGCAATAACCGCACCAAGCATGCGTGTACCATGACGCGTCATCATATCCATGTTTTGGCCGCTAGCGCTATACACAACGGCTAAACTGCCTATCATCATAACCAACAGTGCAGTCAGTAGCGGTAGGTCTATGTGTATTCTTTGCCAAAATGAACGCTGCTTTCTCAATTGGTTCATTTACCCTCCGTGTCACTTGGGTAAGTTTCAAAATAGTAATCCATGAGTTTACGGGCAATGGGGGCTGCAATAGCTGATCCACCACCTTGGTTTTCAACAATGACCGTAACCACAATACGCGGGTCATTAAATGGTGCAAAACCAACATAGATACCATTATCTCGATGTTTTTCTTTTAAATTTTCGGCGTCGTATTTTTCTCCTTGCGCAATACTGACAATTTGCGCAGTGCCCGTTTTGCCTGCTGGATCATAAGTTGCGCCTTTAAATGCTTTGTTTGCGGTACCTGTGGTCTTTTTTACCGTATTGTGCATGGCATCTAGCGCAATTTGCCAGTTGTGCGGGTCTTTTAACACAACAGGAGGCTTTTCTTCGGTATACATTTGTTCCACATCGCTGTTTTGTTTGGCAACTTGTACAAGATGTGGTGGTCTGTGAACGCCTTTATTGACGAGTATTGAAACTGCATTCGTGATTTGCATTGGCGTTGCAGTCCAATATCCTTGGCCTATACCTACAGATATCGTATCTCCAGGCCACCAAGACTCATTAAAACGCTGTCGTTTCCATTCTGTGGTGGGCATGATTGCAGGGGTTTCTTCGTGAATATCTATGCCTGACAAATCCCCAAACCCGAATTGGCTCATAAAATTACTGATCTTGGTGATACCCAAGCGATATGCAGTTTCGTAAAAAAAGGTATCACATGATTCTTCTATGGCTTTGTAGACATCAACATGCCCATGCCCCCAGCGTAGCCAATCACGCCAGCGGTGATCGACATTAGGGATCTGGAAAAAGCCCGGATCCCAAATTTTTGTCTGCTCGGTGACAATGTCTTCTTCTAAAGCTAAGATTGCGAGGTGTGGCTTAACCGTTGAAGCCGGTGCGTATCGGCCTTGCGTGGCACGATTTATTAATGGCCTATCAGGATTTAATAGGGCGCGGTAATCTTTACTGCTAATACCATGGACAAATAAGTTCGGGTCGTAACTTGGGTTGGAGTAGAGGGCGAGTATACCGCCGTCTTTTGGGTCCATTGCAACGATGGCGCCACGTACGCCTTGCAATACCTCTTGGGCAATCTTTTGAAGTCCAATATCTAATGTAAGTACGAGATCTTGTCCAGGCTTGGGTTGCTCGACACTCAATGAGCGGATAATTCGCCCTCGGTTGTTTACTTCAACACGCTGCGAGCCAACTTGACCATGCAGCCGTTGCTCATAAAACTTTTCTATACCTAACTTGCCATAGTCATGTGTTGCACGGTAGTTTTTGTCGCGCCCTTGTGACTCTAGCTCTGTGAGTTCTTTTTTATTTAAACGAGAAACATAGCCCAGTGCATGGGTTAGTGCATCACCATACGGGTAGTGACGAGCAAGTCTTGCTTCAACACTGAAACCGGGAAAGCGGTGTTGGTTAACTGCAAAAATTGCGACTTCTTCCTCATTTAAACGCGCTTTTAAAACCTGACTTTTGAATCGCCTAGATCGACGATTACTTTTGATGACAGCGGCTTTTTGTGCGTCAGTCACGTCAATGATGTTACCAATAAGATCGAGCGATGCTTCAATATCATCAACTTGTTCAGGAATGACTTCTAGGTTATAAACGGGTCTATTTTCCGCAAGCAAAACGCCATTTCTATCGTAAATTAACCCACGATTCGGAGCTATTGGAATGACCTTAATGCGGTTGTCATTGGAGCGAGTTTGATAAGTATCGTGTTTTTCGACCTGTAAGCTATAAATGTTGTTTAATAATATCCCGATGAGGATCACAACAAAAACAAAGCCAACAAAAGCTCGACGCGCAAAAAGGTTTGCCTCAGCGCTATGATCGCGGATCGTTGGCCTCGTTTTAAGCATATTTTTATTATTCTCTGTGATATGGATGGTTGTTATTTAAGCTCCAGCCCCTGTAAAGGCTTTCAGCTACAACAATTCTAACCAAAGGGTGCGGCAAAGTTAGGTTGGACAAAGACCACTTTTGCTCAGCCGCTGCAATACATTCTGGTGCAAGGCCCTCAGGTCCGCCTATCAGTAAACTGACGTCGCGCCCATCTAATTGCCATTTTTCCATGTTACTTGCCAGTTGATGTGTATCCCATGGCTTACCTGTGACTTCTAACGTAACTATACGATTTCCTTTGGGGATTGCCGCTAAGGTTTTTTCGCCTTCTTGTTGCAAAATACGTTTGATATCTGCATTTTTGCCGCGCTTTCCTGCTGTTATCTCAATCAGCTCTAAGGGCATATCCTTTGGGAAGCGGCGTTGATATTCTTTAAAGCCTGTTTCTACCCATGCAGGCATTTTGGTGCCAACAGCAATCAACTGGATTTTCACATTAGCCCCAAAGTTTTTCTAGATCGTAAAAATCACGTGTTTGGTCTTGCATAACATGGACAACAACATCACCCAAATCGACCAATACCCACTCACCAGCGTCTTGTCCTTCGTGGCCAAGTGGCGTTTCACCTGCGTGACGAGCCTCTTTTGCAACATGCTCTGCAATTGATTGAACGTGGCGCTTTGAATTACCAGAACAAATTACTAAATAGTCTGTTATTGAAGAGGTTTCACGTACATCTAATTTAACGATATCGCGGGCTTTCATATCATCGACTTTATCAATGGCGAAGTCTAAAAGTTGTTTTGAATTCAAATCAGAATCTCTTTGCTACATTTACTTATAAATAAGGGCGTAATTCTAACACGCTTTTCTCTATATTTCCCAAGGCGATTTAGCGACTACTTTGCGTACAATTTGTTTTTATTTATGTAGTTTAGGACACTGATGTTCAGCCAAGGTTCAACATTTTGACCAGCTTTTACTGCCTGTCTAATTTCGCTGGATGCCGCTGAGAATGGCTCTCCTTTTAGGAAGTAGCACTTTCCATACATGTGCGCCTTAAGTTCGGAGCTACAATGGACTTTAGCGCCCTTCAAAAAGGTTGCCAATGCAGGCGTTGCTTTGTAAGCATCTCCTGGACGGCGATATACTACGATATGGCAAAGTTGAGTGATTTCTTGCCATTTGTACCATTTATCTAAGCTGTTAAATGAATCCATCCCCATCAAGAATACGATGGGTTGAGACGGAAATTCTTCTCGTAATTCTTGTAACGTGAGCACCGAATAAGAGGGTTCTGTGCGCCTTATTTCTCTGTCATCTAAAGCAAACTTTGGATGACATTCGATGGCAATACGCAGCATTTCGAGGCGGTGAGCGGTACTGATATTAGGGCCTTGCTTGTGAACCGGTGTTGCATTGGGTAAAAATCGCAAGGTGTCGAGAGATAACTCTTCTACACAACGATTAGCCATATTTAAATGGCCTTGGTGAACAGGGTCAAAAGTGCCGCCAAATATTGCGATCATTACCTAGTTACTCCGTTCAGGTGATCCTCAAAAGCGCCTTCGTATGGCATAGGAAAAGGAACCGACTGACAAAAATTTAGGGCGATATGAGCAAGGCTTTGATAAGGGGCAACCAGCATATTGCGTTTGTACGCAGAGTCATACTGAGCAAGCAGGGTAACTATCTTCTCTAATTGAGCAATCGTAATGCGGTCCAATGCTTGTTGTGTAACTTGCTGCTGGTTTTTCCATATATTATGTTTCTTGAACAAGGAACCAATGGGTTGGCCAGAAACGAGATCACGCTTAATGTTGAGCAAAGTATTTGCTTGATTGTGTAGTGTCCAAGCTACGCTTGTCGGCTCCACATTGTCGGTCGCAAGTTTGTTGAGTATTTTAATAATGTACCCAGGATTCCCTTTTAACAGGCCGTCGTTCAAATCGAAAATATCAAACTTGGCTTGGTTAAGTAATCCGCTCATTAATTGTTGCTGGTCAATCAGGCTGTCTTTATAGAGTAATGACAACTTTTCAAGCTCTTGAGATGCAGCGAGTAAATTCCCCTCTGTGGCAGCCAAAAGACTGCGTTTCGCATCGTGCTTTAAATTTACTTTGAGTCGTTTACACTCTTCATCAAGCCACTTCTCTAAGTGGTATCCGGTTAGCGGGTAACAGGGGACAAACAATCCATTTTTTTCTAACCCTTTAAACCAGGCTGTACGTTGTATGTCTTGACTCGCTTTATTGCCTTTGACAACGAGAATGACGTCAGGATTGATGTGATTGGCAATCTCTTTGAGAATTGCCACGCCTTGAGTAGGCGGCTTTTGCTGGTTTAAATCCAGCTCGATTAGAGTCTTGGCGCTGAAAAGTGACATGCTGTTGTATTGAGCAATGAGCTCTTGCCAGTCAAAACCAGGAAGTATCGCGAACTTGATCACCTCTTCAAAACCTTGCTTTTTTGCAGCTTGTCGCACGCTTAAAGCGCAGTTTCCTTCTTGAAAAGGCTCTTCACCTAAAATGAGATAGAATGGTTGCAGGCCTTGTTTGAGTTGGCCTGCCAATTGATTTGCATAACAGCGCATTAGAGTTGTGACAATTCTCGAATGATTCGTTTGGTAGCAAGCTTGCGCATTTCAGTCAAAATAATCTCGAGTTCTTTTGACTTTGCAAGCGAGTTGTTTGGGTCGTCTTGGTAGTTACGATATAGCTCAAAGCTTTGCTCATATGGCTCTTGGTTAGGCCTAGTTAGTCGATATGACACAACATATGCCAACTCGTATTGAGCAACCTGTCCATTTGAAAATAAGCTTAGAGTTTGTCGGCTAAGTGAATCTTTGTATAAATGCAGTTCCGGCGCAGCACCAGAGTGGGCAAGACCGTCAGCCTCATTGACTTTAACCTGTGAGCGCTGTAACTCGTATTTTAATTGTTCAAACAACGCGGACTTTTGATCATCACCTGTTAATTGGAGCGCTCTTAGATCCTCAGGCAGATATGAAGCCTGCTTGAGGTGGAAACCGCACCCGGTGATAAAGAAACAGACTAGCAACATTGCTAGTCCATTACGCAGATTACCCAGCATACGAATAGCAGACAAGCCGCGAAGGCTTGCTGCTAATATTCCTCGCGGAGTAGAGGCGACCATTAGTTGGCAACCACGTTAAGTAGTTTACCTGGTACGTAAATAACTTTACGGATTGTTTTACCATCCGTGAATTTAGTTACGTTTTCTTCGCCAAATGCCAGAGCTTCTACTTGCTCTTTTGTCGCGTCAGCGGCAACGGTTAATTTCGCACGCAATTTGCCATTAACCTGCACAACAATGAGCTTTTCATCTTCAACAAGGGCGTTTTTGTCAACGACTGGCCAAGATGCATCAAGCACATCACCTTCATGACCAAGCTGAGTCCACAATTCATGACACATGTGCGGCGTGATTGGCGCAAGCATAATGACGATAGCATTGAGTGCTTCATTAGCCAGTGCAATATCTTGAGCATTCTCAAGCGGTGCTTTTGACAGTTTATTTGAAAGCTCCATAACCGCAGCAATTGCTGTGTTAAACGTTTGACGACGCTCAACGTCATCAGTCACTTTCGCGATTGCTTTATGCACTTCGCGACGAAGCGCTTTTTGGTTGCTATTCAACGCTGCTAGGTCTAGTTCTGCTGTACCAGCGTTTTTCACATCTACTGCATATTTCCAGATACGACGCAAGAATCTTTGCGCGCCTTCTACACCTGAATCAGACCATTCAAGTGTTTGCTCTGGTGGTGCCGTAAACATCATAAACAAGCGAACGGTATCAGCACCATACTGCTTAATTACAGTTTGAGGGTCGATACCATTATTCTTCGACTTGGACATCTTACTCATACCAGCAGAGAATACTGGTTCGCCATCGTCTTTGTGCCAAGCTTTGGTAATTCGGCCTTTGTCGTCTTTTTCTGTTTCTACATCTAGCGGTGAAATCCAAATATCGCCGCCTTTTTCATCTTTACGATAATAAGTATCAGCTAACACCATACCTTGACACAGTAATCGCTCAAATGGCTCGTCAGAGTTAACTAATCCAAAGTCACGCAATAGTTTGTGGAAGAAACGTGCGTATAGTAAGTGCAAGATCGCGTGCTCGATACCACCGATGTATTGGTTAACTGGTAGCCAGTAATTTGCGGCACCCGGTTCAAGCATCCCTTCGTCATAACGTGGGCTGCAGTAGCGAGCGTAATACCAAGATGATTCCATAAAGGTGTCAAAGGTATCAGTCTCATGGAATACAGTTTCACCATTCACTGTTGCTTTTGCCCACTCAGGATCTGCTTTGATTGGTGAAGTAACACCATCCATTACAACATCTTCAGGTAAACGAACTGGAAGCATTTCTTCTGTGGCCGCAAGCTCAGAACCATCTTCTTTATTCAGCATTGGAATAGGGGAGCCCCAATAACGCTGACGACTTACACCCCAATCGCGAAGGCGGAAGTTAACTGTGCGTTTACCAGCGCCGATGCCCTCTAGTTTATCTGCAATCGCATCGAAAGCTGCTTTGAATTCCAGGCCGTCAAACTCGCCAGAATTGATTAGAATACCTTTTTCGGTAAATGCAGCGTTTTCTAGATCGGCAACTTCTTCTGTGCCCTCAACAGGCGCGATTACCTGTTTAATCTCAAGGCCATAAGCTGAAGCAAACTCGTAGTCGCGTTGATCGTGTCCAGGGACTGCCATTACCGCGCCTGAACCATAATCCATAAGTACAAAGTTAGCGATCCAGATTGGAACTTCTTGACCTGTTAATGGATGGATAGCAGTAAAGCCCGTTGCAACTCCTTTCTTGTCCATAGTAGCAAGATCAGCTTCAGCAACTTTTGTGTTTTTACACTCTTCAACGAATTCAGCTGCCGCTGGGTTGTTTTGTGCGGCTTCTAGCGCAATTGGGTGACCCGCGGCTACAGCGACATAGGTAACACCCATAAAGGTATCTGGGCGAGTTGTATAAACCGTAAAGCTTTCGCCATTGTCGGCACGTTTGAAGTCAATCTCTAAACCTTCTGAGCGGCCAATCCAGTTGCGCTGCATGGTTTTAACCTGTTCAGGCCAGTAATCTAACTTATCAAGATCATCAAGTAGCTCTTGCGCATAGTCAGTAATTTTAATGAACCACTGTGGAATTTCTTTTTGTTCTACCAATGCACCTGAACGCCAGCCTCGGCCATCAATAACCTGTTCGTTTGCCAGTACGGTTTGGTCAACTGGATCCCAGTTTACAGTAGACATTTTCTTATAAACTAAGCCCTTTTCATAAAGCTTAGTGAAAAACCATTGCTCCCATTTGTAGTATTCTGGGTGGCAGGTTGCAATTTCACGATCCCAATCATAACCAAAGCCGAGCTGCTTGAGTTGGTTACGCATGTAATCGATATTTTCGTAAGTCCACTTTGCTGGTGCAGTATTGTTTTTAATAGCTGCATTTTCAGCAGGTAGACCAAATGCATCCCAGCCCATAGGCTGCATCACATTTTTACCCTGCAAACGTTGGAAGCGTGATACTACGTCACCGATTGTATAGTTACGAACGTGACCCATATGGAGTCGACCACTTGGGTATGGGAACATAGATAAGCAGTAGTATTTTTCTTTGCTTTCGTCTTCGACTACTTTAAATGTTTTGTTTTCTTCCCAATAGGACTGAACCTTGGGTTCGATTTCTTGTGGGTTGTATTGCTCTTGCATTGACGTTTCCAGACTTCTTGCAAACTAATAATAAAAATTGGCCAATAGCATACCCGAAAACTTGCTTTGATCACAGTTTATGATGGTCATTTTACGCGTAATTGAGAGATTTTTAACAGAAACTCAGTTTTACTGATGATACATGTGACTGGCATTGCCACACTGTAGGTATTATGGCTCTTTTGAGTGACTGAACTATACTTTGTATAGTGTGAAGTTCTCGATAAATGTATCAAACGTAAACTATTGATGAACCTGTCTTTGGTGGTGAGTAGATTTACGCAGATGTTTGGCATTGAGAGAGCGCCAAATTCAACCCCATCAAGTTGTATAAGTAAAATACTTATACGGCTGATAAGGAGGCGCAATGGCTGATTACAAACAATGGCTTAGCGATTTTTCTAAATGGATGAAAGATATTAAAGAACACGAGTTAAAAAAGCTGGTGGAGAATTTTATTCAAGAGGAAGGGAAATGGCGAGAATTTGGTCAAAATAAGCTCAACGATTACAGACATTACTTCAAACGAGACCTTGAGCATATCACCGAGCACCAAGACCATTATGAAGGGGTTGCGTGGGAAGAGTTCAAAGCAACGGTTTTATATGAGTTGGCTTACCTTGAGGACCGTACTCAGCTTGAGTGGCAGGCGTTAATGTCTGATTTTGAACACGATGGAGTTTATAAACAAGGCGAATGGATAGCTTTGGGTCAATTAGTATGTAAGAATTGCGGCAATAAAGTTGATATATATCACGCCTTTGAAATCTCCGCTTGTAGTGAATGTGGACACGATAGCTTTATTCGTAAGGCGCTGACCCCCTAATAACTCGATTCAATCGGGTATTAACAATAAAGAATTCAGGAATGACTAAGACAATAAAGCCGCTTCTCTCGGAGCAACTTGCACCGAGTGTTTCTTTGCAACACATTCGCTCATGTATGCAAAACCCGTATCCAGAGTCTTTACCTTTTATAGGCCAGCAACGTGCTCAGAGTGCGCTTGATTTTGCGCTTGGTATGGATTTGCCAGGGTACAATGTATTTGTGATGGGTGAGGCAGCCACGGGCCGCTTCACTATGGTCAAGGAAAAGCTCGAGGCCCACAGTAAATCAAAGCCAACACCAAAAGAATGGCTTTACGTCAACAATTACGAAGATCACCGCGAACCAATTACTATGTTTATGCAGCCAGGTGAAAGTCGCAAATTGGCAGATGATATAGATGCGTTCTTAGACGAGGTTGTTGATACATTCCCTGCCGCATTTGATAACCCGGGTTACCAGCGTAAGAAAAAGTCGATAGATAGGGATTTTGACAATAAATATAACGCGGCTTTGACCGCTGTTGAACAATTGGCAATGGAAAAAAGCGTTGTCATGATGGAAGAAAATGGGGTGGTCAGTTTTGCACCCGTCGTTGATGGCAAGCAATTAGATGACACCGAATTTGCCGCGCTTGAAGAGAAGGCACAAGCCCATTTTTATGATGCAATTGACGCATTAGAGGATGGGCTGATCGAAGCTTTAATTGAATTACCTCGTTGGAAGAGAGAGTCATCAGAGAAGTTTCGTAAACTCAAAAAAACCACGATAGAGCTTGCTACAAAACCATTGCTTAAAGCGTTAGAACACAAATATGCAAGTCATATTGGTGTTATTCGATACTTAAAAGACCTGAGAGTCGAAATCGTCGAAGCCGTATTAGATTGGCTCGATGATGAGTCGAGCGCGTCAGATGAACAAAAAGATGATTTCGATGCCAAAGGCATGCTAACAGACTTTTTTGCACCAAACATATTAATTGAGTACAAAGAGGGCGCACCAGCACCAGTTGTGTACGAGCCGAATCCAACTTTTGGTAATATTTTTGGTAAAATTGAGTATGAGAGTGCACAAGGATCTCTAATCACTAGCTATCGTTCTATTCAAGCCGGTGCGTTGCACAGAGCGAATGGTGGCTATTTAATTATGGATGCCGACAAAGTAATTTCGTCGCCACAGGTGTGGGATGGACTGAAACTGTCATTAAAAACTCACCAAATAAAGAATGATTTACCCTATCAAGACAGCTCCGTTGGGAGTAGTTTTACGCTCAAACCGCAACTGATCCCAATGGATGTAAAAATCA
Organism: Pseudoalteromonas luteoviolacea DSM 6061; assembly: GCF_001625655.1. Lineage (GTDB taxonomy): Bacteria > Pseudomonadota > Gammaproteobacteria > Enterobacterales > Alteromonadaceae > Pseudoalteromonas > Pseudoalteromonas luteoviolacea. The sequence continues at coordinate 105,877 of NZ_AUYB01000082.1, read as the reverse complement.
TCTTACTTGGGTCTAGAGATTTGTATTACACCATCAGTGAGTATGATGAGGAATTTGGCGAACTATTCAGGGTGCTGTCTGACTTTGATTATTATCTGCCATCAAGTGACAGACTCCAATACCAGTTCGTGTCAAAGGTCCAAGACTATTGTGAGCAAACGCTCTCATGTAATTTAACTGCTGAAGCATTAGCCCGCCTATTGAAGTTTAGCTATCGTCAGGCTGAGCATCAGAATAAATTATCAGCACGATTTGCAGATGTTTTAGAGTTGGTTGCTGAAGCAAGTTATTATGCAAAACAAGATCAGGTTGATGAGATTGATGCGCACCATATCAACGAAGCATTGCTCGGCAAACAATACCGTACAGGGCAATTGAGCGAAAACATGCTCAGCGATATTGAGGAAGGTCATACTCTCATCGCAACAGAAGGAGAGGCGGTAGGCAAGGTAAATGGTTTAACGGTTTTACACATTGGTGATACTTCATTTGGTAATCCAGCCAGAATTACAGCTACCGTTTATGCAGGCTCTGATGGCGTGATTGACGTTGAACGTGAAGCGGAGCTCGGTAAATCGATCCATTCAAAAGGCGTAATGTTGTTAACCGGATACTTGGGCAATAAATATGCTCAAAATTTCAGTTTAACTCTAAGTGCTAACATTGCGATAGAACAAAGCTATGGGTACATCGATGGAGACAGTGCTTCACTTGCCGAGTTGTGCGGACTTATTTCAGCAATTACGCAGATCCCAATTGATCAATCATTGGCGTTGACAGGCTCCATCAATCAACATGGGGAAGTACAAGCCGTTGGTGGGGTAAATGAAAAAGTAGAAGGGTATTTCAAACTTTGTAAGATGCGAGGTTTAACTGCGAAACAGGGGGTCATTATTCCTCATTCAAATTTAATAAACCTTGTACTTGAAGATGAAGTAATAGAAGCAATTAGAAGTAATAAATTTCAAATTTTCGCGGTGAAAAGTGTTGATGAAGCGCTTGAACTCCTCATGAAGGTACCAGTAGGTGAGGCGGAAAATGGTACTTACCCTCAAGGAACGATAAACCAAAGAGCACTGGTTAGGTTGGAGCAAATCGCCCAGGTTGTGAGCGGTGAAGATAAAGAGTCAGTTGAAGAGAGTGAATAGGAAGTAGCATGTCTATAACAAGTATTATTGTAACGGTTTTAGCATTAGGGTTGGCGTGGTTTATCTATAATGGCAATCAAAAACAGAAGCAAGTTGCGCAAATTAACCGCATTGATGCTCAAGAATTTTTATCCAAAAATGGGTCAAAAGAAGGTGTGGTTACAACGCAAAGTGGGCTGCAATATGAAATCATTCACAAAGGGGATGGGACAACTTTTCCTACGCTAAATGACTCCGTAACCGTACATTACCATGGCACTTTATTAAGTGGTGTTGTATTTGACAGCTCTGTTGAAAGAGGTGAGGCACTCACTTTTAGCCCTAAGCAAGTCATTGCAGGTTGGACTGAAGCGCTGCAGCTTATGGTTGAAGGCGATAAGTTCAGATTATTTATTCACCCTGATCTTGCATACGGTGACCGTGCTGCAGGAAAGATAGGTGCCGGATCTTTGCTAGTTTTTGAAGTAGAGTTGTTGTCTATCCAGTAAAAGCGAGTCGAGTCTTGATTAAGACAACTGTCATTTTTGTAAACTAAGGCTTGATTTTTTACATTTTTTGTTATTTAAATAGGAACAGGTATCGTCAATGGCAAGGAGGTGGTACTTGGGGTATCTGTTTTTAATTTTATGTAGTTTTTTAGGGGGCATATATTGTCGAAGAGCAAGTAATAACAAATTAATGGTAATTAAACGCTATTTGTCTTCTTCATACCCGAGCTTTTATTGTGAACTATCGGTAGATCGGTTTGATATTGGAAAATCCGCAGCGTTTGCTTGCAACTTGTCAAAACCCTCTTTCTCAAACAAGCTTAATAGCCTAGAAGATGCAAGGTTAAAAGAGTTACTGTTGGATAAATACTTTGCTGATGCAGGTAGTATTTTCTTCTCCATCGGGGCGTTCTTTTTTTTATCTCTTTTGATACTTGTGTTGTAAAGAAAAAACCCACTTTACTGCTAAAGTGGGTTTTTTCTTAATTAGCTCCAGCCGTCATACCGCTTTCTTCGCGATAGCAACATTGTGAGTATCACGCCGAGAAGAACACCACCTAGTGCAATGCCTCCTCCATAAGTTAAAAGTAAATGCTGCTCGCGTTCAACCTTGTTTTGGTTACTCTTGGCCTGTAACTCAAGTTGTGCGTTTAAGTCTTTGATGGTTTTTTGTAACTCGCTATTTTGTGATTCAAGAGAGTCATAGTCGCCTTGCAGCTGTGGCATTGAAGTTTGTAATGCAGCTAACTGATTTTGAGATACGTCCAATGCTTGCGAGAGCTCATTGAGCTGCTGCTTTAAGCCAGGCTCTGCTGTTACAAACTTTGACTCTACCCAGCCACTGCGCTCTTTATTATCGATTATACGTACATAATCATTACTTTGCTCATTCGTTATTGTGATAGGCGAGCCTGCTTCAATAGAGCCCAGAATGCGATAGTTTGTACCCGGACCTGAGTGCATAAACAAGTAGAGGTTATCAACGATATAGCCATTAGGCGTATTTTGTTGTGCCGTTTGTTCCTGTGGATTTGTCTCATCTAAATCTTGTGCATGCAATGTAAGAGGAGCAAAAACAAACAAAAGTGGCAGTGCGAGCTTTTTGAACATTCGCGAGCCTTTATTTTTAAGTTCTATAGACAATTATCAAAATAGTATGGATTTAAGTGGCGCTTGGCAAGCGCTTAAAGCATAAACAGACGGTTTTAACCTATATGTAACTGAAGCTTACCCCAAGTCACGGGGTATCTTTATAAACTGTAGTGAACTAGCTGGATTGGTGGGGTTATTGAGAAAGCTGGCATATGAAATAATGATGAGAATCACGAATATGTACAAGATGATAACAATTTGTATAATTTAGTGTGTTTAGTTCGCTGGAGTGGTAAAAAGATTGCAAATGTTGGTGCCTTTGTATATTTTGGGGGTTCTTAAATTTTATAGGTAAACCACGCCCTAATGGACACTGAAATAGAACTGAAGTTTTTGGTTTCAGATAATGAAGTTCCCTTGATCCCAGCTTTAATCACCCAGTTTGCAAAGCGGGTAAATAATAAGCCAGCAAAAAACCTCCAAAATGCTTACTATGACTCGCCAAGTAGAGAATTAAGGGCGCTTGATATCGGTTTACGAACGAGATGCTTAGATGACAATTGCGAGCAAACAATCAAGCTTTCTGGTGAAGTAGTTGGCGGGCTTCATCAGCGTCCAGAGTATAACTTACCTCTTTCAGGCAATAAGCCAGATATCTTTGCATTTGATAGCTCCATTTGGCCAATGGGAATGCGTTTGGAGTCCATTGCCGAAAACCTTTATCCTATCTTCAGCACCAATTTCATTCGCCGAACTTGGCTCATAGAAACAGACAATGGCGGCAAAATAGAAGTTGTACTCGATAAGGGAGAAATTGCAGCGCGGGGTAAAGTTGACCCTATCTGCGAACTTGAAATAGAGTTAGTGGAAGGCGACAGAGCAGATCTATTCGACCTTGCCGAACAGCTTTTGTCGCACATTGGTTTGCGCTTAGGCTTTTACTCGAAAGCTGCGAGAGGCTATAGACTGGCCGATGATTTACCACTGATTGTTGATAAAGCAATTGGATTTGTACCCTTATCCGATGATTGTACTCAAGAGCAGGCATTGATGGCGACGGTAAACTATGCCATTGAGTTTGTTCAAAAACACGAACAATGCTACGTCAACGAACCAAGCTTAAAAGCGCTAAAGCGTATCATTGATGGCGTACGTTTGATTAGGCATGCATTTTGGCTGTTTAGCGACTTTGTGGCCAAAGAGTCCACTGAGGCGCTCAAGAAAGAATTAAAGTGGTTGCTAGGGGAGTTGCAATGGGTTGAAAGCGCGAGCTATTTGAAAACTTATACCTCCAAGCGACACGCCTATTACAAGCGCATTCATAACGCGCCAGAGCTGGCACATGTTATTGGGGATCTGAAAGATGTGCAGCCAACACCGACTGATTTAGAAGATTTATTCCATTGCGCTAGATATAACCGTCTCATTTTGGCTTTAACACGTTGGTTGCTAGAAAAAAGCTGGCGACAAAACTGGGATCAAAATGCGATCAAAGCAGCACAAAGTAGTGCTAAGTCCCAAGCAAAAAAATCATTTGATTCAGATTGGAAAAATCTGAGACAAACGTTCTCAGAAAACAAAACGATGTTGGTGAGTGAATATTTAAATACTAGAGAAATCCTAGAAAATATGCTGCTCAGTGGAAATTGTTTTGGCAGCTTATTTGAGGCCTCTCAGCGTCATGACTTTAGAGCGCCATGGATGGACATTGTGTTTGGCATTCATGAACTAGAAACTCTGCACTATTTAAAGCAGTTATGCGAAGGTCAAAAAGAGCAATCATTTACCGATATATTATCTTGGTTGCAACAAAAAGCAGACTTTCTTGTCAGTGCTATGGAGCAAAGTCGGCATGCGTCGCTTAATTGCGAACCATATTGGTAGAATTAGAAAAGTTATCACTCTGCTAAGTGCTCTGACAGTGAGTAGTGCTCACGGCTCAGAGCATTGGCAATTGTACACATCTACTAGTTGGCTTGAGATCCACTATCGCAAACAGCCTAATGGGCTGTTACAGGTTAAAGGCCAAGCAAAGCTTAAAAACGCAACGACCAAATCTGTTATTCGCGCACTTATCAATACCGATGCTATACCTGTTTGGGTGGACAACATTCAATCTGTTACTCTTTTGGCGCAGCCTGAGAGTAATCAATCGCTTGTCCACACAAAACTAAACCTCCCATGGCCTGTGTCCGATAGAGACATGCTTACGCTGTCGTGCTTTAGCAAAATGGATGATGGCAAATATTTATTGCAAATTCGCTCCGTGCCAGAAGCCGCAAGCACTGGAACACTTATTCGCATAACGGAGATTGTGATTGATTGGGAGTTTCAAGAAAGTACCTCTGATTTGGATATCACTTATACTGCGCAAGCAAGGCTAAATGGATCTGTTCCTCAATGGTTAGCGAACAAAGCTTCGCTTAAAAATACGCAAAAAATGCTCCGCTCTTTACGAGCTCTGCTCGCCAATCAACAGGCAATAACAACCGAATGGACACTCCCTCCCGGAGATTGTGACGGATTTTGAAATAGTCGCGACAGGGCAAAATTCATCTACTACACTAAAATCAAAGCCACTTGATAGTTGACCTATGATAGATATTGATGACAAGGTTTTAGCTGATTTGAGATCTGGGTTCAGTCTACCTGCGAAGCCAGAGATATTGCAGAGCTTACAGAATGAACTTAATCAAGATGAACCTGAATTAAGCCGAGTTGCAGAAATAATTTCTGTAGATGTGGCGACTGCTGCCGCAGTATTGAAGGTCATAAACTCACCGGCATATGGCATGTCGAGAACAATTACAGACATCAAGCAAGCGGTGATGTTTTTGGGTATGAACTGTATTACACAAGTTGTGACTGGGCATTTACTTAAAAGTGCGTTTGATCAGGATGATAGCTGTATTTCTTTGCAGAGATTTTGGGATAGTGCGTCTGAAATTTCTCAAGTGGCCATGCTAATCGGGAAAAAAGTGCGAGCTCAAACGCCTATTGAGGACTTGCAGTTGTTAGGGCTTTTTCATGATGCAGGTATTCCTGCGATGGCAATGAGGTTTAAAGATTACGCGGATGTTTTGTCTCGAGCTTCACAGCGTCCGGAGCAAACCTTGTTACAATATGAAGAGCAGCAATACCCTACAAATCATACGGTTGTGGGTTATTACTTAGCCAGTTCCTGGCACTTACCTAAGCGGGTCTGTCAGATAATTCTCCGTCATCATGATGCTATGTTTTTTCAAGATTGTGAAACTGATATTGAAAAGCAAACAATGGCGATTTTGAAGCTAGCCGAAAACTTTACTTTTGAAATTAAACACTTTAGGAGCTGCGCAGATTGGTATGCCTTTAAAGATGACGTAATGCTCTGCTTGGACCTGAGTGACGACGATTACACAGATATAAAAGAAGATGTGGAAGAATTTCTAATTGGTTGAGAGCCGAAATTAGCACGAATATTGAGCATTAAAAAAGGCGCTAAAGTGAAGCGCCTTTTTTGCAACTGTTTCGTATCGCTACGATTATAAGTTGGCCGCTGCTTTTAATGCGTCAGCTTTGTCTGTTTTTTCCCAAGGGAATTCTTCACGACCAAAGTGACCATACGCCGCAGTTGGCTGGTAGATAGGACGCTCTAAATCAAGCATGGTGATCAAGCCGTAAGGGCGAAGATCGAAGTGTTCACGTACTAATTCGATTAAACGCGCTTCTTCTAATTTACCAGTACCGAACGTATCAATGCTAATTGAAGTCGGCTCTGCGACACCAATAGCGTAAGAAACTTGAATCTCACACTTATCAGCAAGGCCTGCAGCTACAATGTTCTTTGCAACATAACGACCAGCGTAAGCAGCAGAACGGTCAACTTTCGATGGATCTTTACCAGAGAAAGCACCACCACCGTGACGAGCCATACCGCCGTATGTATCAACGATGATCTTACGACCAGTTAAACCACAGTCACCCATTGGTCCACCAATAACGAAACGGCCAGTAGGGTTAATGAAGAATTTTGTTGCTTCTGTAATGAGTTCTTTAGGTAAAGTTGGCTTGATGATTGTTTCCATCACAGCCTCTACTAGGTCATCTTGTGAGATTGAATCACAGTGCTGAGTAGAAAGTACAACCGCATCAATACCCACTGGCTTGCCATTTTCGTATGCAAAAGTTACCTGTGATTTCGCATCTGGGCGCAACCAAGGAAGAGTGCCATCTTTACGTACAGCAGCTTGGCGTTGAACTAAACGGTGTGAATACGTGATTGGTGCAGGCATTAAAACGTCAGTTTCGTTACATGCATAACCGAACATCAAGCCCTGATCACCAGCACCCTGTTCTTCAGGACGAGAGCGGTCAACACCTTGGTTGATATCTGGTGATTGCTTACCAATTGTGTTCAAAATTGCACAAGAGTCTGCATCAAAGCCCATATCAGAGTGAGTGTAGCCAATTTCACGTACTGTTTTACGAGTTAGCTCTTCAATGTCTACCCAAGCACTTGTGGTTACTTCACCACCAACCATGACCATACCTGTTTTTACATAGGTTTCACACGCTACACGTGCCTTAGGGTCTTGCTCAAGAATTGCATCTAATACTGCATCGGAAATTTGGTCAGCAATTTTATCCGGGTGGCCTTCAGATACTGATTCTGAAGTAAATAAGTGTTTCGCCATTATTTTATACTCACAATAGGGCGCTTCGCGAACATGCGTAACACAGCGCTTGAAAAATTTAAGGAAGATATTCTAACTAAAACATTAAACTATGCATAGTTTTTTTACGCCTAGACGTCTATTTTTACATCGCTTCTTTTAATGCATTAAAAACAATGTGAATTTATTAGTTTTCTGCTGATTTTAATTGCAGTGGTAATTTTATTAGGTAAGAATGGGCCTTTAAAACAACCGTGCAAACATTTAAAGGTAGGAGAATCCATGCCATCTCGCAAAGAACTTGCAAACGCAATTCGCGTTCTATCCATGGACGCTGTACAAAAGGCTAAATCAGGCCACCCAGGAGCACCAATGGGAATGGCTGACATCGCAGAGGTACTTTGGCGTGACTATTTAAAGCACAACCCAAATAACCCAGAGTGGGTTGATCGTGATAGATTTGTATTATCAAATGGCCACGGTTCAATGTTAATTTATTCATTGTTGCACTTAAGCGGCTATGACCTTTCGATTGATGATTTGAAGAATTTCCGTCAAATGCATTCAAAGACACCAGGTCACCCTGAGTATGGTTATGCACCAGGCATTGAAACAACAACAGGTCCACTAGGCCAGGGTATTACTAACGCTGTTGGTATGGCAATCGCTGAAAAAGCATTGGCTGCGCAATTTAACCGTGACGAATACGATATTGTAAACCACTACACTTATACGTTCTTAGGTGATGGCTGCTTGATGGAAGGTATTTCTCATGAAGCATGTTCTTTAGCGGGCACACTTGGCTTAGGTAAATTGATTGCGTTTTGGGATGACAACGGCATCTCTATCGACGGTGAAGTAGAAGGCTGGTTTAGCGATGACACTCCAAAGCGTTTTGAGTCTTATGGTTGGCATGTAATTCCAGCTGTTGACGGCCATGACAGCGAAGCGATTAAAGCAGCAATTGAAGCAGCGCGCGCTGAAACAGGTAAACCAACGCTAATTTGTTGTAAGACCGTAATCGGTTACGGTTCACCAAACAAATCTGGCAGCCATGACTGTCATGGTGCACCACTGGGCGATGACGAAATTAAAGCAGCTCGTGAGTTCTTAGGTTGGGAGCACGGTGCTTTTGAAATCCCAGAAGGTGTTTATGCTAAGTGGGATGCTGCAGCGCACGGTCAACAAATTCAAAGTGAGTGGTTAGTTAAATTCACAGAATATCAAATTAACTACCCAGAGTTAGCAGCAGAATTTGAACGTCGTACTAAAGGCGAATTACCGGCAGATTGGGCAGCTCAATCTGAAGCGTATATTGCGCAATTGCAAGCAAACCCAGCAAATCCAGCGACGCGTAAAGCTTCACAAAATGCATTAAACGCATTTGGCCCAATGCTACCTGAGTTTATGGGTGGCTCTGCTGACCTAGCAGGTTCTAACCTAACAATTTGGGAAGGTTCAAAAGGTCTTACAGCTGAAGACGCATCAGGTAACTACATCTACTATGGTGTACGTGAGTTTGGGATGTCGGCGATCATGAATGGTATTGCACTTCACAAAGGTTTCGTACCTTACGGCGCTACATTCTTAATGTTCATGGAATACGCGAGAAATGCAGTTCGTATGGCAGCCCTAATGAAGCAGCCAAGCATTTTTGTATATACACATGACTCAATTGGTCTTGGCGAAGATGGTCCAACGCACCAGCCGGTAGAGCAACTGGCAAATATGCGTATGACACCAAACCTAGTTAGCTGGCGTCCATGTGACCAAGTTGAATCAGCAGTTTCATGGCAGCAAGCGATTGAGCGAAAAGATGGCCCAACTTCTCTTGTATTTACACGTCAGGGCTTAGAGCAGCAAAATCGTACAGAAGAGCAAGTTGCTGCGATCAAACGTGGCGGTTACGTGCTGAGCTGTGATTCAAACCCTGATGTAATTCTGATTGCAACAGGTTCTGAAGTACAGTTAGCTGTAGAAGCTGCACAGCAGCTTCGCGAGGCTGGTAAGAAGGTGAGAGTTGTGTCTATGCCTTCCACAGACGTATTTGATGCTCAATCTGCTGAGTACAAAGAATCAGTACTACCGGCTGCGGTAACGAGTCGAGTTGCAGTTGAAGCGGGTATTGAGGACTTCTGGTACAAGTATGTTGGTTTAAATGGCGCGATTGTGGGCATGAGTACTTTCGGTGAGTCAGCACCTGCTGGTGAGCTATTCAAGCACTTCGGCTTTACTGTAGAAAATATCGTACAAAAAGCAAAAGCACTTTTTTAAGTCACTTAAAGGAGTGAGTCTTTTTAAAAGACCCATGACTAGCATTAAAAACCGCCTCATTTAATTGCAGGCGGTTTTTTTATGTGTGTACAAAACTCTGAGGGGAAGCGCCACAGCTTTTGCTTGTGCGTGATTGTGGATTATTGAAATATTAGTTGAGTATTGACGAGTGGTGGTTGTATAGAAAAGAAAAAGGCCATAACGAATTATGGCCTATTGGATTTTAAACTCTAAATTGAGATACGGATTGTCGTAACTCTTCAGCGAGTTTAGCGACTTCAGAGCTGGAGATTGACGTTTGGTTTGCTCCCTCAGCTGTCTGCTCCGCTATTGTGACGATAGACTCAAGTCGTTCGCTGATCTCTTGAGATACCTGTTGCTGCTCGTTTGCCGCTGTGGCAATTTCTTCACTGACATCATGAGCTCGTGATACAGCATCTGTGATGCTGTTGAGCGCTTCATTTGCAATATCACTTTGTGCTACACAAGATTCAGCTTGCTGCTGGCCTTTAGACATTGCACTTACGGCTTCTTCAGCGCCAGATTGCAGCGATTCAATCATCGATTGTATCTCTTGTGTTGACTCTTGAGTTTTACTTGCCAATGAACGTACTTCATCTGCTACAACGGCAAAGCCGCGACCTTGTTCACCTGCACGAGCGGCTTCGATAGCAGCATTTAATGCAAGTAGGTTAGTTTGTTCAGCGATACCACGGATTACATCCAAAATACCACCGATTGCCGAGCTATCTTGGTGAAGCTTATTGATAACAGAAGAAACTTCTTCGACTTCATGTGCCAATTGCTCTATGGTGCGTTTGTTGTCGTGAGAAATGCCTTTGACTCGTTCAGCCTCTTGATCGGCATTCTTGATTTCTTCCAGTGCTTGATGGGCACTATTGCTAACGCCATGTGCAGTTGAGCTCATCTCAGTTGTAGCAGTTGCAGCTTGCTCAACCTGAGATTGCTGGCTTTTAATTGCATGACTGGACTCAGAGGTAATTGCTGACGTTTGTTCAGACGCAGCTGCTAACTGCGTAGAGCGAGAAACGATACCAGCAATAAGGTCCTTCAAGCTCTCGATTAATGTATTACAGCTTTGTGCTAACTCGCCAAATTCATCTTTTGCTGAAGCGTCAAGTGAATGTGTCATATCGCCTTTGGCAACAATATCCAGAACACGGTTTACTTCTGCCAATGGCTTGGTGATGCGACTAACTGTTACGTATGCAATGCCGATAGCAAGCAATGCTGCTGCAATCATGCCAGTCCAAGTTGCGATGTTTGCAGAAGAGACATCTTGATTTACTTCGTTTTGAATTTCAAATGCAAGTTGTTTAGACTGTGAAACAAGGTTACCCAGTTGCTTTAACGCTTTAGCCGTGGCTTGCTCAGCAACGTTCAACTCATTTTTTGTGTTCTCTCTTGCATTGATAAGACGCTCCCTGTTGTTAGGGATACTATTGCTTCCCTGAAGCTGATCAGACAATGTTTGATAGTAGGTATCCAAATCATTGAGTAAGTCCTCATCTAACTCGGCAACGGTTGCACGCATCAACTCGATATTTCTGTCGATGTCTTCAAACACATAGCTCTGCTCTTTTTTCACGATATCTAAGGTACTTCTCTCATCAATCGTTAGCATGTCAGCACTACTTGTCGCCAGTGAGCTAAAAGAGTTCTCCAGTTTATTTGCTGCTTGATAAGCTCTTTGGTTAATACTTTCAAAGCCTTCTAAGTCTAAGATGTCAACAACAACGGTCGCAGCATCATCCGCTGCAATTTCTGCTTCTTCAAGCTGCGTCTTAAGTTGTTTATTCAAGCTTAACTCTAGCGCCTTGTCTTGAAATAGTGACTCTACAGAGCCTGAGAAGGTTTGAAAACTAGCACGAACTTCTTTGCTGCTGCTAGAAAGTGTAGGTTCATCACTAACCGTGTTGTCTAGATCAGAATAACTGCGCTCAAAAGCCTGTTGGCGCTCGTTAAAAGCCGTTTTAAGACTATTTAAATCACCTGTAGATTGAGTGTAAAAACTCGCTTGAGCTAATTTACTCATCTGAGTAAATTCAATCTGTAGTGCAGCGCTGCGGTCGAGCGCAGGTAAAGATAGCGTATTAACGAGCTGAGTAGAACTATCTATATTTGCGATCCTGAGCAGTGAGTTCCCTCCGATGGATAATAAGAGTAGGGTAATGATTATAAAGCCACCCCAAATACGTTGGCTAACGGTTAAATTCATACAGGTATACCATCAAGTTAAAGCAGTACAACTACTTATCGGATTTATTGCGCATTAGTTAAGTATTTTATAGCAGATGTGAATAGAAAATTCAGTAAAAATGGACAGTTTTCGATTATTTGCTTGTTATTTGTTCATTTGTAGACAAGTTTAATAGCGTCATTGGTCCTCCCCACACATATCCTGTATCCAACGCAATGGTCTTGGTCGTAGTGGTCCTACCTTCTAAGGCCGCCCAGTGTCCAAATATAAACTGTGTGCTGGATGTTTTAAACCTAGAGTGGTTAAACCAAGGGGTCAATCCATTATTTAATTCTATCCCAGATTTATTATCAAAATCTAAACTGAGATCTTGAGTTAAAAAGCGCATACGCGAAAATACGTTGACGATCGAATTAAACTTAATCTGTGTATCTTTTGTATCAATGATGACATCTGATTGCTTGCCGTACATCGCACTGAGATAGCGAGCAGCATCTGGACCTTGATAACAGTCTTTTGCCCAACTGGATAATTGCAGTGCTGTTTCTATCGTCCACAGAGGGTAGATCCCTGCGTGGGAAATAAAGCTATCATACTGCGTATTGTAGACACACAAGGGTTGAGATTGCAGGTATGCTACGTATGCAGGTAACTTATCACTGGCTAATAGTGGCTCAAGTTTATCTTTCGGGTTAGCTTGTTTATCTGTTAATACCGTAGCAAGTAAGTGCAAGTCGTGATTACCAAGCGTGACGGTTACAGAGTCTTGTAGTGTGTAAACTAGGTCAATACAAGAGAGGGAGTCAGGTCCTCGGGCGACCAAATCTCCCACAAGATAGAGGTGATCTTGACTAGGGTTAAAATCAACTTGATCAAGCAAGTTTTTAAACGGCGCATAGCAGCCTTGCAAGTCACCAATTGCGTAAGTAGCCATAGCCTAATGCAATATATCCGGTCGATTTAGTCGAAACACTTTAATCGGTGCTTTGAACTCAGAGCCAAACTCATTGCGCATTAGATAATAACCTTCCATAGTGCCAACTGGCGTATCAAGCACTGCACCGCTTGTGTACTGGTAGCTCTCTCCTGGGCGAATGGTGGGCTGTTCACCAACAACGCCATCACCTTCAACCTCGGTTTCTTTGCCATTGGCATCTGTGATGAGCCAATAACGGCTCTCCAGTTTAGCGCTACACAAACTATGATTCTTGATAGTAATGGTATAGGCAAATACGTACTTGTCTTTCTCAGGTTGTGACTGAGCTTCTACATAAAATGTTTCTACCGAGACTTTTATCGGCGAACCGATCTCACTGTTTGTTGTCATAAATCCAGTTTGCAATTTCAATAAATTGAGTAAGAGAGATATTTTCCGCACGCAGTGACGGGTCAATACCCAGTTGCTTTATTTCTTCTACGGTCAACAGGTTTGAAAGGCTGTTTCTTAATGTTTTACGCCTTTGGTTAAAAGCTTCCAAGCATACAGTATTAAGGATTTTTGTACTTTTCGCATTGCGACTAGCGGCATCCTTAGGCATTAACCTAACCACAGCAGAATCTACTTTTGGCGCAGGCTTAAAGCATGTAGGTGGTACTTCGATCACCGGTATTGCATGGCAGTAGTATTGTGTCATCACGCTTAGTCGGCCGTAGGCTTTTGAACCAGGACCCGCGACCATGCGATTCACCACCTCTTTTTGAAGCATAAAGTGCATGTGTTCTACCTGATCTGCAAATTCAAATAGGTGGAACAGTAATGGTGTTGATACGTTATACGGTAAATTACCAAAAATCTTTAGCTTTGATTGTTCATCTACTAAGGTAGAGAAGTCAAACTTCATGGCATCACCCTGATGAACAGTAAGTTTACTGCCCATGAAAGGATGCTCAATTAAGCGCTCGGCCAAATCCCTATCTAACTCAACAACGGTTAACTTACCACTGAGCTCTACAACCGGCTCTGTGATTGCGCCCAAACCAGGTCCGATCTCAACAAGGTTATCGCCAGGTTTCGGGTCAATAGCAGTCACTATTTTATCAATAATGCTTTCATCATTAAGGAAGTTTTGACCAAATCTTTTGCGGGCGCGATGCCCTAAATGTACTTTATCTGTCATGAATTCTGTAATTTCTTGCTTGCAAGCTTAATTGCTTCGTGTATTGCTAATTCAAAGCTACCAACTTCTATATCACCAGATGCGGCTAAATCAAGTGCCGTACCATGGTCAACTGAAGTTCGAATAAAAGGTAAACCCAGTGTAATGTTGACCGAGTTTCCGAATCCTTTGTATTTTAACACAGGTAAGCCTTGATCGTGATACATCGCGAGCACGGCATCTGCATTATCTAAATATTTTGCTTGAAATAGCGTATCTGCAGGCAATGGACCAATGAAGTTTTTGCCTTCTTGGTTAAGCATTTCGAGCACCGGTGTAATTGTATCTATTTCTTCGTTGCCAAGGTGTCCACCTTCGCCTGCATGAGGATTTAAGCCGCAAACTAAAATTCGCGGTTGTGCAACGCCAAACTTGGTTTGTAAGTCGTGATACAGAATGTTGGCAACTTTTGTAAGGCGTTCTTTGGTAATCGCTTTAGATACATATGCAAGAGGAATGTGCGTTGTGGCGAGTGCGACTCTTAATCCTTTAGTCGCAAGCATCATAACAACATCAGGCGTATTAGACTGGTGCGCAAAATACTCGGTATGTCCGCTAAAAGATATTCCTGCTCGGTTAATGATACCTTTATGCACTGGCCCAGTTACTACTGCGGCAAATGTGCCATCCATATTTTTTTCGGAGGCAATACGAAGCGTATCTAGCACATACTGCCCATTGCGCTCATCTAGCTGGCCTGGTTCGACATCACAGCCCTTATCCACTTGCAAATAATAGATTTGCTTTGCCGCTGCTGGCGTCACTGGTTGTTCTGGGTCAAATGCTAGTAGCTCTACCTCTAATCCTAGCTCTTTAGCTCGTTGTTCTAAAATGGTTTTATCAACAACAGCCACGAGTTGCGCAGGCCACTGTTGCTGCGCTAACTTTAGAACTAGGTCTGGCCCGATCCCCGCGGGCTCCCCTGGTGTAATTGCTATTCTCAAGCACATATGAAGTCTTCTTATTGGCTTTCGATTACTTGAATGTGAGCTTGCTCACGCATTTCTCTCATCCACTTGAAGCTTTCTTCTTTGAATTTTCTTCTGAATAAAAGCTGATGAGCACGATTAAGTTTTGCTTGTTCAGTTTTATCAGCAACTCGCTTATCTAGCAACTGAACAATGTGCCATCCAAATGTACTACGAAATGGCTCACTGATTTGATCTTTCTCAAGACCCATAAGCGTATCTCTAAAAGCAGGCACGTATGTTGATGGGTCTGTCCAGTCGTATTCACCGCCTTTCAAAGCAGAGCCAGGGTCTTCCGAGTGCTCTTTTGCCAATTCAGCAAAATCAGCTTTTCCTTCACGAAGATCTTTTACAAAACCTGCCAACATGTCTCTGGCTTTTTCTTCACTTAGGATGATAGAAGGCTTTAATAGGATGTGTCTTGAACGAACTTCTACAGTCTCAACGACTTCACGCCCTCTGACGTCTTGTACTTTGACAATATGGAAACCAGCACCAGAGCGTAACGGACCTACAATTTCGTCCTTTTTCTTACCCTTAATAGCTTCTGCAAATAGGGTTGGCATTTCATTAATACCCATCCAACCGAGCTGTCCACCATCTAACGCATTTGCACCACCTGATGAAGCAATCGCGATGCGTTTAAACTCTCTGCCTTCGTTAAGGAACTCGATAACTTTTTCGGCGCGTTCCCTTGCTTCTGCAATTTCCTCAGGGTTTGCTTTGCTGTCTACTTTGATGAGAATGTGACCGATGTCGTATTCTTCACTTTGACCTGACTGCTCAGCTAAAATTTTATTAAGGTTATCCACTTCTTGAGGGCTAATGTAGACTCTTCTGTCTACTGCACCACGTTTTACTTGGTTCATGGTGATTTCTTTTCTCAGCTCTTCTCGGTAAGCTTGGTAGCTCTCTCCTGAAGCTTCAATTGAGCGACGTAAATCAGCGATTGTACCACCTTGCTCTTTGGCAATATTGGCTAGCGTTTGATCTAAGTGGGCGTCAGATATTTCAAGGCCCATTCTGTTTGCCAGCTGTAAAATGAGCACTTGATCGACAAGTCTGTCAGTAGCTTGAATGCTAAGAACTTTGTCGGAAGGTAACTCAGTGCCTTGTTGCTTGGCTTGTTCTTTTACTCGGTTGACAATTTGGTCTACTTCGCTTTGTAAAACCACACCTTCGTTGACGGTAGCAACAACTTTATCTATTTGTACACGCTCAGCAAGTGCTTGCTGACATAGTGCAGCACTCAATATTGGAATTAGTAACAGCTTTTTGAAATTCATAAGAGTCTTTGTTGTTAATTATTTAAAAAATATGGTCTACGGTAACCAAAGATACCTTGTTTCAGCAATTGACTTGCATCATACCTTGACTTGCTTCCTAACCCTTTTAACACAAAATTGATGTTTATGCTCGAGTCAAAAACTGGGTCTTGGAATTGCGTTGTTTTATTCAAGTCAGTTTCTATGGTTCTATTGCCTGTGATCTGAATTGCCCAGCAGCATGATTCATATTGAACCCCTGCAAAAACTTCTACGCTTCGTTTGGCAGTCAGATCTCGGTGGTAGCTTGCGACCATTTGCCAGTTTTCATCAATGGGCAAGCTGGTAAAAATACCAACTTGATCTATCTCGTTACCTGAGACATCGTTGGCATAGTGATGGTTCAACTGTACCAGCTTTTTATTATTACCACGATAATCTAAAGTCATATGCGAGCGGATCAAGTCCTTTTCGTCGGCATCATACTGCAAACCACCTGAAAAGTACCAGCGCGGGTGCCAGTGTATTTTGGTTTCAGCTGCAAATAGTGAGTTGTAGTTGTTATCTCGGAACTGATCGTTGAACGTTGCTTCTGTAGGTTTTGCAGAATCACTTAAGTAAATTATCTGGCCAACGCTAAAGCTAAATCTTTCAACATTTTTGCTATCTAGTAGGCGAGTGGTGGCACCTAATGTAAACTGATTCGCCTCTGAAATGTAATCAATGCTTGAAAAACGCCTTTCTCGAAATAGACCAAAAAAATCATCCTGCATTTTCACCGTATCGTATAAACCAATTTTGCTTTGGTCCTTTTTAGGGGTGTAAAGATACTGAATCTGTGGTTCTAATGTCTGCGTTCCACCATCAAGTATGCTGTGCATACTGCGCTCTAAATTTAATTGACCGTGGAGCCTAACTTGAGGCAAGGTTCTTGAAACGGATTCTTTAAATTCTTTGTCAGTGAAATTGCCATTTTGTTCGTAGTGCGTGTGCAACAGGGCAAAACGAGAATCAAAAGACCATGCATGTTCACTTAAGTTGTAAGTTACACTCGGCTCTAGGTGAAGTCGAGTTGCATCCGTTATCGAGGCGTTGCTGTTTCTAAAATGGCTAAGTTGACCTGTAAATCTCCAATCTAAACCAAGATATTGTTCAGCGGTACGATTTTTAATCGTTACTTCTGGTAGTGTAGAGTAAGACTCGGTGTGATTACCCAAGACCTCAAAATCTTGCACTTGCAAGTCAATCAGCCAATCCTCGCCAAGATAGCTAAGCTGACCTTTTCTTGTTAGTTGTGTGTCCGTTTGATTTGCATAACTTGAACCTAAGTCTGTGAGGTAGTTGTCATCACTCACGTTGGTGACATCGATACTTGCACGCCAAAAGTCATCGAAATAGCTTTGCTGTTGCCAGTGAACTAAATACCGCTCGTCGAGATTCGCTTCAGATTTATCATTACTCAAATATTCCGTTGCAATCACGCCATAGTGTTGATCTGTTAAATACCGAAATTCACCTTGCAGTTGTAAGCCTTTATTTGACATGTAACGGGGCGTCAACAAGGCGTCGTAATTTTCAGCTAGATTGAAATAATATGGCGTGACAACTTCTAATCCATACCTATTTGAGCTAGATATAGTGGGCGTTAATAACCCCGATTTTCTTTTGTCATCAATAGGAAATGTAAAATACGGCACATAAATAATCGGGGTGTCTAAAATTTTTAGGACGGTATTGTACGTTTCTCCCCAGCCATTTTCTTTATCTAGAATAATGGTACTTGCCTCGATAGCCCAAAATGGTGAGCTTCCGGGACAGGTGGTAAAACTGGCGTTGAATAGTCCGACTTGGTGTTGTGATGCATGAAGTTTTTCTGCTTTACCTCGACCTTGCTGTTGAGTCAGGCGGTATTCAGCACCTAGCAGGCTAAATTCGCCATTACCGAGGTCTGCATACATACCTGAACTGTTGACTAAGGTATAGCTATCTTGAAACAGAAGTGGTCCAGATGCGTTCAATAGCCCCTGACGTTTGTCTATCAGTGCACTTTGTGCTGTCATGGACATCGCATCGGTATTGACTGCAACATTGCCAGAGAACTCAGCACTTTCAGTGCCTTGTAGTTCAACTTTATTTGCTTGAATGTCGATAGTGTTAGGCACCAAATCGGGAATTGGTTGCCACCCTTTAGGCTGAATATACTCTTTACAGAGTCCGCCAACAGTGTTCGAATTGGCTATAGCCGTTGTACTAATTAGGGGTAGGACTAAAATGCCCCAATTTTTACTCATTTATCAACCTTGTCTACCTAGCACCACTATTCAAGCCAGACATGATAAATGAAAACCGTGTTAAATACAGTAATTAAGATCAGTAATTGGTGATAAATATGACGAGGCCAAACTCACAAGCGATAGCACAAAGACAGAAGGATAGATTGCAATTTATTGAGCAGTATCTAGGGGAAGGAGCTGGCTGTCAGGATTTACGCTCTATAGAAGCGATTACCGGGGATGCGAGTTTTCGTTTGTACTTTAGAGTGCAGCTTACTTCACAGGACCTGATTTTGATGGACGTGACGCCAGACAAAGGCAGTATAATGCCCTTTATAGAACTTAATAAAGATTTCCAAAACAGTGGATTAGCCGTTCCTACAATACATGCTTTCGACGTTCAATTGGGCTTTGTGTTGTTGGAGGATTTGGGTTCTACTCATCTGGCGGATATTATTGAAGTTGGTTTTGACAAACAAAAATACAGTGATTTGTTACAGTGGCTACCAAGAATAGCCAGTATGAATGAGTCAAACTGGATGAAGCCTTATGATGCAGATTTCATTCACCTAGAAATCAATATTTTTCGACAGTGGTTGGTTGAATCTTGGTTAGGCATGCAATTTCCCAAAGAATTTGAGGTGCAGTGGCAAAGTTTGACAGAGCGACTAACCGAGCAAATGTTGTCACAACCACAAACCGTTATGCATCGTGATTTTCATAGCCGAAACATTATGTACAGTGGTGAAAAAGGGCGGCTTATTGACTATCAAGATGCGGTGGTGGGCCCTGTTTGTTATGATGCCGTTTCTCTCCTTAAAGACTGCTATATCAAATTGCCGAAAGAGGATTTTTTATCGCTACGCGAAGAGAGTTTTCAACGGCTTGATGCTGCTGGGGTACTCGGTGGCATGACCTATCCGCAATATATTTATTATTTTGACCTGACTGGTGTGCAAAGGCACCTCAAAGCTGCAGGTATATTTGCACGATTAAATCTCAGAGATGGTAAACCGGGATATTTGCAAAACATTGTACCGACGCTCCTCTACGTGGTTGAAGCGGCAAACAGTTACAAAGAGTTTCAATGGCTTGCAACTTGGTTGCAATCCGAGATAATACCTTCGATAAAAATCAAACTGCAGAGTTGACAATGAAAGCCATGATTTTAGCGGCTGGGCGCGGCCAGCGTATGATGCCGCTTACTGCTGATACTCCGAAACCCTTGCTATTAGTAGCGGGGAAACCATTGATTGCCTACCACCTTGAACGGCTAAAAGAGGCAGGTATTAATGAAGTGGTTATTAATCTAGCTTGGCGCGGAGATAAGATTGAAGAAGCCTTTGGTAATGGTCAGCACCTAGGCATGCATATTGAGTATAGCTATGAGCCTGAAGGTGGTTTAGAAACTGCTGGTGGGATCGCCAAGGCTCTACCTCTTTTATGTAGCCAAAACGACACATTTATAATTATCAATGGAGATATTTTTACTGACTACGACGTACATGCGTTAAGTCAATTGCAACTGTTTGATGGTGAAGCCCACATTGTTCTTGTTGAGAATCCAGCACATAATCCAGAAGGGGATTTTTTGCTTACTCACCAGCCAAACAATGCGCAAAAATACACTTTTTCAGGAATAGGTCATTACCACAAAACATTTTTTGTAAACGTGGCATCAGGTAAAGTGCCTCTCGGTCCAATGTTGCGTAGCGCGATCGAAAATAACACTGTATCCAGTGAGTTATACCTTGGCCTTTGGCATGACATTGGTACACCTGAGCGGTTAAATCAGATAAACCAAGAAATGGAGGCCAAAAATGTGGGGTAAGCTGTTAGGCGCGGGCTTTGGATTTTTGTTTGGGAAGTGGCTCGGCGCGATCTTGGGCTTTTATTTGGGCCATTTGTTCGATAAAAGTCTCAAGCAAGACTTCGATAAAGCGGGCGGGTTTCAAGGGTTTTTCAATGGCGATGACCTAAATGAACGCCAAGCGCTGTTTTTTTCCAGTTGTTTTTCAGTCATGGGCCATATTGCCAAATCCAATGGCCGAGTAAGTGAGATCCATATTCAAGCAGCTTCTGCATTTATGGACGAAATGCGTTTGCATGGCGACGAGAGAAAAGAAGCACAAAGTGCCTTCAATGCGGGGAAAAGCGCTGAGTTTTCTATCAAAGAGTCTGTAAGTGACTTTAAAGAAGCTTTTGCGAGACGATATGACCTGTTGCAGTTATTCCTTGAAATTCAAATCCAAATGGCATTTTCTGATGGCCATTTAGCAGCCAAAGAGCTTGAGTTATTGAAGTTAGTGAGCAAACACTTAGGTATTGGTGAAAAGCACTTTCGATTTATTCTTAAGCGATATCAAGCAGAGTTTAAATTCAGACAGCAACGCGCTCACTGGCAATCGCAGCAACAATCTCGCTCTAGTGGTAATGAAAGGCAATATCAACATCGTACACATACCCCACAGCCTCCTTCAGAGGTATCTGAAGCACAAGCACTTGCTGTATTGGGACTAGAGCAAGGAGCTAGCGACAAAGACATAAAGCGCGCTTATAGAAAGCTAATGGCACAGCATCACCCTGATAAATTAGTTTCTCAGGGTTTACCAGAACATATGATGGAAATTGCCAAGGGCAAGTCGCAAAGTATACAAGCAGCCTATGAGGTGCTGAAAAAGAAGTAGCCTTAAAGTTGACGTAAAAATCCTGACAACTCTTTTCTGAGCCTTTGGTGTTGACGCGCTTGAGTATGTTGACCAAATAACTGTCTCTGGCGGTAGTCATATTTGCTGTTACGTTTGGCCCATCTACGTCTGTCTTTAATGGTATGAAGCACCGCTGGATTATCATAAGAGTAGTAAACGTCTAAAAGGGCTGGGCTCACCAAAGACAAACTCGCAGGCAAGTGTTTATTTCTATTCGGGTTAGCCAGTTGTGCGCTCACAGTAATTAGCGCGTCGACACGAATATTTGGTAACGTAGCTAAATATTCGGTGATTAACCCAGCGCTGTTTCCAAATGCAAGAATGGCAATATGCTCATTGTCGCGAAGCGCCAAGGTTTTATAGAGCGCCGAAAATCGGGCAACCAATTCGGTTTTATAGTCATTCAAAGCCGTTTCACTAATCATCGGCACACTGGCAGACCTATTTTTATCCTTCATTTCGTCATCAGTACCGCCGATAGCATCTTTCATTAAATCGGGACCATGGTTGAAACTGGGTGAAGGAATAACATATGTATCGTAGCCATCGTCGTTAAGTGCTTCTCGCAAGTAACTTAACCCATTTCCTTGAACTGAGCTTTGCCCTATACCTGGCAGCATGACGATGATTCCACGCTTGCTGCCACTCATGTACTCTGAGAAGAGCACTGGTATTTCTCTTTCGTCATCTTTGATAGTGATAAATGAGTCGCTGGCAAACCAGTAATCAAGGTCTGATTGGATCACTTCGGATTTAGCGATCGGTGCAACATGTTCAACAGCAAAGGTTTGTGTGCTAACGAGGGTGAGCACTAGGTAGACCAATAGGGAAGAGAGTAATAATGGCTGACCTTTCATAGTAAATCGCTTTATGTTGCCCGGTATATTGTAAAGTATCGACTGCAAGTCAATGAACTTTAGTAATTTGGTGATGTAATTTGATACACTTGTACGGTTGATAGGATTGGAGGTATATCGGTGTCAAATACGACAGACAGTAAACGTGATTACATATGGTTGTTTTTTAAAGGGGCAGGAATGGGGGCCGCTGATGTCGTACCGGGCGTGTCTGGTGGGACCATCGCATTTATTACAGGCATTTATACACGCTTATTGGCGGCCATAAAAAGCGTTGATTTGAGTGCTCTAAAGATGGTGTTGAAAGGGCAGTTTAAGGATGCTTGGGCTCATATTGATGGCAGCTTTTTAGTCGCTGTGTTTGGGGGCTTATTTACCAGTGCGTTATCTTTAGCAAAGTTGATAACTTACTTACTTGAGCATCATCAACAAATGGTTTGGTCATTTTTCTTCGGCTTAATCATCGCCTCTTTCGTTTACATCGCAAAAAAAGTAGAACGATGGGAAGCAAAACATATTGTGAGCTGCGTTTTAGGTGCTGTGATTGCTTATGTAATTACATCTCTTAGCCCCGCAGAGGCACAGGCTCATACTTGGTTGTATTTTGTTGCTGGCAGTATTGCAGTATGCGCTATGATTTTACCTGGTATCTCTGGTAGCTTTATCTTACTTTTACTTGGTATGTATGGACACGTACTCGCCGCCATTAATAATAAAGAAATTATGTTGGTCGGTTTGTTTTTACTGGGCTGTATTTGTGGGTTAATGATGTTTTCGAGGTTTTTGTCTTGGTTGCTAAGCAAATTTGAACAAGTGACGTTTGCTTTATTGTCAGGATTTCTCATTGGCTCTTTAAATATGCTTTGGCCTTGGAAGAAGGTTGTATCTACTTATGTTAATTCTAGCGGTATAGAAAAGCCTCTGATGCAAAAGAATATTTCACCGATGGAGTTTACTCAGATAACAGGTCAAGATGCTCAGCTTTTTGTGTGTATCGGCTTAGCTGTAGCTGGACTGATATTAATCCTAACCCTAGATCGCATAAGTCAACAAGACTAAAGCTGTGCTGTAATGGTTAAGTCACAAGCAAAGCAGCTTATGGCTTAACCGGTTCTTGTACTTCATCGTTTATATTGCCTCAAATTCATTGGTTCTGCTTTTTCATATTCCACATTAATTCATTCATCATAAATTGTCGTTATCGTGAATATAGACGTTTGTTGTATCACTAGATATCAGCCTTTTACATGCCATATCGTAAAATAACTGTAAATGTAGACTTGTGTACAATGCCAAGAGTGTAAAAAGTGTGTTACCTTCTGGCGAAGATGTGCTCACTTATTTAGGAAAAGCCTTGAAATGAAACATGTAGGGATAAGTTGCCTGCTATTTTTCTGCTTGCTGGGACTGAGTTTTTCAGCGTTTGCTTCTACCTCTCAACTTGATCTAACAGCCAATACGCTTGGGTTTATATGCATTGCAATTTTTGTGGTGGCATACACCCTTGTGATGTTGGAAGAAAAGCTCCACATGCGTAAATCAAAGCCTGTTTTAGTCGCAGCTGGTCTCATTTGGATATTGATTGGCGCTTATTATGTTGAACAAGGCATGCCAGAAGCGACCGAGCATGCATTTAGACATAACTTGCTCGAATTCGCTGAATTAATGCTGTTTTTGTTGGTAGCAATGACCTATATCAACGCGCTGGAAGAGCGCCGTTTATTTGATGCTCTGCGCACTTGGATGGTACGAAAGGAGTTTAGCTACAAAACACTCTTTTGGTTAACTGGCTTTTTATCTTTTTTCATTTCACCGATTGCTGACAACTTAACCACAGCTTTATTGATGTGCGCCGTGGTGATGAAAGTCGCCGAAGGGGATAAAAAGTTCATCAATTTAAGTTGCATTAATATTGTAGTTGCAGCCAATGCTGGTGGAGCATTTAGTCCGTTTGGTGATATTACTACCTTAATGGTCTGGCAAGCGGGCATGGTAAAGTTTAACGAGTTTTTTGTCTTACTTATCCCTGCGGTGGCTAATTATGTTGTCCCTGCTGCCATTATGAGTTTCTTTGTGGCAGATAAAAAGCCTAATTCCAGTTGTGAGGTTGTCGAGCTCAAGCGTGGCGCGCTGCGTATCTTAACTCTGTTTTTATTAACCGTAGCAACGGCGGTAATGTGTCATAGCTTACTTCATCTACCACCCGTATTGGGCATGATGATGGGACTTGGATACTTGCAATTTTTTGGTTATTTCTTACGCGTAACATTGCCAGGCTCGTTGGCGCGTAAAATGGCAATGGCTGAACGGGAAGGGGATAAAGAGCGTCTCAAAAAACTGGGTAGCGTTGTACCATTTGATGTGTTTAGCAAAGTCTCGCGTGCGGAGTGGGATACGTTGCTATTCTTCTATGGTATTGTGATGTGTGTAGGTGGGCTTGGATTTCTGGGCTATTTAAACCTCATGTCTCATGTTTTATATGGCGGTTGGTCCACAACAGGCGCTAATGTATTTTTAGGGGTAATTTCAGCGGTTATCGATAACATTCCTGTAATGTTTGCGGTGTTGTCAATGCAGCCGGATATGTCTCATGGCCAATGGTTATTAATTACTTTAACAGCTGGTGTGGGCGGTAGTTTGCTCTCTATTGGGTCAGCAGCAGGTGTAGCGCTGATGGGTCAAGCAAGAGGGTACTACACTTTTTTTGGTCACTTAAAATGGACGCCAGTCAT
The DNA here is from genome assembly GCF_001625655.1 of Pseudoalteromonas luteoviolacea DSM 6061. GTDB lineage: Bacteria > Pseudomonadota > Gammaproteobacteria > Enterobacterales > Alteromonadaceae > Pseudoalteromonas > Pseudoalteromonas luteoviolacea. Next base: position 81,040 of record NZ_AUYB01000082.1, on the reverse strand, counting down.
TGCACTAGGTTATGCCGCGAGTATTTTTGTGCATTTATGGCTAAATGCTGAGTTATTTACGATTTATGGGTAATCAGTAAAAGTATTGCTAGGTTAAGGTCTGGTAGACCGAGTGTATTGCTTGGTCTACTGGTTTTTTTTGCTCAGTAGCAGCGATAATACAGCGCCTTATTAATTTGCCTTGCTCTTTTCCAATCATAACCCCTGATTCAGAGTATGCTGCTTCTACGGCCTCTATGCCCAGCTCGGTGGCTAATATTCTATCTTCAGGACAAGGGCTTCCGCCTCTTTGAATGTATCCCAATACGCATACTGCACTTTCAATATTCGCGGTGTCGTTGAGTGTTTGTTTTAAACCTTGAGCGCCCCCAGGCCAAAGGTTTTCAGCAAGTACAATAACAAAACTCGTGTGGTTATTTTTTTGCTGAGTTTGGATTTGCTCAATAAGAGAGAGCTTCACTTGCTCTAAACTGCTAGAAGGGCAATTCTCAAATGACAAAATGCTTTCAGCAGCGGTTGCTAGGCCGACATTGAAAGCAATATGTCCACTGTGCCTGCCCATCACTTCAACTATAAATACCCGTTCAAATGCATTTGCTGTGTCTCGGATCTTATCAATAGCGTGTGTCGCCGTACTTACTGCTGTGGAAAAGCCGATAGTACTGTCTGTGCAAGCAAGATCATTATCGATGGTGGCAGGTACGCCAATTAGTCGCCCGGACCAATATGATTGCAAAGCCATCATACCGCGAAATGACCCATCTCCACCGATCACGACGAGGGAGTCAACCTTATGGCGTTTTAATGTCTTGGCGACGTTTTTAACACCATCATCGGTGTGCATTTGTGGGCAGCGGGCGCTTTTCAAGATGGTTCCACCGTACTGCAGTATTGGCCTTACCATTTCGGGTGTGAGCGTTAGACACTCATCTTCTATGAGGCCATTGTAACCATGATAAAAGCCAATACATTTAATACCTTTTGCATGGCAAGAAAGAACGATGGCACGAATGGCTGCATTCATGCCTGGCGCATCGCCGCCGCTGGTAATTATTGCGAGACTTTCCATGACAAACTTCCGCTATGTCTACAGCTTGCTGTTAGACTCTATCCTAGACAGCGATGCTTAAATGTCAATGCTTTAGGAGCTATTGCTCTGCAATTGACCAAACTGAAATGCTACCAGAAATCTCGTTACCTACCACCAATAACGCAGTACCTGTTGGGCTATTTTCCGCGTCGATAAACGCCATGCCTTCTGGCGCTAAGTCACCGCTAATTTCTGCGTCTTTTTGTAGGCCTCGATTTATCATGTAGGTGTTCATTTTTACATTAAATGGGTTAGAGATGTCATAGACTAAAATACCTCCCATGCGCTCTAAGCCAATAAATGCATAAGTACGATCACCAATATTGCCGATAGCGAGCGCTTCAGGCTCTGCGCCCTTTGCATCTGAACGTGTGTCTCCTGAGTTTTCATCTTCATCGTTGTTGAATGCATCCCCATGGATAGCGGCGGTGATTTTGCCAACATCGTCGCCTGAATCGTATACTCTGTGACCATTGTGATCCCAAATGGAGAAAGAACGTGCGCCATACGTATAGAGTTCTTCGTATTGACTATCATTGTTCGCATCTCCAAGCTCTGTAGAAACCTTTAAGCGGCCAATATCTAGATCATCGTTATTGAGGTAAGAAAAGTTTCCTCCCAGAGCTAGGTCTTCTGCACGCGATTCATCAGTATAAGCTAGACAGCCATCATCTTCGTCAAACTTCAGGCCACCTTCTGCTAGGCATGTGATCTCATCTTGAGAGTCAAAGAAATATTCACGGCCATCTCCTTCGTTTGCAGAAACAATAAAATTAGCACCTTGCCATTGGTAAGTTGCGATAGAATCAGGCTGGTACATGCCATACAGTCCAGGGTAAGACGCAAAATTAATTTTGTCGTCTTTGTCCGAAGCATCGAGTGTCCAATTGCTCCAATCTTTAAACCCAAGACCTTTAACTGTGAGTGCATTTGTCTCTAGATCGACGATAGCTAGCGCATTGTTCTCCTGCAATGAGACGTAGGCATAGCGTCCATCTTTGCTCATGGATACGTACTCAGGCTCAAGATCCATAGACACACTCGTAGTGATTGCATTCCCTTTGATTGTTCTACCTGTCGGGTTAGCGAAGACGACGCCTTGTGCTTCAAGTGTTGCTTGTTGAGTGTCGTATGCGTTGAAATTAAGAAGAGTGGCATTGTCAGCGATTTGGCCATTTACAATGTCGATGATTGCAATGCTGCCTTCAGGGTCAATGCTGTAGTCACCTTTTGGTTCCCCTTCATTGGCAACAATAACTTTTTTACCATCAGGAGTAAAAGTCACCATATCCGGTAAGTCGCCGACAGTTACTGACTTGAGGAATTGCGGGTTATCTTGAGCGATATCAAAAAATAGAATTTTACCTGCTTGGCCAGTCTCTTTTGCTACGGCTACAGCTAATAGGTTATCGTGAATGGCCAAGCTATTCGCATCACCCGTTTCGAGTTCATTGAGTTGAATGGTTTTGCTACTCTCAAGGTTTGTGTTTGTAACGACACCTTCTGCATTTTTAGTCAGTGCTTCTGCGTCTAGTTGTGCGATGCTTACGACTTCAATAGTGGCGGGTGATGCGGAGCTATTGAGGGCGAAAATACGCTGACTTTGTGTGTGGTAAGCAACTATTTCTGCGGCACCTTCTGGGCTTTGTGCATTTAAAACTGCTCGCCCTACAAGTGTTGGTACCAATTGTATTGTTGCTGATTTACCAGGGTCTCCAGCTTGTCCTTGCGCGCCTGTATCGCCAGTATTCCCTTTTTCTCCTGTAGGTCCCGTTTGCCCAACTTGTCCCTGTTCACCTACTGCGCCATCTTTGCCATTTGAGCCATCATCTCCCTCAAGTGCACAGCCAATAAGTAAAGTAGAAAGCGCTAAGGGTATTATTAGTTTGTTCATTATTAGATTTCTCCTAAAAGCAAAAATTATCTTGGAGGAGTGAATCACAGAGGTTTTACGAGAGCATGACAGTGAGGGAAGTTTAGTGAACTATTCGGTAATTGCTAACTATTGCGTAGCATGGTCGGATTTTTGTGTGGTTAAATGGCCCTCGCACAAGGTGCGAGGGAGGCCAATTAATTATCACCAGAGGTGATACGCGCTAACTCTTCACGTTGAGCAGTAGGAAGATTGTCTACAACAATGTTGTAAGAGTCATCAATTAACTTCTTAAGCTCATCTTCAGGTATGCTACCGTCAAGCACAATGGTGTTCCAAAGTCGCTTGTTCATGTGATAGCCAGGAACGATAGACGAATATTTGTCACGCAGTAACAAAGCTTCATCGGGATCGCATTTTAAGTTCAACCACCAAACGGGTTCTCCGTTTGCATTTGTTTGACCTTCTTTACCTTCATAAAGGGTCGCAAACATTTTATGTTGCACTTTATAAACGTCTACCTCTTGAGCAAACGGTTTTGTAATAAAGGTTCCAGGCTTTGCCTGTAAATATGTATGTACACTCTTCTGATCCATAGCCCGTGTCCTTGAAAAAACTATATTAATTAATACAACATGGGGCTAATTTTAGCAGCTATTGAGAGATTTCTGTAATATGTAAGGTTCATTGCACATTACTGGTGCTATGTACAAGCTCAATAAGTGTTTAAAAATTCACTTACCCGGTTTTTTCAAATCAGTTATTTTCATAATCCTTTAAAAAACCTTTGTTTAATCAAGTGAATATTAAAGACTTTATTCAGTTCGCCTTTATATACATTAAATCATCTCAAGTGCGTAAAAAACACACTACACAAAGCGGTTCAGCTGCAAACTACACCATGACCAAATGATCTAACAAGTACTGCGTTGACTACTTACTACTAACTTTAGCTTAGTATAAGCAAATTCACTATTTAGTTTTGCAAAGATAGGTTTTACGTTGTTTTTGGTGCTAAACAGATTTACCAAACATAATTACCACAAACAAACTGTCCAAGTGGTAAAAGCGCCCGTCATGATAAAAGCTGTTATTGACAATCAACGACAACAGATTATGCATTGTTAAATATCTAAAAAGTTGTTTCTTATAGAGTTTTCGGAAATTCTATGTCGAAATACCTATTTTAAGTACTAAATGCCCGCAAATACTTGTATCTTCAAGGCTGGTATTAAATTAAATAATACAAAAATTTGCAACAATTTATGTCATTTTGAATGATTTCCACGCTAAATTATCGGTTTTTGTATGATTATCGTACGAATTGATTAGGGTCTGTTTGTCTGAAGAGTTGTTCTGGGGTTTTGTGTTGTGTGTACCATTTTTAAAAGGTTTCTTTGAAAAATAGTGGGCTTTTATGGTGTTTTAGTTCACTAATTGCAGGTTTGGTTTATGTTCTGTTTCGGATTCTAAAAAGCGTTCAAACTCCTCGCTAGAGAGCGGCTTAGAGTAGTAGTATCCCTGTAGAGTTTGGCAGTCTAATTGTTTAAGCAATGCCAATTGCTCCTCTTCCTCAACGCCTTCGGCCACCACATGTAAGTCTAGGTTGTGTGCAATTGTGACGATAGAGTCCACCATATTGCGTCCTCTTTCACTGCCCATATCATCAATAAAGGCTTTGTCTACTTTTAGGGTATTGAGTGGGAATTGTTTAAGATAAGCCAAAGAGGAGTAGCCGGTGCCAAAATCATCCATTGCTAAGTGTATTCCTCTAGAGCTGAGTGAGCGCATAATTGAAATTGCTTCTTGAGGATCATCCATTACGGTCCCCTCTGTAATTTCTAATTCCAAAAAGTAGGACGGTAGTTGATTTTTTTGCAAGATGATGTCGATACGAGCAGTTAGGTCTGGCAGACTGAATTGCTTAGCAGACAGGTTAACCGCTACACGGCCGTTAAACAGGCCTTTATCGACCCAGCGCTTAACGTCTTTACAAGCTTTATCTAGTACAACTTCACCAATCTCAATAATTTGGCCTGTTTCCTCTGCGATGGGAATAAATACACCGGGGCTGATAATCCCTTTCTTAGGTGTACTAAAGCGAACCAGAGCTTCCATACCAACTAGCTTACCTGTGCGGATATCCATTTTAGGCTGATAATACACAACGAAATGGTCTTCTTTTAAACCAAATCTCATTAGGTTCTCTATTTGCAAGCGTTTCACTGCTTGTTCATTCATCGAATCATTAAAGAACAAGTAGTGGTTGCCTTTTTGCTTAGCGTGGTACATCGCAGTGTCTGCATTTTTCAGCAGTATTTCTGGGGTTTTACCATCTTCAGGGAAGAGCACTATGCCAACTGATGAAGTAATGACTAATTCATGATTGGCCATTTTAAAAGGTGTTGCAATGGCCGCTAGGAACTGTTTGGCCACTTTTGTTATCGTATGTATGTCGTTTGTGCCTGACATTACTAATGCAAACTCGTCGCCGCCTAAACGGTAAAAAGTGTCCTGCTGCCTACAAAGTTTATTTAACCTCATAGCTAATTTGGATAATAAGCTGTCACCGAGCTGGTGGCCTAAAGAGTCGTTGATTTTTTTGAAGTTATCTAAGTCAAAAACCAACAAAGCATGGTGGGTACCCTGTTGAGAAAGCTTTTTGAGATTAGTAAAGAATAGGTTTCTATTAGGTAAGCCAGTAATGCGATCTCTATTAGAAAGATTGTGTAGTTGAGATTCCGCTTTTTTTCTTTCCGTTAAATCTGAGAAAACCACAACATAATTTGTAATATGGCCATGACTATTTTTAATCTCGTCAATAGTGACTTCTATAGGCAGCATTAGGCCTTGCTGATTATAAATTTTTAGCTCTTCTTGCCAATGCTCTGTCTCTTTTAGTGCTGATTTTATTTGTCTAATAAAGCGACTATCATAGCCGGGTAGTTGAAACTCTGAATTAAGATACTGAGTGCGTTTTCCACCAAATATTCTCAAGTAGCTTGGGTTGAGATCGACTAACTTGAAGTTGTGATCATAGATGGCTATTGCATCTGTGAGAGATTCTACACATTTTGCGAAAAGGTTTAGTCTTTCTTCGGTACTTTTTAAGTGATTGATATCACGAACTGTACCGGTCATTCTAAGTGGATTTAGATTATCATCCTTGCTTATCACTTTACCCTTGTCTAACACCCAGTGGTATTGATTTAAGTTATCTTTCAGTCGGTAAGAGGCTTCGAAAAAGGCCGTCTTTTCAGCGAAATGCAATTTAAGTTGTTTTTCTACAAGAGGAATGTCTTGTGGATGGATCCTGCTAGCATTAGGTATGAAGTGTTCACACTTGGCTTCATTGAGTGCATATTTGTCATTTATTCGTATGATTTCACCAGATTGGATATTCCAATCCCATAAAGTATCACCACTGCCTTCTACTGTACTTTTAAGCCACTTTTCAGACATGCGTAAGTTAGACAACGAACGCGATGCTCTTCGATTTAATATAAGTAACACGACAAAAGGCGCAAATGCCACTAAGGCAACTGCAATAAAAGGCGTTGGGTTACTAAATATGGGCTCTACATATGGGTGCGCATGAACTGAGGTACTCAGAATAAAAAGGGCGATAAGAGCCGATAATATGCTTATATTTTTTTTATGTACCATAGTGCAAGAGTTAGCTGTATTCATCCTTAATCTAATCTAAACAGCCTGCCCGAGTCAAAGCATAATTGAAGAAACGTGAAAAGAGTGAGTTAGATGTCAAAATGTTCGTCAATTTGAGCACTAACATTCATGAATGTAATTAAAATGAAGTTATCGCGACATAAAAATGAAAGATTGTTATGTCGCTAAATTGAGCTTTCTATCAAGAGATCAATTCATCTGCAATGTGATACTCGGAAAATCAGGTGCTGTTACATCAATTATAAACTCTTTTAATTGTTGAAAAGTTAGAGACTGCAGGCTGAACAGCAGCTGCTCTTGCATAGAGAATGCATGGTCGTCATTGCCTATAGCCACCCAAAAACGTTGTGAACGCAGTCGTAGGTTTTTGTCTTTCTCAGCGATTTGTGATTTCAGTCCAGATTTTACGTCTTCCCATTGGGTTTGTTCTAGCTGGTCTATATGCTCCACAAATTCTGCAATAAAATTGTTGTGATGTTCCAATAGCTCAGCACTTGTAAACTTGGGCGATTGTATGTAAAACGCGATTCCTGCACGAGTATTAAAAGGTGCGTAACCAGCTCCAACCAAATACCCAAGTTGCCTCTGGGTTCGCAACTGCTCAAAATAATGTTGGCTTATTAGTTGGTTAAACGCCATGATTTTTATTTTGTCATCCACATTGTGAGATGGGGCTTGAATGTATTGGACAAAAGCATGTTCACTATTTTCTTTTGTATAGAACTCCACGCTTGGTTCTTTAATAGTGCTCAATGGTTTTTTTAAGTCTTCAAGTATTTCACTTGATGCGAAGTTGCATAAGAGTTGTTGTTGGACGGCTTTGGCATGCTTATTTTGCCAATTGCCATGTAAAAATGCTTTTGCATGAATTGAATTAAAAAATGTAGAACGGAAAGTATTAAACTCATTGAAACACACGTTCTTTAAGGCTTTAGCAAGTGCTTCTGGCGTGGGGTTCCATGGCATTAGCTTTGCACCTAGAATACTAAATAATTCACTTACTGGCTTGTTCTTATTATGATTTTTCCAATGCCTAATGAGCTGTTTTTTATATTCTGCAAACCTAGTTGCGCTGATGGGTTGCTTCTGCAACGCCTCAACCAGCTGTGATGCCAATTTTAGTTGGCATGAAGATAGACCTGCAGTATGAAGTGTTAGACCACCTTGATGGGATGTTAAATGGTAACTAAGGCCAGCGAGCTCTGCTGAGTAAAACTGCTCGGCAACACTGTCCATAAACAGGTCGGCAAACAGCCGAGTGAGTGCCATTGCCTTGTGATCGGTAATAGAGATCTCTGAATCCAGTTCTAAATAAAAATGCCCTTTGGTTACTCTAAACGTTGCATCTTGCTTGAACCAAAACTCAAATCCTGGTTTGTCTTTAAGTTGTGTAGGCACCTGTGCTGTTGATTCAATTTCATACAGTTTATTGTCATGTGCCAAATAGGGATTGACATTGGGAAGTAACATTTCAGGTAGCGCAGCTTGTATGTTCGATAACGCTCGTAACCAGTCAGGACTAATACGCTCAACCTGATAAGGCGTATTGTACCACTGTGCAATTTTATTTATGGTTTCAGATTCATGGGTCGCGCTTGGGTGGATCATAATGAGGCGCATATTGTGTGGTGATAAATACCCTAACAGTTGTTCATGCAGGTCATCGTTAAAACCTTCCATGCAATAGTCACCATATAGGACGTTGTCGTCATCATAATGGTGCATGTTGACGCTTACACTACTTACCCAATCAATCAATTTATTGACTTCTTGGTTATCAAATGCGAGCTCCAATAGGCGTTTTTTATCTTGGTATAAAGAGGGGAGAGATGACTTCTTGTCTTTAATTAGGCAGATATATTCGAACAGCATTTCTACAATATCTTCGTAGTATTCGATGCCAGTATCCGTCAGGGCAAAGCTAATGTTAAAGTCTTTGAAGTTGCTCCCATTTACACCCCCGCCAGCGGAAAGGGCATTAATCCAGCCATTCTTTTTTAATATGGCATATAACGAGCCATCCCCTTCATAGCCCAATAAGTGAGCTAAAAAGCTCAAGCTTTTGTAGCGGTAAAGGTCTGCAATATCGGGCATTGCGAAACTCACGATAAGCTTCTGAAGGTGCTTTCTTGGCTTTATATGAAGCAGTAATCCTAAATCTTGTTCTCTATACATAGGAACCGCAATAGGCGGCTTACTTTTGGCTGAACCAGATACTTTGCTAAAGCTTGATTGAGCAAGCTGCGTTAATTCTTGTAAAGATTGCGGTCCTGCTAAAACGAGAGTCATCCACTGGGCTTGGTAGTGTGTATTGTAAAAATCTATTACTTCTTTACGTATACTGCCGCTGTGATCGCCGAGCGTATCGTGATTACCAACAGAAAACTTAGTGAATGGATGAGCTGGGTTTACGGTTTCTTTATGAACTTGAATTATACGTCTGTTGTCGTCTTTAACTTTTAGATTAAATTCGGAGTCGATGGCATTGCGCTCGTCAAAAAGGGCCGACTCTTCAAAAAGAGGAGAGATGAAGAAATCAGCAAAACGAGGTAATACGTCGGCAAACTTATCCGCGCGAACGTCAAAAAAGTAGCAAGTATGTTCGGTGCCTGTCCAAGCGTTGGAGTTTCCACCAAATTGACTTATGGTCTGAGCAAACTCGCCCCTATTTGGGTATTGCTCCGTACCTAAAAACAGCATATGCTCAATAAAATGAGCCATGCCTTGCCGATCTATAGGGTCGTCAAAATGGCCTATGTTTATTGCCAAAGAAGATGCAGACTTCTCACTGCTCGGATCGTTAACAAGTAGTACCCTAAGACCATTGTCCAGTGTCAGGTGCTTATATTGTTTATTATCATTGTTACTTAATTTCAAGTGTGCGCCGCCGATATATAAATAAGTGAGATACTCTGTCGATTACGTAAATTACTAACAGTTATGAATCTTTTGTTTTAATATAGCGGAAAAATAACTAGGTTTACTACTGATAAAGATAAAAATTTCGATACTTTTCGGAGAGCTATGAAAACCTTATTGATTATGCGACACGGTGAAGCAGGACCAATGCAAGCAGATGATGCGGCTCGTTTGTTAACGAAACGGGGGCAAGCACAAGCTTTCGAAATGGGCCAATGGCTTTTGGAACACCACCAACCTCAAGCGTTATTGGTAAGCCCCTATCAACGTGCACAACAGACTGCGCTTGAAGTAAAGCGTAATAATCAGTTTGTATTTGAAGAAACGTGCTCAGATATTGTGCCAAGTGGCAGTGCCTCTTTTGCTGTGGATTATATTGAAACTTTAATCAGTATGAACGACGATATTGAGTCATGGTTGATTGTGGCGCATATGCCGATAGTCAGCTATATGGTTGATCAGCTGGTTCCTGGCGAGATGCCCATTTTCTCTACGGCAAGTGTAGCTGTAATACAGTATGATCCTGAAACTCACAAAGCATCATATACAGGCATGCATTCTCCTCAGCTTTAAATCTATTTGATCAGCACTTGCGAAATCAAGGCGGGTGCTTGTATCTCTAGCTATAAAATATGTTGCTCTGGCAAAGTTTCATCAGCTACTTGTCAATTGCCCTAATAAAATCCACTTTTCTTTTGAACTTCTTTTTAGTCTTGCACTCTATTTAATAGTGCTTTGGCTATGTTTCTCATATGCGGTCTAATGTCCTCCCTTAGTTGAAAAGGCTTAGATAGAATGCGCAGGCTTTCATGACACCGGTTACCATTTTGGGCGATTGTAATCGGTATGACTATAAATTTGGCGAGGATGTACCTTTTGTACATATCTCAGTTAATTTTTTAAACATCAATAGAATATTGATGTTTTGTTTAGTTAATAGGTAAAAAACGATTTCTTGACCACAATATTTATTATTTTATAAGGACAAATGTCCGCTTTTTGTTGCTAAAAGTTGTAAAGTTTGACCTAACGTCGTCGAACGTTGTAAAAATGTGTGTAATTTATGTGTTTATTTGGAGCATTTTAAAAATTTGCTGCTATAATTACGCCCGTTGCGTTCAGCCTCGTTTTTTCGCTTTGCACTCTCGATAACGAGGTCCGCGTTGTTTGTCATTGACGCGCAAAATTGAACGCCATAGCCATTGTGAAACGGCGCCCAATTTACCGTTGAACTCAAAGAGTGCATAAATAAGGTCAAAAACCAACATGAAAGCAATGAAAAGATCTACGTTAGCAACTTTAATCAATGCAACGTTGTTCTCTGCTGTGGCAGGTACTTCATTCACAACGCTTGCAGAAGAAGAGCAAGCTAAAAGTAATCAACTGGAAGTGATCCAAATCACAGCACGTAAACGTGTTGAAAACGCACAAGAAGTGCCAGTTTCAGTGTCTGCATTACAAGGCGACAATTTAGACGCCTACAGTTCAGCTGGTATGGATATCCGCTTTATGAACGCTAAGATCCCGAGTTTATCGGTTGAATCTTCGTTTGGACGTACATTCCCGCGCTTTTATGTTCGCGGTCTTGGTAACACCGACTTCGATCTAAATGCTTCTCAACCAGTTTCTTTGGTTGTCGATGAAGTTGTTCAAGAAAACCCTATTCTAAAAGGCTTCCCTGTTTTTGATATCGAGCGTATCGAAGTACTTCGTGGTCCTCAGGGAACTTTATTTGGCCGTAATACGCCAGCCGGTCTAGTTAAATTTGATTCTGTAAAGCCAAGCCAAGAGTTTGATGGTTATGCATCTGTTTCATACGGCAGCCGTGAGTCTGTTGACTTTGAAGGTGCTGTTGGCACAGGTCTAACTGACAGAATCTCTACGCGTGTATCTGTGTTATGGCAAGAACAGCCAGATTACATTGATGTGCGTTCACCAGAAGGTGTCACCAATGAATTCGCAAAAGAGGACTCTTTAGGTGGTTACAGCGAAAAGGCTGCTCGTATTCAATTCCTATATGAAGGTGATGATTTTACGGGTTTGTTAAATTATCACGTTCGTGACTTAGACGGCCGTCCAATTCCATTCCGTGCGAATCTGATTGAAAAAGGTTCAAACAACATCAACCCAATTTATGATAATGATGTTGTTTTCCATGATGCTTCATCTCGTGCGACGCAGCAAGTAGAGACTCAAGGTCTTAGTTTAAAACTAGAGTGGGATCTTGCTGAGCACACGGTAACATCAATTTCAGCTTGGGAAAGTGCAGAGATCTTCTCTAGAGCCGACGTTGACGGTGGTTATGGTGCTTCATTCTTGCCTGCGCAAGGTCCAGGAGTAATTTTCTTCCCTGCGGAAACAGCAGATGGTATTCCTGACCATGATCAAATTACCCAAGAGCTACGCTTATCAAGCAACTACTCTGGCGACTTTAATTATCAAGTAGGTGTTTTTTACTTTGATGAAGAGTTAGCAATTGAAAGTTTCAGCTACGACACGACGCAATACGATGCCGCTGCGGGAAATTATGGCTTGCAAACTGGTTATGCAATCCAGAATCAAGACACCTCAGCTTGGGCCGTATTTGGCTCATTCGACTATGCGGTTTCTGATAAGCTTGATGTAACATTAGGTTTGCGTTACTCAGACGATGAAAAAGACTTCACCGCTAATAGAACACAAACGTTTGATGAGAAGCGTCCAGTAAACCTGTCTAAGGCCACTAATACCAGTGACAGCCATGTAAGCTGGGATTTAAGCGCTACTTATAAGTTAACCGACGATGTGAACTTATTTGGTCGTATCGCTAACAGTTTCCGAGCTCCAAGTATTCAGGGTCGTATCGTATTTGGTGATGATATAACGGTTGCTGAGTCAGAGACTATCAACTCAATTGAGTTTGGTGTTAAATCTGATGTGCTTGATGGTCAAGGTCGTGTAAATGCTACAGTTTTCTATTATCAAATGGATGACCAGCAGCTGACCGCCGTAGGTGGTGGTGCAAACTTCAACCGTTTAATCAATGCTGATAAAACAAATGGTTACGGTTTTGAATTAGATACTGAGTGGGTGTTGACTGACGAGTTAAATGCAACATTCAATCTAAGCTACAATAATACTGAAATCGATGACTCTGCACTTGCGGTCGAAGGCTGTGCACAGTGTACAGTAAAAGATGGGACAAACTCTGCTGGACGTTACTTATTAGATGGTAACAGCTTACCGCATGCACCAGAGTGGATTGCAAATGCAACGCTTCGTTATACGAAGGAACTAGAAGGCGGTGACTTCTTTGTATATGCTGACACGTCTTATCGTAGTGAAATTAACTTTTTCTTGTACGAATCAGTTGAGTTTGAAGGTGAAGCATTATTCGAAACGGGTGTAAGAGCAGGTTATGCTTGGGCATCAGGTGACAATGAATACGAAGCATCAGTATTTGTACGTAACTTGTTTGATGAACAAGTAGTAATTGGTGGCGTAGATTTCAACAACAATACAGGTATGTTGAATGAAGAACGCTTTATCGGTGCTGAATTTAAGGTTCGCTTCTTCTAATTAACTGAAGTGAAGCAAACCTTTATAAACCCGTGTTATTGATAAAATAACGCGGGTTTTTTATTTCTTTAATGCAACTGACCGAATTAGTTGGTACAGTCGCAGCGTAGTATAAAGTAAGAGGAGTTAAATATGTCTGGATTTTGGAACTACCGCGTGATTTATTGTGAAGGTAAAGACAACGAGTCAGCGCTATACCAAATTCATGAAGTTGAGTACAACATCAACGGAAAAGTAACAAACTGGTCAGAAACTGGCGCAGCTCCTTTTGGACATACCATTGAAGAGTTACAAGCTGATTCAGATAGACTTAAGTCAGCATTCGAGAAACCAGTGTTAAAAGTAGTTAGAAAGCAACGAGGCTACGAATTAGTGGAAGTCGAAACAGGCGAAGAGGCCTATGCAGAGCCACCAACAGCACTTAAAGGCTAACATAATTTAATAAATAAGGAGTGTTTATGAGTATACAGGCGTTATTGTTTGATTTTGATGGCACGTTAGTAGACTCAGAGACACTTCACTACTTGAGTTGGTGTGAAGTGCTTAAGCCGTTTCAAGTATTTATTGATGAACTCACCTTTTGCACTGAGTTTTCTGGTGTGCCCACGGTTAAAACTGGGCATATCTTACAACAGCGTTACGCTCTTTCTAAAGCTGGATCAAAGCTAGCCCAAGAAAAGAACCTACAGTTCATAGAAACAGCAAAAACACATAAACCAGTTTTGATGCCTCATGCAAGAGATGTATTGTCGGCGTGTGCTCAGAAGTTTAAGTTGGCACTAGTTACGGGGAGTACAATCGCGGAGGCGATGCCTGTGTTATCACATTATGGCTTACTAGAGTTATTCGATTGTGTTATTTGCAAAGACGATGTCGAACACCCAAAGCCTAACCCTGAACCATATCAAAAGGCCATGCAACAACTCAATGTATCGGCACACCAAGTGATAGCACTTGAAGACTCTCATACTGGGTTAACATCTGCTGTGGATGCTGGAATTCGGACTATCGTGATACCGCACCAACACTCAAAAGATCAAGACTTTTCGAAGGCAACTTGGATTTGCGACAGTCTGGAAAGTGCTTATAAAGATGTAATTACAAGTAGTTAGTCTGTACAATTGAGCTGAAAGTGCTAATTTTTAGGTTGGATATACGTTTTTTATCTGCAAAGGAAAGTAGCATGAAACATAATATCATTTGGCTTATCGCCATTTTCTTTATAATTTTAACCAGTCCTCTCAATGCCAAACAAACCCCTCATGTCCAATTAGCTAAAGTTTATGCGCAGCAACAACCGGTTAATCATTACTTAGTCAGTGAGAAGTATGACGGTGTGAGAGCTGTTTGGGACGGCAAGCAGCTCAAAACGCGCAAAGGAAATATTATTCATGCTCCCCATTGGTTTACAGCTGCATTGCCCAATCGCTGGTTAGATGGTGAGCTGTGGGCCGGGTATAATAATTTTGCTTTTGTTAGTAGTTTGATCCGCAGAAAAGTACCAAATCATGAAAATTGGCAACAAGTTGAATATTTAATTTTTGATGCACCCGATCTATCTCAGCCTTTCGAAATGCGTTACCAAACATATAAAACGCTTATCGAGAGTTTACCTAGTATGCACATAAAAGTAATTGAGCAGCATCATTTCGAGAGCAAGTCAGAGTTAGATTTGTTTTACCAAAAGGTATTGGCTCGTGGCGGGGAAGGCGTAATACTACATGATAAAGCAGCTAAGCATCAGTCTGGCCGAACAGCCCATGTGCTCAAATACAAACCGAAGTTTGATGCAGAAGCGGTTGTCATTGCCCACTTGCCTGGAAAAGGTAAATACAAAGGGATGATGGGCGCGCTTAAAGTTCGAATGTCCTCAGGAGTCGAATTTAATATTGGCACAGGGTTTAGCGACGCACAACGCAAATCTCCCCCTCCAATTGGCAGCACGGTCACTTTTCAATATCAAGGAAAAACCAAATATGGAAAGCCAAGATTTGCGAGCTTTTTAAGGATGAGAGATCAGTTATAGCGAATTGCTTACTTCTTTTGTTGAACTTTTAATTATGTGTCAGCTGTGATACATTTCGCGACCTTTTTCAATTAGGTGTGAGGTCGTAATGGTCGTCGGTTTTGATTATGGTAGTTCGAATTGCGCAATGGGTATATTGCAGCAAAATACGGTGAGTCTTGTTCCATTGGAGCAAGGTAAGCACTATTTACCATCAACTCTGTATGCACTTCACAACTCTTTGATATCTGACTTAGTGGCTCAAAACTTGAGTGGAAATGATCAGACGGCATATCGTACATCAAGAGCTGGCATACTCAAAAGTGCCCAGTTCGCCCGCAATGACTTAGATTTGGAAATCGCCGAAAGCGGAGTTTTTGTTGGGCAACAAGCTATCGAAGAGTATATATCGATGCCAGAAGAGGGGTATTTTGTAAAATCCCCTAAGTCGTTCTTTGGTGCGATTGGCCTCAAGCCCGAGCAGATAGCCTTTTTTGAAGACATAGCAAGTGCAATGATTGTTGAGTTAAAGCGTCGTGCCGAGCAACATTTAGGTAGGACCCTAACTCATACGGTGATTGGCCGCCCGGTGAACTTTCAAGCTGTTGGCGGTGAAGAGAGTAATCGTCAGGCAATTGATATTTTGACAACAGCAGCGCGCCGAGCAGGTTTTAAAGAGGTTGAGTTTTTGTTTGAACCGTTGGCGGCAGGTATTGATTTCGAGTCTAATTTACAACATGACCAAAAAGTGCTGGTCGTTGATATTGGCGGGGGAACAAGTGATTGTTCTTTAGTCCAAATGGGGCCGAGCTTTAGAGATAATACTGACCGTAGCGGCGATTTTATGGCGCATACAGGTAAACGGATCGGCGGAAACGATTTAGATATTGCGTTAGCGTTTCATAAGTTGATGCCGACTTGTGGGCTGGGTGGTGAATTTAAATCGGGCCTACCACTCCCTCACCAAATATTTTGGCAAGCCTGCAAAATCAATGATATTCAAATGCAAAGTGACTTCTATAGTAGTGCGTTTGGCAGAGAGCTGGTAACGATGTTGCGAGATGTGAAGGAAGCCAACAAACTTGCTCGTTTGCAAGTTATCCATGAAAATAAAATGACACATCAATTTGTTAGACAGGCTGAACTTGCCAAAATAGCACTGAGTGAAGTAAGCGAATATAGTGCCGACCTTTCATTTGTTGAAGTGCAGTTGATGCAGCAGATAAATATCACGGAGCTAGAGGAGTCGGTAAATTCGAGTTTGTCGCAAATTACCCACCTTGCGCAACAAGCCATTACAGACGCCGGCGTCCAACCAGATGCAATATACCTGACAGGAGGCAGTGCACAGTCACCGTTACTAAAACAAGCCCTTCGCGAAGCGTTAGGTAACATCCCGATGTTGAACGGCGATAACTTTGGCAGTGTGACAGCCGGTCTTACAAAGTGGGCCGAGCGTATTTACCGTTAATTGAGTCGATTTTTTAAGTATTCGTCGTAGTCTGGCTGCTGCCTTGGCAGCTCGCTTTCCATAAAACTTGAGGTCAGTAACATATCAGCGGTTGCTTCATTACATGCGACAGGTATGTTCCAGACTGCAGCTAGTCGAAGCAAAGCTTTAACATCTGGATCATGGGGCTGAGATGAAAGAGGGTCCCAAAAGAAAATCAACATATCAATGTGTTGTTGAGCAATCATAGCACCAAGCTGTTGATCGCCCCCCATAGGTCCGCTGAGTAGCTTTGTGACCTCAAGCTCTGTACTAGCTTCAATTAAATTACCTGTGGTGCCTGTTGCAGATAAACTGTGTTTCTTCAGTATGTTTGCATGATTGGCACACCAACTTACTAAAGTGTGTTTTTTACCATCATGTGCAACCAATGCGATGTGTTTTTTTGCAGGAATGATTGATTGTTTCTGTTCCATGAGCAAGTCCTTTATAACAGGAGGTTGACTGCCAGAGCGATAAATATGCCACCAGATATTCTGTCTATCCAAATCGGTGCTTGTGGGTGAGCTCGAAAATACTCAGCGATTTTATCTCCTCCATATACATAGGCGCAGTCAATCGGGAAGGCCAATATTGGGTAAAGTAGGCCAAATAATGCGAGTTGTAATGTGGTGGAAGCGTCTAAAGAGGTATCAACGAATTGAGGGATAAATGCGATAAAAAACAGCGCGACTTTAGGGTTCAGTACTTCTGTCATCATTGCTTGAAAAGTGACATTCTTGCGTGGCTTTTCAGCTTCTATTTGTTCGCTGTGCGAAGCATCTTGTGATTGGTTTTTAAGCGTATCTTTAAGGGTTACGACTCCTAAATAAGCGAGGTAAGCCGCGCCTAAATATTGAACTGTTGTATAGGCTGTTTCTGAAGCTTTTAAGATAGCAGATAGGCCAATTACGGCAAACAAAGTATGTACAATGCCACCCAATGCAAAGCCAAGGGCACTTTGCATACCAGCGTTTTTACCATTAGTGAACGTTTGCGCCATTAAAAATGCATTTGAAGGGCCCGGCGCGACAGCAATAACAAAGCTTGCTACAGCAAAAGAAAATAAGTATTCAGGGTTTAGCATAGGGAATTGTTCTTTTTCTAACTTCAGGGTTAGTTTAATGGGTTAAGAAAAATTTGAAAACGATTTATTGCATTTAATAAAAACTATGCGGGATGTTAAGCCCGCATAACAAGGTTGGGGGATCTTGAGTCAATCGATCTAAACAATGCTAAAAGAAGTCAAAAGCCTTCTAGACAACAGCTAACTAGCTATTGGTGAGCAGTATGCCTTCAATATATGACACTTTTACGACTTATTTGGGTTATTTATATTAAGCCGTACTATGCAATGAGTGGCGATACCTTGAAAACAAAAGCATTAAAAACGGAATTGCCATGACTAAGTGTAGCGCAAGTTGCCAAGGTGCTATTAGACCTAGAGGTTGTGTTGAAAATGCCAATAAACCAGCGCCACTCATTTGCAATAAACCAATCAAGGCCGAAGCAGTACCCGCTTGTTTTGGAAATTCTGCAAGTGCATTACCAGCTGCGGCTCCTAGGGTAAATGCAAAACCAATTGATGCTATGTACATTGGGAGCATGTAAGTTAGGACATCTGTTTGAGGCAAGATAAACGTAATAACACCTGCACCACAAAATAGCACTAGTCCAAACTGCAGGGCTCTGCGGCTATTGCGTTTGATAAATTGTGGGGCAATAAAGCTTGATACAATACTAATAAATGCGTTAATCGCAAACCACAGGGTAAAATCGGACATTGGCATATTTAGGTGACTCATGATCCAACCTGGAGCACCAACAACAAAAACCAGCATTGCGGACATGCAAACCATTGTAATGGATGCATTGAACATAAATTTTGAGCTGCTTAACATAGGTGTAAAACGGCGAAAATCTAATATGTGCCCTTGATAAATAGAGTCGTCAGGTTTAGTTTCTTTGAACGTTAAGAAAATAACCACCAATCCCAGCACTGCAAATGCACATAAAAATACAAAGTTACTTCTCCAGCCAAATTCAACGGTCAACCATGCGCCTAAAATTGGCGCCAATGCCGGAATAAAACATACTATACCGTTTAGATAAGTGATCATTTGGCCGCTGCCTTTGTGTCCAAAGCTATCTCTGACTATGGCAAACGCACTTACGAATGTGGCACAGGCGCCCAGGCCTTGCAGAACTCTAGCTGCCATGACCCACTCCCAAGTTTGTGCAAGCGTTGCTACTAATGCGCCAATCACAAATAAAGAGATACCAGCAAGAGCGATTGGTTTTCGGCCATATTTATCTGCAAGTGGTCCTGCGATAAGTTGCCCAATGCCAACTGCTAGCATGTACACACTGACTGTTTGCTGGATTTTTGCTTCACTGACCGACAGTGCATTTTGCATATCAACGAAAGCGGGTAGATATAGATCAATGCCGAGCGGGCAAAAAATGACGAGCAGGGCAAGAATAAAAATTAAAGATTTGCTGGTACGGTGTTGCATGGTTTCTCCTTTTCGACGCTATTGTATTTCGCATCAATCAAAAAGACAGGACAAAACGCCGAAATTAGAAAATAAATTATTCAAGTAGAAGAAAACCTGAGAAGCTGCATGGCTCAAATGGGAGTTCCAGCCAGTGAGTGCGAGGATAAAAATACGCGCACAGCAAAACCTAAACTATCGTACTAGTTTTAACTGGTCTGATGTGTTAGGTTGTCTTAAAACAATCTTCAGGATAGTGTATGGCTAGCTCACTATTAAAAACATATAAGAAATTCAAATGGCTCCCTTTTGGCAACTGGCTATTCAGCAAAGCAATATGTAAACGCGCCCCATATTTTGCCACCATAAAGCCAAAGGTGACGCACTTAAGCAGTGGTCGAATATGCGCTGAAATGCCAAACCGACGTGCAGTTCACAATCATATCGGGACAGTACATGCTATTGCACAGTGTAATCTCGCTGAGCTATGCGCTGGTGTTGTGACGGATGCAACGGTGCCAAACCACACACACAGATGGATCCCAAAAGGAATGACAGTTCAGTATCTGAAGAAAGCCGATTCGGATTTAAAAGCACAAGCTCAAATTCCATTGCCACGAGAATGGAAAGACAAAGAAGACCTTATTGTGCCTGTCGAAGTATTTAATAGTGACGGCGTAAAAGTGTTTCACGCCGACATCACCATGTATATTACTGAAAAAAGTTAAGCCTGTTCTTGCTTTTCTAAAGGGGTGACATTTGACAGGTCGGTTTTATGTTTGAGCTGACCTTCAATATGTGCTCCTGCTTCAATACTCAGAGTATCGTGGATGATATCCCCATGGACTTTGGCGGATGGCTCCAAACGTACTTTCTGAGCGGTAATACAGCCATTCACAGTGCCTTTCACTTCTACTTGCGTTGCGGTAATGTTGCCTTCTATGGTGCCGTGCTCACCGATCACTAAGTGTTCGACTTCTAAGTTGCCGGTAATGATGCCATCGACTTGGATTTCACCGTCACATTTGATATCACCAGTGACTTGAGTGTTAGGGGAGATCATTGCCACGTAAAGCGCAGTGGATTTATTGTTTTTAAGTTTATTGAACACGTTCCAGTACTCTTGCAAGTTTAACAGGGTTAATATGCTTTTTATCCTGTAATACCTCATAGTGCAAGTGTGTACTGGTACTTCTTCCTGTGCTACCCATTAAAGCGATAACGTCAGACTGCTTAATTTGCTGCCCTTTTTTAACTTTTATCGTGTGTAAATGTCCATATCGTGTGGTAACGCCATTGGCATGTTGGATTTCAATAAACTTCCCATAACCGCCATTCTTTCCGGCTCTTGTAACAGTGCCATCCGCTGGTGCGATGATCTCAGTTTTGTGCCAACCGGCTAAATCTACACCTTTGTGATAGGCACGCCTGCCTGTGATTGGGTCTTTTCTGTATCCAAAGGCACTAGAGATATAATATTTGTCTTCTTTTACAGGCATGCTCTTTGGCAATGTTTGAACCAAGTTTTCTAGCTGATTTAGCTTTACCGAGCTGTCAATTGCTTGTAAATAAGCGTCAGGGAGTAAACGGCTTTGAACTTGGTGATAAGGACCACCCTGAGCTAGTGTTGACGTTTGTGCCTGAATTCCAGCTTCATTCATACTGGCAATTAGTATTTGATTGCGTTTTGAGATAAGCCCATGCAGCTGGTCAAGTAATTTAGTTTGAGCATCATCGAGCTCGATGGCATGGTGATGAAAGTTTTCTTCATGTGCATGTTCAGACCCAGTGTGGCGCTCATGCTCCACCTGTTCTGGCTGAACACCTGATTGTTCAGCATCATTTTCCGTTATTGTGCTTGGTAACGAAGACATAAGCTCATTTAAAACAGAGTGCTGAGCATCTAATTGTGCAATACGGGTATTTTGTTGTTCAAGTTTAGCTTCGAGGGCTAATTTTTGCGTCTGCCAAGCTTGCTCTTTTAAGGCAACTGACTGGTTTAATTGTGACATGCCATGTTTTTGTTTGAAATATTGAGCAGTTGCAAAACCGAGCCAAACCAAAGTTGCAAAAACACTGATTGTCAAAGTGATTTGTAGCCAAGTCGGCACAGTCAACAATGACACTCTGCCGTTTTGACGCAACATAAGCTGTTTAGGTTGAAATAGCTGACCTATTAGGTTTTTGATAACGCTTAACATAACACTCAAAAATTAAGATAACGCCTAACTCTAACAATTTTTATACAAAAATCCAGTATAAAAATACAAAAAAAAGGCGTGTTTATGCACGCCTTTGATTTAAATAGAATTATATTATTTGGTTATTTTGCAGGAAGCACGGTGCCTTCTACAGAGCCAAAACCAATACGGTTGAAGCCGTCAGCTTCACACCAACCGCGCATAATAACTTTGTCACCATCTTCTAGGAACTTGCGCTCTTCGCCATTACTCAAAGTGATAGACTCTTTTCCGCCGCGAGAAAGCTCAAGCAATGAACCTGCTTCTTCATGTTCAGGACCAGATTGTGTACCAGAGCCTAACATGTCTCCTGGAAGGAAGTTACAACCATTTACCGTGTGGTGCGTGACCATCTGCGCCACTGTCCAGTAGCTGTGCTTGAAGCTTGACTCAGACACCTTGCTAGGTGCTACATTTTCGCTGCGCATCTTGTCTGTTTCGATAAGCACATCCATTTGAATGTCAAATGAACCCGATTCACGGTTTTGTGCAGACTCAAGGTAGCTCATAGGCTGTGGGTCGTTTTCGTCACGGTGCCACGCAGTACGGTATGGTGCTAACGCTTCTGTTGTAACAATCCAAGGTGAAACTGTTGATGCAAAGTTCTTCGCAAGGAATGGGCCTAGAGGCTGGTATTCCCAAGCTTGTAGGTCTCGCGCTGACCAGTCATTGAATAGACAGAAACCAAATACGTGATCTTCCGCATCTTCGATGCTAATTGCATCACCCAACTCATTACCTTTACCTAAATAGATACCTAGCTCTAATTCATAGTCAAGGCGCTTACAAGGACCAAATGACGGTGCTTCCGCGTCTGGTGCTTTAGTTTGGCCTTTTGGACGAGGGAACGTTTGACCAGAGACATCAATGGATGAAGCGCGACCGTGGTAACCGATTGGCACCCACTTGTAGTTAGGAAGAAGTGGGTTATCTGGACGGAACAAACTACCAACTGCTGTCGCGTGATAGATTGATGTATAGAAATCAGTGTAGTCGCCGATGTGACATGGTAATGCATATTCAACATCGCCTTGCGCAACTAGTGCACCTTCAAGCGTACCTTGGTGCTCAGAACCTTCGCGCAGTGCACGAGATAGAGCTAGGCGCAGACCTGACCAATGTGCTTTACCAAGGCCCATAAATTCATTAAGTGCTTGTGCATTTGCAGCTTCAGCAGCTTCTTGAGCAACGCCGTCAAAAATGTTTGCTGCAGCAACAGCGCCAAGGTCTAGCACTTGATCACCAATTGCAACACCACCACGGAACTCTTCGTTGCTACCTTTACGGCGGAAAGACGCGAAAGGTAAGTTTTGAATAGGGAAATCAGTACCAGCTTGGTTTGCACTTGCTACCCAGCTTTTTAAATTTATATCGTGTGTTTCATTGATAAAAGACATGGTCTTTCCTTTTTTATACAAACTGCATATGACTATGCATTTTTATTTGTGCTTTCGCCAGAATATTGCCAAGTTTAAATAGCAAAAGCAGCTTAGGAAAGCTGCTTTTTATTTCGTCTTTACTGGTAAGTGATTAAATCACACCACGACGCTCTTGGTCACGTTCAATTGACTCGAATAGAGCTTGGAAGTTACCTTCACCGAAGCCACCATCGTCAACACGTTGGATCATTTCAATAAAGATTGGACCGAATAGGTTCTTAGTGAAGATCTGTAGTAGGTAACAGTTTTCGCTTTGGCTATCTACTAGGATCTGATGCTCTTTGATCTTTTGCTTATCTTCAGCAACCCAAGGAACACGGTCAAAAATAGTGTCGTAGTAGTGATCTACGATATCTAGTGTCGCAATGTTCGTTTTGTCTAGCTTATCTAGAGAACCAACAAGGTCGTTAGTTAAAAATGCTAGGTGCTGTACGCCCGGACCATTGTACTCATCTAGGTACTCATCGATCTGGTTGTTGTTGTCGTCTTTACCTTCGTTGATTGGAATTGAGAAAGTACCACAAGGTGACTTAAGTGCGTACGAAAGTAGTGCAGTCTTTTGACCTTTGATATCAAAGTAACGAACTTCTTCAAAACCAAATACGCCTTTGTAGAAGTTAGCCCATGTTTCCATTGTACCTTTGTAAACATTGTTTGTTAGGTGGTCAATGCGAAGGAAGCCTTTGTCTTCAACAATGTTTTGCTCAGCTAAGTCTTCAAAATCATTTTCGAAGATAGAGCCTTTATCACCGAATACATCGATAAAGTAAATTAGGCTGTCACCAATACCGTAAATAGCAGGATATGGTAAGTCTTTGTTCGCAGAATCAGTAGCTGGTTTTGCGCCACGCTCTACGGCTACTTCAAATGCTTTTGCTGCATCTTCTACACGCCAGCCCATAGAACAAATAGCTGGACCGTGAGATTTAGCAAACTCAGCAGAGAAACCATCACGTTCGTTGTTTAGTAAGAAGTGGATGTCGTTCTGGTTATAATGAACGATGTCTTTACCTTTAAACTTTTTAAGTTTAGAAAAACCAAAATCAGCAAAGATTTTGTCCATGTAATCTGCGTCTGGGGTTGCGTATTCAGTAAATTCGATACCTACAAGGCCAAGAGGATTCTTTACTTCACTCATTGTCATTCTCCTGCATTAAGCACTGGATTGCTTGTTGTAATTTATGCAGTGGATGATTAATCAAATTTGTCTAAAGTGGAAGGTTTGGCGCCCAATTGGTTAAGTGGCATTTTGTAAATTTGACTGCACATTTACAGGCGTTTAGACACAAAACGAAAACAGACAATTTTTTTAGATTGAAAATGTGTAATTAAACTGAAAAATAGTACAAAAATAAATTAACTGATAGCCATGTTTTTATTGTAAGTTTCTAATAATAAATGACTTTTAATTTGTTGCATAGTTGGCTTTATAATCCCCCATTTATGGAGCACCTTGTACAGACATCACCTGAATCACAGTGTACTGTAAATAAAATTGTACAAAATATTACGTAAAGACAAAAAAACCGCGTTAAAGAACGCGGTTTTCAAGTAAATTTTAATTACGGTTTATTGTCGTTCGCCGCTTATTTTACGCCATGCATTAAGCGTGTAATGGCTGGAGCCGCCAGGAAATAGATTAAAGCCCCGCCTAAACCTAACCACACCAATTGCATAAATACATCGGAGTATTGTGCAATAGAGCCTACCGCATGGCCAGATTCACTACCTCCACTTGTTGCAACGGATGCGATTACACCAGCTAGATACTGCGCCATTGCAATAGACAGGAACCATCCACCCATAGCTAAACCAACTTCTTTTGGTTTTGCCAGCTTTGTAACCATTGAAAGGCCAATTGGTGATAAGCAAAGTTCACCAAGGGTGTGGATTAAATAGCATAGTGCTAGCATATAAGCAGGAATTTTACCGTTCGCATCTTGCATAAACTGAATTGCAAACACAAGAATATAAAAGCCGAGAGCAGCACCTAACAGGCCAAGTGCAAACTTTCTAGGGATAGAAGGGTTAGCTTCTTGCTTGTCTAGTTTTAACCAAAGAGCTGCTAATACTGGAGCAAATAAAATGATGAACACGGAGTTGGCTGATTGGAAAAGGGTAAAGTGTATCGTCGCTATACCTATATCTAAATTAACGTGATCTTTAGCGAAGAAATTTAGAGACGAGCCTGCCTGTTCAAACAGCGCCCAAAAAACAGTATTTGCGACAAACAGTAATAACATTGCGATATATCTGTGCAGTTGTTTTTTATCACCAGATTGAAAGCCGCTGTATAAGAAATATGCAATTAAACCGAACATCATTACGCCAAGTAAACGGCCTAACGCTTCACTATTACTTAGTAGGTAAAATGCAGGTATAACTAGTAATACTGCGCCTGCAGCAACCATCGCTAATCGAGACCAACTAGCTTGCTCATTTTCTGCTTTGCCCACACCTTCGAGCCAGGATTTTTGTAATTGAAATACCATAACACCAAAAATCATACCGATTCCGGCGGCTAGGAAGCCCCATTGGTATCCCCAAATTGCACCAATAATTGTTGCGCAAATAATGGGAGCTAAAGCGCCTCCCAAGTTTATCCCCATATAAAAGATAGTAAAGCCGGAGTCACGACGAGGGTCACCAGGCTCATAAAGTTTACCCACAATGGTGGAAATATTTGGCTTAAATAAACCGTTACCCATCACGATAAACGCAAGACCAAATAGGAAGGTTTTCAAATCAGGTGCCATTAGCATAAACATACCAACCGCCATCATTATACCCCCGAGGATAATGGAGCGTTGATAGCCTATAAGTCTATCCGCGACGTAGCCACCCATTATTGCGGTCATATACACCATAGAGGTGTAGCCACCATAGGTTAAGCTAGCTTGCTTTGCAGCTTCTTCTGCTGTGAGATGATCAAAAAATGCAATAGCTACGTATGGGGCAAGAACTGCTCGCATGCCATAGTAGCAAAATCGTTCCCAAAACTCTGCTGAGAACAACATCCACAACCCTTTGGGATGCCCCATTATGGTTGCTGACTGTGCTGTAGTTGAATTCATATTTATTATTTCCAGATTTAACTCATGTGTGTTCTATGGCCTTAATATTATTGGTGAGTTAATACAGCTTTATGAAGCTAAATTAGCGCACACTTTGAACGGGTGGCCAGTTCCCAAATTGCTTCCATAGATAATTATTTCTGACTAACTATGCATGAAAAGCGAGTCAGTATACCCAGCAGGTAGACTTTGGGGAAGCCTTACCAGCTAGGATTAGACGCATTTAGATATAAAAAAACCAGCTCAGCGCTGGCTTTTTGTATCAACAAGTTGTGTTTTATCGACAGTAGTTGTCAACAAAGGTTAAATCATTAATGTGCTCAGGACCGTCCATTACGAACGTCGCAACTGCTGTATTTGGATTTAAAGTGTAGATCTTAGCATTTTGGCCACTTTGGCGACCTGAAACATAGATCGTACCGTCTTGTGAAATCGCCAGACCAGATGCCCAGTTTACACCGTGCTTGCCAATTTCGGTTAGCGTCATATCAGCAGTGTCTAGGGTGTAAAGTGCTTTGCCTGTTAGCACGTATAGCACATTATTGTCAGCAGAGTATGCGATATCACCATGGCTAAAGTCGTCGCCTTCGTACTTTAATTTGCCTAGTACAGTTTTAGCACCAGTGCTTAGATCATAGTCATACATGTACGTTTTGCTTGTAGCACGTAGAGACATACCATCGTCGCTAATTGCAGAGCGGTAAATAGGCCAAGACGTTGCATTTGTGACAGCTGTTTCTACATTACCGTCTAAATCTAAAGACCACAGTGTAGATGCTTTAGTCGCTTTGTCATTTTGCTCCATGAAATACAGTACACCGTCTTTCGATGCGATGTTAGATGCTGTGTGAGAGACACCAGCTACTTTGCTGTAAGTGCCATTTTCTACGTCAAAGTTGAAAATGTAACCATTTCCAGCATCGCCAAAGTTATTGATACCAAATAGGCCGGTTACACAATCTGCGGTTACAGAAACATTGTCTATTAATGCGCCATAAGAGTCAGATGTGCCGCTACCGCTAAAAGTCAGCGTGCTTTGTGACGAGTTAGCAGTTACGGTAACGGTAACATGTTGCCAACCACGAGAAGTACCGTTTAAGTTAGCGACAACTTGACCATCCCAACTAACGGTTGCTTGGTTTGTATGGCCATTGTTTGCCACGCGTGGTGAATAGTAAAAGCTAATGGTATAGCGCTTACCTGCATCTGTAGAGATTGTTTGGTATGCACTATAGTTGCTAGTTGAGTCCAGTTCTAAATATTGGCTGCCGTCCTGAGGTTGAATCAGACCTAGGCGATCAGTTTGGATTTCAAATCGAGCGCCATTTCTTTGCCAGCCTGGTAGGTCATTAAAAAGTTTCCAAGTCCCTGTAATATTACCCGATTGCTCGAAAGATCCATTGCTAACTAGATTGTCTTCAGCCAAGGCTGATTGGCTTGTTGCTAATGCGGTGATAAATAAAACAGATGACTTTGATAACTTCATACGCTACTCCCAACTATTACTCAACATCCGTTGTTAGTAAAATGTTAATATATAATGATTGCTTCTAATCTTATTTTCCTAGTTAAAAGGTCTCAGGTCAATTAAAATACAAAAAATGACTGGAATTTATTATTCGTCAATTTAAAGTGCAGTTAAAATTAGTTAAAAAGTATTACTTTTTAAATAAACTCAGCCTTTTCCGTTTCTGTTGAAGGGCCAACCATCCGGGTTTTTGACTTCGATTCAGTGCAGCCAACACTACGATTGCTTTTTCCATGGTGATACGCTGCATGGCAATGTCTTTATACACTTGTTGCGCGGTTTTTTTACGCTTAACAGCAGCGCCAGCATCTAAAAAAGATTCCACAACTTGTAATACAAATCGCATCACTCGGTTTTGTTTTATATCCTGAGTATCAGCTTGCTGACTATCGTCATCGCTCTGTAAGCGCTCCTTCAGGTGTGATATTTCTGCTTGGCTGAATTCGTTTTGAGCTAAGGGAAGCTTACTGAGCTTTGCCAAAAAGGCGTGAAAATAATCGTGTTCTATAACCCCAATGCGTGAAATTTGTGAGAGCTTGAGAAGCCCAGCTCTAAATTGCGCTTGGCTGATATGTGTACTTAATAATTGATCGCAGGTTTGATGTAGCTGGTGCCACTTCTGCCAAGCGTATACGTAGTTTAGTCCCGCTCCTTTGATATTTTGCATACCAACAATCAATTGGTGTTGGCCATCAATTCCAAGGTTCGCTAGCTTTTGAGTAAGTTCGTCGGCACTGATATATGGGTTTTCAACTAAGTGTGTACGACTCTTTAAAAGAGCGCTAAGCCGCTCCGACAATGTTTTTATATTAGCTTTTAGGTCTTCTATTTCCACTAAGTGGTGCGCCATATGCCAATCAGCGGCTATTTGCTTAAACAAGGCTTGTTGACGTGGGCAACTCACTTGCTGATCTAGTATTGAGTTGATTCGGTCTAGCTCATGAAAGTCCTTGCTGTCTAATTGTGTTTCAGGTAGCAAAGCAGCGAATTTGTCACACAGCATTTGGTCTGAAATCAAGCATTTAAATTGCTCCAGTAGCTTTACCAGATCTTCCCTATCATTATTTGCGACTATTCGAGTAACGCGAGCTTGTAATGCTTGATTAAAATACGCCAAAAATCCATCTACGTTAGTACCAATCACAACAATATGATCAAACGTTAAATCCTCTACCAAAATTTGTGCGAACACTTTGGTACGTGCGATACGGTCATTTCGGTTATTGATCAAAGCAATCGTTTGTACTTTAGGTTGTTGGCTAAGACCAAACAAGTTAAGACGACGCCAGTTTTCTATCGTCGCGAGACGCTCATTGGCCGACATACTGTTAACGAAAGATTGGGTGAGTTCACCGATAGGTGCTTGCTCAAAATGCTGTAAAACACCAATATCAGGTACGATTCGTTCGGCAGTTTCTTTGTAAACATAGTCTTTTTGTATACCTATGTATTGTGCCATTTTACTGACCAACGCAATATTGTCAGGATGCTCCTCATAAGGGTAGAGTGCACGAATATCGTCAGTGATCTGGAAACCATCGCCCCAATGTACTTGAATGAGCGTAGAGTTTTTTTGCTCAGCTGATTTATTAAGCACAGGGTACATGGTTTGCTCAGCTGTAAAGACCTGAGTGTTGCTTCCTATAAAAGAAGACATTTCACGGGCAACATCAAGGCCAGTAGGGCCAAGTATGTCTTCGTGATCTGGGTAAGCATTGGTAATTGTGGCAAAGTTATCGTTCATCCAGCGCCTGAGTATTCTTACATATCGTGGAGTCAGGCCCATACATTCCCACAAAAATACGTCTGCTTTAACTGATTTAGCAAAAGCCAATACATCGCTTTGTTCCCAAATACTGGCTTTGTCAAATGGCCTGAATAGTGGCAGCTCGTGTTGCTCACCATCGCTAGTAGCGTAAATCATCATCGCTTCACATCCCGTTGTTTTGGTGATGACTTTTAATGCGATACTGCTAAAAAGTGCAGCTTTGAGGCGTTCTGTGCCCGACTTACCTCGCGTACCCCAGCCGCCAATTGAGATTGGAATATGTTTTCGGTTGCTTCGAATTTGTTGGCTTACTTTGATGTGTCTTGACCAAAAGTAAGCCATAAAGGCGCAGACAAAAAAGACCAGCTGGCCAATACTATTTTGATAAATAGAGTATAGATATTCTTTGAAGCCTAATCCGATGTTTACTAGCGCTGTCGTGATAGAGGCTCTACCAAACAGCTTCTGGATATTTTGTTCTATGGGAAAGTCAGCTTTCAGAGTCGTTCCATAGGGGTCAAACGCTATCTGGAAGTCAAGTGCTCTAATCGCTTCAAGGTAGTTTTGTTGTTCTATTTCTCCGCCCTTGCGCATTTGATCAAGTGCTGAAAAGCGCAGCGATATATGCCAGTATGCGCGCAATCTTTTTAGTAATGTTCGTGGGCGAACAATGGTTAAAATACCATCTGGCGTATAGCTTTTTGCTTGAGGTGACAAATTGTCCTGACTTAATATCGACAGCAAGTAGTCAGGCAGTGGCAAATAAGGACGCGAGGAATGTTCTTTAAGGTTATAAAGTGCTTCACCGGGAACATTGGTTTCACTGATCTCTGCTGTGGTACAACTAGGCACATAAAGTTGTGCAGAAGGCTTTTTGGCTTGGGTATGGCTGTAACTTTGGCGTTTGTCTGTACTTGGTGTAAAAAACTCATGCCAAATGCGCCAAAAACGACGGCCTGTGGGAGTACCAAGTTGAATCTGCCATTTTCCATTTTTATGGAAGCCGTTAAAACCCTCTTCAGATTGTGCAATAAAACTAAGTGCTCTGCCAATGTCATCAATATTGTGCTTTGATTCTAATTCGACTGTTTTCCCCAAACTCATCTGATCTTCAATATCTACCACTAAGGATTGCAAGTAAAAACTATTGAGTTGCTCTCTGGTTCGAGTAATGAAGCGTTTAACAGCCAGGTTTGGCTCAACCTCTAACTGGGTATTTAAGATTTGAATAAACTCCTCAAAAACAGAGTCAGGTTTGTCAGTTTCTAGTTGCATGTTGAGCATCAAGCGCGCACTTTGCTCTAAAGCAATGCGTTTTATTTCAAAGCTTTCATCTCCGGTGATACATGATTGCCAGTGTTTAACCGCGAATCGTTCTGTGCTAAATCTTGCTGCGGTAAGCTGTTTTACGAGCGTAAACCGGATGGCGTCGGCGGTCTCTGCTTTAAACCTATTTTCAAGCAGTTGTATGGCAAATTCATCTTCGTAATAGGGCGTATATTCAATCGCCGCTTGGCGCACTCTGGGGTAGGGGTGGGCGCTTAATTGCAACAGTAATTTTATGTCTGAGTCAGTCAGTAGTCTTTGCTGTACAAGTACGCGAGGCAACGCAACTAGAATGAATAACTGGTCGTTATTTTTGGGTTTATCGGCGTAATCATTCACTGATTCAGCGACTTTTGCCCACATAAAGCTGCGAATAAAAGTAGGCCGTTGGTGGATGAGAATTTCCAATATATCCGTTATAGCAAGGTAGGGAGTATTGTCAGCTTCAATTAACTCTATTAGCTGAGCCACTAAATCGGCATCTAGCTCTGGATCTGCACTGAACTCATGGATCAAAGATACCTGGTTGACTAATGCGCGGATCATGCCATGGCGTATATGAATGCTATTACTATTTGCCAATAAATGTAGAAAGAATGGCTGTAAATCGAGCTTTTGCCAGGCGCTAGTGAGGTCATCTTTACTTAACCTTAAATAGCGATTGGTTAGCGCGCCAAGTTTAGAAATCAAAAACTTTAAGTTTTGCTCCAATTCAGCCACTTTGCTTTGGTAGCGGGATATGACTGCACCTTCATCAAACCATCGTGAAAACGCAATTTTGTCCTGTTGTAGTTGCAATCTAGTCGCACCGAGTTGCTCTGCATATTTAAGAATATGGAGCTCTTTCTCAGCCTTCAACTCAGCTTTATTCAATCTTTCAATAAAGTTTTTATAGTCAGCATCAATTGCTTGCAACTGACCATAATAGTGTTCAATTTTATGACGTAAAAAGGCGATAGTCTGAAGCAATTGCCAGTAAGATGTTTGCTCATGATCTGGCTTGTTTTTAACTAATTCCCATTCACTCAGTTCGTCAACGAGCTGCTGATACTTATGCTGATATAGGTTTAGCCAGAATTTTTCGGTATCTGCAAAGAGTAGCTCTTGGAGTTGATCCCTAAGGGTCTTATCTGCCATTAATGTCTTGCTCCAAGAAATGCGTTAACTGTAGAGATTCAAATATAATTTCATCATGTGCGAATGGGGCAAACCCAGTATTTTGTAAGTTACCAAGTGTCACCTCTAGGCGCACGTTATGGTTGTTTCTAAACCAGTCTTGTGTCCAGTTTAGGCTTATCCAGCCTGCTGTATGCTCACTGAAATCAAACAAAGTTTGCCAGCCAATAGAAGTCAAATATTGCCAAGTTGCATTAGGGCGGTGATCGTCTGCAAACACATAACTGCTGCTTAATCCAACATTAAAAATATGGCCTTGATAGTATTGCTGCCAGCTGCCGCTAAACGTAACCGTATCTAAACTGGTCCAGTCTTCGTTCGATACACCAGAAACTTGAGCATTAAATTGGCTGTCTACCCATGGTTGATAACGAATACGATAGCCAGCTTGCCAGCCATGCATATGTTGGGCACGATAAAAGTTATACATGTCTTGGCTGATCAGCGCATCATCAAGATACTCTTGCTTATCTATACTGGTGTAATAGTAATAAGGCTGCCACCACCATTGGTGCCTAACAGACGTGTCATCTCGCCATATTTGTCCAACAGTGGCATCAATGTGGCTAGACAGATGCGTTTCATTATTCAGACGCGTTTCTTGCCATCGATTATACAAGCCAATTTCGGTATACCATGGGGTGTCATCGTCTAACCAATTATAAACACCATTAAGCGCGATGGATTCGTACCTTAAATTGTTAACTCTGTATGCACCCTCAAGTAAGTACCAATTTTGTTTGTAGCGATTACGCAGTCTCATGCCTACATCAAGTCTATGAGCGGTTTCTATCGGGTCATTTGTTTGAAAAATGCCGTCACGATCATATCGGATAAAGCCTTCTACATGAGTTTTATTGCCATTGGCGTTGATTAATGGGGTATTAAAGTGCTTTGCTAACCTTTCAAAGTGAAGCTTTGGTCTTTTCAAAGGAATTGGCATAACCGGAGGCGCAACAGCTATCTTTTGACGATTTAAATTTAACTGCCAAGAAAATAGTCGAGCTAATGTGGAATAGCTACTTGGTACGGTAATCGTGCCCGCAGGGTAGAAATCAATGGACTCTTGTCGTAAGTTGTTTTTGATATACTCAATTTTTACGAGCGCGTCTTTTGTTAATGCTGCCGATACGGGCTGCGTATTGCTCGCGTAATAAAACAGCTGCCTCTGGTCCAATTCGATATTTTTCCAACCATCGCGGCTCAATACTTGTACTTCCACCTGCAAAACTTGAGATAAATAAGGGTTTAGCCAGCGAATTTTTACTATCCCACTGCCCAGCTCAGCCTGTTGCAGCCCAAAGGTGCTGACACTATCGGTAATTGGCCAAACCGTTTGCCCATCTTTGGTATCGACCGTGACTAACGCAGCAGCATTGGTGATCAACTCTGCATCAGAGAAATGGAACACCAAACGTGTTTGGAGCTGCTGTAATGCACTAAAGTCGAGAGAAAGAGTATGATAAGGACGAATTGTTAGTCCCTTAGCCTTATCAAATTGGGACGTATGACGACTGATTTGCTCGGCGATACTGCGTGCTTCTAGTGCAGATAGATCGATTAACTGTGTGCCTGCATAATTGAGGTATTGTTCAACGGGTACCCAGTGGCCATAACTCTGCACTCGTGCATGCAGTTTATCGAGCTGAGGCGGAATTTGCAGTGTGCTGAGTTTGGAGAACAATGCAGTGAATTCGTAGTCTTTTAAGGTGTTGTTTTCAAGTCGGTAAAGTGCATTGTTAAGTAGGCGAGTTAGAGAGTCTAGATTAGTACCAGATTGATTGTGCAACAGTTGTACAAAAGAAGTGCCCAATTCAAAAAGACTTAACTGTTGAGTTGAGTAGGGATCAAAGTGAGTATCTTCAAAAACTTGTATTTGAAGATACGCCACGGTTTTGCTGCTGAGTGTAAGAGTTTCACCGGCGCTCAAAGAAATCATACTACTCGATGCGATAGAAAGGGGAGATGTATCACTTTGTGTGACGACTGAAGTAGTAGAAAGTACATCGCTAAACAGTGGCATAAAGTAGTTGTTTGCCTGTGTATCTACATGTAGCCACTTAATCGCATTTTCATTGTTTATTTGCCCCTCAACTCGTGCGTTGATTTTTATATTGATGGGGGAATGTGCGATAATATTGAGCGGTGTGTCATCAATTTTAAATGCTTTGTAAGTCGCGGTATCTCCAACCAGTTGCACTTGCTTGCGGTAGTGAATGTCATAATTCGATTGAACGCGTTCTGCGAACTGTCCAAAGCTGGTGAAGCCCAAACCTTGATATAACTTTTGGCTTTGCGAAGAGAATAATTTTGAATCGTGATCAAGCCATAAAGTTTCAAGAAATTTCCCCTGTGCAAAGAGTGTGCTTCTAACGAGCTGTGGGCACCCCTTTAGTTTATCTTTTAAAGCACAAAGACCTTGAATATTGAATACTTGATTACTTTGCTGGTAGCGCTTTAGCAGTGCATGTGCAGCAAAGTCGCTGAGCTTTTCATCTGGCTGCTGTAACAACGCTGATAAATAACGTAACACCGCATTTTGTTGGTCAAGCTGGTTTAATATCTCAAGTCTTAATTGCCATGCTCTTAAGCGAATGTCTGAGTAGGGGCTTTTGACCATAGCTCGCAGTTTTGGCAGAGCTTGTGTAGGGGATTGCTTAGCCAAATACTCTACTTCACCCAATTGATATAGCCAATGAGCGATGGGGGCATTATTGCTTTTCGAGGTTCGAATAGGCGCACTAAGTTGCCTTTCTGGTTGAATTTTAAATAAAGATAAGCTGTTTAGATAGCTGTTGGCTTTAGTTTGCTGAATTTGTGCAAGCAAAGAGGTTGTTACTTGGCTTTTTTCGCTCAAACTTTTGGGCTGTGCGTAAAGGAGTTCATTGTTCGGCAGTGGCAACAGGGTTCTGATTTGGACCGCAGCATCGATTTTTGCCTTGCTGGCTGAAAACAGTGTTAACCGCTTTGCATCCATATCAACGTCAACAAGCAATGGGACAAACCCTTGTCTCGCTTCAATATGCAGCTTTGTCCGTTCCCCATCAACATCTAAAACCAGTTCGGTATCGCGGTTGCTTCTAATATAGAGCAAGGCCTGTGGTGTCACCCGTTGCTCTTCTGCTAGATTGAATTGTAGTGATTTTTTAAGTTGTGCATACTGCAGCGCATTTTTTATCTCGCTTTGAAATAACTGCTGTTTAGCAGGGCGTAAAGTCTGGTAAATGGGAACTAGTCGCCTGTGTATAGCCATAGATTGATCATTTGGGCTAATCGGGGTTAAGTAGCTGCCAGTAGAAACTGTACTTATTAGGTCTTGATATCGTCTAAGATCTAGAGGAGTTGCTTGTTCTGGGCGGAACTCTGCCAAGCTAGATATATCATGATCAAGATAAATAGGTGCTAAGTACTCGTCAATATTGTTAACCCAATAAGGATTTAACAATTGTTCTTGATGTTTTATTCCTGCGTCCACATCGTAAATTCCACGATGCATTTGCTCTAGTTTTACCCATGTCTTTGTATGGCTTTTCAAAGTTAAATAGCTATTAGATGGGACCGCTAAATAGTCGATATTCTCGACACCAATTTTGTGTTGGGTGTATTCCTGTGCCTGTGCACTTGAAACGTTAACAAAACTGACTGGTTGGTCATTTACCAACGCGATTACTTTGCCACCTTCACTTAGATCATAGAGATCTCTGTGAACAGTAAGCTTTATCTTCTTTGCATGTTTAAAGTATATCTTAACACTTTGAGCGTTATTTAAGGGGTAGAGTACCTCGCGCTCTTGTGCCAGTTGGATTGTTTTACCAGGTAAGGGTAAGCGAATAGCACGACGAAATGGATCTCTGTGTGTGTGCTGATATCCACGCCAAACATGAGTTTGTAAGGTCTCTTCAGGGTTATAGAGCTTTATGATACGCGCTCGTGTCGTAGCAGGTAATTGGCAGCTTTGTTTGCGGCACAGCCACTGGCTTTTGTTTATTTGGGATAGCGCATGAAATGTCTGACCTTGCCAAAACTGAATACTTTTGAGTGTATTTGGCTTTACAGACAACCATTGTCCTGCAGGTAAGAATAGGTACTTATCCTGGTTCATTTCAAGCGTTATATCTGCAGCACTACGCACCAATTGCCGAGTTTGTTTGTCATACCAACTTACATCTGCTTGTAAATAGGCATTTTGAGCAACTGCTGGCGTGAAAACCGCACTTAATAAAATGACTATGCAGAGTATGAGAGGCATAAATTAAATTGCTCCATACTGACAGGGTGTGATTTTAATCTTTTTCTCATTGGTTTACTTATTTCAATATGAATAAATCTATGGGGAGCGAGCCCCACTTTATGGAGCACATTCTTCGTTCCGCCCAATTCAAAAACATCTTTTTGATAAATGTAGGTATTTTGACTCAAAGTCATAAGGCATGATTGAAGCTTGGCGAGTTTTGCGTTGTAGCTACGACCCTGACTTAAAATAAAATCTGCTTTTTTGGCTTGAGGCGTTTTTCGCTTCTTTTGGTTAAAGCCGTGCAGTTGAAAGATCAACCCATTGGGGTATTTATTATGAAATGCTTGAACGGCCGCAACATGTATCCCAGACGCACGTTTAGAGTAATCCATGGGGTGAGAATCTGGGCTTTCGCTATGGCGGTGGTGCGTGTTGTGAACCAACATATTGCAGTGGGCATCAAATAGTGCACGGCCTATTGTCAGAGTATATTTGTCGTGGAATTGGTGCGGTATAGAAATAAAGCATGGCTTATTAGTTTCCCTATACAATAATACACCACCGCCAAAGGTATTTGACGTGTTGACAAGTGAGTGTAATACCGTGTTGTTTTTGCTCGTTTTCTGATATTTCCACGGGCCAATACTAGCTGGTTGCGATAACCACTTGTCTATGTCTTGCCATGCAAGCTGCTGAGTTGATGCGACAGAGTAAAAACTTGTAAGCAGCAAAGTTATGGCAATGGTAAAGCTATATATTTTCATTTTGCCACCATACAGGAGTTAAAGGTTGAGCATTATGTTCTTCTAAAATTGTTATCCACATTTCATGTTCAGCCGTAATGGCAAATTTTTCAAGTGATTGAATATCAGTTCCTATTTTTATTGTAATAGGTGGATAGCTGAGGATCTGAGTTGATTGTGGGTGAAGCATAAAGGCTTCTCGATTTGCAGGTAGTAATGCATACCTTTTTTCGGCGATGGTGTACTCGCTATTTATTCCTTTTCTATATTGTCCATAAAGGTTGGTATTGATCATGATTGCTTGATCGGTTTTCGTAGTAACAGGATATAAAAAGGGTTTAA
Source organism: Pseudoalteromonas luteoviolacea DSM 6061 (assembly GCF_001625655.1). Taxonomy (GTDB): domain Bacteria; phylum Pseudomonadota; class Gammaproteobacteria; order Enterobacterales; family Alteromonadaceae; genus Pseudoalteromonas; species Pseudoalteromonas luteoviolacea. The sequence continues at coordinate 44,054 of NZ_AUYB01000082.1, read as the reverse complement.
CGACAATCGAAACAGGTTTTGCTCTGTTGTTGTATTGCAAAGATAGCGTTTCACCTTGGCTAATCTTAAAAAGCCGAGTCTTGATATAATCACGAGTCTTGCCTGTATTGGTGTATACCCTTGGAGAGCGCTTATTTAAGGAGTGCACTTTTGAGACGGCGCTGGCTGTTAAATCGGCTTCCGTATACTTGGGCACCTGCTCACTAATGGCGATGAGTTTAGGTGACTTAAGGTCATTTGTTGTCGGAATTGTCAGTTTTTCTAGTTCGCCTACTTTTCGATAATGTGCAGGTGAAGGTTCCTCTGGCGGCTCAAAATAGCTACTCGGGCTGTGCACAAGCGCTGTGTTGGAAATCGGGTGCTTGTCAAATAAAGACTCTGATACATAACTTGTGTCTTTTACGATTGGCAAAGGAGGCGCCTCAAATAATCGAACTTTGAGGATCTGCTGCAATTCAGTAAAGGAAAATTCATTGACAGCTTTTTGAGCAAACCAAGCACCAATTTCTATGAAGTCTGGCAGCGGGTTTTCACAAAGTTTGTCACATAATACATTTTGATAATGAAAAGCTGGGCTTCTACTTTGCAATTTTACGGCAACACTATCTGGAGTATCTATTACAACCTTTGCAGCTTCACTTGCGAGTCTAAGAAAAAATTTCTGACTTTCGTTTATCGTCTGTCGCTGGGTTTCAGGTGTTATAAGCCTATCGAATTGAGATGTAAGTGGCTCTAACTCGAGCTTATAACGCTCAATAGGTTGCTCAGACTTATTTAGAATAGTGATATTCGCCACTGAGGCAAGCGTATCTAAGTCTCTGAAGTCAAATACAATGTCGCTGTTTCCTGCGACAGAATATATCGCAGGAGTGGACGGGCTCATTATGTAGTAGTAGCTATGCAGTGGCACGATTGGCTGCTCAGCCTGACGCCATTGAGTCAGAGCTGGCAAGCTGGATTGAACTGTTATTAACCCAGGGTGTACATCATCAATTTGATACACATCATTTGCAAGTGGTTTGGCAACTAGCTCTTTAGGTGCCATGAGCTGGTTCAAATCATGCCAAGTAATTCGCAGTGTGCTCAGTGGAGTTGTACTGCTAAAGGTTAAGGCTTGATTGTTCGAAACCCTAAATGTTGCAGTTAGTTCTTTGGAAGTATAAAAGCTATCTAAATCTAACTGCTGCGCTGAAAAATCATAAGTGATGACATTATAAGGCAGCGTTTCGTATAAAATGTCGCTGACGAAGTCGATATTAGGGATCCCTTGAGGTGCTAATTTTTGCCAATCAAAACTCACGGCGTTGCTCAGCTCCCATTGCGTAAGCGCATTTCCGCCTAAAGTGTGATAGTTGAGCATTCTATCTCGCCACTCAAGGGGCAATTTTAACCAGATTTGCTGACTACCATCATTATCTGCTGGGGTTTTCGCATGCAGTCGAACAACCACACCACGAAGCGCATCTTCTTCGGGTAGGAGTTTTAAACGTATTTTACTGGCGCTTGGGTAAGCTGAAGTATCCACATAGAAAGACTGTCCTGAAGCTACCGATAGCGCTTTACGGTCTTCTATGATCTGCTTAACTTGTTGCTCTTGAGCTGCAAGCACAAGTTTGGAGGCATGATGGTAAACATGTTCAACTAAAATCTGATCTTGTTGATTGAGTAGTTGATATTCAATTGCATAGTTGACTGGTTCATCGAATGCTTGTTGACCATCGAAAATCGCATTTGAAAGCAGGCGAATTGCCAGTGTCCTAGAGCTTGAAAAATTAAATGAAACAAATTTATCTGTAGGTAGCCAGTGTACGACAGAGCGAGTCTCCTCTTCGCTGCGCTCTTCGAGTCGTTCAGCGGAAGACAGCCATACGTAACCATTGTAGCTAGCCCAGAGCACCACTAACAACAATGAACTCAACAGTAACATGTGGAGTACTTTTTTAATCCAATACATGTTGAGCTCCTCCTGATGCATAGTTGAAGTCATTTAATGTGAGTACTTTATTGCTGGTGGGTGCGTATATAGCAATTAGCTTATCATCTACCTTAATCGTCAGCGCCAGTTGCTGGTTTCGCTCTAGTCGTACGGCTTGTAAGCGACATTGGTTCAGTGCTTTACAAAACTCGGTCAATAGTGGTAAATGTTGATCTTGTGCGTATTGTTCAGTCAAAGAGATGATTTCACTAATTGATACTCCTGCATCTATATGTTGCCAGTCAGTTGGACCTAATACCGACGTGCGCAGTGTTTTAACTTGAGGTATATGCGAAACCGCGATCAAACGCTGTAATAAAGCTTGTTCTGAAATAGCAAAATGCTGTTTAAAATCAGACGCAAGCCAAAGCGTAGCGAGCTCACTGCGAGGGCTAAATAGTCGATATCCTGACTGGGGTGAGGTACCAATTTCCAGTCCTCTCGTTTGGGCTTGCCCAGTCACTACCTGAGAGGAAACCCCTAAGTCCAATAGGGTTCTTTGCAGCTGGGTTAGCATGGTTGAGTGCTGTGCGTTTGGCTGTGTGAATTGAAACGCAATCGCGCTGGGACGAATGTAAGATGGCGCACTGTGACTTCGTACCTGTAAACTTAAAATGGGAGTCTGTGCAAAGTGCCTGAGTGTACTTTGGTGTACAACGTTGAAAAGGCTGCGAACATTGGCTGGCGCCATAACATTTGCCTGTTCATTGGCATAAGGGTGTGCACCTGCAATTAAGAGCGCTTTGGCTTTTGAACGAGCAAATAATTTACCCGAAAACTTCAATGTATTACTTTCAAATAACGGCCTAGGAACCTGAATATTTAACATCGCCTCAGGGTGCATATTAATGACATAAAAGCCTTGTCCTTGCTGGTAATGCTCTGCAGAATTAATTGGCGCAATAACAATGTACTGCTCCAGATCGTTGTCCAAAATCTGTAGTTGATACCCCATCATATTAGCGATGTGGTTGATACGCTCTAAACGATTCAGTTCGTCTTGGCTAAAGTCCCTATCAGTCTGCTCATAGACTAATGCATACAGTGGTCCTAAGATTTCGAATTCCCAAAGTGCGGCTTCATTATTAGTGAGCTCTTGATAGTGATTACTACCTTTTGCACTGATATGCATAGAGAACTCGTCAATAAGTTCACTCAATGATGCATCTGTAAAAGTGACCTTGGCACTTGAAGCTGTACTAGTATTTAAAACGACTTCTGACAGCAAGTTTGAGTAGCTTTGACCATCAATAAATGCTTCGACCATTTTTCCTGTGAAATCTGGTGTCGGCAAACTGTTACGATGTAGTAGTCCAAATTGTCCTCGCTCAAAGCCCATCAAATTGGTGAGTTCACGTTGAGACAGTGAAGCAGGTAGTTGGTTATAAATCCAAAATTGATTCTGTAATCCGAAAGGGCTGAGCTTTAAATCAATACGGGTGTATTGATTAATAGATCGAATTTGAAGTACTTCAGGGTCTTCTAAAACAGAGAAGAAGGCGCGGTAAAAAGCACTTTGTTGTGAGACTTGCTGCGTAGCAATTGAAGGTGTAAATTGCGTGCCAAGCACCAAGGCATTGCTATCAAGCAGTTGGAATAATAACCCAGCAGCGTCACTCGCAACACGCTCACTGGAGGGGTGCGGTACACTAATAACATGGTGTCGACTGGGCGCCTTTGCTAGCACAAAAAAGCCACGCAACGTATTGCTCATTGCGTCTTTGATATATAGGTATTTCTCGTCTTGCTGTAGCGTAAATTGGGATTGAGCCAGCAATCTGCGAGCCAATCTAATGTTGTCAGGATCTTGTCTACCTCGGTTTAGTACTCGAATTGCACTCATAAAGTTTTGTAGGGTTTGTGCCTGCTGATACTGACTAATGGACACATGGTCAGTTTGTTCGGTATATAAAAAGCTTTTGTATGCACTAATTTGCTGACTTAGTTCAATTTCGGTGTTATTTACAACATTTAGATCTGTGGGTTTATAACTAAATATGGCGGGTATAAACATGATCAAAAAGCCAATCGTGATGGCGATTAACCCCCCGACAATTGAGGTTTGAAAGGTGGCTCTAATAACCAGCCCTAATGCACTCTTCTGATATATCTTCAATGCTAGCAGCGTTGATAGCATGTAACCGAATGCAAATGTATCTGTCACCTTTAAAGTGGGGTAGTAATTTACAACCAGATAGTTGAGTGCAATTTTATAGGCAAAGCCAATATTAAAGAAAAACAGCAATAATCTGGCGCCCTCGAAGTTAGCATGGCGCAGCTTTGTAAAGGTGAGGATCGACCCACCAATAATGAGTATAACTGCCGTTTCAGCAAATGAAGTCAGGAGTTTGGTTGGTTGCATGATTTGCAAGGCAAGCAAAGCGGGCAACATTATGCCGTTGAATTCCCACCCATATTTAATATTTGCTCGTGAAGCGATGAAAGCCGTTATCACCAAAATAATATACGCTTTAGGCGCTGCGATAATAGAGGCTGCAACAGCTTCATACATGATAGCCAAGTTGGCAATACTGAAATTCGTAAATGGCATTAGGCCATAACGAACCAATAAATAAGTGAGGAATAGCTGGATCAAAGTGACCCGCATACCGTACTTGAATCCACCGTTCCACATTACATTAGCAGTGAGGGCGATTATTACTAATCCCAAACTATAGAGCTGGCTAGAGTAATCAAATGTAATGTCCCACTGAGCTAGATACAGCGCTACAAGTGGCCACAAAAGGGTGTCCATGACAACCCGGACAAGAATGCTAATGAGTATTATGGCAAAAAAGCGATCTCTGCCAAACATTTCACTAAAGCCAAAGCGCTCCATCAATATTTTGGCGGAGCAGAGCATAACGACATACACAACAATGGCTTCGATTAGAATGACAACAGCCGAAACTGGCGTAACGATAAACAAAGGGACTAGATAGCCTGGTACAACTAAGCCTGTTAGAGGAAAACCAAACCTCAAATTGAGCATACACACGACAGCAATGCCCACCCACACAGTGGTGATTACTGACTGGCCTAAGCCGCTGCCTGTGGGAAAGAGTTGTAAGGCCCAATCCATTAACTTTGCGCCTTAATTTCAGAGGACTCCTCTTGTTCGATTTGTTGCATCTGAAGTTGTCTTAATAATTTTGTTGGATCGTCTAGTTGTTGAACTAAATAAGAAATGTCAATAAATTCAAATAAAATGCCACCTACCTCAAATGGTTCGCCAATACTGCTGGTGGTACGCGATGCTCTCAGTGAGCGAATACTTAAAATGAATGTTGCTTGGCCCAGCTGAGCTGGCATATAAAGCTCTCCCTGCTGCAGCGTTATGTAGCGCAATTTACCTTTGGCTTTTTCATTATCCAAATGTGTAACGCGTTCAAGCAAATCTAACGCGGTCATTTCAAATAGTGACATTTCATTGTGCTTGGCAATTTCTTCAATTTTTTGGTTTGTCTGCACCACTTGACCAAATAAATTAAACATAATCGCAGCCGTGTGAATTTGATTGAAAACATGCTCTAAGGTGGAGAGCTTCTGTTCCATGTCACCGATAGATGATTTTACTTGCTGACTTAACGGCTTTTGCAGTGCCAGCGTCAACACTCTAGTAAGTGCACTGGTGTTGGCTTTTTGCTGATTTTCATAGATTCTGAAATGGAACAAGAGCTCACCAATTTGGTTAGCGAAGCGATTCACATTTTGCACAAAGCGTTCTTCGTCAAAATATTCATTGGGCTCTACAGTCATCGCCCAAAACCCTCTAATGTCACCTGCGTACATAAGCGGAACAACGTACTGTGCTTCAGATTCAGATAGGTCATTAAAAAATGGACGAGTGATATGTATTGCGCCAAATGCCTTAATAGCGTCAGAATAAGGTGGGCGCTCATAATCTCGGCGCATTTCGTGAATATCAGACAAACTGCAATTGATAGCGCGAATTTCGTGAAGACGATGGTCGCCTTCAGTGCGAGCCAAAAATATCGAGCGCTTTAACGCCAATTGCTGGTTAACCAGCGTTATAATGGCATCCCAGGGGCTTGTTTGTGCGCTGAAAGCTTGGGGAAGGTAGCGTCCCATCATTCTTTGCTGAACATTGGTTATAATGTCATTGAGTTCGATCTCCTCAACCCACTTTCTAGCAAAAAATACCCATAGCAGCGTCACTAGCGTGGTAAAAATAATCTGTCCAATGGGTAAAAAGTAATTTAGCCAGAGCACACTAAGGTACGCAACGAGCAAACTAACGATGACGACAATGCTTGCGATCATTAGAGCGATGTTAAAACTACATCTTTGATATGTAATGAGTAGCAAAGCCAGAATGAGTAGTTGTAGTAAACTAGATTGAATGAGTGGCATTTGTGTAACTAAATTTTGTTCAATCAAGTTGTCAGCTATGTAAGCGTGCAAATATACAGGATCGTTGAAAATATTGATTTTAGGGGCACGTATTTGTGGTGCGAAGTCCAACTGCTTTTGTGAAATAAGTACTAACTTATCTTTGATTTGCGCGTCGAATATATCACCATCAAGCAGTCTCGAGGCGGTAAACTTCGTTAATGCGGCTGGAGACAACGAAAAGTCGAGCAATTTATTCTGCGACTCGCCTTGCTCCCCTAAAATGGAATGCCAAACACTTTTACACCCTGAGGGTGTTTGTTTTAAAACTATTTCATAGCCTAGCCATGCTTCAAGAGTGGGGAGGCAATACCTAGGGTCTGCATAAGGAAAGTAAACATTGTCAAATGAACGCTGTTGATCGCCCGAAACATGGCTGAATATGACGATAGCTTTAGCTTCTTGCTCTCTCAGGTGGGTGATAATCTGATTTTGCTGTGTTAACAAATTTTCTGACTCGACCACCACCACTTGTGTGTCTTGCCTGTTAAGTTGTTGGCTAAACTCAAGATAAATAAATGCGTTAAGTCGATGTAGAGTACCACTTATTGTAACAAGTAAGATCACCAGACATAACAACATCGTAGACCAAAAGGTCTTTTGTCTTTTTATGATGAAAAACTGCTGTTTTATCGACACTACCAATTAACCCTTTATTGGAAGGACGAAAAAGTTAAGCTGAGTGTGACGTCCTTCTGACTGTTTACTTGTAAAAAGTCCAAACCATGTATGGTATTTTCCTGCCAAGTATCATTCACATCAATATTTAAGGTTATATCTCTTTGCCATGATATAAGCGCAATATCATCAAGTATGAGCGTTGCTTCCCCTTCTGCTGGAGGGCTGTGTAAAAAGGTAATCTTAACAGCTCTTGCTGGCAAGTTTTCAGGCCCAAGGACACTGGTGTCATCGGGCAAACTGAATGTGTGTGAAAATGACTGCCAATTGTAATCACCCGCTGATTTTATTTGTAATGTCTGCTCTGAAAAAACGAGGTTATCTTCAGAGGTAAGTATAGACATTTCCGCACTAAGCTCTCCTGCATTTTGGCCTTTGCTATAGCCATATAAACTCATATCATGGTAAGCCAAAAGGGTAGACTCACCCGGTGTGATGGGCATAGTTCGAATGGTATGTTTAAAAGGCATTCTTAAGGGGCGATTGTCAAATTGTGTGCGGACTAAGCACATTCCTTGGCGGCCTCGATGTGCACCGGTGAGGCAAGGTGTTATGTTGTCACTGTCGTTTTCCCAGCGAGATACTTCACCAAATATTTCGTCATTATCCCAATCCTCGAAGTCACCAAAAAGCATTAAATCACGCCCCATGCGGATACTCACCGATTGAGACGTGTTTATCCCGGTTAAAAAGGCGTTGCTTGGGGCATATTCTCTTAAATCTACGATATGTTGCCCCGCAGGCAAGGTAACTTGAACTGGCGCGAGTGTAGTTGGCGCCACAGTTTGGGTGAATGATATATCTGCGTATCCTTGTCTAGGGATCACAGACACGTTCGGGTCGGAAAACTCTCCAAGTCTTCGCATCAAATAGTCACTTAAAAAACCAGTTACCAATTTGGGCTGATAGTCTTCAAGGTATATTGGATAGGCACGAGCACTTCTGGTTTTTGGCTCCAAAGTTGGGTTTACTTCTAAAACAACGGCAACGCCTAACAAAGTTTCTATGCGGTTTTGTTCAAATACAAAATTACCTAATCCCAATAGAGCGGGGGTACCATTAAACAGGCCAAACCCTTGCGCAACGTGAGGGTGGTGGGCAATAAGTAAATCTGGGTTTTCATTACCGATGACTTCAAAACGATTAGTGATATAGCGAGTTGGGGCATAGGAATACTCATCTCCACCATGGAGTTGTGCAATGGCGTAGTCACTTCGAGCAATGGCGCTTTCTACCGCGCTTCTTACACTTGTGGTATCGGTTAAATCTGCAGCCCCACCTTTTTGTTCACGGGCAATATAATCGATTGGGTTGTCTTCACCTGTGATGGATGTTGCAGAGACAATACCCACAGTCAGACCATTAACAGAGGTAATTAATGGAGCAAAGGCTTCCGTATCATTGTTACCCGCGCCACTGTGTAACAGGCCCGCTTCATTGACATACTTTAGGGTGTCTTGCAGTCCATTTTGAAGATAGTCGTAGACGTGGTTATTCCCAAGGGCAACATAGTCGACGCCAATTTCTGTAAGGCCTTGCAAAGTTTCAGGCAAAGAGAAAAAAGCAAACTCTTTTGTAGGGTGAACGCTTGTGGGGGTCGCAAGGATAGGCGTCTCTAAATTCACAGAGGCAAAGTCAGCAGCTTCTACGAGTGGTTTCACATATTGCGTCAGTGAAATGGCATTGGCGGCGGCTGAACTGGCGCGAATTAAAGCCCCTTCGACATCAGGTACCGAATTTCCCATAGTTGTTAATGACGGATCCATATAGCGACGACCAAACATTGTGTCACCAGCAAAAAAGAGACTAACGTCTCGATTAGATTTACTTTCGATATTTAAACTAAAGTCTTGTGTTTCACTTTCTAACTGTAACGTTGTTAAAAAGCTTTTAAAGCCTGATTTTTCAACGGCAATTGTATAGTTACCTTGGGCTAAACTTGGGATGGCAATTTGGCCTAAATCATCGGTCGTATAGGTCACTCCGGACAAGTTAACAGTTGCGTTTTTAACAATGTTGTTTGTTTCATCTTTAACTGTGATGACGAATGCGGCAGACTGAGCGTTTTCTTTGTCTTGCTCAGATTGCTCCTCTTGTTGGCTCTGTGTTGGACCTGTTTCATATGGGTCTTCAACAGAACATGCACTAGTAAAAATGGCTGTTAGAACTAAGGCTATATTTTTTGCTATTTTCATTGTTCTCACCATTCATTTTAACATTGTTTAGTTATTTAGTATTATAAAGTGCATTGGGTTCCCCATGCAATCTTTTCTACCTAGTTAAATATCAAGTTTTTCATATATTTATTGTAGTCCAATACTATTATTTTTTATGAACAAAATATCTGTCCAAAAATGTTTACAATTTGCTAGGCTGATGACTATTCTTAGAGTATGATCCGCACAGAGGTAAAAAACCGTTTTGAGGAACAGATGCGTTTAGAGATCCATTGCGCCGATCGAATTGGGATTGCACAAGAAATTCTCAATATATTGGTAAATTATCGAGTCGACCTAAAGGGGATTGAGGTTGATTCTGTAAATTGTCGTATGTATGTCAGCTTCCCGCCGATTGAGTTTGAGCAATTTCAAAAAATCATGCCTGAGATCCGATTGATTGACGGCGTTGAAGATGTCCGCACGACAGCATTCCTACCTTCAGAGCGAGAGCACAACGAGTTAAATACATTGTTAAGTGCTTTGCCAGATGGTGTGATTTCGATAGATGCAAAAGGCGGAGTTAGGCATTGTAATGATGCTGCATGCAGAGATTTAAACTTATCATTAGATGAAGTCATTGGTACCAGTATCAATGTCCTTTTAAAAGGCTTTAATTTTACGCGTTGGTTGGAAGGGACCGAAGTACTAGGTCAAACCACGCGTGTTGAAGTTGGTGGCGAAGATTATATTGCTGATATCTTACCGATAGCAGTACCACAAGGTGCTGAAGGGGACGTACTGGCAGGTGCGGTTATCAACATCAAATCTCAAAGCAGGCTAGGTCAACAAGTCAGTGCATTTAGGCGCTATGGTCAAGAGAGTTTTGCGACAATTCATAATCAAAGTACGGCAATGCGACGAGTTGTCAGGGAAGCTCGTAAAATGGCTCAGTTGGAAGCCCCAATTTTAATAACGGGTGAGACTGGAACCGGTAAAGAATTGTTGGCCAGAGCTTGTCACTATGCCTCCAATCGTTCTTTGAAACCTTTCATTGCCCTATCATGCGCATCGTTGCCAGATGATGTTGCCGAATCAGAGCTATTTGGATACGCAAGTTTTGATGACAATGTGCCATCTAAAAGAGGCGTACTTGAGCAGGCTGATGGCGGCACGGTTTTTCTAGACGAAGTAGGCGAAATGTCGGAGCAGCTGCAGACAAAACTGCTACGTTTTTTACAAGATGGTACGTTTCGTAAAGTGGGCGATGAAAATGAAGTCAAAGTCAACGTACGTATTATTGCAGCTACACAAAAAGACTTACCTGCAATGGTGCAAGAAGGTGGATTTCGAGAGGACTTGTATTACAGAATCAATGTTCTGACATTAGAGATAGCGCCGTTGCGAGATCGTAAAGCCGATGTAAAGCCGCTTGCTGAGCACTTTATCCAAAAATATGCGCAGCAAAATGGACAGGCAGTTCCGGCACTACACCCTGAATGTTTAGAGTTTCTCGAACAGTACCCTTGGCCAGGTAATGTACGCCAATTAGAAAATGCAATTTATCGCGCTGTTTCATTGCTAGATGATAAAGAGCTACGTATCGAAAACATGCAGTTGCCGACATTTACGCATGACTTGGGTTATCTTGAATCTGATTTTGAGGGAACGTTAGAGCAAGCGGTAAAACGCTTCGAAGCGACGTTACTAAGAAAGCTCTATCCGGCTTACCCTAGTTCCAGACAGTTAGCAAAGCGCTTGGGTTTGAGCCACACAGCTGTAGCGAACAAACTGCGAGAGTACGGTATTAATCGTAAAACGGTTAAAGTATAAGTAAAATTAACGAAGAGGTAGCTTTGCTACTTCTTCGTCCCCATACTTCTTGTTACCCCTTCCAATCTCACAGATTTAATTCCTGTCTCTTCGAAATGTACATCTATGCTCACATTATTGCGGGATAGAAAGTAGTCCACATTATTGAGCGTCAACACATAATCACCTCTAACACGTGAACTAAACGCTTTTTTGGATAACTTGAGTTTGTGTCTGCCAATTTTCCATTCAAATGATTCTATGTAGCCAGAGTTAAATTCTTGGATCCAAACTTTGGACTCGTCTTTACTTAAGGTCATGGCTATAGAATATGATTCAGGTAATTGTGACATTGAGTAAGATTTGTTACCAATGCGAAACTTCTTATCGTTAGCTTTCCAGCCAAATCCAAAATCAAAACTTTTTTCGACTCCCGTTGGATAGGTCACCACACCTTGTCCATTTACATCAAAATCTGCCGCAGCATTAAAGCTAAAGAAAATAAAAGAAAGGAAAAATCCAATTTTGAATATATTATTCATAAATACACACTGATAATAGAGTTACAAATAACTTAATCCAGTTTCTAAAATTAAGCAAGTTGCCGAAATTTAAGAGAAATTGAATTAACTTGTTGAACAAGCTTGTTGCTACTAAGAGCTATGATACACTGACCGAACAAATTACTGGTTAGACCATTGGGAACATGAATTTATACTTTCGATTATTGTTATTATTTTGGAAAATTAAGAAGAATAAAACTCACGAAGGGATGCTAGATCCAACAACAATTGATTTTAGGGCTCTGCCAAGTGATTGCGATATCAATTTACACCTTACCAACTCACGTTACTTGGCCATGATGGACATTGCGCGCACGTGGATGACAGAGCGCATTGGCTTGCTAGGTAAAATTCTCAAGAAGAAATGGTTCCCAATTGTCAATGCTACCGCGATCACATACATAAAAGACATTAAGCCGTTACAGAAGTTTTCGGTGACGACGCAAGTCGTAGGCTGGGATCACAAATATTTTTACATTGAACAAAAATTTCATTCGCCCAGTGGACTACATGCAATTGCATATGTGAGAGGTGTATTCAAAAGTCGCAAGGGTGTTGTGAGTGTGAGTGATCTATTGTCGTTGGCTGATTTTGATGGAGATGCGCCAATACTTCCTGATGAAATTGTGCACTGGAAAGAAATGCTTGAGCAAAAAAAAGTAAATAATAAAAAGGCCACTTAAGTGGCCCAAGGGGATTGAGGTTGCGATCCCTGCTAAATCGGTTGCCCAATAAGGGCAACTACCGTACTTAGAACTTGTATTTCGCACCAATCATTGCAACGAATGGGTCGATTTCAACATCTGAAGTCAGTGCCTGAACACCATTTGCATAGACTGTTGCGTCAGTATCTATGTCCATTTTAGATACCATAACATGTAGACCCCATTTCTCATTAATGTCGTAGTTAAAGCCCATTTGAAGCGCTACGCCGAACGAGCTATCTAGGTCAACCTTCACATCATCCGTTTTTAATGTTTGTTTTAATGCAGCACTGGCTTCTTCATCAAAAAATACGGTGTAGTTTAAGCCTACGCCAACAAATGGGCGGAACTTATCACCAGCACCGAAGAAGTGGTATTGAGCAAGTAAAGTTGGTGGTAAGTGTTTTACTTGGGCAATATCATTGCCAGCTAAGCCACCTTGGCCCTCTACAGTGTGTGAAAATGGCGTTGCTGCAATCAGTTCAAACACGATGTTGTCATTGTATTGGTAATCAAAAGTGATACCCAGTTGTGTATCTGAATCTGCTGATAGGCCCAGTGCCGTGTTTTCTTTAATTGCAGAAGCAGAATCAATCGGGTTTACGTGAATTGCACCCACATTTACGCTAAATTGAGCTTGTGCAAGTGGCGCAGTTACTAGCAGAGTTGACAGTAATGCAGCTGTTAATTTATTCATATTCATCTCCTGAACCTATACGAGGTAAATCTCTGTGATGTGTACATAGTAAGGGGAATAAAAATTTGAAAAGCTGTTCTAGATCAACTTTAAATAGTCAGTTTTCAGAAAATTCTGAAAGTTTGATTTGGATTAAGTTTTTACTTTTTTGCAAGGAAGTATATGGGTAAAAAACATTGCAAAATGACATTGCAACGTGCTTGAGGTAATAAAATTGCAATGACTTGGACATAAACCAGACATTTTAAAAACGTTTAATGGAGTAAAATTGGTTGATTGGCAAATTGTTATGTCGCACCTACTGCAAACTCCTAAAACCGCCTACTCATCTACTGTAGATGTATTGCGATATTTGATTCAGGCACGTTCTATAACGCCTAGCGATGCGGGCACTTTGAACTTTCTTGCTACACAATTACAAGAGCTGGATTTTACGGTTGAGCAGTTTATATGTAATGGTGTAAAAAACTTGATTGCTCGTCGTACTTTTGGAGAGGGGCCGACCCTCGCTTATTCAGGTCATGTTGATGTTGTGCCCGCACAACCTGCTGGATGGCGGGTGGACCCGTTTTCAGGTCAGGTTATTGATGGCGTAATGTATGGCCGTGGTGCGGCAGACATGAAAGGTTCGATTGCAGCAATGCTAAGTGCAACTAGGCACCTTTGCACCATGGAAAAGAACAAGCCTAATTTGGGGACCTTCTATTGGCTTATTACTTCCGATGAAGAAGGAGAGGCTGAATATGGCTCATTGGAAATTGCGCGGTACTTACAGCACCGAGGCGTGAAACTGGATGCATGCTTAGTTGGGGAGCCAACCTCTGGCAAAATAGTTGGTGATACAATAAAAAATGGTCGAAGAGGGGCTATTTCAGGCCGTATCACCATCAATGGTAAAGCTGGCCATGTTGCTTATCCAGAGAATACAATAAATGCGGCTCATATTGCAGGAGAGCTTGTTACACAGCTCGCCCAATTAAATTGGCAAAAAGATGTGCCGGGTTCTCAAACTACATTGCAGGTAACTGGCATCACTGTGCCAAATATTGTAGATAATTTGGTGCCTGCGAGCTGTGAAATCACTTTTAATATTCGCTACAGCCACGCTTACAAAAGTAAAGAAGTCTGCGAGATAGTGAAATCAGTAACTGGCCAAGATAAATTCTGTGCCCAATTACAGTGGGAGCGGCCGTGCGAGTCTTTTTACACGGGTAAAAAGGCTGAAAGGTGCTTTTTATCACTCGTTGAACACGCAATTTCAAAGCAATTAGGTCATTTTCCTGCGTTAAGTACAGCAGGAGGAACTTCGGATGGGCGATTTTTTGCTAATGCCGATACACAAGTAGTGGAATGCGGTGTTAAAAACGACTCAATACATCAGGTCAATGAGCATGTCTCTCTTGCGGATCTTGATGCGATTGAGGGTATATACCTGTCAATTCTTCGTGATTTTTTTGTGCCCCAAGAGTGAGGCTGGTATGTGCTGCAGAGAAGCGCACATACTTCAGCTTCAAAATGGGGCATTTAATTCCTTCTCTAGGTGTTGTTTCATTTTTCTTAAGGCAGCTATTTTCTCCTTTGCTTCATTCAGCTGTGACTCTGGGAGACCAGCATTGATGCCCTTTTGTAATAGATGGGACAGTCGTTCAACCTTTTTATCGACAGCAGCGACATAGTCTCTTTTGAGCGATGTCTCTTGTTCTAATAAAAAGTCGTTATATTCTTCATAGTCATCAAAATCACCGCTATATTGTGGCTGTACTGTTTTTTTCGATTTTTCAGCAATTGGTGGTATATAAAGCGTTTCTTCTGGCTGTGGTTTAGATGGTTGCTGATGGTCAAATAAAGGTTGTTTGGTCTGCACAGCATTAAAGGGGGCTTGGAGGCTAGCATCAGCTACAGTAACCGATGGCTTAGAAGGAAGTTGTGTTACTTGACTTAGCTCCTCATTCGGTAAAACTATGGTGCTAGGCGTGTAGGTGGTGGCATTCGCCAACCACCATACAGACCACAAAATACAGCATCCTAACACAATACACAGCACTAGCTTTATTTGGTTCATAGGTTTATGCCGTGTGTTTTTTGCCAATCAGCAAACAATCTTTCATAAGCGGAGATGGCTTTTTTGCGTGTTAAGGACAAGGAAGCTCTATAGCGAACTGTTTCGCTATTCAGAGGGTGAAACTTGAACGTCGGCTTTTCTGTGTAAACGAGCGCCCATTGGCCATTCGGCATACGAATTGGCCGAGAAATATGACCAATTTGGTTACTAAAAGCAAATTGCGCGAGCCAGTTTTGTGTATGCTGGCGCGTGATCCTCACCATTTTTTGTACTTTAGTGGGCCCAGAAAACTGATTATATAAGTCGCTTTTCTCCATTGTTGAAGTTATGGAGGTTTGCTTTGCTTTTGCAAATATGTCCTGTGCTTGTTGTTGTTCTGTAAAGGTTAGTGCAGCTGCCAAGAGGCTATCGAGGTATTTAAAGTCCTTTTTATTCATTGAGTAAAACTGAGTTATCTCTTTAGTCGACAATGTGTCTTTGATAGCTTCAACATAGTCGCTACGCTCACCATGCAGCTCATCCTTGATACCTAAATATGCTTGCATAGGCGGTCGCAGCAATTCACCGAGAGCTAAAAGTTTAAGCCTTTTCAAAGAGAGTTTAGATTTACTAAGTGCTTTGTTAGCGTGTTGAGTAATAGCATGAAAACGCACAAACTCATCAATGGCTAGTTGCAGTTGCTTAGTATCACCGTTGTGAAGTGCAAATCGTCCTTGCATTGACTGGTCGTTAATAACGTCACTCAGGGTCAGTTTTGGCGATTTCACTAGTTCGACTTGAGACCAACGTTGCATTTGTTCGTCACTATATTTACCTGAATCTGGATAAGGTCCTAACATTGAAGAGAGCTTTTTAGAGTTCCATCCTAGCGTGACATTTTTGATTGGTAGCTTACCGAGTGTCGGTAACTTATGTTTCAGCATTGCAAGTAAGTACCTACGTACATGAAACTCATTGCTAAATCCTACATTAGAATGTCGATTAAGCAGTGGTAGCGACCTAGTCTGTGCTTGAGATATCAAAAATTGGTTTTCTAATAATCGACTCTTGAGCTCTTTTTTAGAAATATCTCTATCTTGTGCTTGGTAAAGAGAGTACATCAACTCTAGCTCTGATTTCGAAATGTGGCTCAATGCGGCGAAACAAGGTAGGCTAAAAAAGCCTACCAAGAATAAAATAATACACCGCATTAGCGAGCTACCATTGCGTGATTAAGTAAGTGCACAACCATAGCGATTGCATTAGGGATAACTTGTTTAGCTGTATTTAGTCTATCGTGATGGTCTTTAGAGTTAAGCACAATACCACCTTGAGAATACGAAAAGGCACCGCCTTGTGTTAGCAGTGGGCGAATGTCAGTCTCATTTGGTTGAACAGGGGAGAAGTTTTGCATCGCCTGAGATACTAAGCTCATATCATTGAGGTTTTCTCTGTCGTAATAGTCTTTTACCCATGATTCCCAATCTGCGTGGTTCAAGTCTGAGGTGGTCCATGTATGGTGAGGTTGTAACAGATCTGTGGTGTGGAATACAAAGCCCAATACTTGAGGATTGCCCGTTTGTAAGTAGCTTTGATACCAGTATTGCCCTAAGTTGTCGATTGGCTGAAAAGGCATTTCTTCAAAGTCATCATACATGCGGTAGTTTGAGTGGCTATCAATTCGGTAATTCTTCTCTGTAATACCGTAGGTATTATATTCGCTGTCATCTGCACTAAACCATCCAGTTTCGCCTCCAGGACCATCATCCAAGTAGTCACCCTTTAGCCAAGTCGCAGCCATACTGTCGACAGTCCCCCACACAGTTAGCTTATCGTAATTGTAACCTCCGAAGTCATTACCATGTTGATCAGCACCTTGAGTATGGTTTTGAAAGTGCCAGTAGCTTGTGTATTTAACTATGCTTTTAGCAACACCCCATACAGGAGCTTGCACGCAATCCCCTGTAATGGCGCCGCAAAAGAAAGTGTCTTCAAAGTCATCAACATCGTAGGCTGCTTGACCCATTAATTCACCAAGTTGGGACACTGTCATGCCTTTTGACTGTGCAAAATTTTGTAACTTATTAAACTCTGTTGTATTTGGGTTTTGTGCCATATAATTAACTGCATCAATGACGATACGTTTATGCGTTTCTTGGCTAAATGCATGCACATTTCCAGCGCTTACGACTAGTGCAGATAGAAAAAGGAGTTTTTTCATCATTTCCTCGATTTGAATATTTACTCGATTGTGAGAAAACGCATTTAAATGTTTGTTTGTGACAAAGTGATTTAAAAAATGTTAATTGTTGAGTTGCAAAATGTTTTCTTGTTGGATGAGAAGTGCTCAGGTATGATCTGGGACTGAATATAGGCACAAGTGCTGCGATAAAGATAATAAACAATGAAAAGAATATCCTATTTAATCTTTGCTGCGTGTTTAGTCATCATGGGAAGAGCTCAAGCAGAGCCTTGGTATGATGAAGAAGATTTTGATTGGCAACTGAGCTTAGGTGCATTTTACGTTAATACAAAACTGCCTAAGCTGATTGGAGCGAAACATGAGTTTTCTTCTTTAGCCCCGCTTATCGATGCAAAACTGCAATATAAAAACTTTTACCTGAACACTCACTCCGGGGATTTTTTTGGTGGGTCCGATCTGGGCTACCAGTTAATTCAACGTGAGGGTTGGGGGCTTGATGTCATTTTTGGAAATTACCAAATTCCTTTCTCTGAAAATGGTTATTACTCCAATGATGATAAAGTAAAAGAATTAGAAGGCATCAGAAAGCGTAAAGTCGACCAATCTATTGGATTCGCTTACTACCAAAATATTGGTGAGTACTTAACTGTTGTAGAACTTGTATACGATGTGTTTGGTGAATCTGACGGGTGGGTTTTTCACGTTGAAGCCACTCGCAATTTTGAGCTAAGGAACTGGGATTTGTGGTTAAACTTTGGTGCCAACTACTATTCCCAAAACTTCAATGATTATTTTTATGGTGTAGACCCGTCAGAAGTCAACGATTACTTATATGGATTTACAGCAGGCGATGGCGCAACAGCCTTTGTGCAAACGCAATTAAACTACCCCATTGCTCAGGATTGGGTTTATAGCGCAGGCGCGTCGGTATTAGTTGGATCTGGGGGGGTCAAAAGTAGCCCACTTATAGAGTCCAATTATGCACGCGTCATCTTTACTGGAGTGAAATATGTATTTTAGACTCACTCAGGTAATGTTGATGTTCTTGATGTTGGTACCGTTTGGTTTATCAGCAAAAGAACAACGTAAGGGAATACTGAATGCGACACCTAGTAAATGTGTTGCGCTAAACCAAGGACGTACCTGCTATGCTGATGTGGTTTTTGAGATTTCAGCACCACAAGCGGGCGATTACTGCCTCAGAGAGAGTGAGTCTAAACGTATTATTCAGTGTTGGGCAAATACTGCAAACTTTGTTTATACACTGAACTTTGGTTCTGCAGAAAGTGTAAGTTATGAGCTTATTTCAAAAGCGCAGAGCGATACGCTGGCGGTAACAACAATTGAAGTCAACTGGGTGCACAAGGTCCGTGCAAAGAAACGACGCTGGAGACTATTCTAGCGATATTTATCGCGATAAGATGCTCTGCACTATGGCATGAGCATCTTGGCAAAAAAATTAGTTACATTGCTCAATCAAACCACGTAGATGCGTACCGATATCCTCTGTTTTGGTCTGGCCTTCTTCTAGTAACACACTAAATTGGCTTTGTAATTCCGCTAAATCATATGTTTCAAGCATAGTTTTTAGATAGGTAACGGTCTCAGCCCCCGCTTTGAGTAGCTCGGGAATTGTCTCTAAACTAATTTCCTGATCTCCTAAACTAGCTATTGAGTTCGCTAAATCAGCAACGCTTGCACTGTCTTGAAGTGCGCCTTCAACCTCAACGAGTGCGCCCATTGGATCACCATCTAACTTGCCAACAACACACCCAGCTAAAGACCCTGCTTCGGCACTTTTGCTCATTGCTTCTAAACCTTGCTCTCTAATTTGTTCGATAACTGCCTGTAGCTCTTGGTTTTCTGACAAATATTGTGCTTCAATTTGGGCCTTGGAGTCTTCAAATACATCACATCCAGCCGTTAATACAGCGCTAAGACCCATAATAATTGCGATACGTTTCATAAACTCACCTAAAATAACCTAATTTAGGGCCAGTCTAATGCTTCCTTTTTGGATTGTCACCTTGATTAGGAGCGATGCAATTGATGCTTTTGTCTAAACTGGTCGAGATAAACGACGTTCGTCATACCGAATAACTCTGACTTTAAAACATTGGCGACAATATGAAGTGCGCGTTTCCATGCGTTTCTTACAGCCAAAGTAAACTGCTTGCCTAAGTGCACTTTGAGTGTATCAAGAAAACAGTTACAAAGTACTTTAATATCGCACACTGAGGGGCGAAGGGCCTTGAACGATGATATATTTTCGACAATGTATTGGCATAACTCTTTTTGGTTGGCGATGCGTATCAAGCTTTGTTGAATGAATGCTCTGAGCTGATATTCAATAGCAAGAATTTGATGTTCCTCAGACGGTATCTGCATTGACATAGGATGCATATTCAAGCGGTGGTTTAAACTCACACAAAAGCAGTGAAAGTTTGGCTTTATAGTCGAAAATGACTGACTTAGCAGCTGATATTGATAAGGTGAAATACTCATAATCGCTCCAATACGATTAGAGCGGATCCGTGCTCAAGTTTAAATCAAATCTGTTTCGTCATAATCCTCAGTGGTACAACTAACAAAACGTAAAAAACTTGGGAAATTGTCTTTGTCTGGTTGCGTTAATAACATCGAAAAACCGAGACTGAGTTTCGAGTATAGGCTGGAATATTTTGCTATTGCAAACCAAACAATAAACATTTACTGCAGCGTCTAATAGACGCTGCTCTTATTTGGAGGGAATTAGTTTATCGGAGACAATAGCTTAGGGTCAGTTACTAGTTGTCTTACGCCATGCGCGTGATCTTCTTCAAATACGTTGTCCTCACACCATTTAGCAAGGCTATTGATGTCAATTTTTGCACAGGCGGGGCGAACGCTCCATGTAACTTGCAATGGTGAACACTGCTTATCGTTGTAGCTAGGGCCTGTTGTTGAGCCCAAAAACTCGACGGGTTTGCCTGTTGTATTGGGAATGTGTTTCGGTTGATGGTAACCGTTTTCCACGTTTCCATCATATGATAAATCATTGAAATCCAGTGCATCTTCGTCATTAACAACTAGGAATACCTGTGTTTCTACACGTAAATCTGGGTTTGCACATTGTGCATTTAAGCACGACCCGAGTCCTTTACCAGGTTTTACGTCACAGGAGCTATGGACCCAATGTACTTCAATGGTATCGCCAGGCTTCACATTCTTACAAACTTTTCCTTTTGGTGCTTTTAATTCAGCGGGTGTTAGATCAGCGGTTGCATTGCATTGATAACCGCCGTATTTACCGTCTCCTGCAAATACTGAGAAGTCCTTAGCTTTGTGTTCAGCGTTTTTGTGGAAGTGGATGTTGCACAAGTTCATTTGTGAAGATGGTGGTGCCAAACTAAATACTCTTTTATTTTCTCCGTAAAGGTTGTCAATATCACGGGGAGTTTGGGGTCCTGCACTGGCGCAAGTGTTGGCAAGCGCCGCACCACTAAATAGAACTGATGCAACCGAAGCCAATGTTAGCTGGACTGTCTTCTTTTTCATATAAACTTCTCCTGATTGTAAGAAAACTGAAGTATATATGGATCTGCATTGGGTACAAAGGCGCAATGTTAATGATTGTTAAAGTCTTTTTGGATGTTGCATTAGGTAAACTGAGGTTTTGTTTTTATCTAGTTTGAGGTTGCGTATTAATGGAACAATCTCTATAATACTCGCCAATTGAGCAGTGTAGCACTGCATATGGACGCGGGATGGAGCAGCCTGGTAGCTCGTCGGGCTCATAACCCGAAGGTCGTCGGTTCAAATCCGGCTCCCGCAACCAATGTAAGAAATCGCTGAATTTCTTAAGGTCGCGCATTCTTCGTAATGCGCGTTTTGCGTTTAAGCGCAAGCTTAATTTAGGCTGGTACAGCCCGCAACCAAGCTCGGCCTTTGGCCACACAGTTTGTTTTTGGTGTGACGCCCCGCTTGGTTCGGGGCGTTGTTGTGTCTGGTGCTAGATAATAGCAATTTAGGCCCAAGAGCGAGCAGCTGAATTGATGGGGCTATAAGCCCTTTTTTTGTTTGTATGGAGGTAATTTGTGTCAAAACTCGAGCAAGATTTAACCGTTATGCTAGAGCCGGCTGTTGAAGCCTGTGGTTATGAGCTGCGCGGTCTAGAGTTTGTACAAGCTGGACGTCATTCTACACTTAGGGTTTATATTGAACACGAAAATGGCATTAATGTTGATGATTGCGCGGAAGTGAGCCGTCAGGTGAGTGCTATTTTGGATGTAGAAGATCCCATTACAAATGAATATAACTTAGAAGTGTCTTCACCAGGTGTTGATAGACCATTATTCAAACAAGCTCATTATGAGGAAGCGCAAGGTGAAGAAGTACGTTTACGTACTAAGCTTCCACAAGATGGTCGCCGCAATTTTAAAGGTGACCTAGTAGCAGTTAATGGCGATATGATCACGCTAACAGTCGACGGGTTAGAGCACCACATTATGCTCAGCAATGTTGAGAGAGCTAACATCATCGCCAAATTTTAAGATTGAGTGCGAAGGACCAGGGCAAGCGAGGCAAAACCTATGGCAAAAGAGATCTTGTTGGTTGCAGAAGCTGTATCCAATGAAAAAGCAGTCCCAAGAGAGAAAATTTTTGAAGCGTTAGAGTTCGCACTGGCGACTGCAACAAAGAAAAAGCATGATGGCGAAATTGAAGTTCGTGTTTCTATCGATAGAAAAACAGGCGAATATGATACTTTCCGTCGTTGGCAGGTTGCTGAACCTTTAGAAGATGGTTCACTTGAAAACCCATATTCTGAAATTACCATTGAAGCTGCACAGGTTGAAGAACCAGATTTACAGCTTGGTGATTATGTAGAAGAACAAATTGAATCAATTCAATTTGACCGCATTACAACACAAATGGCAAAACAAGTAATCGTACAAAAGGTACGTGAAGCTGAAAGAGCACTAGTTGTTGATGCATATAAAGACCAAAAAGGTGAATTGGTTACTGGTGTAGTGAAAAAAGCTTCACGTGACACGGTAGTTATTGACTTAGGTAATAATGCTGAAGCGGTTATTTATCGCGAAGATATGTTACCACGCGAAAGCTTCAGACCTGGTGACCGTGTTCGTGGTTTATTGTATGAAGTTAAGCCTGAAGCGCGCGGTGCACAATTATTTGTGACACGTTCTAAGCCTGAGATGCTAATGGAACTGTTCAGAATCGAAGTGCCTGAAATTGGCGAAGAGATGATTGAACTAAGAGGTGCAGCTCGTGATCCGGGTTCTCGTGCAAAAATCGCGGTTAAGTCAAATGACAAGCGTATCGATCCAGTAGGTGCGTGTGTTGGTATGCGTGGTGCACGTGTACAGGCGGTTTCTACGGAATTAGGCGGAGAGCGCGTTGATATAGTATTATATGACGACAATCCTGCACAATTCGTTATCAATGCAATGGCACCTGCAGAGGTTGCATCAATTGTGATGGATGAAGATTCACGCACAATGGAAATTGCGGTAGAAGCTGACAACTTAGCTCAGGCTATCGGTCGTAACGGTCAAAATGTTCGATTGGCGAGTCAATTGACTGGCTGGGAATTAAACGTGATGACTGTTGAAGACATGGAGCGTAAAAACGCAGAAGAGTCTGACAAGCTAATTAGCTTATTCACCGATAACTTAGATATTGATGATGACTTTGCTCAGTTCCTGATCAATGAAGGTTTCTCAACGCTTGAAGAAGTTGCTTACGTACCAGTGGCGGAATTCTTAGAAATTCAAGGTCTTGATGAAGAGACTGTTGAAGAGCTGCGTAAGCGTGCCAAAGATGCACTAACGACAAAAGCGTTACGTGATGAAGAGACTTTAGAAGGTGCTGAACCTGCACAAGACTTACTAGACCTAGAAGGCTTAGACCGTCATTTAGCGTTTGTTATGGCAAGCAGAGGCGTAATTACCTTAGAAGATTTAGCAGAGCAAGGTATCGACGAATTAGTTGAGATCACTGAATTATCTGAACAGCAAGCGGGCGACTTTATTATGGCTGCACGTAATATTTGCTGGTTTAGTGAAGAGTAGTTTATTAACAGGAGGTAACGCATAATATGGCAGACGTGAGCATAGAGAAACTAGCCGAGAACATTGGTACAACTGTTGATAAATTACTACAGCAGTTAACAGATGCAGGGATCTCCAAAGCCAAAGGCGATCAGGTCAGTGAATCTGAAAAAGCCCAGTTACTTGATCATTTGAGCAAGCAACATGGTGGCACAGGTTCTGATGGTCCTGAACGTATGACTCTTCAGCGTAAAAGCAAGAGTACCCTAAGTGTTACTGGTTCTACTGGTAAAGCTAAATCGGTTCAGGTAGAAGTACGTAAAAAGCGCACTTACGTTAAAAAGAGCGCAATCGAGCAGCAAAAAGAGCAAGAACGCTTAGCTGCAGAGGAAGCTGCGCGCAAAGAAGCAGAATTGAAAGCTCAACAAGAAGCTGAGCAAAAAGCGAAAGAAGAAGCTGAACGCAACGCCCAACAGGAGGCAGAGCGAAAAGCCAAAGAGGAAGCTGAGCGCAAAGCTAAAGAAGAAGCCAAACGTAAAGCAGAAGCAGAACGTCAAGCGAAAGAACAGCAGAGTATAGAAGTGGATAGCGCCCAACAAGAGCAAGAGAAAATCGAAGCAGAACGTCTTCGTACAGAAGCAGAAGCAGCAGCCTTAAAGAAAGCTGAGGAAGAAGCAAATCGTCAAGCTGAAGAAGCTCGCCGTCTAGCAGAAGAAAATGAAGCACGTTGGAAAGCAGAAGAAGAAGAGCGTAAACGTCGCGAAGCTTCAGCTGACCACCACATGACGACGTCTACATTTGCACGTGAAGCTGAAGACGAGTCTGATGCACGTGAAGAAAAGAGTGCACGTCGCAAGAAGAAGAAAAAGCCACAGGCTAAAGAGGCGAATACTCAGCAGCCACGTGGTAAAAAAGGCAAGCTTAAAGCACCAACTTCACTTCAGCATGGCTTCCAAAAGCCAGCAGCAGAGGTTAAGCAAGAAGTGCGTATCAGTGAAACAATTACTGTATCAGAGCTTGCATCGCGCATGGCTGTGAAAGGTGCTGAAGTTGTTAAAACACTGATGAAGCTTGGCGAAATGGTAACTATCAACCAAGTTATTGACCAAGAGACTGCACAATATGTAGCAGAGGAAATGGGTCACAAGGTTATCATTGTTAAAGAAAATGAACTTGAAGAAAAAGTACTAAGTGATCGTGGTGACACTGAAAGTGTTGGTCCACGTGCGCCAGTTGTTACTGTAATGGGTCACGTTGACCATGGTAAGACGTCAACACTTGACTATATCCGTAAAGCGAAGGTTGCAGATGGTGAAGCCGGTGGTATTACACAGCACATTGGTGCTTACCACGTTGAAACTGACGGCAACATGATCACTTTCCTTGATACTCCTGGACACGCGGCATTTACATCGATGCGTGCTCGTGGTGCGAAAGCGACAGATATCGTAGTACTTGTGGTTGCAGCGGACGATGGTGTAATGCCTCAGACTAAAGAAGCTGTACAGCACGCTAAAGCAGCAGAAGTACCGCTTATTATCGCAGTAAACAAAATGGATAAAGAGGGTATTGACCCAGACCGCGTTAAAAATGAGCTAGCTCAACTGGATGTTATTCCAGAAGAGTGGGGCGGTGATACGCAGTTTGTTCATATTTCTGCGAAAACAGGCCTAGGTATTGATGACCTGCTTGAAGCTATCCTGATGCAAGCTGAGCTACTAGAGCTGACTGCACCAGAAAAAGGCATGGCGCAAGGTGTTGTTATTGAATCACGTCTAGATAAAGGCCGTGGTCCAGTTGCAACAGTACTTGTACAAGCTGGTACGCTAGAGCAAGGTAACATTGTACTTTGTGGTCTTGAGTACGGCCGTGTACGTGCGATGAGAGACGAAAATGGTAAAGAAATCACAGAAGCTGGTCCATCTATTCCAGTAGAGATCTTAGGTCTTTCTGGTGTACCTGCTGCTGGTGATGAAGCAACTGTAGTTAAAGACGAGCGTAAGGCACGTGAAGTTGCGTTATACCGTCAAGGTAAATTCCGTGAAGTGAAGCTTGCGCGTCAGCAAAAAGCGAAACTTGAGAACATGTTCACAAACATGACTGAAGGTGATATCTCTGAAGTTAATGTTGTTCTTAAAGCGGACGTACAAGGTTCAATTGAAGCGATTTCAGACTCGTTGACTAAACTATCTACTGATGAAGTTAAAGTTAAGATCGTAGGTAGTGGTGTTGGTGGTATCACTGAAACAGACGCTACACTTGCAGCTGCTTCAAACGCAATCATTGTAGGTTTCAACGTTCGTGCTGATGCATCTGCACGTAAAGTGATTGAAGCTGAAAACTTAGATCTTCGTTACTACAGCGTAATCTATGACTTGATTGAAGAAGTTAAACAAGCAATGGCAGGTATGCTTGCGCCAGAATTCAAGCAAGAGATTATTGGTCTTGCTGAAGTTCGTGACGTGTTTAAGTCACCTAAGATTGGTGCAGTAGCTGGTTGTATGGTTACAGAAGGTATCGTTAAACGTAGCGCACCAATCCGTGTACTTCGCGAGAACGTTGTAATCTACGAAGGTGAACTTGAGTCACTTCGTCGCTTTAAAGATGACGTTCAAGAAGTTCGTAACGGTATGGAATGTGGTATCGGTGTTAAGAACTACAATGACGTTAAAGTTGGCGATCAGATAGAGGTATTTGAAACTGTTGAAGTACAGCGTTCACTGTAAATTTAACAGGGTTTAAACCTTGAAATGGGGGCGATTGCCCCCATTTGTGTTTGTGTTTTTTAGATTTTTATAACATAAAAATCAATAGCTTATTAAAAGTGGTGACAATGAGAGAATTTTCTCGTACCGATAGAGTTGCACAGCAAATACAAAAAGAAATTGCTGTGATTTTACAGCGTGAGATAAAAGACCCGAGATTGGGCATGGTGACGGTATCGGCTGTTGAAGTGTCGCGTGACTTATCTTATGCGAAAGTTTTTGTTACTGTCCTGAGCAGTAAAAGTGAAGATGATACGAAACAGAATCTAGCTATATTGAATGATGCAACGGGCTATATACGCTCTTTGCTCGGTAAACGAATTCGTGCTCGTATTATGCCTGAGTTGAAATTTGTGCTAGATAATTCTTTGATGGAAGGTATGCGCATTTCAAACTTAGTTGATGAGGTGATCCGTACTGATAAAGAAAAGCGCGGTGATGATGCAAATTCAGTAGAGGATGGTGACGAGTAATGGCGCGTCGTAGTAAAGGCCGTCCAGTGGATGGCATTGTGCTATTACATAAGCCTCAAGGCATATCCTCTAATAAGGCTTTGCAACAAGCTAAAGGTATTTACTTCGCGCAGAAAGCTGGCCATACGGGCGCATTAGATCCTCTGGCTACAGGTATGTTACCTATATGCTTTGGTGAGGCGACCAAATTTACTCAATTTTTGTTAGATACCGATAAAACCTATGTTGTTCGAGCTCAGTTAGGCGAGAGGACAACCACCTCTGATTCAGATGGTGAGATTGTGGAAACTCGTCCTGTAGAGATTACTCAATCTCAGTTAGAACAAGCCGTAGATGCTTTCCACGGCGAATCGGATCAATACCCATCTATGTATTCGGCTCTGAAATATCAAGGTCAACCATTGTATAAGTATGCTCGAGAAGGCATTGAAGTGCCTCGTAAATGCAGAAAAATCAATGTATACAGTATTACCCTTGATGAATATGATACTGAATCACAACAAATTCAGATGACGGTCCATGTGTCAAAAGGTACATATATACGGACAATCGTTGACGATTTGGGCGAAAAGCTTGGCTGCGGTGCACATGTGATTATGCTTCATCGCAGTGAAGTGGGTCATTATCCATCTAGTAAGATGGTGACGATTGAAGAGTTGGAAGCGAAGTTACAGCAAGCTAAAGAAGAAGAGATCGAACCTTCTACTTACATCGATGAGCTATTGTTGCCGATGGACACCGCGCTAGTTGACTTACCAACGATTACTTTGACTAAAGAGCAAGGTGTTGCCTTTAGCCATGGCCAAACAGTTGTTGTCGGCGAAGTACCTGAAGGTGTTATTAAAGTGATGGCTGAAGATCACTTTATCGGCATAGGTGAACGTAATAAACATGGCCACCTAAAAGCCAAACGTGCATTATCAAGTGCACAATAGTTTTGTCAGCGGCGTTAATTACTGATACAATGCCGCCGCTTTGTCGCTTTGGCTGAATTAGTGATCGGCTGAAGCATTAAATTTATGTAATTTGGAGTTTATTATGTCACTAAGCAACAAAGAAAAAGCAGAAATCGTAGCTAAATTTGCACGTGTAGAAGGCGACACTGGTTCACCTGAAGTACAAGTAGCACTATTAACTGCTGATATCAACAAACTACAAGGCCACTTTGCTGACCACAAACACGATTTCCACTCTCGTCGCGGTCTACTACGTAAAGTTAGCCAACGCCGTAAACTTCTTGACTACCTTAAAGGTAAGAACGTTGAGCGTTACGCTGCGTTGATCAAAGAGCTTGGCCTACGTCGCTAAGAATTTGATGAATTGTTGGATTTTTATCCGACAATAAAAAAGGGGCGACTTCGCCCCTTTTTTTGTGCGTGTACTAGCAGTATACTTACCCTCGTTCTAGCATTGTGCTAGGCAAACGCCGATACTTCTGCCAATTGTAGTGCTTAAGTAGATCTATATGAGTACCAAGGTTTTTGGTTGTTCTATTTAAGACTGTAATTGGTTGTTGTTGGCGTTTTAATATATTTATTAAGGAATATTTTGTGCAAGCAATAATTAAAGAGTTCCAACTTGGTCAACATACAGTGACTCTGGAAACAGGTGCAATCGCTCGTCAGGCTGACGGTGCGGTTTTAGCAAGCATCGGTGACACATCAGTACTAGTGACTGTTGTTGGTAAGCGTGAAGCAGCGCCTGGTCAGGACTTCTTCCCTCTTACAGTTAACTACCAAGAAAAAATGTACGCAGCGGGTCGTATCCCAGGTGGTTTCTTGAAGCGTGAAGGTCGTCCTTCTGATTCAGAAACACTGACAGCGCGTCTAATTGACCGTCCAATTCGTCCACTATTCCCAGACGGTTTTGTGAATGAAGTTCAAGTTATCGCGACAGTGGTTTCATCAGACCCTGAAATTCAGCCTGATATGGTTGCGTTGATCGGTACTTCTGCAGCACTCGCAATTTCTGGTGTTCCATTCAATGGTCCTATCGGTGCAGCGCGTGTTGGTTACATCAATGGTCAATACGTACTAAACCCGACTGTAACGGAATTAGCTGAAAGTAAGCTAGACCTTGTGGTAGCAGGTACTGAAAATGCAGTACTAATGGTTGAGTCAGAAGCTGAAATCCTAACTGAAGAAGAAATGTTAGGCGCGGTTGTATATGGTCACGACCAGTCTCAAGCAATCATCAAAGCGATTGAAGAATTCAAAGCAGAAGCTGGCAAGCCTGATTGGGAGTGGACTGCTCCTGAGAAAAATGTTGCATTAGCTGACAAAGTTGCAGCAATTGCAGAGCAAAAAGTTGGCGATGCATACCGTATTACTGACAAAGTAGCGCGTAAAGACTCTCTTTCTGAAGCTAAAGCAGAAGTTTTAGAGAAGCTAACAGCTGAGCTTGCTGAAGGCGAAGAATTAGATGAGCAAGAAGTGGGTAAACTATTCAGCTCACTAGAGAAGAAAATTGTTCGTGGTCGCATCATCTCGGGCGAAAAGCGTATCGATGGTCGTGAACCAGACATGGTTCGTGCACTAGATGTAATGACAGGTGTACTTCCGCGTACTCACGGTTCAGCAATCTTCACTCGTGGTGAAACTCAGGCTCTAGTTACTGCAACTTTAGGTACTGAGCGTGACGCACAAATGATGGATGACTTAGTGGGTACTCACAAGCATCACTTTATGCTTCACTACAACTTCCCTCCGTTCTGTGTGGGTGAAACAGGCTTCATCGGTTCACCAAAGCGTCGTGAAATCGGCCACGGTAACCTAGCTAAGCGCGGTGTTCAAGCTGTAATGCCAAGCCTAGAAGAATTCCCATACTCAGTACGTGTTGTATCTGAAATTACTGAGTCAAACGGTTCATCTTCAATGGCATCTGTATGTGGTACTTCATTGGCACTAATGGATGCAGGTGTACCTGTTAAAGCATCTGTTGCGGGTATCGCGATGGGTCTAGTTAAAGAAGGCGAAGACTTCGTTGTTCTTTCAGACATTCTTGGTGATGAAGATCACTTAGGTGACATGGACTTTAAAGTAGCGGGTAGTAGCGCGGGTGTAACTGCACTTCAAATGGATATCAAGATTGAAGGTATCACTAAAGAAATCATGCAGATCGCACTACGCCAAGCTAAAGCTGCACGTATGCACATTCTTAGTGTAATGGACCAAGCAATTGCTGCGCCTTCACAAGAGCTATCTGAATTCGCGCCACGTATTTACACTATGAACATCCCACCGAAGAAGATTGCAGACGTAATCGGTAAAGGTGGTGCAACAATCCGTCAGCTAACTGAAGAAACTGACACAACTATCGAAATCGAAGATGACGGTACAGTTAAGATTGCTGCAACCAATGGTAACAGTGCAAAAGAAGCGATTTCACGCATCGAAGCACTGACAGCTGAACTAGAAGTGGGCACAATCTACAACGGTAAAGTTGCTCGCATCGTAGATTTTGGTGCATTTGTGAACGTACTTCCAGGCAAAGATGGCCTTGTTCACATTTCTCAAATCAGCAAAGAGCGCGTTAACAATGTTTCTGACCACCTTAAAGTTGGTCAAGAAGTTAAAGTTAAAGTACTTGAAGTTGACCGCCAAGGTCGTGTTCGCCTGAGCATCAAAGAAGCGCTAGAGCCTTCTGAGCCAGCGGCAGAGCAAGCACCTAAAGGTGAGTAATAATTTGTAAAGAAACAATATGTTTCGTTAAAAGGGGCTGAATGGCCCCTTTTTTTGTGCTTTAATGGCCCTAGACACGTACTTTCTAGCCCAATGAGGGAAATATCTTGAGATTTTTACTAATACCTTTGCTAGGACTAAGCTTAATGGGTTGTCAGAGTACACAGCATCAGGTAGCCGAATCTGTACTTCCAATTCCTTTCACTGAGCCACTTCAGGCGAATCCTCGTACGCAAATCGAAATTGCGAGATATAGTGAACTGCTAAATAGCCAAGAGCTAACACGCGCACAACGTGCAGAGCTGTACCACATACGTGGGAAACTCTACGATAGCTTGGGACAGGCTCAACTCGCACAAATTGACTTTAATCGTGCACTAAAACTACAGCCTGATATGGCTGAAGTTTACAATTTTTTAGGTATTCACCATACCCTGAGACAGGAGTTTAGTGAGGCTTATGAGCGTTTTGACTCAGTATTAGAGCTGGATGATAGCTACGACTATGCGTATTTAAATCGAGGCATTGCTTTGTACTACGGTAGCCGCCCAGAATTAGCTGTAGACGATTTCAAACGCTTTCTGGCGAACGCACCTGATGATGCATACCGTGTGATGTGGCTATATATTGCAGAGCATGCTGTTGACCCAATAGCCGCGAAAGCAACGCTGTTGGAAAACAGCGCATCTTTAAATGAAGCATCTTGGTCAACCCAGCTGGTACAGTTGTATTTAAACGAGTTAGATGAAAGCCAATTTTTGGCACAAGTTTCCAAAGGTGTCCAATCCCAAAAAGAGTATGCAGAGCGCCTGTGTGAGGCTTACTTTTATATCGCAAAACGTTATAGAGCGAATGGTAATAACGCCAAAGCCGCTGAATTCTTTAGATTGACATTGGCAACGAATGTCTATGAGTTTGTTGAGCACAAATATGCACGTTTGGAGCTTAGGTTAATTAGGGAAGAGTTATTAGGCAAAGCAACAAGCTAAGCCATGTATCGAAAGTGGATTGTGTGTTTTTTTGCATTAAGTATGGCTGTATTTGCTTTCAGCCATCTTATGCTCAATTTAGCAGAGTCTAAAGATGAAGAGATTACTCGGCTAATAGAACAATCTAGTCGCCATTATAAGCCTCACTCTACGCATTACCTCAAACTTGTAGAACTATCTAGCCACTTATCTGACGAGCAAACTTTGTCATTGCGCCAAGTAGGCTATTCACACTTTGCGATTGAATGGGCGTTAAGGTTGATTAAACGGCAACAGCACACCCAAGCTTGGTTATTGATTGAGCACCACTGGGCGGATGTGGATGAACCGATAAAGATTAGGGTGCTTGAATTACTTTCGCAACAAAGGCGCTACTCCTTCATCACGAAGATTTTTAAACAATTCGTAGCAATTGAGCCCTATCAAACAATTGGCCAACTGGCTCAGGGTATTGATCCCAGCATGATTAATCACCGCGTACTTTCTGAGCTTGGAATTAATACATTAGATACTCCCTTGCAAGTACAAAATGGCTGCCCTCATATGATCCTGTTACTTGGTGGCACGTTAGACTCTGTGATTAAACTGCAGCAAATAAAAGCACAATTCCAAGCGAGTGAATTGGCCAGCCGCTTACCCTATTGTTTTAGCGAGCCTGTGTATGTGGGAAACAGCGTAGCGTGCGATGGAGAGAAAGGGGAGTTTATTCGTTGTAATTTGGCACAGGTTGTTCATGCCCAGCAGTTATTCACAGCACGGCATGTAGTCATGATGTCAGACCAACCTGGACTTGCAAATGTCAGACATGGAATGATGGTATTAAACCATTTGCACGGATTTGAGTTGTTTGTACACGAATTGATGCACTTTGCTCACTTTGAGGATGAATATCCCGTACCTGTAGAAAAGGCTAGCTGGCTTTGCGCATCACCGGGGCTAAAAGCGCCTAATTTATATGTAGGCAATGTCCCTCCAAAAGGTTGGCACTCCAGTAAAACATGTCGACTTGGAAAGCTGCGCTCGTATAAGCCTAGTCATATGCATTCAAAGATGGAATATCATGCAATTAACTTGTCAAACCAATATTTAGGTTTATGGTTAAAGGCATTGGAGCAGAGTTTATTGGAACCAAGTGATTATCAGATTTATCATCATCAACTTGTCAACGCTCGTCCCGCTTTGGTTAAATGAGCGCTCAATTTATGAATGGAGTCTGAATTGTTTGTTAATATTGTCTAGAATTTCAACAGCCAGTATGTGAAACCCTAGACAAGTCAAACACTAATAAAGTATAACTGGTAGACGTTATGTGTGATAAAAATGCACGTAAAAAATAAACAGAACACGATCGCCATAACTTAATCATAACGTGCATTTATTAGTGATGAACGGCATCGAAGATATAAGGCTTCTTTATGACTTTGCTTTGGATACCATTGATATCCTTGTTAGGTAGTTTACTCTCTGCATTCACAGGTAAGCTATCTCGCAATCAGTCTACTGCAATCACCTTGATTGCTCCTACTGTGGCTCTCTTACTAGCCATTGATTTAGCTCCCGCAGTGTTTGCTGGGGAAGCTGTTCGTGCAACGCTAGATTGGGTGCCTATACTCGATCTTGATGTGTCTTTCCGTTTGGATGGTCTGGCACTTTTATTCGTATTTATGATCTTAGGGATTGGCATACTAGTCATCTTTTATGCGCGCTATTACCTGAGTGAAAATGACTCAATGCCCAAGCTATATTCATATTTGATGTTATTTATGACAGCAATGCTTGGCATTGTAATGTCAAATAATGTACTGCAATTATGGGTGTTCTGGGAGCTCACAAGCATCAGTTCATTTTTATTAATCAGCTATTGGTGGCATAAGTCAGAAGCGCGAAAAGGCGCGAAGATGGCATTAGCTATCACCGGAGGCGGTGGTTTAGCACTACTTGCTGGCTTATTATTACTTGGCAATATTGTTGGTAGCTATGATTTAGATATCATTCTAGCAAGTCGTGAACTAATTCAATCTCACGACTTATATGAAGTAGCTTTGGTGCTTGTACTCCTTGGTGCATTTACAAAGTCGGCTCAGTTCCCATTCCATTTCTGGCTGCCTCACGCGATGGCTGCTCCAACACCTGTGAGTGCCTATTTACACTCTGCAACCATGGTAAAAGCTGGTATCTTCCTATTAGCGCGTTTCTACCCTGCATTAGCAGGCACTGAGATTTGGTTTATTCTAGTCGGATTGACAGGTCTTGTGACCTTGTTAGTCGGTGCATATATCGCACTATTTAAACATGACTTAAAAGGGCTTTTGGCTTTTTCAACGATTAGTCATTTGGGTTTAATTACTTTATTGCTTGGATTGGATACAGAGTTGGCGACGGTGGCAGCTATCTTCCACATCATTAACCACGCCACCTTTAAAGCATCTCTATTTATGGCAACGGGTATTATCGACCATGAGACTGGTACTCGAGACATGCGAAAGCTCAACGGGATGTGGCGCTTTATGCCCTATACAGCGACCTTGGCCATGGTCGCTGCGGCGTCAATGGCAGGCGTACCTTTATTAAATGGTTTCCTATCAAAAGAAATGTTCTTTGCTGAGACACTTCACCAACAGTTACTTGGTTCTATGTCATGGCTAATTCCTATTTTAGCGACGATTGCAGCGGCTTTCTCAGTGGCTTACTCGGCCAGATTCATTCATGATGTATTCTTTAATGGTGATCCTATTGACCTACCAAAAGAGCCCCATGAAGCTCCACGCTATATGCGTGTACCAATTGAGATATTGGTAGCACTGTGTTTGATCGTTGGTATGTTCCCTAACTTTGTCGTTGACGGTATTTTAAGGCTCGCGTCTGGTGCGGTTTTAGGTGGAGAACCACCTGAGTTTTACATTGCGATTTGGCATGGCCTAAATTTACCGTTGTTAATGAGCGCGATAGCGGTGTGTGGCGGTTTGCTTATTTATACACAACGCAGGTACTTGTTCCAGTTTCAAGCTTCTTTACCACCAATCAATGCGAAAAAAGGGTTTGAGAAAACCATGCATTCAGTGGTGACATGGAGTCAAAATAAAGTGAGTGCCATTGAAAATGGTTCTCTACAACGCTATCTCATGCTCATGCTCATAGTTGTGCTACTCAGTGCAGGTTGGCCTTTGTTTGAAATGAGCCAACTCGTTGGGCAGAACCAGCTAACTCCAGTAGATATTCATAATGGGATTGGTGCGGGCTTATTAATGATTGGTGCTATTGGTACTGTAATTTGGCACCGAACTCGAATGGTCGCGCTCTTAATGATTTCGGTAGTCGGTCTGATGGTTTCCGTAGCATTCACACGCTTTTCTGCACCAGATCTTGCTCTTACTCAGCTTACTGTAGAAGTGGTTACCATTATTCTGTTAATGCTGGCATTGTTCTTCTTACCACAAAAAACACCAAAAGAATCGAGCTCGATTCGCACCCTAAGAGACTTAGGCATCGCTTCTGCCATTGGTGTTATTGTGGGTAGTATTTGTTACGCGCTTATCACTCGTCCATTGACTTCTATCTCAGATTTCTTCGTGGCCAATGCTAAAACAGGCGGGGGTGGCACCAACGTGGTTAATGTCATTCTGGTGGATTTCCGAGGTTTTGACACATTGGGTGAAATTGTTGTGTTAGGTATTGCCGCTCTGGGTATATACAAGCTGATAATTCATTTACCACTGTTTATGCCAGGTAGTGACTCAGAAGGTAGACCTTGGGCTAAAGAGCGTTATCCGTTACTGTTAGCATCTATTTCGCAAAGCTTACTTCCACTAGCCTTGTTGGTGTCCTTTTACATCTTTTTGCGCGGACACAATTTACCTGGTGGTGGCTTCATTGCAGGTCTAGTAACAGCCATTGCGTTTATATTGCAGTACATCGCACATGGTTCTAATTGGATAGCGGAACGCTTCACTTTGAACTACCGCAAAATCATTGCGTCAGGTATTGCGATTGCACTGTTGTCAGGGCTTGGCAGTTGGGTGTTTGGTCGACCGTTCCTAACAACATGGTTTGATTATTTTGATATTCCTTTGATTGGTGAAATTGAACTTGCCAGTGCCTTAGTATTTGATTTAGGTGTATACATTACTGTCGTTGGTGCGACCCTGATGATCTTGGCCAGTTTAGGTAAGGTTACAGCGAATACATCGAAAGAAGAGGTAAATATTTAATGGAGCTTTTGTATTCTTCATGCGTAGGCTTACTTGTAGCCTGCGGTGTATTTATGATTTTGCGCGCCAGGACTTTTCCTGTCGTGCTTGGATTGACGATGCTCTCTTATGCTGTGAACTTGTTTTTGTTTGCATCAGGCAGGCTGTCAATGAACCAAGCGGCCGTGTTGGGTTACAGTGAAAGTTATGCGGATCCGCTGCCACAGGCACTGGTATTAACAGCGATTGTAATTGGCTTTGCGATGACTGCATTTGTTGTGATTTTGGCGATTCGTGGACGTGCAGATTTGGGTAACGATCACGTAAATGGCACCGTGCCTGATAAGCCAAAAGCGGTTTCTCGACAATCAAAGGAGCAAGGTAAAGCATGAGTCAACATTTAACATCTTTACCAGTCTTATTGCCAATGTTGGCGGCGATTCTAATGTTGATGCCGCCATGCGGGAAAAACCTTAAAATAAGGCGCTATGTTTCTGTTTTAATGGGGCTGGTTAGCACTGTTGCGTCTGTAAGTTTGCTCGCATACGTTAAAACTCACGGTACACAGGTGTACGCGATTGGCGATTGGTCAGCGCCATTTGGTATTGTTCTAGTGGCGGATCCATTATCGACCTTGTTAGTTTCACTGACTTCATTTTTGGGGCTAGTGTGTGCTCTGTACAGTTGTGCAGGAGATGATGAGCAGGGGAGCTTTTTCCACCCGTTATTGCACTTCCTAATTCTAGGTGTAAACGGTGCATTTTTAACGGGCGACGCTTTCAATCTATTTGTTTTCTTTGAAGTACTCCTTATTGCTTCTTATTCACTGCTTATGCATGGTGGAGATAAACGCAATACTCGTGCAGCATTACAATACGTCATACTAAACCTTGTTGGCTCGTCGGTATTTTTGATTGCGCTTGGCATTCTATACGGCACCTTGGGCACTCTCAACATGGCAGATATGGCCACGCGAGTGATGGAGTTGCAAGGGGATGATGTTTATCTAGCGAAAATTGGTGGATTGCTACTACTTGTTGTTTTTGCATTAAAGGGAGCGCTCTTACCACTTCATTTATGGTTGCCAAATACGTATTCTACGGCAATGCCAGTTGTTGCTGCATTGTTTGCAATTATGACCAAGGTGGGTGTGTACTCAATGATGCGTGTGTACACCTTAATCTTTGGAGAGCAGGCAGGTGAATTAAGTCATATGGCACAACATTGGCTTTGGTGGTTAGCGATTGCAACGATTGTAATGGGTGCCATTGGTGTATTAGCAAGTCAAGACTTAAGAAAAATGGTTGCGAACTTAGTCGTTGTGTCTGTAGGTACATTGGTTGCCTTGGTCGCTGCTCAGACCATTGATAGTAGCGCTGCGGCCATATACTACCTAGTTCATTCGACTCTCGTCTCTGCCGCACTGTTTTTAATAGCCGATCTGGTCAGCAGGCAAAGAGGCAAGGTTGCGGACAGAATCACAGCGGGACGTCCGGTTGCTCAACCTTTGTTTTTGGGTGGGGCGTTTATTTTCGCGGCGGTAACTGTGATAGGAATGCCTCCTTTATCAGGTTTTGTTGGTAAGGTTTGGATTTTGAAGTCGACATTTGAATCGGCGCATGGACACTGGTTTTGGCCAATTTACTTGATAGCAAGCTTGGCTGTACTGGTATCAGTATCGAAGGCTGGTAGTACTGTGTTTTGGCATCATACTGGTAAAGGTGAAGCCAATACTGAAGAGAAAGCACACCCTGTGCAGGTAGTGGCGGTATTGCTACTTGTTGCAGCCTCGCCTTTAATGGTCATTTTCGCTGGCCCAATAACCGACTATGCGCAATTTGCAGCAGTAGAACTACATAACTTTTACGGCCTAATTCAGCATGTATTAGGAGGTAAGTAAATGAGATTAGAAGCGAAATATAAATGGCTACCAACTCCTTTTAGGAGCCTCCTGCTATTTTTAGTGTGGTTGTTACTCAACAATACAGTGGCGCTTGGGCATATCATACTTGGGTTAATTTTGGCGGTAGTGATCCCTTTAATAACGCATCCATTCAGGACGAAACAGCCCCTTGTTGTGAGACCATTTCGTGCTCTGAGACACCTAATGTTGGTGTTATACGATATTTTGACCGCAAACATTGAAGTAGCAATAAAAATACTTGGTCCTACAAAAAAATTAAAACCAGGTTTTGTTAAAGTACCTTTGGATTTGCAAGAAGCAATGCCGATAACTATTTTGGCAAGTACCGTTTCTCTAACTCCCGGTACTGTTAGTGCAGAAGTTTATCCATGGCCTGAAACACTTGGAGATGAAAAAGAAGCATGTCAGAAATTCTTGTTAATCCATGTTTTGGACTTAGATGACGAAGAAGCACTGATCGCGACTATCAAATCACGTTATGAAGCGCCATTAAAGGAGATCTTTGAATGTTAGAAACGATCATCTTAATTGTATTTGCCATGATTGGTTTAGCATTATTGCTGAACTTGTGGCGTTTAGTTGTTGGCCCATCGGTACCTGACAGAATTTTGGCGTTGGATACCATGTATATCAATACGATTGCACTGATCATCTTATACGGCATGAGTATGGGAACTTCATTGTATTTTGAAGCAGCACTATTGATTGCACTACTGGGCTTTGTGAGCACAGTAGCTGTATGTAAATACCTGCTTCGCGGCGATATTATCGAGTAAGGGCAAATGATGGATATTGTAATTTCAATTTTGCTTTTGATGGGCGGTGTGCTTGTATTAGTGGGCTCTATTGGCTTGGTTAAAATGCCAGACTTTTTTATGCGTCTGCATGGACCAACTAAAGCGACTACGTTGGGAATGGCATGTTTACTCTTTGCAGCCATGGCTTACTTTAGTCAATATGGTGATGGGTTTACTTTAAAAGAGATCTTAATATCTCTTTTCTTACTGATCACAGCCCCAATTAGTGGATATATGCTCATTAAATCAGCCATTCATCACCGGATTGATTCGACACAGAAAACTACCGGAAAAGAAAATATAGAAGAAGATTAAAGCACTCTTCAAAAAGCTCGACATTAGGTCGAGCTTTTTTGTTTCTACAACCCAGTGAAACAAATACGCCTCTTGTTTATTTTGTTCTTGCGCATTGCCTTTTCATGAATTAAGTTTAAAAAATTCATAAATTTAAAATATTTAAAATATAATATTTTTTGATTTTATAAAGTTGGAAATCAGCAATAAGCCCAATGATAAAACTCATTGCACAGTAGGAAACTCAAATTAGTATAAGGTCGTATATGCAGCAGATGTCTATTAAAAAAAAGCTGATGTTATTTGTAACAGCTTTGGTCGTGGCTATTATTGTGATCCTCGTAATGACGACTTGGCTTCACTTACAAGAGGAAAATGAAAAACAAAGTGAACAAGTACAGACCTTAGTTTTAAAAGAAATTAGATCAGGGTTAGTGTCAAAAGGACAATCTTACAGTCAGCAAATTTCAGGTTTTCTTAATGAGGCATATCGAATACCAAATTCGCTTGCAGGTGCAATCGAAGCAACCTTAAATAACCCACTAGAAAGAACTGAAGTAGAGGCACTGCTACGCGGTGCGATTACTAGCAACGATAACGTGTCTTCAATTTATAGTCATTTTGAACAAAACGCTTACGACGATAAAGATGGCCAGTTCACAGATGGCGCGACTCACTCTGCTCCTGGCGCTGGCTCTCTCGAGTTGTACTTTACTCGTGAGCAAAGTGGTGTTGTTCAGCATCAAATAGAATCTGCTGATGCAAAGTATATAGATACACGAAATGAATTTGGGATCCGAGAATCTGAGTGGTATCTGTGCGCTAGAGATAAAAATACGCCCTGTATGATGGAACCATATGTATATGAAATTTCTCCAGGGAATAGCATGCTTATGACTTCATTGACGGTGCCAATTCAAAATGGCAATCAGTTTATTGGGTTAATTGGCGTTGATGTAAATTTACCTGACTTACAAAAACTGGTTGAAGAGTTATCTCGGTCACTGTACGACGGCAAAGCGCAAGTATCATTACTTAGTGAGATTGGGCTAATCGCTGGTGCCAGTCATCATGCAAATTCTTTAGGTAGACCTCTTTCAGAAATTGTTAATAAACGCCTAGCGCAAAATCTACAAGCCTTACATAAAGGAAGCGGTTATACAGAAGTGGGTGATGATATTGTTATATCGGTCCCAGTGGATGTAAATATGGCGAATGTCACCTGGTCATTGGTGATTCAAGTGCCTAAAGAAAAAGTTATGGCATCTGCTTATATTATAAGTGAGCAACTTTATAAGTCTGCCAATGACTTAGGAGTCTGGATGACATTTTTAGGCCTCATTGTTGTTGCAGTGGCGATTGGTTTTAGTCTGTTTTTAATCAATACTATCACAGGCCCACTTTCTTATATCGAATCTCGAGTTGACAATTTGGCATCAAGTGAAGGTGACCTTACCCATCAATTAGAAGTTAGTCATCATGCTGAACTGATTTCTTTAGCTGCTGGCTTTAATCGTTTCACTAATAAGCTACGAGGAATGATAGAAGATCTTAAAGCCTTGGCTCACCAGTCTTATCAGCAATCACATGTTACTACTGAAGCGGCTATTAATATAAAGAATAAAGTGTCTAATCAACATATTGAAATTGACAATGTGGTGACGGCTATCAATGAATTAAGCGCGACAGCGAATGAAGTGGCCAGAGCTTCAGAGCAAGCGGCTGCTACAACAGACAGCGCAGTTAAGACAGTTCAAAGCTGTGAACAAGATATTGTGCAAACCACACAAACTGTTGACGAAATAGCGGATCAGGTAGCAGTTGCTCAAGATGCATTCCACCGAGTTGCAGAAAGAAGCGGGGACATATCTAAAATACTTGATGTGATCCGATCGATTGCAGAACAGACTAACTTGCTTGCTCTTAACGCTGCAATTGAAGCCGCGAGAGCTGGTGAGCAGGGGCGTGGGTTTGCAGTGGTTGCTGATGAAGTCAGATCACTTGCATCAAAAACGCAAGCCTCAACGGACGATATCAGTACTTTGATAGAGAATTTACAAAATGAGATCCAAGGTTCAGAAGAGATTATCGAAAAAACAGTGGGCAAAGGGCACAATGCAACGACACTATGTCAAAAAGCCGCTACTTCAATGAGTTCTTTGGTCTCTGAACTATCGAACATTTCACACGAAGTTACGCAAATAGCCACTTCAGCTGAAGAGCAAAGCATGGTAACAGAGGAAGTAAACATGAACATGACGGGCATTGCTGACGCCGCAAAAGAGCTGGCAGGGTATGCGGATGAAGTTGAACAAGCAGCGAGTACAATGACTCAGCTTATGGAGCAAAAACATCAACAGCTTAATTTCCTAAAAACTTAATAGGTGGTTTAGGGAGATAAGCTCGGAAACTGACACTGGCTTTATAATTCAGGGTTAGTTAGAATAACTGTAAATATATACAGTTAACCAGTTATATGAAGCTTTACATTGCAGAAAAACCATCTTTAGGCAGGGCCATTGCAGAGGTGCTGCCTAAACCTCATAAAAAGCAAGACGGGTTCATTGAAGTTGGCAATGGAGATTGTGTCACTTGGTGTATAGGTCATTTGTTAGAGCAAGCAGAGCCTGAAGACTACGACCCTCGTTATAAAAAATGGGCTTTTCAAGACCTACCTATTGTTCCATCTGAATGGAAGTTTAAAGCAAAGCCAAAAACCAAAAAACAGCTTGCGACAGTAAAGCGATTAATTAAAAGTGCTGGTGTGGTTGTACATGCGGGAGATCCAGATAGAGAAGGTCAGCTACTTGTTGATGAAGTAATACAAGAAGCAAAACTCTCAAAAACCAAGAAATCCGCCATTGAACGTGTACTCATTAGTGACCTAAACCCTAATGCGGTGAAAAAGGCACTGAGTAAGTCCAAGTCTAATTCAGAATTTATGGCACTGAGCATTTCTGCATTGGCAAGAGCACGTGCAGATTGGTTATACGGCATGAACTTAACAAGAGCTTTTACGCTTGCTGGTCAAAAAGCAGGTGTGCAAGGTGTCCTGTCTATTGGTCGCGTGCAAACTCCAGTTTTAGGGTTGGTGGTTCGTCGTGATGAAGAGATAGCGAATTTTGTTTCGAAGCCTTTCTATGAAGTTACAGCGAAAATATCAAAAGCAAATGGTGAGCAATTTGAGGCTAAGTGGCAACCCAGTGAGGCATGTACGCCTTATATGGATGAAGAAAATAGAGTGTTGGTTAAAGGCTTAGCAGAAAATGTAGCAAGAAGAATCACCAACCAGCCAGCTGAGCTAACAAAACTAGATAAGGTACCGAAGAAACAAAATCCACCCCTGCCTTATAATTTGTCTGCTTTACAGATAGATGCCAACAAACGGTTTTCAATGTCTGCGAAGCAAGTGCTAGATATTTGCCAATCTCTATATGAGAAACATAAATTAATCACTTACCCTAGATCGGATAATCGCTATTTACCCAATGATCACTATTATGAACGCAGCGATGTATTGGCAGCAATGGTAAATAACAAGGGGTGCGAAGAGCAGTTGGTTGCAGAAGCAAATACGACGTTGAAGAGCAAATGTTGGAACGACAAAAAAGTTGAAGCACATCACGCTATTATACCGACCAAAAAGTCTTTAAAAACAGCACAATTAGGGCATCAAGAATTGCAAGTTTATAGCCTTATTTGCAGACAGTATTTGGCGCAGTTTTATCCTGCATATGAATATTCGCAAACTAAGGCATATCTAAACATTGCAGGAGGGAGATTTATTGCTAAAGCAGACACAATTATTAACATGGGCTTTAAAGTGTTATTTAAGAGTAAAAAAGCCGACTCTGAGAGTAAGGTACAGTTACCAATACTAGAAGTTGGAGAACCTTTGCATTGCAATGAAGGGGTTGTTCATGAGAAAAGCACGCAGCCTCCACATTATTTTACTGAAGCAACTCTTTTAAGTGCAATGACGGGAATCGCAAGGTATGTAAAGGACAAAGAAATTAAAAAAGTACTGAAAGAGACTGATGGGCTGGGGACCGAAGCAACCAGAGCTGGTATTATTGAATTGCTCTTTAAGAGAGGGTTCCTACAGCGTGAAGGAAAGTCTATTAAATCTACTCAATTAGGTAATGGATTGATTAATACAATCCCAGTACATTTATCTTTGCCAGATAGAACAGCTTTATGGGAATCCCAACTTACAAATATCGCCCAAAAAAATACTTCATATTCTCAGTTTATGACGCCACTAGAGTCAGAGCTATCAGATTTAATTGATATATCTCAATCAGTAAATACAAATGCGTTGAAAGGTGTGCAAGCACCTAAACCATTTAAAAAGAGAGCTGGAAAGGGGCGCCGAAAAAGCACCTCTTACAAGGCTAAAGCAAAGAGTTGATAACAATTGGCTTGTAAACTCGAAACCTGACACTATATAGCTAATAGAATTGAAATAAAGAATGCACGGTTATGGAAAATAAAATCACATTAACACCAGAAAACATCCAGCAGGTGCTTGCGCCAACTAATGCTGATCATCTTGTGCTGTTGAGCTTTTATAGCGCTCAGCACCCGGATTGTGTCGCACAAGCAGCAATTTTGGATGAATTGGCAACTCAATACAGCAGCAGTATTACAATCGCCACTTTGGATTGTGATATACAACAAGCATTGGCTGGACAGTTAGCGCAGCAGGTTGGTCTTCAAGCTTTACCAACTGTTGTTGTCTTAAAAGGTGGTTCACCTGTTGACGTATTAGCGGGTCCAAAAACTAAAGAAGAGTTCACTAAAGTACTGACCGAGCATTTACCATCACCGGAGCTAATTTTATTAGAACAGGCTAAGCAAGCTTTATCCAATGGTGATCTCAATAGCGCTTACTCCAATGCCAAACAAGCTTATGATGTAGCAAAGGGCAATCCCAGAGTAAATTTAGTTTTTGCTGATATTTGTATCCAAATCCAAAAATTAGATGATGCAGAAGCGTTGCTAGGTACGATCCCTGAAGATCAAAAGGATGCTTACTTTAACAACTTGCAGACAAAACTAACGCAAGCTAAAGATGCACAAGAGTCTCCTGAAATAAAACGATTGACTCAAGCAGTGGAAGAAGCACCTGACAATCTAGAATTAGTTTGCCAGCTTGCTCAAGCGCAAGTAGATGCGGGAAAAAAAGAAGATGCATTGGCCTCTCTCTTTAAAGTACTGAGTAAGGATCTGTCTTTTGGTGAGGCAAAGAAAGGGTTCTTAGATATTATCGCTTCACTGCCTGAAGGTGATAGTACTGCCGCTACATATCGTCGTAAATTATATAGCCTTCTCTATTAGTCAGAATAAACTCTCAGCACAATGACTATTGTGCTGAGAAAATGTTTGCAAGATCTCAGATTTGTACAATACTTAAGGTCCTTTTCGAAAAAACATGTCATTTTGATTAAAATATGATTACAGAACGTGCAGTTTTGAGCTGTTTTGATGTTATTTTATTCGAAAAGGTTCTTTTTCTAAGTTTTATGTAAAAAACACTTGATCCTATTTTGGATCTCCCTATAATGCGCACCCACTGACACGGCGGGATGCAACGAAAATCGCAAACCAAAGTGAAGGGTAAAGCCAAACGGAAAGCTTAACTTTTTTCGAA
>NZ_AUYB01000081.1 GCF_001625655.1 Pseudoalteromonas luteoviolacea DSM 6061 | reverse complement strand
TGGCGGAGAGATAGGGATTTGAACCCTAGATACGCTATTAACGTATGCCGGTTTTCAAGACCGGTGCTTTCAACCACTCAGCCATCTCTCCGTTGTTGGCGCGCATGATAAGTGTAAATAATACCTATGTAAAGTATTTTTTTGACTAATTCACAATTATCATGTTACCAACTTAACTTAGTAATACTGTTTAGGTCGTTTTGCCAACAAAGCACACAAAACACACACTGTTAAAAGAGAAATTAACAATGTGCCTGAATCAACTGCCATATGAATTAGCTGATCCCAACTATGCCAGCGTTGCTCAAACAGCGGCAGCATAGAAATTACACCAACTAAAATAAATATTTTCAGTGCTCTGATAAAATCAAAACGGCGGTTAAAGTTCATCCAAGCTGCTAACATCAGTAATATAAATATAGGTGCCAACATTACCCACCATACGTTATTCAATACCGACATCAACAGTTT
The DNA here is from genome assembly GCF_001625655.1 of Pseudoalteromonas luteoviolacea DSM 6061. GTDB lineage: Bacteria > Pseudomonadota > Gammaproteobacteria > Enterobacterales > Alteromonadaceae > Pseudoalteromonas > Pseudoalteromonas luteoviolacea. The sequence continues at coordinate 113,464 of NZ_AUYB01000081.1, read as the reverse complement.
GCTGGCAACAAGCCCCACAATACCCCATGCGACCCACACCCACCAATTTTCGCGTTGCTTTAGAAAAAGATCTCCCATAGCCTATCTTCTTATAATTATTGTTAGGTAACGATTTAGGTACTATACAAAGTAGCATTACAAGACTAACAAAAAGAGTTCAAAAAACAACCGAAAAAGGTAAAAATTGGGTATTTATTGCAATAATTCTACTGCGCCGTCGTCAAGCCAAAAATCAAAGTGTACAACCCCTACCTCAAGCCAATTTTTAAGCCAGAGATCTTCTAAGACGAATATATACAAGAAAAATTTAATTTAAAAAACCTATATTTATTAAAAACTTAATATGCATGCATTATTTTTCAATGACCATCATGTAGCCCTTGACTTTGCCCTCCTCACAACGATAATGCAAACCATTATCAGTTAAGGACCTAGATTGGTACAATCACTCTAAATCTGACTTGGTCTAAGACTACCAACGATTGCGCTGTATATATTTGCACAGCTTTTTTTGTTCTTCTGGAATAGGATTTTATGGACAATTCTAATTTGCTTTCTTCATGTAATAGACGCCCGACTCTTCGCCTAGCCCCCTTGGCTCTTGCTTTAACTGCTGCATTTACTGGGTCTCAAGCTTTTGCCAGTTCAATAGACACTGACAGCAACGCACAGTCAGCAAACGAAATCGAGCGTATATACGTTACAGCTTCGACTACTGGTAATTACTCAGATGCAGCGACAAAGTCCGCAACTAAAATGATTTTATCTCTAAAGGAAACACCGCAATCTGTTTCAGTTATAACCCAACAGCAATTAGAAGATTGGAAGTCGGTTAACATTAAAGATGTTTTACAGCATACGACTGGGGTCTACGCCAATAGTGGACGAAGTCATGATCGCACTCAATTTATTGTCCGTGGCGACAATGTAAACCTTATCCAAATTGATGGTGTACAGCAGTTCCCAGGTGGTCGAAGGGCTGACGTCAATGGAGACTCTATTGCTTATGAGCGTGTTGAGATATTACGAGGCGCTAATGGCTTGATGACCGGAGTTGGCTCCCCCACTGCCACAATCAACTTAGTCAGAAAGCGGGCCGTTAGTAAAGAGGTAGACGGTCACGTTGGTGTATTAGCTGGCCGCTGGAACAATAATCGCGTAGAACTCGATGTTTCTGCACCTCTTAACAGCGATGGCAGCATTCGCGGACGTGTTGCGGCTGCACATTATGATAAAGATTCATTTGTCGATAGATATGGTCAAGAAAAGACCTCAGTTTATGTCACGGCAGAAGGTGATTTGACTGACACAACGCTTATACGCGTTGGTTATGAATATGCAGATACTGCTTCTAGAGGGGTAATCAACTCCCATGCTGCGCCATACTATTTTGCCGATGGCAGCTTGTTTAATCCGAAAAGAAGTGACACAGGCTTAACAGCAAAAAACAGCTCTTGGCCTCTTGAAGAAAACACTTATTTTGCATCTATTAGTCACGGTTTTGACAATGGGTGGCAACTCAATTCAATTGCCACTTATAACACTATAGACATGGAAGGTGGAAAACTATTCTTCCTGTATGAAAACGGTTATTACAATCAAGACGGCTTCACTGATGACGGGTTTGGCATGAGTGCCGTCATCAGTAGCTCTAACGATGTTCAAAGAACTTTTGATATTAACTTACAGGGTAGTTTTGAATTTTTGGGTCAAGAACACGACCTAATTGTCGGTTACAATAGTTTTGACAGGGAAAGAACATATATTGGAAACAGTCATGAACAAGAAAAAGTACAAATCGGCGATATCGAAAAGATAAATTACTTTACTTGGAATGGCGATATACCGCACTACCCTTTCAGTAACACTGATCCAAATCGTCTTGAAACACATATCAGTAGCGGTTTTTACTTCGCGACTCGTTTAGCTATTACAGAAAATTTAAAAACCATCATCGGCGCGAGAAGAACCGATTGGGAATACAAAGAGTATGGCCAAAATGCAGAGAAAAATGGTGTAGATGTAAGCAGTCATTTAGTCAATCAAATTGAGAAAGAAACAACCCCTTACGCAGGGGTAATATATGATATTAATGACGAGTACAGCATCTACGCGAGTTACTCGGATGCCTTTGAACCTCAACTTGAATATGACAAGAATCAAAAGCTCCATGGGCCGATCATTGGAGACAGTTTGGAAGCTGGTCTTAAAGCCGAAATTGGCTTGTTAAACTTCTCATTTGCGGTATTTGAATCTAACAAAAAGAATGAAGCAATTGACGACCCAGCTTTTGATCGCCGCTATAGAATTGAAGGCACTCGTATCAATCCAACTATTGTGGTCGATACAGGCACTACTAGAGGTTTAGAATTTGAATTAAGCGGCGAAGTATCACCTGGTTTCAACATATATACCGGTTACTCTTATGCAAAAACTGAAGACCAAGATGGCTTGCAATTAAACACCGACGTACCCAAACAGCTTTTCAATTTTTACACCACGTACCAACCTTCGGATTACATTGAAAACTTAACAGTAGGATTTGGTATGAATTGGAAAGACGGTTACTGGGTTGAAAGTGGTAGGCCAAACCTACAAGGTAGAGAACGTCGAGATCACGGCTCAGTTACTTTATTTAACTTAATGGCGAGATATTACGTGACGGAAGAGCTCAGCATTTCAGTAAACATCGATAACGTGTTTGACAAGAGCTATCACAACGATATAGCACCATGGAGTGGTTCAGTAACTTGGGGAGAACCTCGTAATTGGAAACTGTCTGCTAGATATAGTTTTTAATAATTAAAATACAGTTCAAGCACTAGCGGGCAAAACGGCCCGCTTTTCATGATTAAAGATCAATAAATTATGTTTAGCAGAACTCTCAACAAATAAAAATTACTGTAAATTTTTTGTTACACTAAAACACCATTGAAAACAACTCACTACTCTTTTTGCTCTTAGTAAACCAAGAGCTCCTACCAGTGATTATTTTTCACTCAACTCTTGAATCAAAGGTGTATCTCAGATTATTCCTATAACAGCTCATTTTCGAGCCAATAAAGGAAAGATACATCATGAAAAAGGTTAAATTATTACTATCTGCACTCGCTGCTGCAAGCACATATGGGCAAGCAACTCCCGTTGTTGATGTTACCCCTAGTGTCGTAGGTGGCATAGAAACACCAGCATATTCAAGACCATACCAAGTAGCATTACTCATGAATGGCCGTCAAGGGTGTGGCGGCACATTGATCAGTTCAAACTGGGTTTTGACTGCTGCGCATTGTTTAGATAGCGCTTCTACTTCCAGTTTAACTGTTCGAGTCGGTGCACACTCAATTAGTCGTGGAGATGGTCAGACCCTGAGAGTATCTCAGATTATAAACCACGAGCGCTGGCGCGGTGCGAATGGGATCCGCTCTGGTTATGACATTGCATTATTAAAACTCGCCTCACCTGCTCCTAGCCAATACACCCCCGCAAAACTGCCCACTAGCGCTATTGAGTCTCAATATGCGAATGTCGGTAATTATGTAACAGTATCGGGCTGGGGGCTTACCTCTAATCGAGGGCGTCCAAGCGATGTGTTAAGAGAAGCTGAGCTCCCCGTAATTAGCAACAATAGTTGTAGCTCATTGCTAAACTTCTCCATCCCAGGGTCTGTGATATGTGGCGGGGGCGAAGGTGGTCGCTCAGCGTGTAATGGAGACAGTGGTGGTCCATATGCGGTGAAAGTAGGCAACGATTTTTATAGCATTGGTACAGTGAGCTGGGGTATTGCTTGCCAAGGCGCAACTGCCTTTACTCGTACAACGAGTTACTTAGATTGGATAAAACAAAAAACTGGGATCGGCGACATTCCAACGGACAATCCCCCTGTTGCTAACTTTACTTACTCAGTAAACGGCACAACTGTCAGTTTCGTTAACCAATCTGCGGATGACAACGCTATTACTCAATATGAATGGGATTTTGGTCAAGGCAATGCAACATCGTCTGCTCAAAACCCCAGTTTTGACTACGGCATAGCTGGCAATTTCAACGTAACGCTAACTGTAACAGACACAGTTAACCAAACAGGCACTGTTTCTAAAGTTATTATTGTTGGTACGCCGCCCGATTGTGCTCCTGGCTGGGATGCACAAAAAAGTTATGAACCAGGAGAAAAAGTGTCATTTATTGGTTCGGTCTATGAGGCTATTTGGTGGTCACAAGGAGCTCAGCCAGATCGATACAGTAACGTTTGGCGAAAAGATTCTGATTGCGATGGCTCTACCGATGTCAAAGCCGATTTTTCAGCTTCAACAAATGGTTTGAGCGTTTCACTTCAAAATACAAGCTCAGGTAGTACAAGCGCTGCATGGGATTTCGGTGATGGATCAACAAGCGCTGAAAACTCACCGAAACATACTTACAAGCAATCTGGCCAATATACGATAACTTTGGTCGCCAGCGATAGAGACGGAAATTCAGATACCATCAGCAAAACGGTTACTGTGAGTGACGATTCAACTGGTTGCAATGGATTACCTGCTTGGTCTTCAAGTGCCGTTTATTTGCAAGGTGATAGAGTTGCTCACAACGGTAACATTTATGAAGCCAACTGGTGGGTACAAGGCGAAGACCCTGCTCAGTCTGGTCCTTGGGGTCCTTGGAAGAACTTGGGTGCTTGTAACTAATTTAACTACAAATTTAGTTAATTGAGGACTTTCAAAACCCTTCAGTCCCATGTAATCTAAGGCAAATTAGGAAAGAGAACGCTTTTTAGAGCATGGGACTGAATCAAGAAGAAAAAACAGAGTTAACTCGCTTGGGTGAACGAATCCAAAAGACATTTATCGCAGTTAAATCGAGTTTAGCACACGAAGCCAATTCCATAGGTGGGTTTTCAAAACTGTTAGATTACAACAGGTCGAACAGCCAAAGGTTTTTTGCCGCTTGTAAGGCCAGTAACGGGTTAGAAGTTCTTCTTGAGCTTCCAGGAACACAAGCTTTGGCACTTTTAATAGAAAAAGTCACACATTTTATACCGACTTCATTACTAGGCCAGCTGAATCAAGTAGTACGCCTATTTAGCCAGTGTTTGAAAAGGCACGCAAAAAGTCATGCTCAGTTAAAGCGCTTAATCTCAGACGAAATTAAAACACCGCAAATACATCCTCAAGAACAAGACAAAAAGGCGCAGTTATATTATGCAGCTAAGTCACTCTTAAAGTTCAGTGTAAACGAAGTGTTTTGCATCTATATTTTACGTCAAAATAAGAACGATCCAAGATTCCTTCAAGAAACAGCGTTGATAAGCAAGTCTGGTATTCAAAGAGACGCCGGTGCTATACCGTTTGTGCAATTTTACACGCACCCTCACCCAGAAGACTTCGAGCCCCCTGTAAACATCACATGCCGTAGTAAGCTCAACTCACAAGCTTTTACGCTTGGAGTATCTAAGGAGTTTTCTACTAGTGGGTTTTTAGAGTCTTTTAGTACATATTCCCCCAGTAATTCTGGGCTCGTATTTGACCCATTGCCAAAGCCCAATTGTGATGTCACCTTTGTTTTTAATAACCCTGACGAAGTCGTCAATCCGCTAAACCAGAATAGTCCCTGCAGCTCTACCAGTTTATCAATCAAAAACCCGGTTAAAAAGCTCACAATGTTGGTGTTATTAGAAAAGCAGATTGATCGCTGTAGTACCGTTAACATTGGTTGCTATCACAATAATCAGAAAGTTGAAGAAGGTAAACTCAGGGCCAGTGATATGTGGACAGAACGGTTTCCTGAGTTTCCAAATCTAAGCATTACCTCTGTTGAAAACAACTTTGCACATAGTCAGCTAGACCAAAAACAGATCGATAAGCTACGCTATTTACTCGAGGTAAGTGATACCAAAATACAAGATTTTATCTGTTATATGACTAACGTTGATTTTCCAATTTGGTCGAGTACTTATAGGATTTACTTTGAACACCAGTAATCATATATCATCTAACACACTGAGGTAGTGCTGTGCCTTAGCAAGGATATTTTCTCTTTCCTCAGGCTGCTTCTTATGCCAGCTTGAGTAAATCATCTTATTGCGAGGATTATTAGAGAACTGCTCCTCATATTTACTCATAAAATGCCAATACATAGAGTTCATTGGACAAGCATTGTTACCATCTACAGACTTAATGTCATATTGGCACTCTGAGCAATAGTCGCTCATTTTATTAATATAGTTACCACTAGAAGCATACGCTTTGGAACCTACAATGCCGCCATCTGCAAATTGGCTCATTCCCCTTGTATTTGGCATTTCGACCCATTCAATCGCATCGACATAAACGCCTAAGTACCAATCGTCTACTTGATTTGGGTCTATGCCTGCTATTAGGCAAAAATTACCAGTGACCATTAACCTTTGAATATGGTGGGCATAAGCAAAATCTAAAGATTGTTTGATTGCATGTTTTTGGCAATTCATTTTAGTTTCACCATCCCAGAACCACTTTGGTAAATTCCGCTTCGCCCCTAATTGGTTTAACCGTGCATACTGTGGCATGTTGACCCAATAAATTCCGCGAACAAATTCTCTCCAACCAATGATCTGCCTAACGAACCCTTCTATTTGTGCAATATCCACTTCGCTTGAGTGCTTGTAATAGTAGTCAACAACTGTATCAACTACGTAAGCTGGACTTATTATTTTACTGTTTAAAGCAAACGACAACCTAGAATGATATAAACTCCATTGCTTTTTTGTATACAAATCATCAGCTTTACATGTCATCGCATCTTGGAAAAAGCCAAATTTAGACAACTGTGTTTCACAAAAAGCCGCTACTAAGTCCTTCGCCTGCTGTTTATTTATTGGCCATAAGAGCCGTTCATGGTATTCACCAAACGTAGTAATATTGTGTCGCTTAAGCCTTTCGAAAATATCTGCCACATCGTTCGCAAATACAAGTGGCTCTGGTATTTCAGGCAAGTCTTTTTGCTTCAATTTATTTCGGTTATTACTGTCAAAATTCCAAGTGCCTCCCAACGGTTTGTCACCGTCCATAAGAACATTAAAGCGTGCTCGCATTTTCCTATAAAACGCTTCTAGGCGATGTTTCTTACCTACTGTAAAATAATGACTTATCTCGCTATCTGAAAGATAAAAATGCTCTGTCTCAAAGACATTTGAAGCAATACTTAACTGATTTCTATATGCACTTAATTGAGCGCGAAGCCTATATTCATCAGGCAATTGGTACTCGAACAACTCTATTTGATGGTCTTTTATTAGACTGTTAAGAAGCTCAGGTAACTGCGAATAATCTTTGGTGTCATCCAGCGTTAAATACTTAACATTATGGCCTGCTGTTTGTAACGCCTTGCTAAAGGCTTGCATCGCTGCAAAAAATGCACAGACTTTTTGTATGTGGTGCTGCACATAATTTGCTTCTTGATGAAGCTCTGCTATTACGTAAAGCGTGTCATCATTTTTACTGGTATACCATGAATGACCGGCGTTGAGCTGGTCACCCAGAATAAGCCTTAGTGTTTTAAATGTGCTTGCCATTAAGTGGTTACCTTTAATTTACTATTTGTAGAACAACGTCTAGAGCAATACTTAACGTTCTCCCAGTCTCGCTGCCATTTTTTACGCCATGAAAATGGTCTTCGACAAACAACGCATATTTTCATCGGTAATTTCTGTTTTTTGTGCATGGCGTTTACCTAACATGGATTGATAAAACTCGTTTAGCCTCACGTGCAACATCGTCTCGATTCTTCCACTGCCAAAGCAGTTCCTGTGCTTTGGTATAACTTTCCTTTAAATCGACTATCGGCATGGGATAATCTACGCCAAGTTCAATCCCGAACATCATCTGCTCCATTTCGGTCAAATTCCATGGGCTGTGCACCAAAGGGGCTGGGATCTCAGATAGCTCTGGCACCCACTTTTTGACAAAAAGACCTTCTGGATCTTTGTCTTCTCCTTGTTTAACTGGGTTGTAGATGCGGATTGTATTGATTCCAGTCACGCCCGCTTGCATTTGAAATTGGCTGTAATGTATGCCTGGTTCAAAGTCTAAAAATAGCCTTGCTAAATGAGCAACGCCAGCACGCCAATCCAAGGACAAATGATGACACAGAAAACTGACTAGCATTGCCCTCATCCTAAAATTCAGATAACCCGTTGCAATCAAGCTCCTCATGCAGGCATCTATCATAGGAATGCCTGTGTTCCCACTCTTCCAAGCTTCTAACCTAATTTTTGCTTCTTCACCAGTAACTCTAGGCATATTTTCATAGGCGCGATTAACACATCTAAACTCAATGTCACATTCGCTTTCGAATTTTTGAATAAAATGGCAGTGCCAGTGTAGCCTCGAAGTGAAAGCAACCAGCGATTTGCGCCAATGTGGTTTGTTCCAGTTTTTCAGAACTTCTTGGTATACTTGTCGTAGGCTTAAATTGCCCCATGCGAGGTAAGTTGAAAGCCGTGAGCAATGTTCAGTGGCTTTATCGGGACTCGATAAAGAGTACGCATATGACTTGCCTCTTGAATCAAAGAAAGAATTGAGTACTTGCCACCCAACACCTTCACCACCCAATTGAAACGCTTCTTTATTCTGCACTCGAACAAAAGATAGTAAATCTAAATGCCTATTAAACATCTGATTTTCTGTAAAGAATTGAGTGCTTTCAATTTCAACGTCAATCAACTCATCACGCATCGTTTTTTGCCAGTTTTTGTCCCAATCGACTCTATTTTTGAGTCCTCTTATTACGGCACCTTGAGGAAATTCATGCCAAGGCACATTTTTCAACTTACACCAATTTGCAACCTGTTTGTCTCGTTTAAAAGTATATGCCAAACCAATTTCTTGATGGCTGAATAGCCCGCTTATCCCAACCATTTGGTGTATCTGTTCAATAACATCAATACATTCTCCATAGGCACAGTAAAGTGCTCCATCGGGTACTCGGTTCTTAATGTCTAATAAAGATTCACTGATAAACTTAAAATGACGCAGTGAAGAGTGATTATCTCTCAATGCAGAAGGTTCAAAACAATATAATAGAAGAACTGGATTTCCATTTTGAGCCGCAGTGAACAATGCCTGATGGTCAGACAGTCTTAAATCTCTTTTCAGCCAAACAAGATTTAAAGCCACTTGTTTATACCTCTTGGGGCCAATCGGCTATGTCCGTTTCTGAAATCCAGACAGACTTATTCGGGGACCATTTACGTACAAAGGCCCCATTTGGGTCATACATTTCGGCCTGCTTATTGATGTTAAAGTGTCTTCCACCTTTTGGGTCATCGCCGACCCCAGCAATATACTGCCAATTTCCCCAATTTGAAGCGACATCATAATCAACCAGTTGTTGTTGGAAAAACGCTGCGCCGTACCGCCAATCTACCTGTAACTCATTTACGAGACAACTTGCAACAATTTGCCTCCCTCTGTTAGACATAAATCCGGTCGCATTCAATTCTTTCATCAATGCATTTACCAGAGGGTAAGAAGTCTCTCCATTGCACCAACTTAAAAAGCGTTGTGGATAATATGTTGTTAGAGGGCGTTTACCTGACTCACCAGAAAATTCGAACAGTTTACTTCCTTTCAAGATGGCTTTGTGATGGAAAAACTCCCTCCACAATATTTCAAAGAATATCCAATATGTAGAGTCATTTGCGCCATGCTGATGTTCAAACCGTTTAAGGTTTGCAACTATTTCTCTTGGCGAGATATTTCCCAATGCCAAATAGGGGCTAAATTTAGTAGAGTTTGTATGCCCTTCCAATTCATTACGTGTTTGCTTGTAACTAAGCGCAGCATCAGTGTTAAAATAGCTTTCGACTTCTAATAACGCTTTGCGCTCACCGCCGCAGAAGACGCTTGGCCCTTTGCTACTATTGGACTCAAGATAAAATCGCCAGTGCTCTAATCTCTCCCCTTCATAGCTCAAAGGTCTTGGTAATGTGTCAGTTAGCACACTCTCTACTGGCTCATATACTGCTGTTTGTGCCGTTTTTTTTCGAAACTTGGAAAATGAACCATTCAATACATTTGGCTCGACCTGCTTGCTACCAAATAACAGATTATTGTTTTGGCATATAAACCGCTTATCAGGAAGCTGTGATTGCAAGATTGATAAGTTTCGCCTTTCGTATAACCCAACTGAATGATGACAGCCGATGATATCTACGTCATTTGTGGTTACAAGGTTTTTCAAGACGGTATTAGTCTCACCCCGAAATACTTGCAACTCATATCCCAACTGTTGTAACTGATCTGACAGGTCGGCCAGAGACTCTTTGATAAACTTTAATCGAATGTCGCCCACATGCACATGATTGTAGTTAGTCGGCTTTAAAAGGTATTCATCTAATACGTAGACAAATATGATTTCGTCACATGCATACAATGTGGAATTTAATGCAACGTTATCGTGTAACCGCAAATCTTCTGTAAACCAGTAAAGGGCTGTTTTCATTATTCAGCAATACCCTATTAGATAAACCTATAGAACAATGCTCAATACGTATAAAAAGAGTATTCAGATTAGTTGCGTATAAAAATTGAAGAAGGGAAGTAAGGCAAGAGAAGAAAGTGCCAATGCGTGATGTTACACATCGGCAATCATAAACGCATTTATTAAGCGATACTCAAGTTTATCGCTCTAAGTGCTTGTGCCGGGTCTTCAGCTTTTGTGATTGGGCGCCCAATAACCAAATAATCGCTGCCAGCAGCAATCGCTTTTTCAGGTGTCATGATGCGCTTTTGGTCACCAGCATCGCTTCCTGCGGGTCTAATCCCAGGTGTTATTAGCTTAAACTCGCTGCCAAGCTCTGCTTTTAACGATTCAGCTTCTTGTGCAGAACAAACGACACCGTCAAGGCCAGACTCTTTTGCTAGCTTAGCTAGATACAACACTTGCTCTTGTGGTGTTTTTTCAACGCCTAATTTTGATAACTGTGCCTGATCCATACTTGTTAGTACCGTAACAGCAATCAAAAGCGGCGCTTTGTCACCATACTGAGCCAACGCTTCTTTTGCCTTGCTCATCATTTCTGTTCCACCGCTGGCGTGCACATTCACCATCCACACACCTAACTCAGCCGCAGCCGTTACTGCTTTTGCTACCGTATTAGGAATGTCATGGAATTTTAGGTCAAGAAATACGTCAAAACCAAGATCCACAAGCTTTTTAACAAATTGAGGTCCAAAGTAGGTAAACATTTCTTTGCCAACTTTTAGACGACATTCATTTGGAGACAGCTGGGAAACAAAATCTAATGCCGCACTTTCGTCATCATAATCCAACGCAATCAGCACTTTTTTTAGTTCAATGTTTGACATAATTACCTTACTTTTATTCAAAAGAATCAATAAATACTAGTATCCATCTAAGCCGCGATTTGGAACAACCGATTCCCATGTTTTGCAAGATGGGCACAACCAGTACAGTTTATGGCTTGTAAAGCCGCATTTATGACACTGGTAGTCTGGTTTAGTCGCGATGTATGAAGTTACCAAATGATCAATCTCATTTAGTACATCCTGTATTTTGGTGTTTTTAGTACTTAGCAACTGGAGCAAGTAACTAAAGCCTCTAATAGATGGCTCTCGTTTTAAGCTATCTGTTAGAAACTCTATCGCAGCCGCTGTTTCGCCCGCTTCTACTAAGCCTTGGCAGTGCTTGATCTTTATAGTCACACCGCTAATTGGTAACAGCTCTTCTATCAGTTCATAGTATTCTAGTGCAATGTTAAGAGATTTATAGCAAGTTTGTAGGTCATTAATTATGAGCGGTGAAATTTGAGGATATTCAGAAAGAAGTTTACGCCAGTAATAAATAGCCTTTACGTTGTCTTGGCGTGTATAGGCATCTAAGCCCAGTTCATATAAAGGTCTGATTGCTTGATGGGCAAGTTTAGTCGCTTTATCTAACAGGAGTAGATCATCCGATTCTAACGCTGCTTCACAATAAAAATTGGCAATTGCTGCACAGCTATTTTTATCAATGAATAAATCTGAATAGGCTTCATACATGTTGATGCCCTTTTCCCAGTCCCTTGTTTGAGAATAAAGCTGAATAATTGGTTCTCTTGCATCTTCAAACCCTGCTTTTACAAGCACAACTAGATTAGATTCAGCACTATCTAGCAACCCTGCCATAACATAATCTTGTGCTAATTCTAGCCGACAAGACTTAACCAACTCAGTATCTAAGCTTGGTTGTTCAATCAATAATTCATGGATTTTAATTGCTCTATCTAACTCTCCGCGTTTTCTAAAAAGCGTTGCGAGTGTCAAATAGTGCTCTACGGAGTCGGCGGATACTTCAAGTAATTGAATTAGGTGTTCTAGACCTTGGTCTTCCTCACGATCCAGGAGAAATTTTAGGCCTTTACTGTATTCTGATGTGATCTTTCTATTTTGCTCATGCGCTAAATTTTTAGCACTATTTTTACCCATTACATAGCCGTAAGCCGCAGCAACAGGAAGCAACAAGAACAAAAGCTCTATCATGACTGGTTTTGATTTTTAGTCAGTAGTAAGTTGTTTGCCTTATGTAATTGACGATTTTTTTGCTTTAGCCTTAACAATGAAGTTAGGTTAAACAAAAGTCCTACCAAAATACCAGTAAAAAGACATAAGCTTAATAGTGTCGCCAAAGGCATTTCGGCACTCGCAACAATAAAGTTGACCTGTACAAGGTTTGGATTTTGGGTGCCTACCACAAAAGCCAAAAACAGCAACACTAACAATAGTCCTTTTTTTACAACTCGAACCAAACTAGGTTTCTCCAATTAACCTTCAATACTAGCGTTTACGCGATCTCTCAACTCTTTGCCAGGCTTGAAGTGTGGTACATATTTACCATCTAACTCTACTGTCTCACCCGTTTTAGGATTGCGACCCGTTCTAGGTGAACGGTAGTGTAGAGAGAAACTGCCAAAGCCACGGATTTCAATTCTATCTGAGCCAGACAGCGAACCCGCCATTTGTTCTAAAACTTCTTTTACTGCATTTTCTACATCTTTAACAGGAACATGCGCATGCTGTTCAGCAAGTTTTTCTATTAATTCAGACTTTGTCATAACGTTTCCTTAAGGTAAAAAAGAAGGGCAAAAGTGCCCTTCTTGTTTAGACTTTAAAAATTAGTCTTTTTGAGCGTTTTTGAAAGCCGCTGCCATTGCATTTTCAAATGCTGGCTCTTCTTTCTTAAGCTTCTCTAGCGCTTCTTTCTCTTCAGCTTCGAAGATAGCTTTAACAGATAGGCTGATCGCACGGTTCTTACGGTCAACACCTACAAATTTAGCTTCAATCTCGTCACCTTCAGAAACAACAGAAGTTGCATCTTCTACGCGCTCTTGAGCGATGTCAGCAACACGGATGTAGCCTTCAACGCCTTCGATAAGCTCAACAGTTGCGCCTTTCGCGTCAACTTCAGTCACTTTACCTTTAACAATAGCACCTTTTTTGTTTGCGTCTAGGTAGTTATTGAAAGGATCAGCTTCGATTTGCTTAACGCCTAGTGAGATACGCTCACGCTCAGGGTCAACCTGTAGAACGATTGCAGTGATCTCGTCGCCTTTCTTGTACTCACGTACAGCTTCTTCACCTGGAGTGTTCCAAGAGATGTCAGAAAGGTGTACAAGGCCGTCGATGCCGCCGTCAAGACCGATGAAGATACCGAAGTCAGTGATAGACTTGATCTTACCAGTAACTTGGTCGCCTTTGTTTTGTAGACGAGCAAATTCCTGCCAAGGGTTAGCTTTACACTGCTTAAGACCTAGAGAAATACGACGACGTTCTTCGTCGATTTCAAGAACCATAACTTCAACAGTATCACCTAGTGAAACAACTTTTGAAGGGTGGATGTTCTTGTTAGTCCAGTCCATTTCAGAAACGTGAACTAGGCCTTCAACGCCTTCTTCGATCTCAACGAAACAACCGTAGTCTGTAAGGTTAGTTACGCGACCAGTAAGCTTAGCGCCTTCTGGGTAACGACCAGCGATTGCTGCCCAAGGATCTTCGCCAAGTTGCTTAAGACCTAGAGAAACACGAGTCTTCTCTTTGTCGAACTTAAGTACTTTAACAGCGATTTCGTCACCAACATTTACGATCTCAGATGGGTGCTTAACACGTTTCCAAGCCATATCAGTGATGTGAAGTAGACCGTCAACACCACCTAGATCTACGAATGCACCGTAGTCTGTAAGGTTCTTAACGATACCTTTAACTTCTTGACCTTCAACAAGGTTAGCAAGTAGTTCTTCACGCTCTTGAGAGTTTTCAGACTCGATAACTGCACGACGAGAAACAACAACGTTGTTACGCTTCTGGTCAAGCTTGATAACTTTGAACTCAAGCTCTTTACCTTCAAGGTGAGCAGTGTCACGTACAGGACGAACATCAACAAGTGAACCAGGTAGGAAAGCACGGATTGAATCAACTTCAACAGTGAAACCGCCTTTAACTTTACCGTTGATAACACCGATAACAGTCTCTTGCTCTTCACATGCTTTCTCAAGACGGATCCAAGCTTCGTGACGCTTCGCTTTCTCACGAGAAAGGATAGTTTCACCGAAACCGTCTTCGATTGCATCTAGTGCTACGTCTACTTCGTCGCCAACAGCAACTTCTAGTTCACCAGCAGCATTTTTGAATTGCTCTGCAGGGATTGCACTTTCAGACTTAAGGCCTGCGTCAACAAGAACAATGTTGTTCTCGATTGAAATAACAGTACCTTTAACGATAGAGCCTTGCTCTGCTTCAAAACCCTTTAGGCTTTCTTCAAATAACTGCGCAAAATTTTCTGACATACTAAATACGTCTCATATATAAATGTACCAATAAGCGACCATGCTGCATGGGGTAGTTAAAAAAACACCGGCAGCCTTGCCAGTGCTATGAAATAAATTAGCTAACTTTTGGAAGTTTTCCTGCCAATACAGCATCTTCAATAAGTTTTAAAACTTTATTGAACACCTGCTCAGCATTTAGCTCCGTTGTATCAATATGAATAGCGTCTTTTGCTGGCACTAAAGGCGCAACAGGTCTATTCATATCTCTGTCATCACGAGCTTTAATATCTTCTAAAAGGCCCTCTAGTTTAACACTAAGGCCTTTATCCTTCAACTCATTAAAGCGTCTCTGGGCACGTTCTTCTGCACTTGCAGTCAGATAAATTTTAAGCTCGGCTGAAGGAAATACAACTGTGCCCATATCACGACCATCTGCAATCAGGCCATTTTCAGTGCTAAATGCTCTTTGCCTTCTTAAAAGCGCTTCTCTAACACGAGGAAGCATCGCAATTTTCGATGCAGTAGCGCCGACCTCTTCGTTTCGAATCGTATTGGTTACATCTTCGCCTTCAAGTACAATTCTAGATTTTTTAGTCTCACTATCAATCATAAATTGAACATCAAGGTTAGCAGCAAGTGGCACTAGTGCCTCTTCGTTATCTAACGCGATTTGATGATGTAAAACAGCAATAGACAGCACGCGATAAATTGCACCACTATCTAAAACATCCCAATTTAGCTTCTCAGCCAACAAACGACAAACAGTTCCTTTGCCAGATCCGCTTGGGCCGTCTACGGTGATTACGGGCATTGCAGCCTGCATTAATACCTCCTGAAATGCACACCTTATATAAATCGGCGCCTATTATACGCAAGTTTAATGAATAGATCCTTATCAACATGTAACTTTTTGTTCTGTTGATACATTTGTTTTCTTTTCAGGTAAGAGGTGTGCAATTGCACACCTTTATTTGATTAGTGTTCAGAGATAGAAGCAAGTACTTCAAAATAGGTAGGGAACGTTTTTGCAGTGCAGCCTGGGTCATTGATAACAACGGCTTTTCCACCTACTGCAACCATTGAAAAGCACATTGCAATACGATGGTCGTTGTAAGTATCAATTTCTGCAAGCTTAAATTCTGCTGGTGGTGTGACTTCAATAAAGTCTTCACCTTCAACAACTTCTGCACCTACTTTGCGAAGCTCTGTCGCCATCGCATATAACCTATCAGTCTCTTTAACTCGCCAGTTATAAATGTTTCTAATTGCCGTTTTACCTTCAGCAAATAGAGCGACTGTGGCCAATGTCATAGCTGCATCAGGGATAGCGTTGGCGTCTATATCAACCCCTTTCAACTTCCCTTTTCTAACAACAAGTTTTTCGTCAAACCAGTCTATTTGCGCACCAACTTGTTCCATCACTTTTGCAAAACCAATGTCGCCTTGAACACTAGATAAACCCACGCCATTTATTTCAATTTCTCCACCAGCAATCGCTGCAGCCGCAACAAAGTAAGATGCTGAAGATGCATCCCCTTCTACCATAATACTGCCAGGAGATTGATAACCTTGTTTGCCTTTTACATAAAACACTTGGTAGTTATCATGCTCAACAATGACCCCGAAGTGCTTCATTACACCTAAGGTAATGTCGATATACGGCTTGGAAACAAGCTCACCAATGATTTTTATCTCACTATCACCTTCAAACAAAGGAGCAGCCATTAACAATGCGGTTAAAAACTGACTTGAGATACTGCCATCAATTTCCACTTTGCCACCAGCAATCTTCTTACCAGCAATTTCTAATGGTGGGTAATGCGCATTCTTGAGATAAGTAACATCTGCCCCTAGCGCGGCCAAGGCGTCAACAAGATGACCTATTGGTCTTTCTTCCATTCGCGGTTCACCCGTTAATGTGAACTTGCCTTGGGTGGCAGCCAATACTGCTGTTAGAGGACGAAATGCCGTGCCTGCATTGCCAAGAAACAAAGGCTCCTTAGGCGTCAATAATTTACCGCCTGTGCCGTTCACTGTGGCTATTGTTTTGTCGTCGTTAAGCTGGACTTGCACGCCCATTTCACTCAATGCACCTAGCATATGACGGATATCATCACTATCTAATAAGTTTCGAACTTCCGTAACGCCGTCGCACAAAGCTGCGAGCAATAAAATTCGGTTAGACAGGCTTTTTGAACCAGGTAATGTTACTGATCCAGATACTTTTTTAATTGGTTCTAAAGAAAGTTGTTCCATCAGCTATTCTCCTGCGCAAAGCGTTTCATAAATGAAATCAATGCTTCAATACCTTCTTTGGGCATTGCATTGTAAATACTTGCACGCATCCCACCTACAAAGCGGTGCCCTTCTAATGCCATTAGGCCGTTTTGCTCTGCTTCGGTTAAAAACTTTTCATTTAAAGCGTCATCTTTTAACCAAAAAGGTACGTTCATCAGAGAGCGGCAATCTGCTGTAACCTTGTTGAAATAAAACTCTGAACTATCAATATAGTCATATAACAATGCTGCTTTTTCTCTATTGTGCTTTTCCATCGCTGGTACGCCACCGATTGATTCTAGGTACTTGAACACCTCCGCAGCTAGATACCAAGCATATGTCGGTGGCGTATTGTACATACTGTTTTGCTTGGCTTCGAT
Source organism: Pseudoalteromonas luteoviolacea DSM 6061 (assembly GCF_001625655.1). Taxonomy (GTDB): domain Bacteria; phylum Pseudomonadota; class Gammaproteobacteria; order Enterobacterales; family Alteromonadaceae; genus Pseudoalteromonas; species Pseudoalteromonas luteoviolacea. The sequence goes on along the minus strand of NZ_AUYB01000081.1, from coordinate 96,010 downwards.
TGCGTAGTCTAAGATGGCAGGCTTAGGCAGACCTTCTCTCTCCAACAACGACTTACGCACAATTGCGATGCTAAGCCCTGAAGGGCCTATATTTTTTTGCGCACCCGCATAAATCAGATCAAAATCGTCTACATTAATTTCGCGTGACAAAATCATAGAGGACATATCTGCAACAATCGGTGCTGTTGGGTGCTTAGGCACGTCAAAGATTTCTATTCCGTCAATGGTTTCATTTGGGCAGTAATGAATAAAGGATGCCTTTTCAGGTAACTGCCACTTGTCTACTGGTAAAATGTCAAATTGGCCATCTGTATCTGTCCTGATATCCAAAGACTCAACAGTTGTAAACTTAGCACCTTCTTTTGTTGCGCCAATTGACCAAATACCATTCTCCACATACACACCTGGCGCATCATCTAGATGCAAATTAAGTGGTACTGCCGCAAAATGGCCGCGGCCACCACCATGCATAAATAGCACTTCAAATTCATCTGAAATATTCATTAGCCTTCTTAGGCTAGCTTCACACTCATTTGCCAACTCAAGAAACGGCTTTGAACGGTGGCTAATCTCCATTACCGAAACACCTAAGCCTTGCCAATTAATGAATTCAGCTTGGGCTTTTTCCATTACGGCTGGAGGCAACATAGCTGGCCCCGCACAAAAATTATAAACGGTCATTTTTTCCTCATTCCAAATAAAAGACGTTATATAAGACGAATGCTCCGCAAGTTATACGCGCCGAACATAAAATAGTAGTCTATGAATTTACATCAAATACGATGATTGATGAAACAAAATTATCTGCTAAATAATTTAAATTAGTTGAATTTTTTTAATAAAAAAGCGGCCTAAGCCGCTTTTATTATTCTTCTGAACCTTGTTCAGGCGTATTTTCTGGTGTTTCCTCGCCAGTAGCCTCGTCGGTGACACCTTCTTCGATATCGTCGACTTCGATTTCTTCAATACGCTGAAGTCCGACAACTTGCTCATCTTCGATGGTACGGATCAAGATAACACCTTGCGTGTTACGTCCAACCGTAGATACTTCATTCACACGCGTTCTTACTAAAGTACCGCGGTTAGAAATAAGCATGATTTCATTGTTGTCTTCTACTTGAACTGCACCAACAACACTACCGTTACGCTCAGTTACTTTGATAGATACAACACCTTGCGTTGCTCGGCTCTTCGCTGGGTACTCTTCAAGTGGTGTACGCTTACCATAACCATTTTCTGTTACAGTTAAGATCGCACCATCATTTTTAGGCACAATCAAAGAAACCACTTTTACGCCGTCTGGCATTTTTATTCCGCGAACACCTGTTGCTGTACGACCCATTGGACGTAGCGCCAACATTTCTTCGCCAGTTTCTGGATCTAGTTTCACTTCACCAGTTTCAGAATCACGCAGTTTCTCATTAAAGCGGACAACTTTACCATGGTCTGTAAATAGCATGATGTCATTGCTGCCATCAGTAATATCTGCACCTATCAGGTTGTCACCTTCATTTAAATTGATAGCGATGATACCACTTGCACGCTGGCGACTATATGCTGTTAATGGAGTCTTCTTAACAGTACCGTTGGCAGTAGCCATCAACACATACTTGTCTTCTTCGTACTCTCGAACAGGTAAGATTGTTGTAATTCGTTCGTCAGCTTCTAGTGGCAATAAGTTAACGATTGGCTTACCACGTGCCTGTCTTGATGCCAGAGGTAACTGATATACCTTCAACCAATACAATCTACCAGCAGTTGAGAAGCAAAGAATTGTGTCATGAGTATTGGCAACAAGTAGACGCTCGATGAAATCTTCATCCTTCATCCTAGTCGCTGCTTTACCTTTACCACCACGGCGCTGTGCTTCGTAATCAGATAACGGCTGATATTTTACATAACCTTCGTGAGATAGTGTTACCACTACATCTTCTTCGTTAATAAGATCTTCTAGGCTAATGTCGTGTGCAGCAGCTGTAATTTCAGTACGACGTTCATCGCCATATGCTTCTTTTATTTCAACTAGCTCATCACGGATAACTTCCATCAAGCGCTCTGGAGATGAAAGAATGTGTAATAGCTCAGCGATCAAGTCTAGTAGTTCTTGGTACTCACCTAAGATCTTTTCATGCTCTAGACCTGTTAGCTTGTGTAGGCGTAAGTCAAGAATTGCCTGTGCTTGTTGCTCAGAGAGATAATATTGACCATCTCTGATCCCAAGCTCGTCTGCTAACCAGTCTGGTCTTGCCACATTTTGTTCACCAGCACGTTCAAGCATTGGTGCAACAGAGCCAAGCTCCCATGCACGCGCTGTTAATGCCGCTTTCGCTTCAGATGGCGTTGGTGACTTTCTAATTAGCTCAATGATCGGGTCAATATTAGCAAGTGCAATTGCTAGACCTTCAAGTGTGTGGGCTCTGTCGCGCGCTTTGCGCAAGTCGAAAACAGTACGACGTGTAACAACTTCACGGCGGTGAATAACAAACGCTTCTAGCATTTCTTTTAAGTTGAAACACTTAGGCTGATTGTTATCCAGTGCAACCATGTTCATACCGAACACAGTTTGTAACTGAGTTTGCGCATATAGGTTGTTAAGTACAACTTCACCTACTTCGCCACGTTTAATCTCAATAACGATACGCATCCCGTCTTTATCAGACTCGTCACGTAGTGCACTGATCCCTTCAACCTTTTTGTCTTTAACTAACTCAGCAATCTTTTCAATCAATCTTGCTTTGTTAACTTGGTAAGGGATTTCATTAACGATAATCGTTTCTTTACCGGTTTTCTCGTCAGTTTCTATCTCTGCACGAGCGCGGATGTAAACTTTACCACGGCCAGTTTTATAGGCTTGTTCAATCCCTTTTTTGCCACTGATGATAGCAGCTGTTGGGAAATCTGGGCCCGGAATATACTCGATTAATTCCTCTATGGTGATATCTGGATTTTGAATAATAGCCAGACAACCATTGATGACTTCTGTCAGGTTATGTGGTGGTATGTTAGTTGCCATACCTACCGCAATACCAGAAGAACCATTCACTAACAAGTTAGGTACTTTAGTCGGTAGTACATCTGGGATCTGCTCTGTACCATCATAGTTAGGTACATAGTCTACCGTTTCTTTTTCTAAGTCTGCTAAAAGCTCATGAGACATTTTAGCCATACGAACTTCGGTATAACGCATCGCAGCTGCTGAGTCACCATCAACAGAACCGAAGTTACCCTGACCATCAACTAACATGTAACGTAGTGAGAAAGGCTGAGCCATACGAACAATAGTATCGTATACCGCACTGTCACCATGAGGGTGGTATTTACCGATAACGTCACCGACTACACGAGCTGATTTTTTATATGGTTTATTCCAGTCATTGCGTAATTCGTTCATTGCGAAAAGCACACGGCGGTGAACTGGCTTTAAACCGTCACGTACGTCTGGCAATGCACGCCCTACGATTACACTCATCGCGTAATCTAGGTATGAATTTTTCAATTCATCTTCAATGTTGACTGGGAGGATTTCATTGGCGAGATCAGTCATTTGATACCACTTTCCTTCAGAGTCTTGCCCTTTTATGTCACACTATTGGTGCCAAAGGGTTAAGTTATTATTTATTCGGCTGTCGATATTAACACACATAAATCTAATTTGCAGTCGTAAAATGTCTGGTATTTTTATAAATAGCCAATACAATGCGCCCAGATAAACGAGGAAGCTTTTTATGACCGAACATCAAAATGTAGACCACGAAGAAATCGCAAAATTTGAAGAAATTGCCGAAAGATGGTGGGATACAGAGGGTGAATTTAAACCTCTACACGACATCAATCCATTACGCCTAGATTTTATAAATGATAAAAGCGCCGGGTTATTCTCAAAAAAAGTACTCGATGTTGGCTGTGGCGGTGGTATTTTAACCGAGAGCATGGCAAAGCTTGGAGCCGAAGCTACTGGCATAGATATGGGGCAAGAGCCGCTCAATGTAGCTAAGTTGCACAGCCTTGAAAGCGGTATTTCTGTAGAATATCGAAAAATCCCAGCAGAATTGTTTGCTGAAGAAAACCCAGAACAGTTTGATGTAGTGACGTGCATGGAAATGCTTGAGCACGTGCCTGATCCTTCTGCAATTATTGCTGCGGTGGCAAAGGCCGCCAAGCCAGGTGCAAGTGTATTTTTCTCTACTTTAAATAAAACGCACAAAGCATATTTATTAGCCGTTGTCGCTGCTGAGAAATTATTAAAGATGGTGCCTGAAGGCACACATGACCATAACAAGTTCATTCGACCCTCAACTTTAATTGGCTGGGCAGAGCAACATGGACTAAAAGTGCGTCACTGTGCTGGGATCAGTTATAACCCATTTACTAAAACATTCACATTGAGTGATGACGTCAGTGTTAATTACTTACTTCATTTCGAGAAGCTAGCATGACTAAAGCCGTTATTTTCGACTTAGATGGAACCTTGTTAAATACAAGTGATGACTTAGGTGGTGCTCTAAACCACGTGTTGCGCATTCACAATAAACCAACGGTTTCTAAAAGTGAGTATAGTCCTGCTATCTCTAATGGCGTAAAAGCATTACTTGAGGTGGGATTTGGTGAGGAACTTCAAAATTACGATGTAGAAACGCTCAGACAACAAGTCTTAGACAGTTACGCAAAAAACATTGCGGTGCACTCTCATTGTTTTGAAGGCATTGCCGAATTATTGCAAAAACTTAAATCAATGAACGTATCTGTTGGTATCATGACCAATAAACCAGGTTTCTTAACAAGACCTCTTTTACAACAGATCCCAGATCTTGCCAATATTGAAGTTGTTGTATGTGGAGATACACTAAAAGTCGCCAAGCCACACCCAGAACCTCTGCTTTTGGCGGCAGAACAACTTGGCGTAGAACCGACTCAATGTATTTACGTGGGTGATGCGCAAAGGGACATTGAAGCCGCCCACGCTGCCCAAATGCGTTCAGTGTCTGCACTATGGGGGTTCATACCGTCACTAGAAGACGCCATTTCATGGGGTGCTGAACTAAACCTAGAACACCCAATTGATATAATTTCGCACATATAGTGAAAAATTATAATTTGAGACACTACATATTGTGTCTTACACTTAATTGAGAAAGAAATTGAACATAAAAAAATCACTCAGGTTTTTTGCCAAAAAAAGACAAAAATCCTTGTATTGAAGTTGATTTTTTTAAGGGCGCAGACAACGTGGATAATTGAAGGTTAGTAAACACTAACGCTGTGAATTTATCCCAATGTTATCCACAATCTGGGCTCATTTGTTCTATTGCAAATTACAAATAACCACACTATCTTGTGATGCACTTTCAAATAGGCACCATATCTAGTGGTGATTTCCTAACCAATATAAAGAACTTGGGAATACAGGCATAGCTTATGAACCAACAATTATCTGTCAGTAAAAGAAACGGTCGTAAAGAACCGCTTGATTTAGATAAAATTCATCGTGTGATAACTTGGGCCGCAGATGGTCTAGATAATGTCTCAGTCTCTCAAGTAGAGTTAAAATCTCATATCCAGTTTTATGATGGGATCCGTACTGAAGATATTCATGAAACTATCATCAAAGCAGCTGCTGACTTAATCTCTAAAGATACTCCGGATTATCAATACTTAGCTGCTCGCTTAGCAGTATTCCACCTAAGGAAAAAGGCATACGGTCAATTTGAGCCTCCACACCTTTACGATCACGTTGTAAAGCTTGTGGAAGAAAAGCGTTACGATGAACACCTATTGAAAGATTATACGCGCGAAGAGCTCAATGAACTCAACGAGTACATTGACCATAGCCGCGATATGACTTTTAGCTATGCCGCAGTAAAACAATTGGAAGGAAAGTACCTAGTTCAAAACCGTGTTACAGGCGAAATTTACGAGAGTGCTCAGTTCTTGTATATGCTTGTTGCGGCAAGTTTATTCTCAGATTACGACAAAGAAACGCGCCTTGACTACATCAAACGTTTTTATGACGCTGTTTCTCAATTTAAAATCTCACTACCAACGCCAATTATGGCAGGCGTTCGTACACCAACACGTCAGTTTAGTTCTTGTGTATTAATCGAATGTGACGATAGCCTTGATTCAATCAACGCGACCTCTTCTGCTATTGTAAAATACGTTAGCCAACGTGCAGGTATCGGCGTAAATGCAGGTAGGATCAGAGCTTTAGGTAGCCCTATTCGCAACGGTGAAGCATTCCACACAGGTTGTATCCCGTTTTATAAACATTTCCAAACGGCAGTAAAAAGCTGTTCGCAAGGTGGTGTACGTGGTGGCGCAGCTACCCTATTCTACCCACTTTGGCATCTTGAAGTTGAAAACTTACTTGTCCTTAAAAACAACCGTGGTGTTGAAGAAAACCGAGTTCGTCACTTAGACTATGGCGTTCAGTTCAACAAAACAATGTACACACGTCTTTTAAAAGACGACTATATCACTTTGTTCAGCCCTTCAGACACTCCAGGTCTATATGATTCATTCTTTGAAGATCAGGAACTGTTCGAAGAGCTTTATACTAAGTACGAGCAAGACGAATCAATTCGCAAGAAGCGTATCAAAGCAATTGAGCTATTTTCAATGTTTGCCCAAGAGCGCGCAAGCACGGGCCGTATTTACCTACAAAACGTTGACCACTGTAATACACACAGCCCGTTTGATTCAAAAGTAGCACCTATTAGGCAATCAAACCTTTGTTTAGAAATCGCTTTGCCAACTAAGCCTCTAAACAATGTGAACGACGCTGAAGGCGAAATCGCACTTTGTACCCTCTCTGCATTCAACTTAGGGGCAATTAAAGATTTATCTGAGCTAGAAGAGCTGGCTGAGCTAGCTGTTCGCGCACTTGATAACCTACTTGATTTCCAAGATTACCCGGTACCAGCAGCACACACTGCAACAATGGGTCGTCGTACTTTAGGTATTGGTGTAATTAACTTTGCATATTATCTTGCAAAGAATGGTAAAAAGTACTCTGATGGTAGCGCTAACGCACTAACACACAGAACATTTGAAGCGATTCAATACTACCTGATGAAAGCGTCAAATGAACTTGCTAAAGAGCGTGGCGCATGTCCTAAGTTTAATGAAACTACTTACTCACAAGGTATTATGCCTATCGATACATATAAGAAAGATGTCGATAATATTTGTGATGAGCCGCTTCATTTAGATTGGGATGCACTAAGAGCAAGCATTAAAGAGTTTGGCATGAGAAACTCTACCGTTTCTGCACTAATGCCGTCTGAAACTTCTTCACAGATTTCAAATGCAACAAATGGTATTGAGCCACCTCGTGGTCACATCAGCGTTAAGGCAAGTAAAGATGGGATCTTGAAACAGGTTGTTCCAGAGTATGAAAAACTAAAAGAGCAATATGAGCTACTGTGGGATATTCCTTCAAACGATGGTTATCTTGGCCTTGTAGGTATCATGCAAAAGTTCATCGACCAAACAATTTCAGCTAACACAAACTACGACCCAACGAAGTTTGAAGGTGGAAAAGTGCCAATGAAGTTGTTGTTGAAAGACCTACTGACAGCGTACAAACTTGGTGTTAAGACACTTTATTACCATAACACTCGAGATGGCGCTGCTGATGCCCAAGATGAGTTAAAGCCAGAAGCTGAAGACGATGGCTGTGAAGGCGGCGCTTGTAAGATTTAATCAAGCTATAATTATTGAAAAAGCCCAGTATATACTGGGCTTTTTTACAATGGTGCCAACGCTTTCACCATACTAATTGTTTATAGACAATAAATATCAAACATCAGAAATTATGTCGTGCCCTATTTTTAAGCACTAAATATTGTCACCAATAAAGCGAGTACAGCTCCTGCACAAACCTACTTATTATTTTCCTCACAATTAATTTTATCCAAAATAACTATTAAACTGCGGATTATATTTTGGAAAATACTAACACCAGACTTATTTATACAGTGGGCTAAAAAAACTTGGAACTACCGTGGCTGCCTCACATGTCCATAAATACATACTGTACTTTGATTGTGTGAAACTTGATAGTAAGCACCTTTGGAGGATAGCTGATAGCAATTATAGATTTGATTAACTGGCAATCTCCAAAACGCAGCCAAAAGAGGGCCTGCGGACCCTGTGGCAGGATCTTCTTTTTTACCATATTGAGGTGCGAAATATCGAAAATACACACTCTTTGGCTCTTGTGCCTCGACAGATGTTACCAGTAATGCCCTACGGGTGAGTTGACTAAACTTAGCCTCATCAAAATCAAAGTTAAGTATTTTATCTTTATCCTGCAATTGCACAATGAGATATCCATCTTTAGGCTGTGTTTGTTTCAAGCTAATGGCTTTTGCATTAAGAGTTTCTAATATAGCGTCTGATGGACTACTAGGTTCAAGCTGGGCTTGGGGTAAATGCATAACGTATTGTTCTGCCGTTTTATGTGTAATGCAAATTTTATGATTTTTGGCCTGAAAATATTGTTTATTTTGATGAATGCTTAAGAGTGACTTTAATACGTCGGCTGCTGCGAGCGTCGCATGTCCACAAAATTGAATTTCACTATGTGGTGAAAACCAACGGATCAGGTGTGGGCCTGTGTCATTAACAAAAACGAAAGCTGTAGCCGGTGATGCGTTGCTAATTGCGACTGCTTGAAGAAATTTAGTATCTTCATACTCTGTAAGCCGAGTACATAAGTAAACAGAAGCTAAGTTGCCAAGGTAGGGGTCTAAGCTAAAAACTTGTCGAACAAAACACCTATCCATATAAATCCCTATCCCACACAGTTAACAAAGGTGTAAAGCCCTAAATATTACAAATATACCTAGACCCATACACCTATTGGCGTACCCATTCTGTTGCTAGGTTTATAGCTAATAAAGAAAGAATAAATGATTATTCGTCTTTATAAACCTGCCAAAGTGAGTCTATAAAGTGCTCATTGGCATCAGTAAAGTTCTTAATTAATTTAAATCCAGTTTGTTCACACAGGTCCTCGATATCTTTTTTGGTAAACTTAAATGAATACTCCAAGTGGATTGCTTCATATGCATCAAATTGAAATGTGCGTTGCAATGCCTTTATATAGACTGCTTGTTTTTCGGTTGATAGTACGTAGCTCTCCATTGCGCCAAGTATCGGGTTGTAAATGCCATAATGTTGAAACTTATCTAGTTTAAAGTTACCACCCAGCTCATGATTAATACGGTGCAACAAGTTGAGATTAAACCGTGCTGTTAACCCCGCCTCATCGTTGTAAGCAGCGGTCAATTTGTTAACGTCTTTTTTTAAATCGTACCCTGTTAAAATATAGTCTTGCGAATTCAAACTCATCCACAGTTTCCTCAAGAAACCTTGGCTCTGTTCGCGATTAAAGTTACCAATATTAGAGCCTAAAAAGAGCACCAGTTGCTTGTTACTCGATTGGCTTCTAACTAGCTTCAAGCCTTCAAAATACTCTGCGACGACACCATGAATTGCTAGTTTTTCATTCGGTACAATATTTTCTTGTAGCATCACCATGGCTTTTTCTGAAATATCGATAGGATAAAAATTTACTTTGCAGCCATTTTTCAAAAAGCCATCAATAATAAGCTGGCTTTTGCGTCCATCTCCCGCACCAAGCTCAATAATATCTATCTCTTGTTCGTCAATTAAGTGGGCTAATTGGCTACTTATTCGAGTTAGAATTTCAAACTCCTTTGCGGTCAAATAATAATCTTCGTGTTGAGTGATTTTTTGAAAAAGCTCACTGCCTGTATCATCGTAAAAGTACTTTGCAGATAAATGCTTTGGCTGTGCACTTAACCCTGTCAATACCTCTATTGCTAATTGGTCCTCTTCCGCATCTTGTCCATGCCCATTTTGAGTCAATAATCTAAAGTGTGTCATTAAATATCCTTCGCTAATCTAATACCTGAAAACATCCAACGTTGATGCGGTGCATAAAAATTTCGATAACTATGGCGATAATGAGATGGAGGCGTTGCTATACACCCACCTCTCAAGACAAACTGATTACACATGAACTTGCCATTGTATTCAGTCAGCATGCCCTGATAGGGCTTGTACCCTGGATAACCAGAATAGTGACTTTTACTCCAACACCATACTTGGCCAGTTTGAGCGTCTCCTTTGATTGGGTGATAAACACCAGATTCATCACCGTGCTTTTTTTCGTGCTCGTTTTCCTCTACCGAATCATCAATACTTGAAGCCAAATACACTTCCATTTCTTGCTCATCAGGTAACCTTACGCCTTTCCATTTTGCATATGCATCAGCTTCAAAATAACTAACATGTGTGACAGGCGCATTGAGGTCCAGTAGATTTAGGCCATGAAGCGTAAATTCATACCATTCATTGTCTATTTTTCGCCAATATAATGGATGACCTATATGATTATCATTAACCCACTCCCACCCTAGACTCAACCAAAATTCCGCATGACCATACCCACCACGGTCTATAAATTCGAGGTAATCACCGTTTGTCACCGTATTTTCACTGATTGCAAATGAATAGATGTAGTTCTTATGTCGTGGCTTTTCATTATCATAAGAAAAACCGCCGTCGCTGGCACCTACACTGTAAATACCTTCATTAAAAGAACGCCATATTTGGTTTACTGGTGAAGCAAACCCAAGGGGTTTTTCACTAAATACTGGTGAAGTCGGATTGCTGCCCAAAATAAATTTGATATCCATCAGCAATAGCTCTTGGTGTTGTTGCTCATGATGAAGCCCAATCTCTAGTAAAGACAAAACGTCATCACCGATTTCAGCATTGGACAGATAATTCACCATAAAGTTATCTACATAGCTTCTATAGCGGATCACCTCCTCTACTGTTGGCCTCGACAGTTCACCACGCTGGCTCTGTTTCCAATGTTGGCCTGCAGATTTGTAATAGGAATTAAATAAAAAACGATATTGTTGATGAAACCGAGTATATTCGCTCAAACACTTCACCAATATGATTTCTTCAAAAAACCATGTTGTATGGCCCAAATGCCATTTTGGAGGGCTTACATCCGCAATGGGTTGCACCGTGTAATCCTCAATCTCCAAACGAGAACACAGCGCTGTAGAAAACTCTCTTATCCGTAGGTATTCATCTATAAAATACTTGGACTTTTCGGTACCGCTCAATTGCTGCCAATTCATATCTTACCTAAAAAGAAATCTCTCAATTTCAGCTATCGCTTCCTTGCTCTACATTACAAGCCAATATCTATAAAGTTCACCATTTGCATCCTGGTTAAGGTATTTCTATATACTTTTCAATACATTGGCTTTGTAGGAGCACAGCTTTTGTTAAACAATATTAATCAAATTATATACATGCTAGTCATTGAAGATTGTATAGCGATGTATATGTGTCAAGTTCAGCCCTGAATTCATGGTAAAACTACCTCAAAACGTGAAACTGGTTTCAACTGCATAGCACACTGTATCTTGGGCGACTGCCAACGTTTCTACTTTAAGATCAGTCCGTATATTATTCATGGTGTTGCTAACATAATAGCAACACCCGCCTTTTGAAAAGTTGCATAAATTGCGTTATTTCACAGGTACTACATACGGAAATTTATTGGGGTGTCGATTAAAAGTATTTGCATGATCTGTTACTTTGCGTCCCATAAAGAGACTCAAAACAGCATCCATCGCATCGTCACTTGGCTTACGTCCATTGATATTTGAGTAACTATATTCGGCTCGACTCCCCACTGTATAAGAAATCATATCCGGTAATAATTGTTCCGCTACAGAGTCCGAATATTCCACCAAATCTTTTCGTTTTCCATCTAACGCTACCGCCCTTAAAACCATACCTGAAATGGCATATCTGCGCGATGCATCGCTATCGGGTCGATGGTGAACATGCTCACTGACTTCCATTTTGTTATTTGCTAGAAATAAATGTGTTACGAGCGGGTTTGCAACTCTATTAACTTGAACCCATTGGTCTACGTTATACATCGCACTGGTTGCATAGACTTGAATATTCTTCGGTAGCATTTTGTTTGGGACTTCAATGAGAATAATGCTACTTCTAAAGTCTTTAAATAAATCAACTCCCTTACTAAATTTTGATAATTCAAGTTTACCTTCACCAATCAAAGTGGTTAAAAACCCTATGATCCCCTCTGAATTTCCTACAAATGGGTCATGTGCTGCGCCACTCCAAACTTTAATACCATTCTTAAATTTTGAAGCCTTACCTATAGCTGCTCTGCCAAATTCTTTTCCTTTCATCCCGATAGCTTGATTAGCGCCATCAGCTAAACCAAATACCAACTGTTCTCCTTGGAGGTTTACAGTAATGGTGATACCGCCGGCGCTAAGTGAATTGCCATTCGCTATATGAAAACTATAAACCCCATTTTCGCCAAAATCAGCGCGATCCTTAGTTGTTGGGTTAACGTCCATCATAAAGGCGGTGTAACCTTGCCTTTGTGAATCAAAAACAAACATGTCTGTTAAATCAAATTGAGGATATTGCTGTGCAAGCTTGCTTTCAAAGTGATGGCTTGCAACTACTGGTGCCGAGTTTAGGCCAAACGTCAGTGCCAACAGAGCTAAAGTAGCTTTACTGAGTGGGATCTTGCGCGAATTACTCATGATGGTCTCCTATAAATCTTCATGGATGTAAAAAGTTCGTTGTTATTTTTATAAGCTGAATTTGCTTTTCACCTCCTCTATTTGCCCGGTGTATTTTAATGAAGATTAAAACTACACCCGCTGCAATTAGTTTTATGCTATGCCTTAAAACTGAGCTTATCTATGACTAAAGCGATTGAAATCTTGTCAGATCGTACAATGATGGTTAAAACTAAATACGGTAGTTGTTGTTAATTAGTCATTTGTATAACTGGTGTGAAGTGTTGAATGTTATGTTCAGCGATATAAGTGAACAAATGGCAGCGCTCAGCTAAAAAGACTGAGAGTGACAAGCCTCATATGTAGGATTTTAATGCCCTTTGCTATTTGGAGAGATAAATGCAAAAGCAAACATCGCGTAGTTTAGAATATTCCCTACCAGGGCAAGTTAGTTGCTATAAGGGCCAAGATGTATTGTCCGATATATTAAATGCAATTCGACTCCAAGCCAGTAGCTATTTTTGTACTGAGTTTTCAGCACCATGGGGAATACGGGAGCAGCAAACCGACTATGGGACATTTCACCATGTAGTGAGTGGTAACGCTTGGCTACGTACAACAGATGGCCGATATGAAACGCGTTTATCCAAAGGTGATATTATTGCTTTTCCGACTGGTTCAGCCCATCAAATCAGTGATGAACCAAACAGTTCCACAATGTCAGGTGATGAATTACTAAAAAAAATTCACAAGAACACGAACCCGTTTTCTGACGGCTCGAATAAAACCACCCTACTATGTGGCTATTTTAAATATCAGTCGCACTCGAATTTACCTTTACTAAGAGATATGCCCAATTTTTTGCATATACGGCAAGCAAAAGAAGACTCATGTATATGGCTTAATAGCCTTGCACACATTCTCGCCCAAGAAATTCGCTCAACTTTACCGGGCGGAGCTGTCATTGTAGACAGATTAACAGAGGCATTCGTTATTCAAATTTTACGCTGGCATATCAATAAACAACATGTTGATAAAAATTACTTTAGCGCTCTGGCTGATACACGCTTAAGCTGTGTCTTGAGCTTAATCCATAAAGAACCAGCTCAGTCTTGGACTGTAGATCGCTTAGCACGAAACGCCGGAATGTCTCGCTCTGCTTTTTCTAGTTTATTCCATGACGTTATTGGCATGACACCTATGTCTTATCTCACCCAGTGGCGCATGCATATTGCTCAAGATTTACTAAAGGAAAATAAGCAATCTATGGTTAGTATCGCCGAACAAGTGGGTTACCGCTCAGAAGCGTCATTTAGTAAAGCTTTTAAAAAAGTGGTTGGTGTCAGTCCGGGTCAGATTCGAAGATTACAATAAGGCGCTATATAGCCAGATAAACATATCATGCTGAAGAAGCTATGATTGGTTTTTTGGACAAGCGTAGAAAATCACCGTTAAAAAAATCGTCAGTAGATTTTAAAAGCCATTATCAGATAACACAAAGAGCTTTGTATTGACGTAAAGCCAACACAAAGCCTTATACATTAATTTCTAAATGAATTTTTTGATGATGAAATCTACTTTTACTCTTTTAGCTTGGCCTAGTATTTTCTGCACTGGCGCCGGATAATCTTGTAGGGTCTCGATATCCTCTGGCCCAGATAGCTTTCTACAATGCGCTAGAATAGATTCTTTTTCAGCATCAATGTAAGACTTTAACTCTTGCTCCCTATCTTCTATTAAGACGCCATTCTCAATGTCTAGTCCCCAAGCACGAGGGTTCAAGTTATGGCCAGTCATTAAGTGAACTTGATTGTCTTTATTGATACCTTTTAAATGAAATGAATTGTCTCCATCTTTCCAAAGATAGACGTTCAAGTTACCTTGCGTAATGTACTTTCTTTGCGATTTAAGAAATTTAAGCAAAATACTTTCATAAAGATAAGGCAATGCACCAATTCTACTAAACGGCTTATCCGGCGATATATAAAAGTCATTGGCTGTCTTATCACCGACAACAATCGTAATGGACTTACCCTGTTTCAGTAAACGCCTCAAAGATCGTAATAGCGGCGCAGGAAAGTTAAAATATGGAGTATATAGAATAAGCTCTTTTTCTGTTGTATCAAATAACGCTTTGATTAAACGGTTGAGTTTATTCGTCCTGCGACCAAACCCTAAGAATGCCCTTACGTTCAAACCTGAAAATTCATCACCTTCAGACATATCATAATTTGCACGCTTAAGTGAGCGCATTAACTTTTTTTGGGCCAATTTGATATCGATAAAAGATGGTAATGGCCTTGTGTCTAATCTTGGCACACCCTCTGAACTAACTAAATACTTGTCAATGAAACTGACAAAGCTATTCGCAAGCTTCGTATTTTCAATTAAAAAATACCGGTCTAATCGATACTTATCCGCCTGATGTAAATAGACATCGTTAATGCTTGCGCCGCTGTATAAAACTGTATCATCAATTACAAAGCCTTTTAGGTGAAGAACACCAAAAAGCTCTTTTGCTTTGACTGGTACGCCGAAAACTTCAACATTAGAGCCAAACTTTTCGAGGTAATCGCAATATAAACGCGCATTCCCTTCCGATTTTGCTTCACCTATAAGGCCACGTTGAGCCCTATGGAAATCAACCAAAACTTTTATTTCTAAATCTGGGTTTTGCAACGATGCATTATGTAACGCAGTCAAAACGCCCTGACCGGCGCTATCATCTTGCAAATACAAAGCGGCAATATAGATTCGCTTTTTAGCTTTACCAATTAATGATAGTAGTTCGCTATGATAGTGCTTTGCATCTGTTAGCACTGAGCACTTATTTGCCTCTAATGAAAAGCCAGCGTTGTCCTGCCAAAATGCCATATATACCTTTGATTCATGGGCCACCGAACTATTCGGCAGCAAAAAAAATTCCTTAAAACATATCAAAAAAAAATAGAAAGGTCATGAAGATCCGATAATTTACGCTTCGTTGGCCTACTTTTCCATCAAGTACAGTATTTTTGACAAGTTCTAAATTTCTCTGTTTGCTTTATTTGATTTTTATTTTACTTCTGGGTTGATTTACTTAGAATCGGCATCATTGTAATGCTAATACTAAATTTTAGGACAGAAATTAATGAGTGATAAGCACTGTAAATTATTGATTTTAGGCTCAGGCCCTGCTGGTTATACTGCTGCTGTATATGCTGCACGTGCAAACTTGAACCCAGTTTTAATCACTGGAATGCAACAAGGCGGACAGTTAACTACGACAACTGAAGTGGAAAACTGGCCTGGCGACGCTCACGGCCTGACTGGTCCTGCTCTAATGGAGCGTATGAAAGAGCATGCTGAGCGCTTTGAAACTGAAATTATCTTTGACCACATCAATAAAGTAGATGTGACAAAAAGACCATTCACATTAACTGGTGACCAAGGCACATACACATGTGACGCACTGATCATTGCAACAGGTGCATCTGCAAAGTATCTAGGTCTAGAATCAGAAACTAACTTCCAAGGTCGTGGTGTTTCTGCATGTGCTACGTGTGACGGTTTCTTCTACAGAGGCCAGAAAGTAGCTGTTGTTGGTGGTGGTAATACAGCTGTCGAAGAAGCATTATACCTTTCAAATATTGCTGATGAAGTTCACGTTGTTCACCGCAGAGATAGCTTCCGTAGTGAAAAGATCCTTTCAGATCGCCTATTAGAGAAAGCTAAAAATGGTAACGTTGTGCTTCACTTTGATCGTACTCTTGATGAAGTATTAGGTGATGACATGGGCGTAACAGGCATCAGAATCAAAGATACTCAGTCGGATGCAACTGAAGACTTAGATTTAGCAGGCGTATTTATCGCAATTGGCCATAAGCCAAATACAGATATGTTTGAAGGCCAGCTTGAAATGAAAGACGGATACCTAGTTGTTGAATCAGGCTTAAACGGCAACGCTACTCAAACAAGTGTTGAAGGTGTTTTCGCAGCTGGTGATGTATCGGACCATATTTATCGTCAGGCTATTACATCTGCGGGTACTGGCTGTATGGCTGCCCTAGACGCAGAGCGTTATTTAGATAACCTAAAATAATACGCTTAAGCACGCCTTTTTTGGCGTGCTTCCATTCTTATTTTGCTAAACTTAAACTACGTTTAGCTCTAAACTGCATTACTCAAAATTCAGATATGACGCAACAGCTGTTTCACCTATCACCGTCTGATTTTCTTTTTCCTCCATGCCATTTCGCGTTAAAAGACCCGGATGGACTTTTAGCTATTGGAGGTTGCTTAAGCACACAAAGACTACGCAAAGCATATCAGCTTGGTATATTTCCATGGTTTAATGAGCGAGAACCAATAATGTGGTGGGCGCCTAGCGAACGGGGAATTCTCGAACTTAATGATTTTCATGTTGGACGAACACTTAAAAAAGCCAAAAACAAACTCAATCCAACAGTTACAATCAACAAAGCATTTGAACAAGTCATCACAAAGTGTCGAGAGCAACGACTTAATAATGAAGGGACTTGGATCAATAAAAACATGGTTAAAGCATATTGCCAAGGTCATCGAGAAGGCTTTGCTCATAGCTTAGAAATATGGTCTGACAACCAATTGGTTGGCGGGTTGTATGGCATAATGGTATCAGGTGTATTTTGTGGCGAGTCCATGTTTCATACTGAACCTAATGCTTCAAAGCTGGCAATGTGGGCGCTAGTTAATTGGCTCAAAAAACATAATGCACACTTTATTGACTGCCAGTTAGACAACCCTTACCTTAGCTCTATGGGCGCAAAAGTCATTCCTAGAACTGAATTTTTGACTAGACTTAAAGAAGCAAGCAACTATTCGTCAGAACATGACATGTGGCAGCCACAAGAACTGAGGGCGATATATGACTGAACATTTCCCATCAAAAATTGGACTCAGTCAACAATTTGATTGCAGTTATTTACCAGACCGTAAAGAGCAACTGCTCGTAATACTCGACCATGAATGTTACTCTGCAGAACGCTTTGAAGCACTTTTATCTTTAGGCTTCAGACGCAGCGGCGACCAAATATATCGACCCCACTGCCCTATGTGCAACGCCTGCCAATCTGTCAGGGTGCTGGCACAACAGTACACCGCATCCAAATCTCAAAAGCGTAAATATAAAAAAATTAAAAACGGTTTCTCTATTCAAGTAAGTTACGATGAAAAACCAAACTACTATCCACTTTACGAGAAATATATCTCTGAGCGCCATCAAGATGGCACAATGTATCCGCCAAACAGACTACAGTATGAGAGCTTTTTGTTTTGCAGATGGATGCCTATTTCATTTATAGAATTGTGGCATGAAGAGAAGTTGGTCGCCATTGCGGTGACTGATACTATGCCAAATGCCCTGTCTGCTATTTACACATTTTTTGACCCTGATTATGAGCATATGAGCTTGGGTACAGTGATGATCATGGCGCAAATTGATTTGGCAAAATCTGAGAATAAACAATATGTTTACCTTGGCTATCAAATAGACGAATGCAAAAAAATGCGCTACAAAAAGCAGTTTTTACCTGCTCAACAGTTTAAAGAAGACGTTTGGACAAATATTTAAGCCACTAATTTAGGCTCTTACCTTTACTTATTGCGTGCTTTTGGGCAAAATCTCCAACGATTAACTTATATAGAGGTGATACGCTCCAAATGGCGAAAGAAGACGTTATTGAAATGCAAGGCACGGTCCTTGAAACTTTACCAAATACTATGTTCCGTGTTGAGTTAGAAAATGGTCACGTTGTAGTGGCTCATATTTCTGGTAAAATGCGCAAAAACTACATCCGTATTTTAACAGGTGACAAGGTCACAGTAGAGTTAACACCTTACGACTTAAGCAAGGGACGCATTGTTTTCCGTGCGCGTTAATTCTATTCGTCTCGCCAGCATCATGTAAGATGCTATAAGACGTATGTAGCAAAAAACCTAGCTTTGGCTAGGTTTTTTGCTTTAGGGCTTTTATATCAAAGCAAGCCCCTTCTTTACACTAACGACCTATTGCCAACTTTATTTTCTGCGCTTTGTTTTACATGGCAAGCGGTTAGTCTTTTGAAAAGTTACATTACTCTGAAGGCACATTGACTTCCTTACAGCTCACAATTGAGCCTCCGTAAAACTTCTAGCTATAAATAACCACCTTTTAAAAACGAAAAAGCCCACATATAGTGGGCTTTAAATTATCTATATTTCGACAAGATTAAGCTGGCACAAGCTCCTGCTCGAACGTGAACGACAGCTCGTTGCCTTTAACAGACACTTTTACATTGCCGCCATCAGCCAACTTGCCAAACAGTATTTCATTCGCCAGCGGCTTTTTAAGGTTGTCTTGAATGACACGTGCCATAGGTCTTGCACCCATTGCCTTGTCATAACCTGTATCTGCTAGCCAATCTCTTGCTTCGTTTGTCAATTCTAAGTTTACAGACTTCTTATCTAGTTGCGCTTGTAGCTCAACGATAAACTTATCAACAACTTGCAGGATGACGTCTTTTTCAAGATGGTTGAACCAAATGATATTGTCTAGTCTGTTTCTAAATTCAGGTGTAAACACCTTATTTATTTCCAGCATGGCGTCATGTGAGTGATCCTGCTGTTGGAAACCAATCGACTTTCTAACCGTTTCTTGTACGCCAGCATTCGTTGTCATGACAAAGATTACATTTCTAAAGTCAGCCTTGCGACCATTGTTGTCTGTAAGGGTACCATGATCCATAACCTGTAATAGGATGTTATAGATATCAGGGTGTGCTTTTTCAATCTCATCAAGCAACACAACTGCATGCGGGTGTTTAATCACAGAATCAGTTAACAGTCCCCCTTGTTCAAAACCAACGTAACCAGGAGGAGCACCAATTAAACGGCTCACCGCATGTCTCTCTGAATATTCAGACATATCAAACCTGATAAACTCAATACCCATGCACTTGGCTAGCTGCTTTGTAACTTCTGTCTTACCCACACCAGTCGGTCCAGCAAATAAGAATGAACCAATTGGTTTTTCTTCATTTGCTAAACCAGAACGAGACAACCTAATCGCTGAAGTAAGTGCATCGATTGACTCATCTTGACCAAATACCAGCATCTTCAAGTTTCTATCTAGATTTTTGAGTACTTCTTTGTCACTAGATGACACGTTTTGCTGTGGTATCCGTGCAATTTTTGAAACTATCTGCTCAATATCTGATACACCAATGGTCTTTTTGCGTCGAGACACTGGTAGTAGTCTCTGATTCGCTCCCGCTTCATCAATTACGTCTATTGCTTTGTCTGGCAAATGACGTTCATTAATATACTTAGCACTTAGCTCAGCCGCTGCTTTAAGTGCTTTTTGTGTGTAGCGAATTCCATGATGTTCTTCATAACGTTCTTTGAGGCCATATAGGATCTTAGCTGTGTCAGCAACACTTGGCTCAACAACGTCAATTTTTTGAAATCTACGAACAAGTGCTCTGTCTTTTTCAAAGATGTTTTTAAACTCTGAATATGTAGTAGAGCCTAAACAGCGAAGCTTACCACTTGATAGTAGTGGTTTAATTAAGTTTGATGCATCCATAACGCCACCTGAAGCGGCGCCAGCACCAATGATTGTATGAATTTCGTCAATAAATAAAATGGCGTTTGGCTTTGCTTGCAGCTCTTTTAACAGCGCTTTAAAACGCTTTTCAAAATCACCGCGATATTTTGTACCGGCTAGCAATGCCCCCATATCTAACGAATACACAACAGCATCTTCAATAACTTCTGGCACTTGATCGTTAACAATACGATACGCCAAGCCTTCTGCAATAGCCGTTTTACCTACGCCCGCTTCACCGACCAAAAGCGGGTTATTTTTCTTGCGACGGCAAAGTACTTGAATTGTGCGTTCTACTTCTTGATCACGGCCAACAAGTGGATCAATTTGGCCAGCTTTTGCCATCACATTTAAGTTGGCAGTAAAGTTTTCAAGCTTAGTTTTTTCTTCACTTTGAACTTCGCTGCCCTCGTCATTCAGATCTTCGTGCTCTTCCGGTTCAGGTTCATCGTCTGACTTTGATATACCGTGGCTAATGAAGTTAACGATATCTAGGCGACTTACGTCTGCTTTTTTAAGTAGGTATACAGCTTGGCTTTCCTGTTCTGAGAAGATCGCAACGAGCACATTTACACCAGTGACTTCGTTTCTTCCAGAGGACTGAACATGAAACACCGCGCGCTGTAAAACACGTTGAAAACCTAAGGTTGGTTGAGTCTCTCTGTCCTCTTCCAACTCAGGTATAATTGGCGTTGTTTCATCTATAAATTCGGAAAGATCACGTTTTAACCCTTCTGTATCCACGCTACATGCATTTAAGGCTTCACTTGCGGAAGGGTTATCTATCAGCGCAAGTAATAAATGTTCCACTGTCATAAACTCGTGACGACGTGTACGAGCTTCACGAAACGCGGTGTTAAGTGTTATTTCTAAGTCTTTATTTAGCATTGGCAACCCCCAACGAGAATAAATAAGGTCATTCGTGCTCACAGCTACACAAGAGCGGATGCTCATGGTCGCGAGCGTATCTGTTCACCTGCTCAGCTTTTGTATGAGCTATGTCTGCAGGATACATTCCACATACCGCTTTTCCCTCGTGATGCACTTTTAGCATCACTTCAGTTGCTCTTTCGCTATCCATGTTGAAAAATGTCATCAGTACCTCAATGACGAAATCCATCGGTGTATAATCATCATTATTTAAAATGACTTTGTATTTCTTAGGTGGCTGAAGTTTTTGCTTCTCTTGGTCTCTGACCTCTTCCAACACACCTGAATCTTTTATCCCACTCATAATTAAATATAGTCTTGTCTTATATACTCAAGCAAACTTGAATTAAAAAATAAATAAAATGTTAAAAAACTGCACTAAAAAACTTGACTGTATGGTTATTTAAACTACATTCTAGTCCTAGTTGTTCATGTTATGGACAGCTTAGCAAATTTCAAAGGTTAGATTAACTTAATTAGTCAACTTATAGAAGGATGTAGAAGTATGGCTTGCGGAAAAGTCAAATGGTTTAACAACGCCAAAGGGTTTGGTTTCATCGTAGAAGACGGCAGTGACGAAGATATCTTTGCACATTACTCGACGATTGTAATGGATGGATACAAGACGCTTAAAGCTGGTCAAGATGTAACATTCGAGCTACAGGAAGGGCCTAAGGGCTTACATGCTACTAACATCGCACCGAAAGTTGGTGAGATGGCGTAGAATATTCTCAAGGCTCTAAAGCGAGTTACGAGAGTACCTCGCTTCATCTCTTTTTTATTTCTCTCACAAAAAGCCCCTATGTAACATATTTATCTATATCTTAAGTAAATTGCATTAGCAGCATTGCATTTAGATTGGTACAATCCCTGCCGATGTCCAGGTCTGTTAGTTATGTTTATTGCTTTAATAAGTAAAAATAACTAACAAACTTGCTAATTACTACGAATTTAGATTTGATCTTACAAGCTAATTTTTTTTGTGCCCGTGCGTCCATATAACGTTGGGTAACAAAAGTTAGCAAGATTTTGCTTATGTTGAACGGTCTTAATTGGCCCAAAACTATCTAGGAATGATGATGACATCAAAAATTATTTATACAAAAACCGATGAAGCGCCAGCTTTGGCAACTTATTCTTTACTTCCTGTAATCCAGGCTTACACTAAAGCTGCTGGTGTTGAAGTTGAGACAAGAGATATCTCTTTAGCTGGTCGTGTGATCGCAAACTTCCCTGAGTTCCTTACTGAAGAACAAAGAATTGCCGATGCGCTTTCTGAGCTAGGTGAACTAGCAAAAACTCCAGAAGCTAATATCATCAAATTACCTAACATCAGTGCTTCAATCCCTCAGCTAAAAGCAACTATCAAAGAGCTTCAAGAAAAAGGCTACGCACTTCCTGACTACCCAGAAGAGCCTAAAGATGACAAAGAAGCAGCTATCAAAGCAACTTATGACAAGATCAAAGGTAGTGCAGTAAACCCAGTACTACGTGAAGGTAACTCTGACCGTCGCGCACCTGGTTCTGTTAAAGCCTACGCACAGAAAAACCCGCATTCAATGGGTGCATGGTCTGCTGATTCACAATCTTACGTTGCAAGCATGAGTGAAGGCGACTTCTTTGGCTCAGAGCAATCAACGACTATTGCAGAAGCAACAGACGTACGTATCGAGCACGTTGCAGCTGACGGTACTGTCAGCGTATTAAAGCAAAGCATTCCATTACTTGCTGGCGAAATCATTGATGCATCACGCATGAGTGTTAGCGCACTTCGCACATTCTTAGCCGCTGAAGTTGAAGCTGCAAAAGAGAAAGGTGTTCTTTTCTCTATTCACATGAAAGCGACAATGATGAAGGTTTCAGACCCAATCATTTTTGGTCACGCTGTTAAAGTATTCTACAAAGAAGTTTTTGAAAAGCACGGCGAGACATTTGAGCAATTAGGTGTTGACGTAAACAATGGTATCGGCGATGTATACAACAAGCTTGCAAATCTAGACGACGCTAAACGTGCAGAAATCGAAGCAGACTTAGCAGCTGTATATGACGTTCGTCCAAGTATCGCAATGGTTGACTCTGACCGTGGTATCACAAACCTTCACGTACCTAGTGACGTAATCATCGATGCGTCTATGCCTGCAGCGATTCGTACAAGTGGTCAAATGTGGAACGCGCAAGGTAAACAACAAGACACTAGTTTTGTTATCCCAGACCGTTGTTACTCAGGTGTGTACCAAGCAACGATTGACTTCTGTAAAGAGCATGGTGCATTCGACCCACGTACTATGGGTACTATTCCTAATGTTGGTCTTATGGCTCAAAAAGCTGAGGAATACGGTTCACACGACAAAACATTTGAAGCTCCTTCAAATGGTGTAATTCGTGTTGTTGACCAAGCTGATAATGTGCTTCTTCAACACGATGTTGAGCAAGGTGACATCTGGCGTATGTGTCAGGTTAAAGACGCACCAATCAAAGATTGGGTAAAACTTGCAGTAAATCGTTCACGTGCTTCTAACACACCAGCGGTATTCTGGCTTAACGAAGAGCGTGCACACGATGCAGAGCTAATCAAAAAGGTAAACGCATACCTTCCTGAGCACGATACTGACGGTTTAGACATTCGAATTCTGGCTCCTGTTGAAGCGACTCAGTTCTCACTAGCTCGTATGAAGGACAGCCAAGATACTATTTCAGTAACAGGTAACGTACTACGTGACTACCTAACTGACCTATTCCCAATCTTAGAGCTTGGTACAAGTGCAAAGATGCTTTCTATCGTTCCACTTATGAATGGCGGTGGTTTATTCGAAACTGGTGCCGGTGGTTCTGCTCCTAAACACGTTCAACAATTCGAGAAAGAAAACCACTTGCGTTGGGATTCTTTAGGTGAGTTCTTAGCGTTAGCGGCGTCTCTAGAGCACTTGGGTCAAGCAACTAACAATGCAAAGGCTCAAGTTCTTGCAGATACACTAGACGCGGCAACAGGTAAGTTCCTAGACGAGAACAAATCTCCATCTCGTAAGGTAAATGAACTTGATAACCGTGGTAGTCATTTCTACCTATCTCTATACTGGGCTCAAGCGCTTGCAGCACAAGAGAAAGATGCAGAGCTTAAAGCTAAATTTGAAGCAGTTGCTAAACAACTTACTGAAAATGAAGCTGCAATTGTTGCTGAACTTAACGACGTTCAAGGTCAAGCGATGGACGTTGAAGGCTACTTCCAGCCAAATGACGAAAAAGCATTTGCAGCAATGCGTCCAAGCAAGCTGTTCAATGATGCACTAAACTTAATCGCATAATTAACAGCGATATAGCTATAAAGGCAGCACTATGCTGCCTTTTTTATTTTAGGTGTCTCAGCGTATAAAAATTTGCTAAAATCTGGCTCCTAACGTTTCAGTCCAGTATCAAGATGTCACACAATAATCGTAACCGCTCATCTTCAAGTAAAAAGCCTTTCAATAAAAGACAAAGAAATCAAACAAGGCAAAAACCCCCTGTTAAGCCCGAAGACGTCAAGATTGTTCTATTCAACAAACCTTTTGACGTGTTGTGTCAGTTTACTGATGATCAGCATAGGAAAACCCTCGCAGATTTTATTGATATTAAATCCGTTTATGCCGCAGGGCGATTAGACAGAGACAGCGAAGGTCTTTTGCTACTGACTAATTGTGGTAAATTACAGCACAAGCTCACCGAACCAAAGAAAAACACCAATAAGACCTACTGGGTGCAGGTTGAGGGAGTACCCACCGAAGAACAGCTTAATGAACTCAGATCCGGCGTTAATTTAAAAGACGGTATGACCAAACCTGCAAAGGTCGAGGTCATGGCGGAGCCTGATGTATGGCCTAGAAACCCACCAATTCGAGAGCGCAAAAGCATCCCAACAACTTGGTTGAGCATTACCATTTCAGAGGGCAGAAACAGACAAGTTAGAAGGATGACTGCACATATTGGCTACCCTACTCTCAGGTTAATTCGCCACAGCATAGGCAAGTACACCCTATCTGGGTTAAATAACGGGCAGTATAGAGTTTTACAAGGAAATAAAGTCTAAAGTGTGGCTTTTGAGGGGGGCCAATTGCGTGCTATACTCACGGCCTTTCAAATATTCATATAGATTTACAGCGATATTATGAGCGATAACAGTAACATTAAAGTCATTGTCGGCATGTCTGGCGGCGTAGATTCGTCAGTTTCAGCTTACCTATTAAAAGAGCAAGGCTATCAAGTTGAAGGCCTTTTCATGAAAAACTGGGAAGAAGATGACAATGACGAATACTGTGCCGCGGCTGAAGATCTAAAAGACGCGCAAGCAGTCTGTGACAAACTTGGTATCGAGTTACACACGGTGAATTTTGCAGCCGAGTATTGGGACAATGTATTCGAATATTTCTTAGAAGAATACCGAGCTGGGCGTACACCAAATCCAGATATCATGTGTAACAAAGAAATTAAGTTCAAAGCATTTTTAGAGTTTGCTGCAGAAGCCTTAGGTGCTGATTATATTGCGACTGGACACTACGTACGCAGAGAAGAACGCAATGGCAAATTTGCGATGTTAAGAGGCTTAGACAACAACAAAGATCAAAGTTACTTTTTATACACGCTGAGTCACGAGCACGTTGCACAAACACTCTTTCCGGTAGGCGAAATTGAAAAGCCAGAGGTGCGTCGTATTGCTGAAGAGCAAGGCTTAATTACACATAACAAGAAAGATAGCACAGGTATATGCTTTATTGGCGAGCGCAAATTCAAAGACTTTTTGCAAAAATTCTTGCCAGCGCAACCTGGTAATATCGAAGATACAGATGGCAACCATGTAGGCGAGCATGAAGGTTTGATGTACCACACCTTGGGTCAACGTAAAGGCCTATTAATTGGTGGAATGAAAGAAGGTTCAGGTGAACCTTGGTACGTAGTTGATAAAGATATCGAGCGCAATGTACTCGTGGTAGGACAAGGCAAAGATCACCCTAGGTTATACAGCAATGGATTGAATGCCAACCAACTTCATTGGGTTGATAGAGAAGGCCCTCAAGGCACTACCCGCTGCACAGTAAAAACGCGTTACAGACAAGAAGATATCCCTTGTACGTTGCTAGTTGGCCAAGATGGCATGGCACGCGTCTTATTTGACGAGCCTCAAAAAGCAGTAACACCAGGTCAATCAGCTGTGTTTTATTCAGATGATGCATGTTTAGGTGGTGGTATCATTGAGTCGGTGATCAAATAATGCAGCCAAAAGTAGTAATTCCACTTGCCGCTATTTGCCAAATAGCAAAGCTAGTACAAAAATGTGCGCGATACGGTACGTTTAACGAAACAGAAGTGCATACTTTTTTACAAAGCATTTTGAATACTGCACCTAAAAACCCAGAAGATGTCTACGATGACCACTTTGCTCTTAAAGGAGGTTATCAAGCACTTGTATCGCAGCTCTCCAGTGAAGGTGAGAAAGACGTCGAAATAGTCAAGTACGTTGGGAGCCTTATGCAATTAGAAAGAGCACTTTCTAATAATCCTGACGTCTTTAATGAGTTAGCAAAACGTATCGAGCAAGTAGAACGCCAAACGCTTCATTTTAACGTCTATGATGAGCAGATTCTTGGTGCTTTCGCTGATATCTATACCCAAGTTATCAGTCCTGCGGGACCAAAAATTCAAGTATTTGGTAAACCAGACTTGCTACAACAGACGCATATTCAGCACAAAATTCGTGCTTTATTACTGGCTGGTATACGTAGCGCAGTACTGTGGCGACAATTAGGCGGCAAGCGTCGTCATTTCTTTTTTTCAAAAAGAAAGATTATCGCTACAGCGCAACAATTTATTTAAATATCGTTCAAAAAACCAATTAGTTAGGAGAAATTATGGAGCTTTCAGCGTTAACCGCTATCTCTCCAGTGGATGGTCGCTATGGTAGCAAAACCAAAGAACTGAGAAGTATCTTCAGTGAGTTCGGTCTTATCAAGTATCGAGTGACTGTAGAAGTTCGCTGGTTACAAGCATTAGCAAAAGCTGACGCAATCAAAGAAGTACCAGCGTTCAGCGACGAAGCAAATGCGCTACTAGACAGCATCGTTGACAACTTCAGCGAAGAAGATGCGCAACGAGTTAAAGACATCGAACGTACGACTAACCACGATGTGAAAGCCGTTGAATACTTGCTGAAAGAGAAAGTTGCAGACAATGCAGAGCTACAAGCTGTAAACGAGTTTATTCACTTCGCTTGTACTTCTGAAGACATCAATAACCTTTCACACGGTTTAATGCTTAGTGAAGCGCGTGATGAAGTATTACTGCCTTACTGCGACAATCTACTTGCTGCGATTAAAGAAAAAGCAATTGAGTACAAATCTGTTCCTATGATGACTCGTACTCACGGCCAACCGGCTTCACCTTCTACAATGGGTAAAGAGTTTGCCAACGTATATGTGCGACTTCAACGTCAACGCGAGCAAATCGCAAATGTATCTATTCTTGGTAAAATCAATGGCGCTGTAGGTAACTACAACGCACACCTAAGTGCATACCCTGAATATGATTGGCATGCGCATGCAGAGTCATTCGTTACAAGCCTAGGCCTGACTTGGAATGCATTCACAACTCAGATCGAACCGCATGACTACATTGCAGAGCTATTCGACGCAATTGCGCGCTTCAACACTATATTATTAGACTTTGATCGTGACGTTTGGGGCTATATTGCGTTAAACCACTTCAAACAAAAAACAATTGCAGGTGAAATCGGCTCATCTACGATGCCACACAAAGTTAACCCTATCGACTTCGAAAACTCTGAGGGTAACTTAGGCCTAGCAAACGCTATTTTTGCTCACTTAGCTCAAAAACTACCTGTTTCAAGATGGCAACGAGACCTTACCGACTCTACTGTTTTGCGTAACCTTGGTGTTGGTATGGGCTACGCGCTTATCGCTTACCAAGCAACACTAAAAGGTATTAGTAAGTTAGAAGTGAATGCGGATCGTCTACTAGCTGAGCTAGATGACAACTGGGAGCTTTTAGCAGAGCCAATCCAAACT
Source organism: Pseudoalteromonas luteoviolacea DSM 6061 (assembly GCF_001625655.1). Taxonomy (GTDB): domain Bacteria; phylum Pseudomonadota; class Gammaproteobacteria; order Enterobacterales; family Alteromonadaceae; genus Pseudoalteromonas; species Pseudoalteromonas luteoviolacea. The sequence goes on along the minus strand of NZ_AUYB01000081.1, from coordinate 67,802 downwards.
GTAATGCGTAAATACGGTATCGAAAAGCCATATGAAAAGCTTAAAGAACTAACTCGTGGCAAGCGTGTTAATCAAGAAATCATGGCAGATTTCATCGATGGTTTAGAGTTACCAGATGCTGCAAAAGCAGAAATGAAGCTAATGACACCAGCAAATTACATTGGTCGTGCAGAAGCTTTCATCGACGAACTAAAATAATCTAATTCAAGTTAGATATAATTAAGCGAGAGCAATGGCGATACTGCCGTTACTTTCGCTTTTTTTATGGGGAAAATATGTATCAGCTCTCTATCAATGGCATGACTCAACAAGAGTTTTTGTCGAACTACTGGCAAAAAAAACCGTTGTTAATTAAAGGTGGGTTTACTAACTTTGAAGATCCACTGTCAGCAGAAGAGCTGGCCGGATTAGCAATGGAAGAAGCAATTGAATCTCGATTAATTACGAATCACGAAGGAAATTGGCAAGCTCATCACGGACCATTCGAAGACTTCTCAAAATTAACGGATACGCATAGTACGTTATTAGTGCAAGCAGTTGATCATTGGCACCCACCAGCGGCTGAGCTATTAGAGCCATTTCGCTTTATACCTAACTGGCGTATTGACGACTTAATGATTAGCTTTTCGACGCCCCAAGGAGGTGTAGGTCCACACTTTGATCAATACGATGTTTTTATTATTCAAGGACAAGGGAAAAGGCGATGGCGAGTTGGATTACCAGATACGAGCCTAAAGCAATTTACAAAAGACAAGGCCCTACTTCAAGTAGAACAATTTAACGCCATAATTGACCATGAGTTAGAATCTGGCGATATTTTATACATTCCGCCAGGGTGCCCACACGAAGGCTACGCGGTTGAGAATGCGCTTAACTACTCTGTTGGCTTCCGAGCTCCGGATCAAAAAGATCTCATTAGCAGTTTTGCCGACCACATCATTGACCAAGAAACAGGAAAACTGCGCTATGGTGATGCGGAATTAACCTTAAGAGAATCTCTTGGTGAAATTAATTTAGAAGATAAAAAAAGAGTCCGCGAACTCCTCAATTCACTAATCAATGATGAAGCACTTTATAGCCATTGGCTTGGTACATTCTTAAGTCAGCCTAAACATGAAATGGATCTCGCTCCACTTGATGACGCACTTGTAGCAGATATTTTAACAGATGAGATTACACCAGACGATGTCATTCACAGAGCGGGCGGCGTCAGGGCTATGTATCAAACCTTAGATGATAAAATACTCTTGAGTATCAATGGAGAAACATATCAAATCCCCTCCAAATACCTTGAGCAGGTAAAAGTGTTAACTGACGAAACATTTTTTTCATTTAATGAGGTAAAACCAGCTCTAAATTGCTTGGAATTCAAACAAACGTTAACTACTCTTATAAATGACGGGCTTTATTTTGTAGAAGCTTGGTCTTAATGCCTGACCTACAGGGTCACCCAAAGAATAAAGGTGCCATAAAATATATGGCATCTAATAATAATAGGGGTTGAAATTTCCCTTATTCGTCAGGACGTGTTGAATGATTTTTCGCTAAGAGGTAATCATGATTTATCACGTCGACAAAGTGAATTGGAAACAAACTCAGGGACAACTGCGCCAAATTCGTGAGCGAGTTTTCGTGTGTGAATTACACCTGCCAAAAGATGTTGAGTTTGATCAACATGACACAACAGCTGACCACGTTCTAATAAAGGACGAAAATCAGCAAGCAGTAGGAACTGGAAGGTTATGCAGCGACGGTCTAATAAGTAGAATTGCGATTGTCAAAGCACATCGCAACCGTGAAGCTTATCAATCACTCATTGGGTACCTTGCCGACTTAGCTCAGCAAAAAGGTCTCAAAGAGGTATTTGTGCAATGCATACTGGATGAAGTCCCGACTTTTCTTAAATCTGGTTTTAGCAAGCAAGGCTCGGTATTTATGGAAGCTGGCATTCCTAGGCAAAGACTTAAGTGCCCTGCTTCCATGATAAACTCAGAGCCGTTTACGATGCTTCACTAGGCCAAAGCTTGTCACTCTCGTACAAGTCATATAGGCCATGTGCACGGTTTACAAGCAGATTGGCAAAATCAAGTTGGGTTTTTTCTTTCACACCTGATGAAACAATACCATCGGCTTTCATCTGCCATTGGAAAGAGAAATAGCGTAACACATCTCTTGGGTTAGACGCCGCAGATTCTTCGGCCGCATCGGTAGGTACTTGACCTGACACAGCCCAATACCCTTTGCCTTTTTGGTCTTTAAATTTCCATATTGCAATTGCTGGTGGTAAAAAACGACAATCTTTCTCAACCACTTTCGTAGTAATAATACCTTTCTCAGCTAAGAACTTTTGCGCTGCTTGCAAGTTTTCTCTTTGCCACAAAACAAAACGCTCTTGCTTTTGCTCTTCGGTCAGCGTTTGCTCAACATTGTTATTTTCGCTCATTGTATTACTTCTCTAATTTTTTTCTTCACTCTATTAATTTCGTTAACTAGTTGCAACAAAGAAATGGCCAAGACACAAAACAAATTAAAGTTTGCACAATAATCATACTTTACTAGGCTAAAAATAATCCAACAAAGGATTTAGTAAAATGCTCTTGTTCGTCTCTTATGCAATGCCGATCATTATATTGGTAACTGGATTATTCTTTATAGACTCGTTGATAGTAACGATAGTTGTGAGCGCAACTTCTGCCTTGGGGTTACTTCTACAAAAGATTGCATTTTCGAGCCAAGAACAGAGTGAAAAGGAGCACGATTTAGACACAGTCAATAGTGCCTTCGAGTCACAGCAAAACCTGCAAGACGACTTAGCGTGTCTAGAGCAACTTAGCAGTGTCATTATTCCTCAGCTTATCGCCCAAGTCAGTAGTGCTAGAGATCAGACCAAAACATCCGTCGTCAATATGTCTGGTGAGTTCTCTCAACTGGTTACAAACATTTCTGAAACACTTGATCGAACCAATGCAGGCAACGGCAATAGTCTTCAAGAAGTCTCCGAAACGAGTCGAGATAAACTCAATGGTGTATTGCAGTATATCGAACAAACAAATGAATCTCAGGCACAAATGACATCAACGATCAGCGATTTGGTAATAAAGAGCAATGAATTGCAAACCATGTCTGTTGATGTTTCAAAGATTGCCGAACAGACTAACCTACTGGCTTTGAATGCTTCTATTGAAGCGGCAAGAGCCGGTGAGAATGGTCGCGGCTTTGCTGTCGTTGCCGATGAAGTTAGATCACTTGCTAACTCTAGTGGTGAGACAGGCGTGCGAATAGGCCAATTGGTAGAGAGCATTGCAAATGCAATGCGCTCATCCATGGATATGATGAATTCAGAACTTGAAAAAAAACAGGCATTGACTGATAAGTATCGCTCAGAGATAAATCAAGTCGTGGATGAGTGGTTAGAGCTTTCTCAACAAATGGAATCCCAAGCTGCTGAATTACACACCTCCAATTTGGATATCAGGGAAAAGATCTCTCAGATTCTTGTTGACCTACAGTTTCAAGACAGAGTTGACCAAATTCAAGATAGCGTAACAATCGCCTTAAATATCATGGTAGAAGAAATAGATCAGTTCATAGCCAGCAGAAGAGAGTGTAAATCTGCAAAATTTAACCATCAAAGAATTAGCCAAGAGCTGAAAAAAACAGCCGCTACCAACGAGCAAAGAAACATTTTGTCTAAAAGTGGTGGCGACGACACAGTCGATGACTTAACTTTCTTATGAGGAAATTATGAGCAAAACAATTTTAGTCGTAGATGATTCTGATTCTCTCAGACAAGTCGTAAATATCGCGCTTACGGGTGCAGGGTTTAACGTGGTTGAAGCCAGAGATGGTAAAGACGCGCTTACAAAGCTTAACGGCAACAAAATCCACCTCATCATTAGTGATGTGAACATGCCTAATATGAATGGGATTGAATTTGTTAAGCAGGCAAAACAATTACCACAATACAAGTTTACTCCAGTGATTATGCTTACCACAGAAAATCAGCAAAGTATGATGGAGGAAGGTAAAAAAGCAGGTGCAAAAGCTTGGATGGTCAAACCTTTTAAACCAGCTCAAATGCTACAAGCGGTTTCAAAGTTATTAATGATGTAGAGAGATTGGTATGTCTGAGTGCTTTAAGTTCCCTTCTGAACTCACCATTTATGAAGTTCAGGAAACCTTTAACGAAGTAAAGTCATATATTTCAGACAAGGAAGAAGTGTCCTTTGACTTTAGTGAAACCACTGAAGTCGACTCTGCAGGGTTGCAATTGATAATTTGGGTCGTTTATCACAGTCAAAAAGTAGGACTTAACATAGAAACAATCTCTACAAACGAACTAATTGAAGCACGGTTCAAAAAACTGGGTGTGGGTATTTCTACCCCCAAAATCGAGTAAGGGGCAAACATGTCTATTGATTTGTCTTCGGCCATTGCGACTTTCGTGACCGAATCGAAAGAGCTTTTGCAGGAAATGGAAAATGGACTTTTGGATCTGGAATCTGAGACTTCAGAAGAACATGCTAACGAAATCATCAACGCGCTTTTTAGAGCCATACACACCATAAAAGGTAGTGCCGGCATATTTGATTTTGAGCATGTTGTGACTCTGACCCACATTGCCGAAACTCTGTTAGAAGACGCCAGAAATGGCAATTTGCAGTTAGGAAAGGAGCTTATCTCTCTCTATTTAGAGACAAGAGATGCAACAGAAAGCTTAATTGTCCTTGCAGCTTCAGAAACAGAGCCTGATCAGGCACTGCTAAGTAAAGTGGATAATTTGGTAGCGAGCTTCTCAAAGTATATAGACGCTGACACTGAGCCCAGTAGCAATCAATCAACAAACGTAAGTACCAGTGATAACACACTGGATAATGAGCGCTGGATCGTCTTTTTTGTTCCAAACGAAAATGTATTAAGAAATGGTCTAGACCCCTACTCTTTTATTCATTATCTAGACTCTGAAACATCCAACCTAACAGTCAACACTTGGTTCGACGGCATGTTTGAGCCCCAAAATTTTGATCCAGAGTCTAATTATTTGTCATTTGTTTTATCCTTTGATTGCGATAAATCTGAAAGCGAAATTTTAGACGTCTTTGAGTTTATTCAGAGTGAGGCATACATTGCAGTACTTCCCCCTAAAGGCAGTATTGAGGTTTTAAAACACAGTATTCAGCGCTACCAAGATTTCGACTTTATCATCGATGCACTGCGAAAAGCTGACGACTCATTTTTGGATATCGTAAAACTCCTTAACAATGAAGCCACAGGAAGCGAACAAAAACCAGCCTCTCCTACCGACCTTTCACCAGCTCAGGCGCCTTCAAAAATACATAAAAGTAAAACGCTGCGTGTCGAAGCCCTAAAACTAGACAGGTTGATTGACCAAGTTGGTGAAATGGTTATTACTGGCGCACGTACCAATCTACTTGCCCATGAAACTGGAAACGAAACGCTTATTGAAGCGATGGCACTACTAGAGCGATTAGTTGAAAACATACGTGATAGCTCATTAAAGCTTAGAATGGTGCAAATTGGTGAAACGTTTAATAAATTTAAGCGCGTAGTCAGAGATATTGCTGACGAGTTAGGAAAGCAAGTTGACTTGACTATCATCGGCGCAGAAACCGAGTTGGACAAAACTTTTGTAGAAAAAGTCAGCGATCCACTTATGCATATCGTCAGGAACGCCATCGATCATGGTATTGAAGATCCCGAGACGCGCCTTGCTCAAGGTAAACCAGAGCAAGGGCAATTAACTCTAAAAGCCTATCATGACTCTGGCTCCATAGTAATTGAAGTAAGTGATGACGGAAAAGGTTTAGATCAAGAACGGATCCTTCAACGGGCTATAGATAGAGGTTTGGTGTCTGCAAATCAAACTTTACAAGAGAAAGATATCAACCTGCTCATATTTGAACCTGGTTTTTCTACTGCTGAGTCCATAACCAATATCTCAGGACGAGGTGTAGGCATGGATGTTGTCAAAAGAAACATTGATAGTCTGAGAGGAAGCGTCGAAGTTGAAAGTATACAAGGCCAAGGTTCCACAATTCTGATCCGCCTGCCACTGACACTCTCCATCATTGATGGTTTTATGTTTGAAGTACATAAAGAAAACTATGTTATCCCATTGGATACCGTTGTTGAGTGTTTAGAGCTACATGAGGTCGTATCAGAGCAAGACATACAAGACAAAAGTTATATTAATTTGCGTACTGAGGTACTCCCATTCATTAGATTGCGGACCTTATTTGGGATAGAAGAACAAATTGACCACACCAGAGAATCATTGGTAATTGTTCAATTTGGCACCCTACGCGCAGGTTTAGTTGTTGACTCTCTTAAAGGCGAGTTTCAAACGGTTGTTAAACCACTAGGAAGGTTGTTCGAAGGACTCAAATGTATTAGTGGCGCAACGATTTTAGGCAGCGGCAATGTGGCAATCATATTAGACGTCTCTGCATTAATAAAATCAGCCATTTCAGTATATGAAGCATTAGAGAAAAAACTTTAGGCGATACCCGGAGAACGAACATGTTTAAGAACTTCACTATTCGCAATAAAATTATCCTTGCGATGTTTACCATGGGGCTATTGCTACTCGTGATAGCCATGTCGGTCCAACTCAAAAATGGCGAAATTGAAGAATTTGCTGTTGACGTCGGAAAGGTCGATATTCCAGAAACAATTTATGCGCTCAACATGCTAGATGAGTTGGGTGATATGAATAGCAACGTACTTGAATATATCGCTGGTGAGTCTGATGAGAGTGAAGACTTTAGGTCAAATTACAACGAATTTATTCGTTATCTAGAAGACTTAAAACAATTGGGGACAGTAAACAACTCTATGGTTCGCCAACTAGAAGAGTTAATTACTCGCTACGCTAACGAAAATCAAGAGCTTATCTTTGACCGCTTTGACCCATTACTCGAAGATAAAGCAATAACCAAATACGACTACCTCAATAAAGAATTCGCAATTCCGCTTGAACAACTGCTCGATACCTTGAAAGAAGAAGAAGTCGCTGATGCTGGTAGTAGTGGAGACTTTAATGAAGTTGTAAACGATGACCTACCAGGTGTTCGCTATTACCTTGAACTCATCGACGAGCAAGGCGATATGATGAGCTCCCTTAATGCATATATGCGCGGTGCACTTGGCGCAGATGCAGCTTTTGAAAAAGACGCTAGAACTTTCACCGGATTTTTAGCAGATTTAAAGCCACTTGAGCGGAAACCGCCTGAGATTAAAGCACTTAGTGAAGTAGAAAGAATGTACAACGAATTATACAACGGCGGCAAAGAAATATTCGCCATGTATGACCCTCGCAACAAAATCAAGGCATCTAGTGATGTAGACCGATTGGAACATGAGGTTTTCAACAAAATTGAGGATTTACTTGAAGAGATATCAAACGAAGCAATTAAAGAAGGAGACGACTCTTTAAATGCGCTTGTAACGGCTGCTAGAGAGAGCATATCGCTAGTTTGGGCGCTACTGGTTGTCGCAATTATTTTGGCTGCTGCCACTGCCGCATTTTTAATTCGCGGTATTGTTATTCCAATCAACGCGCTTGCAGAAGCCGCTGAGGACTTAAGATCAGGTGAAGGCGATTTAACGCGTCGCATCCCAGATTTTGGTAATGATGAAATTGGTGAAACAGCAAGAAGCTTTAATGGATTTATTGAGCGGCTACAGAATATTTTATTGGATATTCAAGAGTCAGTAGAGTCCATTGCACATAGCACCAATGAGGTGGGCACCACTTCCAGAATGTTAAGTTCAACATCAAATCAACTCGCAGCAAGTGTTGAGGAAACTTCCGCTTCTCTTGAGCAAATGAGCTCTTCCATCTCAATGAACACAGAAAACTCTAAAGTCACGAACGATATTGCTAAGCAATCTAGTAGCGAAGCCAATGACGGTGGGCGCGCAGTTAAAGACACCGTCAAGGCCATGACTCAAATAGCTGAGAAGATCGGTATTATCGAAGACATAGCCTATAAAACTAACTTACTGGCCTTGAATGCAGCAATAGAAGCGGCGAGAGCCGGCGAGCATGGTAAAGGTTTTGCGGTTGTTGCCGACGAAGTTAGAAAACTTGCTGAACGCTCACAGGTTGCCGCGCAAGATATAAGTACCCTTGCAGACAATAGCGTAAAAATTGCACAGCACGCTGGTGGAATGCTGGATAGAATGGTGCCCAATATTGGAAAAACAGCTGACCTAGTTCAAGAAATTACCGCAGCATCTACAGAACAAAGCACCAGTGTTGCTGAAATAAACAGAACGGTTTCACAGTTAGATGAGATTGCGCAACAAAACGCTTCAGCCTCTGAAGAACTCGCTTCCACCGCTAAAATGGTTCAAGACCAAACCAGTGACATTCGCTCAACGGTTAATTACTTTAAACTTAGCAATGACAGACAGATGATGAAAATAAGACGCTCTGTACAAGAAGGAAAGTCGTCCAGCTCTAGGCCCGAAGAAGGCTATACACCATTTGATGAGTAACGATTATGACTGATCATACAACTCAAAGTAGCTTTGTAGATAAAGACAAGTACTTGGCTTTTGAGCTGAATCACGCTTCGTACTCCATCAATATTTCTTTAGTAAAAGAAATCATGGAGTACGTAGAAGTTGACCCGATACCAATGGCGCCAGAGTTTATTATCGGCGCAATTAATTTACGGGGTGAAGTAATCCCCGTATTTGACTTATCTTTGCGGTTAGCGAAACAGCCACAAGAGATCACGAATAGAACTTGTATAATTATCGCGGAGTGTTTGTTTAATGAGCAGCAAATCACCATTGGCTTAAAAGTTGACATGGTTACAAAGGTGCTTGATATCTCTGCTGCAGACATCGATAAAGTGCCCAGTATTGGTGGGCAGTTTCACAGCCGATTTGTTTTAGGGCTTGCCAAACTCCCAGACAAACTAATGACCATTCTAGACATTTCTAAAATTCTTACACTCGATGACATGAAGCTAATTGAAGACTTAAACAATGCACAGCTCAGTGAAAATGTTGAAGATGGCCAAGATGACGATTGTGGCGACGACACGAACGCCGAAGGCACTCAATGCGAGAGTGATGAAACAGAGGTAACCCATGAATGAATCTCAAACAGATATCGAACACCTCCAGCAAAAAGGCGAGCTAAGGTACTTATTCGTTAAAGTCGGACATGATCATTTTGGTATCCCTATTGATTCTGTGAAAGAGGTTATTGAATTGGTAGAAACGACTATGGTGCCAATGTGTACCGACGTCATTCGAGGTGTTATCAATGTGCGTGGGAGTGTTATTCCGGTTTTAGACTTGCAAAGCCGGCTAGGCCTGAAATCCACGACACCTTATGATAAATATAGCTGTATTGTTCTTTACGATTTTTATGACCAATCATTGGAAGAATCAATGACGCTAGGGATGCTAGTAAATAGTGTCGTATCAATTGAGTTTATCGATCTGAACAACTTAGAGTCTTCTCCCTCTTTTGGTTCAAATATCCCTCGCCACTTTGAATGGAAAATGGCTAAGATAAATAACAAACTCACTACCCTATTAGATATCACTAAAGTCTTAAATGTAAACGAAATTAACTCTTCTCTTAAACATGAACAAGAGCAGTTTTTTATTGATTACTGTCAGAGGTAAACGGCTTATATGTCGATCAACAAGCTTGAGTTCAATCAACTGAACCGCGTGTTAGACCAACATACAGGAATACGTTTGAGCTCAAACAAGTCAGACATTATGGCAAGTCGTTTGAGCTCTCGTTTAAGGGCCACTCGCTGCGCTTCCTATAATAAATACTACCAGTTAATTATCAGTCCAGACGGTAAGCATGAGCTTGATATCTTCATTGACAAAATGACGACACATGAGACTTACTTTTTCCGCGAACAAGCCCAGTTTGAGTTTATGTACGATTATTTTCGGCAAAAAAAAAGCCGCAATGTGCCAATTAGAGCTTGGAGTGCCGCATCATCTACTGGGGAAGAAGCATATTCAATTGCAATGATCTTAGATGATTTATTTTATAATGGTAACTGGTCAGTCACTGGCACGGATATATCTCCCACTGCTGTTGAAATGGCCAAAGAAGCCTGTTTTGCACTGTCTACCGTACAAAAAATTCCCAAAAAGTATCGCCGCGCATATTGCCTAAAAGGAACCGGTAAAAATGAAGGGACTTTTACAGTTAATAAAGCCATCCGACATCATTGTAATTTTAATGTTGACAACCTTCTAAAGCTTAGAACCGTCGACTACTCTTTTGATATTATATTTTTACGTAATGTCTTGATTTACTTTGATGAAACGAAACAAAAAAAAATAGTCGACAATATTATTCATCGGCTCAATCACGGTGGACTGTTATTTTTAGGTCACTCAGAATCACTTAGAAAAAAACGCCTCGGCATCGAATTAATACAGCCCTGTATCTATAAGAAGGTGCGATTATGATTAACGTATTTATTGTTGACGACTCAGCCGTAATGCGTCAACTCGTAGGAGAAATCATTAACCATGATAGAGAACTGAAACTGATTGGCAGTGCGCCTGACCCTGTACTGGCAGAAAGAAAAATGAAAATGAATTGGCCAGATGTCATTTTACTTGACGTTGAAATGCCAAAAATGGATGGCATTACCTTTTTAAAGAAAATTATGCAAGAAAGGCCCACGCCCATCATTATGTGCTCTGCCTTGACTCAAAAAAATACCGAAACAACAATGGAAGCGCTCGCATCAGGTGCTGTGGATGTCATAGCCAAACCTACTCAGGGCCTAGCTGACTTTATTAATAATCAAGGAGTCACACAGATAGTTGATGCCATAAAAGCGGCGGGAAAAGCAAAAGTAAAGCCCATGCGTTATCTTTCGGAAGAATCAGTCAGACACAACCACAGTGTGGATGAAATGATACCGCCACCAGATCCTACTGAGCTTAAACCGCCTATTACCTCAGACAAAGTCATCGCGGTTGGTGCATCAACTGGAGGCACTGAAGCTTTAACGGGGTTTCTGTCTTTACTGCCCCCAACAACTCCGCCCATCGTTATTGTTCAACATATGCCTAGCAAGTTTACTCATGCCTTTGCTCAGCGTCTCGACACCATTACACGCCACGTGGTGGTTGAAGGTGAAACGGCAATGCGATTGAAAACCGGGCATGTGTACATCGCCCCGGGCGGAAAGCATATGTTGGTAAAACGACAAGGTAGCGACTACTATTTAGAAATACGGGATGGGCCTCTGGTAAGTAGACATAGACCTTCGGTAGATGTCTTATTCAGATCAGTTGCGCAAGCAGTTGGTCGAAATGCCATCGGTGTGATCTTAACAGGAATGGGCGACGACGGCGCTTCGGGGATGTTGGATATGAAACAGGCAGGCGCAATCAACTTCGCAGAGAGCGAATCTAGCTGCGTTGTTTTTGGTATGCCCAAAGAAGCAATTGCAAGGGGTGCTGTTGATAAAGTGTATTCTCTTAGCAACATTCCGTATCAAATTTTAAAAGTGTTAAGGTGTTAGATATGCAAAAAAGCCTCATAGAGCTGCTCAACATTATCTACGTTGCTTATGAAAATGACGGAACCATTACCGGCATTTCAGATAAAGCGAGCGACCTTATAAAACTTAAAGTCGGCGATAACATAGTAAACTGCCCTACGTTGAAGTTCTTTGACGAAGACTTTGCAGAGCTAAGCAGCAATGAAATACTTTTTGAGCCATGTTTTGACCAACTTGAAGTCGGCGTAAGTATAGACAACAGTAATGTGCATTGGGTGCGTTTTTCTTACACTCGTAAAAATACCCTAACCTTTGTAAAAGTCGAATTAATTGAAGAACTGGTAGCCATTCGTAGGCTTAACAAGCAGTTAGCTATTCGAGATCCTCACACTGGATTACTCTACAGAGAAGCTTTTGTCTCTAAAGTCCAAGAGCTAGATACGTATGGCATTATGTGCTGTATTCGTATCTGCAATTACCAGCGTATATCCGAAGTTTGGAATATTGGCGTCGCTAACCTTGTTTTTATGGAAGTTCTTTCCCGATTTCAAGGTGATTTTGAACAAGGGATTTTCTCTAAACATTCATCCGACTGTTTTTGCGTTTTCGTACCTCACACTACTCCCATCAATATCGAAGCTTTATACAACCACCTTAACGAACCTTTTGAATTTAATGACAGCAGTTTCTACAGTAATGTTGCGTTAGGTTACTACAAAGAAAGCCATAAAGATGATCATGAGTTGAGTCTGAATAAAGCAGAAATGGCCACATTTGATGTGCTATCAGACAAGCTTAGACTGGTCGAATTTCAAGAAGGCTTGGCAAGACAAATTGAGCGGCAGAATAAAATTGAAACCGCATTGAGAGACTCTTTTCACCAAGATCTAGACAAAAGCTTCACTGTGGTTTTACAGCCTTTGCACGATACCAAAACTGAGTGCCTTATTGGAGCTGAATGCCTGATGCGCTGGACACTGGAAGGTAAACCTATCTCACCAGCAGAGTTTATACCTATAGTAGAGAGTACGGGTGACATTAACAAGCTGACCTTGTTCACACTCTCTCAAATACGAAAAACCGTTGAGCATTTACAAAGCGAAGGAATGGACTGCAAACACTATATGTTTGCTATTAATATCAGTGTCGTAGAAATTCTCGACGTTAAATTCGAGAGCAAATTACTGGCAGCGCTTGCACAGCACAATATTGACCCAAAGCGGATCAAATTAGAATTAACAGAATCAGCCTTAATTGACAATTTTTCCTATGTCAATGAAGTGCTTGTTTCACTTCAATCCAAAGGGTTTACAATATCAATTGATGACTTTGGTACAGGTTTTTCGAGCCTTAGCTACCTCTGTAAACTGAACTTTGATGAAATAAAAATAGACCGCTCATTCGTCACCAACGTCGTAAAAGATAGCAAGCTTCAATCTGTCTTTAACTCCATTGTTTCTCTGGCCAAAAACCTTGATAAACCTTTGGTCGCAGAAGGTGTTGAAGACATGGAGCAGATGATTTATGCCAAAGCAAAAGGCGTCCAATATGTACAGGGGTACTACTACAGTAAACCCCTGCCCATCGACGCCTTTGTTGAGTATGTACTCGAGGACAAATCGAGCTATTTACATTTTGAGAGCTGAACTAGCCACCACCTAACACGCGTGCAGGCTCAACTTTTGTAGCCTGCCAAGCAGGATAAACGCTCGATAATATTGATATAATCAATGTAGCTAACAACACAACCACAATATCACTTATGACCAATTTACTCGGCAGAAACTCAATAAAATAGACTCCCTGTAAAGGGTTAGCCCCATCCAGTGAAACCCAAAGCGAAAATAACTCTGTAATACTTAATGCGATCACTGTCCCAAGTAACATGCCAAAGAAAGCGCCAACCAGCGCGTAACTAAGGCCTTGTACTGCAAAAGTCATAAATATTGTTTTATCTTGTGTGCCCATGGTCTTAAGGATTGCGATGTCGGCTTGTTTTTCTTTAACTTCCATAACCATAGATGAAATGATGTTAAAACTCGCAACAGCAATAATTAAAAACACCACTAAATAAACAATGGTTCTCACCATTTGAATATCTTGATACAAACTCCCTTGTGTACGAAACCAACTCTGAACGTATACGAGATCAGGTAAAGCCCTACCCGCACTCATTGCAATTTGATGTGCATTAAAAACATCATCTACCGCTAGTCTCAGCCCAGTTACTGTATTCTCACTTAATGACAACGCACTTTGGATTTCAGCAAGATTAACTATTACTAAATTTCTATCTACCTCACCGCCCATCGTTATAAACCCAGCGACATTAAAAGACACTCTTTTAGGCGCTGCTAATGCATTTTTTGCATGTTGATTTGCAATCAATACGGCAACTTTGTCACCTTTTTTCACATTTAATTGAGTAGCAATACCACGACCAAGCAAAATCTCATTACTGGCTAGCTCGCTTAATTCAAAAGGCTTAGTATAAAGCCCGATACTTGATACATTCTGGTGTAATTCAGGTACAATTGCTTTAAGCTGTGCAGCTTTTAACTGTCCTTTGTGCTGGACCATAGCCGTCAAATTTATCTCCGGCACAGCTGCTTTGACACCGGGTTGAGACTCCAACAACCTTACTTTTTCAGGCCAGTTTTCAATTGGATCATAAGGGGCTTGATAGCTTACCTGAGGTACTACTGATAGAAGCCTCTCTTTTAGCTGATGTTCAAAGCCATTTATCACTGATAGCGCCACGATGAGAACAGTGACGCCAAGAAATACCCCTATTGTGGATGCTTTACTCAAAAAACCAAATAACCCACTATGATTTTTAGACTCTCGCAGGCGCTTGCTTAAAAATAAACTAAGCATGCCTCACTCCATCTGCCCCTTGGTACTCTACTAAAACTCCATCATCAAGCTGCACCACGCGGCCAAGTTTCTCTGCCAGCTCCAAGTCGTGGGTAACAACGACAAAACTAGTATCAAACTCTTTGTTCAACTCGTTCAACAACTCATAAATCTTCAAAGCATTGTGCTTGTCTAGGTTCCCTGTAGGTTCATCTGCTAGCACTAAAGATGGTTTTGTTACCAGCGCACGAGCGATCGCTACACGCTGTCTTTCGCCCCCAGACAATTCTGAAGGACGGTGTGAAGCTCTATGGCCTAAGCCAACTTTGTCGAGCATATCAGCAGCTTCTTTTTTCGCTTCAGCTTTTGTCTTTCCTGCTATAAGCAAAGGCATCGCGACATTTTCCAACGCACTGAAGTCCATTAATAAATGATGAAATTGATAAATAAAACCCATGTGACGATTACGAAAATCAGCTTGCTTTGCTCTAGAAAGCTTTTCAACTTCTACGCCTTTTATTTTTAGACAACCGTCAGTCGCACCATCTAAAGTGCCCAATATATGAAGCAATGTACTTTTGCCAGAACCTGAACTTCCTACGATTGAAAGTGTGTCACCTTGTTCAAGTGATAAATTCACACCTTTGAGGACCGACACCTGAGAGCCAGCTTCTTGATAAGATTTGCTTAATTGCTGACACTGAATTACGGGATCACTCATATCTTAATACCTCGGCTGGCATCACTTTAGCTGCTTTTTGAGCAGGATAAAGTGTTGCAAAAAAACTTAATAATAAACTCGTTACAATAATGAAAGTCAGGCTTACTGAATCAAACTTAACAGGTAAGGCCATTCCTCCTAGTAGTGAAAGGCCAACCAAATTCAATACTTCATTAATATTCGCCGCTAGCGCAATGCCCAAAACAGAACCTATTGCGGTCCCCACAACACCGTTGTACAAGCCTTGGATCATAAATACTTGAGCAATTTTACTTGGTGTAAACCCTAACGTTTGAAGGATTGCTACTTCACCCTGCTTTTCACTTACCATCATGGATAATGCAGAAACAATATTAAAGACCGCGACAATAACAATAAGCGCCAACAACAGAGACATCACACGCTTTTCCATCGCTACAGCTGCGAACAATGCGCCTTGCTGTACTTGCCAATCTTGGTACTCAAACTGAGACAATAAAGCCTGGTTTGCTTTTTTAAACTCGGCAACAGAAAAAGCATCATCTAGCGTTAAGCTTAAATCAAAGCTGTCTGGTTTTTTCTTCAGAAGTTTAAGCAGGCTTTCACCATCAGCAAACGCTAAGCTCGTATCAGCCTCACTCGCCGAATTGTATATAACAGCAACAGTAAATAATCTCTGTTTTGGTACTCTTCCAAGTGGTGTATAGCTGGTAATGTCAGGAAAAATGACGCGGACTTTACTACCTAGCCTAACGTCGAGTTTATTTGCCAAAAAGCGGCTTAGTGCCAGCTGATAACGGGTGTCTTGCAATTTTTTTACAGATCCAGATTCGATATGTTTACTTATGGAAGTAGGATAACCTTTGAATGCGCCTTGTAATCTGACTCCCACTAACTCTTTGTTTGTTTGCAATATTACGTCAGACGTAACGTAAGGTGTCACTCGCATTACACCTGGTAAGGTCGCAAACGACTCTGGTTGCAGTGGCGCTTGTTCTTGAGATGTTCTTGAAAGTTGCACGTGAGGTACTAAGTCCAGCATGGCGTTTTTTAAACTTTGCTCAAAGCCATTCATTACCGAGTTAACCGTTATCAACGACATAAGACCCAATGCAATCCCAGCGATTGAAAAGAACGATATAAAAGAGACAAACGCGTTGCCTTTAGAGGAACGACTGTACCTCAGCCCGACAAAAAGGCTAACTGATTGAAACATATCAAAAATTTATTTCATTAATTTCACTTAGGCGCTCATCCTAACACAGATAAGAAATTACGGTCACATCATCAAGTGTAAAAAATTTTTAATTATCCGCTACTTAATGTCTCGATTTAGTGTAAAATGCGTGAAATCTTGCGGTATGGAAGTTCTATGTTATCCCTAGACAGATATAAGCATATGAATTTAAAAGGGGATTTGTTCGGTGGTGTGACCACTGCGATTATTTCTCTTCCCCTAGCCCTCGCCTTCGGGGTCGCTTCTGGTGCCGGTGCAGAAGCAGGTATGTGGGGCGCTATTCTCGTCGGTCTTTTCGCTGCCTTATTCGGCGGTTCAACCTCCTTGATTTCTGAGCCAACAGGTCCGATGACGGTTATAATGACCGCAGTTTTGACCACTATGATGGCCCAGTATCCTGAAAATGGTCTCGCAATGGGCTTTACTGTCGTAATGATGGCAGGCGCATTTCAAATCCTGTTGGGCACATTAAAATTAGGCAAATATGTCACCTTAATGCCTTACAGTGTTATATCTGGATTTATGTCTGGAATCGGGGTCATTCTCATCATTTTACAACTTGCTCCATTGCTTGGACACCAAGCGCCCGCAGGCGGTGTGTTGGGCACTTTAAGTGCACTCCCCAGCTTAATACTGGACTTACATTTTGCTGAGCTATTTTTAGGTATCGTTACTCTTGGTATCTTGTTTTACTTGCCACAAAAGTATCGCCAATATGTACCAGCACAGCTTGTTGCCCTCGTAGCAGTAACCCTCGTTTCTATTGTCATCTTTGATAAAGACAGCATTAATCGCATTGGAGAAATTCCAAGTGGCTTACCCTCTGTAGTTTGGCCTACCTTTACAACAGAACAATTCACTTCTATGGTGATTGATGCTCTTGTATTGGGTACACTGGGTTGTATAGATACATTACTAACTGCAGTCATTGGGGACAGTTTGACTAGAACTGAACATGACTCAGATAAAGAGCTACGTGGTCAAGGTGTCGCCAACATGATTTCTGGACTATTCGGCGCATTACCAGGTGCAGGTGCAACCATGGGCACGGTTGTTAATATTCAAGTTGGTGCAAGATCTCCATTAGCAGGAATTATTCGTGCATTAATACTCATGGCTGTCGTGTTTGTCGCAGGTAGCCTCACCGAGCCCATTCCGATGGCTGTACTAGCTGGCATTGCTGTTTACGTAGGTTACAACATCCTAGATTGGAGTTTTATCCAACGCGCCCACAAGCTAAGCATAAGCCAAATGACCATTATGTATGGTGTTATGCTGCTTACTGTATTTGTTGATTTGATAGTTGCTGTAGGATTAGGTGTTTTTATATCTAACATTATGGTTATTGAAAGACTTAGCCGCGTACAAGAGCAGCATGTAAAAGCAATCAGTGACAGTGATACGGATGAAGATGTCCCACTGAGCAAACACGAAAAGTCATTACTTGAAAAAGCTCAGGGCAAGTTATTATTCTTTTACTTGTCAGGGCCAATGATATTCAGTGTTTCGAAAGCTATCGCGCGTCAGCACCGCCAAATCAGTGAATACAAAACAATGGTTTTGGACTTAAGTGATGTTGCGATGCTCGATGTTACGGTGAGTCTAGCTATTGAAAATGCAATCTCAGATGCCGTTGATGCGAACGTTCAAGTTTTTATTTATTCACCTAATCAAGAAACGACCGAAAAACTTAATAAAATTAATGTTCGCGAAAAACTCGGTGATGATGCATTTTGCCAAAGTCGCGAATCGGCATTAAATAAAGCTTTGGAGGCGATGTCTATACAGCAAAAGGACTAAGGCACCGCCAACCCTTTTGCTAAATACTCTAGCAACTCCCTTACCGAAGTGGGTAAATATCGTCTGGGTGGATACACCGCCCAGATCCCCTCTGATTCTGGCTTAAATTGGTCAAGTACTTCCACTAATGCGTTACTAGATATTGCTTCTTCTACATAGTAGTGAGGCAATTGTACCAGCCCCAGCCCCTGAATTGCGGCATCAACGAGCGCCCACCCACTGTTGCATCTAAGTCGGCCTTTAGCATTAAAATGAGTCTCCTTTCCTTGTTTAACAAACCGCCAAATGCTTGACTTACCAAGCAAGCAATAATGTTGTTCTAAATCTTCCAAAGTATTCAACTTCGGCGCATTGGTTAAATAGCTTGGCGCAGCACATACCAGTGTCTGACGATGAGCCAGCAACCGTGCTCTAAGTGAAGAGTCTTTTAAATTTCCTAGCCTAATTGCAAAATCAAAGCCCTGCTCTATCAGATCAAGCTGGTTGTTGTTTAGCTCCATGTCGACCTGAATATTGGGATATATGGACATAAACTGATTGATTAGTGGCATGATGTATTGCTCACCGTACATTACCGGGGCTGTGATTTTAATCTTTCCGGCTGGTTCTGCGTCCCTCTGTCTGAGTGCCGATGTCGCATCATCAAGCACATGCTGCAAATGTTTCGCATGAGACAAGAAGACATTTCCCTCTGTTGTCAGAGATAGTTTCCGCGTAGTTCTATTGAGCAGTTGATAACCCAGTGTGGCCTCTAATGCTTTAACACGTCGGCTAACTTGCGCTACAGAAGTATTTAATTGGTCCGCTGCGCCAGTAAAAGAACCACATATGGCCACAGCAACAAATTCATCAATGCCAACCCACCTATCCATTATTACAAATCCGTAAAAGTATTTTATTATATTAGAGATTATCAAAATAACATTAAGGGTTATACTAAGCTCATCTATAAAAGTAGGAAAAAACAAAATGGCACAATTTATTAAATCAAAGGCAGCGATCGCTTGGGGCCCTGGTAAACCACTCAGCATCGAAGAAGTTGATGTGATGATGCCTCAAGCGGGCGAAGTTTTAGTAAAAATTACTGCTACCGGCGTCTGCCATACTGACGCATTCACTCTATCAGGCGAAGACCCTGAGGGTGTATTCCCTGCAATTTTAGGACACGAAGGCGCCGGAATTGTCGAAGCTGTAGGCGAAGGTGTTACAGGAGTCTCAGTCGGCGACCATGTGATCCCTTTATATACACCAGAGTGTGGCGAATGTAAGTTTTGTACATCAGGAAAAACGAACCTTTGCCAAAAGATCAGAGAGACCCAAGGTAAGGGCCTAATGCCCGATGGCACGACCCGCTTTTATAAAGACGGAGAGCCAATTTACCATTACATGGGTACATCTACATTCTCAGAATACACAGTATTACCTGAGATCTCACTTGCAAAAGTGAATAAAGAGGCCCCGCTCGAAGAGATCTGTCTGCTAGGCTGTGGTGTTACAACTGGCATGGGCGCAGTTTTGAATACAGCAAAGGTTCAAAAAGGCGATACAGTCGCGATTTTTGGTTTAGGCGGAATTGGTCTTTCAGCAATCATTGGTGCAACAATGGCCGGAGCTGGCCGTATTATTGGTATCGACATAAACACAGACAAATTTGACCTTGCAACTAAGTTGGGCGCTACGGACCTTATTAACCCAAATGACTACGACAAACCAATCCAAGAAGTGATTGTTGAAATGACTGATGGCGGTGTTGATTTTTCCTTTGAGTGTATCGGTAACGTCAACGTAATGAGAAGCGCACTTGAATGTTGTCACAAAGGTTGGGGTGAATCGGTTATTATTGGTGTAGCTGGCGCTGGACAAGAGATATCGACAAGGCCTTTCCAACTTGTAACTGGACGAGTTTGGCGAGGAAGTGCTTTTGGTGGCGTTAAAGGTCGCTCAGAGCTTCCTGAAATCGTTGAACGCTACATGGCTGGTGAGTTCAAGTTAAATGACTTTATTACTCATACAATGGGACTCGAAGAAATTAATGAGGCCTTTGATTTAATGCACCAAGGTAAAAGTATTCGTTCAGTAATCCATTACTAAACATCATAAGTGGCAACATGGTATCCATTGTTGCCACTGTGCTCACTTTTATGCAAATAACCAACAGGTAGTTAAGTAAGTATGGAATTAATCAGCGAAAACAGAGTTTTTGGCGGATGGCATAAACGCTACAAACACGCTAGCCAAGTAAACAATTGCGATATGACCTTTGCAGTGTATCTTCCAGAACAAATCGAACATGGTAAAAAAGTTCCCGTATTGTACTGGTTATCTGGGCTAACATGTAATGACGAGAATTTTATGCAAAAAGCTGGCGTTTTTAAGTATGCCACAGACCATGGTATCGCCATCGTCGCTCCTGATACTAGTCCTCGAGGTGAAGGCGTCGCCGATGATCCTGATGGCGCATATGATTTTGGGTTAGGGGCCGGATTTTACGTGAACGCCACAGAAGCCCCCTTCGCTCGCCACTACAACATGTATGATTACATTACAAAGGAATTACCCAGTCTTATTGAAGAACACTTTCCGACTAGCAGCAAAAAAAGTATTAGTGGCCACTCAATGGGTGGACATGGCGCTTTAACAATTGGCTTGCGAAATAGCCTTGCATACGAAAGTATTTCTGCTTTCGCTCCAATCGTAAACCCCATTGATTGTCCTTGGGGACAAAAAGCGCTTAGTGGCTACCTAGGTACAAACAAAAGTGCATGGTTAGAGTATGACGCAACGGAGTTAATGAAAGCGACCGCATATGCTAGAAAATTGCCTATAAAAATCGATCAGGGTAATGCCGATCAGTTTTTAGAGGCGCAGCTAAAACCAGCACATTTCTTGGAAGCTGCCAAAAAGAATGGTTATGACGTTGAATTCGAAAGTCATGAAGGATACGACCACAGTTACTTTTTCATCTCGTCTTTTATCGAACAACATATCGCGTTCCATGCTATGTGTCTAAATGAAAAGTAGAGGTTGATTGAAGACCTGCTTGTTTTAGTTGCCAAGTGTAAAAACTAGAATGAAAAAAGGCGCTTTTCCCTAGCGCCTTTAACTGCTTAACATTATTCTGTTACTTACTAATATCTTGATATTGGTTTAATCCACTCAAAGATATAGCTTGCTCAAAGCCAGGTATTTGAAGTGCGCTTTGGTCGAGCGTTAATTCAGACTCATCTATCATCCCATTTCCAAAACGATAGATAAGCTCGTATTGCCCCTTATCTGCTGCTAACTTATAGGCTTGCTGACTGTCAGTCGTATCACGTAATTTCAGCTCGTAAGAAGCTATTGCATCTTCGCCGTGACGCTTATGCAACAATTGTTGTGTTACTTTTGGTGAAAACACAGTAGCAGTTGCATTGTTACCACCAAAGCCTTTTGAATTGATGAATGCAACATCCATTTCACCACATTCATAGTGTTCAGTACGAATGTCAAGGTGCTCACTCCAAACATCATCTGCAACTTTATCAATGGTAGTGATACCAGGCATAATTTTGTGGCTAAACACACCCAATGCCATAGCAAGCTGGTCACCAGATGCAGGTGCAATTGTATGGCCAACAAACGCTTTCGGCGCAGCTAGCTTCCAACCTTCAATCGAGAATGCTTCTGCAACTCTATGATAAATAGCTGATTCAGTGACACGATTTTGCGGTGTACTTGAACCATGAGCAAGTATAAAACTGCGTTTTTGAAGCGATTCTGTGCCAACAATTTGTTGTGCCAGTGCTACAGATTTAGCCATAGTAATGTAGTTGCCTGGACCCGGAGCTGTAATTGACTTTTTAACGCCATCAGCATTAACAAAGACGTCTACAACCGACCCCATAACTTGTGCACCTAGCTCTAAAGCCAACTTGTCATCCATTAAAATAGCGACTTGCGCACCTTCACCAATAGTAAAACCACAGTTTTCGCCAAACGGACGACTTGTCCTGCGATGATCTGCCACATCCGAGTTATCAAGCTTTTTAAGACCTTCTTCGTTGGCAAGTGCACCCATATTACCAAAACCTTCGATAACTTCTGGTGTAAGCGCACATTCCACACTTGCAACAACCGCAATACGAGTACGCCCAGCTTGAATGTCATTGACCGCTGCTCTCAAGTTATACAAGAATGTTGCACATGCTCCGGTTGTAGAAAAAGTTGTACCAACACTGCCCGTCACGTAGGCGTTGATGAAATCAGTTGACATCGTATTCAAGCCTAAAGCTAATTGCTTTGTGCTGACACGATCACCTTTTAATCGGCTACGAACAAGGCCACCGAGGCCTTCAGCGTCCATTTGACCCGCCACAGATGCTGAGTATGTACCAATCTCGTCAGGTCTGACGCTATTCATTACAAAGTCCCAATCTAAGCCAGTAGACTTGATTGCGTCAGTTGCAGCGAAAATAGTGGCCTGTAAGCCACGTGGCTGATATCGGCTATTGTACATATTGGCTGGTTCAAAACCGGTTGGTAATTGACCAGCAGCTTTTATAGGATTGTCTCTATAGCTATCATGTTTGATTTCAAGTTGCTCTGGTACCCGAACACTCACCGTTTTCGGTTCGATTTCCTCAACCACCCAGCTACTTGGCAATGGTGATGGTAGGTCTCGCTTTCTGCATGTGAAGGTTATCCCTTCATTGCTATTTGCTGTAATAGTTAGTTTTTGCTGCCAATGCGTTGCATCAACATCAAAATGATTTTTTTCAATTTTTCGGATTAGAGTGCCATCAACTACCTGCTTACCAAACTTGCTTTCTATATCTTTGGCAGTGATGAACTCACCATCTTGGGTTACTAACTCGCCATCTTTAAAAGATACAAGGTTCATCAACGTAGCGAGGCCAAGAAAAGTCTCTTCTCTCGCAGCATCATCAAGTTTATCAAGTATAATTCTTCGGTATCCTTGGTGAAACGACGTACGCCCTGCTGCGTTAATGCCGCCCATACCGACAATGATAGGTAATGCTGTCATATATAACTCATTTAATACTTATTTGTTGCAATAATTCTAGAATGAAGTAGATAATATAACTTTACATATTCCGCCACTATTAGTTCATTTTTCGCCAACACCAAGAGGTCAGATGAGTTTGAATGGATCGTATTAAAATAGCACTCACCTTATATGAACAATTATTGATCACCAGTGTGACCTTACCCATCGAAATGCTGCGAGCAGGAGAAGCTTTTGCAAAACGTCACAACCGAGAATCATTTACTCCTCTTGAAATCAGCTGCTTAAGTCAAACTGGCGAGTCAATAAAAACACCTATTGGGCTCTCAATGGAGGTGCACTCTGACTTCATTGCCTTGCAGGATTACGATTACATAATTGTGCCAAGTATTTGGCGAAACCCTAGGCCAGTTGTCGCACATAACCCTGAACTTGCAAATAACTTATCTAAAGCGTGGTATCACGGTGCAACCTTTATTGGAGTCGGTACAGGCGTTTGTTTTTTGGCAGAATCAGGCATGCTTGACAGCCATTCAGCGACAACGCACTGGCATTACGCAAAGCAATTCACCAAAAGTTATCCACATGTAGAGTTAAAACCAGATTACTTTATAACTCAATCAGATAGAATATATACCGTCGCGAGCCTCAATGCGCTTGCAGATGTGGTGGTACATTTAATCGGTCAATTCTATGGAAAAGATGCTGCGAATCACGTCCAACAGAACTTCTCTCATGAAATTAGAAAACCCTATGAAGAGCAACGCTACCTTGAAGGGGCTGTTGATAGACACAGTGATGAACAAATTGCAGCAATTCAATTTTGGCTTAAAAATAATGCAAGCTCTGTTACCTCTCTGAGCGATGTAGCTGAGCAATTTGATATGAGCTACCGAAGCTTTAATCGTAGGTTCAAGTCAGCGACTGGGAAAACAGCCATAAGCTATATTCAAGAAGTGAGAATTCAGCAAGCATCTGAGTTATTATCCTCAACCAATTTGAGCATTCAGGATATTGCGCTAACTGTTGGATTCACTTCTCAAAGCCAGCTATCGCGAGCGTTTAAGGAGCAAATGAATCAAACTCCCAGTAGTTACAGACAAATAGTAAGAAAAAAGCTATTTTCCTAGCTGTTACAATATGGCCTCAACATAAAGAACTTGTGTGCGGCCATTAAAATTAAACTCAACTTCATCATCTAAACGTTTATTTTTAATAGCTTGCCCTAAAGGTGACTCTAAAGTTAAAACAAGTACACGTGTTTGCGCTATCTCAATTTTTAGGCCACCTTCTGTTGGCCCAATGTAGTACCAACTTGTTACATCTGACTCATCAGATAGCTGAACTAATGTTCCTTCTTTTACACTGGCTTCAGCATTCATGCTGTAGGACTCTTCAAAGCGTTTAATAGCTTGAACTACCTGCTCTACCCTCTCACTTTGACCTTCAGCAAGATAACCAGATTCGATACTTAAAGAATCGTACTGAGTCTCCGCTGCACTTTGTTCATGTATTGCATCTTGTCGCGCACTATTTGCAGCTGCTTTAGCTTCATATAGCTTACCTTCCAGCGCAAGCTTCAAGGCTTCTATAACAACTATCTTTTTCACTATGCTCTCTTTAAAAATTAAAAAAGGGCCAAATGGCCCTTTAAAGAATCGATATATTTTATATTAAAATAAAGACTCAAAGCTACCGTCGGGGAATAAAACCCCTGGTACACGCCGGATTGTCCTTACATCACCGACTAGTTTGTCTCCGAAATAGAACCCACCAGTAAATAGCGTATCTTTCTTCTTAATGTCTATCCAATACCCATTTTTACCACGTACGATTAAGTTTATATTGCCACCAACATTGGTCACCGTAAGTTCGCTCACATGACCTCCCAAAATCATCGCAATGTTTGCAGTGCCAAAATTTGAGAAGGTATCTGGCTCACCGTCCAGCTGCATACGAAGGTCTTTTCCACCATTTAAAGCAAGCTCTAATTGCACACCAAACGTGAGATCAAGATCCTCATTAAGGGAGAGCGGAGAGCGCTCATTTGCGTAAATTCTAATCGGTGTATTTTGATTAGGCGTGTTTAGCACACCATTTATCGACAGATAAGGAACGATTGTTTTTGTTGATTTGATACTTAATGATTCACGAATTAAGTCCAAGTCAACTTTGCCCGTTAAAACAGCATTTTGCTGGGTCAGTTCCAAGTCTCCTTGTGCAGAAGAAATACCTACTACCTCTTGGATATTACTCGGGTCAAAACTACCAGTGGTGACAATTTCAAATCGTTCAAATTGCACTTCTAAATTAGTGCCCGGCTTAGTAACCGTGCCACCACCTGTACCGACAATTTTATCTCCAAGCGTCGGGCTAATACGCCACTCTGGTACAGTGATATCTAAGTTAACTTCATAGCCACGACGAACACCTGTAACCTGCCATCTGAAACTTGGCTGAGTTTCATAGGTAATATCTAAACCTGGTAGTTCATACTGACCATCAGCAGAACCCTCAAAAGGTGAAACATGCTTTACAACATCACCAATAACTTCACCAATGGTGACAAATGCTTCTTGAGCATCATTGCTGGCAATATTTTCAACATCTTCGAGCTTTTGTTTAAGCTCCTCACTGTATTGCTCTTCTTGTAACCTTAAGACACCTAAAGCATTTCTCACTTCAACAAGTAAATCTTTGCTGTATGGGGTTATTGATTCTTCATTCTTTCCTAACGCTCTCAAGTTAAATAACTCATTAACTTCGAGTAGAGTTCTAGCTGAATGTTCACGATATAGGATATTTGTTTCTTCCCCCATCAAAGTATCTAACAGATACTCATTTGCAAATGCAGCGTAAGAAGTCCAAGTCGCACTATCTTGTGACATCGCGTCGTTGAATGTATCAACAAACAAAGATGAGTTAACCACTCCAGAAGAATACTGCTGCATTATGTCAGCATAGGCCATTGCGTTTGCAACATATTCAGCTTTTCTTTTTTGAAACGCCGTATTGATAGTCAGTTGATAATGTGGAGTAGCAGTTAAAGACAATGGTCGACTATCATAATTGTCAGCAGAAACAGCATGTGAGAATGACGAGAAAAATAGCTGGTTCAATCCTGGAACAGGTAATGCAACGAGCTCCAGATTTATTTTGGCGTCTACAGGCTCACCAAAATCTATTTCATTATTTCCATTTAAGTCATTGGGATCATTCAACTTTGAGCGCCCACAACCTGTGGTCTTTGGACAATAAACTTGGTCGCTCTGCGGCTCAAATTTAAAACGATATTGCCCTCCGACAGTCAGTACCGTGCTGAATTGATTGAGTGACTCTACTTGATGAGTTGAAGACGTATTATCTTGTAAATTCGTAATGACCAATTCACCTTTTTGAGTCATAAAAGGCGGCATGTAAAAATCTATATTTGCCTCGAATTGTTCATTGATATCGTTACCAAAGCCTGGCTCAATATCTGAAACTCGGGGAGCGTCTGCACCACTCCCCCCACATCCTACCAAAGCAATAGACAGGGCATATATTGCACTTAACTTTTTCATAATTACTCCCTAGAACGCCAATTTCAAAAACCAATTAACGTTTGCATAATATGCATCGTCTAAATCTAGCTTGTCAGTTTTAATAGAAGCGCCAAAGTACTTATTCGCTATCCCTACTTCCACCGCTTTAGAGTGGGTTTCATAGCCTGTAAACACTTTCCAGTCGTCGTTAAAGTAATAATTTACGTTACCTTGCACGAAGGTATCGTTATTGAAGAATCGTGTAAAAAGATCAAATGAAAACTGGTTATTGTAGCGATATGACACGTCGAAGTAATATCGCGCATCATGCTCAAAGGAATATTCGATTTCTTGCCCAAAAGCAGACGTACGAAGACGTATAGAAGGTTCAGTTACAATGCTATCGCCTTGTTCGGTAAATGGCACATCTGTTGTAAAACCATTTACAAAGCCTGCGCCTTCATACTTAGTCTCATTGACTATATCTAGCCCTCTAAGCGATACAAACAGATCCTCAGTTACTTGCCAATTAATCGCTAAATCAAAGGAGTAACCCTTCCCTTGTGGTCTTTCTTCTGGTGTAAAAGTCTTAAACAGTATATCTCGTGAAAAATAATATTCTGTTTCCAAAGCTCCTTTAATTTCATCACTGAAAACGGTGCCGTCAACAACGGCATCTTGAAAATGGGCACTTTGGTAATAGGTAATCTTAGGTGTAATTGTCAATCCGTGGCCCAGTACATCAATGTCATATGCTAAAAAAACGCCATGGGTCGTTGATTGTTTACCCTTTAATAAATAACGGTAGTCCCTTTTTTCAAACGGTAAATCATTTTTTTCTAAATAAGTAAATAATGCAGTATCAGGGTCGAATTCCAGCACATAGTTGTATCTACTTTGTGCTCCCAAAGAAACGCCTTTGTACTTCACACCAAGTTCAAAAATATTGTAAGTAAATGCGCTATCACCAGAAGTTAAGGGGTGGTCAAATTCATCTAAAAAAGACTTAACTGGTTGCGCTTCAGTATAGATTTCAGAGTCAAAGCTATGAATAAGCTCTATATCTGCTGCGAATGCGGTTGATGCGGTAAACAACGCTAAAGTAGTAAAACTGGTTTTAATCATAAGCGGGTAAAACAAAGGCGGAACAAGTTCCGCCTTCCCTTTGTTATTATATTATTTCTAATTGCCTGACTGGCCTAAAAAGTCGATGTTTGTATAGTCTATAGACACTCCATCAAGATACGTGACTCTGAAGCCATTCTCGATTTCAAGCACATCACCCACTTTTAAAGGTGTAGTATTGTTGTTAATAGACACTTCACCAACGAGTGGTGCATCAGTATCAACAAGATTCACGTTGAATGCATAACCATTGAATAGGTCAAGCATCACTTTAGCCATACCCAGTTGATCGTTACCATTCTCGTTTCTAAGGTCTAGATCAATACTCATTGCTAAACCTTCAGTGGTACCACTGATATTAACCTGTGCGATTTCAACAGCATCATCTACAAATAAAGAAGTTGGATTGCCATTTAAATCTTCAGATGTCATGACAGCGTGCATTGTGCCACTGAAGCCAAACGGTCCATCGATAAACTCTACGATATTGAAAGTCTCTGCTTTAGATGCTTCAAAATCTTTAGCGTCTTCTATCGTCGAAATATTTCCATCTATTGAAATAACAGAGCAAGATGCGTTCGGTGATGCGATTGTGCCTAATGCCCAACGCTCACATTCTGCAAGATCTGGTGATTTTACTTCTGCAGTTTGCCCATCGGTGGTTTTCAATACACCACTCCAAGTTAGGATGATTCGGCTTGATGCACCAGAGTTAACCTGAGCAACAGCAGACATTTCAGTCCCTTCTTGCGTGTTTTTCAGCTCAATTTGATAGCCATCCGTGTCATATGTGTAGGTCCACTCAGGGTAGTTTGGCGCTGTGCCAGAATGCTGACCAGAGCCCAAGTCTTGATCCCAAATATCTCTGACTACATCGTAGACGACTTCACCAGCATTAAATACTGAATCAGCGCCTTCTTTTGTGACAAAGTTAATAGACGTAAGTCTTGTTGTACCCTCTTTGCCTCTTGCTATGTCAAAATTAGACTCAATTTGAGTTCTCAACGCTCGAATTGCCTGCTCTTTCGCTCTGAAAGCAGTTATGTCTGAATTCAACTGGGTTTCTATCGCAATCACTTCCGCTAGAATTTGCTCAGCTTCTTCTTTTTGAGCGTCTGAAGCAGATGCAACGTAACTTTCTGCACGCGTTTTGGCCAACGCCAAATCGTCGGTTATCGCACCGATAGTGCTATTTATTTCACTGAATAATTCAATGGCACTTTGCGCCGTAGCTAAAGCAATTTGAAGGGAGCTTGTATCAGTGGCTCCAGCGAGCTGACTATTTGCATCTTCAACAGTGTTATCTAATGCTGTATTTTGGGCATTGAATGTAGTCTGAGTTGCCGCAATTCGCGCTAGAGCTGTCTCTGCGAGTACTTTGTCTGCGTTGCTTCCATCACCAATAGCATCAGTTGCTTTTTGTAATTCAGCGTTTGCACTCGCAATTAGTGCAGTATAGTTTGTACCTAACGTTTCTGAACTCTGCAACAACGTTTGTGACGTAGTAACTATTGTTTGAGCTGCATTGGTTAAGCTAACAAATGATTCGGCACTACTTAAAATTAAAGTCACTTCAGCTGTTAAGTTAGTAATATCTGAAGCTAATTTATTAGATGCTATTGTAACCACCAGGCCATCTGCCAGCTGTAAATAAGCCGCTTTTTGCGCATCAGTATCCAATGTTTGACCTGCAGTAACTACACTCGCTAAAGCTGTATTCAGTGCATCAAACTGACCATTCAAAGTCGTAAATCTAGATTGCGCACTATTCAAAGCCTCGTTAAGCTGAGTAACCCCTTCATTAACAAATGATTGGTCATCTGTATCACACGCATCTCCAGTACAACCCAAATCTTCTACAGCTTTCTTCGAATCCTCAGCTGCATCACCTAAAGTTGACTCGTCGGTCGCACCAGAATCAATTGCGTTATCACGTGCTTCTTTCGCCTTATCTGCTAAATCAGAAACCACATCATCGCTCAACTCAGGGGCAACCTCTTTCAAGGCTTCTTTAATTGCATCAATATCACCGCTCGCGATAGCAACAAATACTGTCGCGGTTTTATTCACTTCCTCTTGAAGCGTATTCGCAAGTGATGCAACAGCCTGGTTGTTACTACCTTTGACTGCGCCCCCAGTCACACCTTCTTTTAACGTGCCAATCACTGTATCAAGAGTCGAATTACTCCCACCGTTTGAAGCAATATTTTGTAGAGTTGAAGCAACATTGATAAGCGCAAGCGTACCTGCATCGATAACATCTTCTGAATCAACATTAGTAAAGTCGACCGCGCCGCCATTAGAAATATCACCGGCTAGTAAGACTGCTTCTTTTGCAGCATCAGGGCCCAGCAACAGCAACAACGTACTTAAACTCGCTTGCGAAATTGCTGCGCTAGTAATTTCATTGCCGTTTTGAGACTCTGATTGTAATAATGCAGACGCTAGGCTGGTAAATATAGTGGCATTTGCTGTGTAAGCCTTGGTAGTACCCTCTGCACCTTTAGCTTTTCGATTTGCTTGAGCTGTAATTTGCTTTACAACATTGAGCGTTAGGTCGTCTTGATACCACTCATCAAAATCCACTTTTAAGTTTGAGTTAACATCAAGGCTAGAAGCTTCTGTAAAACTGCCACAACCTAAAATTGCATCACACTTGATAAAACCACTCGTTTTCGTCGTTTTCACCGTAATGTATAATGAACCACTAAAGCTTTGATCGATATAAAACCCATAGGTTCCATCATCACCTGTCTGTAAAGAGCTTGGGCTACCGGCTATTATCTGTGCATTTGCCTTTTCAATTGCAGCATTTTCAGATGTAGAAGTTGCTTTCTCCTCAACACTACCCAACTCAGCTCTAAATGCGACGTCCACCAACTCACCATTTTTGAGCTCTTTCACAGTCAACTCAGCATTTCTCATTGTTCCTTTAACTGCTTTACCTGAAACAAACACATTGAACTCAGCTGTTGCTGTACCTTCTACATCTGAAGGGTCCACGGGTGTTACAGGATCTACAGGTACAATTGAGGCACCATCTTCGCTATCGAATAAACTACAACCAGATAAGCCGAGAGTTAACGCTAGCGATGCTGCTACTGGGGTAAGGTAAATTTTTTTATTCACCACTGAGGCCTCCTTAATATGCCCAAGATTTTTCTTTTAATTATGTAAAGCGTAGTTGCAAAAGAGTAAAACTCTAGTACTGAAGTATATTTTTTTGTTGGTTATTTAATACTTAGCTATATTAACAAGGTTGTTTTTACAGCAAAACCAAACACCAAAAACCCCCATTAAAGAAACAATTGAAACAAACCTCGCAACAATTGACTTAATAAGATAAAAATAACCACAAGCCTGCTATCTTAATGAAAACAAATTTACATTAAAAAGGCAATAAACAGATTTAACAAACATTTGAATTTAACTGTTAACTTTAATGGGTGCATGAAAACCAAAATAATTACAAACTTAGCGCAAAATAAATAAAGTGCTTACAAATCAGCTTGCATTGTGATTTTTTGACTAGGTGCATTACTATTGGTGTCCAAGTAAAGCACCTTACTTAGGAAAGCTATCGATAGGTATAAATACTAGGAGAGAAGTTCAACTCGTCATCATTGCTATCGAAAACCCGTAGCTTCCACTGCATTTCTGCAAGATTACACGAACCCACCATAGCTTCTGCACGCCATTTTCCCGATTCTTCTTTTACAAACGAGACTGGTATTTTGCCCATGTACATGGAAACCCCTTCCAAATAAGCAGTTTGGATATCAATAGGCTCTTCAAACTTAAACATAATACCGAAAGGAGTCTCTGGTTTTGGCGTATCAGCATCCACCCAAAATTTAACTCCCTTCTTTATAAGACATGGATTTATAGATGTGCAGTTTTTAGATTTAATTGAACGTTCACTTTTTTCTGAACTTTCATGTATACTTATACTATGGTCTGAACAAGCCGCCAGAAAAGAAACTAAAAATACCACTGCGAATGTTGAAAAATAGCGCATAATTTAAACAGACATCAGGCTTATAATTTAGCTCAATGTTACGCTTTTCGACTCCTTTGGGCTAGTGAAGTTTAGGTGATGTCTAGATTGCGAGCTTTAAAACTCGGCGCGCGTTATCAACTCACCAAAAACTTGATTGATGTCATGCTTTAGGGTGTTTTAGGTATCTTTTATTTTGCAAAAAAATTATTATTTCCTTGCAAAAATAAGGGTTTCTCGGGTTTGCTTTGTCACTTTTAGCGTACTCAAAGCGAGCCTGTTGAAATATAAAAATAGGGCCTGTTTAACAGGTTATTCATTTCTAATCGCATTAACTGCAGCGGAATCCAGAAAATGAGCCAAACAGTAGCATCACAAACTGAGTACAATTATAAAGTTGTACGCCAATTCGCTATAATGACAGTGATTTGGGGCATCGTTGGCATGGGTGTAGGTGTCTTTATCGCAGCGCAACTCGCTTGGCCTGCTTTAAACTTCGACATTCCATGGTTAACTTACTCTCGACTTCGTCCGTTACACACGAACGCTGTTATTTTCGCATTTGGTACAAGTGCATTATTTGCAACGTCTTATTATGTCGTTCAACGCACATGTCAAACGCGTCTATTCTCCGACAAATTAGCTTCATTTACTTTTTGGGGCTGGCAAGCAATTATTGTTGCGGCCGCAATCACTTTACCTTTAGGC
Organism: Pseudoalteromonas luteoviolacea DSM 6061; assembly: GCF_001625655.1. Classification (GTDB taxonomy): domain Bacteria; phylum Pseudomonadota; class Gammaproteobacteria; order Enterobacterales; family Alteromonadaceae; genus Pseudoalteromonas; species Pseudoalteromonas luteoviolacea. The sequence continues at coordinate 35,316 of NZ_AUYB01000081.1, read as the reverse complement.
ATAACAAGCTCAAAAGAATATGCTGAGTTAGAGTGGCCGATTGATATCGCAATTGCTGTCGTTTGGGTAACTTATGCTGTGGTGTTTTTCGGCACACTTATAAACCGAAAAGTATCCCACATTTATGTTGCTAACTGGTTCTATGCAGGTTTTATCATTACTGTTGCTGTGTTGCATATTGTTAACAGCATGGCTGTTCCTGTATCACTTACAAAATCATACTCGATCTACGCAGGTGCTGTAGATGCTATGGTTCAGTGGTGGTACGGACACAACGCAATAGGTTTCTTACTTACAGCGGGTTTCTTAGGCATGATGTACTACTTTGTTCCTAAGCAAGCAGGCCGTCCAGTTTACTCTTACCGTTTATCTGTTGTTCACTTTTGGGCATTAGTATCTCTTTATATTTGGGCCGGTCCTCACCACTTACACTATACTGCCCTACCTGATTGGACACAGTCACTAGGTATGGTTATGTCAGTTATTCTATTTGTCCCTTCTTGGGGTGGTATGATCAACGGTATTATGACACTTTCTGGCGCTTGGCATAAGCTTCGTACTGACCCAGTACTTAGATTCCTTGTGGTGTCGTTATCATTCTATGGCATGTCGACTTTCGAAGGCCCAATGATGGCTATCAAGTCAGTTAACGCCCTATCTCATTATACAGATTGGACCGTTGGTCATGTTCACTCTGGTGCACTTGGTTGGGTTGCGATGATATCTATTGGTGCTATCTACCACCTAATTCCAGCACTATTCGGCCATTCAAACATGTATAGCGTTAAATTAGTCAACACCCATTTCTGGTTACACACAGTAGGCGTTGTTTTATATATCGTAGCTATGTGGATATCTGGTGTTATGCAAGGTCTGATGTGGCGCGCGGTAAACTCTGACGGCACATTAATGTACAGCTTTGTACAGTCTCTTGAAGCCTCTTATCCGTTCTATGTTATGCGCTTCCTAGGTGGTGTGTTCATTGTAGTTGGTATGTTAGTTATGGCTTATAACGTATACCGCACAGTTACAGCAAAAAGTGGCTCTTTGGCTACTGATGCAAACACGCAAATGGCTTAAGGGGTACCGATTATGAGCAACAATGGTTCTACTAATAAACACGAAATTGTAGAAAAAAATGTCGGCTTGATGGCGATTCTGACAGTGTTTGCAATCAGCTTTGGTGCGCTGGTCGAAATCACGCCGCTTATGTTCCAAAAAGACACGACTCAGCCGGTAGATGGGCTTCGCCCCCTGACCGCTCTTGAAATGGAAGGCAGAGATATTTATGTGAGAGAAGGCTGTTATAACTGTCACTCGCAAATGATCCGGCCTTTCCGTGATGAGGTTGAACGCTACGGTCATTACTCTGTGGCAGGTGAGTCAGTATGGGATCACCCTTTCCAGTGGGGTTCAAAACGAACAGGACCTGATCTGGCCCGTGTTGGTGGTCGATATTCAGACGATTGGCATTATGCACACTTAATTGACCCTCGTTCAGTGGTTCCCGAGTCGAATATGCCTGGCTACCCATGGCTAGAAGAGAACGTTCTGGACGGTAAATTAACCGCCAAAAAGCTTGAAGTCTTTAAAAACTTTGGTGTTCCTTACACCGATGAAGATATTCAAGGTGCAAAAGCTGCTGTTGAGGGCAAAACAGAAATGGAAGCTCTCATAGCGTATTTGCAACAACTTGGCACGCATTTGAAGTAATTGATTATGGATTACGGCACATACAGAGGCATTTTAACTCTGGTAATTTTAGTACTGTTCATTGTGATTGTTGTGTGGGCTTACAGTAAGCGTACAAAAAGTCGTTTTGATGATGCTGCAAAAGCAATTTTTGACGATGAAATAAAACATGACAACACGATCTCAAAAGAGGAAAAGGAGTCTGAAAAATGACTAGCTTTTGGAGTATTTGGGTCATTGTACTGACCCTAGCATGTCTGGCTCTGATATTTGGCCTGCTTATTTGGAACCTGAAAAACTATACAGGAGTCGAAGAAGGCGAAAGTTGTGGCCACGAGTTTGACGGTATCGAAGAATTAAACAACCCGCTTCCAAAGTGGTGGACGTATATGTTCTTCGCAACTTTTGTTTGGTCTGTATATTACCTAGCAATGTACCCTGGCTTAGGTAACTTTGCAGGACTGCTTGGTTGGACAAGCTCTAACCAAGGGGTGACATCAATTGAGCAATCCAAACAAGCAGTTTTAAACGCACAAGAAAATGGCCAATGGGTTCAGCTTGATAAAGAATTTGAAGCAGCTGAAGAGCGCTTTGGACCTATATTCAAAGCATTTGCTCAACAAGATGTTCTTGCACTTGCAAAAAATAGCGAAGCCCTTGAAATTGGCCAACGTTTGTATGCACAAAACTGTGCACAATGTCATGGTTCAGATGCTCGTGGCGGATTAGGTTTCCCTAACTTAACTGATAAGGATTGGCTATACGGTGGCCACCCTGACCAGATTAAAGAAACTTTGTTAAATGGTCGTGTAGCTGCAATGCCAGGTTGGGAAGCTGCACTAGGCGAGCAAGGTGTTAAAGAAATGACAGCTTATGTACTTAGCTTGTCAGGTCGTAAGGTTAACCAAAAAGACGCAGATGCGGGCAAAAGCAAATTTGCAATGTGTGCAGCATGCCATGGTATGGACGGAAAGGGCTCTGTGGCTCACAACCTGCCATTTGGTGCACCTGACCTAACGGACAATATTTGGTTATATGGTGGTTCTCAGCGCGCAGTTGAAGAGTCGGTACGCCATGGTCGTGCGGGTGTAATGCCTGCATGGAAAGACATCTTAGGTGAAGATAAAGTTCATCTTTTGACTGCTTACGTTTATAGCTTGTCACAAGACAAGTAAGCTGTCCCTAAGCAATTCAGTAGGCCTCCGGTAACGGGGGCTTACTTTTAAAGTAACAAAAATCTAAACTTAACATAGATATACAAACGTACTTTAAGTACATAACAACATTGTAAAGTAGTGAACAATTATGAATCCAACTCCGTGGTATAAAAATTTTTGGCCTTGGTTTTTAATGTTTTTCCCGCTGGTTACGATTATAGCGTGCGTAATTTTGGTAAGTGTTGCCGTAGGCAATGGACCTGACATGGTTGTAGATGATTACTACAAAAAAGGTAAAGCCATAAATTTAGAGTTGAGTAAGTTCAATAAAGCAAAAGCACTATACTTGCACGGAGATCTCCTTGTCGAAAACGACAGGGTGAGTTTTAATTTTACAAAGGGCGATCACAGTAAAGTTAACGCGCTTAAAGTTTCTTTTTATCACCGCACAATTAAAGAATACGATTTTTCCCTCACCTTACTAGCCAACGCAAGTGGCACATTCACTGGACTTCTCGAAAAAGCGCATCAAGGCGCATTTACCGTCTTTATCGAGCCGATGGATAGCAGTTGGAAAATGAAAGAAAATTTACAACTTCCCTCAGAGAGCTCAGTATCTATTACACCTCAGTATAAGTAGGCAATATGGCGAAAAGTTGTTTTCATTGCCTTGAGCCGGTCCCTACTGGTTTTAATGGCGAGGTTATTTTTGAAGGGGTATCAAACCCCGTTTGCTGTACAGGCTGCCAGGCTGTCGCACAGACCATTCTCGCTCAAGGCATGAGCGATTATTACAAGTTTAGAACGCAAACCAATGGTAAAGTAGAAGAACTTGTACCTGAAAAGCTAAAAGAATTAATCAGCTACGACAACCAAGATATACAAAAAGACTTTGTTGGCCAACAAGGTGACCTTAAAGAGGTATTGCTTAGTGTAGAAGGCATCAGTTGCGCCGCCTGTGCATGGCTAATTGAAAAGCAACTCCTTGCGATTTCTGGCGTGAAACGTGTCGATGTGAATACCTCTACTCACCGAGCTATGATTTTATGGCAAGACAATGATGCTAAACTGAGCGAAATCATCGCTTCATTGATGCAGATTGGCTACAAAGCCTACCCCTTTCAAGCTGATGAAGAAGCAAGCCAAAAGCAGGCGGCTGCTAAAGCATATATGAGGCGCTTAGGTGTTGCAGGCCTAATGACCATGCAAGTAATGATGTTTGCATTTGCAATGTACTTTGGCATGTTTTCAGGCATGGATGAAGGGTTCGAACAGTACTTTAGATGGATAAGCTTAGTGCTGGCCTCTCCTGTTATATTGTATTCTGCACTGCCATTTTTAATAAATGCTGTAAAAGGCCTCAAGAGCAAACAGCTCAATATGGACTTGCCTGTATCTCTCGCTATATTTGGCGCATATGGTGCAAGTTGTTACGCAACAGTGATGTCTGTTGGAGAGGTCTATTTTGAATCTATTTGTATGTTTACATTCTTGCTGCTACTAGGGAAATATTTAGAGTTCAGGGCTAGAATGAAAGCCAGTGAATTTACCGCAAACCTGCAGAAGCTCCTGCCACTTACAGCCAGAAAGTTATCCGGCCAACTTGAAGAGATCATAGCAGCAAAAAGTTTACAGCTAAACGACCTAATACTAATAAAACCTGGTGAAACCATTCCAGCTGATGGATTAGTTGTTGAGGGCAACAGCACCGTTGATGAGTCAATGATGACGGGTGAGCACCTCCCTATCAAAAAGTTTAAGAGCCACCAAGTCTACGCTGGCACCTTGAATCACGACGGCGTAATTACGGTCAAAATTAATAAAATTGGGCAAAACACTTTAATAAATCAAATTATCAAGCTTCAGCACAATGCTTTGATGAAACGCCCCAAAATTGTCGAGGTGACAGATAAAGTCGCACAATGGTTTGTTGCCTGTTTACTGGTATTTGCTTCTATCACTGCAATAGGTTGGTACCACATCGAACCAGAACACGCATTTTGGGTCACCATCGCAGTGCTAGTAGCAACCTGCCCATGTGCGCTGAGTTTGGCCATTCCAACCGCTCTCACATGCGCAGTGGCAACACTAACGAAAAAAGGCATCTTAATAAAAGAAAGCCACGTGCTTGAAACAACCCCTAAAGTAACTAAGTATGCATTTGACAAAACAGGCACGTTAACTGAAGGGCGTTTCTCTATTACCAAGACAGTCGTTATCGACGCAAATTATACTGAAGAAGACGTTTTGGCGTTTGCTGGTGCACTAGAAAGATTTTCAGAGCACCCTATCGCAAAAGCATTTGTGTCTAGCCCTAATATCGTTTTTGACGTTTCTGCTGCAACGGTCAAAACAGGATTTGGGGTGAGTGGTCAAATCAACAATCAAGAAATCGCAATTGGAAAACCAACTTGGTTTAACAATCACGCCTCATTTGCGCAAGCGACCTTATTTATTGAAAAGAAGCCAGTCGCAGATTTTTACCTTCAAGATAAGGTACGTAACAGTGCACACAAAGTTGTTGCTTATTTGCAGAGCAAAAGCCTTACTTGCCACATGCTAACTGGGGACAGCTCTAATGCAGCAAAGGATTTAGCCGACGAGCTGGGTTTAGATTCATACAAACAAGCTTGTTCTCCTGAGGACAAACAGCTAAATGTAGAACAATGGTCTCGTCAAAGTGACATAGTCGCAATGGTTGGAGATGGAGTAAATGACAGCCCAGTATTTAACAGTGCGCACCTTTCCATCGCGATGGAAACAGGCGCTGATATTTCAAAAAATACAGCCGATGTAGTACTGTTAAACAGTGATTTGAACTCGCTACAAACACTGCAAAAAGTTGCTGTGAAAACGAAGCAAATCATCAAACAGAATTTGACAATTTCATTGCTCTATAACGGTTCAATCTTGCCATTAGCTGCAATGGGGATGGTGCCGCCTTGGCTTGCTGTTATTGGCATGTCAGCAAGTTCTATTGTCGTTATTTCAAACTCACTAAGGTTGCTGAAACTATGAGTATTATTTACGTATTGATCCCCATAGCCATTCTTTTCGTGATAATTGCTATTGGCGTCTTTTTTTGGGCAGTTCGCAGTGAGCAATTTTCGGATTTAAACAAACAAGCACACAGTATCTTGTTTGAAGACGATAAAGAGCAGCACAAAAAGAGTAATGATGGAAATTAATTTGGCTAGCGCTTTTTTCATGGGGCTAGCAGGGAGTGGACATTGTCTTGCAATGTGTGGAGGTGTCGCCTCTAGCCTTCAATTGGCACAAGATAAACAGCACCCATTAACTGTTGCTTTTTTATACAACCTAGGCAGATTGTTAAGCTATGCAACCGCCGGAACCTTGGTTGCTTTACTCGGCACCTCGTTTGCAAAGCAAAATACCTCGTTTGCACTTGGCCTATCGTACTTAAGTGGCATTTTTATGTTATTGGTCGGTCTATATATTATGCGTTTTGTAAGCACCTTAAATTGGCTAGAAAAACTGGGAAACTTTGTTGTTTGGCAAAGAGTCGTCAAGCTAAACAAATATATACTTCCCATAGATACCAAGAAGAAAGCATTAGCTTACGGTGCGCTTTGGGGCTGGTTGCCGTGTGGGTTGGTGTACAGCGCTTTGGTTTGGAGTTTGCAAGCTTCTAGCCCACTCTATGGCGCTTTAACGATGGTCGCATTTGCACTAGGAACCTTTCCTGCACTGATAGTTGCGGGCCAATCGGCACAAGTTTTGAATCAGTTTTTAAACCACCCAGTCACAAGAGTAATTCTAGGGAATCTATTTGTTTGGTATGGGTTTTACTTGATTATTGTTACTACCAATAAATTAGTACTTTAATCTGGTTTTATGGCTAGCATTATATGATAATACTAGCCATACATTAGGCGATTGGAAGCAGGAGTTTTTATTCGCCTGAAACGTGAAAGTTCTTATTTAAAGACGGGAGAAGCTTAAAATCTGTCTTTATTTGTTGTTAACTTTTTGAATTTGTAATTTTTTATGTGCGTCTAAGAGTAATGGATTTATTATGGATTTAAATAATCGCTCCAAAAGTCAGTGTACAATCAGTTGTACAAACTGCAGTATTAGTCAGCTGTGTTTGCCCTATTCTCTCAACGGGAATGAAGTGGACAAACTTGATGAAATCATTGAACGAAAAAAGCCTTTGCATAAAGGAGACTTTTTGTTCGAGTCAGGTTCTAAACTTGAAGCAATTTATGCTGTGAGGTCTGGCTCATTTAAATCTTACACCCTATCAGAACAAGGCGACGAGCAAATTACAGGCTTTCATCTAGCTGGTGACTTAGTTGGTTTTGACGCTATTAATAAAATGCAGCATCAAAGTTTTGCACAAGCGCTAGAGACTTCTATGGTGTGTGAAATCCCATTTGATACGCTTGATGAGCTAGCTGGCAAACTGCCTAAATTAAGACAGCAAATAATGCGCTTAATGAGTAGTGAAATCAATTATGATCAAGAAATGTTGCTATTACTCAATAAGAAAACAGCCGAAGAAAGACTAGCAACTTTTATCTATAACCTATCAAATCGCTTTGGTGAAAGAGGATTCTCAAGAAAAGAGTTCAGATTCACAATGACTCGAGGTGAGATTGGCAATTACTTGGGCCTAACCGTTGAAACAATCAGTCGACTTTTAAGCCGTTTTCAAAAAGCGGGCTTGATTAAAGTAGAAGGTAAGTTTATTACTATCATAGAAGCTGAAGGGTTGGCGAGCGCTGCAGGTATTAGTAGTTGATCTAAACCAATTTTTCCATCGAAATACCTTTATACCTTGGCTATATCAGTTACACTCAAAGTAGATTGATTAGCCAAGCGACAAAGGAGACTACGATGGATAAGATAAAACGAATTCTCACAGTCATTGACCCAACAAAAGAGCAACAAAATAGCCTTGAACGCTCAATTAGCCTGGCAAAGAAAACAGGCGCTCAAATAACTGCGTTTTTGTCTATCTATGATTTCTCATACGAAATGACCACCATGCTCTCTAGAGATGAGAGAGAAGCAATGAGGCTGGCGGTTATAAAAGACAGAGAGGCGTGGATAAGCGATCTCATAACCGACTATGAAGGCCTTGAAATAACGGCAAAGGTCGTGTGGCACAACCGACCTTATGAAGCAATTATCGAAGAAGTACTCAAAGCTCAATTTGATATTGTTATCAAGTCTACACATCAACACGATACATTGAAGTCAGTCATTTTCACACCTACCGATTGGCACTTAATCAGAAAATGTCCAACCCCTGTGTTACTAGTTAAAGACCAAGCATGGCCAGAAGATGGCGAAATCATTGCCGCTGTCAATGCAGTAAGTGACAATGAGCAGCACCAAACTTTAAACAAACGTATTATCAAAGACGCGCTATTTATATGTGATCTAGCAAACGCATCTCTGAGCTTAGTAAACACCTACCCGGCTACACCAGTAAACATTGCAATTGAAATTCCGGAGTTTAATCCCTCTCAGTACAGCGAAGCTGTCAAAAAACACCACGAAGACGAAACTTGGTCATTAGCAAATGAATTTAACCTTGCTAAAGAGACCTGTATTATTGAAGAAGGTTTGCCTGAGGATGTGATTCCATCCATTGCCCAGAAAAAATCAGCGGAACTCGTTGTGATTGGCACGGTTGGACGAACAGGCCTAAGTGCCGCTTTAATCGGAAATACAGCTGAACACGTCATAGATAGTCTAGACTGTGACGTCTTAGCGCTTAAACCTGATGGCTATAAAAGCCCACTAGAATAATAGGCACATAAAAGTCCGATATTATTATCGGACTTTTTTACTCCCAAATACTCGAATTACGATACCTCAATGAACTCTGTGTAACTCTCTTTGTAACTTTTCCGCTTTCTGCATCCATTAATAGCTCCTTTTTATAGGTCTTTTTTGAATTTTTTTTAAACAAGTACCTAAATCGATACCCTTTTGATTTTGTTAATAAAAAAGGAACCAAAACTGGGTGTTCTTGTAACAATTTGAAATTTACATTGATAAAAATTCAACAAAATCATGTACAAAAACGAATAGCATACTATATATTGTATACAATCATACTTCATATACTGTCATGAAAGTATGGTATGCAAGAGGTAAGCAATCAGATTTTCACCGCTTTTTGAACCTCTTTTAACAACATGTAAAGCAAATTTGCTTTACTCATACTCGTTAAAGGAAAGTTACAGTGCAACAACAAAACCAATTAAAAAAGTTAGCTCTCGCAACGGCTATCACTGTTTCGTTTTCAGCATCTGCTCAAGAAACCTATCTTTTTGATAGACAGATCAGTTTTGATAACGAAATCCCACAAGCGATACAGTCATCAGCAAATGAACCAACACAACCAAGAGCAAAGCAGATTTTAAATGCTCTTAAATTAAACAGTGAACTAGATGCAAACCTACATGTAGGCAACTCATTAAAATTAGTCATTGATGGTCAGTTTGTGCAAATCGAACTAACTGAAGTTACCAAACAAAGCAGCAAAATCACGTATATCAATGGTCGCTCAACCGATGGCGTTGCAAGGCTGTCGATGATAAAAACAAATAGTGGCTATAGTGCAAAAATTTACATTGGTAACACTGGGTATTTATTAACCCCCTCAGAAAATGGGTTATACAAACTAAGTAAGTTTACTCAAGATAACTCCCCTATCGACTCTACCAAAGACAGACCAGGTTTAGAGCACGGTGATTCATCTCACGGATTGATTGGTCATGCAGAGGTCTCTCCTTTTATTCGCACCTCAACAGTTAATGCTGCCAACGCAGACACAGAAGTAACAGTGGTCGTTGCATACACCGACAAACTCGCTGCTGAGGTTGGAGATGTAGACGCGTATATTGCTCTGATGGAAAAAGACACAAATGACAGTTACGCTGCCAGCGGCATCAATGCCAGCGTAAGGGTTATTCACTCTTATCAAACAGGATACGTGTCTACTGGTGATATGTCTGAAGATAACTCTCTTCTACTTAATGAAAACACCAGCAGTTGGCTATCTGAACCAAACCCACTAGCCCCTAATGGGTTTGGCGTAGAATTAAAAAGTATTCGTGATGAGTACAAAGCTGATATAATGGTATTTCTTGCGGATCAAAACGCGAGCTCCCCTTGGGCTGGTTGGGCAGGCCAAATAGGTACGGATGCTGAAAGCGCACTATTTACAATGAGTAGCTGGGGCACCTTCAAAAATACTTTCGGTCATGAACTTGGGCACCTTTACGGCGCAAGGCATGACAACGACTCAACTACGACCCCATTCTCTTTTGGCCACGGCTACTGTAATGACTCAAAAACGTGGCGTACATTGATGGCCATTAGTGATTGTGGCGAGCGACTAAATGTGTGGTCGAATCCTAATAAAAACTACCAAGGTGAAGCTGGTGGAACCGTTGAAACAAATGACAATGCTCGAGTACACAATGAACGCGCTACTTTTATGGCAGCTTTACGTACTGCTGCTCACAACGCACCTAGCGCAACAATTACTCAAGCGACAATTACACCCGGTAGCTTAACAGCGAACTTTACAGGTCAGTCAAGTGACAGCGATGGTAATATTGTCTCTACATTGTGGGACTTTGGGGACGGTGTATATAATAATAAGCCCTATGCGCAGGGTGATACCGTAACACATACATATCTCTTCCCCGGCACTTATATCGTCAGATATACGGCAACCGATAACCAAGGCCTTATTCACTCTGCATCGCAAGAAGTCACTATCACTTCAACACCAGGCTCAAGCTATTGCGCCGCAAAAGGAACCAATGCAATATACCAGTACACACAGAGTGTATCAGTCAATGGTAAAGCCCATGAGTCTGATAGGAGACAGTATACAGATCATACCGCATTAGAACCTTTCGTTGTGTATAGTGGTTCGACAACAGGTATAGAACTACAACAAGGTACCCGAGGTAGTAAGTTTGGGCCATATTCGGCTTATTGGGCCGTCTATATAGACTTAAATCAAAACAATAGCTTCGATGACCCGGGAGAGCTAGTTCATTTTTCTGAACCACTAGCTAAGTCTTCACCAGAACCCATACTTGCCAATATTACTATTCCAGATAACGCATTGGCTGGCACAACTCGTATGCGTGTTATTCACTCAAATACGCTGCGTGATGGTGAAAACCAATTAGCTGCGTGTGGCGACTTCAAATTTGGTGAAGCCGAAGACTACAGCGTTACCATTATCAAAGAACCAAACCCCGCTGAATTTACAGTATCAACAAACAATGATGACTTTAACGTTGAGTTTTCTGTGAACCCTAACGATGTCGAATCTGTAAAGTGGGATTTTGGCGATGGGTTATATAGCGATTCAAGTACAAGCACTGCATTCAACCCGAGTCATAAATATGTTTTTGGTGGCGAGTATACAGTTACACTTACAGTCACCTTGAAAAATGGAGAAACATACACGCATACCAAAGTTATAACCGTATCGGCACCAGCAGATCAGGACTATTGCCGTGCATATGGCAACCAACCCAAATATCAATACAATGCTAACGTCACTCTTAATGGCAACAGCGTCACATCTGGCTCAGCAAATTACACCGATCACACCGACAAGATCTTAGGAGCAGTTAAAGGCGACAATATATTGTCTGTGCGCCAAGGCGCGACAGGGTCAAAAACTTCTTACAATGCAGAGTGGCGCGTTTACATAGACATGGACCAAAATGGCACTTTTGAGGACTCCGAAAGCGTTTGGTATTGGGTCGGAGCTAACACCGCAAATGATATTGAAAAAACAATTTCTATTCCTAACTCAGCTCTTACAGGCAAAACCAGAATGAGGGTATTGCAAAGCTATGAAGAATTGAAGTCTCCTTGTGGCCGCATACGATGGGGAGAAGTTGAAGACTTCACAGTAGACATTCAGCCAAACAACCCTGCAGATTTTACTGCTGATGTAACCACAAATAACCTGACTGTCACATTTGCAGACTCTTCAAGCAGCAATACTAATATCGCATCAGTCGAATATGATTTTGGCGACGGGGCAGTTAATCCAAATCATATCGGTTCACAAGGTAACCCAACTCATACATACCTGTATGCAGGTACATTCCCAGTTAGGTTGAAGGTGACTCTGAACAACGGCATTAGCTATATGCGAGAACAGGATGTTACCGTGAGCGGCCCTGCTTATTGTGTTGCATATGGAAAATCTACAACTCAATGGACAAGTAAAGTACGTGTTGGCAGCCAAAGTAACAGTTCTGACAAAAGTCAATTCAGTCACTATGACAATACAGGCTTTAGCTTTAAAAAAGGCGCTGCGACAGAAATTGGACTGACTCACGGATCAAACGGTCCATACCTTGCGAATTGGGCAGTGTATGTCGATCTAAACCAAAACAACCGTTTTGACGATGCCGGAGAGCTGCTTACAGAGACAAGTGCAACTACATTCGATGAGGTTGTTAAATCTGTAACCATTCCAGTAACTGCAAACAATGGTTCTACTATCATGCGCGTAATTCAGTCTTACGAATTGACAGACGGTAAATTGCCAGCATGCGGTACTTATGACTGGGGTGAAGTTGAAGATTACTCAGTTACGATTACCGATGAGCAAGTCCCTGATTCAGATCTAATGAATGGCGTAACCAAGACTGATATTTCAGTTGCGGCTAAAGAGTCAAAAACATTTAAATTCTTCGTGCCAGAGGGCGCTACTAACGTTAAAGTCGAAATGGGTGCAGGAACGGGTGATCCTGATTTATACGTTAAATTTGGCGATTCTGATACGGCAAATAATTGGGATTGTAGACCATATACTAGCGGCAATAGAGACGAGACATGTGATAGTAGTAAGCTTACTCAATCAGGTGGTATTTACTATGTTTCAGTTGTCGGTTGGACAGCATCCGACAACGTAACGTTGACAGGTTCATATACAGAAGGTGATGTAATTGAGCCGCCTGTAAACGCTTGCGCAACCAAGTCGCCACAAACTCGTGGCAACTTAACAAATGATGATGCTATCTGCATGGGCAGCAATACAGTCTACGTAGCGATTAATGTCCCGGTTGGTCAATCAAAACTGACAATTACAACCACTGGTGGTGATGGGGATGCAAGTATTTACCAAAACGCAGCTGGTTGGCCAAGTGCAAGTAGCTTCCATAACTCGGCAACCACCCAAGGTAGCAGTGAAGAACAGATTGTGGTAGCCAACCCCAGCTCTGGATGGCACTACATAATGGTGTCTGGCCAAGGCTCAGGTGCACACCTAAACGCAAAATTTGAATAAAAAATTATCATCTCCCTAGCCAAAGCCTCTTAGTAATAAGAGGCTTTTTTATAGAGTAAACAGGTATACAACCCCTAGCCCACATAAACAAAACAGCACTTTCATCAAAAGACTTAACCCCTTATTTTTATTTGACATTTCATTTTTCCTAATGCCTTTAAGAATGCGTGCGTTTTTGCTAGACAAACCTTTACAGTGCGGGCACTCAGGTTGATCATCACTCACTAAAACACCGCACCTTTCACATGGGCTACTATACTTACTTTTATAATTAAAAAACTGGAACCACATCTTTTCTCTTAGCACCTAAAGTAGAACTACAAGCTGAATTCCAAAGCACTGCTTAGCCAAGGAGTATGCAGCTATCGACTGCCGAATTGTACAGGTAATTTCGAAAGAAATAAAAAAGGGCCAAATGGCCCTTGAGGAATAACCCAGTGCTCTACTAAACACTAGTTTTTATAAAAATAGCTCTCTTTCGTTATCGAGATACTGCTATCTTCATCCGCGGAAATTGTGAAGGTAATTGGTGTTCGCTTGCCCTTTAGTCCATAGCCATCTGTCGCAATTGTGACCGGGATTAATAACATCTTACCTGCTTGTATTTCAATCTTTTCAGGTGTAGTTAAGTGTGCATTATCGATGCCACTGAAACTCACGTTATACTGCATAGCTTGCTGAGTTTTGTTAATCACACTCAACGTATATGGATTCTCTACAAGTCCCTCATAATTGACTCTATAAAGCGCATTTCTGTCCCTAATTACTGAAGCTTCAATAGGCGTCCTATTAAAAGCCCAAATGGTCATTGTAACGAGAATTGCTACAAATAAGCTTGCATACCCCAACAGCTTAAGCCTAAATGGGCTAGACTTTTTACCTGCATCTTGGTTTTCGCTGGTATATTTTATAAGCCCTTTAGCGTAACCAAATTTACCCATGGTATCATCACAAGCATCAATACATAGCCCACAGTTGATGCATTCGTACTGCAATCCATTGCGAATATCAATCCCAGCGGGACAGACTTCTACACATAAATTACAATCTACACAGTCGCCCAACCCCTGCGCTTTGTGATCAGATTTACGTTTGCGCCTACCTCTGTTCTCGCCTCTCAGTGCATCGTAAGCAACGACTAATGTGTCTTTGTCAAACATCACAGACTGAAAACGCGAGTATGGGCAAGCAACTGTGCACATTTTCTCTCTCAAAAACCCAGCATTACCATATGTACAGAAAGCAAATAGGAACACCCAAAAGCTCACAAGTCCGGACCACTCCAATGTAAACATTTCTATATATAAGGTTTTTGCCGGTACGAAATACGCCATAAAGGAAGTTGCAGTAAATACCGAGATCACAAGCCAGACCGCATGCTTGGCTACCTTTCTAACCGCTTTTTTTGTACTCCAGTCTGACTTATCTAACTTGATCCGCTGATTGCGTGTCCCTTCAATTCTATGCTCTACCCAAGTAAACATGAGCATCCAAATAGTTTGCGGGCAGGTATAACCACACCAAACACGACCAAGCCAGTTTGTAACAAAGAAAAGGCCGAACGCGCCGGCCATAAAAACCCATGCAAGGATCATAAAGTCATGGGGAAGGAAGGTTTGACCGAAAATTCGAAACTGTTGACTAGCGACATCCAACAAAACCGCTTGTTGATCCTTATAAGGGATCCAAGGAATCGCAATAAATACAAACATGAGGATCCAACCAAGGTAACGACGGATTTTTTGGAAGAAGCCTTTTTGTTCACGGATATAAATCGGGCCCTCTTGTTTGTAGGGCTTTATGATCATATCCTCTTCTTTAATATCAAACTTCATATTACTTGCTTATGTTAAGTGAAACACCCTTAACACTTTGCAACTTTCAGACCAAACTGAAACTTTATTAATACATTGATTTTATTGAATTTATTAATTATCAAAAACCCTAGTAATCGTGATATATCACGAGCAGACTCTAAATATCACGATTTTTTGCAATACCGAGTTTCTTCATTTTAGATCGCAAGGTACTTTCGTTTAGGCCTAATGTGTCTGCTGCTCCACCTTTTCCAGAAATTTTCCACGCGCAAGATTCCAAAACCTGTGTTATGTGTTGCTTTTGAATTGACTCCAAACTTTGGCTTTGCTCTCCTTCTCTTACTGTATGCCCATCTAAATTCAATGGCTGAGACAAATGCAAAGTATGACTATGAGATAAAATTGCTTCACGCTCTAAAACATTTTGTAGCTCGCGAATGTTGCCCGGCCACTGATATGACTTAAGCTTTAACAAAGACGACTTTGCAATACCTTTGATCTGCTTACCGAGACGCACATTTAACTTACTGATCATATTGGCACATAACATGGGCAAGTCTTCCTTTCGGTCACGTAGTGGAGGTACTTTTATGGGAAATACATTCAAGCGGTAATACAAATCCATTCTAAAACCCCCTTCTTCGACCATTTTCCATAAATCTCTATTCGTGGCGGCAATCACACGTATATTGACTGAAATTGTCTTACTTCCTCCCACTCTCTCAAACTCTTGCTCTTGAAGAACGCGCAATAACTTGCTTTGCGCCTCTTGTGGTAATTCACCAATTTCATCTAAAAACAATGTGCCATTATGAGCAAGTTCAAATCGCCCTTTCCTTTTATCATGGGCACCAGTAAAAGCGCCTTTTTCGTGGCCAAACAATTCAGACTCAAGCAAACTTGGCGAAAATGCTGCACAGTTAACTCGTACAAATGGCATTTCTGCCCGCTCACTTAGGTAGTGTAGATTTCTGGCAACTAACTCCTTACCAGTACCGTTTTCACCTTGAATAAGTACAGTACTATCCGTTTTACTCACTAGCTTTATTTGCTCGAGCATTCGATTAAACACATGGCTTTCTCCAACTAAACCCGACCCTTGCCAATTTTGATTTATCTCGGAAAGCAAATAGCTGTTTTCATCTTTCAATTGTTCGGATAGACTTTGAACTTGCTTCAATGCATCTCGCAACGCCTGCTCAGTTTTAACTTGTTGTGAAATATCGCGAAATATGGCGACTGCACCTATAATTTGCCCGTCTCGATAAACAGGAGTCGAGGTATACTCAACAGGGAAGCAGGAACCGTCCTTTCTCCAAAAAACCTCACCTTTAACATAACGTGTTTCGCCATCAAACATGGTCTTGTATATCTGACACTCGTCAGCGGGATAATCACTGCCGTCTGCATGGCTGTGATGATGATACTGATGTATTTTTTTTCCAAGTAGCTCATCCGCCCCCCACCCTGTCATTTTTTCTGCCGCAGGATTGATGAATACTGCGTTTCCCGATAAATCAAAGCCATAGATCCCTTCGCCCACTGCGTTAAGTAATAACTTTGGATCATTTAAAAAGTGTTTAATTACAGACGACATAGCCATTCCTCGTGATATTTCACGAACAATAGTAACGTAATGATATTAGTCAAAAAAGCTTAGTCTTAGTTTGTATGATCTTGATCACGTTTATTTAGAACTGAGCGCGTCTTTGAGGTGTAATAAGACAGGGTTATTTATAGATTTGTAAGCTAAGCGCCTTTTTTCCGGAAAAGGAATTAAAAAGTAATGATGATTATTGTCTTTGAAAGTCTAAACATCTTGCAATAAAAAAGCCCAACGTTTTACCGCCGGGCTTTTGGTCTATAGGTTAGACAAATTAGATATATTCAACTTCGATGATTTCGTATTCAACAGTACCGTTTGGAGTTTGAATATTAACTGAATCATCTAGCTCTTTGCCAACTAAGCCACGAGCAATTGGTGAGTTTACAGAAATTAAGTTGTTCTTAATGTCTGCTTCGTCATCACCAACAATCTTGTAAGTTACTTCTTCGTCAGTATCTACGTTAACTATGGTTACCGTACTACCAAAGATTACCTTACCATTGTTAGCCATCTTGGTGACGTCAATTACTTGAGAAGTCGATAGTTTAGCTTCGATTTCTTGAATTCGCCCTTCACAAAAACCCTGTTGTTCACGCGCAGCATGATACTCAGCGTTTTCTTTTAAGTCACCGTGTTCACGCGCTTCTGCGATATCGGCAACAATTTGGGGACGGACCACTTTTTTCAGATGGTTCAGTTCTTCACGAAGCAGTTCTTCGCCTCGCACAGTCATCGGAATTGATTGCATAAGTCTCTCACTTACCACCAAGGCCAAAGGCCTTGGCTTATATCCATTAGTTCAATCGCTGGTGTAATTCTTGTACAGAGTTTACAGAGCTTCTGTCATCTGCGGCATGCGCAGTACAGTTTGCAAACGCTGCATTTAGCGTGGTGGTGTAGTTAGTCTTATGCTGAAGTGCACCACGACGTAACACCTTCGAATCTTCAATCGCTTGGCGACCTTCAGTGGTATTAACGATGTAGCTGTACTCACCATTCTTGATACGGTCAAGAATATGAGGACGACCTTCAAATACCTTGTTCACGCGGCGAACTTCAATACCTGCTTCTTCTAATGCTTTAGCTGTACCGTTCGTTGCGTCAAGCTCAAAACCGATAGCTTTCATCGTTTTAGCAAGCTCAACAACGCGTGATTTGTCGCTGTTACGGACAGATAGTAACGCGCGACCGCCACGTGGTAAAGCGTTTGATGCACCTAATTGTGCTTTCGCGAATGCTTCGGCGAAGTTTTCACCAACGCCCATGACTTCACCCGTTGAACGCATCTCAGGACCACGGATTGGGTCAACACCTAAGAACTTAGCAAAAGGAAGTACAACTTCTTTAACGCTGTAGTATGGTGGAATAACTTCTTTCGTTACGCCTTGGCTTTCTAGAGATTGACCAACCATACAACGAGCAGCTACTTTCGCAAGTGGTACACCAGTTGCCTTAGATACAAATGGTACTGTACGCGCTGCACGAGGGTTAACCTCGATCAGGTATACTTTGCCATCTTTCACTGCAAACTGAGTATTCATTAGGCCTACAACACCTAGCTCTAGCGCCATATCACGTACTTGCTTGCGCATAACGTCTTGAATATCTTGCGATAGAGAATGTGCTGGTAGTGAACATGCCGAGTCACCTGAGTGAACACCTGCCTGCTCAATGTGCTCCATGATACCGCCGATAATCACGTTTTCACCGTCACAGATAGCATCAACGTCAACTTCAATTGCATCGTCTAGGAAGCGGTCAAGTAAAACCGGTGCTTCGTTAGATACAGATACCGCTTCAGTCATGTAACGACGTAAGTCATCTTCGTCATATACGATTTCCATCGCACGACCACCTAGTACGTATGATGGACGAACAACTAATGGGAAGCCGATTTCTTGAGACTTGGCAACGGCTTCTTCTAAAGAAGTCACTGTCGCATTCTCAGGCTGAAGTAGGTCAAGGCGCTCAACAAGCTGTTGGAAACGCTCACGGTCTTCTGCACGGTCGATTGCGTCAGGAGAAGTACCAATCACTGGCACACCATTCGCCTCAAGATCACGTGCTAGTTTAAGTGGTGTTTGACCACCGTACTGAACGATAACACCTTTTGGCTTTTCAACGCGTACGATTTCTAGCACATCTTCAAGTGTAATTGGTTCGAAGAATAGACGATCTGAAGTATCGTAGTCTGTAGAAACTGTCTCAGGGTTACAGTTAACCATGATAGTTTCGTAACCATCGTCACGCATTGCAAGCGCCGCGTGTACACAACAATAATCGAATTCAATACCTTGACCGATACGGTTAGGACCACCGCCGATAACCATGATCTTGTCTTTGTCAGACGGTGCTGCTTCACACTCTTCGTCATATGAAGAGTACATGTAAGCCGTGTCTGAGCTGAATTCTGCTGCACATGTATCAACACGCTTGTAAACAGGTAGGATTTCTAACTGATGACGCTTTTTGCGGATTTCTTTTTCAGAAACACCTGCAATTTCAGCGATACGCGCATCAGCAAAGCCCTTACGCTTAAGGCGACGAAGGAAGTCTTTGTTAAGACCTGCAAGGCCTGCTTCTGCAATTTTATCTTCATCTTTGATGATGTCTTCAATCTGAACTAAGTACCAACGGTCAATCTTAGTTAACTCGAATACATCTTCAACGCTCATACCGTGACGCATTGCATCTGCAATGTACCAAATACGCTCTGCACCTGGCTCGCGTAGTTCACGGATGATTGTTTCTTTTGCTTTAGGGTCATCAAGAGCAACAATTGGGTTGAAACCCGTTGCGCCCACTTCTAGACCACGAAGTGCTTTGTGAAGAGACTCTTGCTGGTTACGACCAATCGCCATAACCTCACCAACAGACTTCATCTGAGTCGTAAGACGGTCATTTGCACCAGCGAACTTTTCAAAGTTGAAACGAGGGATTTTAGTCACAACGTAGTCAATTGAAGGCTCAAATGATGCCGGTGTCGCGCCACCAGTGATGTCATTTTGAAGCTCATCTAGCGTGTAACCTACAGCTAGTTTTGCTGCAATCTTCGCGATTGGGAAGCCTGTCGCTTTCGATGCAAGTGCAGATGAACGAGATACACGTGGGTTCATCTCGATGATAACCATACGACCATCTTTTGGATTCACACCAAATTGAACGTTTGAACCACCTGTTTCAACACCAATTTCACGCAGTACCGCCATCGAAGCGTTACGCATTAGCTGATATTCTTTGTCAGTTAATGTTTGCGCTGGTGCAACTGTGATTGAGTCACCAGTGTGAACACCCATTGGATCAAAGTTTTCGATAGAACATACAATGATACAGTTGTCGTTTTTATCACGAACAACTTCCATTTCGTACTCTTTCCAACCCAACAAGCTCTCATCAATTAAAAGCTCGTTAGTTGGTGAAAGGTCCAAACCACGTGTACAGATTTCTTCAAACTCTTCCATGTTATAAGCAACACCACCACCGGTGCCACCCATAGTGAAAGAAGGACGGATGATACATGGGAAGCCAATACGCGTTAGTACGTCTTTTGCTTCGTCCATTGAGTGTGCGATTTCTGCACGAGGACACTCAAGGCCAATGTTTTTCATCGCGATGTCGAAACGCTCACGGTTTTCTGCTTTGTCGATTGCATCTGCAGTTGCACCGATAAGCTCAACATCATACTTAGCCAGTACGCCGTGCTTGTCTAAATCAAGCGCACAGTTTAGTGCAGTCTGCCCACCCATAGTAGGTAGTACTGCATCTGGCTTTTCTTTTTCGATAATTTTTTCAACAACTTCCCAGTGAATCGGCTCGATATACGTCGCATCAGCCATTTCTGGGTCTGTCATAATCGTTGCAGGGTTCGAGTTTACAAGAATTACTCGATAGCCTTCTTCTCTAAGCGCTTTACAGGCCTGAGCACCAGAGTAGTCGAATTCACATGCTTGGCCGATAACAATTGGGCCTGCGCCCAAGATTAGAATGCTTTTTATGTCGGTACGTTTTGGCATTGTTACTCCAGTAATAAATTAGGCTTTGCGTGCTTGCATTAATTCAATGAAGTGGTCAAACAACGGCGCAGCGTCGTGAGGACCAGGACTTGCTTCAGGGTGGCCTTGGAAACTGAAAGCAGGCTTATCAGTGCGGTGAATACCCTGTAACGTACCATCAAATAGTGATTTGTGAGTTGCTCTAAGATTCTCAGGCAAGCTCTCTTCGTCAGCAGCGAAACCATGGTTTTGCGCTGTGATCATTACTACATCACGGTCTAGGTCTTTAACCGGGTGGTTACCACCGTGGTGACCAAACTTCATTTTTACTGTTTTAGCACCTGATGCCAACGCCAGTAATTGGTGACCAAGACAAATACCAAAGATTGGAGTCTCTGTTTCAAGGAAAGACTTAATCGCATCAATTGCATAAGTACATGGCTCTGGGTCACCAGGTCCATTTGAAAGGAAGATGCCATCTGGGTTTAGTGCCAGTACTTCTGCAGCGGAGGTTTCTGCAGGAACAACCGTTAGCTTACAGCCACGGTCAACTAGCATACGTAAAATATTTTTCTTTACACCAAAATCATACGCAACAACATGGAATTGCTCTTCACCCTGCTCCAGCGTTTTAAAGCCTTCGCCTAGTGTCCAGCTGCCTTCATTCCACTGGAACGAAGATTCTGTAGTTACAGCTTTCGCTAAATCCATTCCTTTTAGGCCAGGAAATGCTTTAGCCGCTTCAAGCGCCTTTTGCTCATCGATGTCATCACCTGCGATGATACATCCGTTTTGAGCACCCTTATCACGCAGGATACGCGTCAATTTACGCGTATCGATATCCGCTATCCCTAAAATATTACGTTCTTTCAAATAATCACTTAACGATTGCTCGTTACGAAAATTACTTGCTAGTAATGGTAAGTCACGAATCACTAGGCCTTTTGCCCAGATTTTGTCCGCCTCTTCGTCTTCACTGTTTGTACCAGTGTTTCCGATGTGCGGGTAAGTTAAGGTGACAATTTGTTCCGCATAAGACGGATCTGTCAAGATTTCTTGATATCCTGTCATAGACGTATTAAATACTACCTCACCAACAGATATACCGTCGGCGCCGATGGCAGTACCGCGAAACACCGTACCGTCTTCAAGGACTAACAGAGCGGATTTAGTCAAGTTAACCTCCATAGATATAAAAAAACGGGATAAGCAAACACGCTTTTTTCCCGTCTACAAAGCGCTTGGTAACACGCAGATATTAAATTTTTGGCAAATTCGTTATAGTCTACAGCACTTTCTCAGATTCGTCTAATAATAAGAGTAAAAAACTTAAAAATAAGCTCTTAAAAGTGTTTTTTAGGCGAAACCGCCAAAAAAATAAACAAACTACTTTAAACCGAGTACATCTTGCATGTCATAAAGTCCAACTGGCTTATTTTTCAACCATTGCGCAGCCCTTACAGCACCTGATGCAAACGTTAGTCTTGAAGCTGCTTTGTGGGTTAATTCTAGTCTTTCTCCCATGGTTGCGAAGTAAGCGGTATGTTCACCAACTATATCTCCTGCTCGGAGGACTGAATAGCCAATTTCATCTTGACTTTTTGCTTCATGCACATTAGAGCGGTCATATCTTGCTACTTCATCATGATCCCAGCCTTTAGCTTCCGCAATTGCTTCACCGATTGCCAAAGCGGTGCCCGATGGTGCATCTATTTTGTTTCTGTGGTGCGCTTCAAATATTTCGATGTCCATTTCATCAGCCAGCTTCGTCGCAGCCGTTTGAACAAGATTTAAGAGCAAATTTACGCCAACACTAAAATTGCGAGCAAACACAATAGGTATTGTCTTTGCTGCTTCTCTCAATTGGTCCATTTCTGCTTCAGTTAAACCTGTTGTGCCGATCACCATAGGTATTTTGCTTTCAACTGCACTTTGTAAATGTGTCAACATCCCTTGTGGTAGGGTAAAATCTATCAATACTTCCGCGCGCTCTACACCACCCTCCTCATCTGCAAATGCAAGCTCTGACGAGTGAGCTGGCTGTAACGCTCTTACTGGGGTATCTAAAAAAGGCGAGCTTGATCTTACAAATGCAGCAGCCAGTTGTGCTTCTTTTTCTATCTCTACAGCTTCTATTAAAGCTTGACCCATCCTGCCATTGGCTCCAAACACACCTATTTTTGTCATTATTTTCTCATTCCTAGTTCTAAACGTAATTATTAATTTGGCAAAAAACGCACAGGCAATATTACCCAAGCGTACATGCTACAAGCATTCGCGAAGCAAGTGCTTGGCTACACTGCCGAGTAAAATCACTAAGTTACATTACTTGTTGTATTTTTCTCAAGCTTTGTCAGGCCTAGAGTTTAGCCCATCTCTATGTCATAGTCAGTTATTGAATAATTATAATAAACACCATTGGACTTTAGACGTCTAAATGTTTAAACTTCCGCATTCGCCGATTTAAATTATTGCGGGCGTAGAAGTTTAAATACAGCTAATAATGACCCTGTTGGCTGTGGTTGTATCTACTTTTACAGGTTTATTGTAGGTAGATAATGGTTTTTGGGGAGTGCTATGCAGCCATCTTTTGACAACTCACGAGCAAAGTTATCTTTGCTACCTTTACTTACTTTCGTTGCCCTATTTTTAGGCGCTGGACTTTACTTACATTCGCAAGGTGTCGATTACGCTTTTTATCAATTGCCTGCACCAGTCGCGATTTTGCCGGCTATTGTTTTAGCATTTTGGCTAAATAAAACATCTATTAATCAAAGTGTAGAAACGTTTATCAAAGGCGCAGGACACAGCAACATCATCACTATGTGTTTGATTTACTTACTAGCAGGTGCATTTTCAGCCGTGGCCGGAGCAACTGGTGGTGTCGATGCAGTGGTGAACGCAGGTTTATCACTCATCCCTCCTGCATTTCTATTGCCTGGTTTATTCTTGATTGCCGCAGTAGTGTCTACTGCTATGGGTACGTCGATGGGTACCATAGGTGCAATCGGACCAATTGCATACGCGGTTTCCATCAAAACAGGAATAGATCCTGCGCTAATGGCCGGCACAATCGTGTCAGGTGCAATGTTTGGTGACAACCTTTCTATCATCTCTGACACAACCATTGCTGCTACTCGCACGCAGGGCTGTGAAATGAAAGACAAATTCAAAGAGAATTTAAAGATTGCGTTGCCAGCAGCACTGTTAACCGTGCTTCTTTTAGTGTTCTTGACGCCTGAGCCTCAGGCTGTTGAAACGAAGCCATTTGAATGGCTGCTCGTTCTACCTTATATATTCATTCTTGTTTTGGCAGTTATGGGTCTGAATGTATTCGCTGTGCTATTTAGCGGCATTATATTTGCGGCAGCTGTTGGCTTTGCTGGCGACTATGAAGGCGGTGCATTCGTGAAAGACGTATATAAAGGCTTCACTGATATGCAAGAGATCTTCTTATTGTCTATGTTTATTGGCGGCTTGTCTGAGTTCATTAGAATTAATGGCGGACTAGAGTACATTGCTAAAAAGATACATAAACTCACAGCAGCCCTTGGCAAGTTTAATACGAAAGTGGCCGATCAACTTGGCATTGCAGCACTAGTTCTAACCAGTAACATGTGTATTGCAAATAATACGGTCAGTATTATTGTAGCGGGGCCTGTCGCCAAAAAACTTGCAGAAGATAGCGATATTTCACCAAAGCGCTCAGCAAGCTTACTAGATATTTTCGCTTGTGTGATGCAAGGTTCACTCCCCTATGGAGCTCAAGCTTTATTACTTGGAACTACATTTGGCATCAACCCATTTGAAGTATCTATGTCTTCTTTCTACTGCTTCATTCTAGCGATTACCGCTGTAACAGTTATTGTATTACGCCGAAATAAAGCTTAACCTTGAAAGCGCCCTGTTATTGGGCGCTTTCAAATCTCTTCCGTAAATTCACATAACTTCATGAATTAATATATAATTACAAAGTTTCTAAACTTTGAAGAATTAATTAATGAATAAAAAGTTATGTCTAACTCTCCCTGTTGCGCTGTTATCTTCAACCACTTTTGCAGCCGATTGGAGCAACACTCAGCTTCATATCAACAATGGTGACTTTAAAAACCCTTTTAGCCGAGCGGAATCCAATACCACGGTATACTCTCTGCAGCATAGCTCAGGTTATGCCTATGGTGACAATTTCTTCTTCATTGACTATCTCGTTGATGATTTAAATGATGATTACCAAGACAGAGACTTTTATGGAGAATGGTATTCTACATTTAGTCTAAGCAAACTTGGAAATGTAAAGTTTGACAGCAGCTTAATAAAAGATGTGGGTATTGTTGCAGGCTTTAATATGGCAGGCGACTCAAAAGTCATGAAGTACCTACCAGGTGTTAAAGTTTCTTGGAATGTTGAAGGTTTTTCATTTCTTTCGACACTCTTTACGGCATATATTGACGACAGTGAAGGTTTAGCTAAAGGTGGCGCACCTGCACAAACGAATAGTTGGATGATTGACGTAGCGTGGGGTTATCCATTCACAATAGGCAGTCAAAAGTTCGAAGTTACAGGCCATGTGGAGTATATTGCTGAACGAGAGAGTGAAACAGGCAGCGATGTCAAAGGCTGGCTTTTGGCCCAGCCTATCATTCGCTGGGATTTAGGTCATGCATTGGATATGTCATCTAATCAACTCTATTTAGGACTTGAATGGCAATACTGGCGCAATAAACTTGGTACCGACACGAACGAGTCTGTACCTCAGATTCATTTGGCTTGGACA
This sequence comes from Pseudoalteromonas luteoviolacea DSM 6061, assembly GCF_001625655.1. Taxonomy (GTDB): domain Bacteria; phylum Pseudomonadota; class Gammaproteobacteria; order Enterobacterales; family Alteromonadaceae; genus Pseudoalteromonas; species Pseudoalteromonas luteoviolacea. The sequence goes on along the minus strand of NZ_AUYB01000081.1, from coordinate 9,963 downwards.
TTCTAGAGTACATACCCTCATTTGGGCGTATGAAAAAGCGCCCAAATGTAAGCCATCTACAAATTATCTGCACATTTAGCTATAAATTTTCTAAAGAATTTGCCCATCGAGCCGATTAAGTTTTTGGCAAGTACGCTCGTCTATTTTTACAAACAGTTATATCAAGGAATTTATGATGAACTTATTACACGAAATGAGCGTGGCGTATGGCTACAAACTCGCTACTGAGCTCAAGGCAAAAGCACAAGAAAGAGAGCAAGCGGAGGTAGAGCCAGAAAAATCAGAAACAGCTCCCCAGCCGGTCGAAAAAAAATCTGAACTTGAAGGAACGCACAAACTTTCAGAAGAAGAAAAAGAAAAACTTTCTGGCCGCGAAGCTAAAGAAAAAAATGAAGACAAATATGGAGATTTACCAGCACACATAAGGAGAATGCTAGAGCGATTAGAGGAAATGAAAGAAGAATTAGATGTCTTAAGGCAAGAAGTTGCCCAACTAAACGCAAAAATAGACCACAACAACGAAACTGAGAAAGCCTTATTTGACCAAAAAAATCAATATTTCATCCAACTTCAGAATCAGTATTTTGACATGATCAAAAATGTCAAAGAAGCAATGAAAGAAGCAGGAGTGACTGATATGAGTGTATTACTAAAAGCGATAGCTTGATGTATTTCATAAACCTGAACTAAAAGCATTCTGAACAGGATTTAAACACCCAAGATAATTTCAATACAGGAAATAATCATTTATACAAGCTTAAATTGATAATTATTTTTTTATTGCAATGCAAAGCACAACTCTCCCACTTTACTAAATAATAGGTAATTATAAAGTAGCTGTTAACGTGATTTTCTATTCCTACACTCTTTACTTATAGAAAATGAATAGGCTCAACTCGATTTTTGAATTCATCAACACAGGACCAACTGTAAACACATATAAATCAACCGCACCCCCCCAATCGATAAGGAATATTTAATTATTATCCACTACAAAAGGCTTAACTAAAAGCTCATATTCAGGCTTTCCGGAAAAGCAACTGCGGCATTACACCTCATTACACCAATGTTTACTCACGCTTATTGATGGCGTATTATCAGAGCTTGATACCCACTCATTATAATTGCATTATACGGGACTATATAAGCTTGAAATTATTACGCAGCCTCTTTTTAATTTAACATTCATAGTTTAGATTATACCAATTATCAAAAACACTAGTTTTAGCCCTAGCAGCAGTTATAATTGTGTTGTTTAGACTAATATTGAACAACAATTGATTTGGCCATTTGTTACCACTAAGTAATGAGTGTTTGCCACAAACGGATATTTATTTAGAGAAGCTAATTACTATTATGTCATTAACTCAATTTTCAGATTCATACATCTACGATAGCTTTGAGTCCTCACATTACGAGTTACTCAATAAAGTTGGTGAAGGCGGCTTCGGTAAAGTTTTTAAAGCTAAACAAAAAAGTACAGGCCAGTTTGTTGCTATCAAATTTCTAGCTATAGAACCTCATTGTGAAGAACAAAAAAAACAAAGATACATTGAGCGATTTAAAAGAGAGACATCATTAAGTAGCCAGTTACAGCACCCTAATATTGTAAGGCTGCTGGACCAAGGTCAAATCAATGATGATTTACTCTATGGTGTTTTTGAGTTTGTTGAAGGGCATTCGTTACGCGAGCACCTGTTACTAGAAGGGCCATTTAGTGCCCCGGAAGCAACTGATATTATGTCTCAAGTGCTAGATGCCCTCATTCACGCACATAGTAAAGGTATTGTGCATAGGGATATTAAGCCTGCCAACATTATGCTAAGCAAAACTGGCGCTAAGCTGCATGCAAAAATTCTTGATTTTGGTATTGGAACACTCACTCACGATAGCCGCCAAGCAGATTTTCGTACTTTAACTCTCACGCAAGAAACGCTTGGTACCCCTTCATATAGTGCGCCTGAGCAACTGCGAGGCGAACCTGCTACAACCAAAACAGATCTATATGTATGGGGTCTTGTTTATCTGGAATGCATTACAGGTGCCCCAGCAATGAATGGCACAAGTGTCGCATCTATTTATCATAAACAATTGAGCGACGCACATATTCCAATGCCTAGTGCATTGCTTGGACATCCATTGTCCGGGCTTTTACGTAGAGTCCTAAATAAAAATGCCATAGAACGTGTAATCACGGGAGAAGAAGCGTTTAATGAGCTTAAATCGATTAATGTCTCAAACTTAGTTGGCAAAATATCTCTCAGCTCTTCATCACAAGTTGCTGAGGATGAAACCATAGTGATGAGAAACGACCATGACACAGTTATTGCACCACTTGGTTATACCTCTCTAACCGAACGGAAGCAAATTACCGTACTAGCTTTACGCTTTAGTACATCATTTACCGATGCTAGAGAACACGACCTTGAAGTTATCGACACTTTATTTAAATCTCAGCGGAACTACTGTTTAGATATCGCAATTCGATTTGGTGCATTTCATGTAGGCAGTGTTGCCGATGTCTCTTTGTTTTACTTTGGCCACCCAACAGCGAGCGACAATGATACTAGGCTGTGTGCAAGGAGCGCCTTAGAAATTACAAGTGAAATCTCAAAACGAAATGCGTTGATGAAGGACGCGCATGGCGCTCAACTAAATGTACATATCGGTATTCATACAGGTGTTTTTGTTACCTACGCCAATTCTACCCCAGAGGGACACGTTGCTAATGCGGCTATGACGCTTGCAAGAACTGCACGGGAGAAACAAGTACTTTGCAGTAGTGAAGCAAGAGCGATACTAGATCCTTATAGTGAATTTGAAGGCTATGTCGAACTAAAACTCGGGCAAAGTTACCGACCTGAGCCTGTCTATGAGCTTAAAGGTGAACGCCAAGTTGAAGCTTTTGGCTTTATGAGAGGAACGCGCAACAACCATGAGCTCATTGGACGAGAAGAAGAGCTTAATCAAGTTAAAGCACAAATCAACAAAGAAGTGCCTAGTGAAAAGCATACACACATATTTGGTGAAGCAGGTATCGGAAAGTCAAGGTTACTTCAAGAAATCAGGGTGCACGCACCTAAACATCAACACCTCATTGCACAGTGCTTACCAGAGCATCAAAACAATGCGTTATATCCAATATTGACTTTAATTCACAATCTATTTAACACACATAAACTCAGCGCTGAAGCTGTCACTGAAGAATTTCACAAGCTCCTCGATAAGTATTTCAATGGAGATTTGCCCAACGATGCAATCCCTATTCTTTTAGTATGGTTAAATATTGATCTAGGAAAGAACTATCAGCCATCGATGCTTCCGGCCGATATCCAGAAACAAATTTTGTTCTCTTGCTTGCAAGCACTCCTCGTATCGCAAATACATAGCCTTAATGATAATAAGCTGTTTGTTTTTGAGGATATTCATTGGTCAGATTCAACAACCCTAGAGTTTATAAATTACTTTGAACACTCCTTAAGTACACAGCATTTTATAATAAGTACGTCGCGCAATGATATTCCTACTTCACTTTCAAGAAATAAAATAAAGCCGATTGAGTTGAATAAGCTTGACGAAAAAGCAACTGAACAGTTTATTTTAAAGCTGTTTGATCAAAGACCTGTAGCGCAAAATGTACTCGATGTACTCATTGCACGAACGGATGGTATACCACTGTTTATTGAAGAATTAGTTGCAATGTTGATTAACAAACAGCTTGTCGACATCAACGAACATCCAATTGACTTTATTTCTCCAGAAAGATTAGATCAGGTCCCCAGCAGTTTAAGAGAATCTCTTCAGCAAAAGCTCGATGGCCTGAACCATGCTAAAGAAACGGCTCAATTGGCAGCAACAATTGGACGAGAATTCGAGTATGAGCTTTTAGTAGCATCTTCAACTTTAAGCGAAAACCAAATTCAAAACGATTTGAACGAACTCATCAAAAATGACTTGATTATTAAACAACGTCGCGTGAATCGTGAAAGCTACATTTTTAAGCACGCTTTAGTAAGAGATGCCGGTTATGAAAGCATGTCTCGACAAGTTGCAGAAGAAGTGCATGGCAAGCTTGCAAATACACTTGAAAGCCTGTTCATGGAGCGCGTCGAAAATAACCCTCATGAAATAGCGCATCATTTCGCTAATTCAAAATGTTTTGATAAAGCCATTAACTATATTCTTAGAAGTGCAACTAAGCATTTGGACTTTTCCGCAAGTAGTGATTGTATTGAAGAGTGTCAATTGGCGATTCAGTGGAGTGAGCCTTTAGAAGATAAGCTGAAACAGAAATATACGCTAAATGCCAATATTCTTATAACATTGGCGTTGATGAATAAGGATGGGTGGGCAGGAGAAAGTGTTTCTGATTACGCTAATCAATGTCTTAAGTCGGTTGACTCTCTGTATTTCAATAGTGATTTGTCAGGCTTCATAGAATCGGACGAAAACATTGAATCAGATATTATTGAGTTGCTTGTACAAATTTATTACTCGGTAATTTTGCACAATATTGTGGCGGGCAACCGCGGGACCCTGAAAGGGTTTGAAGGGAAAACACTTCAAAATACTGTCTATGAACTAGAAAAAATAGTTGAAAAGTATCCTCATGTTGAATGTGCCGCACACGCAATTCTTGGTTACTACTATTACACCAAAGGTGATTTTGCAAAAGGTAGAGTTTTATTAGAGTCAGTTATCAACTGCTATGATGAATCCTTGCATCGAAACCATGGTGTATTGTTTGGGTTTGACTCAAAAGCTTGGTCAGCCGCAACGCTTGGACTACTTTATTGGTTAATTGATGAAGAGCAATTAGCAATTGAACATGCAAATATGGCTATCGATTTTGCCGAACAGCTAGGTCATATGCCTTCCCTTTGTATAGGACTGATGTACAAGAGCATACTGTATCAATACATGGTTCAACCTCATGTGGTCTTTGACACTGCGTCCGAATTAGTCAGCAAAGCAAAGCTGCATTCATTACCTGCACACGAAACCTATGGTGCCATTGTTTATCAGTGGGCTTTAGCACAGACAAAACAACTTTCCGAACAAGAAAAAGAAAACGTATTAAACAATGCACTTCAGCCTGTGTTAGGGCTAAAAGCCATGGGATGTTTTCATGCAGTTGCGTTCTTTGAGTCGTTACTTGCAGATATTGAAATTAGCCAGAATAAATTACAAGAAGCACATGCACGATTGGCGTACTGCGAAGACTTGTGTCACGAAATAGGCGAGCATTATTACCAGCCAATGTTACCTTACAGGCGCTCACAACTAGAACTTATTATGGGACAGAAGGAGCAAAGCATCGAGTCGCTAGAGCGCTCAATGAAATGGTCACAAAAAACAGGTATGAAACGCGTCACTCAAATGTGTAATAAACAAATTAAACTGTTTAAAAACCGTAAAAAGGAGCAATAATGAAAGCAATTATATCAGACAGTTCTCTTCTTGAGCTTAGAACTGCTTGGATTAAGTCCGTATCAACAATATGGACAGCACAAGAAAATGGAACTGTTGAATCCAACCCATTCTGTAATGAGCTGATTAAAAAAGATTTTAACAGTTATCCAGATCAAGAGATTGGTGCAATGGCTGTGCTAGAAAAGTATGGTTTGTGTGGTGACTCTTGGGGGATACAATTACAAGTCACAGAATCAGACGAAGCACCATATTGGAATCCAGGAACTGGTGAATATGATGTAGAGAACTCAGAGAAAATTGAACAAGTACTTATCTACATTCCAAAAAAGCCAAAGAATAACCCGACTGAAGCTGCCGCCGCTTTTTATGCAAAAGCACCTTCTATTTTTGGGGGGTTTGATAATGGTGCAGCTCCAGACAGTATGCCTAGCACTAGTCGTTTTAATATCGGCAATGATATGGGCACACTTTATGAGTTCGGTACAGTATTAATGGATGCTTTGTCACTGTCTTGGATGGATGAGCAGTTCAAAGAGCGTTTAATCACAAAAGATCCAATTGATACAGAAACAGGCAATCTAAAAGTAGAAGAAATTGGTAAAGCTGCAAAAGTACTTAAAGAGTCGTTCGGCTACGACTTCCCTTGGGCATTTGATCTTATCATTGCAGAAGATGACGATGCTGAATTTTTAGACTCTACACAACTTGCGGAGGAGTTTGGCTCTAAATCAGTGCCGCCTCAAGCTCTAGTTCCAAGATGGGTAAAAGCTAAAAGATCAAGACTCGTTTTAGTGGTCCCTCAGCGCCCATTATCACTTGAAAATTATGGCCCTATTGCCTTGGCATCATACAATGCTGGGGGTTCGAAATACCCATTCAGCTGCGGGTAATACGTCCATTTAGTTACGCTAGGTGCCTTTTGCTTTAGCACCTAGTTTATGAGGAAACGAATGAGAAACAACACATTGATTGTCGATATGGACCGCCATGTCAACGAGCCACCAAATTTGTTCACCACTTATTTATCGAAAAAAGAGCAAGCTTTATACCTTCCTACTGTAAAAAGTATGGCGCCAGAGGGTGAAACCTTTTCCGAGCGATTAACTCGACTTGATGAATACGCATGCTTTCCAGCGCCAGATCAGATCATGATTAATGACTCTCCTCTTTGGCAAGCAATGAGCGAAAAAGTAACTATTGAGCTTAACATACAGCAGCAATCCCGAAGCGCTGATATTGAGTCAGCAACCTTTGCTCAAGGTCACTTGGATGACATGAATAGAAAAAACATAGATATCTCTGTTTTGCTACCAAATCATGGGTCTTATTACGTTTATAACGACAACATAGATGCGATCCAATCTGCCGCATACGCGAAAGCATATAATCGTTGGTTAAAAGATCTATCCTCAGTAAATACAGATAGGCTACATGGCGCAGCTTTGATTTCACGGCATGACCCGCAAAAAATGGTTGCCGATGTTATCGAAGCCCACAACCAAGGCTTTACCAGCGTCGCACTTCAATCATCACCTGTTAAAGGCATCCCGCTAGAAAGCAAAGCGTATTTTCCATTTTGGAGAGCATGCGAAGAACGTGAAATCTCGATTATCTTCCATTCTTTTACACATTCGAATGTGCCAATTCTTGGTTCAAACCTTTATGAGTCGAGATTCGGTAAGTTTTCTTGCTCCCATATCATGGAAGCCATGAGTGGCATTTTGTCTTTGATGACTTCGGGCACACTTGAACACTTCCCTAAGCTTAAGTTTGCCTTTCTTGAAGCTGGATGTGGCTGGTTACCACATTGGTTATGGCGACTAGATGAGCTGGCTTATCCGAGCTTAAAAAATGAAGTAAAAGAGAATATTAAGCAACTTCCTTCAGAATACTTCGAAAGGCAAATCTGGTTAGCAATCGAGCCTGATGAGCTTATGCTTAAGGAATCAATTCAGCACATTGGAGCGCACAAGCTTCTATTTGGTAGTGACTTTCCTCATATGGACCATGAGTCCGACAATATTCAAGAAGTTCAAAAGCTTGAAAACCAAATTGGTAAAGGCTCTGTAGACAAGATCTTAGGCTTGAATGCGTTAGATTTTTTTGGAGAGTCCTATAAATCATCGCTCGACCTAAGTAAGTTCATGAAAGCTTAATTAAGTGTTATCAAGCTAAGCTGACATCCCAAGTAATTGATGGCGATGTCGGCTGAAATGTATCTTTTGAACCTTAAACTGCTGAAAACTATAAAAGAACTGGCTTACCTCGTAGAAAGTTAAGTATTATATTTCAATTAGGAAGTTTAGCTTCAAAGCCTAGTGCACAGGATCTCGTACAATGACAGAAAAAGTATTAAGCTGGCAACCCAACTATAGCGTAATTACTTTGCCGAATAATAACCTAATCGTTTTGGCTTCTAACGGTGAGTTTCTGTTTGAATACAATGCATTTCCATTGTTTAACCTGATTGATGGTAAAAAGACTCAAAATGAAATTGCAAGTAATGCAAAGAGCCAAGAAGAAAAAATGCGATTTTATTCTATATGTGAGTATTTCCTTTCGAAAAATCAATACATAACAGACACCGTAGATACTGAAAAGCAAGCGCTGGCAAAGACAATAACCTGCGTTGGTAATCGACTATATAGCAATTTAGACTTTGACTTTGGTCCACTCTTCTCAAATATTGAGAATGTGCAATTGATCATTACTGATAACCTGCTCACTGCAAGTCAAGAATTACAGCATATCAAAGGGCTGGCAAGTGACTTGCCTATATGTATTGTATCTATTACAGATACAACCACATTGATCAGCCCGATTTTATCCAACGTACAAGAAGCTGAAACGCTGACACAAACACTCGAAGCCAATAAACCGGTTTTGAAATTCGTAAAAGCATATTCTGGTACAGACTTGACTATACCGAGCGCTACTCAACTCGATGTAAGCACTAGCGATCTATTAAATAAGCTAGCTAAGATAATACAACAACATTTGGCTCAGCCAGAGCGAAGTTGTAGCCTAATTGAATATAACAACAAAACGAATCACTTAGAAAGTCATCCGTTTAGCCCTATATCTGTAACACGTAAACTTGATTCAAAAATATCTCTAAACTCTCAAACCATCACATTTGACAATGACGGCGGCTCTCGATGCCTCTCTGCTCAGCAGACAGTAGAAAAATTAAAACCATTTATCAGTCCAATAACTGGTCAGATTACCCATATTGAGAAACTTCCAAAAACTAAGGGCAGTTCAATTTCTATCTTTAAAACCGCATTTTTCAAATCTCCTCCAATTAAGAATGCAAACAATATAGCTAACGACAGTTTTGTGCAGATTTGCTTAGGTAAAGGCGTAAGTGAATCCCAGTCAATGGCCAGTGCTTTATGTGAGACCATAGAGCGAAAAAATGCTCAATATCGATATATTACCCCCACTGTATTCGCACACCAGTCTGAACTATCTCATCGCAGCTATAACTTTAATCAGCTTGTGCCGTACAGCAAACAACAATATAAAAGGTTCTCTGATCCGCATAATAAAGAGTCAAACAGAACTCAGGCTGCAGTTGAATTTGATAGTAGGCAGATCAATTGGCAGCAAGTGTGGTCTTTGAGCCACAATGAACCGGTATATATTCCATATGTCAGCTGCTTTGCAAATACCCCCTATGAAGAAGATCAGTTTGGCAAGTGGCACTCAAATGGCTGTGCTGCAGGAAACAACCTTGAAGAAGCTATCATGCAAGGGCTGTTTGAACTTCTAGAACGCGATGCTGTAGCGATATGGTGGTACAATAAACTACTTCGTCCGCCTTTTGACCTCACAAAGTTGGACACAGGCCATTTTGCACCTCTTCACCAAGCTATTTCTAAAGACTATGAGTATTGGGTTCTTGATCTCACCATAGATACAGGTGTTTCAGTAATGGCCGCAATTGGCAAAAATAAACTTACTTCTGGCTGGGTATTTGGTTTTGGCTGCCATTTAAAGCCTCAGATGGCAGCTCAGCGAGCTTTAACTGAGTTATGTCAACTTATTCCAATTCGCGACCAAGGTGACGCTTCTTTTGATTTTGATGCGATTACACATGAAGAGTTTTTGAAACCCAACAATAATTCTCCAGCCTTTTCGCCTCAACTAGAGCCAAGTGGAGACTTAAAATTAGATATATTGGCGGTTATTGAGCAACTTCAAAATTTGGGCATGGAAACACTAGCCTTAGATTACTCCCAAGAACCGATACCTATCAAAACAGCCAATGTGTTTGTGCCTGGGCTATGTCATATCTGGCCACAACTGGCTAACTCAAGGTTATATGATACGCCAGTTAAATTGGGCATACACAGTACACCTTTAAATGAATCGACAATCAATCAACAAGGTTTATATATATAAATTCCGCTTTATACAAAGTAGTTGAATAAGATTTCTTTTTGCTCATTTGGCTACTTGGTACAACTTGATGAGCAAATACCCCTTCGCTCTTATTTAATTATGCTGATCTTCCCCTGAATCTCT
>NZ_AUYB01000080.1 GCF_001625655.1 Pseudoalteromonas luteoviolacea DSM 6061 | reverse complement strand
GCAGCGGCTTCGTTCAACAAAGCTTTAAAGTCGGAGCCGTAACAGTTGGCTACACATTTTAGTCAACAATTATTCACCCCTTAAAATCACCGCCATAAACATGATTGGCGGTGACGCGAAAGCACGACCTATTCTAAACTACTTGAATGATTTTACGCTTCTAGCTTTTCGGCTCTAGGTGAAAACTCAAAAACGTCTGAATAGCAATTTCGTTCTTGTAAGCCAATGGCGTTGAGCTGGTCAATCGTGCCATAAACCATTTTTGGTGAGCCACATAAATAAGCCTGTGTCTCTTTAAGATCGGTATGGTCTTGTTGGATAACTTCGTAGAGAAAGCCAGTTCTTCCTGTCCAACCCGACTGAACTGACTCTAAAATCGTAGTGAAATTCAAGTTTTTATGCGCAGTCGCCCAACTATGAAACTGCTCCAAAAGAAAAAAGTCATCGTTATGACGATTAGACCAGTAAATGTTGATATTCGCGTCAGGGTTTCGATGCAAAATCTCTTCCGTTATACACTTAATCTTGGATATACCTGAGCCCGCGGCAACAAACAAATGAGGCTGCTCAAGGTTCGTCTGTAAAAACGCTTTGCCCATGGCAAGCATGATCTTGACTGACTGATTATTTGTATTAGCAGCGAACAAGCAATCAACAACTTTACCTGAAAAGTCACTAGCAACTTGGATAATTAAACTCACTTTATTGGGTTTATCAGCATCCAAACGGCTGGAAATCGTGTATGAAAGCCACAATGGTTTGCCATCATTATTAACATCAAGTTCGAGCTTCAAATATTGCCCTGACTTATAGTGCAATATTGTTCCCTCTGGGGCCAACAGCTCAATTTCAAAGGTATGTTTATTGAGTGATTCGATCTTGGTTACACATACGTCATACTGTGCAACAGGGGGCGTTTTTACGTCATTCTTCATTTTTTAAACTTACATGTAATCGTATGGATTATTTAATTGGCGCTAGTTTAGGTGAGTTTATCGATGAGAGAAAATGATATATTATAAACAATCTATTAATTTTACTCATAATTAAAATGTTAGAACGCATCCATCTTCGTATTATTCACGCTGTCCATCAGCAAGGATCTCTGACTGCCGCGGCAAAAGAGCTCTGTGTAACACAATCAGCATTAAGTCATACAATGCGTAAACTGGAAGACAATCTCGGTACAGCAGTTTGGGTACGTGACGGAAGAAGTTTAAGGCTCACACAAGCAGGTCATTATTTACTCAATATCGCAAACCGTGCACTGCCGCTATTGAGCGGTGCTGAAGAAAGATTAAAACAAATTGCCATGGGCGAGCGCGGCACACTTAGGATCGGTATGGAGTGCCATCCTTGCTATCAATGGCTATTAAAAGTGGTATCGCCTTTTTTAGAATCTTGGCCGGGTGTTGATGTAGATGTTAAACAAAAATTTCAATTTGGTGGAGTAGGCGCTCTGCTAGATTATGAGATAGACCTGCTGGTAACACCTGATCCTTATTTTAAAAGTGGCCTAGTTTTTGAGCCAGTATTTGATTATGAGCAAGTGCTCGTCGTTCCTAAAGATCATGAATTAACAGTTCAAAAATTTGCCAAGGCTGAAGATCTTAGAGACCAAGTGTTATTTACCTACCCAGTATCGAAAGATCGCCTTGATATTTACACGCAGTTCCTCAATCCAGATCAAGTGATCCCTAAACAACACAAAACCGTCGAAACTACCGACATCATGTTGCAAATGGTTGCATGTGGTCGAGGTGTCGCGGCATTACCACGCTGGTTGGCAGAAGAGTACAGTACAAAACTGCCATTGTCGGTTGTGCGTTTAGGTAAACATGGCATCGCGAAGCAAATTTATTTAGGTACTCGCGAAGGAGACAGTAACGTTGATTACCTCAGAGCCTTTATCAAAATGGCTCACAGTTACAAACATCCGATGGTAATTAGCCCAGAGTAAATCGACAGCCATTAGCACTGCCTAATGGCTATACTTGTCTGTTATTGCATTCTTGTAGCGCACTATATCGCGGGGACAAGATGAAGATGGCGGTGGCCTTAGAACTTGATTTCTCTAGGCTCATATCGAACTTTTACACCCGTATACATAAACATAAAAGTCACGGCAAGGTAAAATTATGCGGTTTGCCCGCATTAGGTAAATGAAAAGTGGCGTAGACGCGCGCTCGTCGCACTATGTGTTTTGCTGTGCGCTTAGATTGCGGTTCTTAGCCCAGTAAAGCAACTTTTCAGTGATAACACGATATTTCGAACGGTTGCTTGTAAATATATGAAATAAATCAACTATTTTTCTCATAAAATTGCACCTCCAAACATAGAATTAATTACCACCTTAGTTTAACAGTCATAGTAATTATCAATTCCAGAGCATTCGTGTATTCGATCCGCTAGCATATCATTATGAGTAAAACTCATAGATTCATAAAATTAAATCAATATTAATCATGGGTTATTCGTCATAGAATTGCTTCAAGACGTTAAGGTCAGATTTAAATTAAAGCTAAGGACCCACAATATTATGAGCAGCGACTTCACCTATTCAATTAAGACTATTCGATTTGATGAGCACTATTCACCTTCAAACGATACGCGCCTGACTACAAACTTTGCTAATTTGGCACGTGGTGAAGTACGTCAAGAAAACCTTCGCAAAGCAATTAACATGATCAATAACTGCTTTAATAGCCTGGCAAATTGGGATAACCCAAACAAAGATCGTTACACAGTTGAAATTGATATTGTGCATGTTGACATTGACGTTGAGGGCAATGGTGAAACGTTTCCTACTATCGAAGTATTAAAAACATATATCGTTGATCACCATACGAACAGACGTATCGAAGGTATTGTGGGTAACAACTTCTCATCGTATGTTCGCGACTACGATTTTAGCGTGTTGTTGCGTAAACATAATGAAGGGAAAGATCATTTTTCTGTGCCAGATAACTATGGTGAATTGCACGGAAAAATGTTTCAAGACTTCATTAATTCAAGTGCTTACAAAGAAAACTTCAGTAAGCCTCCGGTGATTTGCTTAAGTGTGTCAGACAACAAAACCTATCACCGCACAAGTAATACACATCCGATTTTGGGTGTTGAATACACGCCGAATGAATCATCACTGACAGAGCAGTATTTCAAAACAATGGGTATGGAAGTGCGTTACTTTATGCCCGAAAACAGTGTTGCTCCATATGCATTCTTTTTCTTCGGTGACTTGTTAAACGATTACAGCTCACTGGAGCTGATCAGTACGCTGAGTACCATGGAAACGTTCCAAAAGATTTATCGCCCAGAAATTTATAACGCAAACTCTACGGCTGGTGAAACTTATAAGCCAAGCCTGAAAAACTTAGATTGCTCTTTAACTCAAGTGGTTTATGACCGAGAAGAACGTGCTCGTCTTGCGATTGAACAAGGTAAGTGGTGTGAAGATAACTTTATTCAGCGACACCAATCAACATTGGAAAAATGGGCAGCTAACTTTGTTCAGCCGTCATTCTGATTTTAAGGTATAGATGCATTAATTATGAAAAAACTATTCCCAACTTCTACCGCTGGAAGTCTGCCAAAACCGTCTTGGTTGGCACAACCTGAACAGCTATGGTCACCTTGGAAGCTAGAAGGCGAAGAACTGATTGCCGGCAAAAAAGACGCACTGAGAGTCACATTACAAGAACAAGACAGTGCGGGTATTGAAATTGTGAGTGACGGCGAGCAAACACGTCAGCATTTTGTCACCACATTCATCGAAAACTTGAGCGGTGTTGATTTTGAAAATAAAAAAACGGTTAGAATTCGTGACCGTTACGACGCGAGTGTACCGGGCATTATTGGACCAGTGAGTCGCCAAAAACCGGTATTTGTTGATGATGCAAAGTTTTTACGCTCGCAAACACAGCAACCAATCAAATGGGCGCTACCAGGGCCGATGACCATGGTAGATACGCTTTACGATGATTATTATCAAGACCGTAAAACCCTTGCGTTTGAATTTGCTAAAGCATTGAATGAAGAGGCAAAAGAGCTAGAAGCTGCTGGCGTTAATATCATTCAATTTGATGAACCTGCATTTAATGTGTTCCTTGATGAAGTGAATGAGTGGGGGATTGAAGCACTTGAAATTGCAACAGAAGGGCTTAAGTGCGAAACCGCTGTGCACATTTGCTATGGCTACGGCATCAAAGCAAATACCGACTGGAAGAAAACATTAGGCAATGAGTGGCGCCACTATGAAAGAACATTCCCTGCCATTCAACAATCCAGTATCGATATTATTTCTTTGGAATGCCATAACGGTCGGGTGCCGCTCGAAGTGCTGTCATTACTGAAAGGCAAGAAGGTGATGGTTGGTGCTATTGATGTCGCCACCAATGATATTGAAACGCCAGAAGAAGTTGCTGACACCATTAGAGAAGCACTTAAATATGTTGATGCCGACAAACTCTATCCATGCACAAACTGCGGTATGGCACCGCTATCACGGGAAGTGGCGAGAGGCAAATTACAGGCTTTAGCCGCCGGGGCAGAAATAGTAAGAAAAGAGCTCTCTGCATAACTTCTTCGTTTGTCTTTCACATAACCAACAAATGGGTTCTCCGTTTGTTGGTTTTATTTATTCCAATTAAACGTTGTTGATTTACACTATGGTAGAGTTTTTAAGCAATAATATTTCAACACTCATCGCGCTGGTTGCAACAGGTGCATTTGCAGGGATTTTGGCAGGCTTGCTGGGTGTAGGGGGCGGTATCGTTATCGTGCCGGTGCTATTTTTCGTTTTTCAAGGCTTTGGCGTATCGCCTGAATCAGCTATGGTCATCGCAACCGCGACCTCGTTAGCGACCATTATTCCAACTTCTATCAGCTCAATTCGCTCGCATAATCAAAAAGGCAATGTAGATTTTGATCTGTTAAAGCGCTGGGCTGTGTTTATCTTTATCGGTGTTTTGGTAGGAAGTTGGCTGGTAACGCGCGTCAATGGCACTTGGTTAACTGGGTTATTTGGTATCATCGCGACCTTATCAGCTCTGAATATGCTGTTTCGAACAGGAAAATCAGCTTTATTTCAATCACTGCCGGGTAAAGCCGGACAAGCAACAATGAGTACGTCAATTGGATTATTCAGCTCAATGGTGGGTATTGGTGGTGGTACGATTTCAGTTCCATTACTCACGCTTTATAACTATCCGGCTCATAAAGCCGTGGGTACAGCCGCTGCCATTGGACTAATTATCTCTTTGCCAGGCGCAGCAACTATGCTCATTTTAGGCCAATCACCTGCCGATGCTCCTATTGGCACGTTCGGACTTGTAAACCTAGTTGCGTTCCTATGCATAGTGCCTTTAACTGTGTTATTTGCACCAGTAGGCGCATCACTTGCTGCTAAATTAGACGCAGCAAAACTCAAGAAAGTGTTTTCTATAGTTTTGCTTATCACAGGCATACGTATGTTATTACAGTTATTTCTGTAGAGCCTTACTGGCACGGAAATTAACCTTCAAAAATATGGAAAATCAAGCTACCAGATCTGATTCTTTTATCTGCTAGGTTTTCTCGATAGGTCAGCGACTGTAAAGTCTCTGACCTATTTTTAGTCCCCCAAATGCTTATTCATTTTTTAATATCAAAACAGTCAACATTCGCTGGGCCTGTGCAATTTTTTGCAAGTGGGAAAGCGTTTAAAAAGCTGCATACAATATCGTGTTCTTTTGTGGTAATAACCAGATTGATAAAACCTCTTTCCGTTTAGGCATCATTTGTGCAACTTGATAATAAGTGAAGATATCAACCTAGCTTTAACTGAACTTTATTTATGATTTTAAAGTCATGAATTTAAACATTAAATTCCCTTTAAATTGTGTTTTAAACATAACTAAATATTGGAGAACTACTTTATGAAATTATCTATTTTTGCGATGTCTATGCTTTTTGCCTCGCAAATTGCAAATGCAGGCAATTTAGTAACAAACGGCTCTTTTGAACAAGATGTCGTAAATTCTAAATGGACATTACTCAATGCAGTTACCGGGTGGCAAAGTGAAGGGGCAAAGTTCGAAATTCAAACGTCACGCCTTGGTATCATTAGCGCTCAAGATGGCAAGCAATACATTGAGCTCGATTCGACGGCTAACCATAGCGTATTTCAAAGTGTTGCAACCAAAGCAGGGAAAACATATGAAGTGTCATTCTATTATTCACCACGGGTGACTGGCCATCAGCACACAAATAAAGTGGATGTTAAATGGAATGGCGCAACTGTGTTAAATCTAAACGCAACGCAAAGAGGTTGGCAATCATTTACATTGTCTGTAGAGGCGAGCTCAAATAGCTCAGAGATCCGCTTCACCGGAGCTGGCACTAACGACAGTTTGGGGGGCTTTATTGACAACGTAGTGGTAACCGAAAAACAGGCTTGCTACACAGGCATTTTTGGTATTAATAACTATGGTTCAGCCCAAACGGGTTATGTCTATAAGTTTAATTTAGAGACAAACACTTACAGTGTCGTCGCTGGGGCTCAAAATACGGCGTCAAACATTGCGAGCCACAATGGCAAGCTTTATTTTATGGAGCAGCTTGATTCAGGCACCAAAGCTTCGAAACTTTGGTCACTCGACTTAGAAACTGGCGTTCAAGTTGCTGAAGCTGATGCTAAGTCTTGGCCAATTTATCGTTCAGCGGTAACAGCTAGTGGACAAACATTGCGTGCCACCAGTAAAACTTATATGTATGACTACAACCTACAAACTGGCGAAAAAACAGTGTTAGGCAAGATGCGTTACTCAGGAGATTCTTTCTCTCACGGTGACATTGCTTATTCAGCTGATAACAACACACTTTATGTATTAACCGGCAAATCCCTATATACAATCGATGATGGTTCAATGGATTTAACCTTGATTGGTCATCATGGTATTAATTGGGCATCTGGTTTGGCTATTTCTGATGATGGCACATTGTACGTCTCAGGAAGAGTCTCAGGTGAAAGTGCGAAAATTTATACCGTTAACCCACAAACGGCAGCTTCTACCTATGTCATGGATGCGCCAGAGCATATTAACGATTTAACTTTCGTAGATAACTACTGTAATTAAGCTGTGCTTATAAAAATAGCCAGGGAACAGGCCGTTTTTGAGGAGCCTCAAATATGTTGGTGATGAGATTAGATCTTTATAGTCTTCTGTTGAAACCCAAAAAGTATTGGTATTGTGCGTTAAAGATGTTCTGAAAGAAGTACTTTGTAATAGCACCAATATTTGTGCGCCCTCATAGGAATTTTGTCTCTTGGTGTTTTATGCTGACTACGAAAATGGCCCATAATAGTCATATTGAGTTACGGGCCCTAATACTTTTAATGAAAAAATTAGTACCAGTGAATTATCCACTCTTTGTTGGCATAATGTCCTGACTGGCAATTCCAAACATGAATATTGTCACCATTTTTTGGATAGTGAGTGCCTTTCTTTTGTAAGCAGTAGTTACCGTAATTATACAAATGGATTTGCTCGTAGTTGGGCACCCAATAACTGTTGCTGATAGATCCTGAGTTACAATCCCACAAGTGAATATTATCGCCGTTTGACGCGGAACTTCTACCTTCTTTGCTTAGACAGTAACCAGTATTTCCTAGTTCTATTTGACCTAATCCATATCTGACCTGTCTCCAATACCATCGACTATTTGAATTATTGCGGTCACATTTCCAAACGTGGACATTGTCTCCATTACTTGCTGAGTCAGATCCTGCTTTATGTAAGCAATAGTTTGTATCAAATGAATTGATGATCTGTATTTCTTGAGATGATGCGTGGAACGATGTTGCAAAACAGCTAGTTAATGCGGCTGCAAAGATGGATTTTGAAAGATACTTTAAAATCATGATTAATCTCCTTGTTTAATGATTAGCACTACACAATTCGAGATTAAATGTATGCTTAATTGGCCAAAAGAACATTACAAATCATTACAAAAATTCAAGAGATTGGAATAATTATTTTCTACACAGCAGAAGAAAAATTAACAGGGAACCAATGTTAATTTGTAATTGGTATTTTCCTTTTGAAAGGGCATTGCTAGCCAGTTATTATCGTAAGGGAGTGGCTATTGTTGAATGGCCGTTGTCTATTAGGTAAAGCTAAAATTAGACAATCTATAGTGTACGGTTTTGTTCCCCAAAAGTTACAGCTGATTATTATTGCCGTATATTTACGGGGTTATTTAGTAAAGTGATTTAATAGTGAAGCATTCGCAAGAGTAACTTTTAAAAGTAGTAGATGAAATTTTGTTTTATCTTTGGGATCCGTTGGACTGCAAAAATATTCCAGCCGCAAGGGACGAGTATCGTGATTATGTGAGCCGAGTGTTTAAACTACTAATTTCTGATGCCAATGAGCAAGAGATAGCTGAATATCTTACAAAGATAGAAATTGGCACTATGGGTAGAAATTTAGATTCAGATAATCTAATTGAGATTGCTAGAACGCTCCACGAAGCTAAGGCGTGGTATTGTGGGTAAACTACACTACAAGCGCACGCAGCAGTTGCGTAATGTTATTTGTAGTCACCTGTATTGCAATACATATTTTTTGTGAGGCAGGCTTTTTGAATTGATTCGTCAGTGTTAGACCTAAAGAGACAAGGTTTGTATTGCCATTTTTGATAGGTAGTGCTCTTTTAGGTATGCTAAATAGAGATTGTACTTGTCGCTTTGCAGGTGGCTTGCAAATGCGTTATTTATTTTATTGATCCAAATAAACATGAGCTTTATTGGTTCTGTTGTGGGTTACATGGAAAATCAATCTAACAAATCAAATTATAAGTGCGAGCAAAAAACAGTTGGCTTTGTTCGCACCTTAAAAATGACAATTAACTGTTTTTTACCGTTTTAGTGCAGTGCTATTTTTGGAGTGACCTTTGAAATATTTCGTTTTATTTTTCGTTTTTGTATTGGCGGGCTGCAGTAGCACACACATAGATACCAGCTCAAATATTATTTACGTAAACACGGAAACGGATTCACCTGCTAAGTGGGTGGTTAAAATTGAGCCTAAATACCCTACAGATGCTTTTGAGCAAAGCATTGAGGGTTACTTAAAATTTAGAGCTGTCATAAACCACCGAGGAGCGTTAGAAAATATTGAGGTCATTGAGTCTTCACCAAAAGGGGTTTTTGAATTTGAGGGGTTACGTGCTTTAAAGTTTTGGAGATTTAAACCCGCGCTACTAAACGGTAAGTTAGTGAAGGTTGAATATCAAGATAAGCTTGTTTGGAAATTGAATAATTAATAGATAAAAAGTAATTAGGGTAACAAACTTACGGGTCTTGCCCATCTTAAGTGTGATATCTAATAGGATTGTTTTATAAGTAAAGGAGAATATGTTGGTTGCTGTTCAAATCGCAAGGTACATCATTACGTTCAGCTGGCTGTATCATGGTTTAGCACCAAAGCTAATACAAATAGCACCTCTTGAGCAATTAATGTCTGCTAGCGCAGGCTTGGGAGAGGAGCTAACCTACATATTTATTAAGGCGGCTGGTGTCGCTGAGGTTATCTGGGCAATTGTATTCTTTTGCTTTTACAAAGTTAAAACTGTTTTAGTATTAAATATTGTGGCTCTGGTTGGGCTACTTTTAGCTGTGGCTGCGCTACAACCTCAACTATTAGTCGAAGCGTTCAACCCTGTAACTACCAACATTCCACTGATTGCCTTTACGGTTATTATTCTGAATGTCGTGCACTCAAAGAATAGCAGCTTATAATTTGGTAGTTAGAAATGCTAATAAATTTACTAGAGAAACAGTTAGTAAGCAGCTGGTTAATTTTAAAAATATGCCTTTAATAGACGCTCTGAAGCGAGTGTGTGGGAAAGGTAATAATAACTCTGTCCAGTAAACTGGATGAAGTTGAGTTGATAAATTTAGTTTAATAAATACGCAAAGAGTTAAATTTACCTCTAAAGGGAGCTTTATTATAGAAATCTAGTTTTTTATTTTACATGGATGAATAAAGATACTTTATGGCTAAGCACAGTAAACTTAAAAGATTGAATCTTAGTAGAGACTATATCGCAGGTAACTTTCAAACTCCGCTTAACCTATCTGTTATAGCTGAGAGCTCTTATATGTCTCCATATCACTTTTTGCGTGTATTCAAGGAGACTTATGGAGAAACGCCCAACGAGTTTTTAATTCGACTTAGAATCCAAGAAGCTAAGAAAATACTGATAACGGAAAATTACAGTGTCTCGGAAGTTTGCGAGAAGGTGGGTTACGTAAGCCTTGGCAGCTTTTCATCGTTGTTTTTAAAGCAAACGGGTTTGGCTCCTACATTATACCGCCGTAAGCTTTGGTCTTTGTCTTCTGAAGCATATTGTTTTCCTGTGCAGGCAATACCGGCTTGTTATGCCTACCACTTTTTGGGCAAATTGGTTAAATGAGCAATATTGGAGAAACATCACTTTGCTTATTTCTATAAGATAAAGGTGAATCAACAACAGGAAATGTAGATATGATCACATCCATAGCGCATGCAACAATATATGTACTTAATCAGGACGAGGCTCTTGATTTTTATAAAGGTAAGCTAGGCTTCGAGATTGGCGATGATATGAAAGTAGAGGGCGGTTTTCGGTGGTTAACAGTTTACCCGAAATCTAAACCTGAGCTTCAGTTGGTATTGGCAGAACCAAAAGAGGGACCAATGTTCACCAAAGATTCTGCACAAAAAATACGAAGTCTAATCGCAGAGGGAGCATTTGGTGCAGGCGTTTTTGAAACGGACAATTGCCAAGAAACGTATGAGGAACTTGTAGCTAAAGGCGTGGAGTTTATTCAGCCACCGACAAAGCAGCTATATGGTATTGAAGCCCTAGCAACAGACAACTCAGGAAACTGGTTCAGTTTAGTTCAAAGGTAAGTCAAATTTTACAAGTAAACAAAGCATCACACTCAGCATAACGTGATGCTGCAGGCTCCATGGAGTTAGGGGGGATTACCAATAGGAAGCGTGAAGGGGTGTCATTTATTAGTTGAAAATGACTACTTTGCTTGATGCCTATTCTTAGGTAGCAAAGCGGTCCGGCTTCCTCGTCATTTATTTAGGTGCTTTAGTAAGGTGGTACACCGTTGTCAAAAGAGAAGAAACTACTGATTTTAGATTTAGATGAGACCTTGATTTACGCAACAGAAAAGAAGCTAGCAATTGAGCATAGCTTCGTTGCTGGTCAGTATTACGTATATGAGCGGCCGCACTTAAAAGAGTTTTTAGATTATTGTCTTAGAGAGTTTTTAGTTGCAGTTTGGACGTCATCAAACGAACTATATGCAGAAACGATCGTGTCTCACCTTTTTGGTGGAGACCACGATCTAGAGTTTGTTTGGGCTAGACGCCGGTGTGTGAGAAAGTTTGACCTGGAATATTATGATTGGTTTTATGTTAAAGATCTTAAAAAGGTAAAGAGGCAAGGCTTTAACTTAGATGCGATGATTATGGTCGATGATACACCGAAAAAGCTAATAAGGAATTATGGAAACTTAGTTAGAGTTTGCAGGTTTGAAGGTAATCAATGCGATAAGGAGCTACGTGATTTAATTGCATATTTAGAAGAGCTGAAAGGCATAGATAATGTTAGAACCGTAGAAAAACGCAACTGGAAATATAGAAACGCATAATAACTACCTCACTAAGACTATTAATGTTTGGTTTTATAGCCTTAACTGGCAAAGTGGTAGGTAAGTATAGCGTGACCTTACATTGTATCCATTTACTTTTTAGACTGTTTTTTGTTCTGTATCGCACTGCCTTTATTAATCTAATGTTGTTACATATGTGTGGCTTTGTTTGTATAAATATAAAATTTGTAATTCCGTATTGTTTTTTTATTTATTATTTTAAATAATTTTTAATTTTTAATTTTTAATTTTTAATTTTTAATTTTATATTGAATGTGGGGGTTCTTTGTTTGGCTTTGGTCTTTTCTTTTAATTGGTGGTGCGGCTTGGTGGAAGTAAATGGATTTTTATAGGTTGTAGGTAAAGTATAATAATGTAAAAATAAAAGGCGTGCTACTAGGTTTATAATTAATTAATTTTATTATGATTTAAAGTTGGAGTTGTCAAGCATTCGTCTATTCTATGTTAAGTGTTGCTTGCTACTTAACCCAGGTATTGCCATTAATGAAAGCCTATTAGGAGATAAGTTTGAAATTTAAAGCGTCGGTAGTTGTATTTTCTTTATTTACATTAGCTGGTTGTGCTACTACTTCATTGTCAGAACAAGCTTTTGGTACAAAGCTCCCAAAATATGAAAATACCGAAGAGCAAAAAATTGCCACCATTGAATTTAGCGCGGATAAAAAATATGAAACTAAAAAGGGCGTTCCTTTTAGTGGAGAGCCAGTAGTTTGCACACCTTCTGGGCTAAAAAGCGCATTTGGTGAAAATGAACGAAGCACCAAAATTCAAGTACCAGCAAACGAGTCTATTATAGTGACGTCAATTATCAAGTGGTACAATTCAGGCTGGGAAAAATCGTGCTGGCCTTTTGTTAGTTTCGTACCTGAACTTGGAAGTAATTATGTACTGGTTAATGAACGAATTGGAGGAAAAGGCATTTCGGCACTGTGGACTGGCGTGGCCTTCCAGTCTTGTAAAGTTTCGGTGTATAAGTTGGTGAACAATAAGCCAGTAAAAATAGAAGCTAAAAAAGTTAATCCCTCACATTGTGGGTCATAACCAGAGTGGTGGGCAGGCACTTAACGAGCTGTTAGTGCTCTAACTTCTGTTCCCTAAGTTCAAGCTTTCTTTGCTTCTGATTGAATATACGTTAAGTTAGGAGTTAAGCTTGAACGATTAATTTTCAGCATTGTTAGAGATTTTGAGAATTGGAGCTTAAAAGGTATAGTTTTTATTTAAGCCGAGAGGGAATTCAAAAGGTGTTTAAATAAAACTATAATATAAATGTAAAGTTAAACTAAAAAATAACACGTCAGATTTGAACGTAGTATACTAACTTAAGCTTTCAGAGAGAAAGTTTAATGTAGTAAAGTGGGTCTATATCAATAGTACCACAGCGTAATGTATCGATGAATTTTGTCAAAAAATAAATGGCCATAGTTTCAGTTTGGTATTTTCTACTCGTAAGCTTTTTTAGTGGTTATTTTTTTTGGTAAAAAATCACTTCAAGTTAATAATGATATTTATTATTTTTTGTTATTCCTTATTTTGGAATTGGAGCTTTATTTTGGTTTGCCTTCTCAGGCTTTGGCGTATTTGTTATTTTAATCGAAATGTGTTTTAGTTTCTTTTATGTTGGTAAAATATAAAGTTAGTTATATTTTCACATCTGGTAATCGGTTTTCTTGGTGGTTTAAATTCTAAATTTGTTATTTTAGATTTTTAATTAAATAAGCTTCCAAATAACATGAGTTATTGAACAGCTCAATTGCTAGGATGTAAGCGGGCTTATTCCAGCTCTATGTAGTAAACTCACTGTTTTGCTTTTTCTATACAAGGTTAGTTAAATGAGTTCAGGTTTTTATGGAGGTATCAGGTTTAGTGATGACCATTACCGAGTTTAATTACATAGAGTCATGTTTGTGGTTTGCTATTTCCATTGTGCTATTCTTTGTGGCGCTCAAAACAGGAAGAGCAGATAAGTATTTTAAAACCATGGTTGTCGCGTCTATTACGTTTTTTGTTTTTGGAATATCAGATATCATTGAAGCTCAAACAGGGGCCTGGTGGCGACCTTTAGAGCTTTTAATGTTAAAGGGCGCATGCGTTATTGTGTTGGCTGCATGCTTTCTAAAATATACCGAGCTTAAAAAATCGCAACCTAAATAGGCTTGGCTATGTACACATACATGTGAATAAAATTAAGGCAATGATAATAGCGAAAGTTGGTGTTTCAATGCATCTTTACTGCACTTTACAAACAGAATGGTAATTTAAGAATGGAAGAGTTGCTGGGCAGCCTAAGTAAATTTGTGATTGAGCATAACATTGAATCACGTGCCCATGAGGGGGCGAGGCAGTGGGCTGAATCTGAAGATTTTGAGATTGATAACTCAATTACTAAAAAATCTGAATTCAATTTTTCTGCTCATAAGCTTTGTTTTAAAGATGAAAATAGGTCAATAGTATATATAGAAACCTACTTGAATATCATGCTTGATGACGAAGAAACTGGTTATTACTGTTGGGTCTCGAGCTAAGCGGTGAAGTAATTGACGATATGCTGGTGATAACTAAAAATGAATTAAAATATTGCTGAATTTTTGGATATGACTAAATTAATAGCTTTTTAGTATATATTGTTGCCTTTAAATTTTTACAAGTATATTTCGCTTTTATTGTGGCGGTATATAAGCAGAGGTAGCCTATGAAATATATATTTTTACTCATGTTTCTCTCAATCAATGCATTTGCAGGAGAGCAGAGCTTAGATGATGTTGTTAAGAAAATTGACAGTGATAAAAGTTACCGAACACTTGTGTCTCAATGCCCTGTAGAATTTTTTCCTAAATCGAACGTAGCTTACAAAAACTTTATAGAATACTGCTCAGTCAATGCTTCTCTATGCTTGGAGCTTTGCAATAAAGGGGATGCCAATTATTGTTCTTCTTTAGCAAATTACACGCAAAACAATTTAGAGAGCGAGTATTACTCCGAAGCTTTGTTTTCTAAAGCATGTAAATTAGGCCTAGTTAGTGCCTGTACAAACAGAGCTTCAGGTTTAATAAAGTATAATGGTGATGCATCTTTAGATTGTGCAGTTAAAACCTTTGAACTTGCGTGTTCCCAAAAAGATGAGTGGGGCTGCACGATGTTCGGAGCTTACCTTGCCCAAGGACAAGGCGTTGAAAGAGATTTTAATAGAGCCTTAGAAGTGCTTAAGGTTAGCTGTAAAAATGGTATTGAAGATCCTGCGTGCCAATATGCTCAAAGTATCAGTAACCAAATTAAAGCTGTGTTGCGTGAAGAGCAATAAGCAATACATTGCACAACAATTGGACACCACGCCGCGACTGGTGCCTATCTTCGGATATTTCTGTATGCCTTTAATAGCGGATATCGACGTATAAGGGTTAGTGAGGATGTATGAAAGTTTAAGTGAATTCTATAAAGCTGATACATAAAGCTTTTTAGGGTGGGCAGCATGAGCCATGATTACAACGGTGTTTTACTTTATATTATTTAGTTTAATAATTATGTGGATTTCAAAGTAAATACCAGATTTGCAGGGTAATGGCTGGAACCCAACACCATACGATGCGCAACTTCTTTTTACTCTAAATGAAGTTGCGCCAGAGTATATTCCATCAAGACAATCAAAGCGCAAGGTTTTGATCAGTGAAATCTACCCACTAGTAACAATCTATTGCAATCGTATTCCAAGGGTTAGGGCTACCATCGGCATATTTGTTACAAATGCCTTTAGCAAATAGGTTTTCTAAGTGATAACCAAAACTTGTGAAATCAACAAGGCTACCAAAGAAAGGAAATTTGCCATAGATGTGCAGTTCTCTAAGCATGTTGTCCAAGTTATAACTCGTTTGCTCCGCAATAAAAGCTTGGTCTATCTCTTTTAAATTGATGATTCTTGGATCAGGGAACCCAGGGATAACAACGTGTAAGTATTCCTCATCGTATTTGCCGTCAAAAAATTTCACGTTTTGCATCATCTCAGTGGGAGAGAGCTGAGTCATTGCAAGTTTAAAATCGGTGACTTCCAACACTTCTTGAGTAAGGTTGCGGTTGATGTTTATTTTACCCGGTAAAATATCATGGAGTGCACGCATTACTCCCTGTTCTTCGTCAGTTACGCTTTGAGCAAGGGCGTAAGTTGGGAATCTCGCATTTGTAAAACGTTGGTACGACTCTTTCACCATCGCGATGAAGAACTCATTGGTTTGCCTTCTGGCGATTATATGGGCCTGCTCTTCAGTCACCTCTCTAGACATCAGAAGGGTTGCTTTTTTACCGGCATAAAAACTTACTAGATTTTGTGTAACCGAGTAGACAGCGGCATTTGAAGAGTTTTTAGGGTTTCCTCCCTGGTATATTTTTGTGCCGTTGGCAAAGTCAAAGATAGTACTTAAGTCAAAGCGTCCATTTTCTTCGTTTTCACGAGTCTGAGCGTTCCATTGAAACAGATCGTGAGAAGCTAGGCCTATCACGCCGATATCTACGACACGAATTGGTTGCTTTGCAAAAGCTGGTACAGATAGGAGCAAGAGTAACAGTACAGGAATTAATTTCATCTAGTTATTATCCTTTAATAAAAATGAGAATCATTATTATATTGATCGTTGCAGCGTGAATCAATGAGTATGTGTGAATTTAATGTGAATTATTTTTTGATGGTTGCTCCAAGTTTTTTGACGTTATGTAGGTGGTCAATTTGTCTATTCAATCAGAATTATAAATATGTTTTTTAAAAAATTGAGGGTTTTATCAGCAATCAAAAGAACCGCATTGAGATAGGGAATATGACATTTATTAATTTGATCTTGAAGCTTTTGGTTTTTACACTTTGTTAACTTTTATTCGGGCTAGCGAACACATTTAGACGAGCCTGTTTATTGAAAATGTAAATTTGAAATAGCCTTTCAAAAGGAAAACATGACATGACGGACACATTATTACACCTGCTAACCAACAGGGAAGCTTTAACCAAAGATCAGTTAGATCAATTCGTACAAGCACAGTGGCAAAGAGGCAACCATTTCGATCATGTACCCTTAGATGTATTACCTGATTACAAGAATTTTGAATCCTTTTCTTGGGAGAAGATTGATTGCATGCTGACAAAAATTGTTAAGCAGCAAGCTGATGGACTCTCATTTGGTTTCGATATGTTCCCACCAAAATCGGCAGCAAAAGGAGATATGCATGTTCACCCATTGAGTAGTAGGTTAATAGCCGTGTTAGAGGGTTACGGAACAGCCATTGTACAAACTTGCAGTGGAAAAATGGCGAAAAAGGAAGTTGGGCCTGGTGATATCATTCTTTTCCCGCACGCAACGCCTCATTGTTTCTGGGGGGCGGAAGAAGAGCCCATGGTTGTAGAAGTACTACTTGGCCCATATGTGCCCTTTGAGCATCCATTGCATACAATCAGTCCTAATAGAGCGAAACGAATAAATCTAGCGTTTCCTGAGTTATTTCAACCATGTGAAGTCCAAGAGCTTGATTCGCTTGCATCTAGAGTTGTTGAATTACAAAAGCAAGGGCTCATTGAACTTGAGGAAAATCATGTAATGGATTGGGGGGATGAGTTTATTTATGAATCCGGTGGTTTGGAAGCAGAAGCAAACTGAACTTGTTTATCTAGATAAAGAGAATTAATCTGATTGGTTTAAAAGAGCAAATAACAGTATTTCTACCGTTATTTGCTTTCGATTTGTTGAATTCTATCTTCAAAGCTTGGGTGTGTGCTTAACCAACTCATCTCGTTTGGATATTCCTCAGAAAGCTTTGTCAAAACTGATTGCATTGCACGGGCATTTCCATATAGGGCAACTAGTTGATCAGATGCATATTTGTCCGCTTCAAGTTCTGCTTGTCTCGAGTAGCTTTGATTAATACCAACAACAGCACCTTGAAGAATGACATCGGCCAGCGCTGATACATCACCCAATATTAAGGTTAAACCAGCAAAAACAATGGATGAACTGACAATGGACTCCATTACATGGTTGTGTTCTACGTGACCAAGTTCATGAAGTAAAACAGCACTGAGTTCTTCTTGTGCTGAAGTTAAATTCACCATGGCGTCTGTGATCACAATGGTACCATCTGCAAGTGCCATTGCGTTGGCTTTACCGCCCCAGCTACGGAACTCTAATTTAAATTGGCGCTCACTGGTGCTGTCTTTATTTAAAAGCGACGAGAATAGGGTGCGTAATTCCTGCTGTTTGGCTTCACTTAACTGGGAAGGTTCAAATTCGGAGTCATCTAAAGACTCTAACGTACTTTCGTCAACCGCTGTATAGACGGAGGCGGGTATTGTATCTGCAATTTCCTCAGCTAAATAAGGAAGCCCATGTGTGTAAAATTTATACCCCGCGATGACCACGATTATCAATGCGGTCGAAATCATCCATAGCCAGAGTCTTTGCTGCTGAGCCTTAACTCTGCTCTCTATTGAGTTCATCAATTACACCTTCCATTACGTCAATATTATGCTTTCTAACTATTTTTTGACTTTTAAATAGTTGTGGCAACTCGATAACAATGACCAAAACAATAAGTACCCACCCGCCGACAGCGAAAGTGATAAGGCCTATAAGCATCAATATTGCGTTGATCAATCCTCGTATTACTTTACCTAGGTAAAAATGATGCAACCCAGCGGCGAAAAAGTAATTGAGCACGGCATATGTGTCAGGGTCTTTAACGAGCTGTTCTTCTAGTTGGTAGTAACGTTTGCGGGCATCTGGGGAAAGTGATGAGATAGCCTCTCGTAGGGCTTCTTCTTTTTCTCTTAAACTTGAATCATCCATATTAATACTCCTTAGGGCAGGGGATCTGACTTTATTTCTACACAGTCGGGATCATTGCAACGACGAATACGCTTAAACCCCAACCATCCACCTTTTAGTAAGCCGTATTTTTCAATGGCCTGATACGTATAATGAGAACAAGAGGGAGTAAAGTTGCAAGATAAGTTGAAATGCGCTTTGGCACCGCCATTAGCCTGGTAGCGGCGAATGGCGTTAAGTGCAAAACGTTTAAGCACGCTTTCTACCAAGCGTTAAAATAACGGCTTCGCGGCTCCAAAATAACATAAAACGTTTGTTTTCTATTACTTGGAAAACTAATTGCCAGCCGTCTTGTGCTTCACGGTTTAAAGTTGCTTCAAGCTTTTTAAGTGGAAGACCACTTGAGCCTAATAGTAACGTACCGCATCCACCTTCTACTACGTGGATAACTTTATATTCATCGTATTGAGTCATATTACTTCCATGATTGAGTTTATTAGATTTTTGCCAACTATATCCATAATTTTCTATTAGAACAAGATCTTAGACCTATTTAGCAGGTAAATTGTTGATCTTTTTCAATGCAACCATCAAGTGGAACCGTATACTATTGCCTAAATCTTTGTTTATGAACACTTATCAGCAGTATGCTTGATAATAGGGCTGTCGCGTTACTAACTGCGGTTATTTGAATTAAATGACGTATTCTGAATGAGCTTCTCCTAACCAGCGAGTTAAAAGCATCAACCCCTGCCCAATTTTACGCAAAATAAAAAAGCCTTAAAAGCTACACAATAAATCCAAAAATCCTTCATAAAAAAAGCAAGTTAGCGCAATCAATCCGACATGTTTCGCGATTATTTTGGCATCGAAATTTTTACTCTCTCAGCCTAGTTAGCACAGTAATTAGTGAGATGAGTAATCGCAAAATTAAGACCAAACATGACGAGTATTGGAGAAGTACATGAAAATCAACCCCTTTCTGCTATGTGCATTGATGATAGTGAGCACGCACAGTATGGCCGGTTCACTCAAAGTGATGGCCTACAATATTATGCAATTAAATGTACAGGACTGGGATCAAAGTAACAGAGCGCAGCGCTTGCCTGGCGTATTGGCATCTATGATTGATAGCCCTGACGTGATCTTGGTCAGTGAAGTGTTTAATAGTGATGCAGAGCAAGCGTTGGCTGCACTGTCAGATCTTTATCCATATCAGACTCCAAATGTTGGGCAAGATTGCAGTGGTAGTGGGTGGGACAGTTTATCAGGTAACTGTTCAACGAGCCCTTTTGTCATTCGAGGTGGTGTTGTAATTATTTCTAAATATCCAATCATCTCTAAAAAAGCACATGTATTTCATAACAGCTTAAATGGCTCATGGGATTACTTGGCGAATAAAGGGTTTGCGTATGTTGAGATAGAAAAAGAAAACCTGCGCTATCATTTAATTGGCACGCATTTGCAAGCAACGCATGATGGGAATACAGAGCAAGAGCACAGAATTAGAATGGCTCAATTGGGAGAGATTCAGTTATTTATTGAAGCTGAAAATATACCTGTGAGCGAACCAGTTATTATTGGTGGAGACATGAATGTTGAGTGGAGTAAGCAGCATGAAGTTGCAGATATGCTTAGCATCGCAAAATCAAGGCTGAACTTTGAAACTCCGCTTATTGGTTCTTTTTCAGCCAAAGACAACTGGTTTACGAAGGCCAACGCCTATTACTTTGAATACAGTCTAGATTATAACGATACCCTAGACTATGTGTTTTGGCACCGCGACCACAAACAGCCAAGTAATGCTCCTCAGATGACCGTACGTTATCCAAAAGCATCCAAAAATTGGTATTGGAGTTATTTGAGAGGGAATTGGAACCTGAGCGATGGTCGCTACTATCATAATGGTTATTACAACGAGCTTTCAGATCATTATCCGGTACAAGTGAATTTTGAGTTTTAACATTACTATGAGCGATGCCGAAATGCATCGCTCGCTGTTTCAACTTTACGGCTGTATTGTGACTGGGTCGTATACTCTTAGCCAAGGCTGCTTTTTATTATTTAACTTTGTAGAGTCTGATTGGAAGACTGTATCAACGTGTACGCCATCGACGCATACGTCGTTGTATCCAGTTGTCTTATCTTGCAGTTTGGGTGGGTTCCATTGACAAAGGCGGACCCCATTGCCTGATTTATTGGTCGAATTTAAGCCTCTGAGTGAATCTACATTGAACAGCCATTGGCATTTCGGGACTAGCGCGGCAGTCACAGGGGACATTCCCCCGCTACTCAATATCTGAATTTGAACTTTGTCACTGCCGTCAGTTTTTTGTAGTACTTTTTCTGCATGATCTAAGCAAACTTCAACCCCCACAACGGCCTTACCGCAGTCGATTATACCTTTAACCGTAGGAGTTATTTTGCTTTGGTCGTGATGGGTTAATTCGTTCGTAGGGCTGCTGTTAACGTTTTGACCATCCATGATTTTTGTACTCCGGCCATAATCGATATGTGAGGTCCACCTTTTTAGTACGTATCGGATATTTCCATGGCCTACAGAGTCAAACTTAATAGTAGGTGTAAAGTTACAAGGCAAAGCATTAGAATCTGTTAAACTGACGTTTCCATCTTTTAGCTCATATTCTGTGGTGCTCCCTAAAACAAAGAGCCAGTCAGTTAATTCGGGGCTTTGATCACTAAGAAACGTGACTAGTTCATTGACCACGATAGCCATGTGCTCATTTTCTACAGAGCTTGCGCCATAAGATGTTTGAAAGAAAAACTCAGGCGCGACGAATATTTTCACGGCGTCTTTATACGAAGGTTTTTTACTCGCTTCAGAAATTGCTTTTGTAATACATGACTTCATTACAGCTATTTTTTGATCGAGTTCTTCCTTTTGCTTTGAGTTGTCATTGCCTTTCTCTTGGGGGACTCCAACTTTTACATGTAAGCCTATAAATATGACATCTTGGCCTATTTTTAATTTGGGCATTTGCCTTCTCCAATTCAAGTTATGAAATCAAATGATTCATGGTTTCTGATAGTGATTCAAAGCAGCTCCTAAGTGGCGCAATTGTGACTATTCTTTAAGCCGCTTTTATTTTGTTGTATACAAAATTCTAAACACTAGGAGAGGGGCGTAATTGGCCCAATTAACGATTTAATCGGCCATATTTATGGATTAATTCACAGCGAATTAGCACACATATGAAAGTGACAGCGCTCGTAACCATAAAGGTAGAGCTGTTTGGCAATCTCTGATATTGCCTATTTACCATGCTTCCATACTCACTCCATAATTAAGGACTAATTTACCCAGCGTAGTTTGTTAACGTATTGGTGTGAATAGTGGTAGTTGCTTACCTGTGTATTGCATTGCTTGGTTTATTACTCACTTTGGGTGGGTTTTACGTGTCTTTGATTCGCGGGAAGACAAATGTCGTTGGGGGCGTACCCAAGCCACTAGATGACAAACTACATAAGGCAATTCGCGCCCATGGCAACGCTTGCGAATACAACGTTTTTATCGCGCTGACATTTTACATACTTTCCCAGCATCAGCCGCCCACTTGGTTACTTATCTGTATGATTTGGCTTACCATAGCGAGATATGCGCATTTCTTTGGATTACTCTTCTGTGAAACCATGGCCAAACCTAATCTTTTGCGGTTTTTTGGAGCAGGGAGTACGTTTGTAGCTGGCTCTTTAATGTGCATTTCATTAGCTATGGTTATATTGGGCTGAACTAACATTGCGTATGAATAAAAAAATTGGCTTGCTTGTAAGCTTAGCCTCTTTCAGAGCCTATGCGGTCTCCACAGAAAGCAGTGGTGGTATGTTTGAAATTCTGCTCATTATGGCGCTGATTTTTGCTGTATCTATGTTTACCTATTTTTGTGCTAAAACCCTTTCATACAAACAAGAGAATAATGCCTTGAATAAAAAACTCATGGGCAGAGTTCAGACTTCAAATACGCCGGATTTGGCATCAATAAATCCAATCGTAAGTTTGCCAAAGCATGCCTCAAAGGATGAGCGGTTTTGCTCTCAATTTACTGAATATATTGAGCAAAATTACAGTGAACAATCATTAGATATCACTTTGATAAGTGGTGCTTTGGCAATTAGCGAAAGACAATTGCAAAGGAAAGTTAAAGCACACTTTGGTCAAACTACAAGTGAGTTTATCCGAGTTCACAGGCTAAATTTGGGAGCTAAAAAGCTCTCAGAAGGTCAGTCAGTGACGATAACTGCGCTTGATGTTGGATTCTCTTCACAAAACTATTTTAGCCAGTGTTTTAAAGAGCATTTTGGTGTTTCTCCAACTGAATATATTAATAATCAGTCTGTTCCTAACTAATGTTATGCCTTGTTTGAGATGCATTTAAATTAAAAATCGCCACCCAACGGCTTTGTCTCATTTCAAATCGCAGCCAAAAACACAAAGCCCTCCTTTTATCTCAATGTATTAAAGTTCGATTGCAATTTAGATTTCTATATTTGAGTGCTGAGTGCTGAGTGCTGAGTTCTGATAGGTATTATCTTTAAGTTAAGTTTAAGACTGCATGCTAGTTTTACTAAACCTATTGAGGTACTCAGGCATATATTTAGATGATTAGAAGTGTAGATCATAAAGTGTCGTTGCAAATATAAAAAGGACACACAAAATAACGACATGGTAAATTATAAGTTATTAATTTTATTGCTTATTATGTTATTTGAATGTTGTCGTATATCTGAATGCAAGCTTTTTTGAGCCAGCTATATTACGCCCATGGGAGCATAGAGCGCCCATAATTATTTAAAACATTTGGGAGTCAATATGGCGAATAAAATAGGCACTTTTAGTACAGCTTTAGTAATGGTGGGTTTATTGTCGACGAGTCAGCTTGCAGTTGCTGGTCAGCATAAACTGAATATTAAAAATACGTTTCCGACCAATGTGAAAGTTAAGTGGTTCTGCAAAGGGAAGCACAAAGACTCAGACACGTACCCAATCATGCAAGGAAAAACAAGACAGCTGAATACCGACAAGTGCGAGAATGAAAATGACTTAACTATTCAATTTTACGTTAAGACTTTTTTAGGCTGGATGGGACCCAAGAGCAGAATGGGTTGGTGGGGGATTGATTACTATGGTCAAGCGAACCAGTATGCCCATGTAAGAACCATCAAATACGCCAAGCTACCGGGTAAGAAAAACAGTAAACGGTGTATTGTAATCGCCCCTGATCCGATTTGGGCCGCAACAGGGTGGGCTTGGCCGGCTGCATTTGAACATAGAAACTGCTAATAATTAGCTGAATGGATTGATGTGCTTCTGAAGGATCAGCTTTCTTAAAACTTAAAAACAAAGAATTCGCAAATGAAGATTAAATTGATATTAATTGCTCTGATTTACTTTTCTGCGGGGGTGGCAGTCAGTAGCATATTTATCGCAACGACTGAGCCTGTAAGGCAACATCATGAATGCGTAGGCAGCCTTGTTGATAGCTATGTAGAAACGATACCAGTGAGCAATATCCAAACGGTTGTTGATAATGATTTGAATTCGGCTGCATCACCGAGTTATCGTACTCATGACAGGCATGGATTTGATGACAATGTGTATGAATTGATATTGCACTCTGAGGATATCAACGGTGCTATTGAGCATATTCAATCGAAGCAAATCGCTCAAAAAGTACAGGTAGAGCAGGCAATATTAAATAGAATTTTACAAATACAGATTGGTGATATAGAGGCCATATCTGAGGCTTTAGCGGTCATGCTAGAGTTAGATCTGGCTATATCGGAGCCACAAGTCGTTTCTCACTTGCTGGAAACCGTACTCTTAGCAGATCCTAATCAACAATCTGAAATCACTCAGGTTTTGTCTGTGCTCAATGGCAGTGTGACGACTGAAAGTATTCCATCGCTTTTGAGCATTGTTGAATCTCATTCCGAGTTTAACCCATTGGTCGCTTGGCAAGCGATGGCGTTGCTCGCTCAAACAAGTCATTCTGATAACGTAAAACCATATTTTGACAAGTTAAGTCGCTCAAGTTATACCGCGATTGTTGTCGAAGGGGCGCAGGCTTGGCTTGATTCTAATGGCACAATGAATTTTAATGATGCGAAATACTTAGAACGATTTATTGCGCCAAAAAGCTAAACTTGCTTTACCTGACTTGCCGATTTTCATTGGAAAATAGTTTGAGAGCATTTTGCAAAAGAGGAAGCTTAAAGCCTTGAAAAGCATAAATGTATATTTATTTTGGCGAAAAACTCACAAGAGCGAAAAGGAAAAACTATGAAAGTCGTAAATGGAGACTTGATAAAATTGACGCAAGAAGGTGAGTTTGATGTCATCATTCATGGGTGTAATTGCTTTTGCACAATGGGAGCAGGTATTGCTAAGACGATTAGGTCTGAGTTCCCAGAGGCATATAAAGCCGACCTTGCTACCGCAAAAGGTGATAGAAAAAAATTAGGGACATACTCTCAAGCAACAGTCGAAAGAAATGGGAAGATATTCACGATTATCAATGCTTATTCGCAATTCAATTGGCGGGGGCGAGGCATTAAAACTGACTATGACGCTATTCAAAGCATATTCGCCCGGATTAAAGAAGAGTTCAGTGGAGCGCGGATTGGCTACCCCTTAATTGGTGCAGGCCTTGCTGGTGGTGATTGGAGTGTGATTTCTGAAATTATTGAATCAGAATTGCTTAATGAGAACCACACCTTGGTTAAATTCACGCCTTAGAACCTAGGTTTTAACTTTTAAAGAGAATAAAATGCGATTTATATACGTGATGGATCCCATGTGTGGTTGGTGTTATGGGTTTCAACCAGAGTTAGAGGAGTTTTTAGAAAGACATTCTGACATTGAAGTTGATTGGATTATGGGTGGATTAGCACCTGACACAAACCAACCTATGGAGCAAAGCCTGCGAGAGACGATTTCTTCCTATTGGTATCAAATAGAAGAGCGGACTAGGGTAGTGTTTAATCACGACTATTGGGCTTTAAATACACCATATCGTTCAACATATCTTGCTTGCAGAGCTGTTATTGTGTCGCAAAACTTGTCAGTTAACAGTGCGCAAAAAATGGTTGAAGCCATACAATCTGCGTATTACCAACAAGCAAAAAACCCTTCTCTAGAAGAAACGTTGATTGAGTGCGCAAGTTCAATTGGCTTAGATGCTGATACATTTAAGCATGCCTTAAGTTCAAATGAGACAGAGAGTGTATTTCAACAACACCTTGACCTAGCTCGACGATTGAACGTGAGTGGATTTCCTGCGCTGTTTTACGTCAATGATTTGAATCATGCATACCCACTTACACTTGGGTATTGCCAAGCGAAAGAGCTAGAACAACGTTTTGAACAAGTTAACGACAGCAAATAAAGCAATGCGATTGTGAAATGTTCGCTACATAAATAGTTTTTAAAATATGCCGTGTTGGCAATGGTTTTAAACTTTACATTGCTGGATACGAATTTATAGCAATGGAAATAAGGAGGGTTTGTGAGCGTTGGAGTTGAAAGCGAGCATTGGTCAAAGACTTTTGAGGGGGAGGACTTTTCTGGAGAAGAGTTATCTTCAATTGAGTTCGAGAGCTGCACGTTTATTGGGTGTAACTTCTCAGAGGTGGTTTTCAATCGATGTAATTTTATTGATTGTACGTTTTTAAAGTGTAATTTGAGCATGGCGAAAATGCAGTACAGTAAGTTTTCGGATGTCGTGTTTCGCGACTCAAAAGCCATCGGAGTAGATTGGAGCAAAATAGCATGGCCTAGAATAGTGTTTAACTCTCCGATTAACTTCTACGATTGCATGATAGATGACGGATCTTTTTATGGGTTATCGCTCCCGGAATTGGTTTTGGATAGTTGTGTAGCTCGTCGCGTTGATTTTAGAAATGGAGAATTTCGTAACGCCAATTTTAAGCATACGAACTTCAGTAGTGCGCTGTTTTCTGAAACAAACCTTTCTGGTACAGACTTTACGAGTGCAACGGACTTCGATATTGATATATTTAACAACAACCTTAAGCGCGCAAAGTTTGACCGCTTTGAAGCAATGAGGTTACTGGGAAGTCTGGAAATAGAATTAGTCTAGTGATGTTTTGTTAGCGTATTTTTAATTGTTTAATCAATTAAGGTGTAGAGTCGGCATAATTTGTGGCTCTACACTTTGGCTTTTGATTGATTATTCATCAATTCCGTAGGTTTCATAGATAGTCACTAATTAGTTAGAATCCAAGAACCTTGTCGACGCTATGTTTTATCCTGCGAAACATGATCTCTGCTTTGGTTGGAATGAGCGTTTTTTCTGAGTAGTCTAATGGCTGAACTTGAGGGAGTTCACCGGTTCTCGGGTGCGGAATGGTTTTTATCGATAAGTTGTTCTTAAAGTGGCTGCCTAAAAGATAGGACAGTGCAGGGTTGTGATCGCCAAGTATAGACAAGGCACCTTTAAATTCATCGAGCTGTATACTCGCATTTTCCCATCCATTGGTCTGGATAGACAATTTTAAAATCCGCTGCCTTTGAGGTGAACGGTTGACATTAAATCGATGGTAGAGGTCGCGATTCCACAAGAAACACGTTCCTTTTCTTCCTTTTATATTACAACTAGTTAAGTTACTCTTAAGTGGGCCAGCGTGGTACCTGGGGATGATTTCAAATGAGCCGTGATCTGCATCATTCACATCTGAAAGATAAATATAAATCGAATAAGGTCTACAGCCCCTAACAGATTTTTTACGTGGATCGCTTGGCTCGCGGTGCCAGCCATCCAGCCTGCTTGTAAACTTGTGATGCTGTTTTTGCGCTCCCTCTATTTCAAAGCAACAGCAATGAAAAAACACTGGGCAAGGGTCTAATACACTTATAACGTTAAGCAGTTTAGGTACCATTACTTGACTTAAGATCCCAAGTTCTAACAGTTCATCACTCTCTACGTAGCTGCGGCTTGTTGATGTTCTTTGGTTGAAAATAGGGTCCAGCAGTTTGTTCCATTTGTCTATTGTTTGCCGGGAGTACAAGTTTTGAAATTGTAAAAGCCCATGCTCTTGATACATTGAATGTAAAGCTGTCTCTCTGTTATCCAAAGTTATCATCATTGTCTCCCAGTAATTGCCTGACTTTTAGAGATGTTCCGTTCTCTTTGTTTACGAAATGAATGTTTTAATAAAGCTAATCTCATGCCATAAATGAGCAATAAAAAATATTATTAAATTTCAGTTGTTTACATTTTTTCTTTGGTTTTTTAAGTGGGGTTTTTCAGTTTCTTATTCAATTTGAGAATCAATTTGCAAAGGAAGAGATGTTAATTAGAGCTGGCTACTCAAAGTTGATGATCGGCGTGATTAGAGCGAAATAGAACGTGCTTGGTATGCGGTTTGAAAAAGCGACAATAAAACGGCTCCGATTCATATTAAAATGGGTTAGTTCAGCTATCTTTGTCACATACTCACCGGTAATATCTCTTGACAAAAAGGTGCTATCCCCAAATCATTGCTTATCTTTTATTTTCCTAAAAAAGAGCCATGACATCTTCAAATAATTTTATGTTAAAACTAACCGCGCTTGTAGAGGCTAAGTGGTTCCAAAACTTTTTGATTGCGATCATTTTATTTAATGCTGTTACCTTGGGTCTAGAGACTACACAGTTTGGTAAAGACAATGCTGGACTTCTGCATAAAATAGACTTCGTAATCTTACTGATTTTTACAGTGGAATTAGTACTTAAGCTAACTGTATATCGCTTTAAGTTCTTTAAGTCAGGCTGGAATTGCTTTGACTTTATTATCGTTGCGATTTCATGGGTGCCAGCTGGTGGCGCATTGTCCGTACTTCGTGCATTCAGGATTCTTAGAGTATTGAGGCTATTTTCGGTTGTACCACAAATGCGTCGTGTCATTGGAGCATTGGGTCATTCGTTACCCGGTATGGCATCGGTGATTGGCGTTTTGGGAATCGTGTTTTATGTATCAGCTGTTTTAACTACGAAATTGTTTGGGCAGCACCCAGATGCCAATATGCAAGAGTGGTTTGGTAGTATAGGCGCTTCTGCTTATACTCTTTTCCAAGTCATGACGTTAGAGAGTTGGTCAATGGGCATAGTACGCCCAACGATGGAGCTATTCCCACTTTCATGGCTGTTCTTTGTGCCTTTTATCATCATAACCAGTTTTGCAGTACTGAACCTTTTCATCGGTATTATTGTTGATGCAATGCAAATCATGCATGACGAAGAAGGTAAGCCAGAGCAGGCACTCGCTACTAAAGATGACATCTTACGTGTTGAAGCTAAGCTCGACGCATTGCTAAAGCAGAATAAAGATTAAAAGTATTTATACCGTATTGAAGCCGCGCATTTTGCGCGGTTTTAAAGTTTATTATCTTCATCGAAAAACGCTCCTATTCCATGTCTATTCCGTGTGTAAAGCCTTTGTAGAGGCTGCTGGCCGTATCAGAGAAACTAAATGACTAATGACCGAGCGGAAAACACTAAAAAACCCTCCTGTTGCCAAATAATGACTAAATCTATCGTCCCCTAATACGACTAAATAGTGTGAACATCAATTTTTGAGAACAGATTAATGACAGAGACAATTACTTGGCCGTCTGATACTGATGGAGATATGTTACGTACTCTAGGAGAAAGAGATTTTGACTTCGATACAGTCCATAACATTGAATTTTATGTTGAGTTTGCTGCATGGCCTTTAAGTGAGGTTCAGCAAACTGAAATATCGAAAATATTGCCAGAGGCCAGTTATGTTGAACCAAATGAAGAAGATGAATTGCCTGGTCATGTCCTATTCATCGTGAAAAATAAAGTGACACACGAGTTTGTAACAGAGGAACAAAAAAGGCTGACTAGCATGGTGGCTGAAATAGGTGGATTTTGCAATTCTTGGGCTGTGTGCAGCCCGTGTGGTAGCTAAAGTAACCCCTTTTGAGCAAAAAATTGTTTGTAAGCATAATCATTTATCTCAAACAGCTAATTAATTGCTATATCTTGCACTATCAAAAGTTGTAAAATGGGCCGAAGTGATGAGTGATGCGTCTAAAGCTTGGCTGGCGCACATTCTTAGTAAGTTCTAGTCAAGCTTTTGTATGCCTTGTTTTACGGCGTTAAGTGCACATAAATATGATCAAATTTATAGAGTCCACCCCTTGGTGGTTCTTAATCGTTTTATACATTACAACATTGGTTATTGGCGTTTTTATTGGTGCTCCTATGATGATAGAAGCGTACGATTTATCAATGTCTACTGAAGTTAAGCGACTGTTTGTTTTAATGCCTCTAATTAGAGTTCATTATTTACTTCCGCTGCTAATAATCGCTGCATTTGGACTTAAAGTGGTGAGAAGTAAAAATAACAAACTACTTACTAAGGTATTTATTCTTGCGAGTGTGCTGCTAACTCCAAGTATCTTCTATGGCCTGCATGTGTCTTACATCTATGACCTAACAGGCGCTTAGTCAGCCTGTTCATCTAACACGCAACACACTTGCTTTAGCTAAAAAAGCTAGCAGTGTGTTGTGGAGTAAATTTTTGACGTGGGCAGTTCAAGGTCAAGCAAAGTAAACTACAATTCCCCATTTAACTATATGATTAATATGGTTATAAAATTTTAAATCCCGTCTTTTTCGCGTAAGTGTATATGTAGTCTGCAATCAATAGGCTTTTAGCCTTGGCAAGATTGGCTGAACGACTTGCTTATTTATCAGAATCAAATCATCTCAAAGTCATGGTGACGTCAGGCCTTTTTGACTCGGTTTACCTAGATTGAGTTTAGACATCAGTGTCGCACCAATAAAAATGTTTAACTCTTTGTTCTAAATTATAAAGGTGAACTATGAATCATATTTATATGTCAGCTTGCTTACTAATGTCTTCGATGGCTGTAAGTGGTAGTACTTATGCAAACGAAACTCCTGCGATGACAAAGCTGGACTATTTTGGAGAAACACCGCCAGGTTTAACCCCTAAGCTTTTTGACCCAAAAATAGTATCGCCTGATGGCCGATTTGAAGGGGGGACTTTTTCATCGGATATGAAGGAGTTTTATTTCACAAGAAAAAATGGGAAATATAAAAATCGCGTATTTTTTGTGATTCGGTATGAGAATGGTCGTTGGGGTAAGGAGTCTGAGACTGACATTAGGTGGCCTCAATTTTCTTTGGATGGCAGCATGATGTACGGAGGTAAGTGGTATCGCCAGAAAACAGACGCGGGGTGGTCTGAGCTTAAAAAGCAAGGTGATTTTTTAAAGGAGCAAGGACATGGCGTGTCTATTTCAGCTAAAGGTACGTACTTTTTCCCCTTTTATAAAAAAGAAGATAAGGGCAAAGGGAATATAGGTTACTCCCGTGTAGTCAACGGAAAGAACCAAAACCCAGTTAAACTAGGTCCCCAAATCAATAAAGGAGAATGGATTGCTCACCCTTATATTGCACCTGATGAGTCTTATCTCATGTGGGATGTTGTCCGTGACGATGGGCATGGGAAGTCTGATATCTATATTAGCTTTAAAGACAAAAAGGGCGCTTGGCTCCCCGCTGTTAATATGGGGCCTCTGATAAATACCAATCTAAATGAGAGCTCTCCGCGAGTTACACATGACGGTAAGTATCTATTTTTCTCTCGAGGAGATTGGCATGTACAAGATGATGGTAGCCAAAATTGGGTTGGAAAAAGCTACTGGGTAGATGCGCAAATTATCGAAGGCCTCAGACCTAAATTATAACTTTACACTAGCCTAGGGTACTTGGTGTTAAGTGCCTAGTGCCCTGTGTAATTAGATATCTAATCAATTTTTGAGAGAATATTATGAAGTGTTCGCAGGCTTTTCTTTTAGTCGGTTTAATTTATAGCCAACTTTGTCATAGCGTACAAACGAAACTTGAAGGTCCATACCTAGGTCAAAAGCCACCGAGTTTAATTCCTCAAGCGTTTGCACCTGGAATTGTATCAACCAAAGGGTGGGAGTACGGCGGTGTTTTTACCCCAGATATGAAAGAGTTTTATTTTCTCAGAGAGAGTAAGGCAGATAAAAAACAGGAATTTGTCGTTTTCCAATTCAAAAATAATAATTGGCATGAGTCAATTGTGTCGCCAAGGCGTGGGCAGCCTTTTATCTCACCGGACGGAAAGATAATGCATTTAGGCAAGCGATTTAAACATCGCACAGCAACGGGTTGGTCAGACATCAAAAGCTTGGGACCTGAATTTGACGAGCTTCCTATTATGCGTCTCACATCCTCAATAAATGGAACGTATGTATTTGACGATGCTGATAGAGAAGGCAATGGCATACTTCGTTATTCGCGACTAGTAAAAGGACAGCGTGAAGCACCCAAACCTTTAAGCAAAGAAATTAACACTGGTACATGGAATGCGCACCCATTTATCGCAGCGGATGAGTCTTTCATTATGTGGGACGGCGTAAGAGAAGGAGGGTATGGAAATTCAGATATTTACATTAGCTTTAAGCAAAGTGATGGCAGTTGGGGCGCAGCGATTAACTTGGGTGAAAATGTCAATACAGCTCAATGGGAAGCTGCTGCTGGCATTACACCTGATGGAAAGTACCTGTTTTTTAGTCGCAATACGGGCTCAGAAAAACATCCCAATATCGATATATTTTGGGTAGATGCAAAGGTGATTGAAAACCTTCGACTCAAGCTTTAGCAATAAAACAGAGCGTCGTGCACTTGGGTCTAAGATAAATTTTAGAAAGTTAAGGTTTATTGTCATTTTCCCAAAGGTTAGCAATAGATAGAGGGGGGCAGTAGACTCTTCCCAGACCTTGCTAAAAAAAGCCTGAAATGGCATTCAAGCGATGAATGATACTGAGCGATTATGGCATTAACCCTATGTGCGCTTTTTTTGCAAAACTTGATGCCGCGACAAATCCAAGCGATTGCATTTTTTTAACTTATTTGCTTAAAAAATAAATAAAAACTCGTTTTTTAGTGTATAAAGTTAAAAGATTAGCAGCGCTTGGATTAAAGCCTTTGACATGACGTCCGCTACACACTCTAAAGAGACACTTAAACCAAAGCCGTCGTTGGGCAAACTAAATTATGCGCCCCGCATTATTGGATGCGTATTGATGGCGATTATGCTCATCGGTACTTTTTACAACGACTTTACGTTAACTATTGGTATTTGCATCTTCTTAAATTGCGCAGTATGGCCTCACGTAGCGCGATTGCACAGCAAGCTTTCTGCGGAGCGAGTGGGGGCTGAGTACATAAATTTATACATGGATGCGTTACTTTACGGGATATGGTGTGCAGCAACAGGGTTTCAGATTTGGGTTGTATTTGCCCTTTTAATCGTTAACTCATTAAATAGTTTGATTTTAGGCGGTATCAAAAGATACTACATTAGCACATTGGTTTTAGTCCTAGGAGGTGCTTTGGGTGGGGGCTTTTTGGGGTTCGAATTTGTAGAGCAATCGCCCCTTGTCACTAAAGTGGTAGCTGCTGCAAGTGTTTATCTATACTGTTGCAACGTTGGTTTTTTCAATCGCAAATATTCCGCACAAATCAAACGTTCTCGCGATAAGATGCAAGAACAAAATCAAGCACTCATCGAGGCAAAAGTGAAAGCAGAGCACGCTTCAAAAGCCAAAAGTGAGTTCCTGGCCAATATGAGTCATGAAATTCGCACGCCTATGAATGGTATTTTAGGTGCGTTGCAAATTATTGAACAAGAGCCGCTCAATAACGAATCCAAACATCTAGTGTCAAAAGCCATTTATTCTGCCGATTCATTACTTACGGTCATTAACGATATTCTGGACTTTTCAAAAATAGAGGCTCATAGGTTAGTACTCGAAGTTACGCCGTTTTCAATCAAAGAAGCCGTAGAATCAGTGGTAGCAGATTTATCTGTTGAAGCTCAGAAAAAGGCGATTTCATTGACTGTTAATTTAGAAAAAGATCTCAACTTAGGCTGGTTGGGAGATTCTGTGAGGATAAGACAGATCCTACTCAACCTCGTGTCCAACGCGGTAAAGTTTACCGAATCAGGTGGCATACATATTACTGTGAAGTCAGTTAAATATGAGCATCAGTCAGCGTTATGCATTGTTGTCACCGACACTGGTATAGGAATGGATGAAAAGACCCAAAAATCAATTTTTAATCGATTTGAACAGGCAGATTCTTCTACAACTCGAAAGTATGGCGGTACAGGACTGGGATTGGCAATTTCAGATAGCTTAGTGAAATTAATGGGCGGTGTAGTTGAGCTCGAAAGTGAGATTGGAAAGGGGACGCGCGTATGCGTAACCTTGCCATTGAAGCAAGCTACGTTAACTGACCAAAAGGAAGGAGCCAATACTGAATCAGTACCTAATTTTGATAATGTAAATATATTAATCGCTGAAGATAATGATATTAATCAGCTCGTCATTAAAAAAATGCTGGAGAAAACGGGTGCTAAACTGGATTTGGTAGGCAATGGAAAATTAGCGGTAAGAGCTTTTGAAACTAGCACATACGACCTAGTGCTTATGGATATTCAAATGCCTGAAATGGATGGCGTTGAGGCATTTTCGATAATTCACCAAATTAATGCAGCGGTGCCTGTAGTCGCTTTAACTGCCAATGTGATGCCGCAAGATATCGAACATTATAAAAACTTAGGGTTTGCCAATCATATCGGCAAACCAGTCTCTATGAACGCGATGTACAAAACACTTACACACATTCTTAAGAGATGAAATCGAATTTTAGTGATGATAGATCAAAAAAACGATTATTATAAAACCTTTCCCTTTTTAGGTAAGTTCAAAGAATAAGAATCAAAAATCCACTTGATAGGCCCCCCTCAAAAAAATACAGAGATAGTAATGAAGTATTATAAATATTGGAAAAAAGAAAACTTTACAATAAAAATAGACAACCAAGATGAAGTTATAACGGTCCTTGCGGGTTCAAACATCTCGGTAGAAGACGCTTATAACGAGGCGCGAGAGCACTCTCAAGATATTGAACAAAGAATCGCAGCTGGCGAAGGGAAAGAGTCATATCAAAGCGCGATACGAGAGCATGTAAGCGATATTCTTGATGATGAAAATATTCTTACTGTTTGCCGGTATGGTGCAAAAGTATTAAATACCACTCAATACACAATTTTGGACTTAGATGACTACCCAGCAAGCTTCTTTGACCGATTTAAAGCAATTAGTAAGTTGCCAAGAAAAGCCCGAATCATCGCTAAATTTGAGCAAAATATTAAGAAGTACCCTCAACTCGGGTCAGATTTTAGAATTTATGAAACCGCAAAGGGAATACGTGTAATCGGCAAGAATTACATTGCACCATCTACAAAAGGCTATGTGAAGTTGATGCGAACTTTAGGAGTCGATCAAATTTATATTGGCCTAT
This sequence comes from Pseudoalteromonas luteoviolacea DSM 6061, assembly GCF_001625655.1. GTDB lineage: Bacteria > Pseudomonadota > Gammaproteobacteria > Enterobacterales > Alteromonadaceae > Pseudoalteromonas > Pseudoalteromonas luteoviolacea. The sequence goes on along the minus strand of NZ_AUYB01000080.1, from coordinate 28,326 downwards.
CAAAAAAGCAAAATTGTTATCGCGCTAGGCTGACACCTAAACCTTATAGAATGAAACACAAAGCAATAAAAATTAGAAGCCCACTTGATTGCGAAACCATTCAGTATAAAGATTGGAAAAGTTCTTATGAAACAGCAGCCGAAAGATACAGTGTGGTGAAGTTAGTGAAAACGCTTGGTACAGACTTCGAAAAGGACTCAGTAATTAAACTTCATGACTCTGTATGTAATTTACAAGCAAATAAAAGGCTTGCCTAGCAAATACCCCCCGCTTATTGCGCTCTAATATTGTTCAATTAAAAAGTAGCACGAATACTGTATAAATTAACAGTATCTGTGCTATTGTACTTCAGATAATCAAAACAACGAAGGATTAGACATGTTAGGTGATTTAGAGCTAACGGCCCCCGCCGATTTTGACTTTATTATTGGAGAATGGAATGTAACGCACCGTCGTTTAAAGGATATTCTGGTTGGCTGCGATGAATGGGTAGAGTTTATAGGGGAATCTTCTACTGTTAAAACCCTGGGCGGGTTTGGGAATGTTGAAGATAATCATCTTCACTATCCGGATGCCAGCGTTAGAGCAAAGGCTATTCGCTCATATAACTCAGCGACGAAAGAGTGGTCTATTTGGTGGCTGGACGGACGTAATCCTCATACATTAGATGAACCTGTCATAGGTCGTTTTTTAGATAACGTGGGTCGCTTTTATGCTCAAGATTCATACCAAGGTCAAGCAATTAAAGTCAGATTTATCTGGAACTCAACCGATCCTGATATGCCGACATGGGAGCAGGCATTTTCTAAAGATAATGGCGAAACATGGGAAACAAACTGGAAAATGACGTTTACCAAAAAGCAATCATGACCCATATAGTGGCGATTGAGGCTTCCACCTCTTATTAAGCGCAATACAAAAGTAAAGGAGTTATATGATGTTTATTGTTCAATTGAAATTTTCAGAAAATAAATCACAAGCCAAAACCTATATGCAAGGGCACAATGAATGGCTCAAAACATGGTTTGATAATGGAATATTTGTTCTTTCAGGTAGTATCCAGCCCAATGTTGGGGGCGGAATTATCGCAATCAACATTACTAGAGAAGATCTCGATGAGATAGTGGCTGGGGACCCTTTTGTCAAAGAGAACATTGTTACACCCGAGATAGTTGAGTTAAGTCCGTCAAAATATGATGAACGTTTAGCATTTTTACTTGATACTTAGCTCATTAGTTTGCCTTATTTACTTGCTTGAAGTAGCGGGTATTTTTGGGTTGTTTGTATAGGCCGCTTGGGTAAAGGTTAAACGGTTATTTGAAAAAGAAAACATGAAATACTTACTGATAATTCTGCTAAGTTTTAGCCTTGTTGCTTGTATTGGGGATGAGCATTTACGAGGGCAGGTTGAACCATCACAAGATGGGAAAACATATTTTGGTATTGTTGATGATAACGGTGGTCGATGTGGTTCTTTGCTATTTGATGGCAAGCCTTGGGATCTTCCACTTAGTGAAGTGGTAGAAATTGAAGCTGGTGAACATACTATCTACTGTGGAGCATCAATTAGTTTCATTGTTCCTGAGGGGGTAGTTTTTAAGTTTGATTACTGGGGCCCATAGGTAATGAACAAACGCATAAACCCAAAAGGGCGCAAATTGCTAGGTTTGCGATCCTTTGTAGTAAGTTTTGCCAAACTACTGTATGTGAGCAGTTAAGCGTTACGACCGTTTGCGTCAATACATATGAAACAGTTAAATTTGATTAAGTCTCAATAGTCAAATTAAGCAGAGCAAGTGGAAGCTTGCTCAATCTTATCCCTTGTCAGTGATTGATCCTTGAATAGCCTCTGCAATTTTTTCAGCAATGTCTGGATCTTTTACGGCGCGCGCCAATGTAACGCCACCAATCATCATTGAGAGTGTGGCCCACGCGTTGTGTTTGGTCTCCTCGCCATAATTTTCAATGCCTCTATTAAAAGTCGCAACGACTTTGAGTAACTCTTCTTGAAATATTGCACGGGTATTGTCGTCAGACCGAGTGACTTCTGGCGTCAAGCTTTGGAGTGCGCAACTCTCACTTAAATCGCTACATCTTTTTTCACCCATATAAAAAAGAACAAACTGCTCGAGCCAATCTTTTCCATGCGTCTCTTGAAACTGAGTAAGCACAGCATCTAACTGATTCACCCCTTCAGTAACAACTTCCTTAAATGCATTAGATTTTGAGCCAAAATGAGCATAAAAAGCACCTGATGTGACGCCTGCTCCATTGGCAAGGCTATTAACACCTGCACCATCATAGCCGTTTTGTCGAAATGTTTGGTGCATGGATGCCAAGATACGTTGATGGGTTTGTTGTTTTTTACTCGCCATAAAAGTGCCTTCTATTTCTTATCAGAAAGACTATAACATTAAAAAATAGTGATCACTATAAAATGTGTTGACAATATAGTGATCACTATATTATTTTTTATAGCGATCACTATATTTTAACTGATGGACATAGATAGGAGATAGGATAATGCCACTTACACTTACATTGACTGAGGGAGCGCTTCCAAATGGAGCCGAAAAGGTTGCTATTGAAAAGATTACGAATGCGATGCTGAAATGGCACGATTTGACAGGCAATGAAACCATGAAATCAAATATCACAGCTATGGTTCAAGTTTTGCCCAAAGCATCGACATTTTCGGGAGGAAAGGAATTCACGGGAGTTTGGGTTGAATGGAAGGTACCTTCATTTGCCTTTATTGAGCGTGATGTGCAAATTGGTTTCGGTATAGATGCGACAAATATAATTTATGAATTATCTGGTGAAAGGCAACCAAAAGAGAACATTTACATCAATGTTGTACATGCAGTAGATGGCAGCTGGAATTTCAACGGCAATTCCATGACAAATGAGCAGATCTTGCATGCCATTTCCTTGGGTTAGTTAGCAGACTGGAACTAAGTCAGGTATTTGAGAAGATATCCTCATAACTTGCAAAAGGCCTTTAGGCGATTGATGGTAAGAATCGTTTTTTGAATGTAAGCATTCTTATCATCTTTCTTTACTGTTGGTGTTAACTAAAAAAGGACACAATGAATCGCATTTTCCTCAAAATGTTTGACCTGTCTATTGGTATAGGGATTAAGGTAGCGCTTTAACTCCAAGCTATCGGAAATTTCAATGCCCAAGAATACAGAATTAGATGACCTCACGTTCCTAAAACAGTTTAAGGAATTGTCGTTAGACCCAGTTTATTTTGACCATATCGGCCACATTCGCATTGCCTGTTTATACTTAAACAAGTACTCAGAAGAAGAAGCCAACACAAGGGTTTGCCACGATATTAAAGTATATGCAGAGAGTTTAGGGGCCAAGGATAAATTTAATATCACAGTAACCGCTACATTAGTCAAAATAATCGCCCGACGCATAAACGTGAGTGAGGATAACTCTTGGAAAGCATTTATAATTAATAACCAAGACTTAGTAACAAATGCTATCGGTGTTTTGGCCGAGCATATGTCAAAAGAAAGAATGTTCAGTGCCACCGCAAAAGTGCAGATCCTTACACCAGATCTTAAACCCCTGTAAAAGTGTGCAGTTCACTCTTGAGGAGAGCGTCATGTTATCTGTGACTGAATTAGCGAGAAAGTGTGATATTTCACGCACCACAGTTTTATATTATGAGAAAGTTGGCCTGTTATTGCCAAGTAGCAGAGACCCGAATGGATACCGCAGGTATGGCGATAAAGAAGAGACAAGACTGAAAAACATATTAGCGTACCGTGCGTTTGGGATGCCAGTTGCTGATATTGTCCAATTGCTTAGCTGTGGAAATACTCAAGAGCAAGGTACGCTTTTGCGGGAGCAGTTTCACTGTTTAGCACAACAAATTAACGCTCTAAAGAAACAGCAGCAAGCTATTGTGGTGATGCTACAAGAACCTGAGCTTCTTGAGGAAAAGGTGTTAACGAAATCTCGGTGGGTAGAGATCATGGTATCTTTGGGATTCAGCGATGCTGATATGATCGAATGGCATCGAAATTTTGAACAAATGAAGCCACACCAGCATCAAGCATTTTTAGCATCCTTAGATATTTCCCCTAAAGAAATCAAAGCAATAAGAGCGCTCTAAACGGCAGCCGCTTATTAATTGAAAAATGGCCAGTCCACACGACCATAGTTACGCCATATTGACTGCACAAATGCAGGTGATAAATACTGCGGATATAACTGGTTTTTGCTAGCTCAACAGGGTTATTTATTACATGTTGCTTAATAAGTTTTATCTAAGCTTGGTAAACACGAATGGTATTGTTGTTATTTACGGCACGGATCTGCCGAGTTGGAAAGGTCATTGATTATTTTTTCTCAATTGATTAGACGTTACTTATGTTTGTTGGGTTGAGGACATTATTTCTGATTACTTTGGTGCGAGCAACTGAGATGGCTTGAATTTTTTCATAAAATTTAATAAATATAAATAGTTAGAAACTTAATTGTGCTATAGATGAAGTAACCTAGTCTGCCTCCATAAAAATAACAAAGGTGAAATGACGATGAGAAGAGAAAGGAGGCAAGGTGATATTGTATATGTCGTATTTACGACTGTATTGGTGTATTTCCTGTTTAAGATTACCTTGATTTTTTCGATAGTACTAGATCGAAAAAACCGCTGCTTGAGTTCTATTTGGGAAAGTACAAATGCTTATTTTAACCCCTATTGGACATTTCTAATTTTAGCGATTTTAAGTTGTGTATGGTTCTTTTATAGTAGCCTGAAGCTCAAATTACAGTTCGGAAAAACAACCTATTTACTTATCGTTGTTGGCCTTACTTTTTATTATTTTTGGTTCAAAGGCTTTTATGGTCTTTGGTTATTTTTACAGTATGAACAGCAACAAATTTCTCAGAAAATGTTCTTTGAAAAAACAGGAGAACCCGAAAGGCTTAACTTATATGGCGTGCATTTAGATAAAAATAGGCGATGTATTCAATAATGTAATCAATCTTTTTTCGAAATATAAATTTAGAGGGAACTTATATGAGGGGGTTTTATTTAATACTCGCCCTGCTAGGGCTTTTCATACCATATAGCGCATTTTTACCCTGGTTGCTAAACAATGGTTTGGACATTTCTCTTTTGCTTGACACCGCAGTGTCAAACCAAGTTAGTCAATTTGCTTGGCTAGATGTACTTGTATCAGCAGTGGTACTAATAGGGTTTATTTTAGTTGATGGCCATAGAAAGCAAATTAAGCATAGATACCTCGCGGTATTTGGGACTGTGACAGTGGGGGTGTCTTTTGGGTTACCTTTGTATCTGTATTTGAGAGAGAAAGCGGAAGACGAAATATAAATTGTTGCTCGCCAATAAGGAATATTCGAGTTTTTAGATAGCTTTTCAAGGTGATAGATTTAACCAAGGAAGTGATAGATGTCAGAAAATAAACTAAGGGCGATACTTTCATTTTCTCCACTTATTTTTATTAGCTTTTTTAAACCAGATTATGGCCATGAATTCTTCGAACTACTTTATACGCTAAGTTATGTTGTGAGTTTGGCGATTGGCACTGTATGCCCAGTTACTTTGGTTTTTAAAATCAGAGCTAAGTTCAGCAAGATAATTTTTGGAACTCTCGCTCTATTTAACATTCACCTTATTATCATATTGCTTCTGAATCACTTTGGAGGAGCATGTTGAAACTTACTAATTTTAGTCACTAAAAAGGTTTAAAATGCCAACAAAAGAAGTACAAAGAATTATACGTGTAGACCATGCCGGAGAGCGAGGTGCAATCTGCATCTATAGAGCACAGCGCTTTATAGCTCAATTGTTTTATAGGGATTTAGTCAAACATCTCGATGAAATGTTGGCACATGAAAAAGTGCACTTCGATACATTTAACACATGGCTTAGGGTAAATCATGTTAGGCACTGTTATGCGCTTTGGCTTTGGTCATTAGGTGGGTATTTACTTGGTGGAATAACCGCTTTAATGGGTAAAAAAGCAATATGGGTATGCACTCAAGCAGTTGAATCGACAGTCCTTCACCATCTAGATTGGCAACTAGAATACTTAGAAGTTCATGACCAAAGTGCCTTTCAGGCTGTCATAAGTATTAAAAAAGACGAAGAGGAGCATTTAAATTTAGGTGTAAATCTTGGTTCGAATTCAATCATATATTTACCAATACGATTGGTAGTAAAATCTTCAACCAAGTTTGCTATTTGGTTGTCCACTAAACTGTAAAGTCATATCAGGATAAATGTGGTGTGATGACTTTTATCTTTATGTGTTTGTAAAAGACCTAGGTTTTATACCAAGTGGTTTGTAAAAATTTATCCATAAACTCAAATCCCCCTTTAAAAAGCAATGCTATATCTAGTCATATTAATAGAGTTGTAAAATAATTTTTTTATATGGTTTTTGAATTATTTTTATTTTTTAAAGGTTTATGTATGAAATAATTAATAATCGAGGTTTTAATTCTGTTAATTTTGTGTGTTTTTTGTTTTATTTTGGTTTTTGTGATGTTTTTATTCTCTGGGTTTGTGATTTTTGTGAACTATTTTTAATCTGATTATTTTGTTTTTTGGCTTTGAAATTTTGTATGTTGTTGTTATTTAATGTTGTTAAATTTATTTTGTTGATGTTTTTGGGTTGTTATTTTCGTTTCTTGCATTGATGATTTTTAATGTTTAAATTGCGTTCGTTAAATTTATTAACATTAAAAATAAAATATAAATATAAGGAAAATAGAAATGAAAAAATTACTTACTTCTGCTGCAGCTTTAGCTATGGGTCTATCATTCAATGCACTTGCTGGTGGTAACACGACAACAGGAACTATTGCTAGCGTTTACGTTAACAACAGTTGGACGATGGTACACGCGCCGGATATTACAGGTAACCCTGACAACTGCGCTGGGACTTCTCACTATGCGATTGTGCCTTCACATCCTAACTATGAAACAATGCACGAAACGTTAATGGCGGCTAAGTTATCGAACAGTAAGGTAAGATTTTGGGTAGAAGGCTGTTCAGGACAAAATAGCAAATACCCAAGAATTGTTAGCATTTGGTTGTACTAATTGGTAAGTGGGTCTTACGTTAATTGAAAACTCAAAGACCAAGGAATAAGCAATTAATACACTAAAGGTTAGTACATGATAAAAAAACTAATAACGTATTCAAGTGTACTGTTTAGTATGAGCACATTAGGTGCGTATGCATCTCAAGTACCTCAAGTACAACAAACACAAGACACATACTTAATTGACTCAGGCGAAGGTTACTCTGTGTATGAAGTGTCAGGCACCGATTATCAGACCTACGTATCGAGTTTACAAAGGCAAATGTCGAGCGCAGCATTAAATGTGAGCTCTCAAGAAATGTCGGATACGCCAAGCAGCGCAGACTATCAAGTTGCAAGCCAAAATGTTTCTACTCAGGCTTATGTATTTGATAGCCTAGTTGGTGTGATGAATTCTGACTTACCTTATTCTCATAAGCTAGATATTTTATCTGACTATGATGTAACACCAAACGATGCTCTTGATAAGGTTGAAATTGGTCTTCTGATCGTTGATAAAAACCAAGCTGACTATCAGTTAGGCAATGGGCTTGCGTTGAAATCTGCTACTTTACAAAATGGTGAAGTAACACCTTTTGGTTTTTGTAAAAAAAGGTGGCATAACAGAACTAAAGCAGGCAGCTTTTCGCTAGCGTCTTTATCTGATTCTTATGACAAAGGGAATCTGAGCTTTAATGTAGATTCTGGTATTAGCGGTAATATCAGCTACGAGCTCAGCTATAAATACAAAACCAATCGTTGTTCTTTTAAAGTGCCATATAAGCACTCTATAACAGGTTTTAAAGCGAAAGGAAGCTTGCATTCTAATGGTGGCTCAATTTCGATCAATGGTACCGTTATCGACACCACTCAGAATATGCTATTTGATGAAAGCTTACTCAATGGTGGTATTGATAAAGAGCTAGACTTTTGGGTCGGTCCAGTGAGAATCGTGTGGTCACATGAGTTCGATCTGCGCGCTAGGCTTGCTGGCGGAATCAGAGTTGATGCTCAAATGGGATTAAACTTTGATGTAAACGGTAAATATCAATTTGACTTCAAGTGTGACATGGTTGGTGAAAACAATTGCTACAATGCAAGTGAGACAGTCAATACTTTTGAAGCTAAATTGAAAAACCCAACGTTAACAGGTGGCGTATCGGTACGAGCTCGGGTTCAACCTGAAATTGCTGCTGTGTATACGCAAAGAGCTGGTATTTACTTAAAGGGCCTTTCACCAGTTAGGTTAACACTTGATACCTTTTTATATGGCTATGCTGAATTGTGGGCCTACTACGGAAATTCCTGTGGTGATGGTAACTATGACGGCGTTAACGAGGTAATTGGCGGTGCGGCTATTGACGCGGGTGTTGGTGTTGCCGGTAAGTTTAGCTGGCGAGTGTTTAGTAATCGCAATGAAGAGCCACTTAAAATCAAACTTTTAGATGGCTGGATTGAAAAAGAACTAGATGGTCGTGGTGAGTATATGGCTATTCAGAAAAGTTTATACTTTGATGAATTAATAGAGTCAGATGCTTTTTTACCGGTTGTTGATGCGCCTGATGTCATCCTATCTGGGGACAACAAAGTGAAAGTGGCTATGAGAAGTTGCTTCCCTTACTCGTCACCTATTACTTATCAAGTAATGTTTGGAGACGGTACAACAAAAGAGGTAACCGGGAGTCCGTCGGGTGTCTTTGTGGATCATACTTTTAATGACTACGTAAGTTATCCAATTACGGTAAAAGCACTAAAAGATTCTGAGAGCAGAAACTTCAGGTCGATTAGCTCAACAAGAGAAGTAACAGCCTCTCCGGATGGTATTACAACTTTTAATCCAGTTTATTTTGTAACAGTATTATAAGCTTCAATAATCTACTGTTAGCATACACTAACAATAAAACCTCAGTAATGATTTTTAGCATCGTTGCTGAGGTTTTTATGCGAATTCATTACTAATCATATAATCTCCATTACCGATTTTTTATTTCTAAATAATTGTTCGGCAATCATTAAAAATAACTTATTGCTGTACATCTGCAAGGTTGATGTTCGTTATTTTTAATTTAAAATCCTCCAATTTATATAGTGGAGAGTTTTTTTGAGTAATAAGAATGAAAGCAATATTTTAGATGGTGTAAAAGAAGTTGGCAGCTCTGGAAGAAGACGCTTCTTAAGCGCTGGGGCGATAATTAGCGCTGCGATACCAGTTGGGGTAGCGACCTATTCTACAGGACTGGAAGCGTCAACAGGTACTAGTAATATACATTTTTTCAAAGCGCTATCTGATGCGCTTAACAGTCACCAACTGAGTGAAGGTGACACCGTATTTATTCATCAAGCTACAGCATCTATTATTTCACGAAGCTCATCGACTTATTATCGAGTTGTGTATTCAAATTATACATCACCGAAAAGTGTGGAATTACATCCTTGCAACGTTAATAGCGAATTGGCACTTTTACTTATGCATGGAGATTGTATTAATTTAAACCAAGTGGCAAATCCAACCAATATCAATAATGTCAGTAATTTATTGATAACAGGGGATAGTATTACAACGGGTGGCGTGATTGATATTCCAATTGGTAAAAATAATGTTAGCTCAAGAGCATATTTTAGAGTAGACGGCCACAACAACTTTGTAAATAGAACTATCCTAGGGAGTGGTAAAGCAGCGAGTGCACTCGATTTTAGTAAAGCGAACGGGGCTGATAGTGGTGTAGTTTTTGAACCTGGTGTTTTTTACTCACTAAGAGATCTAGCTGTGTATAACTCTAAAAGTGATGGCGTAGCGCAATTAGGTGGAGAGTTTACGTTAGACCAAACTACCGGTATTGCTTGGAACCATGCATATTTTGCAGATCTTAGAGTATCTTACAATGAAGGTGATGGTGTTAGCTCTGGTCGTGGTTTCTTGGGAACATATAGTAGAGTATTTGCGTCTCATAACGCCGGCCATGGGTTTAACATGCAGGGGTTACACACTTCTTTAAGATTTGATAACTGTTATTCAGCAAGAAATGAAGTTGGGTATAAAATTAACCAAGCTTTTTATAGCTCTATCGGTAGTTGTGCATCAGACCTAAATAGCCAACATGGTTATGAGATATCAAACAGTCATTCGTTGGATATAGCAGGCTCTGGAGCAGAGCATAACAGGAAGTCAGGTTTCTATTTGACAGCTTCAAGCACCAGTGGAGAAAACAAAAATATCAGCTTGAACAGTGTTTTTGGATTTAACAACAATTCGGCTAATCAAGGGTTTGCGAATCTTCTTCACCTTAAGTCGGAAGGTGGAAAAGAAAATACAGCTACGTTAATTAATAGTGCCTCAAAACAGTCAAATTCTGCACACTTAATTGAAGACGTTATTGTGGATGGAGAAGGGGCTTACTTAGTTGAAGGCTTTAATGATCTGCCAAATGGTGTTAGATCTCAGCGGGGTGGCTATATTCAGCACTTACCCAAGCACACTGTAGTGCCCAATAAAAGTGTTACCTCACCGACAGCGATTTGCCGGCTTTTGTCTCCCCAAGGACACAGCAGCGCCTATGGTGGAGAATTAATGATACAAGCTTCAAATGGCGACCCTGCAAGCAGTTTGAATAAGAATACTGCGTTATACAAAATTGCTGTGTGCAAATCAGACAATACGGTATTTGTTGAACAGCAGTATGCTCTAGGACGTATCGAAGGTGCAGGAAGAAGTTGGCCATCATTTAGTTGGAGTGTAGAGAATGACCAACTAATCGCAACACCTATCAATGCGGCCAATGGTCAGTTTTACTTTGAGGTTTTAGGTACGGGTTTTGTGAAGACAACTAAATAAAGATTATTTTTAATAAAAGCCGAAGTACAATGACTTCGACTTTTATAGGGTGGGATTAGTCTAGACCTCTGTTACGCAATAGTGCGTCAGTGGTTGGCTTTCTGCCTCTGAAGCCTTCATACGCTTCAAAGTAATCAAGCGTGTCGCCACGGCTGTAGATAAATTGGTACAAGCGTTCTGCGGTTTCTGGATCAAAAATGTCTTTCTTCTCAAGGAAAGCGTCGAAGCCATCTGCATCTAAGATTTCAGACCACATGTAAGCATAGTAAGCAGATGAGTAACCGCCCGCAAAAATATGCCCAAAGTGTGTACTGCGGTGACGCATGATGATTTCTTCAGGTTTACCGTACTCAGTGAGTATTTTATTTTCAAAGGCACGAACATCGAGATCTTTTACGTCGGTCATTTGGTGGTAAGCCATATCTACAAGCGCAGATGCGGTAAACTCAACTGTTGCGAACCCTTGGTTGAATGTACCAGCTTGCTTGATTTTATCCAGTAGCTCTTTTGGCATTGGCTCATTCGTTTTGTAATGAAGCGCGAACTTTTTAAGCATTTCAGGTTGAGCAATGAAGTGCTCAAACAATTGCGCAGGGAACTCTACCCAATCACGTGGTACGCTCGTACCTGCGAGAGTCGGATAAGTAACATTTGAAAGTAGGCCGTGTAGTGCGTGTCCAAACTCATGGAATAAAGTCACCGCGTCTGAGTAGCTCATTAACGTCGGCTCACCTTCAGCAGGTTTGTTTAGATTCATATTGTTTAGAATTAATGGCTTAACATCACCAGCGAGTTTCTGCTGTGTGCGGAATGAACTCATCCAAGCACCAGAGCGTTTTGTCGAGCGCGCATAGTAGTCACCATAGAACAAACCAATTGCTTTGCCAGCTTTGTCTTGTACTTCCCATACGCGTACCACTGGGTTATAAACTGGGATGTCAGTACGTTCAACAAATTTTAAGCCAAACAAGCGCTCTGCTGTATAGAATTGAGCCTCAATCATGTTATTCAGTTCGAAGTACTCTGCAATTTGGCCTTGGTCTAGGTCAAATTTCGCTTTACGCACTTTCTCAGCGTAATAGCGCCAATCCCATGGTTCAAGTTTATGAGTGACCCCTTCAGCGGCCATCAGCTCTTTGATCCACTCACGCTCTTGTTCAGCTTTCTCAACAGCTGGCTCCCAAACCTTTAATAACAGGTCCATTGCAGTTTCTGGCGTACTTGCCATCGAATTGCTAAGTACGTACTCAGAATGGTGTTTATATCCTAAGAGTTGAGCGCGTTTTGCACGCAGCTCTACGATTTCAGCAATGATAGCTTTGTTATCAAATTCGTTGTCATTGTCACCGCGGTTTGCCCACCCCTTGAACGCTTTTTCACGTAGATCACGTCTATCAGAGAATTGTAAGAAAGGCTGAACACTGGAACGGTTAAGTGTAATGACGTATTTGCCAGGTAAATCTCGTGCCGTCGCAGCAGCCGCTGCTGCGTCGCGTTGTGCTTGTGGTAGGCCAGCAAGATCAGACTCTTCCAGTACTAAAGTGAAAGCGCGAGAGTCGTTGAGTGAGTTCTGACCAAATTCAGTCGTCAGTGCTGAAATACGCTCGTTAATTTTTGCAAACTCGGCACGCTGCTCGCCCGTTAGCTCTGCACCTGAGCGAACAAAACTGTTGTAAACACGTTCAAGTAAACGCGTTTGCTCAGCATTCAAAAGTGCCGAACCACGATTTTCATATACCTTAGCAACACGCTTGAATAGCGCTTCATTCATGCGGATTTCATTGCGGTGACGCGTTAACAGTGGAGAAATCTCTCTCTGCAACTTTTGCATCTGATCGTTTGATTCAGTATTTGATAAGTTAAAGAATACCGCAGAAACACGTGAAAGCGTTGAGCCGGCTAGTTCCATTGCCGCGATAGTGTTGTCAAAGTCAGCAGGGCGCTCGTTTTCAGTAATTGCATCAATTTCTTTTTTGTGTTCTACGATGGCTTGATTGAATGCAGGCAAGAAGTGCGCTGTTTTAATTTGACCAAGCGGCGGCGCGCCAAATGGTGTATTCCACTCTTGGAAGAATGGGTTTTGTTTAATATCACTGCTTGATGCTTCTGCAACAGTTTTTTCTGCAGTTGTCGCTTGTTGCTCTTCAGGCGCTTTCGAACAGCCCGCAAATAAAACGGCTGCTGATATTGCCAAAGCTAGATGAGTTTTTCTTAGCACTGGGTATCCCCTAATAGAATTGGTGTAATGTTATAATATACTTGTATCTGAAATGATACCTAACAAAACTTGTAATATGTGGGTGCTTGTCGCAAAAAAGTCACAGTTGAGCTTAAAAAACCGCAAATTGAGCTCGTTTTTTGTGGATTTAACCTTGTTTTAGGGGAATTTTAAATAACCTCATCAGTTAGTAATGTGAACTATATGCACTACTTTTGAAGATTAGGCGTGCAAAAATCTACAAATGTTATTGCAAAAAATTGAAGTAATTAAGCGGGTGGGCAATTTCCCCAATGTGTACGTATCAAAGCTTTTAAATTTGAAGGATTAAGGTTGAAGAAAGTTATGACTATTAATAAGAGAGTGGTGCAATGTATCTTCAGGCTAATTTGGCTAGTTAATTTGTCACTATGTTTGTCAAGCGCTGTGTCTGCTTCGCCAGATGTAATTAACAAACATTTGACAGACAGCCAGTCTGATCCCACAAAACTTGGCTTGATGACTGGATTTCCACCACCAGTTGATAAACGCGTAATGTTGCCAGATTCAAATTTCTTTAGCTTTCCAAACCTGCGCTGGTCAGTGTGTAACATGCGAGCTTTGTTACCTACAGAAAACATTAAACGTGACCCATTCAATGCAACGCCCATGTCTTATGCACTCATGCAAGGAATAGACAGTGTTACATTCTCGCCTATGAATAGCTCGACTCGCATGAGTTGGCATGACAGTTTAGCTGCGAATTATACCGATGGGATACTTGTATTACACAAGAATAAAGTTGTTTATGAAAGGTATCGAGGATGTATGGACGAACATACCAATCATGCAGCAATGTCGATGACCAAGTCTTTAACAGGGTTAATTGCAGAAATTCTTATCGCAAGAGGCAAGATAGATGAAAGTGCCAAAGTACGTTCTATTATTCCAGAACTACAAGGGTCCGCTTTTGGAGATGCAACCGTTAGACAGGTGATGGATATGACAACCTCATTGAGATATAGCGAAAACTATGCGGACCCAAATGCCGATATATGGCAATACAGCTATGCAGCTAATCCACTTCCCAAGCCCAAGGAATATGCTGGTCCAGTTGGATATTTTGAATACTTGCAAACGGTACAAAAAAGCGGAGTTCATGGTAAGGAGTTTGGTTACAAGACCGTGAACAGTGATGTTTTGGGTTGGATTGTGGCACGTGCGTCAGGAAAAAAGTTTAATGTATTAGCAAGCGAGCTTATCTGGTCAAAGCTGGGTATGGAATACAGTGCAGATATTACGGTAGATGGAATAGGCACACCATTTGCGGGTGGTGGCCTAAGCGCAACACTTAGAGACTTAGCCAGAATTGGCATTGTAATGCTAAATAATGGCAAGATTAATGGCGTACAAATTATACCGACATCAGCAGTAGCAAGTATTCGTCAAGGCGGTGACAAAAGCGTATTTTCTACGGCTGGATTTAAAACAATACCTAATGGAAGTTACCGCAGTATGTGGTGGCATTTTCATAACGAGCACGGAGCTTTTGCTGCCAGAGGCGTACATGGACAGACAATTTATATAGATCCCAAAGCAAAAATGATCATTGTACGGCTCTCTTCACATCCTGTAGCGGCAAATTCAGCCATTGATCCAACATCTTTACCTGCATACCATGCTTTGGCTAAGTTTTTATTAGCACAGTAACTTCTTTTTATACCTCAAGCTATTACATCGAGGCGGTGCTTTGGCAAGCGCACGCTTCGGCCTTTTTACATAAAAAGTAAACGTGATACCACGATTTACAGTGAATAAAACTTGGGCTTCTGTTGTGCCTAAGAAGCAGGTTATTTATTACAGCTTGAACGATGATTTTATCCTTATTATTTCAGTATATACAATTGAACAGGGGCTTAATGGTAATTTCATGAGGTGTCACAATGTTCAGAGATATGACCCAACAAGCCCACTAGAGTAAAGTACGTAGAGTTGGACTATTTGTTATTTGTTCTTGTTTTATGCACAATGTGGTAACTGCTAGATTACAATTGCCTATGCGGTAATAGAGCGGTTTTATGTCAGCTTTTTGGCAAAGCAATGATCTCAATGAGTATAAAAATAATAATGGAAGGTAACGAATCGAATGGCAATTATCGGAATAGACCTAGGGACGACGAATAGCGCTTGTTGTGTATGGAAAGGCGATGAGCTCATTAAAGTCCCCAATGCACTAGACTCCTACCTTACCCCCTCCGTTGTGGGAATCGACGAAGATAAGAATATAATTGTTGGTCAAATTGCTAAAGAGCGCCTTCTTACTCACTCAGACAAGACGGTAGCGGTGTTTAAGCGGTTAATGGGCAGTGAGCACGAAGTAGAATTGGGCTCAAAATCTTTTTCTGCCCCCGAGTTATCTGCATTTGTCATTAAAAGTTTGATCAGAGATGCTGAAACCCTGCTTGAAGAAACAGTTACTGAAGCTGTGATCAGTGTGCCCGCCTATTTCAATGAAAACCAAAGAGCTGCTACCAAGTTAGCTGGGGAACTTGCAGGTATAAAAGTGCGAAGGCTAATCAATGAACCAACGGCAGCAGCCATGGCCTACGGATTGAATAAGCGCGAAGAAGGTACATTTCTAATCTTGGATATGGGAGGCGGTACTTTCGACGTTTCCATTCTAGAGTACTTTTCTGGGGTAATGGAAGTACATGCTTGCTCGGGAGACAATTTCCTTGGCGGTGAAGACTTTGTGCAAGTAATGATTGACGATGTGCTCAGCCAGTTGAATGTCAAAAAAACAGTATTGACCGCGCAGGAATATCATTTACTTTATCTGCAAATGGAGTCGCTAAAAAAACGTATTGACCAAGTTGAAGAAGAGACTTTACAGCTTCAATTAAACAACAAGAGTGTAGAGTTTAAAGTAAGCAATCAATGGTTTATTAGCCTAATAAATCCCCTTTTGCTACGCGTAAAAAATCCCATTCAATTGGCACTCCAAGATGCGGATATGAGTCCCAGTGAAATTGATGAAGTCATTTTAGTGGGGGGAGCTACTCGGCTTCGTCAATTTAGAGTAGCTGTTGCAAAGCTGTTTGGTAGGTTTCCATCATGTGATTTAGATCCCGACACCGTGGTTGGTATTGGTGCCGGTATTCAAGCCGGGTTATTAGCAGCTAACCAAGCTTTACAAGATGTCGTTTTAACAGATGTTTGCCCCTATACATTGGGTGTTGAAGTGCTGGATCAAAATAAAAATCCAGGCGCATTTTTACCTGTGATTGAGCGCAATACCGTCGTGCCAGTTAGTATTGAAAAACAGGTAATTACCGCCAGAGATGATCAGAAATTGGTGATGATAAATATATTTCAAGGTGAAAACAGACTCGTTGAAAAAAATGTATTTCTTGGTTTTGTCAATGTGCCTGTACCAAAAGCAAAAGCTGGAGAGCATCCAATCACCGTTAGGTACAGCTACGATATGAGTGGGCTTTTGGTCGTGGATGTTACCGTTGACTCGACGGGTAAAACATACAACAAAGTAATTGAGAATGCGCCGGGTATGCTGAGCGAAAAAGAAAAGCAAAAAGTGCTCTCTAAATTAGAAAAAATTAAATTTCACCCAAGGGATAATCAAAAAAATAAACAGTTGATAGCCAAAGCAGATAGGTTGTACGAATCATGCTTGGGGGAAATCAGAGAACATATTGCAATCTCAGTTACAAATTTTGAACGTGTTCTCGATGGACAAAATGAAATAGCAATTAAGAAAGCGCAAATTGAATTTTCAAACTTTTTAGACGCATTGGAAATAGAAGGGCGCTTCTAATGTCTGCGTGGGATATTTTAAAAATACAACAAACAAACGACATTAAAGTAATAAAAGTAGCCTATGCCAAGCAGCTAAAAGTTTGTCGACCCGAATCTCACCCCGAAGAGTTTCAGGCACTGCATCAGGCGTATAAAAGTGCGCTCAATTGGGCTAAATCGATTACTGAAGAACACTTCGAGGCGCAAGCGCCCTTAGATAACATGCTCTCTGAACAACCTGAAGTTATAGAAGCTGCTGAGATGTCGGATACTGTCGATGACGTTGACAGAGAAAGGCAAGCTGAATTAGACGAGATGCACATTGAGTATAAACAGCACATCGAAGAGATTTCAAAGGTGTTCGATGATAAAGTGGCCAGAAATGACATAAGCGCGTGGCGATTTTTACAAAAATCTCAATCTATCTTAGATCCGGAGTATAACACTCAGTTAGGAATGTTTGTTTTTGAAAGTATTTTGAAAATAAATAAAGAGTTTGAACAGCTTAGCCGAAAGAAAAAGCGTTATAGTGGCGATCGAGAGAAAATTTCGATTGAGACAATTTTGTATCTTGATGGTGTCTTCAATTGGCGAAGCCAAGTAAATGCTTTGTGTTATTTTTTCGGTGAGCAAGATACTGTGAAAGTTTTAAACCTGATTGAAACGCACGCTCACAAACCTGACTCCAGCCTTGCCATTGATTCCGTACAAGGTGCAAAAGTAATTGGAAAAAGAACAGTTAGTACTAACCAAGCTGATGAATATCTGGCTGCGGTTGAGGCATTGGCTCGACTGAAAAGCTTAACGTATCGGAGTTTCTGTGTTTGCCTCTTACTATGCGGCATACTTATGACGGCATTTATGGACCAAGGCATAGATGGTGGGGTACTGTTTTTACGCATTTTTATAGTGGTGCACTTTGTTCAAATGCTAGGTGTTGCGATACGTAATAAATACATCATATATTCAATGTGGCCAGTTTCGATTCTATTTATATTGTGTTTTCCCATTATGACTTTAACGGGTATAGCAATGTTATCGAATTTAAGGAAAGTAAAAGTCTATTTTAAGTATGAACAGAAGCAATAAATTTATGCTTTCTCGAGGTTTACTCTATACCTGGCAGTCAATCTCAATCGATATCTATTGAACTTAATATGCACTTTTTTATTTCGCTAATGAATAGCTGAATTGTAATATCAGTGATATTTTTATGGGCACTGGCAAAGTGCCCTGTACGCTCGGGGTTGCTTACCTTATTGTTCTCACTTTTTTAAGATGAATTCTATTTCATTTCATTGGTATTTTTGTATCCTATTTTCTGGCTGCAAAGTGACCTTTGGGCAACGTCATAATAATTGCGATTTTTGGGGTTATTATTAAGAACGATGTGTCATGTCCAGACTGCAACTAGAAAGAAGCACTGCTGGTTGTTTTTCGTCAGTCTGGATCGTCTGTATAAAACAGTACAGGGATCAACACCAAGTAGGTTAAGTTTTTATATAATTCAATTCCCTGATTTTCATGGTTATTTTTTTTATGATGCTTTTTTGAGCCTAAAGGCTTTGCTAGGTAAGCTATAAAAGCCTCAAAAAAGAGAGTTACGTCATCGCTTTCCTTAGCTTAAAGTCTAGATAAAGTCAGGCAATAAGTTGGGGGGATTTGAATTAAATCATAATATATTGTTAAATTACTTGCACTGAAGTTTTTTTATTTATTAGAATATTCATCAGTTGGTTTAGCCATTTTTTTGAAGGATTATAAATAGTGAGCATTAAATCGAGCAACGATGAGTTGCTGCGAAGTGCTGTTGCGTGTTCAAATATATTGTTAAAAGTTTCAGGTATTGATGCGAAACCTTCCTTTTCTTCGTCAGACTACCCTTCTTTAAAGCAAGTAATTAAAGCGCTAGGTAAATATAATAACGCAAAATTAAAACTCAAATCCTTGAAGCTTGATAAAGTTTCACAGGAAAGCCTACCTTTAGCGTTCAAGGATAAAAGTGGAAAATTTATTGTACTTGCACGAGTATCGGATGACCAAGCTTTACTGCAGGATCCTGACTCAGAAACTCCGCATATTATTTCACTCAAGGAGCTAGAGTTAAATTGGACTGAGCAGGTAATCATGCTCGGAAATTCTAAATATCAATTTGATATTTCCTGGTTTATTCCTGAGTTTGTTAGACACCGTGGGCTGCTGAGTGAAGTTTTACTGTTTTCATTATTCCTACAGTTATTGGCGCTCGCACTTCCATTATTTTTCCAAGTAATCATGGACAAGGTGATTGTTCACCAAGCGCTGTCCACTTTAGATGTACTCGTAATCGTACTGGTCATTGTTGGATTATTCGAAGTTGGCTTAAAAGGACTTCGAGAATATATTTTAGTCCACACTACAAACCGCATAGATATTCGTCTCGGGGCTAAGTTATTCTCACATTTACTTGGGCTCCCTTTATTGTATTTTAAATCACGGCAAATTGGTGCCATCGTTACCAGAGTACGCGAGCTAGATAGCATACGTAATCTATTGACGGGCGCCGCACTGACACTATTAGTGGATGTTGCCTTCACATTTGTTTTTTTTGCTGTGATGTTTTACCTCTCTCCATTATTGACCTGCATTGTATTAGCCTCTTTACCTTTGTATGTTGCTGTTGCTTATTTTACTTCTAAACCACTCAAACAACGAATCGAGCACCAATTTGCATGTGGGGCCAAAAACTTGTCCTTTTTAACAGAATCTGTAAATGGTATTGAAACGGTAAAAAGTTTAGCGACAGAGCCCAGTTTGCAACGAACTTGGGAAGGGCAAACTAAAGACCTAGTTGAAGCCAATTTTGACCGTCAATCTTTGCAGGCGATGTCGAATCAAATTGTTGCGATGTTACAAAAAGTGACATCTGTTTTAGTGATTTGGGTTGGCGCCAGTATGGTAATGTCGTTGGAAATTACTATCGGTCAATTGATTGCCTTCAATATGATGGTTAGCCATGTCCATCAACCTGTAGCTAAATTAGTTGAGCTATGGCAACAGTTTATTCAAACACAGGTAGCCGTTGATAATTTAGGCGAAATGCTGAACTTGCCAACCGAATTAGAACAAAAAAAACTTATTGTAAAACCAGTACTACGTGGTGACATAAAGTTAGAAAACGTCTGGTTTAGGTATCAACCTCAGTCACCTGCCATATTGAAGGGGGTTTCTTTACATATTAAAGCTGGGGAATCCGTGGGTATAGTCGGTGAATCAGGGTCAGGAAAAAGCACTATTGCACGCTTAATACAGAAGCTATATCTGGCAGAAAAAGGTCGGATTCTGATCGATAACTTACCTATAAATCAGTTGTCTGCCCCG
This sequence comes from Pseudoalteromonas luteoviolacea DSM 6061, assembly GCF_001625655.1. Taxonomy (GTDB): domain Bacteria; phylum Pseudomonadota; class Gammaproteobacteria; order Enterobacterales; family Alteromonadaceae; genus Pseudoalteromonas; species Pseudoalteromonas luteoviolacea. The sequence goes on along the minus strand of NZ_AUYB01000080.1, from coordinate 8,050 downwards.
GAACTGAGAAACTCTATGGGAGTGGTACTTCAGGAAAACTATTTGTTTAATCGCAGTGTAAGAGAAAATATTGCAATCAAGTATCCGGCAGCCCCGCTAGCAGACGTTGTTCGTGCTGCGGAGTTAGCTGGGGCGCATGAGTTCATTCTTAAGTTACCAAAAGGGTATGACACGATTTTAGCTGAAGGTGGAAGCTCTCTTTCTGGTGGACAAAAACAACGAATTGCAATTGCCCGTGCGCTTCTCACACAGCCTTCGGTACTTATTATGGACGAAGCTACCAGTGCGCTTGATGATGGATCTCAGCAAGTTATTCAAAACAATATGAAGCACTTTAGCCATGATAAAACCACTGTGATTATTGCTCACCGCCTGTCCACAATTAAAGAATGCGACCGCATTATAGTGCTCGAACAAGGCCAAATAGCCGAGCAAGGAACACATGAACAATTGATAGCACTTGACGGTCGCTATGCAAGACTTTGGCACATGCAAAAGGAAAGTAAGCTGGAGAACATACTATGAATTTTTTAAAAAAGGTGCTTGAAGCAATAAACAAGAATAATAAAAGCACAGCCGTTACCAAGAGAAACAAAAATGAATATGAATTTTTGCCGGCATACCTCGAAATTATTGAAAAACCAGCATCTCCATGGGCACGAAGAATTGCTTATTTACTAACTGGTTTTGTTGTAATTGCACTGGTTTGGTCCATTGTTGGCAAATTAGATATTCACGCTAATGCACTTGGTAAAGTAATGGTATCTAGTCACAGTAAAGTGATTCAGCCTCTTGAGCAAGGAGAGGTTCTGTCTATCAATGTTAGAGACGGGCAGGCTGTAAAAAAAGGGGATGTACTTATTCAGCTAAACCCTATTGGTGCAGATGCAGAGTCAAAGAGGCTTGCTGAGCAACTTGTATACTACAAGCTAGAAAGTGAAAGGCTTAGAGCTCTTTTGTCAGACGATCCCATTAACTCCTTTGAACCACCAAAAGAAGCCAGCGCATTGCAAGTAGAAACAAGCTTTGGTCACTTAAGTAGTGAACATAAAGAAATGAACGCTGTGTTGGACCGTTTTAGTGCTGAGGTGCAAGTAAATGAGGCACAGCTTGAAGCGAATATTCAAGATCTTGCAGCACTCAAGCGCCTAAAAAAGAACATTGAAGCTCGATTGGACGCAAGAAAAAACTTAGAGTCATCACAGGCTATCGCTAGAGTGGAAATTTTAGAGCAGGAAAAAGAGCTGTTAGAAGCGGAGCGCACGATGGTTAGTTTAAACGCCCAAAGCGAGGTGTTAAAAGCAGAGGCATTAAGCCTTGCTGAGCAACGTGATAGTTATCTTGCGCAAAAGCGAAGAGAGTTTCACGAAGAGCTTAATCAATCTGAAATTATTACAACGCAAACAGAACAAGACTTGATAAAAGCACGCGAAAAACAACGTTTGCAATCGCTTCGCTCGCCAGTAGATGGTGTAGTGCAACAATTAAGTATTCATACCTTAGGTGGTGTAGTAACACCGGCTCAAGCGCTAATGGTGGTAGTCCCTAAAGTGCATCAATTAGAGGCTGAAGTAAATGTCTTAAATAAGGACGTTGGCTTTGTTGTCGCTGGACAGACAGTTGAAATTAAAATCGATAGTTTTCCCTTCACAAAATATGGAACCATTTCAGGTAAAGTACTACACGTTTCTAGAGATGCTGTAAAAGACGAGCAGTTAGGATATGTGTTTCCAGCAAGGATCCAGTTAGATGACGAACGCATCCTTGTGGACGAAAGTTGGGTCCCTGTAACTGCAGGAATGAGTGTGACAGCTGAGATTAAGACAGGCTCAAGAAGGGTCATTGAATACTTACTAAGTCCACTGCAAAAGTATCAGTCTGAAGCGCTAAGGGAGCGATAGCTATGGAAGTTAAGCACTGCTCATTGCAAGTAATGTATGGTCTGCAGGCGCTCGCTTTTGCTGCAAAGTCATTCGATAAAAATGTTGAAGTCAATTATTTAAAGCATCAAACAGGTGTACATGACGAAGAGATAGATCATTTGACATTGTGCCGCTGCGCCAAATGGATTGGATTAAAAGCAAGTGTTCAGACCACAGGTATTGAACGGTTGCATCTTATGCCATTGCCGGCTTTGGTTCAAATTGATGGGCAATTTTGTGTCTTATTGAAAATTGACAAAAATGAGGTACAACTTTACTCCCCAAGGAAAGCGCAAATTATCGGCATGTCTTTGCCCGATTTCTCTAAAGTTTGGAATGGCGAGCTGTTGATGCTGGCAGAAAGTGAAATTAAGCAATCGGATGTAAAATTTGGATTCAGTTGGTTTATCCCTTCTTTAAAGAAACACGCCAGCCAAGCTCGAAAAATCATTTTGATTTCTTTCTTTATCCAGCTTATTGCACTGGCAACACCAATCTTATTTGAAAATGTCATTGATCGGGTTTTGGTCAGTCGCAGTGTTTCCAGTCTGCAGGTACTGGGTATTGCTCTTTTGGCATTGGCTATCTTTGAACCATTGTATACGTATATGCGAACTTGGTTGTTTGCAAACTTAGCGAGTAAAGTCTCAGCTGAATTAAACGCACGTTTATTTTCTCACTTGGTGTCATTGCCAATGCGTTACTTTGGGCAGCGCCAAACTGGCCAAATAACGGCGCGAGTTAGAGAAATGGAAATGATCAGGCAGTTTTTGTCGGGCTCTGCATTAACTATGCTGATTGATTTAGCTTTTGTAATCATCGTGATCGCAGTCTTATTTGCATATGCGCCGTTGTTAACATGGATTGTGCTGGGGTCATTGGTACTTTATATCCTCTTTTGGCTCGCAATTGGCCCGAGCTTGCGTCGCAGAGTACAGGCTGAGTTTGAAACATCAGCGGACAATACCGCATTTTTAACTGAAGCTGTTACGGGCATTGAAACTATTAAAACCAGTTCAGTGGAGCGTGGTTTTGAAAAGCAGTGGAAAAAAAGCCTTGCTAGCCAGCTCATCGCAAGCTTTCGAGCACGAGTAATCTCGATTTGGGCGGAGCAGGGTATTAGCACGATTCAAAAGTTAAGTGCTGCGTTAGCGCTTTGGTGGGGCGTAAAGTTGGTGATGAGTGGAGACCTAACCGCGGGTCAACTAGTTGCATTTAATATGCTTGCAGGGCAAGTAACTATGCCTATTTTGCGACTGGCGCAGATTTGGCAAGACTTTCAGCATTGTTTGATTTCATTGCGTCGGGTTGGTGATATTTTAGATGAAGAGCAAGAAGCCGGTGCAAAAGGCCTTGCGTCTTCGCCTGATATGAAAGGTTCAGTTCAGTTTCATCGTGTTCGATTCCGTTACGACGATGAATCTCCAGAAGTCATCTCTAACTTGTCTCTAGATATTAAGGCTGGGGAGTGTATTGGTATCACTGGTCAATCAGGTTCGGGCAAGAGTACTTTGACTAAACTATTGCAACGATTGTATAGCCCTACGTCTGGCGAAGTAATAGTAGACGGTATGGACTTAGCAATTGCAGATCCAATAGAGCTAAGAAGAAACCTGAGTGTTGTATTGCAAGAGAGTCGCCTATTTGCAGGTAGCATCGCGGCAAACATTAGTCAGTGTCTACCTCAAGCGACGCCTGAACAGATAATTGACGCAGCGAAATTGGCGGGAGCACATGAATTTATCTGTAGCTTGCCTCAAGGGTACCAAACGCAAGTTGGTGAAAGTGGAGGGCGTCTATCCGGTGGCCAACGACAAAGGATTGCCATAGCTCGAGCGCTTATAACCAATCCAAAGATTTTAGTTCTAGACGAAGCAACCAGTGCTTTAGATTATGAATCAGAAGCAACCATTATCGCCCGTCTGCCGGAGATAGCGAAAGGCAGAACAGTAATAAGTATTGCGCATAGGCTCAATACTATTCGATTTTGTGACCGCATCATTGTTGTCGAAAAGGGAAAGATAATAGAAGCGGGCTCTCACAATGAATTAACGAACACACAGAGTCGTTATAAAGCCTTATGGGATTTACAAACCTCTTCTTAATAAGCACACGCTTTCACTATGTTGAAGGCGTGTTTACGGGCGGTTTAAAAATCATTTGGGTACTGGAAAAGAATCAGCACAGTAGTATTTAAAGGAGATAAGTCGATGTTTTCAATGAACGACGCTATGCGTCGGTTACCTCAGTTTATTCCGATTTTGGCTGTACTCGCCCTCGTCATTTTCATGTTTTTTAGGCATAACTTTTTTTCCCAAGAAGCCACAGTGAGCGATACACGCTATCACGAAGTGGACTATGTCGGAATTACCTCGAGTTTAAAGGGAGGAACGTATAGCCAGTTAAAGGATAAGCAGAGCGGGTTCAAATTCATTGTTAATTACTATCCGTTTGAGCGATTGAGTGAACAAAAATTAGATAACTTAAGAGTGGGAATTGTTGATGTGCCAGGGGAGCACGCATTTCATCACTTAGTCTTTGTTGCGACAGAAGGAGAAGTTCTATTAGACGAGTTAAGTGGTATTGAACAGTTAAACAAAGAAAACGAAGAGCAATTGGCAGAGCATATATACCTGCTTATAATTTCTTTTGTTATTATTTTCGCAATAAAAACCTATACCCGAAAGCGTTAGGCAAGGACCCAATTAGTGCCTGCGTATATCATAGCTCTCTTCAACCTTGCAGTAGGTGAATCAAAGGTTTAAGGGAAATAAAGCATAAAACTAACCGTGAAGGAATACTAAATGAACTTTAATAATTTAGTAAAATCAATTCTTGATTCTAAAGAAAAAGGTTGGATAGAACTACACGCCAATCTAGCTGTATTGGATTCAACACTCGAAAATTATAAAAACGGTAGCTCTGAAGTTATCGATGTATTTTTAGCAACTGCAGATGTTTTAGTTGCGACTGCCGGGCTTATGGGCGCAGATACTTTGCCAGGGGTCGTATTTAACCTCGAAAGTATTAAGCGTAATTATCAAAAATACAAAACAGAGAAAGAAGCCGGTGTGGTTGGTAATGACACTATTGCCGCACTTGTAGCATCTATGGCTGCCGTTGTTAATGATATTACAGATGCTTTAAAAACGCGTCATCCGGGCTTCGCTGCTGCTGCGGTTATTTCTGCCATTATTACAACTGTGGCCAAGTATGTTTCTGTTCATGCATCTACAGCTGCCCAAATTACTGAGCAGTTACGTCAAGAGCAGCAGGGCATGATTGACATCATTCAAAATCAGCTTTCAAGCCGCAAACAGGCGGTACTTGAGCAATATGAAGCACTTGTCCGTCAAGAAGCTGCACTGGCCGGTGTTGACCCTGCAATGGCCATTGATGGTCAGTTTACTACTGATGTTAATGGCTTGATTCGTGATCTAAATGACGAGATAAATTATAAAATTCAACAAAGTCTCGAATTGCGAATTGACTTAAGTCACTCTGAAATTGAAGAGCTCAAAGATCAGTATATTGGTGAATTCAATACCATTTTAGGCGGTTATGGAGATGGTGGTGAAGTAACCCAATACCTCAATATGTACCTAGGCATTAGTGTTAAGAAGTCACGAACTAGAATCATTAATCAAGCAGAAAGTGACTTCGCAGCAGAGTTGAATGGTCAAGGTGATGCGCGCCAAAAAACAACTGAGTTTATTGACTCTGTGCGTCAGGCTTTCGGCCAAGCAAACATAAAAAATGGGAATGTCGATAGCTTTGTTAATCAATGGCTAGCTAAATATGAAGGCAATCTCTCTGAAGTTAAAGCGCGCATTTTGTCTGAGTTGGCTGCGTTTAAAACACAGGTACTCAATGGCGGAATTTTACTTGTTGATGAGATCAGCGAAGATCTTGTTGGGCAGTATATGACCAAGCAAAATGAGCTGGACTCTGAGTTCGGTCATTTTGAAACAATTGCTGTCGATCAGCAATTAACCTTGATGTATGCTGAATTGAGCGGTCTTGTAGTTGACGACAAAAAGCGTTACATGTCATCAGTATGGGATATGCATCGAGATTCTGCTGAAGCGCTGAGACACAAAGCACAGCGTTTGGCAGCTCAGGTTGATATGCAAGAAGGGGTGGATATCCCTGACTCACTCTTCAATCAGCTTGGGGAGCTCTATTCAGAAATTAATGGCCAAATTGAACTGTCTCAAAAGTCAGTGAACCACGTTTTGGCAAGTTACCTTCAAGATATTCATAGCTTTGACCATTTTATATCTAACACGAATGCTTATATTGAAGCGGAAAGTAACCGATTGGATGCAGGTTTTAGCAATATTATTGCATTACTTCAAGACATTATTAGCCAACTTGAAAGTCTATTAGAGCAACCACCAGAAGAAGAGCCAGATGAAGATGGGGATGGTATACCCGATGATGAAGATCCAGATGCTGATGGCAATGGTATTCCTGACAGTGAAGAAGATCCAAATAACCCTTCTGAAAAAGACAGTGATGGAGACGGGATCCCAGATCATTTAGATCCCGATAGAGACGGTGACGGTATTCCGAATGAGGATGACCCAACACCTGATGGTGGCTCAGAGGGTGGTGATGGCGGAACACCCGGTGACCCAGCAGAAGAAGGCAGCAATAATGCAAATCGACGCAGACGTATAGATCCATTGATTCTTGATTTGGATGGAGATGGACTTGAGTTCATCAGTCTAGATCAGAGCCAGGCAAAGTTTGATTTAACCGGAGATGGCTTTGCTACGCATACATCATGGGTGAAGGGCGACGATGGCTTTTTGGCGCTTGATAAAAATGGTGATGGTAAAATTAATGACATTAACGAGCTATTTGGTAGTGAAAGTGTCACAGGGTTCGAGGAACTCAGCGCATTAGATAGTAATGGCGATGGCGTAATTAATGCACAAGACGCTGCGTTCAATGATTTACTAATTTGGCAGGACTTAAATGGTGATGGACATTCCTCGGATAACGAAATCAGTCGTTTATCTGACTTTGGCATCACGGAAATTAGCCTGACGCGCACTGCGGTAGGTAGCGAGTCTAATGATGTCATTTTAGATGAGATTGGTAGTTATGTCCGAACAGATGCCGACGGGAACCAAAGTAGCCATATTCTTGGTGATGTTCAGTTCACAATAAGAGCCACATATTCAGAATTTATTGGTGAAGTGACGCTTACACCAGATGCAATCGCGACAGGTAAAGTCAAAGGTTATGGCCTGATGCCAGATTTGGATATCGCCATGAGTTTGGATTCTGCTTTCTCGCAAATAGTTATGGAGACACGTGCGGGCCTTACCAGCGAAAATATATTTGATCGATTCGATGACATGTTAATTAGCTGGGCAAATGCAGAAGCATTAACGCTTGAAGATATCGATAGCACGCCAAATCTATCTTTGGGAGAAGATGGCAAAGTTCACTTTGCTCAAGCAGGTGTTTCACTGAGCTTGGCTCAGCTAGGAGTGATCAAAGCCTACACCGGAATAAACAATTTAGAGCTTAATGACGGAGTGTGGGCTGGTAATGGTGGCATGCAGTCTACAGGCCGACTTTACGAGCAGGCTTGGAATAACATACGCAGCAACTTACTTGTGAAGTTTGCCGTTAGCCAAGGTCTAACAAAAGACGTTTTGTATACGCTTAATTACGATGCGGCAACAGATCAATTGCACGTACCATTTGATATGTCTGTCAGTACACAGCGCATGTTTGAATTAGCAGTACAAAAACAAGGAGCACTAGATACCAAAAAGAAAGCTGCTGACTTACTATTGTTGGTTAACATCCTGAACCAGTTTGATGGTGAATTTTCAAATACTGCAAGCCAGTTAATCAAAGATACCTTAGTTCAAGCGCAAGGTGCTGCTCATCAATGGCTGGTGGACCATCAAGATACCGTAAACAGTGTTAGTTCAAATCTTATTTTTGCTCATGATGTTACTGGTACTGCACTCAGCGAGCATATTGTGGCATCAGACCTCAATAATGTTATCAATGCTGGCAACGGCAATGATGTAGTCTATGCGCGCGGAGGTGATGACACTATTCAAGCAGGATCTGGTAACGACACCGTTTACGGCGGTGCG
>NZ_AUYB01000079.1 GCF_001625655.1 Pseudoalteromonas luteoviolacea DSM 6061 | reverse complement strand
TCCCTGAAGCAGGGTCCCATCACACATCCATGTGCTCACTTCCTCATGCTGCGAAACTTTGTTTCGGTCATTCGTCACCTTTGTGCAAAAGAACTGTACTCACTTCGTTCGCACTCAGTAGCCTTTTGCACCTATCTTGCGCAAAGGAAACACACTCACTTCATTCACTGTCGGTCCCCCTTTGCACGATAATTCGATATTGCGAATGCTCCAATATCTGCTTAACTGTAAATGGATTAGGCTATTAGGAATAATAATCATGGGCCGTATTGAAAAAAAACAAGCTGGGGAATTTTGTTGGTCAGAGTTATGTAGCGCTGATTGGGCTGCTGGTAAATCGTTTTATACTCAATTATTTAACTGGCAAAGTGTTGATCAACCGATTGGTGAGGATTGTTTTTATACAATGCTACAAAAAGAAGGTGATGACGTCGCAGCCATGTACCAAATGATGCCGGAACAGAAAGAAGCACAAGTACCCAGTCATTGGTTGGGATATATTGCAGTGGATAATGTAGATGAGCTGGCTGAGCGGGCAAAGAACTTAGGTGCAGAAATTATTGCAGGTCCACATGATGTGCCTGAAGCTGGGAGGATGGTGTTACTACATGAGCCTGGAGGTGCTAATTTCGCACTATGGCAAGCTGGCGGCCATGAAGGGACTAAAAGGGAATTGGAAGCTGGTGTGCCTTATTGGTATGAGTTAGCTAGCCAAGATAGTGCAAAAAGTGAAGCGTTTTATAGCCAATTATTGGGTTGGCAGGCAACCCATCAAGCCATGGAAAATATGGAGTATGTTGTATTTAGCAGTGAAGGCAAGCCTGTAGCTGGTATGCTGGAAATGACAGATGAATGGCAGGGGTTACCACCACATTGGATGTTATACTTTGCGGTACTAGATTGCGACGAGACAGCTAAAAAAGCCTCAACACTTGGTGGGCAAGTATGTGTACCGCCAACCGATATTCCTGAGGTTGGACGCTTTTCAGTGATCACAGATCCACAAGGTGCTGTGTTCTCAGTGATGGCTTCATCTATGGATACAATAGATCCTTAGTACTGGGTGATGTTGTTAACTGGATGATTTCGCCATTGCAACTGGCAAATTCACTATTCAGTCTATCGATAAAAGCATTTAGCTCGCCATTGGCGAGCTTTTCTTTAATACTGAGATCTATTTTAGTGAGCAGCGGCAGGTGCTTTTTGTGTATGTAGTGGTGTACCTTAACACCTTGCCCTGGAAGGGTATACATATAGGCTTTTTGCAACCCAGAGTCACACAAGGAGCCGATACTAAAGTGATCGGTGGCCAAAAGTTGATGACTGTGGCTCTTGGCCAATGCTTGAAACGCTGAAATGGTATTTTGGACTGCATGGCAGTTGAGTGCAAAGCGTTCACAGAATTGCACAGATAATAGGCTCCCCTCGATTATAATCATGCCCTCATTACGATCAACTTGGCAAAACTGAGGTGCCAAACAAAAAACAGCAAGGCGTACCGTAGCAAGAGGGGTTGGTACGGGGATTAATGCGTCGAAGCGATGCATAGCACTTTCTACACGTCCGGCTTCTGCATCAAACTGACCTTGATTAACCCACTTTAGGCCTCGTTGAGAGGGCAAATAATGAAACTTTGGAGAAATATTTAAAGGTTGATAAATGGCGGTGAATATTTGTTCCACCTGCTTTTTACCTAAGTGAAAGGACATACTTTCACTGACATTGATATTGTATTCCTTGGCAGCCAACTGAAGAGTGAAAAAAATAGCCGCCAATGTTATCAAGAGCTTCACATTATTGGGTCCATTAAAGGCAGATATTTTAAGCCTAGCAGAACTCTAGCACTCTTGTATTTTACCTGAACACCATCTTGAATCTGTTTCTTTGCGCCCCAACAGTTAAAGCTTTAGGTTGATCTAAAATAATGGGAATAGAGAATGAATAAGCACGTTGTCATTACCGGTGCGAATCGAGGGATAGGATTAGAGCTTTGTCGTCAATACTCACAACAAGGCTATCATGTCACAGCAGTTGTAAGAAAGAGCTCTAGGGAGCTAGAAGCATTAGCTATTGATGTTATTCCAAACATTGATGTGAGCAGAGAGTCTGATGTCAATACATTCGCGCAGCAGATGCGGGGTCGTCAGATAGATATACTGATAAATAATGCGGGGATCTTTAGTAACGAAAGCCTGGCGGATATGAATTTTGACCGCATAGAAGCTCAATTCGCTGTCAATGCAGTCGCGCCAGTGCGGGTCACCCATGCCTTGCAATCTTCGCTAATTACTGGAGCAAAAGTTGCGATGGTAACGAGCCGAATGGGTTCTATTGCCGACAATGGTTCAGGTGCATACATCGGCTATAGAATGTCTAAAGCGGCGCTGAACGCCGCTGGTGTGAGCCTTGCTCATGAATTTAAACCTAGAGGTGTTGCTGTTGCACTGCTACACCCAGGTTTTGTGCAAACCGAGATGGTGAATTATGCTGGGGACATAGGGCCTGATGTGGCCGCAGAGCGTTTGATCAAACGCATTGATGAATTAAACTTATCAAATACCGGTACCTTTTGGCATTCAAGTGGTGACGAACTACCTTGGTAGTAAAGTTGCGCGTAAGGGGCTGTAAAACTCAGCCCTGAACGTGCAGGATTGTTCGGTTTTGGTTCATGGAATTATGCTACACTTGCAAAAAATGATTCTAGAGTACGAGCATGGAACTACAAGAAAATACCCCACTAATCTTACCTTTGTTTTTATTGAATGATGATATAGAGAGCCGTGATATTGAGAGTCCCGATATGCAACTTTCGGTGAATCTAACGGCAGATCTCCTAGCTAATTTATGTCAAAACCCTGCACCAGAGCAAAGTATTAGCATCCCGTTAGAGAGTTACGAATTAAAAGATATAGAAGCCAGTTATACCGTTTTAATGGCCAATGGCCATCAAGCGCAGCTGCTGTTAAATCATGGCCCTGTGTTAAGTGCCGTGCTTAGCCCGGCTGATGCAGAAGCGCTATTTGTATCACCACCTGTAGATATGATGCCGACCTTTGATCTTGGCCTCGACGAGGAAGAAGAAGACAATACTAACGAACAACCTGCAAACTAACCTCGGAGCCGTGCAATGCCGCAGAAGCGTTTTATCTGGCTGGTAAGTATATTCATATTTTTAAGTGGGTGTGCTGTACTAGGTGTCAGCCATTACGACGATTTATTTGGTCCTGAGCAGCCACAAGAACGATTGGTTTCTTACACGCAAGGTGGCGCGAAGTATTTGCAACAGGTAAAGCCAGTTCTAGATAACCGTTGTGTTGTATGCCATGGTTGCTATGACGCACCTTGTCAGCTCAAGCTAAGTTCCCCCCAAGGTATCGATAGAGGGTTGAGCAAGGCGCTCGTATATGACGGTACGCGTTTGCTGGCCGAGTCACCAACTAGGCTGCTATTTGACGCAACGACGACCTCACAATGGCGTGGAAAAGGCTTTACGCCAGTATTGAATGAGCGTGTGCAAACTGAATATGCAAACTTGCACGGTAGTGTGATGTATCAAAGCCTGTTGCTAAAGCAGCGCAACAGCTTTCCCGAACAAGCGATACTCGGCAAAGAGTTCGATTTTTCTTTGGATAGAACGCAAAGTTGTCCATCAATGGATGAGTATGACGCCTATGCCAAGGCAAACCCTCATGGTGGTATGCCTTATGGTCTCCCTGCACTTACAAATCATGAATTTGCTCAATTACAAAGTTGGCTTGAGCAAGGTGCTCATATGGGAGAAATTGCAGCACCATCAAAGGAAGTGCAACAACAAGTAGATAAATGGGAGCAATTTTTAAATCAAGCGGGCAACAAGCCTCAATTGGCGGCGCGTTATATTTATGAGCACTGGTATTTGGCAAATATATACTTTGTACAATATAGCCAAGAGACATTCTTTAAATTAGTCCGTTCTAAAACCCCACCAGGGCAACCGATTGAATTGATAGCTACTGTGCGTCCTTTTGATGATCCAAAAGTAACACGTGTCTACTATCGATTAATGCATGAACGCAGCACGATTTTGTCAAAAACACACCTGCCGTTGGCATTAGATGATAGAAAAATGAGCCGTTTATACAGTCAGTTTTTAGGCGGTGATTATGAAGTTAACGAATTACCGGGATATGCACCAAAGTTAGCTGCGAACCCATTCAAAACGTTTGCTGCTATTCCGGTCAAGTCCCGTTATCAGTTTATGCTTGATGAAGCTGAACTTATCGTAAAGGGCTTTATCAAAGGTCCTGTTTGCCGAGGGCAAATTGCACTAAATGTGATTAACGACCACTTTTGGGTAGCATTCGTAGACCCAGATAAAAATGCCAATCCAGCTGTAGAAGCGTTGTTGTTAGAGCATGATGATGATTTGCTGCTGCCAGCTGCTGAGCAGAGCAATGTACTTCCTTTGTCTAGTTGGGCTAAGTATGCAAAACACCAAAGTGATTATCTCAAAGCAAAAACAGAGCTATCTGACCAAATTTTTAACCATGGCGGTAAATTAGACTTAGATCTAATATGGCAAGGAGATGGTCATAACCCGAACGCGGCACTGACTATCTTTCGTCATTTCAACAGTGCAACTGTCGTCAAAGGGTTTGTGGGGCAACAGCCGAAGACGGCATGGGTACTGGACTATGCTCTGTTTGAACGGATCCATTACTTACTTGTTGCTGGCTTTGATGTATACGGTAATATTGGCCATCAGCTGATCACACGCTTATACATGGATTTTCTTCGCTTAGAGGGTGAACAAAACTATCTGAATTTATTGCCAAAAAGTCACCGGCAAGAGATTAAAAATTATTGGTATAGACAGTCACACTTGAGCCTGAGTGAATTTATCAATCGCAAGAGTTTACTGGGGGCCGAGAGTTTAATTGAGTATCAGACAAATGACCCGCAGTCAGAGCTTTACTTAAAAATGAGCGAACGACTGAGTGATGTGTTGCATCAAGAGTATGACTACCACGCGGTACCCGAACGGTTAAAACAGTTGAACCGATTGCCAATAGCCGCTGTTAAAACGTTACCGCAAGTGACATTTATTTTAGCCCGTAATGAACACGGGTCGCACCAAGCTTATACATTGCTGCGTCATAATGCGCATTTCAATATTTCTAGTCTGTTGAATGAATCTGGGCAACGTGCATATGAGGAAGATTACGTCACGGTGATCCCTGGGTTTGTTGGAGATTATCCAGAAGCCATTTGGTATTTGCCTAATCAAGCCCATGTAGAGGCGTTTACGACTGGCTTTGCGCAAGTTGTGGACGAAACGAGTTACCGAGCACTCAAAGCGCAGTTTGGTATTCGCAGAACACATCCGCAATTTTGGCAATACAGCGATCTACTCCATGATGTTGCAAGACGTTATCGAGGCGTAGAGTTCGGGTTGTTCGATTATAATCGTTTGGAAAACCGCTAAAACGCCTTAGGTGCTTTAGCGGGCCAATATATTTTATAACTTACTGGCGGCAGTAACAGCTGCCAGTAATACTTTTTCATCTAACCTAACTTTGTAGTTTGGGTTTGCATATTGAAACTGGACTAGACCTTTTTTGTCGATGACAAACACGGCCGGTACTGGCAGCGCAACACGGTCATTACCATCAAGGTCTACAAAGTTCACACCAAGCTTATTGCGATATGCTGTGGCTGTTTTGTTATCTAAGAAGTAGGCTAACCCTAAAGCTTGTGCATAAGCCATTTCGTTATCCGACAGCAGTAAATAGTTCGGCGATTCAATGGTGCTTTTCGCGAGAGCGTCAGGTGAGTCGGGTGAAATCGCAATTATCTGAGCGCCTAATGAGGCAATCTGTGACTCAATTGCTTGGATGCCTTTTAGTTGGCGTGTGCAGTATGGGCACCACCCACCGCGATAAACAACAACAATCGACGTTTTATTTTTATACAGTGTCTCTAAATCAACGGCCTTGCCTTGGCTATTTTTTAACGTAAGCGCTGGAGCTTGAAGACCTGGTAATAAAGGCGACACAGATTCAGGCGAGTTGCTGATGTTGGTGACAGTCGCCGCAGAAGCGAGTGGTGTAATCAAAATCAGGCAAATAATCAGTAAAATCGGCATGGGTTCCTCTGTATTAAGCATTAGTGAATGTTATTAGACAGGCAAAGTGACGAAATGCTTTCGCTCGGGTATGATATTACGCGTATCCTTTTTTATTTATCACCTCAAAGAGAGCAAATATGTCTGCAAATATCACCAAGCTAGTAGTGATGCTGGAAATGCAAAATGCGATGAATACCAAAGTGCATGAGCAATGGTTTAGTCAAGGCTTTGAATGGTATCGAGCGATATGGGTTGAATGTGCAGAGATGCTTGATCATTATGGCTGGAAATGGTGGAAAAAACAGACACCAGATACTGAACAAGTGATCTTGGAGCTTGTGGATATTTTTCATTTCGGACTGTCGCTGAGAATAGACGGCGAAACCTCATTTGAAGAATTAGCAAAGCAATTGGAGACTGAACTTGCTTCACCCAAGCAAGCAGAAGATTTTAAACAAACTTTAGAGCACTTGGCTGCAAGTGCGGTTGCAGATAAGGCATTTAGTGCAGCTGCTTTTGCTGGGTGTATGCAGCAAATTGGTATGTCGCTTGATGATCTGTACCGTGGTTATGTCGGTAAAAATACACTGAACTTCTTCCGCCAAGATCATGGCTATAAAGAAGGGACTTACATTAAAGTGTGGGACGAAAAAGAAGACAACGAACACTTAGTGGAAATTGTGAAAAGCCTAGACACAGAGCATCCAGACTTTGCAAAACAAGTCTATGCAGGCTTAGCAGCACGTTACCCTGCTTAAATAATAGGCAATAGTGTGCGGTAATCACTAATTGCGAGATAGTCAGTGATCTCTCTTGGAGCTTGTTGGCTATCTGGGTTCTCAATTGCCAACAAATGGCCAATGCCATATTGTTTTGCTGCTGCAAGCACACTCAGGCTGTCGTCTACAAACAAAGTTCGCGCTTTATCAAACTTTAAATCTGCTTGCACTTGCTGCCAAAGACTTTGGCTTTCTTTACTAACGCCATATTGGTGGGTTGAGATGACTTTGTCTAAATAGCCGTCAAACTGTGTGCCACTGAGTTGTGTGCGCTCTATTTTTAAGCTCAGGCTATCAGGATGGGCATTTGTGAGCAAAATTAGTTCTTTACCAGCTGCTTTAAGAGCTTGCAAAAATTCAGGTACATCCTCTCGCACAGAAATTAAATCTTGGATCTCTCTTTTTAGATCCATAATAGGTAGCTGTAATTGCGCTTGCCAGTAATCTAAGCAATACCATTCGATTTGCCCCATCACTGCATCATATCTCGCCAGAATATCTGCGCGGGCTTGTTCCAAGCTTATCCCTTGTTTCACCGCGTGTGCTTTAGGGATGATCTCTAACCAAAAATGATTATCAAAATAAAGATCTAGTAAGGTGCCGTCCATATCAAGTAGAACGGTGTCGATATTTGACCAATTTAGCATAGGCTTTTAACTTCAAAGGCTTTATGATTAGGTTATCACCATCATAGCAAATAAAAGTTTATGTCACAGAAAAAGCATCCATGTCCGCCGGAAATATTATCGTCAGAAGTAGTTGCCAAGAGTAAGCTGTTTACTGTAGAGGCCCTTGATTTGCAATTCTCTAATGGAGAGCAAAGGCAATATGAGCGGGTTAAAGGGGGCAAGCGAGGCGCTGTGATGATTGTGCCTATAACTGCTGAAAATGAACTACTATTAGTGAGAGAGTACTGTGCAGGCACACATGATTACCAATTAGGTTTTCCAAAGGGGCTAATAGACCCTGGTGAAACACCTATTGAAGCGGGCAATCGAGAATTAAAAGAAGAAGTAGGCTTTGGTGCAAACTTTTTCACCGACTTAAAGACGGTTTCTTTGGCTCCCAGTTATTTCAATGCACATATGCATATTCTAGTAGCGAAAGATTTATATCCTGAGTGTTTAGAGGGTGATGAACCTGAGCCACTAGTGGTGGTCAAATGGCCACTTGAAGAGTGGCAAACATTACTTGAACAACCTGATTTTACTGAAGCGCGAAGTGTGGCTGCGCTATTATTGTTACAGCAGTTTTTATTAAAGGAGGTTTAAGTTGCAAACCTACTTAGAGCCTTGTATTGAATTGGCACAACTTGCAGGTAAAGCCATCATGGCTATCTACCAGCAAGACGACATTGGGCAACAAGAAAAGTCAGATCACACACCCGTAACGGCGGCAGATCTTGCAGCTAATGAAGTGTTGTTAACAGGTCTTACAGCGCTTGCGCCAGATATCCCTATCATGTCCGAAGAGACTCCAATCCCACCTCTTGAGCAACGACAAAGTTGGCAGCGCTATTGGTTGCTTGATCCTATGGATGGCACTGGTGAGTTTATTTTAGAAAGTGGTGACTTCGCGGTGAACATTGCACTGATTGAAAATCATCAACCTGTACTGGGAGTGATCCACTGGCCAGCAAAAGGGATCACATACTTTGCCACTAAAGAAGGTGGGGCTTTTAAACGCGAACAAGGCCAAGACCAGCAAATTTTCGTCGCGCCACCAGATACCTTGACGCTTGCAGTGAGCCGTAGACAAAAAATAGAAGCGGTAAGCCAGTATCTTAATAGCCAATTCGATACCATAGCGCTGGGTTCGTGTTCATTGAAGGCTTGTATTATCGCAGAAGGTAAAGCTGACTGTTTTTTGCGAGTCGGACCTACCGGAGAATGGGATACGGGAGCTTCACAAGTCATTGTAGAAGAGGCGGGGGGGTGTATCACTGATGCTGAGTTCAATCCGCTTACGTATAATCAACGAGAGTCTACTGAAAATCCCGACTTCATTGTTATGGGGCATCCAGACTGGCAGTTTCAAAAGTTAATCAGTCCACATCAAAGGTAATTGAGATAGCTAAGCATGGTGCTTTTTAGTCCCTTAGTGGTGAGTAAGGGCACCTAATAGCGCTGGGTAAACGCAATAAAATGAGGCGTTGGCGCCAGAATTTACCCGTTTGAATGTTTTTTAAACGCTTAAAAAATTATTTTTCGTCAAATCCTTGCAATAAAAATAAATTTAGATATTATAGCGACCTCTTTACGGAAGAGCTTGAAAAGGTCTTTCTTAAAGTCGCATCGTAAGATGTATACAGGCGCGGGATGGAGCAGCCTGGTAGCTCGTCGGGCTCATAACCCGAAGGTCGTCGGTTCAAATCCGGCTCCCGCAACCAACTTCTTAGTTGAGAAAGAAGTAAAACAAACTTAACAATACAGGCGCGGGATGGAGCAGCCTGGTAGCTCGTCGGGCTCATAACCCGAAGGTCGTCGGTTCAAATCCGGCTCCCGCAACCAACTTCTTAGTTAAGAAAGAAGTAAAACCAACTTAACGATACAGGCGCGGGATGGAGCAGCCTGGTAGCTCGTCGGGCTCATAACCCGAAGGTCGTCGGTTCAAATCCGGCTCCCGCAACCAATTCCTGTATCACTCATTAATCATTTCTTATTTTTATCCTAGTGTTTTTTCTTTGTCTTATTTAATTGCATATTTTATCTTTAAATGTTGTATTTTTGCTTTTGTAGTAGCCTCAGTTAAGCTACCGAATGCTTATTCTTTAATATGAAATTTATTAGCTAAGAAAATGGTTATATCATTTGTAGCTACTGGTGATCAAAAGTATGGGCAAGCATGTGCTTACCCAAGACAAGTTAGAACTTTGCCGCATAGGCTTCAGCATGTTTCCACACTCTTAAGGTATTGCCACCCAAAATAAGTTTAATGTCTTTCTCACTATAACCTCTATCTAGTAGACCTTGCACGAGGTTAGGGTAGGTAGAAACATCTTTTAAGCCAGTTGGTAGTGAATCACCTACGCCATCATAGTCCGAGCCAATTCCAACGTGCTCTATTCCAATTAACTTTACGACGTGATCTATGTGATCCAAGACTTGTTCCAGTGTCGCGAAAGGAAAGGGGTTTCTAGCGATATAAGCGGCGCGAAAATCCGTTTTATTCGCTCCACGGCTGGTGGCTTCCTTCTCTTCTGCACTGCGTTTGTCGTACCAGCTGCGAGATGAATTGGTGACAAAACTTGAGCCAAAGTTAATTTGTATAACACCGCCATTCTTTTTCAATGCCAACAGCATGTCATCGTCCATATTGCGCTCAAATCCAGGCGTATACTTTCTCAGAGATGAATGCGAAGCAATGACTGGCACTTTTGATATTTCCATCACTTGATAGAAAGCGGCATCAGAAATGTGTGAAACGTCGATAAGCATGCCGATTTTATTCATTTCCACGACAAGTTGCTTACCAAAGGGACTCAACCCTTTCCATTTTCTACGCACATCGTATGAAGAGTCTGAGATATGATTACTTTGAGAGTGGGCGAGTGTGATATAGCGTACACCGCGGTCAAAAAAGTGTTTTAGATTACCTAGATCCCCCTCTATTGGTGAGCCATTTTCCATGCCCATGGCAATAGACATTAAGCCTTTATCAAATTGAGCTTCAATATCTTGGGTACTATAGGCCATGGCAAATTTATGCGGAGCGCGCTGTGCCAACGCTTCCATACCATCAATAAGTTGATTCGCAAGTTGATAGCTTTCGCCCTTGCCTTCAAACTCTAAATTCGCGGGAATATAAATCGACATAAACGGCGCATTCAGCCCGCCTTTCATCGCGCGAGGGTAGTCAAAGTCACCGCCTTTGGTCGCTTTTGAAACATCATCCCATTTTTCATTGATGCGGTAAGGAACGTCAATATGGGTATCGATAAGGAGGTTTTCTTGAGCCAAACGAATGGCACGTTCCGATGCAGTGTATTCTTTGGCATGAACAGAGGAAACCGCTAATGCGAGAACACACAGAGCTGAGCTTAACTTCATTTTTGCGCCTTTATTATGATTGTGAATTTTGATTGTAACAACTAATCAAAAAGGCTCAATCCCAAAAGCGCCATTCTCCATTGGATTAATAAATAGGCTCGGATTGATAGTCTTCACTCTGCATCGCATGAAACTGGGCTTTACTGACAATATTGACAGACTCATGAAATTCAGAAAACACAATCAAAGCCTCACCACTTTGCAGTTGAGATTTAACCTGAGCGACTTTTTGTTCAGTGCTCACTTCGCTGTCCCCATAGTCTGTGCCTTCGCGTAGTACATAGTGCTCAATAAGGCTCATGAGGGTGGTTGGGTCAATTTGTTGGTATGGGATTAGCATAATCGTCACTATTTAATAAGAGAATGAATATAGGCAGGAACGACTTGCTCAAGCCAGTAGATGGGTTTAAATGGGTTTGCACCAGAGATAAAGCCTACATGCCCGCCTCGTTGGGAGACTGCCAGCTGCACATGTTCGCTGATCTGAGCTGAAATTGGCACGGCTTGCTTAGACAGCATGGGGTCATCTTCTGCATGGATCAGCAAAGTGGGAGTTTCTATAAGGCTTAAATATGGTTGCGAACTGGCTTGAGCATAGTAGTCTTCCGCGCCTTTGAAGCCATGTAACGGGGCTGTGACTTGGTCGTCGAATTGCCAAAGGTCGTTTATATTGGCCAGTTGTTTCGCATCCAATTGGATTTGTCCGTTTATTTGATTAAGCTTACGAGAAAAGGAATGCTTCATTCGATCAAGCAGGTACTTCTGATAGAGTTTAAAGCAACTTTTGCGGATCACTTGGCAAGAAGAGGATAAGTGATAAGGTGCAGAAATAACCGCAGCACCCTGTAGACCGCTATTTTGACCTCGTTCACCTAGATATTTTGCCAGTACATTTCCGCCCAAAGAAAAGCCAACAGCAAAAATGGCTCGGTCCACATAGCGCTTTTTCAATGTGCTAATTAGGTAACCGAGATCTTGGGTTTCGCCGCTGTGATAAGCGCGCGGTTGTTTGTTGACTTCTCGTGAGCAATTGCGAAAGTGCATCAATACAGCGTCTAAACCAGTGTTTGCAAGCGCGCGTAGCATGCCCTTTGCGTAAAAGCTATTTATATTGCCTTCTAAACCATGCAAAACAACCACGAGAGGTGCTTGTTTGTTTCCATTTTTTGCCCAGGCCAATTCAAGAAAGTCATCATCTGGCGTTTGAAGGTGTTCATAATGGACGTTGGCTTTAAGTCTAGGCCTAAATGCTCTTGGTAAAATGGTTTGGGCGTGACGATTGCGCATCCACCAAGCAGGTTTAAAAGTAAGATCTAGCTGCTGCGACATAAATCAGAAAAGTTCTCTTGCTAACACTGTAACCGTGCCAGTGTATCAAAGCTGCACAGAAAAAGATAAATAGCGGTACGAAATAGTCAGACGTAAATAAAAAGCACCCGACCAGCTAGGCTGATAAGGTGCTTTGTGCGTCGTGCTTAATTCTTGAAACGGGAACTAAATTTGCTTTAACAATTATTTTCGAACTACAAATGCTTATTCTGGAATTTCAGCTTCGTTCACTTTTTTCACAAAGTAATAAACATAGTAGATGCACAGCGCTATCACGATCCCAAGTATGCCAAAAGATAAAAACAACACGGGGTCGGTAAAGAAATCTCTAAAGAATACGTTCATGGCTGTGTCTCCTCAATTTGTCGATGAATTAATAGTAGAGGAGCGGTGGAAGGATCGTTATGATCGAGATCAAGTTTATAAATTAGCCGATATTGACTCGCCTTTACGCTTGATCTTGATCATGATTTGGCGCGCATAAACTGATGTACCAGAGACTCTGGCAAGTATAGTGCAAGATTATTTGCGCCGGTGTTGTGGGAAGGCAAGCAGGTGTTTACTAGTTCAATCAGGCTATGCTGCTGAAGCTTTTCCAGCTCCAATTCTGCTTTTAATAAGCTTGAACGGGCAGATGCATAATTAGGATACGCGTGGTGCTCATCTTTAAGTGTGCGGCGAAGTAAGCGATATGGTGATAAAAGTTGTTGATCTAGTTTTGCTGCACATAAGATCAGCGCCTCAACATCTGCTTGAGACAGTTGCTTATCTAATTCAGTCAAGTAGTCCAATAGCAGACATAAATTGACGTTTTTATTATGTGCATTTTGGAAGTGCAAAAGCACTTCCTCCATTTGCTTATTGCTATATAGTTGGCATGCGTAATGCCAGAACTGATCGTGCTTTAGCATACAGTGCCATTTTCTGCGAATTGACTTTCTTTCTCTTCTAACTCTTCGAGTGCCAAGAGTAAAGCTTCTTCGGTGTCGTTTAGCTCTGGTGTTAGTTTCGCCTGCTGAGCCAATAACTCGGTCAGTTTGGCTTTATTTTCAGCCTCATACAGTGAGTTATCGCCAAGTTGGACCTCTACTTCAGAGAGCGCACTGGTGAGTTTATCCAGTGATTTCTCCAATTTTTCTATGGATTTCTTGAGCGGTTGCACAGACTTTCTAAACTCTGCTTCTAAGCGCTTTTGTTCTTTGCGATTGACACTGGAGTGGGCTTTTTCTTCGACACCTGGTTTTTGTTTCGCTTCTTTATTCGCATTTAGAAGCCATTGGTAGTACTCATCCAAGTCATAGCCAAATGCACTCACCGTACCGTTATCAACCAGATAATACTCATCGGCGGTATTTTTCAGCATATGGCGGTCGTGCGATACGGTCACCATTGCGCCTTCAAAACCTTGCAAGGCCATGACCAAAGCATGGCGCATCTCTAGATCTAAGTGGTTAGTTGGCTCATCCAGTAACAGTAAGTTGGGCTGTTGGTATACCAACATGGCAAGCACCAGGCGTGCTTTTTCACCACCCGAAAATGGGGCTACTGGCTCTAATGCTTTGTCACCATGGAACGCAAACCCGCCGAGAAAATCTCTCAGAGATTGTTCTGTTGCTTGTGGGTCTAAACGCTGTAAGTGCGTGACAGCACTTGCATTTAGATCTAGTGACTCTAATTGATGTTGAGCAAAGTAGCCGACTTTTAAGCCTTGGTGCTGAAATACTTCACCTGCTTGCGGTTTTATATCACCCGCAAGCAGTTTGATTAGGGTCGATTTACCTGCACCGTTTCTACCTAAAAGGGCAATTCTGCTGCCTGGGACTAGGTTTAATTTGATTTGGTGTAGAATCGTGATATCACCATATCCTGCTTGAGCTTGATCTAAGGTCATGAGCGGATTCGGGATATTTTCGGGGTTTTCAAACTCAAAGCTAAAAGGAGAATCGGCGTGAGCAGGTGCGAGCTTCTCCATTCTTTCTAGGGCTTTCACACGGCTTTGTGCCTGTTTAGCTTTACTTGCTTTGGCCTTGAAGCGGGTGATGAACTTTTCTAAATGAGCAATGGTTTCTTGCTGTTTTTCATACATTGCTTGCTGCTGCGCCATACGTTCTGCTTTTTGACGCTCGAATTGTGAGTAGTGGCCTTTGTAGACATTGATACACTGTTGATCAATATGCCATATTTGATCGATCACGGCATCCAAAAACTCTCTGTCGTGAGAGATCAACACCAGTGTGCCTTGATATGCTTTCAAAAATCGCTCTAGCCAGTAGACAGCGTCCAGATCCAAGTGGTTCGTCGGTTCATCCAGCAACAGGAGATCCGCATCTCTGATGAGAGCTTGTGCCAAGTTGAGACGCATACGCCAACCACCAGAAAATTCACTAACAGCAAAGTCGAGTTGTTCGTTGCTGAAGCCTAATCCATGCAGTAGCTCACCCGCTTTGGCCTCAATGCCATATCCGCCCACTAGCTCTAGTTGCTGGTGGATTTTAGCTTGTGACTCACCATCTCCTTTAGCTTCTGCTACGCGCAATGCATCACGCAGCTTGTAATATTGTTCATGGCCTTGCAGAACATATTCAAGAGCAGAAATGGATAGGGCCGGAGTTTCTTGCTTTACAGAGGCAATCGACCAATCTTTCGGGATTTGAAAATCACCGGCATCAGCATGCAACTGTGACTTTAGTAGGGCAAACAAAGAGGACTTACCACAACCATTAGCGCCAACTAAGCCTACTTTATGTTGGGCGAATAAGGTTGCATTGGCATTTTTTAGTAGCGTTTTGCCACCACGTAACAATTCAATATCAGAAAGTTGGATCATAATATGCTCAGCTTAAATCTTCTGCCCGCATGATAACATGGATCTAATAGTCGACGACAAGCGTATCAAAGCGCGATGAACTAATATAAAATAACCCTTTCACAGAGAAGGCGGGGTAGTATTGTGAGAACGAAAAAGCGTTTTATCGCGGGCGCGTCGTGCCCAGCATGCAACAAAATGGATGTCATGATGTTGTACAAAGAGCACGATGTGGAAAAAGTTGAGTGTGTATCGTGTGGCCACTCAATGACACAACCTGAAGAGGCGGTACAGGCTTCAACCCGTCAATTTGAACAGGTTATTGGTGTATTTAAGCCACAGTAGCTGAGTTGTGATGCGCAAAAGCGCATCCAGGCATACTGATTAATAATGCGGTGGAGGTGGCTCCTGCTCAATGGGCATCATGTTGCTGTCTTTCCCTTCGCTAATTTTTTGCGCCAACAGCTTTATTTGATGTTGCATTGTCGCTAGGCGAGACTGATGGACTTTGAGCTCATCATTGAGCGTCTCTATGGTGTCTTCTTGAAATGCAACTTTGGCTTCAAGTTCAGTCACCCTGTTTTCTAATTCTGTCATTACTCTTTTACTCTTTCGAATTGTTCCATTAAGCCACTGGAGCTTTCTGTCACAAGCAGTGCATCTCGTTTGGCAAACGCCACATCGAACACAACAGCTGATTTTGGTCTGCTTCCTTCGCGGGGTTTGACGAGCCATGTATCTAACTTGGCACCATCACTGACTCGCCACAATGTGAGTTGGCGATTTGGTGAGCCCGTTGCAAGTAAATCACCTTGCTGATTAAAACGCACTGCACTAAATATCTTCTGGCGAGCAATATACTGCAATTGAGCGACAAGATCACCAGAGGTGAGCTGCCATATACTGGCTTTTTTCATGCTGTCAGCCGTAAATGCATATCGGCCTTGCGGATCGAGCGCTACTTTTGTTACGCGACTTGGGTGATTGAAACGATGTAAAACCTGACCTGTTCTAGTATCCCAAAAGTAGGCACTGTAGTCATTTGCCCCAGTCAAAGCAAAGTGGCCATTTGGCGATAAGGCAATACTGTTAATTTTTTCTTGGTGTCCAAGGAACTCTAAGCGTCTTCCGCTATCTAAGTCCAGATGCACAACTACATTGTCACTGCGGCCATATAATACGTAGCGACCGTTGTTGCTGACAGCGATGTCTCTAATTGTGCCTGTGTCTATTTGATAATAACCAATATTGTTGCCATCAGATAGACGCCATAGGGCAAAGCGATTATTGGCAGCGGTCACGGCTGTTGAGTTATCATGGGCGATGGCGAGAGAGTGGACCAAGTCGTCTGGTTGATCTGAATGTGTCCATTGATATTGGAGCCCATGGGCTTGGTTATCCCATAAAACCACACCATGCTCTACGGATGACACTAAACTGTAACGACCATCGTGTGAAATAGCAGCTGCAAATGCACCCCTCGCGGCGTGTTCCACGGTCAGATGGGCTTTTGAGCTGTCTGGTGAACACCCAAAGAGTGCGATGAGTGACGCACCGTATATGAGTAGTAGGTGCATTTTAAAAAATTTGGCCATAAATTCGGTATTTCCCCTTAACTCTATGATTTTCACCGAGTAGACTAGTGGTAAAATTGATTGGCCCACAAACCTGATATTAGCGTATCAGGAAACTAATGTCGTCTATCACACCGATATTTCCGGTGGACAGGTTGTCATGGTGAGAATCTTGGCATTGGCGGCAATGAGTGATAATGTGACATCACCTTTTTTATATTAATAATTATTTAACAAGACAATGAGGTTAGAGAGCAACATTGGTTTCTAGCTGCTCGGATGTCGGAGAGAATAAAATGAAACAAACTATTAAGCTGTCTTTAATTGCAGCGTCTGTACTTGCATTAACTGCTTGTAACCAAAAAGCGCAGGAAACTGCAAAGGTCGAAGAAGTAAAACTAGAGACTGAAGTTCAGCAACAAGCTTATGGCATTGGTGCTTCAGTGGGTAATTTCTTGCAAAAAGATCTTGCTGACAAAAAAGAGTTAGGTATTGAGCTTGACCAAGAACTATTAATGCGTGGCTTTAAAGACGCGCTAGCAGGTAATGCAAAGCTAGACGAAGAGAAAATTCGTGAAGTGTTAACAGCATTAGATACTTCTGTACGTGAAAAGCAAACTGCTAAAGCAGAAGCTGATGCGAAAAAGAATAAAGCAGATGGTGAAAAGTACCTTGCTGAAAACGCTAAGAAAGATGGCGTAACAGTAACTGAGTCAGGCCTTCAGTATGAAGTTATCTCTACAGGCGAAGGTAAAAAGCCAGTTGCAACAGACATTGTAAAAGTTCACTACAAAGGTACTTTACTAGATGGTTCTGAGTTTGATAGTTCGTATTCACGTAACCAGCCTGCGACTTTCCCGCTTAACCAAGTTATCGCTGGTTGGACTGAAGGTTTACAGTTAATGCCTGTTGGCTCTAAGTTCAAATTCACTATTCCTTCAGACCTAGGCTACGGCGAGCGTAACCTTGGTAAGATCCCTGCAAATTCAACGCTTGTTTTCGAAGTTGAATTGCTTGAGATCCAAGAAGATAAAGAAAAGCCTGCGGAGTAATTCGCAGCATTAAAAAAGGGCCCCTTGGGGCCCTTTTTTAATGGTTTATTCGCTGTGGTTTGAAAAGAGGTTATCTATCAACTCATCTTCTAATGCAAAACGCTGCTCTAGTGCTTCGCCTAATATAGAGAGATCTTTGTCAAAATCTTCTAAACCATTGTCAGTATTCGCTTCAGCGTACTTGTCATTAAAGTCCAGCGCTAAATCTGTAGAGGCGGTTATCTTAGGGTAGATAGAGCGCGCTAACTTTAGACTTTCGGGACCTTTTTCTTTGCAAGCAGCGACAATATTGTCATAAATTTCAAAGTGCCCAGCCGAAAGGTAATCCATCAGAATTTGACAAAAGGATTGGATCTGGACCTGCTCAGGCAGTGCATTATCGCTGTTTTCAAAAGGAGATAGGCCTGCGACTTTATAGTAAAGTAGCAAAAGCTCTTGACGTTCCATAAGCCAATTGTCGATTACACTATGGCTCCCTCCCCATTTTTGTTGGGCTTGTTCTAACCGTGAAAGCATAGTTATCTCCTTAGCGGGTCGTTTTGTTATTAGGCCCTGCAATGACCAAATTGCATGTTTGCAAAGAACACATTGTGTTTATGGGACGCGTAAACCTGACTCAGGTATGGACCCAAATAAAGACCACAATTTGGTACTACCGAATACGTTATCTTGCCTTCTATGAAAAGGAAAACTGATGAAAAGATCAACCACTTTTTGCAAAAAGGAGAGAATTTCTTTCATTTGTACCCTTGCTGGGTTTACTGAGTGTGGTTGTTAATAATTCTAATTAAGTATTAACTAACAAAGGCTTTGAAAAAGTGTTGTGAAAGGCACAAACAAAAAAACCACCCTAGGGTGGTCGAATGCAGTTTAGCTATTCGCTTGTTCTTATTAGAAGGTGTTTATTGTTGTTGTTTTGCGCAGCCATTTTATAGCAAGGTTTCCAAAAAGGTGCAAATACTCTCGTCGAGTTTTTTGTAAATGAGAGTATACGAGCATGATTAGTAAGGTATTTAAATTTGAGCTTGTGTGAAGAAATTTACGTTGTCGCCCAACGAGTGTTGCATAATCAAAGATAGTGAATGTTAATCTGGATCATATAGCGGCTATTTTCACGAGTGAACAACTAGGGACCATGGCCATAAGGTGATACAATTCGAGCAATTTTTACAGCACTGGAATTGAATAACGCTATGAGCGAGTTGAAAAATGATCGTTACTTACGCGCGTTGCAGAAGCAGCCGGTTGATGTTACACCTGTATGGATGATGCGCCAAGCTGGTCGATATCTCCCAGAATACAGAGCTACGCGAGCTCAAGCAGGTGACTTTATGAGTCTATGCAAAAATGCAGAGTTAGCCTGTGAAGTGACACTACAGCCATTGCGCCGCTACCCGCTTGATGCAGCGATTCTGTTCAGTGATATTTTGACAATCCCAGACGCTATGGGATTAGGTCTTTATTTCGAAACTGGCGAAGGTCCAAAATTTGAACGTCCAATCACGTCGTTAGCCGATGTACAAAAATTACCAAAGCTTGACCCAAATGATGACCTTGGTTATGTGATGAATGCGGTAAGTACTATTCGTCGCGAGTTGAAAGGTGAAGTTCCTCTTATTGGCTTTTCTGGGTCTCCATGGACATTGGCGACTTATATGATTGAGGGTGGTAGCAGTAAAACCTTTGGCAAGATTAAGAAAATGGCATTTGCGGAGCCACAAACTTTACACTTGCTGCTAGATAAAGTTGCTGACTCAGTTATCGATTACTTAAATGCTCAGGTAAAAGCTGGTGCGCAGTCACTAATGATTTTTGATTCTTGGGGCGGTGTGTTAAGCCCAAGAGACTACAAAGAATTCTCATTGCAATATATGCACAAAATTGTCGATGGCTTAATTCGTGACCATGATGGCCGCAAAGTTCCTGTGACCTTGTTTACCAAAAATGGTGGGCAGTGGATTGAGTCAATTGCTGCGACGGGGTGTGACGCAATTGGATTAGATTGGACTATTGATATCGCTGATGCAAAGCGCCGTGTGGGCGACAAAGTTGCATTACAAGGCAATATGGATCCAGCCATGCTACACGGTACACCTGAGCGTATTCGTGAAGAGGTACAATCAATTTTGGCAGGATTTGGAGAAGGAAGTGGTCACGTATTTAACTTAGGTCATGGTATTACACCTGAGGTGGACCCAGAGAATGCAGGCGTTTTTATAAATTCAGTTCATGAATTTAGTCGTCAGTATCATCAAAAGTGATTTTGAGAAGATAGTTAAAAACCCCAAGCAATGCTTGGGGTTTTTTCTGAGATATTAGTTATCGTCAAAAGCACGACGCATAAAGTTAGGTGTTGCCAAAGCGCCGTAGTGAATCCCTTTATTGTAGTACTCTGTGTCGAATTTCGCGTTATCCACATCTTGCTCTCTAAAGCCCGCAAACGCACTGCCTTTACGTGCAAGTGTCGCTGACCATAAGCCGCTTGGGTAGATTGGCTGTGGGAATGGTAAAGTTTGTAAGTCGGCAAATCCAACCTCTTTCATTGCGCAGCGTATGTCTTTTAGCAACGACATATGCATCAGCGGTGACTCACTCTGTTGTATTAAAATTCCACCTTCGCGAAGTGCCGCTAAGCAACTTGTATAAAATGCATGGTTAAACAGCCCTTCACCTGGGCCAACAGGATCAGTGCCATCTACAATGATGACATCAATAGAGTCTGCTGTCGCTTCACGCATATATTTGATCCCATCATCAAACATAACCGTAGCACGTGGGTCATCATTCGAAGCACAAAGCTCTGGAAAGTATTTTAAAGACATTTGTGTAACCACTTCATCGATATCGATTTGTGTTACAGACTCAACATCTGGGTGCTTAAGTACTTCACGCAAAGTACCGCAATCTCCACCACCGATGATGACGACATTTTTAGGTGCAGGGTGTGCAAATAAGGCTGGGTGACTCATCATTTCGTGATAGAAAAAGTTTTCACGTGTACTCACCATCGTGCAACCATCAATAATCATGAGGTTGCCAAAATCAGTGGTCTCGTACATTTCGACTTTTTGAAATGGAGACTGCACTTCGTCGAGCTTTTTGTTTATTCGCAGGGAAAAAGCACTGCCATCGCGGTCACTTATCTCTGTAAACCAACGGTTTGCTTCTAATTTAGACATTTTTGCCTTCACATTGAGTTATTACTTGGCGCAATTTTGCCAGCGCCGACTAATTTGCTCAATCTATTTTAGTAGAAAGCCGTCAGTTTGTCTGTGCGTAAAATCGTTACCGATTACGAGAGGCCCAGTCGCGAATAAAAGCGGTAATTGTCTATCGCTAAACAGGGATATGCGTATTAAAATGAGCAGAATATTGGGTTTTTATAGTTGAGATAAAGATGAAGTGGGGAGTTGAAACCGCACGTGAGACTTACAATGTAACACATTGGAGTGATGGTTATTTTGATATTGACGACAATGGTGCATTGGTCGCTTATCCTGATGGCGACCGTAACAAAGCGCCGATCTCATTATCGGAGCTAACAGAGCGCTTTAAAGAGCAGGGCTTGACCTTACCTGTATTAGTGCGTTTCACGGACATCCTACAAAATCGAGTGGATACCCTAACGGATGCATTCACCCAAGCGCGTGAGCAAAAAAGTTACCAAGGTAAATATACTTGCGTGTATCCAATCAAAGTAAATCAGCAACGCTCTGTTGTAAGTAAGTTACTGAGCCACCCGAGTGGTTTGGTGGGATTGGAAGCAGGCTCCAAGCCGGAGTTAATGGCCATATTAGGCCTAGCAAGTGCGCCGATCACCATTGTATGCAATGGTTATAAAGACCGAGAGTTTTTGCGTCTTGCATTAATTGGCCAAGCTATGGGACATCAGGTCCATATTGTGGTTGAAAAGTTATCTGAATTAGATGCACTCCTCAATGAAATCGATGACCTAAAAATTGAGCCGTCAATTGGTATTCGTATTCGACTCAATTCAATTGGCAAAGGTAAATGGCAAAATACAGGCGGTGAAAAAGGAAAATTTGGATTAACTGCTGGTCAGGTGCTAGATGCGGTGGAAACGCTGCGCAAGCAAGGTAAGTTGCATCTTATGCAATTGGTACACTTTCACATTGGCTCACAAATTGCCAATATCAGAGACATTCAGCGTGCTTTGCGAGAATGTGCACGACATTATGCAGAGTTGACCCAGCTTGGTGTGCCACTTAAAACGGTCGATGTCGGTGGTGGTTTGGGCGTGGACTATGAAGGCTCTGGCTCTCGTAGTGCATGTTCGATGAATTATACGGTGAATGAGTATGCGAGGAATGTCGTCAATGCATTTGCCGAGGTGGCGGAACAACACGATTTGCCCCACCCCGACATTATTACCGAGTCTGGTCGTGCACTGACAGCGCACCACGCGGTTTTGATCACTGATGTAATTGATATTGAGACAGCACCGAGTAATGAAGTTAATTGCCAGATGAGTGATGACGAACATCATCTCGTTCATGAGCTAAAAGGGGCATTGTCACGTTTAACACCGAGATTAGCTTTAGAAACTTATCATGATGCAATGCACCTGTTTGGTGACGCACATGATCAGTATGTTCACGGTTTGATTAGTATGCAGCAATGGGCGCAAATAGAGCGCTTATATTTTACCATTTTGCGCAGTGTACGAGACTGCTTAAATGGGCAATCAAGAGCGCATAGAGAAGTGCTAGATGATTTAAATGAGAAACTAGCAGACAAATTGTTTGTGAACTTTTCATTGTTTCAATCATTGCCGGACGTGTGGGGAATTGATCAATTGTTTCCTGTGATGCCCATTAGTGATTTGGACAAACCGCTTACACAAAGAGCGATTATTCAAGATATTACATGTGACTCAGATGGTCAGATCCGAGACTATGTAGAGGGTGCTGGTATCGAATCTAGCCTGCCTATGCCGCCATATCAACATGGTCAGCAGTATCACTTGGCTATGTTCATGGTAGGTGCATACCAAGAAATACTAGGAGACTTACATAACTTATTTGGAGATACTGACTCAGTACATGTAGAGCTAAGCGAGAATGGCTTTAAGCTCACAAATGCGCTTAAGGGCGACTGTGTAGAGGACGTATTACGCTTCGTTCATTATGATAAACAGCACTTACTGGATAATTTTAGCCATATTGTTCAGGGACTCAGTGCAGCACAAATAACAAAAGACGCCTACTTGCAAGAACTTCAGTCAGGTCTTGCTGGGTATACCTATTTTGAAGATTAAATAAGCACTGCTCTGATTTTTTCTGAGTAGGAAAGCGCGTATGATATATACAGCGATGGGTATCATTGCACTGTCGCTGTTTGTAGTTAAGTAGAATAACAGTAGTAAAGGAACTTCGCATGTCGTTAGTCCGTCAAATCCTAGGGTTGATTTTGTATGTTCTCAATACATTATTTTGGTTTGTGCCAATTTTTGTTTGTGGATTACTGAAACTGATCCCCATTCCAGTGCTTCAGAGGCTCTTGAGCAAATTGGCCAAAGCATGTGCCAGTATGTGGGTTGCGGGCAATAACATAAATCAACAATGCATTTCACCATACCAATTGAAAGTAACTGGTGCGGAGTCTCTCACCGAGAAAGATTGGTATTTGGTGATCGCGAATCATCAAAGTTGGGTCGATATTTTAGTGCTGCAACGTGTGCTTCATCGTAAAATTCCATTTTTGAATTTTTTCTTGAAAAAAGAGCTGCTATACGTTCCGTTTCTTGGTTTAGCATGGTGGGCACTGGACTTTCCGTTTATGACGCGTACGAGTAAAAGTCAAATTAAGAAAAACCCTAAGCTCAAAGGGAAGGATATCGAAACGACCCGAAAAGCGTGTGAGAAGTTTAAAACTATGCCTGTGAGCATAGTGAATTTTGTCGAGGGCACTCGATTTACTGATGAAAAACATCAGAGGCAAAATAGCCCATTCAAGCATTTGTTAAAACCAAAAGCGGGTGGTATTGCATTTGTTATGCAAGCGATGGGAGAGCAAATCAACCAAGTTGTTAATGTCACGATCCACTACCCAAATGGCGTTCCTACATTTATGGATTTTGTCGCTGGCAAAGTAGGTGAAATAAACGTTCAAGTGGAGCTGATGCCTGTTAGTGACAAGCTCGTCGGAGACTATAGTGGCGACAACGAATTTCGGGTCCAATTTCAAGGAGAACTCAACCGTTTGTGGTTGGAGAAAGATGAACATATCAAGCGCATTACTCAAACCGCAGAGTAGCAGTCACCAAGTAAGGTGGTTTATAGACGCCAATGCAAAGGAAACAAGACAATGAAAAATATGCTACCTAATTGGATTTGTGGTGCTATTGGTGCACTTTATTTAGTTCTCAATACTGTTTTGTGGGGCTTGATTATACTCATTCTTGGTCTCCTAAAATGGAGTCTACGCATCCAGCTGCTGTCCTCTTGTCTGCATTGGGCGTATCGCAAGTGGTGCGCTGGCAATCGTTTAGGGCTCAAGCTTGGCGGTGTAACATTGCATGTAACTATGCCCCAAGAAGTATCTATAAATGGGTGGTATCTTTTGATATCTAATCATATTAGTTGGCTAGATATTGTTGTTCTCAGTGCGCAAGAAGTGTTACCTGCTCCTAAGTTTTTCCTTAAAGATGAATTGAAGTATGTGCCTCTAATTGGTACTGGTGCGTGGGCGCTCGATATGCCGTTTATGAAGCGGGCCAGCAAATCAGAGGTCGCTAAAAACCCAAAGCTGAAACGTATGGATGTTGAGCGTACTA
This sequence comes from Pseudoalteromonas luteoviolacea DSM 6061, assembly GCF_001625655.1. Taxonomy (GTDB): domain Bacteria; phylum Pseudomonadota; class Gammaproteobacteria; order Enterobacterales; family Alteromonadaceae; genus Pseudoalteromonas; species Pseudoalteromonas luteoviolacea. Next base: position 46,189 of record NZ_AUYB01000079.1, on the reverse strand, counting down.
AGCAAAGTTGCCAAAACTTTAGGCACCATCCTACGACGGTGATCAATTTTGCTGAGGGCACCCGGTACACTCCAAGTAAGCAACGCCGCCAATCGAGTCCATATCCTAACTTATTGAAACCAAAAGCGGGTGGGACAGCTTTTGCGTTGGATGTCTTAAACGCTCAAATTGACGGTTTGCTTAACACTACACTGGTATATCACTGTGTAGACGCGCATATCTGTAGAGCATTTATGATGGGTAAATTGACCGCCATTACCGTTGAAATTGAATTTACACCGCTTGCATTGCTGCCGACGGGTGATTACCAAATAGATAAGCAATATCGTATTCAGTTTCAGGCTTATATGAATCAATTGTGGTTAGAGAAATCGAGGCGTATAGCCGCAATTGAAGAAAATTATCGTGCCGCGAACAGCGACTACGAACAGGAAGTGGGGCAGCTATGAATACGGGGCATGTGCAAGATTTTATCCTACCTTTATTTGGAAGTGCGCATGTGCACCCTTATATTTTAGCTGTCCTTACTAATGCCGTTTCATTTGGTTTTTTGGTCATTATTTTTGCTGGGATTAAGTTGGCATTGGTGCCCAAAGTTAAACAAATACTCTCGAGTTTTTCGCAAGCCAAAATCGCATTCTTAGCGCCACAATTGAGCAAATTGAGTGGCCGTGTTGCATTACTGGTTTGCAGTATTTTATTTGTTGTGATTTACAAGCACATGTTTATTGCACCTGAATGGGCCATGATCCAGCTTAAGGTAGCAGCGCAAGTAATCCTGATAATCGCGTTTGGTTTTTTGGTTAGTTCATTTATCAATATTGCACATGCCATTTATCAACAGCAAAAATTTGCAAAAGATGTGCCCATCAAAGGCATTGTACAGGTAACTAAGTTAGTGATTTTCATTGTCACCAGCGTGCTGGTGGTTAGCACAATGGTTGATAAATCACCAACCTATATTTTGTCAGGCTTTGGTGCCATTGCCGCGGTTACCTTGTTGGTATTCAAAGATACGATTTTAGGTTTAGTCGCAAGTATTCAGATCGCTGCTAACCGCCTAGTGGCAACAGGAGATTGGATCCAAGTAGACACTTTTGGCGCGGATGGTGAAGTGATTGATTTAGGCCTAAACACCGTGCGTGTGCGCAATTGGGACAATACAGTGACTACGATCCCAACTTATGCTCTGATCTCGGACTCTTTCAAGAATTGGCGGGCGATGCAGGAGTCACCAGGTCGTCGCATTAAGCGTGCAATCCCCATTGATATGAACAGTATTGAGCTGCTAGATGCACAGAAGCTTGCTCACTTCAAAAGTAAATTTACAGCGCTCGATACCTTAACTTTGCCTGATCAATGCAGTAATTTAACGCTCTTCAGAAACTATGCTGAATGGTTGTTAAAGCAACGGCCAGAAATAAATACACTTTGTACCTGTATGGTTAGAGAGCTGCCCCCAACAGAGCACGGTTTACCCGTTGAGTTTTACTGTTTTAGCAAAGATAAAAGCTGGGTCAACTATGAGCATATTCAGGCTGATATCTTAGATCAAATGCTGATATTACTGACCGAATTTGAACTCCGCCCTTATCAAGTCGTTAGTGCTTTTAATCGGTAATTCGAACTTCAGATCCAAAAGGCGCATTGTTGTGTCTTCTACACTTGCTGACAATTGATGAAAAATGATGAGTCTCTGTTCTATGCTTATGGTATGGTAATGACAGAGAATGTATTTTATTGTGGCGTTTCTGTGACAATAATATATGTTATAGTTCTTTATGTTTTGGAATAATTCAGTGGTTTTGCAGGGGAGCTGAGTATTTTGCATTTTTATGCGCGTGGTTTTTGAGTAGGTGATTGAATGAAGTTTTATACCGTGCTCATACTGAGCTTTTTGGTATTAATATATAGCGCACAAAGCCAAGCGGTTGAAAAAGTAGTGCATGTTGCCGTTGACCATGCCCCTCCTTATAGTCGCCTTAGCGATGATAGCCGCTCTCAAGGCTTGATACTTGATATCTTACGCTATGCACAACTAACAAGTGAAAAAAAATACAAAATCAATGCGGTGCCTTGTCCATTTTCTCGTTGCGTGAGACTGCTCAGCAAGGGGAAAGTGGATGTTATGGGAGGTTTGATCAAAACCCCTGAACGTCAGAAAATTATGTCTTTTGTTGAACCGCCTTATATGGTGCTCTCATCATCTTTTGTGTTTTACGGCACGGAAAGTAGCGGTATTGAAGTAAACAGCTACGAGGATTTGCAAGGTAAACGCATTGCGGTAATGCGTGGCGGTGCATTTTTTCCGAGGTTCGATAAAGATCAAAGCTTAAATAAAGTGGCTGTACCATCGGAGCGTGTTGCGGTTGATCTGGTTTTAAAGGGTCGCGTCGACCTTGTAATCGCCGTGGAAGATACCGCTGATGTTGCGATGGGAGTGCTCGAGCAACCTACACATAAACTTAAAAAAATGACATACCGCCATACTCAAGAAATTTATGGCTATATGGCCATGAGTACGGACTTTGCGGAGTCTGAACTCGGCACTCTTATCGCACAACAAATGTATGAAATGGCCAAAAATAAAACGTTAGATAAACTAGTCGCACCATACCAATTACCTAAAATACCATCCCATTTGATTGATTCTCCAAAGGTGCCTTCGGATTCATTTTCCCCTTAATGATATGCGTTGCTGAAACTCGCGATTCAGTTGCTCCGCCATATTGAACACCAGCTGTTCAAGCTGCTTGTAAGCTTCATTGGACGCCTCTGAATCTGGGTTTGCATCTGTTAATAATACAAACCCAGTTTGGCTATAAACATCAGCATAAAGGTGTGTCCTCGAAGCTGCACCACTGCCGCGTTGATATGACTGTTTGTTGTCAGTGAGCCAAAAATAACGTGACAATGGAGTAGGCAAAGCATACGTAGGTTGCATACTGGCGGCTAAAAAATAACTCAGGTCATTGGCTGTTGAAATGAGCTCACTTTTTGCCTGTGCTTTGGTAGACAAAGTTTGAAAACGGGTATTGTGCATATTAAGTGGCTCAAATAAATGTCTTTGTGCGAGTTCTGATATGGAAGATTGACTGGCTTGTTCTATGACGAAGGTCGCGAGCTCCACCCCAACTTGCGAATAAATCGCTGATGTCCCCGGCTCAAGTCCATATTGGCTCGAGAAATTCCCAGTATGATACAGCTCTCCCTCTGCACTTAAATATGCTGCTAAAAAATCCCCCCTGCTGAGTTTTGTATCCGCGCAGGTTACTGCTTGGCGTGTGTTTATCTGAGAGAGTGTAAGTATGCAATCGAATATGGCTCGGTTATCAACGATACCACTGGTATGAGTGAGTAGCTGTATTAGAGTTAAAGCATTGCTCTGGCCACTTGGGTATGCCAAAGGGAAGGGCAGTAAATGCTCGATAGGTTGGTCAAGAGCGAGATGACTTTCGCTACTTGCCGCTGCGATTGTAGCACCTATTAGCGTTTCATCTAAGGAAGCTAGGTAAAATGGAGTATCTGCGTTTACTGGATGCTGCGCTTCGGTCGTAAAACCATGGCTATATACGGTCTGTCCTTGTGAAATAATACTGACGGCAACCTTGGTGATGTTCCCATGTGTTTGCAATTCACGTACTTGATGTTCGAATTCATCAATCGTCATGTTGGGCTTGGGCGGCTTATTGAGCTTATTCAAAACGAAATCATAGGTTGAGAAGCGTTTCATTTCGATATCATGAAGACTGAATGCTGGTACGTGATGATCGGGTATAAATCCAATATGCTCAAACGAGTTGCCCTGCGCATTTCGGTAAACCTCATTAGATAAACTGAATTGCCAGCCATTTGGCAGTGAAAACCTTAATGCATCTGACAGTGCTCCCGCAGTTTCTTCTCCTACTTTAGTGACGTGATCGAGCTGATCCATGGCCATAGTAAATACTTCAGCGGCGCTGACTGTAAGCTGGCTGGTAAGCAAATAAACAGGTTTTGTATAAGCAGTTTGGCGGGCTGATAACTTTTGTCGTAAAGGGATACCTCTGCCTACTTGGTTGATAGCCTGCTTATTGAAGGCAAGTAATTCGCGATCAGCGAAATAGCTAGCGACTGCTAACGAAATGGCATCATCTCCTCCGGTATTGTGGCGAATATCAATGATCATTGCTTCGCTGTCTTTCAAATCGGCCATCGCATCAGCCATCATCTTGTGTGCGGCTTCTAGATGCTGCGTTTCGTCAGCTGCTTTATCTGAGTCAAAGAAGTTCATGTTATTGATTACCAATATTCCAACATTCGAGGCTGTTACTCCCCAAATTGCGGTGGCGTTATCACTGCCCTGTGGCAACGTATTGAGTGAATCAGGCGCAATGTAATGCGAGCTTACACGTTGCATTTGTTTTTGATAATGTTGATATAGGCTTTGTAAATCAGAATCTTGTCCTTGATATATACGAAAGTCTAGTTCGTTTTGAATGGCCTGAAGAATAGGCGTAGGCTTGCTTGAGAAATAGTCCTGCTGATGTGATGAAAGAGTGACATGCATATCTTGTAATGGCGCAACCATGTCGGAAAGCAGGCTAAAGAGGGCTTCATCAGACATAGAGTTATGGACCATTGGGCGATATAAATCGTACTGTGCCTGCCAATCAACATCACGAAGTGAGAAAAAGGCGTAGTAATCATTAAAAGTATGCCAAAAATAGTCAAATATCACATCTGGTGCAGCGGAGTCTGAAATGGCTATGGGGTTATTACAGTGATCTGGCAATGTATCGAGTTGGGTGTAGTAACTTGGGTACACCTGCCCTTTTGGAGCCACACGTAGACGCCTTGTATTTGAAAGTGCTACTGAATCCAGCTGTGCTGTCATGCCTGAGTGTTGCTGCTCGGATACTTGAATACATCCATAGCGATTGTATTGATATCGTACCACTCGATTCATCGTGATATTAAGTGCTTCACCATACGCGGGTTTTTGCCAAAAACCTGCTGAGCGCTGCAAATCAGAGCGATGATCCTGATTGTCTTGGCATCCGCTGAGCAGTAAAAGTGCTGCCGTCAAAATTGATGTGTACCCTGAAATCAGCCTCATTGTTGTCAATCCCTTGCAGTGTGGATATAGCGCTTTTAAAAGTGAGTTAGAGTCTACAAAGTAAGGAAACTGAGTACTGTTAGTGAGTTTTCAAAAAGCGTCAGCAAATGTTGTGTATTCAATACATTTTTATACAGTCTAGTGTGAACTTTAGCGTTACGCTCTAATACACAGAGGCACTGAGGGAAATAGAGATGAAATTTGAAAACTTCGCAGCCAAGTATTTTGCCATGAGCGAAGAGGTATGGGCTCGGCATACTAATCCTTGGAGTGTGTGGACAAGATATAGCTGCTTTCCTCTGCTGCTCGCTTGCCTGTGGTGGCGCGACGCTTTACAGCTATGGTTTTGGCCGATATTGGTTGTGCTCCTATCTTGGGTCTGGCTAAACCCTAGATGTTTTAAGAAACCCGCCAACACTGACAACTGGGCGTCAAGAAGTGTGTTGGGTGAGCGCATTTTAATTTACCAACGAGAAAAAGTACCCACGCATCATATCCTAGTTATAAATATGATCATCGGATTACTATCATTTTTTACCTTACTATGTTTCGCTGGGCTGTTTTTCAAAGAACCTATCAGCACATGTGCAGGTGCCCTTGGGTTGATCTTAACAAAAACTTGGTTTTTGGACCGCATGGTTTGGTTACATCAAGAGGTCATGGGTTGTAAGTATTGATTTAGTCGTCAAAACACTTACAAATCGTTGCGACGGGGGCCTCAATGACAGTCACATTGGTATAACCAATTCTGTTTAGTTGTTCAGCTGCAAACATTGCTCTACCGCCCATTGCACAGTGGATAAAAATCTGAGTATCAGGGTTTGGTACTTTTTGTGGCAACATGAACTCAATCATGCCTCTCGGGATATTGATAGCGCTTTTAGGAGCTTGCTGCTGATGTTCATGGGGCTCACGTACATCAATGAGTATTCCCTCACCGGTTACTAGCGCTTGCTTTGCTTGAATAGCATCAATGCATCTGAGTGATTTTTTTATCGATTGGATTAAAGATTGTGTCGACACAAGCATAAAGAATTCCTCAAATTAATATTAGACTTTTCTAATATTAGACTTTTCTAATGTAAATATCTATACTCGCTCCCATGATGATGGTAGGGAGTATTCAATTGACCCCACAAAATATGGCGGATGCTGCGGAAAAAGCCGAAGCGCTGTTGAAAATTATGGCCAATAAAAATCGTTTGATGATTTTATGCTGTTTGCAGCAATCCGAAATGAGCGTCACTGAGTTAAATGCACAAGTGCCTTTAGCTCAATCTGCGTTGTCACAACATTTAGCCGGTTTAAGAAAGGCGAACGTGGTTACAACGCGTCGAGAAGGGCAGACTATTTATTACCGTGTCGTAGATAACAATGCTGCCGCAATGCTTGAAAAGTTATACGAACTATTTTGCCAAGCGTAGTGAGTGAGGAGCAGTGATGTTTTCATCCGTGAGTCGGCGAATGTTATTAAGTCGAGTGCCGCTTTATATCCTTCTTATCAGTTTTGTATTGGGTTTTTTTGCGCTTCAATACACCCCGAGAGAAGAAGAACCACAAATTGTTGTGCCGATGCTAGATATTCATGTGGAGGTGCCTAATGTTGATGCACCAGAGGTTACAAGGCTGGTTACTGAACCCTTAGAGAAATTGTTGATGCAAATTCCAGGAGTAGAGCATGTGTACTCTACGACTGTAACTGGAAAAACGAGAGTGACATTGCGCTTTGAAGTTGGTGAGGACCGGGAGCGCGCCATTTTGAATACTTATACTAAACTTTATGCGAATGAAGATCGTAAAGCCAATGTGGTTTCGAACTGGCAAATTAAGCCAGTTGAAGTGGACGATGTTGCTATTCTAATGCTCGGTATCTACAGTCAAGAGCCTGATCGTTACAGTGATTATGAGTTAACACGCATAGCGCAGGAAGTTTCGACTCAGCTTCAAACCATCACCAACACTAATGAAGTAAACGTATTGGCAGGCCGTACTCGCCAGGTGCAAGTCGAGTTGGATGCAACATCATTAGCAGCGCATCACACCACTCCTTTAGATGTGTTCAATGCAATTCAATATGCGAATCAGCTTAAGCAGGTGGGAGCCTTTGTTGCGGGCAAAGCGCAGTGGCAGCTGCAAACTGGTGATGTGCTGCGCAGTGATGCAGAACTTAAAAAGCTTGTGGTAAATGTGATCAACGGCAAACAGATTTATCTGACGGATGTGGCTAAAGTGACAGATGGCCCGAGCGAACCGACGCGATATCAGTGGCTTTCCAGAGATAGGAGCAGTGAGAGCCTACCAATGGTGACCATTAGTGTGGCAAAGCAACGCGGTAGTAATGCGGTTATGGTATCGCGACAAGTTTTGGCTCGTATGGCAGAGCTTGAGTCACAACTGTTACCAGACGGTGTAAGCTATCAAGTATTGCGTAACTATGGTCAAACGGCCGATGACAAAGTTGATCATCTTACGGCTAGCTTGGCTTTTGCTGTGCTCAGTGTGATTATTTTTGTCGGTGTCTTTTTGGGATGGCGTCCGGCGATTGTGATTGGGTTGGCGATTCCGATTTGCTATGGGATCACTTTGATTGTGGGTTATGTATTTGGATACACCATTAACCGTGTCACACTATTTGCGTTGATATTGGCATTGGGCTTACTGGTGGATGATCCCATAACAGGCATGGATAATATTACCCGTTTTGTTAGTCGCAGAGGCAACAAACCGAGAGTCGTAACCCTTGCTATGCTTGAGGTAAAAACACCGCTATTAATTTCGACGCTGACCATTATCGTTGCTTTTGTTCCACTTGGGTTCATCACTGGGATGATGGGACCTTATATGGCCCCAATGGCATTTAATATTCCATTGAGTGTCGTTGTATCGACACTAGTTGCACTTTTTATCACGCCGTGGCTTGCGATGAAATTGCTCAGTGGTCAGATAACAGAAGAAGAACAGGCGCAGCGAGAAAGCACAGGTAGCTATCGTCGCCTACTGGCTGCTTTATTAATGAAACCGCGGCAAACAAAGTGGCTTTTATGGCTGGTGCTCGGAGCTTTTATATTGAGTGTCAGTTTACCAGTGATGCGCGCAGTACCCTTAAAATTGTTGCCTTTTGATAATAAAAATGAGGTTCAGGTACTGATTGATTTACCAGAGGGAAGTAGTCTCGAATACACAGCCAGTGTCGCGCAAAAGGTGCAAAATCGACTTTGGCAGCTACCGGAAGTCAGTTCAGTTGCGGCATATGTCGGTTCGCCATCTAGCATGGACTTTAATGGTATGGTACGAGGCTACTATCAGCGTCACGGTAATCATTTGGCTGATCTAAGAGTGCTGTTGATTGATAAAAACTTGCGAGCACATCAATCTCATGAAGTGGTGTTGCGAATGAGAGATTTGCTGGCATCTCTTGCACAGGATGGTGTGCATATTAAAGTCGTCGAGGTACCTCCTGGGCCGCCCGTGATGTCCACATTAGTGGCCGAAGTATATAAAGAAGATATCTTTGCCGATGACTCCCTACATCAACAAGCTGCCGTGGCATTAGCCCAGCGCCTTCAACAAGAAGCGCATGTCATAGATGTTGATACCAGTATTGCCTCACAGTCACAGGTGCATCGCTTCGTCTTGGATAAGCGAAAGGCGGCATTATCAGGGATTAGTACACAAGATGTGAACAATACACTACAGATTGCCAGTGGCGGAGTTGACGCAGGCTTGCTACATGCACCCAATGAAGCTGAACCGTTATCAATAGAGCTGCAAATGTCCTATGAGGATCGAAACCGTTGGTCTGAATTGAATGCACTTCAAGTACGTGGTCGGTATGAGCTATCAAAAACGGCTGCAAACAGCGCGTTAGAAGATGCTGCTCGCCCTTTGGTGCCTATTTATGAGCTTGGTCAATGGCAACAAGGAACGGCGCAGCAACCAATATACAGAAAGGATTTGGCTGAAGTGATTTATGTCACCGCTGAATTGAATGGTCGGGTTCCTGCAGCAGTCATTGCCGATATAGTGAGTGATGAGGGTGGAGCTCAAGCTCAGGCTAGAGAGTGGCATAAGCGCACCTTTATAACGAGTGGTGCAGGGATCGCATGGCAAATGCCAGAAGGAACCTATTATACCTTTTCTGGAGAAGGGGAGTGGCGAATTACTGTCGATGTGTTTCGTGATATGGGGATTGCCTTTGCTTTTGCCTTAAGTGCGATCTTTTTAATTTTGCGCGTGCAGACAGCTTCCAGCGCTCTGGCTGGCATTATTATGTCGTCCATCCCGTTGACCATGATTGGCATTATGCCGGGCTTTTGGTTGTTGAATCAATTTGGTGAGCGCGGTATTGCGGGGGCACCAGAGCCAGTGTTGTTCAGTGCAACCGCTATGATTGGTATGATTGCGTTGGCTGGTATTGTGGTACGAAACAGCTTAATTCTGATTGAGTTTGTTAATCAGCAAAGGGCGCAGGGCGTAATGATTAAAGAGGCCTTATATCGTGCAGGAGAGGTACGCATGAGACCCGTATTACTTGCCGCTGGAACCACCATGTTGGGTAATATTGTGATCATTTTTGATCCGGTGTTCAGTGGACTGGCATTGGCAATTATTTTTGGTACTTTGGCATCCACACTACTGTCTTTGGTTGTGGTGCCTGTTGTGTATTACCTAGTGTTTAATGACGAAGCTATCGAGGAGAGTAAGCATGCTGCGGGTTCGTAAAAAATTGGTGGCTACTGTTGCGTTGTGTACTCTTGTTTTGACGCTTGCTATTTTTACAGGCGCCTTTGAGACGAAACTTAGCCCAATAAACTTGAGCCCATCTCAATTGCATAAAGGAGAGCGCTACTTAGTTACTGTACAGGCAATAGAATTACAAGATACCATTAGTGCTAGCGTTTCGGCGCAAGAGAATACAAGAGTGGCAAGCCGCATTCTGGCACAAATTGAATCAATAGAAGTTCGAGCGGGACAAGCCGTTAAACAAGGTCAAATAATTGCAACACTTGCAGATGAACAATTGCAAACTACGGTGAAACAAGTGAGTGCGCAAAGTGAAGCAAATGATGTTCAATTAGCACAAGCTCAAAAACAATTAAATCGCGTTAATGCACTGTTAGACAGAGGCTTAGTTGCTAGAGATCAGGTGGATAAATGGCAAAGTAGTGTGGATGAGTTAAGTGCAAGACGCACCGCATTGATTGAGCAGCTCAAAGGTGCAAAAGTTGCACTGGGTTATACACAAATTGTAGCGCCTATTTCAGGTGTTGTAGTGGAGCGACTAGTCGAGCCGGGTGATATGGTTACACCTGGCATGGCGGTGCTAGATTTGTTTAATCCCGCTAGCCTGCAGATTTCCGCGTCGGTAGGCGCTAGTCTAGTGAGTAAGCTGCAAGTGGGAGCTGAGTTAGCTGTAAAAATTGGTGCTTTAGAGCGTATGTTACAGGGCCAAATTAGTGAGATAGTACCTGTCGCAGATAATTTGGCTAGGCAATTTTTGATCAAGTTAGATGTTGTGACCCCCGCTGGTATCAAACCAGGTATGTATGCCGAAGTGTATTTACCGTCACAGACAGTGAATCGGGTGCTGATCCCTAGCAAATTGGTCAAGCGTGCAGGGCAGCTTACCATGGTAGATGTCATTGAAAATGGGGTGAGATCTCGCAGGTTAATACGTCTGGGAAGCCGCTATGGTGATAGCGTCATGGTCATATCTGGGCTTAGCGCAGGGGAGGTATTGGCTATTTAAGCCAATACCTGATTGAAATCAAATGAATGAAGCGATTTCATCAAGTGATTTTTTGACGATAGCATGTTCTGGCACAGTGGCATCATCTGCAGGGTAACCGGCAATCAGCAACATATAAGGCCGTTCGTTATCTTTGTCTCGCTGACAAATCTCTGTTAAAAAGCTCATAGGTTTGGGAGTATGTGTCAGTGTCGCTAGCCCAGCATTGTGAAGAGACTGAATAAGAAAGCCAGTCGCGATGCCCACTGATTCGTGTACATAGTAGTTAGTATTTTTATCCTCTGCATGGATCCCACCTTTTTTTTGCGTAAAAATCGCAATGAGCCATGGTGCATGCTCAAGGTACGGTTTTTGTGCATCAGTACCCAACGGTTTTAGCGCATCTAACCATTCATCGCCAGCACGGCCTTCATAAAATGAACGCTCCAGTTGCTCTGCTGCTTCTCTTATTTGTTTTTTAACGTCGCTACTGTGAATGGCAACAAAGTGCCAAGGCTGGTGGTTGGCACCACTGGGTGCAAGTCCTGCGGTTTTAATACAAGTCTCTATCACTTCTCTTGGCACCGGTTTATCGCTAAAACTACGAATAGTGTGGCGTCGTTTCATCAGTGCGAGATTATCATCTGCACGCTGTTGCATTTCTTGTGGAGAATATTCTATAAAATCCGTTAACGGGATATTGTCATGGGCTTTCATGGTTGTGATTCCTAGTTACTTGCAATCCGCTTTTTATAACTTGTGATTATAAAGGTTTCAACTTTTACGCTAGTTTAATTAACATCTGACATGGCTAGGAGTGGCAAAAAAACTTTACTTGTGTAATTGAGAGCACGGCACAATAAATGAAATGTATATTGAATATGCAACTACAACGCTCTGTTTTATATTGGAATTGACGTAGAATTCCCATAGTCAATGGTGTTTTGAGGAGTGTATATGTACCAACATAAATGGATATCAGGAGAGGAAATTGCCCTGCCTGTGGGTAAAGCAGTTTGCATTGGTCGCAATTACGTTGCCCATGCTAAAGAGCTAAATAACCCTATTCCAAGCAACCCATTATTGTTTATGAAACCAGCCAGCGCGCTGTGTGATTTTGGTCCTGAAATCTGTATTGACCAGAGCAAGGGGGAGCACCACTACGAGGCAGAATTAGTACTTCTAGTGGGGAACCTAATTGACAGTGATAGCGCCGAGCCTCTTCGTCATGTATGTGGAGTTGGCTTAGGGTTAGACTTAACACTCAGGGAATTGCAAACACAATTGAAGGAAAAAGGCCATCCTTGGGAGACTGCGAAAGCCTTTGATGGCAGTGGTTGTATTACGCCATTTCTTCCTGTCTCAGAAGACATGTTGAGTACTGAGATGACCTATCAATTTTGGCAAAATGAGGTACTTAAGCAGCAAGGTAAAAGCGCAAATATGATCTTTAATTTAGAAACTCTACTTAAGGAAATCACGCAGTTTTTTACCTTGTATCCAGGAGATATCGTAATGACTGGTACGCCAGAGGGTGTAGGTCCGCTCGGTGCTGGCGATCAATTGAAGCTGCAGCTAGGGGCAGGAGAAATATTTCACAGCTCGGTACATGGCAAAGCTAGTTAGCACATTTAAAGATTAGTGATTAGTGCTGGACTGAATAGGGAAGCTGCAAGTAGGCTATATTGCAGTGAATTTACGCTTATCAGGAAAAGTTATGAAAACAAAGTTGCTGGGGACACCATTTAGCAAAACTGCATGCAAAATCTTATTTTGTGGTGGCGGGGAGCTGGGTAAAGAAACGGTAATTGAATTTAAACGTCTCGGTGCCGAAGTTGTGGTGCTCGACAGATATGAGCACGCGCCAGCAATGCAGGTCGCTGATCGCAGTTACACTTTATCTATGCTTGATGGTGAGAGGCTTGCAGAGGTCATTCAAAAAGAGCAGCCAGATTACATAGTGCCTGAGATTGAAGCAATTGCGACCGATAAATTGGTTGAACTAGAAGCGCAGGGGTTTACGGTAGTGCCTACCGCAAAAGCCACACAATTGACAATGAATAGAGAGGGTATCCGCCGGCTTGCAGCTGAGGAACTGGAGCTAGCGACATCCCCCTATCAATTTGTTGATAATCTGAGCGGCTTTAAAGCTGCCATCGCAGAGATAGGTATGCCCTGTGTGGTTAAGCCAATTATGAGCTCCTCTGGTAAAGGCCAAAGTGTCATAAAGCACGCGGAAGATATTGATGCAGCGTGGGAGTATGCGCAACAAGGGGGCCGAGCAGGCGAAGGTTGTGTAATTGTTGAAGGGTTTGTAGATTTTGATTATGAAATTACTTTGCTGACCATACGACATATTGCGGGAACCAGCTTCTGTGAGCCTATCGGACATGTTCAAGCCAATGGTGATTATCAACAAAGCTGGCAACCACAGGCGATGAGTGCTAAGGCTTTGGAACTTAGCCAAGACATTGCACGTAAGATAACCGATGCATTAGGTGGCCGAGGATTGTTTGGTGTTGAGTTGTTTATCAAAGGTGATGATGTCTATTTCAGTGAAGTCTCTCCGAGACCTCATGATACGGGAATGGTGACACTAATCTCACAGCACTTAAGTGAGTTTGCTTTACACGCACGTGCAGTTTTAGGCTTACCCATTCCCAATATTCACTTTAATGGGCCTTCAGCATCTAGTGTAATTTTGGTTGAAGGGGATTCGAAAGAACTACAATTTACTCAAGTAGCTGAAGCATTATCAATGCCAAACACAGATCTGCGTTTGTTTGGCAAACCTGAAGTACAGGGTATGCGTCGAATGGGGGTTGCGCTTGCTCGTGCAGAGCAGGTTGATACTGCTGTGGAGTTAGCTAAAAAGGTGAGCTCAACAATTGGCGTTAACCTATAAAGATAAAAAGGGCCGTTCGGCCCTTTGTATTGCAGCAACCTAACTCTATAGGTCAAAATCTAAGGCGTAACTGACGTACACTTTGACATCGTCATCAGCATCTAAATCTGTTTTTACAAGTCCAAATGTATAACCGTCTTTGCTCAAGCTAACACCATAATCCATGTAGCTATCGTCTTCGCCCGTCCACTCCATGACAGTATCTCCACGAGAATTGCCGATATGCACTCCTAATTCCGAATCTTTAAACACGGGGAAACTGGCATTTAGCTCAATATATAGCATGTCCTCCTCGGTACTACTGCCATCTTGGGCATGGGTCATATAGCTGACCTTGAAATCAACATTGCGCCATCCAAGTGATGCATATACTTCACCAAAATCTATGTCTCCCGCGGCATCAGGATAGGCGTAATGGATATATCCAAGGTCATAGCGTACTTTTTTAATTTCGCCGCTAAACCCCAAATATAAGTCTAATTCATAGCTTGTACTTGCGGCATCACCAAAATCGACATTTGAGGCCCAAGTCCCTATATAAAAGCCAGATTCGTTACTGTAATCAATCCCTCCTGAGACAGCAGCACTGTCATCTGATTGGGTAATACCTCGCCAAAAGTAGTTTGAACTCGCTGCGACGTTAGCTGTGACGCTGTGTCCGCTGGCTGCAAGTAAATCGAAGCTAAGTAAAGCAAAGCAGGTGCAAGCAATAAGTGGAGCTTTATTTGTCATAATGGTTCCTATGTGGCACAGAAAAATTTGTAATTTGAACTTAGGGCCATTGAACTTTCAGGCGCAGCAAAAAGGTCAACAGTACCTTGCAAACGCAATCTTTACGCCAGTACAAAAAAGCTGCGTGAGAATTTTAATATCTAGTTGAAATTGAAAACGATAATTATAGCAGGGTATAGCTAGGTGCAAGTGGTTTGGGAGAAATTGCTGCACTCAGGTGGTGCGTGAATAGATAACCTGCACTGTTTTCATGCAGGTTATCCCAGTTCAATTAGCCGAAAATTGTACGCATTAATTGAATAGTCTCGTCAACGCTACGGCCTTTCTCTACTTCAGAGATAATTGAATCTCGTTTGGCTTTGATGTGCTCTGGAATTGCCTCATCATTGAGTGCTCGATCTACCAAGGTAGCCGCAGACTCTTTGCTGCGTTTGACGGTTCTACTGCCTGAAGAGGTGCTAGCACGCTTTGGTTTATGCAACAGTTTATAGTAGTTAGAAGAGGTCGGTGTATCTTTATCCGCATAATAGAAAAATGTTGGGATCAAAGCTTTTATTTTAACTAAATGACCTTCAAGCTCATTGGTTTCAGTGGCCATTGCAAACCATGGCATTTTGGCAATTGTTTGCACAATGTCGACCCAATACCTTTCGAAATCGCGATTATTTAAGCGTGCGATGCCAAAAGCTTGGCACAATGCATCCAAACGATTGTTTGAAATTGGTGTGAATACGTCGGGGCGACGCATCGCAAGCAATCGAGTTGCAGGGGCTAAAGTAGGTTTTTCGTCACTGCCGTTAAAAGCGCCTAAATACGCTATCATAAACGCTTGATAGTGAGCTTCAGTGACAGGACCTTCTAGAGGAATATGTGCTAAAGCTTGATCGAATAAAGCAGGCAAGTCAGCCAACTGTTGATGGAATCCTTTGGCACTTTTTGTAGAGCCAAACCACTCGGTATCGAACTGATAAACGCTGACATCGTGTTTTGCGGTGTGCTTACCAGCAAAAGCTAAGCGGTCTTCAACAATCATCTCTTGTAGTGTTGTTTCGCGTAGCGTGGCAATGTAGTCCATGAGTTTAAATTGCTCTTCTAAGGCAAGTATCTCTTGACGGTCTGCAATAAACTCACTGATCACTGGCCACGGTGCGATTCTTAATGTTTTGACTTGTAAAAAGCTGATAGCTGAAATCAGTAAATCCTGTAGCTTTTTCACAGTTGGTAGCTGGTGGTCGTCCAGTAAGTCAAAGTTGATACGGTTTTTGGCTACATCGAGTAACTCATAACACCAACCCAGAAAGTCATCTGGATGATTTTCTACCTTTACAGCCATCAAGTTGAGACTGATCTCAGTCGATTGCTTTAAAATATTTTGATAAATCTGACTTTCTTGTTCGCCCAAAGCCATATTTGACGGTGAAATGAGCAACTTTTTCATGCTGCGGGGGTTCTCCAACGTTAGGTTAAAATCTAGACTGTTCAGTTTAGCGAACTGATCATTAAACTGGCAAGGGCGAGGATCATACCTAGATCCAGCGTAGTTGCAATGTGCTTTTTAGGTTCTTTTTTGTGTTTACTACGCAAACAGGGGATCTAATTTATTGTTTTATTCTGTTTCGTCATTTTGCCACTCTTTTTTGCCATACTTATATAGTACAGGGCTGATGCGGTGCGAAGGGGAAATTGAACGCAAACAGGCGACTTTTTTGTGGTTTTTTATTCACCTCGCTATGATAATGCATATAGGTTTATTTCAGTGGAAGGACGGTCAATGAAGGCAATTTTGAAAGGTGTTGTAGGTATTGTAGTGCTGTTAGTTGCTCTACTAATACTTGCACCGCTACTGATCCCAACAGACACTATAGTGTCCCAAATCACATCACAAGTAGAAAAAACAACGGGCCGAACACTTAGAATAGCGGGCGACAGCGAGTTATCAGTGTTTCCGAAGCTCAATATCACGCTAAATAATGTTGAATTTGCCAACATGCCTTCGGGTAGTCAATCGAATATGTTGACGATGGAACAACTGGCGGTGAATATTCCTTGGGTATCATTACTGTCCGGTGAATTTAAGCTAGAGCGATTTGTTATTAACAACCCCCGAGTGCTACTAGAAGTGGATGTCGCCGGAAAACCAAACTGGCAGTTATTCCCGACCACGCCGGTGCAACCTGCTGAACAAAGCTCAACTGACAAATCAAGCGGCTCGACACAACTCCCATCAGGGTTTGATATTGCATTGGGCGAAGTCGCCATTTATGGCGGTTCGGTTATCTATCAAGATGCACAATCTGGAACTACTGAAGAGATCACAGATTTAGATCTGAGTGTTATGTTGCCTTCTTTATATCAGGCACTCACCATCGATGGTGCCATCACCTATCAAGCTCAGCGGTTTGAGATAGAGATGAAAGTAGATAACCCTGCCAAAGCGATTCAAAGTGAGGACTTTAAATTTTCCAAGGTACTTCGAAATCAACTTGTAAATATTGACTTCAATGGTGAAGTTGTTGACGGCGCAAAGCGCTTTAAAGGTGATTTGCTGCTAGCGGGGGATTCTGTGAAAGCGCTGACGCAGTGGCAAAATGTGCCGCTGGAAGCACAAGAGAATGCATTTAATCAATTCGAGGTTAAAGGCTCGATGCAATTTGCTGACAATGTATTTAGGTTAGATAGTTTTAGTGCTTCGTTAGATGAATTACAGATTACGGGCAATGCAACAGTGGACCTGAAAAGCCGCATCGCGATTTCTGCGGATGTAGATTTGGGTATGCTAGATGTGAATCCATACCTCCCAGAGCCAGCAACTACGACCGAACAACCACCCGTGCCAGAGGACAATGCACCACCCCAGCCGATAGTATGGGATGATAGTGAAATAGACCTTTCAGCCTTAAATCAACTCGATGCGAACTTGGTTGTGCGATCGACTGGCTTTAAAGCACGCAAAATCACATTGGGTGAAAACCAATTGTCAGTTCGTCTCCAGCAGGGCAAAGCTCGTGTTTCATTAGATAAATTTAATGCCTATGAAGGTGATGGAAATGGTGTCATCACAGTAAATGCGGTAGCGAAACCTTATCGAATTGAAACAAACTTCAAGCTGCGAGGCATCAATGCCCAACCACTGCTATCTGATGCGATTGATTTTGACAAAGTATTGGGTAAAGGCAGTATTAATTGGAGCCTACAGACACAAGGAATGAGCCAGAAGCAGTTTATCTCTAAATTGGGTGGCAAGCTGGCGTTCGAGTTCAAAGATGGTGGAGTAAAAGGTGCAAATTTAGCTGAAATGGTGCGCAAAGGCCAAGAAATGCTCAAAGGGAATTTCTCGGGATTATCGGAGGGCATCAATGCAGACTTTGATCCAGAGCAGAAGACGGACTTCTCTGCATTAACGGGAAGTTTTAATTTCACCAATGGTGTCGGTACCAATTCGAATTTGTTATTGGCCAGTCCACTTATTCGAGTAACGGGTTCGGGCACTGTTGACCTACCCAAGACTTTTATTGATTACCGACTGGTCACCGGCATAGTCGATACGATTGAAGGGCAAAGTAGTCAGGATAAGAGTACTGGCTTTAAAATTCCTGCACGTATAAAAGGTCCATTCCATCAAGTTGAAACGAGTCTTGACTTTAGCGGCGCTGCAAAAGACAAAGCTAAAGATGCTATAAAAGATAAGTTAAAAGACAAGTTTAAAGGTTTGTTTGGCGGATAATCTGTTCATTGAAAGGGAGCTGAGATGCATTGCAATTGCTGGCAATGCATCTCAGCTCCTAATAAGAGACCGACGATAACTGACATTGTCTAGTGCACTTCCCCACTTTCGAAATACTCAAAGTATTTGTTCAAAATGTATATTTTCTCACTTTCTCATTCGCTTAATCTGTGAACTAATAGCATTAGTTTTGATTAAAAAGGTCCAAGGAAATGAAACTATTTGATCTGAATGATAAAGCAGTCGTGGTCACGGGAGGAAATCGTGGCATAGGATTCGCATTGGCAAAAGGGCTCCATCAGTTCGGTGCAAAAGTGATTATTGCAGCGCGAGATCAACAGCGTAATCAGCAGGCGTGCGACGCAATTTCTGCAAATTCTGAGCGAGTATTTGCGGTTCAATGTGATGTGACTTGTGCGAAAAGTGTGGAATATGCATTTGAACAAGCAGAAAATTGGGCTGGAGGGTTATATGGCTGCATTGCTAACGCTGGTGTACGCGGAGCTGGATGTGCACTAGATGAAGTTAATGCAATGGCGTGGCGTGCCACATTAACTGCAAATTTAGAAGGGACAATGAATACTTTCCAAGCGGCGATTCGGCCCTTAAAGGCCTATGGGGAAGGACGACTTATTGCAGTATCAAGCCTAGCCGCATTGCATGGAAACGCCCTTTTCACTGACTATAGCAGTGCAAAAGCTGGTATTGAGGGATTATGTCGCGCACTGGCTATTGAGCTCGCGCCACACAACATCACAGTAAACTGTGTCATGCCAGGGTGGGTGGATACTGATATGAATGCGGATGTAAAGCAGGATAAAAGGCTATTTGAATCGATCAAAAGACTAAGAGTGCCTTTAAAACGTTGGGCATCAGCAGAAGAGATGGTTGGCTCAGCTGTATACTTAATGTCTGGAGCTGGCAGTTACCACACCGGCGATACGTTGCGCATTGATGGCGGCTATCATATTGGTTGATATTCGGTTTGAAATTGTATTCCAATGGCACTAATCGGTATTTTTTTTATTGTTTTTTTTGCATTTTTTAGGCTTTGAATATTCTTAAGTTCCCGTTTTGGTAGGTTAAAAACTAAACGAAGTCCTATAATTGTAAACAGTGTGTTCTACATGTAATATTTTTGATTGAAAATTGCGCAGTAGTCGTTTAAGTCTATTAAATAGTCTACCGAAAATAGAAAAAAACGATGGAAGCGCAAAAAGAAAATTATCTCACTGAAATTAATGAGTTACTGTGCAGTATAAAAAATGATCCTAGCCTTGCAGGAAAGGTGACAGAGCAAAGTAACTTTATAGAAGACTTTGGTATTGATTCATTGGATATCGTTGACTTTATGCTTGGGCTTGAGAGTCAATTTGATATCGAGGTGGATTTTGACGCCTTTGACTTTGACAATTTGACATCCGCTAAGCGTTTGCTGGCGTACATCTTGGCTCACAGCACCACCGAGGCTTAAAGCTGTGCATACTTGTGTATACTGGGCGCATTTAGATCCTGAAGCCAGTTGGTGTGACAGTAACAATTTGTCATTGCCAACGCCTCTAGGCGCAAAAAGTACATTGCAATTAGCGTTGTTGGATGACATGTTCGTACCAGCAAATGACTATGATATTGCACTTACAATAGTCCCTAAATGCCCGGCATTACATGACTATCATGCCAGTCTAGGCGCTCGTTATCTTACACGGTCAGTTTTTGAGAGTTTGGATGCGTGGCAATTGGCAGGTACGCCTGCTTGGCCTGATATTTTTGCATCTATGCAAACTTCAGGAGAAGAAGCTGTCGCTTTTTCTGCCGTGCAAGATATTTTATCTTCTAGCATTCAATCATCTTACGCGTACTTGGCGGGAGCACCTGCATCTGGTGAGCATCCTACCCCCGAACTCAGTGCCATAAGGTACGCAAATAGCAAGTCTACCATTACACAACTTTGCCACCAGTTAGAAATACCCGGTTTAGGCGTTGTGATTGAGCAGCAAGATGATATTAATCGACTGCTCGAATTGGATTGTCCATTTGTGCTGAAAGAGGCATTTGGGGTATCGGGCAAAGGGGCATATTTAGTTAAAGAGCAGCGTATCACCGAGCGCTTAGTTCGTCATTTTCAAAAACAAAGTGCCAGTGGCAAGTACGGGGGGCTGGTAGCGCAGCCTTGGCTTGATATTGAGATCGATTTTTCCAGTCAATGGCATATAGATAAGCAAGGAGAGATCACTTTTATTGGTTTATGCCAAGTCGAAAATAAAGGCTTTCGATTCAGCGGTATAGACTTGTGCTGCCAAGCGCTGTGTGATGTCGTGGCTCAGTCAAACTATGATACACATGTACGAAGATTGCTGTCTGAGTTGTTTAAGCGGGGTTACTTTGGACCCGTTTGTGTTGATTCTGCGTTGCTGCAAGACGGTACTGTGTATGCGGTGATAGAAGTTAATGCGCGTGAATCAATGGGGAGTATCGCACTGCGTTGGCAGGAGAAGTTGTCACTAAGTAATGCCGTTCGCCTTCGTCAGTATGATGTGCACTATCAGTCTCCGTTAAAGCTTGAGGTTATGCTCAATAAATTGGCGGCGAGAGGCGCATTGTTAAAGAGCGGCCAATTAGGTGGGATAGTTCCTCTGACAGCCTCTAGTTTGGCGCTTTCACCACAAAGTAGTCTGGCAAAAGGGAGATGGATCCAGCTTGAATGTGCTTCACGTAGTAGCGACTACTATCGCACTATATTGCAATCCTGTTTGTTAGAAATGGGAGCGTCTTTACAATGATGAGCTGGCGGGGAGAAAAGGTATTGATCTTAACTGCATCAAGCGGGCTAGGGTCATTTGCACCAGCATTGAGATTAAGTGCCTTTTTACGTGCTCAAGGTGGGGAAACGCACCTCTATTGTTTGGAGCAGCTATTTTGTGAGGATGCGCTTAACAGACATCAAGTAACGCAAAGTCGCTGCAGAGAAAGTTTTCGCACAGCTTTATTGTTGCAAAAAGTCGTGGAGAATGGGGGGGCGGATTTAAACCAAGTTATTGACCCAGATAAATTGGCGACCATGATACATTTATGGCAACAAATAAAGTTTACGCGCTGTATTGTGTTCAGTGGGTTTTGGTTGTCGGTCTTGTTTGAAGTGCAGTCACAGTTTGTGCCTGTGACGACTATTGATGCCATTCATATGGATGCAGTGCCTTCAAGTTCTTGGTTACACGCGCAGGGAGTAAAGCAAAAACTGGCGATCTCTGTACGAGATATATATTTGTTTAAGGAAAATCGAAACGATGTATTTCCTTTGTTTCCTATCGCCAAACCTATTGAATGGGAGGCAAGATCTGGGCGTGTACTTTGCCATGGTGGCGGGTGGCAAATGGGCAATTTATCAGCCTTGAGTGAGTCACTTAAGTGTGCAGCTATTTGTAGTGACATGATAGTGTCAGCAGACGCCACAATATCGTCTTCAATACACCAGCGGGTGTTTAAAACCGACCCAGATTTTAAGCCATGGAGTCGTGCTGATGCATTGCCCGAACTAAAATTGTGTGCAGCAAAAAACCTTATCGACCCAGGGCCTGATTTAGACTTTGATCAACTGGCGGCAAGCGCTGTCGCGATTATCACCAAGCCTGGTGGTGCAAGCTTGCTAGATAGCTTTAACTTTGCCACTCCTCTGATCCTATTGCCTGCTTTTGGTGAGTATGAAGTACACAATGCACAGACTTGGCAATCTCTGGGGTTTGCGGTGACATTCGAGCAATGGCAAAGCAGTAACTATTCGCTTGAGTTGCTTCATACATTACACAACAACTTACTTAATCAATCGTCAGCCAGTCCTATTTTTGGAGTGTCCAATGAGACCCGCAACTGAGCAAAAAATTACCCGTGAAGAGTTTGCCAGACTCAAGCTTCGGGCAAAAAATATAGCACGTTTAAAGCGACAAAATGACAGCGGTGTTTTTTTGTCTGAGCCGGTGCCTGATCAAGTTGGCATTAAAATGAATAACACTTGCAACTTGCGCTGTGCACATTGCTTCGAGTGGAATGACGAAGGGTACCATCATCATATGGGTAAGCAGCAAGTGCGTGATGAAGTGGACATCGGACTCATTGAAAAGCTACTTAAGCAAACAGAATCAAGTCAAAGCGCATTTTATTTGTGGGGGGGAGAGCCATTGATGTATACCAAAATGGCGGAGTTGGCAGATTTATTCACTCAGTATCCTAGATGGCTAACCATATGTACAAATGGCATGTTGATTAAAAAACATTTACCTCATTTGCTCAAAGTTTCTAAGCAGTTAGCAATGCTCGTAAGCTTGGATGGCTTAGAGGCTGAAAATGATGCAATTCGCGGAAAAGGCGTGTTTGAAAAAGTTGTTAGAGGAATGAGTACTTTATTAGATCTGAGAAAAACCGGTGAATATCAGGGAAAAGTTTCTATCTGTTTAACTTTGCACGACGCCGTGGTGGGTAAATTAGCGCAATTTATCGAATACTTTTCTGATCTCGGCATAGACAGCATCTACATTGTTTTCCCTTGGTATATGCCAGAACACGTCGCAGAGCAAATGGATACTTGGGTACAAACGAACCTACCTTATCGAGCCAAATATATTGACGACTTTAGTAAAGCGAGCTGGCACGGCTACACCCATCGTATTGCTCCAGAAAATATTACGCTCTTAAAGCAGGAGTTGGCGGAGATCACTGGTCAAACATGGGCTTGTCGAGTGCGCTTTCATCCAGATCTGACTATGGATGAGGTCGAACCATTTGTACTGGGTGATACTCAGCCTGCGGAGGGGAAAAATAATTGTGCGGCGATTACGCATCGTATCGACGTATTGCCCGGAGGTACGGTCTCTAGCTGTAAATTTTTTCCTGAATTAGAGGTGGGTAATCTTCAAGCTCTACCCCTTAAAGATATATGGCAAGGGCGAGCGTTTAACGCATTTAGGGGTAAGGTTCAGTGTGGTCTGATGCCTGTTTGTTCTAAATGTACTCTGTTGTATAGCACTGGGTGATCAAGATGACGAATATACTGCAAAACCAATTGCCACTGTGGGTAACCTTACAGTTGACAGATGCGTGCAACCTCCGCTGCAAGATGTGCTATGAATGGGGGGAAAATGGCGCCTACCACGGCAAAAAACTCGATAGGTTGGAAAAAGAAGTTGTATTTAGAGTGATTGATGAATGCTTGCCTGTTAAGCCTTACTTTGCTCTATTTGGTGGTGAGCCAATGATGTATCCGTGGTTCGATGAGGTGGTACACCGTATTCGAAAAGGGGGAGCGCGGGTTGATATACCAACCAATGGTATGTTTTTAAAACGAAAAGCCGAGAAGCTATTAGAGTCAGCACCAAACCGTATTTGGGTGTCATTAGATGGGCCACAGCACATTAATGATGAGCAACGTGGGGAAGGTGTTTATGAAGCGGTTCAAGAAGGTGTAGAGACGTTGTTTGAACTGCGTGAAAGTCGTGGATTAAAAGAGCCTAAAATTGGCTATACATTTATTGTCACGCCTTTAACACATTTATATATACAGGGCTTTTTCGAGCAGTGTTTAGATCTGGATAAAGTGGATCATATCAGTATCGAATTTCAAACGTTTGCTACCGAGGATGAACATGAGCGACATCGCCGTTTATTTAAACGCTTATTCGATGTACCTGATACGGCCTGCGCTGAGGGCATGGTTGCGCCGTTACATCAATTCTCGATGATGGATTTTAAAGCCATTGAGTCGCAAATTGCTTGGGTAGAAAAAGAGTGCCAAAAGCGTGGGATTTACTTTGTGTGTTACCCAAAAACTATCTCTGCAAATAATTACCGAGCTTACTTCAACAAAGATTATCAAAACCTAGAAGACCGCAGAGATAAGTGCCATTTCCCTTGGATTTATATGGAAGTGGCAGCCAATGGTGACGTTACTCCATGCCATACATTTTATGATTACTCGATTGGTAACGTGAACGAGCAATCAGTTCAAGAGATTTGGCGAGGCTATAAAATGCAGGAGTTGCGTCGAGGCTTAAGGGGCGAAGGTGGTCTGTTCCCCATTTGTGGTTCATGTGCGCGTTATTACGCTGATCCAAATAAACGCTAGGGGCTAGCTGTGAACGTAATTGAAGTCGAAGGACTGAGCAAGACTTTTAAATTTTATCGTAAGCCACAGGGGTTATCGGCATCGCTGAAAAACTTGTGGCGGCGTCAAATAGAATACAAAGAAGCTGTCAAAGATGTGTCGTTTAGTATTGAACAAGGTCAAGTTGTTGCATTCTTAGGTTCAAACGGGGCGGGTAAAACAACAACCATGAAAATGTTGTCAGGGATCCTGCACCCGACACAAGGGAAAATAAAAGTGCTCGGGCATACGCCGAGTGAAAGAGAGGAGCGGTTTAAAAAACGATTCTCCATTTTAATGGGTCAAAAACATCAGTTATGGCCAGATTTACCCGCCATTGATAGCTTTACGCTCTGTCAGCGCATCTATGAAATTCCAACATCACTATACAAGCAACGATTGGCTCGTTTGTCCGAAGTTTTAAGTGTCTCCCATTTACTCGATATTCAAGTGCGTAGGTTGTCTTTGGGTGAGCGAATGAAAATGGAGTTGATTGCTGCGCTGCTACATGGGCCCGAGCTATTGTTTTTAGATGAACCTACGATAGGACTAGATTTTTTGTCTCAGCGAGCGGTGATGAGGTTTCTTCAGCAGTTAGTCAAAGAGGACAACCTCACTATCTTACTCACCAGCCATAACATGGCAGATATTTCAGCGCTATGCGAGCGCGTGTTGGTTATCCAGAATGGCCAGCTGATTTTTGATGATGGAATAGCCAGTTTACAAAATTCCCTAGGTGGTTTGCGCCGTATTCATATTGAAAGTGAAACACCATTACATTCAGACCTTTTGCGGCGCTATGGAAAAGTGATCAATAACGATATTCATCGTGCCGAACTTGAGGTCGCTGATGGTGCTGCCAATCAAGTATTACAGCAATTACTCAACGAGATTATGATTAAAGATATCAGAGTGAGCGCGCCACCTCTTGAAGACAGCTTAGAGCGTTTATATTCACACCAAGGACAAGTTGCGTGAGCAAGTACAAGTGGTTACTAGGGATGGGGCTACAAAAAGCGTTGGCTTACCGTATTAATTATGCCGTCACCATTATGGCGGCTGTCTTTCCAATTGCACTACAATGGGTACTTTGGCAAGCAATTTTCAACTATACCGAAGCAGACCAATTATACGGTTTGTCATACTCTGAAATGCTCAGTTATGTCGTGTTGGCTGCTTTGATGGCCCAGGCACTGCGTACAGGCTTTGAGTATGAAATGGCAGAAGATATAAAAAGTGGCGGGTTAAATCGCTTTATCGTTCAGCCATTATCTTACTTTGGCTTCCGTTTAAGCGTTTTTATTGGCACGAATTTAGGTTACTTTGTTGCGACTCTCGCTGTGATGGCTGTGGCCTTATGGGTTGCCGTTGAGTACTGGACGTTATCGATTGAATTAGCCCATATTGCATTATTTGTCCTCTCTGCTATTGGTGCTTTTTTTTTGCAGTTCATGCTTTTCTACTTACTTAGTTTGACTGCATTTTGGCTTCATGAAGTATGGGCTCTATTTGAGTCTGTTCGAGTAATAAGCTTGGTCTTATCTGGTGGGGTTGTGCCTTTGAGTGTATTTGGCGAGTCGCTAGAGTGGTGGCTTAGCCTTTTACCATTCCAATATCTTATTTACTTTCCATTGCAAACGCTAACAGGAGTGCTCAGTTTCGAGCAAATTTTCTTTGGATTACTTTTACAGTTTTTCTGGATTGGCGGGTTGATGTTAGTGATCAGCACAATATGGCGACGTGGTAGTCGATCATACTTGGCGCTCGGTGGTTAATATGTGGCGACAATTTATTAAGCACCTGAAGATTTATGGGCTGCTGATTAAGCTGAACGCTATTCGGCAATTGGAGTATCGAGTGAATATCGCGCTTGGGTTACTTGTTGAGCTCGGGTATCTGGGAATTAAATTGCTCTATGCCTATATTATCCATGATACCGGTGTGCATATTTCTGGGTTTGCGCCGCAAAGCCTCTTCCTCTTTATTGGAACCTTTATTCTGATGACCGTATTTTTTGTTGCGATGTTGCAGTTCAATATCATGGCTTTTGATCGACAGATTATTGAAGGTGAATTCGACCTTATTCTGACTAAACCGGTGTCGGCCCAGTTTTTGGCAACATTGAAATATGTAGAAACTTGGATGGTGATCCCCAATATAGTTGTTGGTCTAGGTTTAGTGGGTTATGGCTGGTATGAGTCAGGTATTGCCTTCAATATTGCAAACATTGGACTTTACTTGGCATACGGCGTTTTGGGTATAGTCACTATGTACTGTGTCTTTACGTTGCCTCTTTTACTCACATTTAAGCTACACAATATTTCCGCTTTACATAGCCTTATTTGGGCAGTTTGGGATTTTAATAATTTACCTCATCGGATATTTCCATCACCAATACAAATTATCGGCACAGTATTTTTACCTATTTTTTTGATCACTAACTTTTCTCCATTGGCGGTAATGGGAGAGCTTAGCAACGTTGAAATGGTGTGGGGAGGCATTGCGCCAATTTTACTGTTTATGATGACTTGCTGGGGCTGGAAAAGGGCTATTCGAGCCTATGAAAGTGGTGGGGGGTAGCGTATGTATAGTTTAAAAAGAGTGTTTTTGTGGTTGATATAGAAACAAGTAACTGAACCAATTTTGAAGGAAGTAGGTACAAAAATGAATAAAAATCATATTTGCTCTATTAAAAGTGGGACAGGTGTATCAGTCATTATCCCCACTTATAATCGTTGCGCACTGCTAAAAAGGACGCTGGATTCACTTTGTGAACAAACTTTAGAGCACAAAAACTATGAAGTGATTATTGTGGATGATGGCTCCAATGATGGCACTCAAGAGATGGTAGCTAACTACCAAAGTACCGTAGCCATCCACTATATTTTTCAGCCTGATGATGGTTTCCAAGTGGCCAAAGCGAGGAACAAAGGGCTGTCCAGAGCACATTTCGAGACAATACTTTTTTTAGATTGCGGCATGGTTGCCCATCCTCAACTGTTGTCGAGTCACTTTCAATGTCACAGCAAAACGGACAATCTGGTATTGATTGGCATGTCTTATGGTATTGAAGCAGTTGAGTTAAGCGCCTGCGATCTCATCAAAAACACTATGGCAGAAAACGAGATAGAAGTAGCGTTTGAATTATTCTCAAAAAATCATCAATTGATGGATTGTCGAGGACGCTTTTTCGCCGACTTGAACTTTGATTTAGGGTTATTAAATGCTCCTTGGGTGATTTTTTGGACCAGTTGCATCAGTGTTTCACGCTCAGATGTTATGCGTGCGGGCGAGTTTGATGAGAACTTTTGTGCATGGGGAGGGGAAGACGTTGACCTTGGCTATCGACTCTTTCATTTAGGGTGTAAATTCGTTTTACATCAATCACTTTTAACTGTTCATTATCCTCACGAAAAAGACATTGAAAACAAAGAGCAACAGGCAAAAGGTAATGTTGCCTACTTAATGAACAAATATTCAGATCAATGGATAAACATGTTGGCGACCAAGAGCTGGTCTGAAATTTGCGCGCATTCAATAAAGTCCTGCCATTCACAAGACCAGAAAGACACTCTGATTGAGGTAACTTAACTTACTGTTGTTAATAACTAAATTATTCCGAGTAACTTGAATGTTTTGAAATTGAAACAAGCTAACAAAAGCACTAGATTGATTTGGTTTAGCTATTTTTTAGCCAATTTAATGTTTTAAATTAAAATGATAAAGCAGGATCTGACTTATGCGTGTACAGAAAAGAGCATTAACAGGACGTGTTGTAGCGATGTTGTTGCCTTCAATTATGTTGGCAAGCCCAGTATGGGCAAGCGACAGCTTGACCAAAATTAATCAACAGGAATTAAACCGGCTAGCCGATACATTGGATGTAAAGTATCGCTTGCTTAGCAACATGCCAGAGCAATGTCCTGGTTCAACAGCAGAGTTTTGTTATCATGCTCAAATAGAGTTAACGAGCCCGTTTACGGCTAACGTTGATGGTTGGAAGATTCTCTATAGCCAAGTATATCCGTCGTCAGAAACCAAGAGCCACGGGCTCTCGTTACGCCACTTTAATGGTGACCTAAATCACATAGCGCCAAATAATTCGTTCTCAGGTTTTAAGGCGGGAGAGAGTCAAGTCATAGAGCTTTGGGTTGGCAGTTCGCTATTAAATGAAGGCGAGTTAATGCCAAATTACATTTTGACCGCTGAGGGTTTAGATCCGAAGGTGATCAAAAGCACGCAGTCATATATTGAAGCTGACACGGGTTTAGAGATAAAACCTTATGCTGCACTCAGCAGTAAAGAAAGTGTGATGAAATCGCACCCAGAAGATCAATATGGACAGTTTACTTCGGCGGCACTATTCGAAAAGTACACTATTGAAAATTACCCTGTTGATTCGGTACGCCATGCCATTGTCCCAACCCCGAATGCAATGGAAGTATATGAGCGTACAGCACCATTGAACCTTAATAAAGGTATCGATGTGCATCTTGTTGGTGTTGAGTATGGCCAAGTTGCAGCGGCATTTACCCGTTTAGCTGAACTTGGTGCAAAGCAAAGTCATGATGGTGTCAAAGTGATTGTAAAGGTTGCTGGTAAGGCCACCGGTATGGCAGGCAGCTATGTACTTGATACACGAAAAGGCAAGATCTTTATAGAAGCGCATGATAGCGAAGGTGCATTTTATGGGCTGCAATCATTGGCGAGTTTGCTGTCATTAGACACAATGGAAGTACCAGCAGTCAAAGTGGTTGATGAGCCAAGGTATGAATACCGTGGTTTACACCTCGATGTTGCACGTAATTTCCGCTCAAAAGAATTTGTGTTGCGTTTATTAAGCAAAATGTCTGCGTATAAACTTAATAAACTCCATTTCCATTTAGCTGATGACGAAGGTTGGCGTATTGAAATTCCGGGGCTTCCAGAGCTTACAGAACTCTCTTCACATCGTTGTATAGACCTAGATGACAAAGACTGTTTACAGCCGCAGTTAGGTTCAGCATTGAATGCAGGTCGAGATGGCTATTACTCTTTGGCTGACTATCAAGAAATTCTCAACTTTGCTAAGCAACACCACATTGAAGTGATCCCATCTTTGGATATGCCCGGGCATTCTCGCGCAGCTGTCAAAGCGATGGAGAAACGCTACTATACATTGAGTAAGCAGGGCAAACATGATGCTGCAAAACAGTACCTAGTTAGCGACCCAAGTGATGCGACTGAATATCGTTCAATTCAGCACTATAATGACAACACTTTAAATGTATGCATGGAGTCAACTTACACGTTTGTGGAAAAGGTGATTTCAGAAGTAGCTAGCCAGCACAAAAAAGCTGGTTCACCACTGAACATTTATCACATTGGGGCTGATGAAACTGCAGGTGCTTGGGTGGAGTCACCCGCATGTAAGCAATTTATTGCCGATCAATCAAACGATGTACATGAAGTTGAAGAATTGACTGGATACTTTATCGAGCGAGTATCAAGAATGATTGCATCTAAAGGGATTGAAGTAGCTGGCTGGAATGACGGTCTATCAGAAACAAGGCAAGAAAAAATGCCCAATAAAGTTGCTTCTTATGTATGGGCAACCTTGCCACAAAACGCGCATAAGGTAGTAAGTGCGCATGCTCGTCGCGGTTGGGACATCATTTTAGCAACTCCTGACGTTACCTACTTAGACTTCCCCTATGAGCTAGACCCGAAAGAAAGTGGTTACAAGTGGGGATCAAGACGTACCAACAGCCAAACTATCTTCGAATTCATGCCTGATAACTTACCCGCTAATGCTGAGTTCAAAAAAGACACAATTGGCCGAAGCTATGTTGCAGACGATCGCACACAAGTAGATGACAATGGGAAGTTTGTGCATCAACCATTGCCAGAAGGGTTCCGTGTAACGGGTATCCAAGGTCATTTATGGTCGGAAGTGATCCGTAAAGACCACTTAGCTGAGTACATGCTATTCCCGCGCCTACTAGCGCTGGCAGAGAAAGCGTGGCACAAAGCGAGTTGGGAAGTGCCATATAACTATGCGGGCGAAAAATATGACCACACCACTAATTTCTTAACCGCTGATAAAAAAGCACTCCGTGATAAGCAGTGGCAGGACTTTATCCATGCAGTTGGTCACAAAGAGCTGGAAAAATTTGACAAGCTAGGCGTGTTTTACCGCATTCCGAATGTTGTGAGCAAAGTAATAGATAATAAGCTACATGCTTCAACCCTTATTCCTGGTTTACCAATTCAGTACCGAGTGAGCAATGGAAGCTGGCAAGATTATACGGTACCAGTGGAAGTGCAAGCTGGTAAAAATATCGAGTTGCGCGCGCTTTCTCCAGACAGGCGTCGTCCAGGACGAGCTGAGTTGGCTGATGTGAGCGGTACTAATAATCTATAAGGTGTTACAGAGGTGGTAGCTCTCAATTGTGCCACCTCAATTTAAAGTCATGAATTACGGATCAGCATGAGGGTTAAATAGAAGGTAATAGAGTAATAAGGAAATGGTGAGTTATGAAACAATTAGAGGGGCAAGGAGTAACAACTAGAGATGCCATGGGAGTTGGCGTCAACAAATCTACAAATACCTGGCAGTCCTGTTTACCTGACTGTTTATTTATGGCGCTTGAGCTTGAAGCGAGAGATAAGTTTGCGATTGCAAACATGGATCGGTTGTTTGGAGAACATTCATATCACTTCGACTGTAAGCAGAAGCAAGGGTTAGACATTATTTTCAGTCGCTATGAAGACAAACAATACTTTCGCTTTGAACAAGAGACCATTTCCGGCTATTTAGGTGACAAACTGCAAGCATTATATGGTTTGCAAGTAAGTGCACTTTCTTTTCCAGATCGTAATGCTCTCGATCAATATCTATTTACCATGCTGGCGAAGAATGAGCGTGTGATCTGTGAATACAGTGGCAAATATGTGCCTTACCGTGTAGAGGACTACCACAAATATTATGGTTACCACATAGTAACATTTAAATCCTACGACAAAGCACACAATGCATTTATGGTGGATGATGCGCTCAAACGTGATGTGAGTATCAGTTGGCAAGACTACCAATCCTCTTTTGAGGATGTTTTGGCGCATGAAGGTAGTGTGCGTGTTTATCATATAAAGAAAGTGGGTACTGAAAGCCCATTGACCCTTGAATGGGCATTGAAGCAAGTTGAGCAAAATATAGCGGGTCTTGTATCTGATTCACCCCATATAGGCACTTCTGCGATATCTGAATTTTTGGAATACATCTCTTGTTTAAATGAAATTGAGCGTCCCTTTGTTATTCCTGGAGTGTGGGTATTTTCGCTACAGCGTGCAAGCGCACTGAATTGGCTGATGGCTTTACAGCAGGACTTTTCGGACCCTAAGCTAAAGCGTATTTGCGCCCCTATGATAGAGGCTTTACCCGATCTTTCTAAAGGGTGGAAAGAAGTTGAATTACTCATGCGTTTATCTTGTCGCTCAAAGTCCGTAACTGGACACCAAGTTTATCAGCGTATTTTACATTTATGTGAGGTTGAACAAGCACTCATTCAAGTTTGGCTTGATCTCCAAGAGTGGTTACTGGCCAAGAGGCGAGCGTCATGACAGCGCTGACAAAAAAGTTTGCAGCCACGCCTTTAGTGAGCTGTGTCATGCCGACTTGTCGGCGGGCACATTACCTTATTCAAAGTATTGAGTACTTTAATCGCCAAAGCTATCCCAATAAAGAATTGGTGATAGTGTATGAACGGGCAGAGGATCTGCCAAAACTATTGCCGACACAAGACAACATTAAGTTAGTCAAAGTGCCAGTGAATGCATCTATTGGATATAAGCGAAGTATAGGCACCAAATGGTCAAAAGGCGTTTACATTGCCCAATGGGATGACGATGACTGGTACTCTAGTGAACGTTTAGCGGTGCAACTAGCCCCTCTTTTAAAGGATGAAGCAGATATTACGGGCCTTAAAAATCACTTGTTTTTTGATGTTTGGCGTGGTCAGTTCTGGGCGGCTGAAAAGGCCTTATTTGATGCGATGTTTCGTCGAGGTATTGCGGGAGGTACTTTGGTGTTTAGTCGTAAATACTGGTCTGAGGGGACACTGGACTATCGTGATAGCTCGTTGCGAGAAGATGCTGACTTTATGGAGAGTATGATCGCTGCGGGAGCTAATTTAGTTGCCGTGGATGGTCAATTCCATTTTGTATACTTAAGACATCTAAATAACACTTGGAGCTTTGTGAGTGGCAAATTGATTCAAGCAAGTGCGTGGCAAAAAGTATCTACGCCCAACTGGTTTGGTCATGATCTACCGTTTTATCTTGATTTAAAAGAGACTCATTTTTCACATTATGATGATGCACCATCATCTCATGGTGTTTTGCAACAATTAGCGGATATAAGCTGTGTGCTGCACGTCACGCATCGGGCCCAGTTAAAACGTGCATATGAGTTACTTGAAAAACAAACCGTTAAACCAGTAGAAGTCATAGTTTCTCACCCAGATGAGTTAACACTTAAATACTTAAACACTGATTTAGAGGGGGTTACTTTTGTTGCGTATGAGCAAGGTACACAGTCAACGCAATGGTTCGAAGATAAGCTAGCTGCTCAGATTAACTGCGACTACGTCATGTGTTGGCCGAATTCACAGGCATGGGTATCTAGGAGTTGGTTGGAAATACAGTATGCTTACCTTAGAAGGCACCAGCTAGATGCAACAGGTTTGTCTCAACCCTTTTTCTTTTTTCCTAGCCAACAAGAGTTTTGGCAATACATCG
This sequence comes from Pseudoalteromonas luteoviolacea DSM 6061, assembly GCF_001625655.1. Lineage (GTDB taxonomy): Bacteria > Pseudomonadota > Gammaproteobacteria > Enterobacterales > Alteromonadaceae > Pseudoalteromonas > Pseudoalteromonas luteoviolacea. The sequence continues at coordinate 13,097 of NZ_AUYB01000079.1, read as the reverse complement.
CATCAGATAATCAAATCACAGCATGGTTACATGCAGAATCTTTATGTTGTACAAAAGAGTTCTATTTGCAGAAACATCGGGGTTTTAACCGAGCGCTCGGGTTTAATATTCAACCTCACCAACATTTAGAACACTTTTTGGCTTTTGCTGACGCTCAAGAGCCAGTTCCTAATACCGAGAAAGATCCAAAGTGGTTTCCTTACCAGAGCAAAGCCATTAGAGAGCTATATAGTGAGTTGGACATAGGTGAGCTTATAAAAAATGTGTCTATGGCCATGATATTTTTTGTCACAACCTGTTTGTTGTTAATTCCGAGTTGGCAGACAGAAGCTAGCCAAGTTGTAGAAGGGGCGGAACAACAAGCTTTTCCAGCTGACTTTTTTAGTCAGTACAACCCTCAAAATGCTTTAGATATGATTTATCGATTGCCGGGGTTCTCGTTTGAGAATACTGATTCGGCGCGTGGGTTTGGAAGCAATGTTGGCAACGTATTGATAAATGGGGCGAGGCCGGCTGTAAAATCAGAATCCTTGGCTAAGGTCCTATCTCGAATAGGGGCGTCACAAGTCCATAAAGTTAATGTGTATCGAGGTAGTAAAATTCCATTGGTGACATCAGGTAAAGTTATGGTTGCGGATGTAATTTTGATTGAGTCTAAAACCACGGGGGTATTAGAAGGTCAACTTACCCAATTTGATGATGGCAGCGTGTTACCAAAGCTTGCACTACAACTAAGTACACATTGGCAAGGTTGGGCTACATCGGTGGGGCTGGAGGCGAATGGCACTCCAGGTTATAGAACGGCGAAAATCAGACAGCTAAATAATGAAGAAGTCGTTTCCAGTCAAGAGTTCGAGGCACTTGATGAAAAGACAGACAATCTGAAACTTACTGGCCAACTTAAACAAATAAAAGGTCAAAATGAGATTGTACTGACCGGGAAATTGAGTAGTGAAAACTACCTTGGTGATACCACTCGTTACAATGTGTCCGAAAGCGACATGCAATTGGGTGCACTAACACGAGAGCTCAAAGTAGACAATGATACCAAAAATGCAGAGTTGGGCGTGGATTGGACACGCAATCTAGATGACTATCGTTGGCAAAATATGGGAATTTTTGTCGTTGAAGACAAGCAATATGCCAACGATGACATGACCTTTAATACAGTGGATAAAGCTGCCAATGTAGCTCTGTGGCGACAACAGGAATTGAAAACAGAATTAATACTGCGTAGCACAATAGAGATGATGCAAGAGGGTGATATTACTCCTCGATTTGGTATCGAAATGACAGAAAATAGAATGCAATCTTCAGTCAGTATACCTTCTTCCGTGAACAAAGAGGTAACGGATGTCAATGAGCTCAGAGCTGAGGTGTTTGCAGACATTAACTATACGCATACTCAAAACTTATCTAGTGAGTTTGGTTTGACCTATGAAGCGTCTCAAATTGATGTGGAAGGGTTAAATAGAGCAAGTCAATCATTGTCATTTTGGAAGCCTCGTTGGCAAACTAGTTGGAGCCCTAGTAAAAGCACTAATTTGAACTGGCTTGCTGAGCATCGGATAAGTCAGCTTAATTTTTCAGATTTTGCACGTAGCGTGGATGCTGGAGATGGGCGCAATCAATCGGGAAATACGGAGCTTAAGCCAGAGCAAACGACAGAATTATCGACCCAATACCAGTGGTACTTTTCAAAGCGAGGCAACTTTAAAGTAAAGCTGTACTATCAATGGCGCAAAGATGTTTTAGAACACATTGCATTTTCTGATTCTGCTGGCGGGCTGGCAAATGTCGGGGATGCAAAGTTCTGGGGAAGCCATGTGGAAGTGGCGTTTGAACTTGAACCTATCTTAGAAAATGCACTATTTGAAGTATCTTATGAACATAAAAACTCAGACTTTACAAATCCTAATGGTCGTACTGAGCGCTTAAGTAACTATATTCCAGATTGGATTTGGATGAACTTTCGCCATGATATTCCAAAATATAAAAGCTCTTGGGGAGTGGAATATTGGGGGGATTATACTGAGCCATTTTACTTCGCGCACGAAACCTTATTGGTTCAAGGGAATAAAAGAGTTAAGGGATTCATTGAGTCTTCTTTAATCAACAATATTAAAATGAGATTTGAGGTGACGCATATGAACACTGGGCGCTTCATCCGTACGAGAACATTTTACCAAGATGGACTGCAATCGGGTCATGAAATAGCTGATAGAACGCACAAGGCAGAATACCGTTTGTCTGTCTGGTATCGCTTTTAAACAATGATAAAAAGCTATTAAATCAGCTATTTATGCTGATTCTAGAGAAAATAAGATTTCCTTCATAGTTTAATCATGGCGAAAAAAACTGGTGCCTTGCAAACTGTTTTGCCAAGTAATATTGATGCTAAGCAATACGGAGTGAATATGTGGACAATGAAACTAAGCAGTCGGATCGTGGCTGCAATATTTATGACTTTATCATTTGCTAGTTTAAGCGATACGGGTGAGAGTGGGCGCACGAATGACAAGTTTAGTTACCCTAATAATGCTCGAAACGCTATTTCCCTGAGCTTTGACGACGCACGAGAGAGCCAAGTAGATATTGCCATACCACTTTTAAATAAGCATGGGGTTAAAGGTACGTTTTACGTGAACCCTCAGTTTGCGAAGAAGCGTTTAGAAGGATGGAAAAAGGCAGTAAAGCAAGGTCATGAATTGGGTAATCACACGAGCTCCCATCTGTGTACTGGCAATTTCGCGTGGTTGCGCAAACAAGGCTTGGGGCTTGAGCAGGTCGATTTAGCTTGGTTACGCAGTGATATTGAATCAACCACAAAGTTTATGCAGGCTGAGTTTGGCATTACGCCACAATCTTTTGCTTACCCCTGTGGAAATACGTTTGTTGGACGCGGCGAACAAGTTAAAAGCTATGTACCCTTAGTCGCAAAAATGTTTAAAACGGGTCGCACTTGGTTAGATGAAACGGGAAATAACCCGACATATACAGATTTTGCTCAGTTGGCCGGGAACAGAATGGATGGAATGACCTTCGATGAGATAAAAACGCTGTTAGAAATGCTCAGAGAAGACAATAAGTGGATAATTTTGGCAGGTCATGATGTTGGTGAAAAGGGCCTATATACAGTAGATAAAGACGCTTTAGATACGCTTATTGCGTATTTGAAAGACCCTAAAAATGGATTTTGGTTGGCCACCGTGAATGAGGTTGCTAGCTATATTGAAACACAGAGAGAAAAATAAGCTGGCTGTTTTTTGAACGCTGTCATGCAGTTGGATTTAAACGTCGTACTTGAATTGGATTTAGCTGCCCCCATATGAAGTATGGGGAACAAGCCCAGTGCTTTGGGTAGATAAAATTAATTAAAAATTGAACTATCTTTGGCTGGATTTTGCTGTTACAATTCCCCGCCCTTGAAAGACGAAAGCTTCGTTTTTTGAGTGGAAATTAATCTAAATGCTTAGGTTTTATACAAAATCTAGGTAAATTTTAACTACACCGGAGCATATACAATGATCCAAATGCAAACTCAGCTGGACGTTGCTGATAACAGCGGCGCTCGCAAAGTGCAGTGTATTAAAGTCCTTGGTGGTTCGCACCGTCGCTATGCGCGTGTTGGTGACATCATTAAAGTTTCTGTTAAAGAAGCAATTCCTCGCGGTAAAGTGAAGAAAGGTGATGTTAAAAACGCTGTAGTAGTGCGTACTAAGAAAGGCGTTCGTCGTCCAGACGGCTCTTTAATCCGTTTCGATAGCAATGCGGCTGTTATCTTAAATGATAGCCATCAGCCAATTGGTACTCGTATCTTCGGCCCTGTGACTCGTGAACTTCGTAACGAAAAGTTCATGAAGATCGTTTCACTAGCACCAGAAGTACTATAAGGAGTCGATCATGGCAGCAAAAATCCGTCGTGATGACGAAGTAATCGTACTAGCCGGTAAAGACAAAGGTAAGCGCGGTAAAGTGCTTTCAGTTGTAACTGAAACTGGTCGTGTATTTGTTGAAGGCGTTAATATCATCAAGAAGCACCAGAAGCCTGTACCACAATTACAGCAAGCTGGCGGTATTGTTGAGAAAGAAGCGTCAGTAGACGTATCAAACATTGCGATTTTCAATGCCGAAACTGGCAAAGCAGATCGTGTTGGTTTTAGATTTGAAGACGGTAAAAAAGTCCGTTTCTTCAAGTCTACTGGCAAAACTATTTAATAGTTGGAGTAGACGATGGCGAAACTGCATGAAGTGTACAAAGACAAAGTAGTAAAAGAGCTTTTTGAAAAGTTCGGTTACAGCTCTGTCATGCAAGTCCCTCAGATCGAAAAGATCACACTTAACATGGGTGTGGGCGAAGCCCTAAATGACAAGAAGATTCTAGAAAATGCTGTTGCAGATCTAGAAGCTATCTCTGGTCAAAAGCCTCTAGTGACTAAAGCACGCAAATCAGTTGCTGGCTTTAAGATCCGTGAAGGTTACCCAATTGGCTGTAAAGTAACCCTACGCGGCGAGCGTATGTGGGATTTCCTTGAGCGTTTAGTCTCAATCGCGATGCCACGTATTCGTGACTTCCGCGGTGTTAGCGCAAAGTCTTTTGACGGTCGCGGTAACTACTCTATGGGCGTACGTGAGCAAATCATCTTCCCAGAAATTGATTATGATAAAGTAGACCGTGTTCGCGGTATGGATATCACAATCACTACTTCTGCGAAAACAGATGATGAAGGCCGTGCGTTATTAGAAGCGTTCAACTTCCCATTCAAAAAGTAAGGGTAGGGTTATGGCAAAGAATTCAATGAAAGCGCGTGACGTAAAACGTGCTAAATTAGTTGCACAGTACGCAGAAAAGCGTGCTGCACTTAAAGCTATCATCAGCGATGTTAACACATCTGATGATGAGCGTTGGGACGCGGTATTAAAGCTTCAGTCTTTACCGCGTGATTCTAGCCCTTCACGTCAACGTAATCGTTGTAACATTACGGGCCGCCCACATGGTTACCTTCGCAAGTTCGGCTTAAGCCGTATCAAAGTTCGCGAAGCAGCTATGCGCGGTGAAATTCCTGGCCTTAAAAAGGCTTCTTGGTAATAGAATCACGGGAGTAAGACATGAGCTTGCAAGATCCAATCGCGGATTTGTTTACACGCATCCGTAACGGTCAGTCTGCGAAGAAGGTATCAGTAACTATGCCAACTTCAAAGCTGAAAGTAGCTGTTGCTGACGTACTGAAAAACGAAGGTTTCATCACTGGTTATTCAGTATCAGGCGACGTAAAAGCAGAATTGACTATCGAACTTAAGTACTTCGAAGGCAAAGCTGTTATCGAAAGCATCCAGCGTGTTAGCCGCCCTGGTCTACGTATCTACAAGAAACGTGACGAATTACCGAAGGTAATGGGTGGTCTAGGTATCGCTATCGTATCAACTTCTAAAGGCCTGATGACAGACCGCGCTGCGCGTACCGCTGGTGTTGGTGGTGAAATCATTGGCTTTGTAGCTTAATCGGAGGGGAACTATGTCTCGTATTGCGAAGGCTCCTATTGCTGTTCCTGCCGGTGTTGAAGTTGCAATTAACGGCCAGGAAATCAAAGTTAAAGGTAAAAACGGTGAATTGACTCGCGTTCTTAACGATGCAGTTGAAGTTGTTCTTAACGACAACGTTATCACTACAGCACCTCGTGAAGTAGCAAATGCTTGGGCTCAAGCTGGTACTGCACGCGCTCTGATCAACAACATGATCATCGGCGTTAACGAAGGTTTTGAAAAGAAACTACAACTAGTCGGTGTTGGTTACCGTGCTGCAGTTAAGGGTAAAGTATTAGACTTAACTCTTGGCTTCTCACACCCAGTGAACTTCGAGATCCCAGCGGGTATCACAATCGAAGCTCCAAGCCAAACTGAAATCGTTGTTAAAGGCGCAGACAAGCAGCTTGTTGGTCAAACTGCTGCTAACATCCGCTCATACCGTGAACCAGAGCCTTATAAAGGTAAAGGTGTACGTTACGCTGATGAGCACGTGCGTCGTAAAGAGGCTAAGAAGAAGTAAGGTAAGACGATGGATAAGAAAACAGCTCGTCTACGTCGTGCTAAGCGCACTCGTAGAAATATTATCGAACAAGGCACAACACGTCTTGTTATCCACCGCACGCCACGTCACATCTACGCTCAAATCGTAAACGTTGAGGGTAATGTACTGGCTGCTGCTTCTACTGTTGAAAAAGCAATTGCTGAAACAGTTAAAGGCACTGGCAACATCGAAGCTGCTCAAGCAGTTGGTAAAGCAGTTGCTGAACGCGCGGCAGACAAAGGCATTGAAAAACTTGCTTTTGACCGCAGTGGCTTTAAATATCACGGCCGTGTGAAGGCGCTTGCTGATGCAGCGCGTGAAGCCGGTCTGCAATTCTAGGAGTAGACAATGGCTAACGTAGAAGCAAAGCAACAACAGCCTGATTTGGCTGAAAAGCTAATCGCGGTAAACCGTGTGTCTAAAGTGGTTAAAGGTGGTCGTATCTTTAGCTTCACTGCACTAACTGTAGTTGGTGATGGCGCAGGTAAAGTAGGTTTTGGTTACGGTAAAGCACGTGAAGTTCCAGCTGCTATTCAAAAAGCAATGGAAAAAGCGCGTCGTAACATGGTAAATGTTGACCTTAACGGTCACACGCTACAGCACCCTATCAAGGGTCGCCACGCGGGTTCTAAAGTATACATGCAGCCTGCATCAGAAGGTACAGGTATCATCGCCGGTGGTGCGATGCGTGCAGTACTAGAAGTTGCTGGTGTACAGAACGTACTTTCAAAAGCATACGGTTCTACTAACCCGATCAACATCGTTCGCGCAACAATTTCTGCTCTAGAGAACATGAATTCTCCAGAGGGAATCGCTGCGAAACGTGGTCTTAGCGTAGATGAAATCTTGGGGTAAGAAACCATGGCAAACACAGTTAAAGTAACACAAGTACGTAGCTCAATCGGTCGTTTACCGAAGCATAAAGCTACATTACGTGGCCTTGGTTTACGTCGTATCAACCATACTGTTGAGCTAGAAGATACGCCAGCAGTACGTGGTATGATCAACCAAGTTTCTTACATGGTTAAGGTTGAGGGCTAATTCGATGCAATTGAATACACTTTCTCCTGCTGCAGGTTCAAAAACTGCTGGTAAGCGCGTTGGTCGTGGTATCGGTTCTGGTCTTGGTAAGACTGGTGGCCGTGGTCACAAAGGTCAAAAGTCGCGTTCTGGCGGTAAAGTACGTGTCGGTTTTGAAGGCGGTCAAATGCCTATGCAACGCCGTCTACCAAAGTTTGGCTTCACTTCACGCAAATCATTAGTATCTGCTGAAGTAAACCTTTTCGAAATCGCGAAGGTTGAAGGCGACGTGGTAGAGCTAAGCACACTACAAGCAGCTGGTATCGTTAAGAAGAACGTTCAGTTCGTTAAAGTTGTTAAATCTGGCGAAGTTTCACGCGCAGTTACTGTTAAAGGCATTAAAGTGTCTAAAGGTGCTCGCGAAGCTATCGAAGCTGCCGGAGGCAAGGTAGAAGACTAAGGAAGTACACTATGGCTAAACCAGGTCAAGATATGCAAAGCGCACAGAGTGGGCTTGCGGAGTTGAAGCGCCGTTTACTATTTGTATTGGGTGCCATCATTATTTACCGTTTAGGTTCATTCGTGCCTATCCCTGGGATTGACGCCGCTGTACTTGCCGAGTTCTTCGAGCAACAAAAGGGCACCATCTTTGCCATGTTTAACATGTTCAGTGGTGGTGCGCTTGAGCGTGCATCTGTACTTGCGCTAGGTATTATGCCTTACATTTCAGCTTCAATTATTATGCAGCTATTAACGCACATACATCCTGCGATGATAGAGCTTAAGAAAGAAGGTGAACAAGGGCGTAAGAAAATTAGCCAGTACACGCGTTACGGTACGCTCGTGCTTGCTACTATTCAGTCAGTAGGTATTGCGACTAACCTTCCAAATATGATGGATGGCTTGGTTGTAAATCCTGGTTTCGGTTTCTATTTCACCGCAGTTGTGAGTTTAGTAACTGGTACCATGTTCCTAATGTGGCTGGGCGAACAAATTACAGAACGTGGTATCGGTAACGGTATCTCTGTACTGATATTTGTTGGTATTGTAGCTAACCTGCCGTCTGCAATCGGTTCGACAGCAGAAATGGCGCGCCAAGGCGATTTGAATGTCTTTATCTTAGCACTTATTGCGTTTATCGTTGTTGCGGTAACTTATTTGGTAGTATTCTTTGAGCGTGGTCAACGTCGTATCGTCGTTAACTATGCTAAACGTCAGCAAGGCCGTCAGGTGTTTGCAGCGCAAAGTACGCATTTACCATTAAAAGTTAACATGGCAGGGGTTATTCCACCAATATTTGCTAGTAGCATCATTCTGTTCCCTGGTACAATTGCAAGCTGGTTCGGCCAAGGTGAAGGTCCATTAGCTGATGCTCTACAAGCAGTTTCAGCGGTGTTGACCCCGGGTCAACCTCTATATGCAATGGTACTAGCAGCTGCGATTATTTTCTTCTGCTTCTTTTATACAGCGTTGGTGTTTAACCCTCGTGAGACAGCAGATAACTTGAAAAAATCAGGCGCATTTATTCCAGGCATTCGCCCAGGTGAGCAGACGTCTAAATACATTGATAAAGTGATGACACGCCTGACATTGGCAGGTGCAATGTACATTACCTTTATCTGTCTGGTGCCCGAGTTTATGACCATGGCATGGCAAACGCCATTCTACTTCGGCGGTACATCAATTTTGATTATCGTTGTTGTTATCATGGACTTTATGGCACAAGTACAGACTCATTTGATGTCTCATCAATATGATTCTGTGCTGAAAAAAGCAAACCTTAAAGGCTACGGCCGATAGGGTCTGTTACGGAGTTGAGTTATGAAAGTACGTGCTTCCGTTAAGAAAATTTGCCGTAACTGTAAAGTTATCAAACGTGCTGGTGTAGTACGTGTGATTTGCAGTGAGCCTAAGCACAAGCAAAGGCAAGGCTAAGAAATCTAGTCGTGCAGGCTAAGTAGTTTACTTAGCCTGTTTCATTGGTAAAACTTGAGTGTCGGTTGGGTATCCTATACGGGCTTTCCAGCAAGATGATAATCAGGTTTATTTATAGGAGATATGTTAGTGGCCCGTATCGCAGGCATTAACGTTCCTGACCATAAGCATGCTGTTATCGGTTTAACAAGCATCTATGGTGTAGGTAAAACTCGCGCTAAGGCGATCTTAGCTGCGACAGGTATCGCTGAAACTACTAAAATCGGCGATTTAAATGACGAAACTCTTGACATCCTTCGTGAAGAAGTTGGCAAGTACACTGTTGAAGGTGATCTTCGTCGTGAAGTAACACTAAACATCAAGCGTCTTATGGACCTTGGTTGTTTCCGTGGCTTACGTCACCGTCGTTCGTTACCACTACGTGGTCAACGTACTAAGACTAACGCGCGTACTCGTAAGGGTCCTCGCAAGCCTATCAAGAAATAAGGTGGGGTAAGTTATGGCAAAAGCACCAATTCGTCGTAAAAAGGTCAAAAAGCAAGTTGTTGACGGTATGGCTCACGTTCATGCTTCTTTCAACAACACTATTGTGACCATCACTGACCGTCAAGGTAATGCTCTTTCTTGGGCGACTGCGGGTGGTTCAGGTTTCCGTGGTTCTCGTAAGTCTACTCCGTTCGCTGCACAGGTTGCTGCTGAGCGCGCAGGTACTGCTGCACAAGAGTACGGTCTTAAGAACCTAGAAGTATTCATCAAAGGTCCAGGTCCAGGCCGTGAGTCTGCTGTACGTGCATTGAATGCTGCTGGTTTCCGTATCACAAACATCACTGACGTGACGCCAATCCCACATAATGGTTGTCGTCCACCGAAGAAACGTCGCGTATAATTAATAGGTTAGGAGAAAGAACATGGCAAGATATTTGGGCCCTAAGCTCAAGCTGAGTCGTCGTGAAGGTACTGACCTGTTCCTTAAAAGCGGCGTAAGAGCAATTGACTCTAAGTGTAAACTAGAAACAGCACCTGGTCAGCACGGCGCACGTAAAGGTCGTCTATCTGACTACGGTTTACAGTTACGTGAAAAGCAAAAAGTACGTCGTATCTACGGTGTGCTAGAAAAGCAATTCCGCAACTACTACAAAGAAGCTGCTCGCCTTAAAGGTAACACAGGTGAAAACTTGTTACAGCTTCTAGAGCAACGTCTAGACAATGTTGTATATCGCATGGGTTTTGCAAGCACACGTGCTGAAGCACGTCAGCTAGTTAGCCACAAAGCGATTATGGTTAATGGTCGTGTTGTAAATATCCCTTCTTTCGTTATTACTCCAGAAGATGTAGTAGTAATCCGTGAGAAGTCTAAAAAGCAAGCGCGTATCATCGCTGCTCTAGAGTTGGCTGAGCAACGCGAAAAGCCAACTTGGATTGAAGTTGACGGTAAGAAAATGGAAGGTACTTTTAAGCGCCTACCTGAGCGTTCTGATCTGTCTGCGGACATTAATGAACAACTAATCGTCGAACTTTACTCGAAGTAAAGTTAAGAGTTAAGAGAGGATAAAATGCAGGGTTCTGTAACCGAATTCCTAAAACCAAGATTAGTCGATATCGACGCTATCAACTCAACCCGTTCTAAAGTAGTTTTAGAGCCTCTAGAGCGTGGCTTTGGTCACACTTTAGGTAATGCTTTACGTCGTATTCTTCTTTCGTCTATGCCGGGTTGTGCAGTGACTGAGGTAGAGATCGACGGTGTATTACATGAGTACAGCGCGAAAGAAGGCGTACAAGAAGACATCATTGAAATTCTGTTAAACCTAAAAGGTCTAGCAGTGTCTCTAGAAGGTAAAGATGAAGTTTTCCTTACCCTGACTAAGTCTGGTGTAGGCCCTGTGACTGCGGCTGACATCCAGCACGACGGCGATGTAACAATCGCTAATCCTGAGCACGTTATTTGTCACTTAACTGCTGACAATAGCGAAATCAGCATGCGTATCCGTGTTGAACGCGGTCGTGGTTATGTTCCGGCGTCAAGTCGTTTATCCTCTGATGACGATGAGCGCCCAATTGGTCGTCTGTTGCTTGATGCTTCATTCAGTCCAGTTGAGCGTATTGCGTACTCGGTTGAATCAGCCCGTGTTGAGCAGCGTACAGATTTAGATAAACTAATTATCGATATGGAAACTAATGGCACACTAGATCCTGAAGAAGCGATCCGTCGTGCATCTACAATCCTAGCTGAACAGCTAGAAGCATTTGTAGATTTGCGTGATGTTTCTGAGCCAGAAGAAAAAGAAGAGAAGCCGGAGTTTGATCCGATTCTACTTCGTCCTGTTGATGATTTAGAGCTAACTGTACGTTCTGCAAACTGTCTGAAAGCCGAGCAAATTCAATATATCGGTGATCTGGTACAGCGTACTGAGGTTGAGCTTCTTAAGACGCCTAACCTTGGTAAGAAATCTCTAACAGAGATTAAAGACGTGCTAGCTTCTCGTGGTCTATCTCTAGGCATGCGCCTAGAAAACTGGCCGCCAGCAAGCTTAGCAGAATAATCAGATTACTATATTAGTTTAGTTAGAAGGATAGGGTCATGCGCCATCGTAAGAGTGGTCGTCAATTAAACCGTAACAGCAGCCATCGCAAAGCGATGTTCAGCAACATGGCTGGTTCTTTGGTGAAGCACGAAATCATCAAAACAACTTTGCCTAAAGCGAAAGAGTTGCGCCGTGTAATTGAGCCTTTAATCACACTGGCTAAGACTGACAGCGTAGCAAACCGCCGTTTAGCGTTTGCTCGCACGCGTGATAAAGAAGTAGTTGGTAAATTGTTCTCTGAGATCGGTCCTCGTTTCGCGGATCGTCCAGGTGGTTACACTCGTATTCTTAAGTGTGGCTTCCGTGCAGGTGACAATGCGCCAATGGCTTACATTGAACTACTTGATCGCCCAGTAGCGACTGAAGAAGTTCAAGAAGACGCGCAGTCTGCAGAGTAAGTCTTTATAAGACACGAAAAAGCCGAGCATTAGCTCGGCTTTTTTGTTTTTACATCGTAACTTATTGATACGAGTGAGCGCAATTTGCTTAGAATTTCCAATGGAAAAGTAAACCAGTATTATTTCCGTCTACTGTTACATCGTATGACGAGAAGCTTGAACTACCAATACGGTCTACAGAATATTCAACACGTGTATGTCTTAATTCTAAGTCTGCAGAGATGGTTTCAAAGTGATAGCGGAGACTACTGATAAATGCAGTTTCATTACTAAATTCAACATCCGAGCCAAAGTCATTGCTTAATTCAACATTGGTGTGTAGGCCAAGACCCAAGCCAACAGAAAAAGAATCGTTAATGCCGTAGTAAGGAATTACGTTGAATGCAAGTCGCTCGAAAGACAAATCACCATTCTTTGCTGTAGCGGTATCAGTATGATAATTGGCGCTTACGTCAACGGCCCACTTTGAATTGAACTCATATGAGAGCCCACCACCTAGAATGATACCCTGACCCGCTTTAATGCTTTCCGAGTCATTATCTTCATATATCAGTTCTCCAACTGTGTCACCACCAAACACATAACCTGCCGTTAAAGAAAAGGTTACGTTGCTTTGTTCATCTTCCGTTGCAAAAGCATTTAAGCTCGTTAGTAAGGTAAGTGCTAAGATTGATTTCTTCATTGAATCAATGTTCCTATTATATAAAAAATCGCCGTATTCTAGACTTAATTGAATGAAACTTGAATCATTAAAACTGTTGAAAGTATAAATAAAGATCAATTTTGTAAATGGAAACACGTTTTTGATTGTATATTGTACTGTTGAGCGTTTTTTTATAACTTTCTTAAAAAAGTACTTGCACTATTTTGGGAGCTCCCTATAATGCGCACCCACTGACACGGCGGGATGCAACGAAAAGCGCAAACCAAAGTGAAGGGTAAAGCCAAACGGAAAGCTTAACTTTTTTCGAAAGAAAGAAAATTAAATTTTCTAGTTGACTTTAAAAGTGAAGCGGTTAATATGGCGCTCCACTTCGCAGCAACGCTGCGGTAACTAACCAAGGTTAGTTACATTGTTCTTTAAAAATATGAAGC
>NZ_AUYB01000078.1 GCF_001625655.1 Pseudoalteromonas luteoviolacea DSM 6061 | reverse complement strand
TCAGTTTATGGGGGAGTTACAATTCCGCCGCAACAATTGACCCCGAATAGGGTATTAAATTTTTCTTGGAGTGCAAATGCTTAAAGTCAGTACCAAACTTTTGATCGTATCTTTTTTAGTTTCAGGTTGTGCATCAACGACCGTTGACTATGAAGAACCAACAGCAGGAGATAGAGCTAAAGTTAGGTTTGTAGCTTCAGGTCATCACGGTGGCGAAGCTTTAGTAGTTGGATTTGACAATACAGAATGTGCAAATGCAAAAAATCGAGTGTCACTTTATGCCAAGATGCATGGAAGCTTTATAAAATCCAAGAAAGTGGGCGTTCCATTGTGGGAGTATGGGGACTATGCAGCAAATGCAAAGGAATACTATTTCGAAGCCGACAAGCCAAGTAATTTTTTAATTTACAAAAAGCACTCAGGGGTAGGCACAAGCATATCTTGCGGCATATTCGTCGATATGACATTTGCAAAAAATAAAAATTATGAAATTGATTTTAATACAAATACCTGCCTAGCCTCAGTATATGAAATCACAGAGCAAAATGGTGAACACAGTCGAGTGCTTAAATCTAATGGAAATCGCCATATTTCAAGCACCCCAAACGCCTGTATTACAGAATATAACAATAGAATTGGCACAAAAATCCCACTTAATAACTAAGAGGTTGGGTCAAATCACTCAAGTTGGCCTATCTTCCCTTCAGATTGTGCCAACTTTTAATTTAATAAGTTACTTGATAAAACACTAAACAATGTTCTCTAAAACTTTCCCGTGCCTCGTGTTGCGTGCATATAGCTAAACATGCGATGCGGCACTTTCATTAGCGCCACGGTTAAACCCATAGAAAAATATCCCACGCCCCTTTCACGAATAAATAGTCACCCTTAGCTCAACTTGGAACAGTTAATGTCATAATTTATTCTCAGCAGCTAATAACACTCCAACTCAGCACTGGGTTATTAATTAACGTAACTGCTAATAAAAAAATGTAAGTGACATATCAAAAATCATCATCCTGCATAATATTCAGGCCACTGGCTGGCGTGGCGTTTCTTTAGCTTTTGCTAAAATACTCAAAGAGGAAATCCAATAAATCCGGCCTTTATTAAAGCTTATTCAAAGTTACTACTGCGCTGAATGCTCGATGCTCTACTAGCCCTATAGAGTAGGGATATAAGTATAATTTGATAGAAATTATAATATAAAGACGGGAACACAACTGTTGAAATCTGGGTATATTCTTCACCTTAACCCTGAACAACCTCAACCAAACTTGGCGAAAATAGTATTATTGGGGTGATATCAAGCAGAGCCAACACAACAACAAAATTCAAAAATTACAAAAAAGCTATAAAAAGTTCCAGCAACCTGTATTTATACAGCCTTACCAAGAAGTTTAATTATTTAATACAGAGCTTAATTATATCGAAAACATAACTCGTTACTTAAGGCAGTTTACACATAAACCGAATAACCGCACCTAAAAAACATCTATTCTTATTTAATATGAGAGTTACCCAATATTCAAGCCAAAGCCAGAAAGAGTAACCCTCCACTATTTATAGTGACTGTTTAAAAGAAATCATCACCACATAGCACTAACATTCCGCCTCGTCGACATTGCTCAATCATAGGAGGAGTAAGTGTTCTAGTTGTGTCAGTCACATTACCATCATTGTCAGTAACTCGAAGTCTCACAGTGCTTGTAGAAGTAATATCCACATGGCCACGAGTCGTACTTACACCATTGACCCACTTTTCAACTTTTTGTACCTGACCATCACGGTCGCTATAAGTGAAATCAGCAACAATTACACCGGCTTCATAGTAAGTTGTATCTGTGCGTCGATCATAATGCGATTGAACTAGATGTTCTGTTATATTGGCCTTAGGGGTGTATTGGCAAGACTCGCTATTATGTGTGTCGTAGCCTGTTTGAGGTAAAGTTGTAGTACATCTATAAGTTGACCAATTAATACCGTCAAACTCCGTCTCCTCTATTGTGTGCCACAAGGAGCTGCTTCTGCTAACATACTCCTGAAGATACTTCCCAGATGCATGACAGCTTGCCCAACCATAATAGTACTTAATCTGGCTAGTTTCTGTTTTACAGTTGATCTTATTATCGCCAGCCGCAAATGCACTAGCAGACAACACCCCCAGAGAAACAATAGCCAGTTTTGATATTGAATTCATAATAATCCTTATTATTTTTATAATTTATTTTTAACAACCTAAAATTTAGGTCGAGAAGACAATAACAAAACAAAAATAAAATTTCAAACAACTATAAACAATAAATACAACAAAGGAAACAAACCTGAAACATGCAAATAAATTTCATTACCATATTTTCCCTAGAAAACCACATCGCTTATTACCTTGCATTTACAGGAAAAAAATTACTCAAAGAGAGGGAATAACAGAAGTAGAACCGACTTATATACTATGCAGACTAAACAGTTACTATTGTACTATGTTTTCTTGTTGCCACCTTCCCACTTTGTCGAATTAAAATATAGTTCAATATATCAATTTAAAACCGTATAAGATCCGTTCTCACTTACCTTCTACCCAAATATTTTTTGCTATTGTTACAGCTTATTTTTAGTGATGAGTTTCAACCTATTAATCAAAATCGCCTATTTGCATATACCTGTTATTGAGTAGCGAGTAACATTCGCTTTCAACTAGTTGTCAGCGCATAAAACTTTTAACACCCCATACAAGTTGTTTATATCAATTGGTTTTCCCACATGAGACACAAAACCTTGCTGCAAATAACTTTGCACATCTTTGCTCATGACGTTGGCAGTCAGTGCAACGACGGGCAGCGATTGGTCAAGCGACTTAATTAAGCGCTGCGCTTCAACGCCATCCATCTCAGGCATATGTATATCCATGAGTACCAAATCAAAAGCGGTATTTTTAACCAAGTTTACGGCTTGCAAGCCGTTTTCTACCAACGTCACTGCAGCATGACAAGGCTTTAACATTGTGCGAATTAAAACCTGATTTATCTTATTGTCTTCAGCAACTAAGATTTTCATACCACTCAAATCTGGAGGCATGACGGACTCTTGTTTTTGGCTAGAATGCTCCACGTTTGAGCGCTCTAATGGTAGAATTACCGAAACCTCTGTACCTTTGTTAACCTCACTTTTTAAGCTAATTTCACCTCCCATCAGTTTTACGAGGCTAACGGTAATAGACATACCCAAGCCCGTGCCACCATACTGTCTAGAAGTGGAACTGTCTGCTTGAGAGAATCTATCAAAAATCCGTTTTTGTGCATCCTCTGACATCCCAATTCCAGAATCGATTACCACGACACGAATAGCCTCTTTGCTATTCAATTTGGTGCTGCTCACACTAACCGACACAGCGCCTTTGTGAGTAAATTTAACGGCGTTAGATACTAGGTTGAGGAGTACTTGCTTTACTCGGACTAAATCCCCAAGCCAGCCATCATGAAACTTATCATCAATGTAAAACAAAAAGTCGATGCCTTTATTGCTCGCCAGCGCATCTAAGTCGTACTTTACAGAGTCCAATATTTGCTCAAATGAGAAAGGTGCCTGCTCTAACGTGAGCTTGTTTGACTCAATTTTAGAGTAATCTAGGATATCGTTAATAATGGTTAATAAGCTTTGTGCCGAGAAAGACGCATTGTCTAAAATTGTGCTTAGTTCGTTATCGAGCTTTGCATTTTTAAACAGCTGCAAGCAACCTAAAATGGCATTCATGGGCGTTCTAATTTCATGGCTCATATTCGCCAAAAAATCACTTTTTGCCCGATTGGCTTTCTCCGCTTCTTGTTTTGCCACTGCAAGCGTTTCCAGCGCTTCTATTTTTTCTGTTAAATCGTAATTGACGCCTACCACCTTGAGCGCATTCCCCTGCTCATCGGTTATCACTTCTGCACTGGCTTTCATGGTACGGATAACACCGTCCGGGCGCACAATCCTAAATTCAGTGTCATAAATTGCAGTGCCTTGAATAGCATCTTGAAGTAAAGTTTTAGTTTCTTGCAAATCCTCCGGATGAACGCTTTTTTCCCACGCTTCATATGCCCCAGAAAACAACTCTTCTGAAACACCATAGAGGCGATACATCCATTCATCCCACACCAAATCATTTGTCTTGATGTCCCATTCCCACACACCAATACCTGCCGAGTCATTAGCCAATTGCATTCTAAATGAATTGGCATCTGATTCTTCTTTTGCCCTGTGCAATTGCTTTTCAATGTCCTTTTGCTTGGTAATATCCTGTACAACAGACCAGATATAATCTTTGCCATTTAATCCAGAAATTTTAATGCCTGATAACAAGACTGGGTAAAGGTGGCCAGCTTTATGTATATACTCTTTTTGATACGGACCATAACGACCTGTCTCAATCATATCGGTCAATTGCTGTTGCTCTTCTTCAGCATATTTTTTGGGCGTTATTTCCCAGTAATCCAACTGGTTCAACTCATCTACGCTATAACCTGTGAAATGGCTAAATTCATCATTAACATATTCAAATGCACCATCTTCAAAACGATTAATCGCAATGCCAATTGGCGCTAAATTTACAAACTTTTTAAATTTTTCTTGTTCAAATTCATAAGCTGCTTTTAACGCTTTTTGTTCTTGAATGCTTTCTAGGCTGCCAAACATGTGATCAGGTTTTTCTGATGCGCCAAACTCTGCTTTACCTTTGCCTCTAAACCACCGGTACTGATTGTCTTTACAGCGTAAACGAAATTCTAAGTCATATTTTTGGTGCTCATTTAAGTGGGCTTCCAATGCACGAAGTACTCGTATTTGATCATCTTGATGTAGCCTTTGCTTCCACGCGTCAAAACTCGCTTCGATCTCGCCATTGTCAAATCCAAGTAGCTCATAAAACTTTGCTGACCAATAAGTTTCATCTGTTTCAATATTCCACGACCAAAGGCCAACGTCTGTGCCTTCTACAGCAATATCGTAGCGATGATTGCTTTGCTCCAACTCTTGGGTTTTTATCGCAACTTCTTTTTGTATTTGTTCATTAACCTGCTTTAGTTTTGCTTCTTGTTCTACTTTTTCAGAGATATCCGTAACATAGGCAAAGAGCACACCTTCATCTCCGTATGGAATATGATGGCCTCTTATAAATACGGGAAAAATCACACCGTCTTTTGTCTGATGCTTTGACTCAAACTCGATGTGCTTTTTTTGCTTTAACTCAGCCCATAGGGTTGGCCACACGTCCTTCGGGAATAGTGGGTCCCAATCCCATACCCTCATTCCAATCAACTCACTTCTTTTATATCCAAGCTTTTCACATGCTGTATTATTCACGTACAGGATCTCTGAGTCTGGTTTCATCCAGAAAACCTCGTCAGCTGCTAATTCTGTTGATAGCTTGAGAAAATTTAATAGTTCAGATGGGCTCAACTCTTGGGGGAAAATAAGCTCTTCATCCTTGTGCGGCGCTTGATTTAAAGTGACATTTAAGTCTGATGATTTGGACATTCCAGCGTCAAAACAGTTTGATATCAATAACTAAAATGTAGACAAATCATCGTATTTTTTAAAGGGGTAATCAATGGAATCGTGTTCTCGACCTTATTTACATTAATTCGTATCTTCACAAAATCATTCATATCGGGCGCTAAAATCGCGCTTTCACCTACTTCAATTAAAAAACGCCTTTCTAAAGGCTTTGATCTCCGCAGCATAGTGGTTTCTCCATTGCTGCTCTGTTAAGTCTGAAAACTCGGTTTCTCTAAATAATTCTAGCTGAGCTTTTTTTTGCTTGAGTGCTTGATGGTAATTTTGCACCGTTTTTTGCTGCTCAATGACTTGATACTGACGCGCTACAATCGCTTCAGCCTGCTCTTTGCCAAAGTATTGCATGGCTAACTGACTTTTAAGCTCAGACAATTTACTAGGGCTCATGTTTGCACCCAGTACTTCGATAGCGATGCTATATTGCTCACTTTTATCTAATGATATTCGGCCTTGTTGGCCTAAAGTATCTAATTGTTCAATAAAATCGTTGTATTCTAATTCGTTTCCCTTATCGGTTAATTCAGCGAGCATGGCGCGCGTGTCGTAAAACGAGAATGCTTCGTGAAATACCTCTGAAGCAATATCACCCCACACTTGAACATAGATACTTTTAATCCGTTCAACCTTTTCTACCGTGCTAGTATTAAAGTCCTCGCTTTGCGTTAGCACTTTGAACTCCTGTTGCTTTGTCGGGTATTGGGCAACCAGCTGATATTTTTCAAAGCTTGTGTTGGTGTGTAAGTCTGACAATAATTCGTCACAAGTCGACTGCTTCAGACATACTTGCCAAAACGATTCAATCAAGGGTTTTATCTCTGTCAAATTAGCCATCGCTAACTTTTCAATAAGCTCTTCGATAAGACCTTCTTCACCCATTGACTCAGTGTTTGAAGGCTTGACCAGCTTTTGGCTGTTTTCACTTTTCTGCACATACAGAAGCGCTTTTTCACTAGTAACGCCACTAGCACCTGTAAAGTCAGCCTTTTGATAAGCACCCACAGAAATAACCGCCAACGCAATAAAAACCAGATAAAGAATGTTATTTTTCACAAATAAACCTCACTATGAACATAGGCTTTAAACACCAATAGTGAGCTTATTGCATAACAACAAGCTCACTCTTATTAATTGGCTGCTACTTGATCACAGCTTTTACAGGAAAATGGTCAGATAAGTCCCAATGTTCCCAAATACTTTGATGAGTACTACGTGGCACTTTTACTTCATTAGAATTACTTTCGATTGCCTTATACTCTTCACTCACAACAATATAGTCTAGGTACTCAACAGTATCTCCGGCTTTTCTAGCAAATGAATTGACGCGAGGATCAAAAGTCGAGCTTGTATAACCTAGGTACTCAGGTGCAGATGCGCCTAAATTAGCAAGCATGTTAGAGTAATCACCAGGAAACTTCAGCTTATTGACATTGAAATCCCCCCCATAAACAACAGTTTCATTTTGAGGAATATTTAAACTCGTTGCTAAATTGCGTATTTGTTTAAATTGCAACTGTCTGTGCTGACGTGCAGTGTCTGTGTCACTGGATGCAGTATGCGTTGCAAACAAGTGATAAGCCTCACCATTTTTAATTATTTCGGCATAGTTAACCCCTTTGTCTGCAAAGCAATCTGTGCTCGAACAATCTGGAAATACATACTGGGTCTGATTAACGATTGGGTAGCGGCTTACAATAATCACACCTCCATCATAAATATTAACGCCAGGTTTATCTAACATGCGAGTTTGATAAGGATATTCAGTAGAAATTTGCTGTAAAAAAGTTTCTCTCTGAGCGTGAAAAACTTCCTGCAGAAGCAGCGCATCATAGCCTTTCAAATAGTCGGGTAGTAACGCCATACGGTCTGAAATATGCGAGGCAATAACTGGCAGCGCCCAGATATTGTAACTCATTACTTTAAGCTGTTCAGGGCTTGGCTCCGGTAATTCATCTTGCTGTTTTGGTGTTATTGTATAGTAGAAGTCGTCATATCTAGCTGTTGATTTAGCTTTAAATGCCACTTCAACAGATTGGTCCGACAAATCTATATTTGACTGGTAGCGGTGTATATTTCTATCACTAAAGTGGCCAGAATTAAAATCCTCGCCATAAGCACTGTGCGTAATGGTTGAACCATACCATGTGCCCTTCATATTTTGCTGCAAGTTAACAATATCCCCAGATTGCGTAGTCACCTTAGTTTTAAATTGATAATTATGCCCAGACTTAGCACCATAATATCGATTGAAGCTTAAAACCATTTTAGTTTCATAGGGATTTAATTGAGTAACGTGCTGAGACCACTCATCTCCATATTTCATAGTATCCGAGCCTGTATGCTCTACAGAGATATTTAAAACTTGATCGCTATTATTAGTTAAATAGATATCGCTATCGGCAAGTGCAGAGGTAGAAATCATGACAGCTGCAAAGCTTAGTAACTGAAGTTTCATAACTTTTCTTATTGATGATTAATGTTGCTGGAATTATTCGCAAGAAATGTTTCTTTATGATGTCTTTTCTATGAATTAGTCTAGACCAGATTTTTGAATGGACTTTGTTATATTTATTCCATAATACCCCATGGAGAAGGAGCTATACCTAATGACTCACTCTCAGTTTACTAAATATTTTTAAGCCATTTCCGCTTGACTATGTTACAAATATAACTGCTCATAATTTATACCATTATATATTGGGAGAAATCGCAATGACCCCGAATAAAGTCATGCTCATATTAAAAGCACATGCGCTCGAAGTAGGAAAGACTAATAGTTCAAATACCTTACCAAAAACGGCACAACAAGCATTGGACTTTCGAGTTGATGACTGGATAGTTAATGCGGCGACTGTTTTAGCACAAGATATCTCTAAAATGGATGCGGGGATTAAATGTGCGTTGCAGTGTATTGATAAAAATCCACAATTGGCAAAAGAGTACTTGTTAGAGGCGATAGCACATGAAACCAAACTTGAACCAGTTGAAGTTAAAAGAGACAGCCAAGGTTGTTGGACTCACCCAGACTTGCCATTTTTAGAAACCTTGTCGTTTGATAAAATTAATGGCTGGCTACACCATCTTAATCTAAAACTTGCTTACCAAAGTATGAAAAAAGGCACGCATGATTACAACCAGTTCGTTGTTGAACAAAATAGAAACATCTCCCTTTGGGAGCCTACGTGTAACGTTGAGGGTGCATTTCTAATTCTAATAGACAATAGCTCAGACGAACCAATTGCATTTTTCGCAGTACCGTTAAGCTGAGCCATTTATTTAAAAGCGCCATACAAATTAAAACTTGTAGCCAATATTGAATATTATATGTGCTTTTTCCTCTTCCTCAGCAACGTCAGAGCTGAACCAGATTGAGTGCTCTTCTGTCTTGAAATAGCCAACACCAGTACCGATTTCCCAACCTGAATTATGAAACCCTTTAAAATGATAATTGTACGTCATGGCAATGTAATCTTTGTCACCGCCGAAAATACCGTACATCGTGCCACCATTAACTCCAAGCGAATGGTGTCCATCGTTTGACATTTGAAACTGAGCACCAGCAGATACCCCAAACAATCCCAAAGCGGCAAAATAACGGCTTTTTTCAAATTTAAGCCCCCCTTGGATGCCAATGAAACCTCCATATTGCGTTCCGCCACCAGTAGAAAACTCAAAATCAGCTGATTGAGATGAAAACGATGCAAATGCAATGATTAAGGGTAATATGGCTTTGTGCATTCAGAAGCTCCTTGTTAATGCAAAATGTAAAACTGTGATCATTATAAAAATCGGGACAAACTTTACATCCCCTTTGTTTTAAATGCAATTTTTATATATTTGACATGCACTTACCTTTAGCTATTGGCTTTGGCCTAAGTGAATATGAAGATGTCATTAGAACATTGAAGCAAAGTTACATCGTAGACTTAGAAAAGAATGCCATTTAGGCCTCTGGCACAATTCTAACTGCGCTTATTAGCATCAGTTTTGAGGTATTGTGGTTTCATCCAATATTTTAAACTTTACATAGGAAAGCCCGCTCCAAAGACGTGGTTATATCTGCACAATTTGTTACGTCTCTTAGCTTTACAATTATTTATTTTGGGTACATTGTTATATTATAACAATTACAGAAATGGCGAATTACCATGAATAGACGGAAACTTTTAATCGGCGCAGGGTATGGGCTTGGTATGCTTGGGCTGTCATCTTGCTCTTCTATCCCTATAACAAACTCAAATAAACGCGGTAGATACCATCATTACACACCTTTAAAGTCCTCAATGCAAAGAGTAATACACTCCGTTGTTGGACTACGCCCATTCAGACCAGATGGATACCGATTGGAGTCACAAAAAATTGCCAATAAAACGCTCGTACACAATTACGGACATGGCGGCGGTGGCATCACACTTTCTTGGGGAACATCAATAATTGCCGCTCAATTGGCCAGTAAACCTCTAGCAAAAGACATTGCCATTATTGGCTCTGGCGTAATGGGTTTAACAACAGCTCTAATACTTTCACGCGAAGGGTTTAACGTCACCATCTATGCTGAAGACTTTCCTCCAAATACTACTTCAAACATTGCAGCAGCACTTTGGTTACCCAGTAGTTATTTTGACAGAAGCATAGTCAAGCCAGAATTTTTAGAGAAAGACAGGCAGATTATTCGGGGGTCATTTTCTCGCTTTCTAAGTTTCGTTAATGTTCCTCGTTATGGGGTTTATTGGAATAACTACCATCTCCTGCTTCCAAAAGTGAGAGACTCAATCAGAGCGCTACCTGGTGGTAATGATTTATATCCAAATTTAGCAACTAGCACCAAAGACAATTTATTTGGCTACCCATATCAGAGTTATATGAAAGCTTTGATCATCGATCCAATGTTGTATCTACCAGCCATTTTACAAGATGCACAAATGGCAGGCGTGAAACTCAAACAAACCAAATTTGACAACCAAGACCAAGTGCTCGCCCTCACAGAAAATGTCATCGTAAACTGCTCTGGGCTAGGAGCAAGTAAGCTATTTGGCGATGAAAGCATGTACCCTATTCAAGGCCAACTAACGCACTTATTACCTCAACCTAAAATCAATTATTCCTATGTTGTGCCAACACCTGAGGGCTACTTGTATATGTTTCCAAGAAAGGGATCAATTGTGATTGGCGGCACGGCAGTAAAACGGGCCTATAGCACTCAACCAGATCAACAACTAACAGAAAGTATGGTAAGAGGCCATGCTGACTTAGCACGTAAGTTGACAAGCTAAGCCTCTATATCGGCTGCAAATTTAAGGGCCTTTGAATCTCAGATTATTAGGCTCCTAAATTTGCAATAAGTTACAGATTAAACATCGCTTTTTCACCAGCTCCGATAACTTGCTGCTTTGGCCTAACTAAACTGACATAAATACGCCCCAAAGACTTAGGCAAAGACAGGGCAACTGAATTAATTTGTGAGTTTGGTGCAATACACCCTAACCTAAAATAACTGCGAGTATGATGCGCCTTTTGCAACTCACTTAGGTTACTTGGGAATTGATTGACAGAACATTTAAGCTTATGGCCATTCACAGCCACACCCGTGCGCTGCACGATCATCTCCTTAAGTTGCTTTGCTTTATGCTTATCAGTTTGGTTCGCAAGAAGTACTAGCTCTGTATCTCCAAGCAACCAAGCTTCATGGCTATGAAGCGTAGACAGCCAATGAGCAAAATTAGCGTTTACTAAGATGTCCAATTGGCCACTTCTTACCGTAATAGTTGCTGTTGTTTCTTTTAGAGCATGGCCGTGGGCCATTGTACAGACACATACAAGCCAAATCGCTAAACAGTTATAAACTACTTTCTTAATATCAATCATCTACAGTATGTTCCCGTTTGAATTGCTCCATTATTTGAAATAGCTTTCATTTCAAACTCATAGCAATTCGCTTTCTCTGTACTTGGTGTATAGGTTACGTAATAGTTCTCTCCTTGATAGTCATAACTCATGGTTCTTTTACCATCACTGCTTACGGTGTGCGTTAAATTTTGTACATCACCTGCAGGTGGGCGAAGATCTCCGCGGTCAGCTCCACCAGTTAGAGGCGCTACGCGCGGCAAAACATTTGTGTCGACTTCTCCGACCAAGCATTGAAACACATAAGGTGGCGTAGTCGATAGGTGATATCTATAACCATATGTCTCATCAGGATAGCCATTACATAACTCTAGGTCTCCTTCGACAATGGCACTGCCATCCGGGTGGTTAAACCCATAGAGAGGATAACCGTCGTAGCCCCAACCAATAATTGATTCGTCAGTTAAGTTTTCCATTGATGCCATCATACAGGTGGGAGCAGCATGATAGTGGTAGTCATCTCCTCGTCCAGCGTGTCCACCGCAGTTATCTAATTGGCCTAATTTCACCGTGTCTATGCTTGGGTCATAGTTAAATAAATCCAGCTCTCCCGCAGCTGAATAATCGTAGATGGGCACCCCATTCACTGCGACTCCAAGCGCAGCATCAATGGTTGTAGGATTGGCTGCGGTATGCGGTTCCAACTTTATCGGTGCTGCGTAGCCAACAGCGGGCACAGGGATCTGTTCGTTGGTTGCGGTGATCCCATTCATTAGATCATGATCTGGGTAAGTATCTGAAGTAACGTAGGCATAGTTTGCATCACAAGTCACCGTAACGTCACTTTCAGGAGACAATGCAACAGACTGGGTAATACGTTCACAACGTGTAATTTCCACTTGAGCGTCATCGCTCACGGTATACTCAAACACCAAAGATACGTTTAGCTCACCATCGCTGAAGTTTATTTGTTGTTGGTAATTACCATTGGCTAAGTTCGATATATCAATACTCTGCGGATTGAGCTGTATGTTGTCACCGTTAGGATCCGAACAAGTTAAATAGCTCTCGATTACGAGTGCGCCACTCTTCGCTGTCACGGTAGGAGCCGTTGATTGGCTACATTGTGGCAACTGGTTAGTAATTTGATATGGCAATTGCACAGTTGTTTGTCCGCCACGACCGTCAGAAACCGAAACATCAATAGAATACTCGCCAGTTATCACACCATTGCTAGAAATCGTTGAAGGCGTAAATGATAAGGTATCACCATCAGCATCCATACATTGCAGTGCACTACTGATAGCAATATCACCACTGCCTCTTGGTGTAACAAATGTCGTTGCTGAACATATCGGGGATGTATTTTGTGTATTGGGCTGGTTAGAGTTTGAGTCTGCTCCACTCCCTCCTCCACACCCAACTAAGTATGCACATAAGAAAGACACCGCGCCTATTTTTATTTTAGCCATAGCTTGCTCTTGTAAATTGAGGGCCTTACCAAAAGATAAGATATTTTATTCAGGCTACACAATGCGGTGAAAAAAAACTATTGTGAAATGTGCAAAAAACAAGGAAATTACGAATGGCCTTCAGTGTGGTAATGGCCACACCTAATAGCGCAGTTAACGCTTTATGATAGGTGCCTTGTCCAATCGAATCAGGGCTAGATACTACACTTCCAGCCCTCAAAAATTGACCCTAACTACTTAAGTGTAAATTTCGAGTCTAACGTGGTTTACAGCTCAGCTTCTAGTATCGCTAGTGCCTTTTCTTCGGCTTCGTCTACATTGCCATCAGCTTCAATTACTTTAACAACGAGTTCTTTGGCAAAACGTCTCATAGGCTCATCAACGATGTGGTGGATCCGATGTCGTATAAATGATTCAATGTCATTTTGTTGAACTGCAAGAATAGACTTACCTAGGCTGTCTTCTAGGTAATCTTCAATGGCAATACTAGAGTTCCACTGCAGCCCTTTCGCCCAGTCATAAACGACTTGCTTCTCACTTTCGTCAATTTCACCATCTACACCAATAAATAGTAAGGCAATGTCTAGCAAAGACTCTTTTTGTAGTTGGTCAACACAAATCCCAGTGTCAAAATGACTTAACAGTTGCTCAAATTTCATTTTTTCTCCTTACAGCTCATCTGAATATCAGTGGCAGCAATCATTCATATTTTTAATTGCTCTGACTAACATAATCTACATTATTACGTTTGTCATAGCGAAAACGCGCAATTTAGATGATTAACAATTTTATCGCGATGAAGTTGCTCTTTTAGATGTAAGCCATCATAAATAGATGCAACACACTACAACGGGCAAATATCTGACACTATGATATGTGCCCGTTTAGAGGAAGGTGGTAAGGACTCGTGTCAAGGTGATAGCGGCGGACCGTTGATTGTACAAAGAAACTTACCATACACTGAGGGTTTAGTTGTTAGACTCCCAAAGTTATTTACTGGGTTACGCTAAATTTAAGCACCCATGTTGTGAAACATGGTAGTTGTACAAAGTACATAGCACGTAACTGATTGCACTCCTTTTCCTCTAACTAGCATTTGTACAATGCATTTCTCATTTTGATCCTGCGTTGCATATTGCAATCCCAATCATGAGAAAAATAAAAACTAATTAATTTTCAATGAGTTAAAATTGGCCTTCCACTTGCAATGTCAACTCCAGTTAAATAAAACGTTGGAGAGTCATATGAAAAAGTTACTAGTAGGAGCCTGTGTATTTTCCGCAGGATTATCAGCCGCCCCATTCGATACATGCCCTTCTAAAGCATTTTTAGTGCAAGGCAACACCGCAACTATGTACGGTGTAAATTTGGTGTCGGGCGCATACAGTACATTCGCGGAAAGTGTCGGCACAAATAATAAACTCAATGGCATCGGATTTAGCGTGCACGACCGCTATATCTACGGTTGGGACTACAGCAACAAAGACATTGGGCGTGTTGGCAAAGATTATGTTCTTGAGCCGATTATGACGTCAGGGTTTCCAGACACAAACTTTTACGTTGGTGATGTTGCGATACACGAAAATGCATTTTATGTGTACAAAAAAGGTAGCAGCCTCGGTTTATACAGAGTATCTCTAGACGAGAACAGTAGCGATTATTTACAAGCCACGCGCGTTATTGATGGTGGCTCTTTAAACCTGAATATATTTGACATGGCTTTTGCGCCTGACGAAAACGCCAGCTTAGCTTATAGCGTCGATAGCAATGGTAATCTACACAGGATAGATGTTTCCAATGGTACGAGCACTAACCTAGGAAATGTCGGCCAGTCTGGAACATTTGGCGCTGTCTATTTTGATGTAGAGAACAACTTCTACATCAGCAGAAATCAGGATGGGCATGTCTACAAAATTGACATAAACGACCCAACCAATACACAACTATTTGCATATGGCCCTTTGTCTAACACCAATGATGGGGCACGTTGTGCAACCGCTCCAATCATTGATGACACCGAAGATCCAACCATAGATTATGGCGACGCGCCAGACAGCTACGGTACATCGCTAGATGCCAATGGTGCACGCCATAATGTTGGAGACCTATTTTTTGGTCAAAGCGTGAGTGCTGAGTATTTGCCAAAAGCTAATGACGATGATAATGGGGTCAGTTTCTTAACTAATCTAGAGACTGGATATGACAGCTTGGTGTCATTCACACTTTCTAAATCTGGCTTTGTGAATGCGTGGATTGATTGGAATGGAGATGGACAATTCCAAGATTCAGAGCGTGTTATTAGCCAATATCAAGGCAGTGCTGGTGAAAACCGAGTACTTATACCTGTTCCAGTTGATGCGATTGAAGGCAGCACTTGGGCGAGGTTCCGCGTTTCAAACAATAGCGATATTGCACCTCAAGGTGGTATTGATAATGGCGAAGTTGAGGATTTAAGTGTCTCAGTTGTCGCCAGTAGCATGATCCAGAATTCAACCTCATGGAAAACAGCAGCATTTGAAGACTTGTGGCCACAAAAAGGCGACTACGACTTCAACGATGTCGTTGTCAGGTACCGCGTAATAACAAGCCAGATCGGCAACCAAGTGGTCCGTTATAAAATCGAAGGCGCGCTTGTTGCTGTAGGCGCAGGTTATCATAACGCCTTTGCTATTCGCCTCAAAGATATCGCTCGCCAGCATGTTGACGAGGCTCAGATTGAACTCAACATCGACGGCACCACCCAAACTGAAAGTCCGCTAGAAGCAAATCGCAACGAAGCCATCGTGGTAATATTTGCCGATACAAGAAGTATGGTTCCTGTCCAGCCAGGCTGTAAGTTCTTCAGAACCGAAACAGGCTGTACCGACATTCAAAGAGCACCATATCCATTTGATATCACCATTCCACTGTCAACCAGTTACAGTGCCAGTGTTGCAACAAACAGTAAAGTAGACCCATTCATCTTTGCTGTAGATGGTCATTATCACGGTACAGTTGTAGACCAGAACAATGGTCGTGGATGGGAAGTACACCTGAAAAACCACGAACCAACCGAAGCATTTGATAGCAGTTATTTAGACCAAGCCGATGATACCTCATCAACCAATGGATACTACCAAACATCGACTGGGTTGCCTTGGGCACTGATCATTAACTCCGACTGGGATCACCCAATCGAAAGAGTCGATATGTCAGTTGCATACCCACAGTTTGCTGAGTTTGCCCAGTCTGCAGGCGTGCAATACTCAACTTGGTTTGAAAACCCAGTAGCAAACTACCAGTACACAATCAGCAACTCAGCACAAAACTAGGAGACTATCATGAACAAGGTTATCGCAATTATAATCACTCTTTTATTAACAGCTTGTGGCGGAGGCTCTGGCGGGTCCGATGGGCAGAGCCAAACACCAAGTAGTACGACAAATACGACTACCACAACAACTCAAAGCACTACAAATACAGATACGCAAGCTCAAACAACAACTGAAGAGCAAGCCGCAGAAGAGCAAATCACTGAAGAGACAAACAGCGAAGAAGGTATGGAAGCCGTTGTAGTTGATGAAAGCTTTGACTTTCAAACAGATGTGCCTGTTTCTGTATCCATTGGCCCTGATGTGGTAAGCAGCCGTGCATTTATCAATATTTGCCAGCAAGACGCTACGCTCACTAATGAAGATACTTGCTTCTTAAGAGCGCCCATTGATAGTAACGGTTTAACGGTACAAATCCTGTTACCCCACTCTGAACAAAAACTGAAAGCCGAGATTTGGTATTACAGCACGAGTATCGAGCCGCTTGTTTATAACTGGGAATTTGACGCTACTGTGCAGCAGCAAGAGTGGAAAATAAACTAATGCGTAAATAATTAAGAGTTTCGTGTTGACTCACGATAGTCCAACGTAAAGCATATCCCAGTATTGAGATATGCTTTTTTTAAATAAATTAAAAACAATTATTTAATATTTTTTAATAGCAATTTATTGGGAATTCACTGAAAAAATAGAAAAGTAAAAAATACCTTGATGATATAAATAATTTAATTAAAATCCTGCGCTCTTATTTATATTAAGACACAAAGCCCGTGACCTAATATAATCTTTACAGCTCTACATTCACACATAAATAATTTTCAAATATATTTAAAATACTCAAAGGAAAGGTATGAAAAAACTAGCTCTTACGATTAGCACTCTTATAGCAGCTAACTTAGCCGTCGCTCAAGAACAACCCATTGCTGGTGAATATGTACTTACTTCAGATTCTCACTTAAATGGTATTATAGAATCGGGTTCAGTAAAAGAAATCACAATTATAGGCGACAAAGCTCACTTTTACTCAGAGACAGTTAATCAATTTATCTCTGGTTCTACAGAGCAAAATGGTAATGTTATTGACTTTAAACTGTCGGATAAAACGCCTTCAAATACTCAATACTTCCTTGGTCAGGTTGACGTACAAGGAAACTATAGCGGCACTTGGTTTGCAGCAAATGGAGAAAAAGGCGATTGGACACTAAGTCCTGTTCAACCCAATACAGCAACAAGCTGTAATGACATTCTATCTGCAGGCTTAAGCCAAGGTGACGGTGTATACGATTTGTATGACGCATCGGGTGAAGTAGTTAGTATGTATTGTGATATGACCACCGACGGTGGCGGCTGGACATTAGTAGGTAGCTACCCTAAAAATGAGCCTGGTGGTAAGAGCTCGATTAATCAGTATGGTGATATCCCTGAAACTGACCCGAATAACGTTACTAAACTTTGGCTATTCAAAGGCGATCTAAGCGTATTCTCCGATGTGAGAGAGCAAGTCAGTTGTGCCAGCGCAAATTGTGGTGGTGGATTTAACGTCTATGGCGTAAATTTCACTACCGCAGAATTAGAGCTAGTGAGATATACGTGGGGTTACAATGAACGTGTTGAATTTATGCCACAACGCGTTGATAAACCAGCTTGTATGAAGAGTCTAGAACCGGGAGCAGAAGTCATTCCTGGCTGCGTATCACCACAATATTTATCAATGGTCAATACGCACACTTTAGTGGGATGGCAAAATGATGTTCACGCAG
This sequence comes from Pseudoalteromonas luteoviolacea DSM 6061, assembly GCF_001625655.1. Classification (GTDB taxonomy): domain Bacteria; phylum Pseudomonadota; class Gammaproteobacteria; order Enterobacterales; family Alteromonadaceae; genus Pseudoalteromonas; species Pseudoalteromonas luteoviolacea. The sequence goes on along the minus strand of NZ_AUYB01000078.1, from coordinate 65,856 downwards.
GTTATTGCTGGGTAGCTCGAGGTACATACAAGCCTGGAAGTGTAGGTTCAGCTCAATGCGTATCAGGCCGAGAGCCAAATGGCACTCAGTGGGCACTACTTTGGATGCGCTAGTCCAAAAGTAATTTATGATTGGGACCCAGACGGTCCCTTTTTTGGCTCTAGATGAGCCCCCTCCTCTTTCTTCAATACAATTTGAACACCCGCTCGGCTCCAAATCTGAAAAAGGAGAATAGTTTTAATGCCAAATTAATAAGTCACATTCATCAGACTGAAAACCACACACTACCCACATTTGTCCCTAAAATACGGGCTCGCCAGACGTTACCAAATAATAACCCTCAGAATATCATTCTATTAAAAGCTCAACCTTAAAAGCACCACAAAATAAATAAAATATTTGATAACAGATATAATTAGGGATTTAATATTTAAAGCGAAAGTTTAGTGTGATAAGTTAAACGCTCAGCAATTGAGCTGACATTCATAAAGGAGATATAGGATGAAAAGCATTAAACTTACTAAAAAGAGTCTAAAAAAGTTGTCACGAGAACACAAAGTATTAGCAGACGAATTTACGCCAGCAGTCGCTGGTGGATTGTCTGCTGCGTTATGTTTAACCTACTCGTATGACAGCTGTTGTACTATCCCTAAAAACAAGCCTCAATAAATACCTGTCAAAGTAAGTCTATTGGGAAGTGAAGTGGCATGCTCTATGCCACTTCTTTGGCTAGAATATTCCAGCTATTTAGAAGTTAGGCCACAGCGAATTTTATCCAGCTTCCTTTGGGTAAAATCATAAGCTTGCTGAGCAATTTGATAAGCATTTGGATACTGGTTAGGCTCATCTACTTCTGGAATCCAATATTTACGCCTGCTCAATCTGAGTCCTTGATCAAATGCGCCAACAGCGTTAAAAATCTCTACAGCAATGGGGCCAGTATACCTTGACAGGATCGGCGTAAATACCCCCTCCCACGGTAACCAGCAATTTACCAGATCCCCCCTATCGGGTGGAGAGGCTTGCGCATAATGCAACCTCCCTTGATCTGCTAGATAGTCAATTTGAGCTTTATATACCTCAGGACCATCTCCGTCTAGCGTCTCTTGGGCACTATCTATCACGGCACCTACTGTTGGGTCATCTATCCCATCCAAAAATGAGATCAACTGCGCCAATTTATTTGGCCCCGGCGTTTCCCAATGACTGATAGGCTCAATAGCCAATTTCACCCCTTTAGCAGCTGCATATTGCCCTAAAGTCACAAAGCTCTGTTGGGCTGTTTTATACCTAGCTTGAAGCTCGTCCTGCAATCCATCACTCCAAACTTGCTCTCCATTTGGTGCACTGACAACAAAGCCCCCATAAGGGATCACCAAGGGGCCCATCATAATTTCCCCACCAAGGGCCGATGTAATATCTATGCGAGACTTCAAATATTCAATCCCTGCCGCACGAATACTTGCACACGATGAGCTCGGATCGCAGTCAACAGTAGCACCCACATTTGTTGCGACCTTTATATGCGAAAACCCCTCGTCATTCATGCGTTTGCGAAACGCACAATAAGCATCTAGTTCCTGCTGGTAAGTCAAAAAAGCATATGCTGTTGTGTCTTCCCTACCGGGATGAAATTCAAAACCAGTGTAACCCATTTCCACTAAGCGACGAATATGCACCATTGCTTGATCTAAAAATACAGGATCTTCAATAGAAAAATTTGACCCAAACATAAAAAAGCTGAAGTACATGTCTGTATTATGTTGCATAAAAACAACTCCTTTCGACTTTTACAGGCCAGTTACCTCTTGCAAATACTTACGCGCCATTTGGGCATATAACAAAGGATTGGCGTTAGCTGGATTTTGTTCTGCTTCAACGATTAACCACCCTGCAAAGCTCTTGTCTGCAAGTGCTTGTAAGATTTCTTTAAAGTCAAGGCAACCAGCGGGGTCGCCCGGCACAGTAAATACTCCTCGTAAAATTGCTTCTTTGAATGACAAATCATTAGCTAGGCTGTAATCCATCACATCTTTGCGGATATTTTTTAAATGTACATGTTTAATACGCTCACCGTACAAATTAATAAACTCTAAATTATCTCCACCAGCAAAAAACAAATGGCCGGTATCTAAGCAAAAGTTTACGCAGTTTGGGTCGGTCAGTTCTGCAAGTTTTGCGATGGCATCCATCGTCATGACGCCAGTACCCATATGATGGTGATAGCACATGGTGATACCATGACAATTTGCTTTGTGGCCAAGCTCGTTTAGTCCATCTGCGAGTCTTCGCCACTGCTCATCACTAAATTTAGGAGCATTTGGGACAAGCGCTATCGGTTGTTGGTGTGAGGAGCCTCCAAGTTCCGCAAGTACCAAATCACCACTTTGCATCTGTTTTAAAAAGTTAATTTCTTTTTCAAAACTTTCAAATGTTTGCTCATGCATATCATTGATTGTAAAGTAAGTGCTTACCCACGGCTCGGATATCTTTAGGTCTCTAAGTTCTAACGCACGTTTAAGTTCTTGGAGGTCGCTCGGATATTTATGCCCTCGGCTACACCCTTCAAACCCTGCCAGTGCCATTTCACTGACGATTTGTTCAAATGGAATTCCCGTGTCTATATCTAAAAAGTCATCATTGACCCAGCCAGTTGGTGTTATGCCAAATTTAACTGTGTTCGCTGGAAACATGGTTGTTCTGCTCATCTTAAACTCCCTGTTGGTGGTAGTGTGTTTAGCTAGCCAAAACTACCTAACTCCTATTAGCTAGTGTGGTTAAAGGGTTTAAACTGCCAACAATTGTCAAAATTGATGTTAGGTGGCAAGCTCCAAGAACCGTACCCAGGGCCCTTTGCGCCTGACGGGTTCGCGTCAATCGCTTGCCAAAGCAGTCCTTCAGCGTATGAAGCTGAGTTGACAAAAAAAGTTACATCCTCATCACTCATGCCATATGCTTCTCGCCAAAATTGAGCCATTTGATACCACATGCCCGTATACCAAAGCTTGATAATATTACGTGCTACAGGCCCAAACTTTTCATCTCCAATGATCTGTTTTCGGAGTAATTCATTGAATTTTTCATGATCTGTAGAGGCCTCATAGATAGCAGAGAACTTTGAGAGTAACTCTTCAACCATTACGCGACCGACTATTCGGTTTAACGTATCGTAGTAATTCTGTACTTGCCCAGTACCATTGAGAGTAAAGGCATTAAAGTCGGTCAGTGCGCCTGATAACTCAATAAACTGTTGGATTTGATAAGCTTGATTGGTCATTTTGCAGTCTCCGAAATACACTGTTCTCTACTGATATGCGAAGCTTCTTCATAGGACATTTCAAAGGTCGGCCCCCCATGATAGGTGGGGTCATCAGGAATGGGGTTACGGATCAGTTGGCTTGCGTGATCTTTTAGCCTAAACATGCCACAAACAGCACCCAGTAAAAGATCCTGCTCACCTCTAAATGCTTTATTAACTGTTGATAGAAACTGCTGATAGTTATGATTAAATGCACTAGCAGCCGCAAACACCTGTGAACCTTTGGGGTAATCGGCCATTTTAGGGTTAGGCTTTATGGGATAAACCTTGTCAAAATCCACCTCAAACTTCTCTCCGGAGGGCTGCCCTGGCTCATCGCCCAGTCGATAAAATTGACGGTGTTTTAACTGCTCAAATCGATAGTAATGCGAAATTTCACCCTCTGAGTCAAAAATCTTATGTCCATGCCCTTCACCTTGTTCAATTATCAGCGAAAGCGCTTGAAGTGCTGTTTCTTTGTCATATACTTCAATAACATGGCCTCCTCCAGAGTAATAATATTTACTTGAAACCTGCAAACTAGGATTTCCTGTAAATATCGTTTCGCCTTCTTTGTTAGCCAGCTCTTCCAAGTACTCGATGCCACTTTTTATGGCTTCATAAAAATCTCCGATACTATAAAAACTGTATTCCGGCGCGCTTTTAGGTCTAACAGCTCGTAGCTGAAAAGCACTGAGATTAGTCCGAGCTAAACACCCTTTAGGCCCTAAATGATTAGAATCACCCTGTGTTTTAGAAGGTCGCTCTATTTTTAAAAACGTTTCTAAGGTTTCAGGAGAAAATTTATCGATAGACACTGAAAAATCAGTTTCTCCATCTGGCAGTCGCGTTGGAAATTCAGGAACAAACCCTGGAGCCGTTAATTCTGGACTTTTTCCAACCGCATTCAACACATTAGCCGACAAGGTCATATGTAGCATTTCTTCGACCAATACGGCGCGTATGGTCGCCGTAGCTTCTATGTTTGTTTCTGGATGTATGCTGTATAACGCAGTAAGGTATGGCGGGATCGTCGCATGCTCCAGTTGAATTGCCGCGTCTAACATATCGTGTAAATCGTCAATATTATTGATAATGCGGTCACTCATTTTCAGCTCCTTTTGCCATTTTATAGTCGCTGTCCATGACAACACCAACAGAGTAACTGCTTAATTCTTCGATGATATACTCGCTCGTTTTGTAGCACAGCGCCGCCAAAGTGAGGGTAGTATTTGAAGTGCCAATACTTGGCATACTACCTGAGCCTACTAAGTATAAATTGTTGTGGTCCCATGACTTTTGGTTTTCATCAACAACAGAATTTAAAGCACTAGTACCCATGATATGAGTCCCAGAGAAATGGTTTCCGCCTCTGAAGTAGTAGTCTTCTCCATCGTGATTAAAGTATCCGTAGTCTAAAGGAGAGTATTTGGAATAGTCTTGCACTCCCAACCTCTGAAAAAACACTTTGGATGTATGCCTAGAATACGCAATGCCTGCTTTTGAGTAGTCAGATAACTGATAATTAATAATGGGACGCTGATTACCTAAGGCGTCTAGGTACTCGTTATCTACCGTCACGCAATTACTTTCTTGCGCTGGCTGCTCTACCATAAAGGCAAATAGCAGCTGATTAGAAATTCTATCTACAACACTTTGGCGTAGCTCACGACCAAATTTATTTTCCTCATCCACCAAGGTTTCGATATCAGAAAAAGGTGAGCCTGTTGCCCAACCCCAGCCATCGTTGTGGATATCCACCCCAAACGGTGCTTGTGTTTTGCGGCTAGCGCCATATCTAAAGTCGGCAATACCGGAGGTACATTTGGTGCCACGCATTGTACCAGCAGCCTGAGGTAATAATCCCCACGCAAGCAAGTACGTATGGTCCATCAAGTTTTTTCCCATTAGTCCACTGGAACTTGGCAAATTTGAGGCCAGCATCAAACGTGCATTTTCAATTGCGTTGGTCGCTAGAATAAACTTTTTACCTTGTACTTGATGAACCGTGTGCTCGGTTGAATTGGGTGAAGAGTAATGTTTAAACTCAATATGTTTGATGCTGTTATCAAGGTTATTGACCACCACTTTACTCGCGACTGCTTGAGGTAAAAAGTCCAGCCTTCCTGTTTTAGCGGCTACCACGAGCGTTTTTCTCGCGTCATACTTTGCTTGCACAGGACAAATCGGCACACAATTGTTGTTTCCTTGGCAACGGCCACCTTGCTCAACTTGATAAGTACTTAAGGCACCCACTGGTTTAAAGCCTTGTCCATCATTGTAACGTTCATTTGGAATGCCATTTCGGCCTTGCGGAAAAGGCCTGACTTTTACGGTATGAATTTCATCCGCTAACTCAAACTCAGCCCCATCGATCCCCTGAGCAACGAGTTTGTCTAGATATGATGGAGGCAGCCCATGCATCGGATAAACATAGCCAGGTTCATATTTAATGCCATAAAAACCTTGCTCTTCAACATTCGCTGATACCCCAATTTCACGCTCTGCCATCTGATAGTAAGGCATGAGATCTTCATAACTTATTGGCCAATCAAGTCCCACGCCATAATTGCTTTTTATGGAGAAATCATCGGGTAACATGCGTAAAATTTTGGCTTCCCAATGCATGGTTGTGCCACCTGTAACCCGTGTATAGGTGCTATCCAAGGCCAACGGTCCATTTTGCACCATGTATCCTTTGGCATCGGCAACCCCGGGCTTAAGCTTACTCACATCTGTTGAGCGAGGCATCCGCGCATTAGGGTTTTCAGGGTACGGAGAATTGTTGTCTTTAGATGCATTTGCATAATAGGTGTTAAGGTAAGATCTAAACCCTTTGTATGTCATATCTTTAGCTGGTGCGGCCTCAAGCATCAATACATTGAAGCCTTTGGCTGTGAGCTCTTTGGCAGTGATTGCCCCACTGATCCCTGACCCAATGATTACGGCGTCATACTTCCCATTGGCCGAATTTTGAACTGCTGTGTCAGGCGTTACTTGTTTCATTGTTGAATTTGCTTCACTCATACAAGTCTTCCCGCTGTAATCCATTAACAATAGCATTAACAATAGCATTAACAATAGCATTAACATTCAAGCTAAAATTCAGTGTAGCAGATAATTTAAAACGCAAATAAAAAACTAAAGTCAGCCGTATTTAATTCTCAAAGAAACATAAACCCGTCTCTAAATTCAGTAAAATTGTTCCAAAAATGCTTAAAATAGTGCAAAAATTCAACTTTAATAAAAAATCATTATTCGGCTCAATTTCAAAATGAAGTAGAGAAATACTTTTCCTCACAAATTAACCACTTGTTAAAAAAACTTAAATATCCCCATGTGGAGCTACTTTTTGTGTATATACTTTCTGGTGCGCTGTTGCGCGATACAACGGATTGCCAATGTGAGACATTGAGTGCGTTCAAAAAATGGTTGTATGTTTGGCTTCTCACACAGACATTCCGAGAATTTCAACCTGATTTACTCTTGGAAAACTTATGACAACTCAAACTAACGCAGTACTGAATACAGATGACACCTATGCGACATCGATTGCCGCAGACCCGCTAGACAAGTGGACCGAAACAGCTAGAAAGCATGTACTAGACAAAATGGTCGCCAACATTTCTCCTGAAGACGGAGAGCGCGGCGCAGTACTAGCTTCACCATCACGCTCAAATCCAAATTATTACTATCATTGGGTAAGAGATGCAGCCCGTACAATGAGCGAAATAGCTAAGCTTAATGGCTTGGATCGTCGCAATTTTAAAGATAAATACTACGACATGATGATTGATTATGTTGAGTTTTCCAAAATCAATCAAACAACGCCAACAGTTAGCAATAGCCTTGGAGAGCCTAAATTTTACGTTACAGGACAAGCATTTAATGGTCCATGGGGACGCCCACAAAATGATGGCCCAGCGCAGCGAGCGCTCACGATTACTCGCTGGGCAAATATCCTGCTTGCCAATGGCGAGAAAGACTACGTAACGAGTACGCTTTATGATGGAAAAGAGCCCTCATTTAGCATGATTAAAGCCGACTTAGACTTTGTTGCCAATCACTGGCAAGAGCCCTGTTTCGACCTTTGGGAAGAAGTGGATGGCACACATTTTTACACTCGAATGTTGCAACGCACAGCGCTGCGTGAAGGCGCAGACTTGGCGACTAAATTGAGCGACATAGGTGCAGCAGATTACTATAACTTGCAGGCAACCAACATCGAAAAAGCTATGGCCGAGTTCTGGGATGAAGAAAAAGGCTATTTGGTGTCGACAATCAACCGAGTTGGAGGCCTAGATTACAAAGCATCAAACTTAGATGTGGCCACAACGCTTGGCATTTGCCAGGCCCTGTCTGAGGATCATCCTTTTTTAAACCCTCATGAAGACAAGGTACTCGCAACGGCTTACGCTTTGCATCAAGCTTTTGACCCACTCTACCCAATAAATGCCATAGAAGAAACCACATCTGGTGAGCCTATCGCACCGGGAATTGGCCGATACCCAGAAGACAAATACGCTGGCAGTGCCCCTCTTAGTCAGGGTAACCCTTGGTTTTTATGTACTGCATCATTGAGTAGTGTTTGCTACAAAGCCGCGGCGCTGTTCACAGAGCAAAAAAGCATTGAGATAAACCAATACAACATCAATCAACTCACATTGGCTTTGTCATTTGAAGATCCACAGATCACTGTTGAAATTGGTGAGTGTTTTAGTCATCGAACTAAGACTTTTAAAGCCATTGTGCAAGGTCTCAAAGCACTTGGCGATGCCTACTTACGTCGTATACAAATTCACGCCGGTGAAAAAGTATCTCTTGCCGAGCAGTTTAGTCGTTACGATGGATTTATGACAAGCGCCAATGACTTAACTTGGAGTTATGTCTCAGTTGCCATTGCAATTGATTTTCGCAACGCATTGAAGATTTAAACAAGTCGGCCTCACCAAAAAGTGAGGCCCCGATATTTTTCTTGTCCAAGAGCCAAAGCTAATCGTTGTCAGGCCTAACAAATAGGTTGATTTCCTTTCGAGCTACAAAGCGAGATGGAGCGTTATATGGATGTAACATTGTGCGGTCAGTTTCACCGAGGATCGTATTTTAAAGTTGAGCAGCCTGCTCACTTTAGATTCGCTTGTTCCGCTCATAAAGCACTATTTAATCCATTGAATTCCAGCAAGACAAACCAACACATTTTGGTCGAACAGTTATTGCGCTTTTGGATGGTTCCCACCACAAGCAATTGATGAGTAAACGATATGAATATACCGATCACCAACCCCATCAAAATAGTTGTAAAGCATGTAGGCGATGTTCACATACATACTTTTATTTCTTCTTACGAGGGAGATAATATTGCCAATGCAACACACATTATTGAGAGTAAAAATGAACTTGTCCTCATAGATGGGCAATTTTTAAAGCCCTATGCTCAAAAGTTTAGAGCATATGCAGACAGCTTGAAAAAGCCCATTGCAAGACTATATCTTTCTCATAGACACCCTGATCATTGGTTTGGCTTGGGTGATGCATTTTCGGATGTTGAGATCTATACCTTACCTGAAACGATTGAGTTTCTGAAAGAACATGGTGAAGCATCGCGAGAAGACCACATGGGCAAACTTGGCGATCTTGCTCCAGATAAAGTCGTGATCCCGCAACATGCCGTCAGTCCTGGTGTTGAGTTTATTGATGGTGTTCAATATGTAATTGAGCGTGTTATAGATACAGAAATCGACTACGGTATCACGCTTAAACTGCCAGAGTTTGGGGTTTTTATCGCACAAGACTTAATTTATAGCGGCACACATTTATATCTAACTAAATATTTAGACCACTGGATGGAGCAATTTGAAGATATGCTCACATCAGATTACGAGGTTTTCTTACCTGGCCACGGCGCCCCTGCAGACAAAAAAGAAGTCACAGAGAACTTGAAGTATTTAATTGCAGCAAAACAAGCAATAGATGATGGCTTAAAAAACCAAGAGTTCAAGCAATTTATGCTGCAAAAATTCCCTACACGCCAGTGCCCGGCGATTTTCGATATTTACCTGCCAAGACTGTTTGATGGCGCGAGCGAATATTAATAATTTTGGTTAATTACATAGGTGGATCAGCATGGATACACAATATACCGTAGGACAATACCTCACCGAAAGATTAGAGCAACTTGGCCTAAAACACCTTTTCTCAATCGCTGGAGATTACACCATAGAGTGGATCAACAAGCATATTGAGCCAAGCAGTATTGAGTTAGTTGAAGAAGTGAATGAATTAAATGCCGGGTACGCCACTGATGGCTATGCAAGACTCAATGGCATTGGAGCAATGTGCTTTACATACTCAGCAGGCACACTCAGTGCTGTAAATGCAGTTGCTGCATCATATGCTGAAAGAGTACCTGTCGTCGTAATCAACGGGGCGCCAAGTATCAAAAAGCGCTTAACCGCGCAGCAAACAGGGTTTATATATCACCATATGATCGATGGTGAAACCGACTTAAACATCTATAAAAACATCACTGCCGCAGCAGTTAAGTTAGATGCACCTGAACTTGCACCTCAGTTGATTGATTACGCTTTGACACAGTGTATTTCACAAAAGCGCCCTGCGTATATTGAGCTTTTAGAAGATATGGTGCAACAACCTTGCTCCCCTCCGATTGGCAAATTAGAGCCATTAAAAGCCATCCCCTCTGATGAAGGCCTCACACAATCCATTGAAACAATTAAGCAAACTCTCGAGAAGGCAGAGCGCCCTATCATTTGGCTCGGCGCCGAGGTAGATCGCATGGGTTTGCATGAACAGGCTAATGCTCTAATCAGAAAGCTAAATTTACCCTATGTCACTGAACTCATCAGTAAAGCGGTGTTTTCCGAGAATGATCCGCTATTTGCTGGTGTATTTGACGGTCAGGCTTCTTCAGATGTTACCCAAACCTTGGTCAAAGAGTCTGACTTTATTCTTGGTTTAGGCGTTTGGCTTTCGGACATCAATACGCTTGGTCAAAGTGTCGATTATGACAAAACGGCACTGATAGCTTGGGACACAGTAAAATTGGGCACTTATTTTGTGCCTCAAGTACCACTGGGTAATTTCATAGATGAATTGACCAATCAAAGCATTACTTGCGCACCTCCATGTGCAATTCCTGAATCTACACAAGCGCAGCCCCAAAGTTTTTCAGGCAATATCTCTTATCAAGGTTTCTATGACTTTATTCAAAGCAAAGAATACATCGGGGACAATGTTTTAATTGGGAGTGATGCCAGCCTTAATTTCTTTGGCAGCTTACTGCTAAAAGTCGGCACCCCAAGGGGCTTTGTTGCCCAACCAACCTATTCATCTATTGGCTATATTGGACCTGCGGCAACAGGTATGAGTTTAGCCAAACAAGACCACCAACGTGTGTTCATATTCACAGGAGATGGTGGCTTCCAAATGACGCCCCAATGCCTCTCCACACAAACTCGATTTGGCTTGAATCCTATCATTTTTGTCATGGATAATGGCGTTTATGGTGTTGAGCAATGGTTATATGATGCCGAGATATTTTCCAGTGATCAGCCATTCTTTGACTCATGTATTCTGCATCAATGGGATTACTGCAAGCTTGCCGATGTGTTTGGCTGCAAGGGTTGGCAGGTTAACACTTATGAAGAACTCAATGAGGCCATCCTAGGCGCTCTAGAAAACGCCGAGACACCTTCGCTTATCCAAGTAAAAGTTCCTCCTAAATCTATTCCAGACAACGCTAAGTGGAAGAAAAAGTAGCTTAGCCATTTCGAATAATCATGTATAAGCCAGCAAGTCCATGCTGGCTTTTTTTAAGTGAGCTTTAACTAGAGGCTATGTTTTATAGACTCAATAAACGAGTGTGGGTTGTCTACGCCAATGAAAATCTTTTCAACCTCTCCTATTGGCTCTGCCAGTACAATTTTGATGTTTGGCACACCCGAGTAAACATAGCGTTTTATACTTTTTTCTCGAGCGACAAACACATCGTTGCCTTTAATATCCTTGATATTTGACAGTGGTACCTTTAGGGGTTGGTATAAACCATATCGAATGATTAAGTCATCTCCATCAATAGATATGGGCCTTTTCGCCATCGCTCTGTATTCGGCCAAAAAGAACACTAAACTCAGTAAACTTAAAATTGTAACGATATTAGCTGCCAGCGGAGACCAAGCAAAATGCAACAGAAGGTGCATTAAAGGCATTTCAAGAGCAATTAGAAACACAAAGCCCAGTAGGTTGCTCTGAGAGCCATCCTTTTGATGATAGGAAAAATGCTTTGACCCTTGATAATTATCCGGTTTAACACGCTTGGCAAATAATGCAAATGTCCACATTCTGGTTTCAAAGTTAAGAACTGTTGCAACGACACTTTTACCTAAAAACCGTTCGATGGGCTGGGATATTGCCAAATCAGGGTCAACCTTGTCATCCAATGCGGTTTTAATCGCCAGAACAACGGTAACGATGGCAGCCAATTCAAATAATAAAATAAGCGCTGAAATAACATATCGGCCACTTTCAAGATAGGGCCATATAAACTTACTACTTGCAGGGATAATGTAACTTCCTACCCAAACAGCAAGACAACAAAGCGTGATAGCTTTCAGTAACGCTTCTTTTTTATTTTTAACTGCCAGAAAACAAATAATGGGTAAAACAATAAATACATCGAGTAGGTATAAAAATTCGAAGTTGGCTTGTCCGAAGTCGTTCAAGCTACTGTTACTTTGGTAGTAAAACCCCCACCAAAGTGAAATTGCAATAAAGAAAAGCAGTGGAAATTTTGAAATAACAGAGGGCGACAAGACCAATCATCCAAGAATAAGTATTTGATGCTCCTAAAATAACAAATCTAATTTGGGTACACAATTGCGCAACAATAATTAATGAATGATTACATAGTCAAAAGTGAAAACTGCTTGCTACCGGCAATAGTGTTAAAAATGGATGCCGTCGATACCCCAAGCCAAACGCCTGAGGACGAGCATAACAACAATTGAGTCAGTTTAGGCAGGTGCTTTGAAAAGCAGGTTTGCTGACTCATCAAGTTAAAGTCAGCAACCTGTATTCATCGGGGTTAGAAATCTTTCAAAAAAATAAAGTTGTAGATTGCGTGTATGCTTTTCAGTTCTTGCTTAGTCGACTCATTCAGCGGATTAGATTTGACGTTTAACAACATCAAGTTTGGATTTTTTGAAATGGAGAGTGATTTAAGGTTATTACTCGCCAACCTTAAAACCCTCAAATCCGTTAGGTTATCGGTGTTAAGAGTCGATAAGTTATTGTTACTCAAAGAAAGCTCAGTGATTTCACCATTTGTCGGAAGAAATACCCAACTGATTTGGTTTCTACCTAGATCAACATAAGTCAACTTATCATTTTTAGATAGATCGGCTGAATACAATTTATTGCCAATCATACTTAAAACTTTTAGCTGTGTATTTTTACTCAAGTTAATCGAGTTAATATCGTTCATCGACATATATAGTGTTTCTAGTTGGGTATTTTTTTGAAGATTAATATCGGTAATTTTATTTGCCGACAACTCCAACCTTGTTAACTGTTTATTTTGAGTAACATCAATATCTTCAATGTAGTTCAAAGATAAGTTCAGTTTTTCAAGTGATTGAAAATACTTAAGCTCATCAACTTGTCGAATCATTGCTTGTGCACAGCTTAATTCCGTCACTTGATCAGTGTACGTCCAGTTATTGGTACTCGCTTGCGATTGAACACAATTTCTAAAATTATTATCTGAAAACTGTATATCAGCAATTCGTTCACTTGCAAAACTGGATGCTGAAAATAATGTAAATAGAGTACCAAATAAGAAATTATTTTTTAGTTTAAGCATTTTTAAGTCCATTTTAGTTTATGAATAGTTCATGAGCGCTAATTTATTCCACAAACAGTGAATTAAAAATGAATGCAATGTAATGTTATGAAGTGTTTTGTAAATTTATGTTTGACACTTAACAAGTAATGAATAAAGAAACCGATTAAGTTAAGAGTTAATAAAACCACCAAAGAATGAATAATTACGTGAGCTTTTATATAATATGTGGCACTACCAATTTTGCCATTTTAAACAGGGTATATTTAAACCTCGAGGCAGCGTATATCTACATCAGCTAAGGCCATAGAGTATGCTTTATGTGCATTGCTACTTAAATAGGGAGCCATGCGCTTGAATAAATCTAAAAGGCCAACGCCATGACGACTTTTGAACGACGGTGAGCGCTTCACTAGTTCTAGCTCATTTGCCGCCGTAAGCTCACACAGTAACTTTGTATCTGACTTGCCCAATGGAAATATGTGTTGTGTAAATCTATTTTTAAACTGGATTGAGTCGGTGCGGCCAAATTGCGCAAAGACAAAGTCTCTATTACACGCACAATATAAATATACTAATGCCTCTTCCTCTTTGCCAATGAGTTCAGCAATTCGGTTGCGCTGCGCCAAAGCCACCATGCTTTCATCAAACCCATCTGTGCCATACGCAGCATGGAACAAACCAGCAACTTGCAACAACTTACTGCTTCCCCACTCTTTCAAAATACGTTCCGTCCCAATTAAATGGGATTGCAATGTTCCATTGAGATGCTGGAAATCTCCCGCTCCTATTTCCTGCAACACTTTAAATTTATCCACAGCTCAGTTTCACCTAATACTAACTTCACTCGACTGTACCTAAAATATCTAAATTAAGTATTAAAAACAAATAGTCTGAGCCTTTTAAAGCGCTTATTTGGCCAATGTTACCCTTTCATTTTTCTGTTTACAGTTGAAATTATGAAATAAATAACAATAATAGCCGCAATGAGTTCACAAGATTCACAGTAAAACTCAATGGAGAATTTATAATGCAAAAGTGGATAATAATGTGTCTAGCGTTATTCAGCGCAACGGTAATAGCCAATGAACCAAATACGCTATTTACTATTAATTGGGTTGAGTTAAACAAACAGAATAAGCCAAAAACAAGAACGCTTTCTGAAAAAGGAGGAAGGTTTCAAATTGTCAACATGGCTGATAGTTCAATTAGAACAATTCACATGAACAAAAAAATTAAACAGGTTTACCTCAAGGCTGGTAATTATTGTTACTCGTCTGTATTTATTTCCCAATCTCAACGAGCACCAATTGCCAACCCAATTTGCTTTACCATTTCAAAGGAGCAAGTAAACATCATCGGTACTTTTGTCATCGGTTCTAGAGTCACCACCAAAGGCGCCTACGCACTTATCGTCGACATCAAACAAAACTACAACGAAATCGCCCAAGCTGCTAATCAGCCAAACGCAAAGCCAGTTCCTTTATTCAAACCTGAAAATTAAATCTTGCAGAATGGGAGCATACCGCGCGATGCATTCCCATTCTTGATTCGAATTCGCTCCTATCAAATTTAGGCTTAACGCTTTTGAATTACTTATTTCTTCGTGTGGTGCGTTGCCCCAAAATTCGTTTTTTATCCCTTTGCTTTCGTGACTTCGGCGTATTTTTACGGTTATCTTTTGGCTCTCGGGTTAGGTCTGGCTCATAGCCAACCAGCCATTGTGGTGTAAGACGCGCATCTAATAGCACTTCTATTTCTTCTAGCAACCATTGCTCATCAATGCTCACTAAAGATATCGATTGCCCTGTATTGCCAGCACGTCCAGTTCGACCAATTCGGTGGATATAATCCTCTGCTACATAAGGTAATTCAGCATTAATCACATAGCTCAGTGCTTTAATATCAATACCACGCGCGGCAACATCAGTCGCTACCAGTACGCGTGTTTTACCACTTTTAAATTGTTCAAGGGCACGATCTCTGGCACCTTGAGATTTATCTCCATGAATAGCTAATGTGGCCAACCCATCTTTGTTTAACTCTTTAGCGTAATCATCAGCACTTTTTTTAGTACGTGTAAATACAAGTACTTGCTGCCAGTTATTTTTACCAATTAAATGTGCAATTAGCTCGCGTTTGCGCTCTTCATCAACCGCATAAAATACTTGCTCAACTTTATCTGCTGTGCTGTTTTGTTGCTCTACTCCCACGCGTTGGGGGTTATTGAGCCAAGTATTCACTTGTGAAAGAACTACATCATCCATGGTTGCTGAAAACAGCAAAGTTTGACGTTTTTCAGGCATTTTTCGCATGATACGCTTTATTTCACCAATAAAGCCCATATCCAACATACGATCTGCCTCATCAAACACCAGTTGTTCAACAGCGTTTAATGACAACGTCCCTTTAATCATATGGTCAAGTAATCGCCCAGGAGTTGCGACAACAATGTCCGCGCCTTCTTTTAATATTTTTTCTTGCGGGCCAATATTTGCGCCACCATATATGCAAGCTACTTTAATTTCACTGAACTTAGCTAAGCGCCGAGCGTCTTTTGCAACTTGTTGTGCCAGCTCTCTTGTTGGTGCCAGTACCAATGCGCGTACAGCACAATCTGTATGTTCCGCACTGATAAGCTTGTTTAGAATAGGTAACATAAAGGCTGCTGTTTTTCCGGTTCCTGTTTGCGCTGTGGCCAATAAATCACTGCCTTGCATTACAATTGGAATGCTTAATTTTTGTATTTCTGTTGGCTCGGCAAACTCAAGGTGAGAGAGTGCTTGATTTAATTCGTCAACAAGGTTTAAGGATTGAAAAGACATACGCGCCTATTGATACAGCTAAAGATGCGCGGAGTATAGCAAATACGCCTTGGGCATGTGTACTTAATACGTTTTGAGATCTAGCTTCTCCATATTTTGTCTGCATTGTCTCCCTACAATTAAAAGCGAATTACTCGATGGAGAACTTATGGCAGACCGCGAATATGATTTAATTGCAGTGCCCAAAAAAGCAAGGCGTTCCTCGCTTTCAATGCTTATGTTGATGCTTGGTTTAACGTTTTTTTCAGCCAGTATGTGGACAGGTGGTAAGCTCGGTGTTGGTTTAGAACCGACACAATTTTTCATAACTATCGCAATAGGTAACTGTATTTTAGCAGTGTACACAGCCACACTTGCCTATATAGGCGCATCTACCGGTCTATCTACACATTTGCTCGCACGCTTTTCATTTGGTGTTAAAGGCTCTTGGTTACCTTCTTTATTACTAGCAGGTACACAGGTCGGCTGGTTTGGAGTGGGTGTTGCTATGTTTGCATTGCCAGTAGAAAAAATTACGGGAGTGGACCTCAATACGCTCATACTGATTGCAGGCGCTTTAATGACTGCAACGGCTTATATTGGGATATCGGCGTTGCTAATATTATCCGCAGTAGCAGTCCCAGCAATTACATTATTAGGTGGCTTTTCTGTCTGGCTAGCACTTGAGGGAGCTGGCGGATTAGGCCAGCTGGCGGCTCGACCCGCAGAGCAATCTCTCAGTCAAGCTCAAGCCATTTCATTAGTCGTTGGCTCTTTTATCTCAGCAGGGACTTTAACGGCTGACTTTATGCGCTTTAGTGAAAATGCCAAAGTGGCTATATTCATCACCATTGTGGCATTTTTCCTAGGCAATAGTTTAATGTTTGTATTTGGTGGCGCTGGAGCTGCCGCGACAGGGAAAGCGGATATTTCGGAAGTACTGATGTTGCAAGGCCTTATTCTCCCCGCAATTATCGTGCTGGGCTTAAACATTTGGACCACCAATGACAATGCACTTTACGCATCAAGTTTGGGGTTTGCCAATATAACCGGATTGCCCAGTAAATACCTAAGTGTCATAAATGGTGCAATTGGCA
The DNA here is from genome assembly GCF_001625655.1 of Pseudoalteromonas luteoviolacea DSM 6061. GTDB lineage: Bacteria > Pseudomonadota > Gammaproteobacteria > Enterobacterales > Alteromonadaceae > Pseudoalteromonas > Pseudoalteromonas luteoviolacea. The sequence continues at coordinate 48,798 of NZ_AUYB01000078.1, read as the reverse complement.
CTCTTTGTGCGCTTTGGTTATACAATCACTTTGTTGATTGGTTGGTTTTTTTATCAGCGGCTATTCCACCTATTGGTGGGGTACTTATTGCACACTACTTTACAAATAAAGAGAAGTATCAAAACTTTACACAATATGAGTTTGCATTGGTGAATTGGCAAGCATTAGTTAGTGTCGCAGTGGCTATCGCAGCTGCTCATTGGCTACCCGGCATAGTGCCACTCAATGCGGTTATGGCAAGTTTAACCTGCTTTTTGTTACTTCAAAAGATATCGAGAAAATTTTAGCCAAGCATTCTGAAAAGCTGCTAAGTGATTAAAATAAAAACTTTTAAAGTGCGACAATTTGTCACATCTCAAACTTTAATAAGTTCTTTATACTCGCCGCAGTTTTTTCACTGAGTTGTCTTTATGTTTTCATATTCCAAAATCTCCCTTGCACTTTTCACACTTAGCTTTACTCAGTTTGCGACAGCCGAACAAACCGCACAAATTGAACGATTTGAAGTTACAGGCTCAAAAATCAAAAATATAGACCTCGAATCGGCAAGCCCAATTACAACATTAACTGCTGGTGACTTGGCCATAACCGGCGCTTCTAACCTTGAAGAAGTTTTACAAGGCCTAAGTGTATCTGCAGGTCCAGCCGGTAATGCAACCAACGCATACTGGACGAGTAATGGCTATGCAACTGCACAAATCAACCTGCGCGGTATGGGTATCAAACGTACCCTTGTACTGCTAAATGGTAAGCGTCTTGTCGCTGGCGGCACTGGGGCCAATGATAGTCCAGATCTCAATATGATCCCTATGGGATTAGTTGAACGCATTGATATTCTCAAAGATGGTGCTTCAGCGATTTATGGCGCCGATGCTGTTGCTGGCGTTGTTAATATCATCACAAAGTCAGACTTTAATGGGATGCAGCTAAGCTTAAAAATTGGTCAAAGCAGTAAAAAAGATGCCGAAAATGCAGAGTTCAATGCAACATTTGGTGGCGCTTTTAAGCGCGGTCATATCAGCGTTAATCTGAATTATGTGGACAATGGCAATGCATTGCAATCTACCCGTAACCCCTGCCCCTTAAGCGAGTCTGATGGCGAACTTAATTGCATTTATTCAGGTACAACCATTGGCGGACGTGCACTGCTAGCAGATGGCACTGAAGTTCAATTTAATCAAAACCCTGCTAACAATGACGTGCCCTACGAAACCTATAACAACAGTAAACATGGCTACAATTGGTTTGAATCTCTCAATGCCTACAGCCCAATGAAGCGTCTTAATTTGGCAACCCTTATTGATTATGAAGTTTCAAATAATATTCAACTCGAAACCTCTCTGATATACGCAAATCGCCGCTCAGACCAAATTGTCACGCCCAGAGGCTTTAACCCCGTTGATGTGGCGGCTGACTTTATTTATAACCCAACAGGCCAAGACCTTACACTTAAACGCCGCCGTAATATTGAAGTGCATAACCCTGAATTTTATCAAGAAACAGATACATTCCAAGGCACTTTAAATTTTAATGGTACATTGAGTAATCACTGGATATGGCAAGCCACTTATACCCATGGAAGAAATACGGGTACTGATGGCTGGAGTTATGATTTTGATGATGAACGAGTTGCTCAAACGCTCAATGCAGAGCTTTGCAGTACAGCAATCAATGCAGCTATACCATGTGGGGACTACTTTGGTATTGGCACGCTCACTGAACAAGTCATTGACTTCGTCACTTATCAACGTGAGGGTACAGGAGGCAACGAGTTGCAATCTGTAAATCTTGAGCTGAGTGGCGACCTGACAGAGCTATCTGCGGGGCCATTGGTATTTGCGACGGGCGCGGTATACAGAAAAGAAAAAGGCTGGCGTAACCCAGATGCCATTGCCATGCAAAATGGTGAAGAGGACGCAATATCAGGAAGTACAGATGTTAAAGAAGCTTTCTTCGAGCTTTCGGTACCAGTAATGAAAGATATTAAGGTAGCTGACGCAATCAATGCAGATATTGCCGTGCGCTATTCCGACTACGAATATTTTGACGCAGAAACAACTTATAAACTTGGTCTAACATGGCGTGTCAATGAACAATTATTGCTAAGAGGTGTGCGTTCTAGTGCTTTTAGAACCCCAACCATCACAGAATTATTTGGTGGAACAAATGTTGAAAACCTGATTACGAAGGATCCATGTGAAAATGCCACAGATGTTATTTTAAAAAATTGCTTGGCAGCCGGTGTACCCAAAGGATTTGTTCAAGATGGCGCTACCATCAGGACTGGTGTAGGAGGTAACCCTGAAGTTAGTCCAGAAACTGCCAATACCTTTACACTGGGGTTTGTGTATCAGAACAATGTCTTCTCTGCGTCGCTAGATTACTTTGACATCAAGGTCGACAACGCTATCAACTCTGTATCTGGTTCAAACATGCTTCGCCTATGCTATAGCGACCCAGTCGCTTATCAAGCATATTGTGATAACTTCATAAGAGACCCAAAAACACAACAAATCGCGGAACTTGAAAAGCGTCCGATGAACGCCGCGAATGAGCATGTTGCAGGGCTAGATTTAAATCTCAACTTCAATGGGACTGCTGGCCCTTATGCTTATCGTATCAATTGGGATACAACACGTTTGCTCAAACACGAGAACACTGCCTTTGCTGGTGCTGAAACAGAGCTGTTATTAGGAAAGATCACCTCTGATAGAGGCAGCTTTACTAAATGGAGGTCAAACGCAAACGCAACGCTTAAAATTACACAGTGGCAAGCAACATACAGCATACAATACATTGGTAAAGCAGCCGATGAAAATGGCGGTGGCCCAATTGGCGCTCAAGTACCAAGTATTGTGTATCACGATCTACAAGTTGGTTACAGCTTTGAAAATGCGTTAAAGCTATCAGTGGGTATCGACAACATTTTTGATAAACGACCTCCTTTTTTAACTTCATGGAATGATGCGAATACAGATGTGTTTACTTACGATACTGTTGGCCGGCGTGGATACTTAAAACTGGACTACAAATTTTAAAAATTCTGGACAAATGACTGTATGCCACTTTCATAGAAACAAGCGGCATATAGTCACTTCAAAACGATAGCAACAACCTTCACTAACATCTTGCAACCATTTACTCACTCGTTAATTACACCCTCTCTAAAAATTATTTCAAAAAGAGTAATATATAATCAATGTAGCTCTTGCTAAGATTTGGGGCAATACAACTGAAAGGACAATAAAAAAATGCCACCTAATTTAATTGAGATAGGCTTACCAATCGCGCTCATTCTGATCATGATGGGGGTTGGCCTTAGCTTAACCACCAATGATTTTGCACGCGTCCTCAAACAGCCTAAGAGTTTTTTTGTGGGCGCAGCCTGTCAACTTTTCTTACTCCCGCTCATGGCCGTGGCTGTTATTGCGGTAACGGGCCTAAACGCAGAGCTAGCGATAGGACTATTTATACTTGCACTGTGCCCAGGTGGCACGACTTCAAATTTGTATACATATCTAGCCAAAGGAGATGTCGGTTTATCGGTGTCTTTAACGGCTATTGTTGGATTCATTACTCCATTCATTTTGCCTTTCATGGCTGCATGGGCAATCGGATTTTACGGTCAAGGTAACAGCACGATTGAATTTCCAGTTTTAAAAGCTTGGCTGCAACTTATTGTTGTTGGCGTGATCCCAGTAATTATTGGAATGGGGTTGAGGGCAAAGTGGCCAGAGTTTGCAAAAAAGGCGGGCCCTTACATTAACTGGTTTTCAGTGCTAGTACTACTACTGGTGATCGTTAGTATTTGTATCCAACTTGGAGATAAGTTAATTGACTATATTGTATTAGCTGGTCCTGCTGTTATTTTATTGAATTTATTAACTATGTTGCTTGGCTACGCTGTTGCTACCCTTTATCTACATAACCGTGCTCAAACCCGTACCATCACGTTAGAAGTCGGTTTGCAAAATGGCACTCTAGCTCTGCTGGTAACCACTGGGATCTTACAGGATGAGGTGATGTCTATAGCCCCTAGTATTTATGGACTATTCATGTTTGTAAGTGCTGGGATATTTGTAGCTTGGGTAAGGCGCTCAGCGTTGCCTGTTGAGTCACATACTCCAGTATAAAAACTGCTTATTGTAATAAAATGGTTGAAGGCGAACCCCTATCAACCATTTTAATTACATCAGCAATGTCTAAAATGCATATTCCCCCCATTTAAAATGGGGTTTCTTCAGCAAGGCCATTAACGCTGTAACTTGATGCCAGAGCCAACACTGAAAGATATAAAGTATGCTTTATAATTATCCATTAATTTAAAACATACTTTGAAGTGGGTTAAGTCCTTGAGTATCAAGCTATGGATGATAGTGAGATCACTACCATCCAATGATTGTTAGGTTCTCTCAAATACGAGTGGCATTGCGTTATCAGTTACCTCTATAACTTTTCCATCATGGTAAACACACGCACCATTAACGAATGTATAGCGCACTTGATGTGAGAATTGATGCCCAACGAATGGAGACCACTGGCAATGATAGAGCGTATTGTCATGCCTTACGGCCTCACCTGCGCGAGCACTAATCACTGTTAAATCTGCAAAGTACCCTTCTCTCACAAATCCACGTTCTTTTACCTTGTAGCGTTTAGCTGGGTTATGCGCTGTCTTCTCGACTATTTGAGGTAAAGTCATATTGCCCTGCTCAACCTGGTCAAACAAAGTTAATAAAGCATGTTGAACCAATGGTAAACCAGCGGGAGCCGTCGCAAAGGCTTGTTGCTTTTCGTCCCACGTATGTGGAGCGTGATCTGTGGCAATTATATCTAGTCGACCACTGGTCAGCGCCTCAATTAGAGCCAATCGATCAGATTCAGCCTTAATTGCTGGGTTACACTTAATTAAATTACCTAAACGATCATAATCCGATTGGTTAAACCACAAATGATGAACACATGCTTCTGCGGTAATCTGCTTTCCATCAATTGGACCCGGTTCAAAAAGGTCCATCTCTTTCGCAGTTGTGATATGTAATACATGTAACTGAGTGCCATACTTCTTAGCAAGGTCAACAGCGTATGAAGAGGATTGATAACAGGCATTCGCGTCGCGGATCACGGGATGATCTTGTATTTTTAGCTCCCTATCACCCAATTTTTCTAAGTTGCTCGCTATCACATCGCCTTTTTCACAGTGTGTTGCGATAAGTACTGGACACTCCCTGAAAATTGCTTCCAGCGCACTCGGGTGCTCCACCAGCAAGTCACCTGTTGATGCGCCCATAAACACTTTAACACCACACACTAAGCTTGGATCACAAGCTTTGATTTCATCTAGATTTTCAGGCGTCGCTCCTAGATAAAAGGAATAGTTTGCAGCAGATGTGCGCGCCGCGATTTGGTGTTTATGCATCACCGCAATATGATCTGTTGTTGCAGGGCTCACGTTAGGCATTTCCATGTAGCTTGTAATACCACCTGCTACCGCTGCGCGTGATTCACTACCAATAGTTCCTTTCCAATCAAGCCCTGGTTCTCTAAAGTGAACCTGATCGTCAATCATCCCTGGTAATAAAAAGTCTCCATCCAGATCAATTACTTGTTCAATACCTGTGGCAGTAATTTCAGGTGCAATTTTATCAATCCTTTGCCCTACTATACGCACATCACGCTGTGCAACTTGTCCTTCATTAATCAGCCGTGCATTTTTAAAAAGAATATTTGCCATGGATACTTCACCTGTAAAAAGTGTTAATAAATCTATTGAGTGATCGGGTATATGTGAAAAACAAAACTAGGTGCCAAGCTCAACTGAAAAATCATCAGCTTGTGCTTGGCAGCTACTGCAAACACCTTGAAATTCAAACTGGGGCGAATTGAGCTGATAACCACATGCTTGGATCTGCTGAGACAACTGCGCCATTAGCTGACTAGACATATGCACTTCATCGACTTTCTGACAAACAGAACAGATCAGAAACTGATTGTGAGGGTGTGGCTTGTGGCAGTCGATATGAGAGCAGCAAATATACTTATTTACCGTGTCTAGCTTATGTACGAGATCTGCTGCGACTAATAGATCCAATATACGGTAAATTGAAACTGCAGGCAGTGTTAACTCTAAATGTTCTTTGCAGTATTGCGCGAGTTCATAAGGCGATAAAGCTTGCTCAGCCATCATTAGCCCTTGAAAAATAGCCACTCTTTTCTCAGTCGCTTTGATCCCTGCATGATTAAAAACTTCGATTAAGTAATCCTTATTACTGCTTTTTTGACACATATAGCCCCGAATAATGTCGCATTCAACTTTGTTATATTATAACATCTCACAAACAACCTATCTATCGCAATAGATTTACTGTCAAATTTAGTGGGTAGGTTTAATTCAATAGTAAGTTGTATAAAAATAGCAAAATTCAACACCAGCAAATTTTTAGGGGTAATTAGCATGGTCACGAGAAGACAATTCACAAAAGGATCAGTGGCGCTCGCATTTTTAGGGCTAAATAGCAGTTTGCTTGGCTGCACCCAAAAGCAATCACTAACGCAAACACCAACAAGCGTTGGCTACGGCCCACTGCTCCCCGATGAACATGGTTTGCTGGACTTACCTGCCGGTTTTAGTTACGAAGTTATCTCGTCGTTAAATGACACAATGGATGACGGCCTAGTAGTACCCGATAACGCAGATGGTATGGGCTGTATCGATCTCGGTAGCAACCGTGTTGCCCTTGTAAGAAATCATGAACTCAGCCCCAAGCATCTAAAATCCGCTGCACCAGCAATTGCCAAGCACAAAAGCGACAAAGCGTTCGATACTATGAAACACGGTGTTGCTTTGCCGGGGGGTACAACAACAATAATATATAATCTGCAGAAGCAGCAGATAGAGCAACAATATTACAGCCTTGTTGGCACCATACGGAATTGTGCAGGCGGTACAACTCCTTGGGGCACTTGGCTCAGCTGTGAAGAGACTGTTCAAACTCCTGATGAAGAAATATCCAAAAGCCATGGTTACATTTTTGAAGTGCCGACGGATAAACACGGTTTATGCGATCCAGTCCCACTATTGGAAATGGGTCGCTTCAACCACGAAGCAGCTGCCGTGGACCCAAGGACAGGTATCGTTTATTTGACTGAAGATAGGAACGATAGCCTATTTTATCGCTTTATACCCAATCGTCAGGGTGACTTAGCAGCAGGTGGAACACTGCAAGCGTTAGCTTTAAAGCATGCTAGCAAATTTGATAGCCGTAATTGGCGTGGAAATGATATGCCTCTCTCTATCTGGTACGAAGCCAGTTGGATCACATTAGACAATCCACAAAGCCCAGAGGACGACTTACGTATACGAGGTTATGAACAAGGCGCTGCTTTATTTGCTAGAGGCGAAGGCATTCACTTTGGCAACAATGAATTATATTTTTGCTGTACTAACGGCGGTGAAAAAGAACTTGGTCAAATCATGCGCTATCAACCATCAGCCTATGAGGGTTCAGAAAAAGAAATAAATCATCTGGGACAGTTGCAACTATTTTTAGAAAGCAGTGATAAGTCATTGTACAATTTTGGCGATAACTTAACAGTTACCCCACAAGGCCATTTACTAGTGTGTGAAGATCAATATACAGCCGTTACACAAAACCACCTACGTGGCGTGTCCCCCGAAGGAGCGGTTTACCCTTTTGCCAAATTAAATACGCAAACAGAACTGGCAGGGGCTTGCTTCTCTCCTGATGGTTTTACTTTATTTGTGAATATCTACTCTCCTACAAAAACACTCGCGATCCGTGGCAACTGGACTAATTTCAAAACTTAGCCAAACTTCAACTTTAGCCAATGGTGTAATTCCGTTGGCTAAGCTCTTTTTTTCAATAAAAGTGACTGTTTGTCCCCCAATACTGAATCAAACATACGCATGGCTTCAGCTTGATGCGAGCCACACAATTTAGCATCAAAATGCTTTAGCCAATACACTGCCGTGCTCGCCATCATATGATTTGCGAAGGCACTGCCAGGACACTTTGAGTTTCCTACACCATATACAAATAGCGACGGACGCTTGTTACTTTTTGTATGGCCAAAGGCCTTGCAAAAACGTGATGGGTCAAATTTGTTTGGCTCACTAAAAGTCTTCTCGTCTTGGTGGTGTATTTGCGAAATAAAACCCAACCAATGTCCCTTAGGCACGACAAATTTTTTTCCATCAGTTCCTTGAATCTTGATATTAGATTCTACCAACCTGTAAATGGGTTTATTTCCGCGCAATCTAAGCACTTCTTTGATAAGGGGCAACATATCAAAACTGCGGTTCGCTCTAATTTCATTGGCATAGGTGGGATGCTGGACAAGTGTTCGATAAAACGATTGCATCGAAGGCAATATATTCGACAGTGAACCCCATAAAAAATACAGCAATACCTTTGCCTTGTCCTCTTGATTTATCATTGGGCTGCTAAACAACCCTATATTTAACGATTGTATAAGTGGAGTTTGCGCCTCAGCAAGGACTTGTTCAAACCGTAAAAGCAGCTTTTCTTTGGCGCAGCTTGCGTCATTTGCAGCTTGCTTACAATCAGCAACGGTCGGTGACAAGCTTTCACTAAAGCTAAAATATTCAGCAATAGCTTGGTCGCTTGCTAAAGGTTTACCAAAAAGTGAATATAGGCTTGCCTTTATCATGGTATTGAGTTGCAGTTCGGCCAACTCAACTTCACAATAATTATGTGTATTTAAATAGCGCTCAGCAAATTTCTGACATTCAAAGTTGAGTCTTTCATCATAACGTGCTTTTGTGATTGCTAACTTTTGCCCTTTTAGTGCGAGTACAAAGTCTCGATTCATTTGTGCAATTTGTTGCTCATCGCAAAATACATTGTCAATTTCAAATTGACTCCTAACCTCCACAAGCTCAGGGTTAATATTCATCTTATTTTTTGCCACGACGTCACTGAACAGATCTGACTCCTGAACTAATGTGATTTTTGGCCCACCAAAAATAGACAATGTGAATATGTTTCCAAACTGAGCCACGCACGATTTAATATAATCAACCAAATTTAGGCCATTCATTTGGCTTACGTCGGTCAATGCAACATGCACTGGTTGCTCAAAACTATTTTGATTTTGTTCAAGTAGATTCACAGCTAACTCCATTACTTATAAACAGTTTTTTGGAGCACTAAGCAACAAAGCTTTTTTCAGCTACAACAAAAATTTGTGCCGAAGTATTGGTTAAAGCTGAGCCTGCCCAGTCGCCATGCCATTCCAAAGGTACTAAGCCACACATTTCGAGCATGTGAGTTAGTTCAGAGGCATTATAGAGACGCACCTTAAACTCATAGCTATATTCTTCGCCTTCTATTTTTAGCGCACGATTGGTTGTTAATATTTTACTGTGTGGATCGTATTGCGTATCCAAGCCTTTGAATTGACGCGCAATACCATTTTCACTTTCCTTAACTACCGCTGACTCACCGTTGAGGACATTTAACAACAGACGCCCACCGGGTTTAAGTGCGGATGACATTTCTTGCATCACCTGTAAGTTAGTTTTATCGTCAAAGTAGCCAAACGAGCTAAAAACGTTAAATATTCTGTCGTACTTTTCCTTAAACCTGAGATCTCGCATATCCCCTTGCATAAAATTGACGGAAAGGCCGGCGTCTTTTGCAAACTGTTGAGCTCGTTCAATAAACGAAGCATTGTAGTCTAATGCATCAATCCCAAACCCTTGCTCAGCCAATAACTTTGCATGACGCCCTGTACCACAGGGAATATCGAGTATTTTCATACCCTTTTCTAATGCTAGAAAGCTTTGAATTTGCTTCGCTTGTTGCTGGTTTAACATAAGGTCAAAAGAGGCACTCTCTAAATGGCCTGTAATTAAGGGATTAAAAGCACGCTCGTAATCAAAAAGAAATTCAGACAAATTCTACTACCTCTTACATTTATCATTACAACCAGCAATAGGCTGTACCAATGTGGCACAGCCTCATTCAATTTATTTGTTGTTTGGGCCAACACCAGGCTTTCTATCAACAAGACAAATAACGCATCCACAGAATCTTGCGCCCTTGTTACGCTCTAGGTTTTTGTTTACAAGTGAATTGATAATTTTTGATTTATTCATGATCTCTCCAAAAAAATGGTTGGTTAGTATTTTCTAAGGTTCTTAATGTTTTGCTCAGAGTAAACTTCTGGATATTCCTGATACCACTTGAGCAAAGTGTTTTCGCCCAAAGCATCATACACGTACGAATATTGAGCCTCTAACTCCGCTTTGCGCCCACTTATAAATGCACTTTGCGCGTTATCATAGTCACTTTTCATTTGCTCTTTCTCGCTTAATGTCGTGGGACTATGATGTAAAAACTCACCAAAAAAGTGATGACAAAAAGCTTCATAATCTCGAGTAAACAGAATAAACGTGTGCCACATTTCATCGATGATTAAAATTTCTTTATGCACATAGATGTCTGGACCTGACTCACTTGAAGCGTGGTGCATTAACCACAGTAACTTTTTCATCTCTTCGAAAATGGCAGCGGACTCATCTCTAGATACATCGAACGACTCAGTAAATTTGTCAATAACATTGTCATTTTGATATGCCATCACGTTTGAGTATCGTTGTTGTCTCTCGATCGAATGAGAGAAGTTATGTAGATTATCCATGTTGTTCTGCTGTGTAGCCCTTTGTCTTGGTGGGTTTATTTAATCAATCGAGAGGCGCAGTCACAACTGGCATAAATAACAGTTATGAGGAAGTACTTGGCAAGAGGCTGGCTCAATAGATATTTGAGCACGCATGCATAAAAAGAAGAGCTACAAACAAAAAAGCCCAATCGCATGGGCAATCGGGCCAATTATTTTTAAGCTAAAATCTTGAAAAGGTGTGACGTAGTATTAGAGCTTATTACTTTGCAAACGAGACAATACTTTTACACCTAGCTTTTCTACAGCTACGCTCAAGCCAACGCCCAAACGTTCTGCGAGCGCTTTTTTAGCTTTGTATTTCACTTTGTACAACTGGTGCGTATTGTTTAGATCCAGCAAGATATCATCACTGGTTTTAATTTCGTCAACTAACTCAAATTCTTTTGCATGGGTGGCAAACCAGTGTTCACCAGTGGCCACCTTGTCGATATCTAACCCTGGTCTGTGTTCGGCTACAAACTGTTTAAACAAAGTATGAGTGTGTTCTATTTCACTTTTAAACTTCTCGCGTCCTTGATCGGTGTTTTCACCAAACATTGTCAATGTACGCTTATATTCCCCAGCTGTAATTTGCTCAAATTCAACATCATTCTTTTTCAGAATTTTATTGAAATTAGGTAGCTGAGCAATAACACCGATAGAACCCACAATAGCAAACGGCGCAGCAACGATCTTATCTGCTACACATGCCATCATATAGCCCCCACTAGCAGCGACTTTGTCGATACACACCGTTAGTGGTAAGCCCGATTGTTTAAGTCTAATTAACTGTGAAGCCGCCAAACCATAACCATGTACAACGCCACCACCGCTTTCTAAGTTGACCAATACTTGATCCTTTTCTTTGTTAGCGACGGTCAATATTGCGGTTACCTCTTCACGTAAACTTGCAACCTCGTGGGCATCTAAGCTACCTGAAAAGTCAATCACAAAAGCTTGGCCTTGAGGCTTGTCTTCAGCTGCTTTTTTACTTTCTTTTAGGTGGGCTTTTAATTCTTTTTTATCCAGAGTTTGGTGTAAAAATGATTCTTTTGCCTGTGCTAGTTCATCAGAGAGATCTTTAATTTCTATCTCACCCGATTTGGTTTTCGGCTTTTGGCTTGCACCCACTATCAAAATGACAATGGCACCGATTGCAATGACTACCGTCACAGCTTTAGCTAGAAACAAACCATATTCAAACAAAAATGCCAAAGTTATCTCCCGAATATTTCTTTAAACCAAATTATATAACCAAAAAAAAAGCCGCTGATTAGCGGCTTTTTAATCTTGTCTTAAATGCGATTACTTTGCAATAACTGTTGTATCAGTAATTGGCAATGAAAGGCCTTTTGAGGCTAAATAAGTTGCTACTTGCTTTTGCATTTCAAGGCTAGCTTGCGCATGGCCTTGTGCTGTGCCACCTGTTAATTCATCAAATGATGTAGTTAGCAGTGAACTATGGTGACCTTGCGAGAAGTTAACCACATAGCGGCCAGCAGTACCATCTGTAGACAGCTTAGACTCAGTCGCTGTCTCTAATCCCATAAATGCAGCCAGCGGCGTACTACCACCTAGAGGGTTACGTGCAGCAGTGTTTGGCGGGATAACTTGGTCAGCTTTATTATCACCTTCCCCGCCCACAACAACGCTCATATAAATCGGCGAGTTAACCGCTCGAACTAGAGGTGCATAATTTAATGGATCCGCACTATCAAGCACAGTTTGTGACGCATAAGCGAATTGATCAACCGTGGCATCTATAGTTGCCAACGCTGCGGTGTCTTCTTCAGCTTGCAAAGTTGCAGTAAATGTACTGTAAGCACAACTTGTAAAGCGACTCGGATCTTGTGCAAACGCGCCACAATCCGCAATAGCGCCTTCAGCTAAATAGGCTGTGAACTTCTTAGAAACAGCTAGGTCAGAAGCCCCCACAAGAACAGCTGACTTAACAACAGGCCCAAAAGATGCAGACTCAACTAAGAAGTTTGCAATGCCTGCACCACCACTAGATAGTGCCGCAGCTCCGACTTTAAATAGTGGCTCTGCCGGTTTTAAGACTTCTTCTTCAAAAGGTAAGTTTGCGTGCGCGATAAAGCTTGGCGCAACAACTGAGCCGAGTGATTGACCTACGAAGCTAACATCGTTGGTGTTCAAAAGCATAGGCACCTGAGACGCAGCATTAATGGCATGAAGGCCTAAACGCAGTGCAAGTAAATCCGCAGTAGACTGACGCAAGTTGTCACGCGCAACAAGCAGAGACTGCAAGTTCATATAATGTAAAACACTATTTGTTGAAGCATTGAACTCGTCAGTACCATCATTATCAAGATCAATACCACGCTCACCGTGCAATGGGTGGTCAATTGCTACCGTCGCAAAACCAGCCTGTGTTAGTGCAAGCGTCAAACCAAGCATGTCTTCTTTTTTACTGGTAATACCGTGCTGCAAGATCACAACTGGCCATCCAGTTTCAGGGCGGTTCGTCTCAATCATTGGCATTGTGATTTGAACTGGCGCGTTTGCAATCCACTGCTGCTTTGGAATCGGATTGTACTTGGTCAGGAATTTTTGCTTGTCTAAACCAAGGTCTCTTAATTGACCACCAGACAACGCGGCACACTGTGCGTCATTTGATTCAGGATCAGAAACTGCAGGTAATTCACCTGCTGCCGCTTTAACAGCCGCCAGCGCAACTCCGTTATCACACTTTGCTTCCCAATAAGTTTCGGCCAGTGCCGTACTTTCAGCATTTTTAGGCAGTGGAGAGTACATCGGTAACTGAACATTACCTTTGATATATCTTACACCCTGAGCCAGCGCCAAAACCTCATCTGACACTGGAATTTGCAACATCGTAAAGATGTCAGCAACCGATACAACATCTTGTGCTGGTACTGTGACCATCGGCTGCTGTTCGGTACCAATTGTTGACGCTAGTAGCTTTTTAATAGAGCCAACAACTGCACCTGTTGATTGTGTCGTCATTGCCGCTGTATACACAATATCCGACGCGCTAATTGACTCGCTTGAAACAAGTGCTTGCTCATAGCTGCGGATGACAGCCTGCAAAGACTTTTGAGAATCTGTAACTAATGGCGCTTCTTGGCGAAGTAAAGTATACGTTGATGAAGGTGATAAACTGCGACCACCGTCTACGTTATCTTTGATGCCTGTTGTTAACACTGTAATATAGGTTGTGTTGGTCTTAAATGGTTTAACAGGGATCACGTTGATGTTTTTGCCATCTTCGCTTAACTGAGAAACGAAGTCACCTGTTGGACCAAATGTAAGCTCGCTAACAACTTTACACGCAAACGCAGCAGAGAAGCCTGTACAAGCTTCTGTATCTGGGTCAGCACCCATAACCACTTCAAAAATACGTACAGAGCCAGGAGTTGCTACAGATGCAGCATCAATAGCAACATTAGCTGGTGTGTCTAACGCTATCTGGTATGGCATTTGAGTTGACCAACCGTCAAGACCACCAATTGCTAGAGATGGATCCGCATAGCCGGCTTTTGGAACCAAAGGCATCGACTCAGAATCGAGTTCGCCAGGTATATTCAGCGTACCATCTTGAGTTCCGCTAAATAAGATGTCATTTGGTATGGAAATAACGCCGTTGGAAGGATCAAACTTAACCGATGCAACAGGTGTTACAGGTTTCGTATCTTGTTTTACATCTTCTAGCGTTTCACCGCCACCACAGCCCGCTAAAGCGGCTGAAACAGCAAGTGGTAGTATCAGTTTCTTCATTATATTGGCTCCGACATAATTTTATTATTATTGTTTCTCGGTCGAGTCTTACCCCTGCCTTTAGATGTAAGCACCCATAAGCCGCCGAGAATAATTCGTTAAAACTATGTAATTTTGCTTTTAATAAGACATTAGACCAGTTTAACTTAACGCAAAGTGTAGCCTTTCGCCACTCCTATTTGCAATAAATTCGATAACTTGCGTCGTGACTATGATAAAATATAGCAAATGTATTTGTTAGAGGTCCAATATGCACACATATGATGCGCCTAGCAACGCGCTAGAAAATAAGGTGATTTTAGTCACTGGTGCGGGTGACGGTATTGGCCGTGTCGCAGCAATAAATTATGCGAAACACGGTGCAACAGTTATTCTGCTTGGTAAAACCACCAGCAAATTAGAAGCTGTTTACGACGAAATCGTGGCAGCAGGTTATCCTCAACCAGCTATCGTTCCATTGGACCTCAAAGGTGCAACAAAACAACACTATCGCGACTTAGCAGCGACCATCGAACAACAATTCGGAAAACTAGATGGTTTGTTAAATAACGCATCAATTTTGGGCACTATGGGGCCGCTAGAGCACTTCTGCGTGTCTACCTTCGAAAACGTCATGAAAGTCAATGTAACTGGTCAGGCAATGATCACGCGTTTTCTGTTCCCACTTTTACGTAAGGCACCTAAAGCTTCCATCATTTTTACTTCTTCTGGCGTAGGTAGGCAGGGTCGTGAGTTTTGGGGCGCGTATGCAATCTCAAAATTCGCAACAGAGGGAATGATGCAAACGTGGGCGGCAGAAGTTGGCAAAACCGACATTCGCGTTAATTGTATCAACCCAGGTGCTACACGCACCAGTATGCGTGCAACAGCGTTCCCTGGTGAAGATGCTGACAGACTAAAAACGGCAGAGGATTTAATGCCAACATACTTGTACCTTATGTCTGATGACTCAGCAGATGTAAATGGTCAGTCAATAGACGCACAACCTAAATAATTAAATACCACTTATAATTAAAAAGGGCTCCACATGGAGCCCTTTTTACATGACAGTACAAAACTATCGGCGTTTATTTTGTTTCAGTCTCTGGTTGTGCTTGTGGACTGCTTTGCGAATGCGGTTAACTTTAGCACGCTTATCTTTACGCTTTTCAGGCATGACAGAGAGCTTTGTTTGTGTCTCTGGTCGTAAGCTCACCGATTTACGAAGATAGTTTACATCTTCCAACGCAAGCTCTTCCCAGCCACCTTGAGGAAGGCGTTTATTTAACTCTAATTTACCGTAGCGAACACGGATCAGTCTCGATACGTCAACCTCTTGAGATTGCCATAAACGACGAACTTCACGGTTTCTACCTTCAGTCAAAGTCACATTGAACCACTTGTTAATGCCCTCACCACCACGTGGCTTGATCGACAAAAACTTAGCAGGCCCGTCCTCTAGCTCAACACCTTGAGTTAAAGTTTTCAGTGTTTGATTTGTCACTTCACCAAATACACGAACTGAATACTCACGTTCTACTTCATATTTAGGATGCATTAAACGGTTTGCCAACTCACCATCATTGGTAAACAATAATAGGCCTGATGTATTAATATCTAATCGACCAATTGCAATCCAGCGATCGCCTTCTAAACGCGGCAATCTATCAAAAACTGTGCGTCTGCCTTCGGGATCTTTGCGCGTACACAGCTCACCTTCAGGTTTATGGTACATAAGCACACGGCAAATACGCTCTTCTTTTTGCTCAATTTTAACAACGTGCCCATCAACACGGATCACCGCATTTTCTTCAACACGGTCGCCCAACTTTGCCACCTTGCCATCGACACTAACTCGGTTAGATTCAATGTACTTTTCCATTTCACGACGCGAACCAACGCCCGCACGTGCCAATACTTTTTGTAGCTTCTCACTCATTCTGATTGTTCTCTCACAGAAGGATCATTTAACATCTGATCTAACTTCTCGCTCTGCAATTCAGGCAGTTTTGGTAAACCATCTAAACCAGACAGCGAAAAGTAGTCTAAAAATAACTTTGTAGTTGCATAAAGCGCTGGTTTTCCAGGTACTTCTTTATGCCCTACCACTTTTATCCACTGCCGCTCTAACAGGCTTTTCATGATGTTAGAGCTCACTGTAACCCCTCTAACCTGCTCTATTTCACCACGGGTTATGGGTTGTCGGTATGCTATAAGCGCCAATGTTTCTAGAGTTGCACGAGAATATTTTGGGGCCTTTTCTTGCCATAGCATATTCAACCAAGGGCTCAAACTAGGACATGCCTGAAATCGGTACCCAGTGCCCACTTCAACAAGTTTCACACCGCGAGTTTGATAATGCTCCGAAATTGTATCTATGGCCTGCTGCAGACGACGATCTGACACACTAATATCCTGCAAAACGGTTTCTTTCATGTGCTTTTTAGACAGCGGTTTATCAGCCACAAAAATGGCAGCCTCAACCAACTCGACTAATTGTTCGTCACTTACTCGGCGTGTCATGTCACAGTAATTTCATAAGGCTAGTAGAAAGCGCGGTATTATGACAGAGAGCGCATTACTCTTGTAGTTTTAATGACAAATAAATTGCACTAGCGAGATTTACTTGCACAATAGAGATGAGTTGTTCTTTTAAAAGCTCCAACATAGCAATAAAGGTAACCACAACACCACTTCGACCTTCTTCAATATGAAATAGCACACTAAACTCAACGGGGTTTGGGTTTTCACTCAGGTATTGCAGTATCTTAGACATTCTCTCTCGTGTTGATAAAGTCTCAGCGCTGATCTGGTGGTGTTCAAACTTTTTTGCTCGTGCCATTACTTCACTCATTGCTAGTAAAAGCTCCCTGAGTTCTACATCGGGCAAAGAATCAGCGTTGTCGTCCACATCTTCTATCAAAGCGCTGGCAATAAAAATATCTCTATCTACACGGGGGACTTTATCTAAGTTTTCGGCAGCTTGCTTAAATTGTTCATATTCTTGTAATCGTCTAACCAATTCAGCTCTCGGATCTTCTTCCTCTTCAATCTCTTCATGGGTAGGCAGCAATAACCGCGACTTTATCTGCGCCAGTAAAGCCGCCATCACCAAATATTCACCAGCCAGTTCAAGTTGGAAATCTTGCATCATTTCAACGTAATGCACGTATTGCTGAGTAATGCTTAAAATAGGCAATTCGAGAATATCGAGTTTGTGACGCTTTATGAGATACAAGAGAAGATCCAGTGGCCCTTCAAAGCTCTCTAGAATGACCTGTAATGCGTCTGGGGGGATATAGAGATCTTCTGGCTTTTCTAAAACGGCCTCACCTTTTAAAAAAGCCAGTGGTGCTTGCTGTTGCTGCTGTTCAGTCATGCTTATTCGAACGGTGACACATCGCCGCAACCATGACGCAATATTTCAACACTGTCGTCCGACATATCAATAACCGTCGTAGCCTGCTCCACCAAGTAGCCCCCATGTACAATTAAGTCCACGTGTTTTTCCAGCTGCATACGGATATCGTCGGGATCTGACTCGGTAAACTGCTCGCCGGGTAAAATCAACGAGCAAGACATAAGTGGCTCATTTAATTCTTCTAAAATCGCGCAAGTGATCGGGTGATCTGTTACACGGATCCCTATGGTCTTTTTCTTATCATTAAGCAACCTACGCGGAACTTCTTTAGTACCTTTAAGAATAAAAGTATAAGGACCCGGTGTATTATTTTTGATCATCCTAAACATTTGATTATCTACTCTCGCATAAGTAGACAGCTCAGATAAATCTCTGCACATCAAGGTAAAATTATGATGTTTCTCAATCCCCCTAATACGCTCAATACGCTCTTTAGCTTGTTTGTTGCCAAGGTTACAGCCAATGGCATAGCCAGAGTCAGTTGGATAAACCACTACTCCGCCCTTTTGAATTATTTCGACAGCTTGTCGGATCAGACGTGCCTGTGGATTATCTGGGTGAATATGAAAAAATTGACTCATGCTAACATTCCTCTGCGGCTCCCCAAAACTGCCATACACCTTGGCAATCTTTTGGTAAGTATAGGTTTCTTCCTAGATCCAACCAACTAGTTGGGTAATGAAAATCAGAGCCTTGGCTTGCAAGAAGGTTATACTCACGAGACAACTGCCCTAAAAATTGTCTTTCGGTAGGCGCTTGCTGCGGTTGCGCAACTTCCATAGCTTTACCGCCGGAAGCACTAAATTCATCCAGAAGTTTACGTAACCATTTATTCGACATTTGGTAACGACCAGGATGTGCAAGTACTGCGATCCCCCCCGCACTATGAATTGCTTCAATTGCTTCTGCTAAAGTGCACCAAGCGCTGGGTACATAACCCGTTTTATTGCGTGCTAGAAACTTTTTAAATACCCCTTGGATATTTTTGGCAACACCGCGATCAACCAACGCTTTAGCAAAGTGTGCTCTGGTAATTTCAGCACCCTTTGCCAATTCTAGCGCTTGCGCATAGATGCCTTCGTAGCCCCGTTTTTCAAGCCGAGCGCCAATTTCTTTGGCACGCTCCCTACGTTTATTTTGCTGCTCCTTTAACAATGCCTGAAGCGAGGTTGACTCAATATCAATATTTAAGCCTACAATGTGGATCTCAAAGCTCTCCCATTTGGTTGATATTTCAACACCGGTAATCAGCTCAAGCTCAAGGTTTTGCTCAGCTATATATTGCTTTGCCACAGGAATCCCAGCCACAGTATCGTGGTCAGTTAAAGCGAGCACATCAACGCCTTTTTCTGTTGCGCGCTCTAAGAGCTCTGCTACATCTAAACGCCCATCAGAAAAAGTACTATGACTATGTAAGTCATATTTAATCAAAATTTAATCCCCTAAAAACAAACGCTCGCAGTATAACATGCACAATATTGTGCGTACGTTTTAATTTACTTTAAAAGTCGCAATGAGTATGACATTTGCAACCTAATCACTAGGTCAATATTCGTATAGTTCAGCATTATTTAATGCTATTGGTTATTTTTTGATTTTTGTACTTGACAGTTTGTGCCAGAGTAAGGTTTACTGTACCCACTTAAATCGGAATAACGAAAACTTTACAAATGAATCTAACACAAAAAACAAAAATCGTTTGGTGGTGGCACTCGTAACTGCGGGTGTGATTCGTTATGTCTGACGACTTATAAACCCGCGCTGAGCTCGCGGGTTTTTTTATGGAATTTTTATAATGATTAACAATTTTTGCAACAATTCATCTACAAAATCTTGGTGGTGGTGCCTGAATTAGCGGGAAGGCATTGTTGTAACTAAATACACACCCCCCGCAAGTTAAAATACTTCGGGGGGTTTTTTGTACTAAAGAGGAATGAGGTTTGATTTTTAGTCATATAACTACAACACCGGGCGAGGTGACAAGTATAAGGCAACGGCGCGATTATATCGCAAGTCCATTGTCTTTATACGCGGCTCTCAATAAGCCCAATTCGCTGTTACTGGAGTCAGCGGAAATTGATTCCAAGGACAATGTAAAGAGTATTATTTTAGCGGATGCTGCATTGCGAATTGAGTGCAACGGACTGGAAGTAAAAGTACGTGCACTTTCTAACAATGGTGAACAGTTACTAAATTATCTAGCAGATAAAGTAGAAAACTGTGCTGTTGTTAAAGAGTATGCGGTTCTTACACTAACTTATAATGCTCAGGATCTTAGTTTAGACGAGTACAGCAAATTGAAAGCGGATAATGCTTTTAGTGCTTTGCGAACTTGTATTGATTCTATAAAACGTAACTCAGACACGCCGTTCTCGGTATTTTTAGGTGGCGTATTTGCCTACGATATGGTGGCAAATTTCGAAACCTTGCCGGATGTTCCTGATGGTCAAAATGACTGCCCTGATTATGTTTTTTACCTTGCGGAGACAATGGTATTAATTGACCATCAAGCACAAACTACTGAGCTGATTGGCAATGTCTTTAATGGCCCAGATGTTCACGCTAACTGTTTTGAAGTTGGCAGACAACTTGAAGAGTTAAATCGTCAATGTGATGACTATGTCTCTTATAAAGAAGGTCCAGAAGACGGCAACCATGAAGTGAGTGTGGATATTTCGGATGAGGTGTTTAAATCGCAGGTCACACAACTAAAGAAAAATATTGTCGATGGTGATATTTTCCAAGTTGTACCTTCTCGCACATTTTCACTCCCTTGTCCTAGGCCTCTCGCAGCATACAAACATCTTAAAAAGCAAAATCCAAGTCCATACATGTTTTACATGCGTGATGAAAAGTTTGTTTTGTTTGGTGCATCGCCAGAGTCGGCATTGAAGTACTGCGAAGAAAGTAACCAAGTGGAAGTTTACCCTATCGCAGGTACTCGCCCGCGCGGTAAATTCGCTGATGGCACAATTAATCCCGATTTAGATAGCCGTATTGAGCTAGAACTACGCGATGATAAAAAAGAGCGCGCAGAGCACTTAATGCTGGTTGATTTGGCGCGTAATGACGTTGCACGGATCAGTGTACCAGGTACGCGCCACGCCAAAGAATTGCTAAAAGTAGACCGTTACTCACAAGTAATGCACTTAGTATCTCGTGTCGTTGGCCAGCTTAAACCAGACCTTGATGCACTACACGCATACCAAGCTTGCATGAACATGGGCACACTCGTTGGTGCACCTAAAGTAAAAGCGGCTCAATTGGTAAGGGATACAGAAAAGCAACGCCGTGGTAGCTATGGTGGTGCCGTAGGCTATTTAACTGGTGACGGTGCAATGGATACCTGTATTGTGATCCGTTCAGCATTTGTGAAAAACAATATTGCTTATGTGCAAGCTGGCGCTGGCGTAGTATTTGATTCAGATCCTCAAGCTGAAGCAGATGAAACAAAAGCAAAAGCTCGTGCTGTGATCAAAGCCATTCAATCAAGCTATCAAGGGGTGGGTCATGACGCCTAAAGTATATTTCTTAGATAACTTTGACTCATTCAGCTACAACCTTGTTGATGAACTTTCTCAGCTTGGTAGTGAACTCGTCGTTTATCGTAACCATATTGATGCGCGCACTATCTACGACAAAATGTGTAATGAAACTGTGCCAGTTGTCTTGGTACTATCACCAGGTCCTGGTAAGCCAAGTGAAGCTGGCTGCTTATTGGAGCTGATTGATCTATGTAAAGGCAAGTTCCCAATGCTTGGTATTTGTCTAGGCCAACAAGCCTTGACACAAAGCTATGGCGGCACAATTGGACATGCTGGCGAAACTGTTCATGGTAAGTCATCGCATATCGATGTTGAAGAACACCCAGTATTTGCGGGCCTTGGTAAGCGTTTTCCTGTTGCTAGGTATCACTCATTAATGGCAACCAGCGTGCCTGACACACTCAAAGTGATTGCCAAGTACCAAGACATTCCAATGGCCGTATACCATTCGACAGACAAAGTGATCGGATATCAGTTCCACCCTGAGTCTATTTTAACACCTGATGGTGCCAAGCTACTTCAGCAAAGCATCGACTACTTGACCTGCTAGGAGGCAACGTGGAAAGTTTAAATCAATTGATTGACCAACAGTCGCTGAGCTTTGAACAAACAACTGAACTATTTAGCCAAGTTATGCAAGGGCACCTTTCTGAGGTAGAGCTTACGGCAGCACTGATCGCTCTGAAAATTAAAGGCGAAACTGCCGCTGAGATTGCTGGCGCAGCAAAAGCTATGCGTGATCACGCCGTTGCTTTTGACAACAAAGGCCTAGACTGTGCAGACAGTTGTGGTACGGGTGGTGATGGAACAAACACCATTAATGTCAGCACAACAGCGGCCATAGTTGCTGCTGCTTGCGGTATCCCAATGGTAAAACACGGCAACCGCAGTGTTTCCAGTAAATCTGGCTCGGCTGATTTGCTTCGTACTTTAGGTATCAATCTTGAAATGACACCTGAGCAAGGTGCAAACTGCCTTGAAAAAACAAACTTCGCTTTTTTATTCGCTCCGCTGTATCACAGTGGTGTAAAGCACGCGATGCCAGTGCGCACCAAACTAAAAACTCGCACTTTATTTAACATTTTGGGCCCGCTGGCAAACCCTGCGAAACCTGATATTCAGTTGCTTGGCGTTTATGATCCTGCGCTTTGTCGCCCTATGGCTGAAACATTACAAATGTTAGGTACTAAGCGAGCGATGGTAGTTCATGGTGCTGGCTGCGATGAAATAGCGCTTCACGGAACTACGCAAGTTACCGAGTTGAAGGATGGTGTAATTACAGAGTACACGTTAACGCCAGCCGATTTCGGTTTAGACAACTACTCGCTAGAAGACATTGCAGGAGACACGCCAGAGTACAACGCCCAAGCAACACGAGACATTTTAAGCGGTAAAGGTAAAGCAGCTCACAACGCTGCAATTGCGGCAAATGTGAGTGCTTTGCTCGTTATGTCTGGTAAAGCTGCCGACCTAAAATCAGCAACTCAGCAAGTGCTTGATGTTCTGGCATCTGGTCGCTGTGAAGAAACATTAGCAGCCATCGTGGAGGTAAGTCATGGCTAACGTGTTAGAAAAAATTGTCGCAGATAAGCGCATTGAGCTTGAAGAGCGCAAACAAACACTGCCACTGAGCGAATTTAAAGATCACGTAGTTCCAACTGAGCGCGATTTTTATGGCGAGATGTCAAAGCCGGGTACACAGTTTATTCTGGAATGTAAAAAAGCCTCCCCTTCAAAAGGCTTGATCAGAGAAACATTCGATCTTGATGAAATTACGAGCGTCTACGCACAATACGCAACTTGCATCAGCGTATTGACTGATGAAAAATACTTCCAAGGAAGTTATGAATACTTGAGTTATGTTCGCTCAAAGGTAAATCAGCCTCTTATTTGTAAAGACTTTTTTGTTGATGAATACCAAGTGTATTTAGCTCGGTTAAAAGGGGGTGACGCAATTTTATTGATGCTCTCTGTATTAGATGACGAGACGTACAATAAACTCGCTGATTTAGCACATTCATTAAACATGGCAGTACTCACTGAGGTGAGCAATGAAGAAGAAGTGCATCGTGCTTTGCAGCTTGATGCCAAATTGATTGGTATCAATAACCGTAACCTCAGAGATTTAAGTACAGACCTTGCAACCACTGAACATTTACGTACTTTGATCCCTGCAAACAAGACTGTTATTTCAGAGTCTGGGATTTATACGCACAATGACGTTAAACGCTTAACGCCACATTGCAATGGTTTTTTAGTCGGCAGCTCTTTAATGGCCGAAGAAGACTTAGAAGGCGCATGCCGAAAGCTCATCCTAGGTGAAAATAAGGTATGTGGATTAACGCGTGTAGATGATGCTTTATCAGCCTATGAAGCGGGTGCAGTTTATGGTGGGTTAATTTTCTACCCTAAGTCGCCAAGATACGTTGACTTTGATTGTGCTCGTGCAGTGGTCGATAGCGCACCACTAAAATACGTCGGGGTCTTTGTCGATGCTCCTGCTGAGCAAATCGTTGAATATGCACAAAGTCTGCGCTTGAGTGTTGTTCAGTTACATGGCCACGAAACACAAGAATTTATCACCAACCTTCGCAAACAATTACCAGTTAATTGTCAGATATGGAAAGCACAGGGCATTGTCGATGAGTTCCCTGCTCCTTTTGATGAAGTAGACAAACACCTTTACGACACCAAAACGGCAAATGCCTTTGGTGGTACAGGTAAAGTATTTAATTGGCAACTACTTAAAAGTGCGAAAAAGCCATTTATGCTCGCAGGTGGGCTAAATGCAGACAATGTCAGCGACGCATCATACTTAGGTGCTGCTGGATTTGACCTTAACTCAGGGGTAGAAACGAGCCCCGGCAAAAAGTGTCCAGAAAAACTACGCGATGCTTTCAACAATATTCGAAAATACTGAGGTGGATATGACTAATACAGGATATTTTGGTGACTTTGGCGGCATGTACGTCCCTGAGTTACTGGTACCAGCGCTTAAACAACTTGAGCAAGAGTTCAACAAAGCACAGCAAGATGAGAGCTTTAAAGAAGAGTTTTATGCACTGCTAAATGAGTATGCAGGCCGCCCAACGCCTTTAACGCTTTCACGTAATTTGATCAAAAACCCAAAGGTAAAACTATACCTAAAGCGTGAAGATTTACTTCACGGTGGTGCGCACAAAACAAATCAGGTGTTAGGTCAAGCCCTGCTGACAAAGCGCATGGGTAAAAAAGAGGTCATCGCGGAAACAGGTGCAGGACAGCACGGTGTTGCAACTGCTTTAGCTTGTGCGTTACTAGGCCTTAAATGTCGCGTTTACATGGGTGCAAAAGATGTTGAGCGTCAACAGCCTAACGTATTCAGAATGCGCTTAATGGGTGCAGAAGTTATCCCTGTAACTGCAGGTTCAGGCACGCTAAAAGATGCTGTGAACGAAGCAATGCGTGATTGGTCTGCAAACTACAAAACCGCACACTACCTGCTTGGTACAGCGGCTGGTCCTCACCCATTCCCAACCTTGGTCAGAGATTTCCAACGCATGATTGGTGAAGAAGCTAAACAGCAAGTTCTTGACGCTGAAGGTCGTTTACCAGATGTTGTTATGGCGTGTGTAGGCGGTGGCTCAAATGCGATTGGCATCTTCGCTGATTTCATCGATGAAAAAGATGTCAAACTTGTCGGTATTGAGCCTGCAGGTAAAGGCCTAGATACTGAAGAACATGGTGCTGCGCTTTGTAAAGGTAGCCAAGGTATTCTTCATGGTGCGTACACCTACATCATGCAAGACAATGATGGTCAAATCGAAGAGTCGTACTCGGTCTCTGCGGGTCTTGATTACCCCGCTGTGGGCCCACAGCATGCCTACTTACATCAAACTGGCCGTGCACAATACGTTGGTATAACTGACACAGAAGCATTGGATGCATTCCAAGCACTGGCAAAAAATGAAGGTATTATCCCTGCACTTGAATCAAGTCATGCTCTTGCTTACGCACTGAAATATGCCGAGCAACAAACCGAAGAAACTATTATTGTCGTTAACTTAAGTGGCCGTGGTGACAAAGATCTTGCCCATGTACACAACGTATTGAATGAGCGAGGTGAACTATGAGCCGATATAGCAACCTATTTACACGCCTAAACGATGCCAGACAGGGCGCATTTGTTCCGTTTGTAACTTTAGGTGATCCAACCAAAGAAATCAGTCTAGACATCGTAAAAAGTCTCATCGATGGTGGTGCTGACGCGCTAGAGCTGGGTATTCCATTCTCAGATCCAATCGCTGATGGACCAGTTATTCAAGCCGCTAATATTCGTGCGCTAGAAAGTAAAATTAACACGCCAGACTGCTTTGAAATTATTCGTCAGATACGTGAATATAATGCAGATATTCCGATTGGCTTATTACTATATTCAAACCTTATCTTTGCGCAGGGTATTGAAAACTTTTATCAGCAAGCGAAAGACGCGGGCGTTGACTCAATTCTTGTCGCTGACGTGCCACTACACGAGTCTAAAATGTTTAGGCAGGCTGCACAGCAAGCTGAAATTGAACCTATCTTCATCGCCACACCAAATGCAAGCGATGATACTTTGCGCCAATGTGCTAGTTATGGCCGTGGTTACACGTACCTACTTTCTCGCTCAGGGGTAACGGGTACTGAGACCAAAGCTGAAATGCCTGCAGATACTATGATCAATAAATTGGTCGAGTACAATGCCGCACCCGCATTGTTGGGCTTTGGTATTTCGGCACCAGAGCACGTAAAAGCCGCTATCGATTCAGGCGCAGCGGGCGCAATCTCTGGCTCTGCGGTAGTAAAAATAATCGAGGAAAACTTAGCTGAGCCAGCACTTATGTGCGAGCGACTGCGTGAATTCGTTGCAACCATGAAGGCTGCAACACAGAAGTAATGTAAATTACTTGGCTAAAGCGTCTTTGAGCGCTTTAGCCGCTTTAAACAATACTTTATTTTGACCTTCAATCATGATTTCTTCTCCCGTTCTTGGGTTGCGACCAACCTTTGCAGGGTGATAGCTCAACGAGAGTGTTCCAAACCCAGCTAGTGCTACGGGGTCCCCTTCAGATAGACGTTTAGTCATCGCATTCAAAATACTATCCAATGCTGCTTTAGAGTCCTTTTTTGTCAGCTCACTGTGCACAGCCATTGCTGAAACTAATTCGCTCTTATTCATAGAGTTCTCAATTTATTTAGAAATTGTGCGGAGGCTAGAAGCTTAGCTATAAAAAGTCAATCTTGAACTTGTGACAATATCTTGATACAACGCAAATAAGGCTTAATCATCGAGGAAGTGAATGACTTTTATACTAGAGTATTTTCCCCTGATACTGTTTTTTGCAGTTTATAAGTTTATGGATATTTTTTGGGCCACGGGGGTCTTAATTGTGGCATCGGTCATTCAAATGATCTACCAGTACTTCACCGATGGGAAAATATCTCAAAGGCATTGGGTGTTTTTCGCAATAGCGCTGTTACTTGGCGGAATGACCATTTTGTTTCAGGATGAGCAATTCATCATGTGGAAAGCGACAATCATCTACGCCATACTCGGTGCAAGTCTGCTTGTATCACATTATGTATTCAAAAAGAATCTAGCCAAAAAAGCACTGTTAAGCGTTTTGAATAGTGCGATGCTACAGGAGCAAAAAACAAATAAAGAAGAAGCTCAGTCAGATAACCCAGCTGCGAAATTAGAGATCCCCGAAGCTCTTTTTGATAGGCTGAATCTTGCTTGGTCTGCACTGTTTTTCTTTATTGCGTTGCTCAACTTATATGTCGCTTATAACTTTTCTTTGAATTTCTGGGTTAATTTTAAGGTTTTCGGGCTGATGGCCATTACCTTTGTCGCTATCCTAATAACCATCATGAAAGTCTCTAAATACCTCCCAGAAGACGATTAATACTTCCATCAGAAGTCCACCCTCACACTCAAGATTTATGCGTAATCTTTTTCCAGATTACGCATAAATCTTGAGACACTTGCTATATTGTATTAATTACGGCATCAATTGGGGTCTCTTCATTGAACGCACAACAGTTTCGTTGGTTTGAGCTATTCTCTGTCTTTTTTTTACTTCCGTTTATCGCCTATTTTTTTCGCCAAGAGCTGGCCAATTGGCTGTTCCCAGCTCTTATCATAATCATGGCAGTGTGCACCTATTTACTGCTCTCTGATCCACACTTTAAACGTTTCAGGTTGACCAGTTTGGGACAATTCTCCGCCATCAAAAAACGCCTGTTCTCAATCTTTTTTATCGGAGCTCTCTTTTCGGGTATGTTGTATGGCTTGATCAGTCAAGAAACTTGGTTCGATTTACCGATTAACTCCACCACTGACTGGTTAGTTTTACTAGTAGCCTATCCAGTTTTGTCGGTGTTACCTCAAGAGCTTATATTTAGAAGTTATTTCTTTCACCGCTATAAACGAATACTGCCTAGTAAAACCATTCGGATACTGCTCAGCGCCAGTGTTTTTGCTTTAGCTCATTGTGTATACGACAACTGGATGGCCATAGTTATGTCATTCTTTGGTGGGCTGTTATTTTCTTATACTTACGCACACAGTCGCTCTTTAGCTGTTTGTGTGCTTGAACACAGTTTATGGGGGTTGTGGTTATTTACAATAGGAGCAGGAAAGTACCTAGATGCGGGAGTAACCTTCACTTAATGTGCGAAGCAATGCTTCGCACATTTTCGGTCAATTAAAAGCCAAATAAGCTTACGGCAAAGTACTTAGTTGCCACTGTATTAACGAAAATCAACAGCAGCACCACTGGAATAAAAGTCGATAGTGAAAAGTTCACATACTTTTCCATGAAGCTGCCTTTATAGCTTTCGTTACCATGGGCCAGTTCTTCAGATAAGTTAGCCTTGCGCCAACGGTAAGTCACGAATAAACACAGCAACAAACCATTAAACGGTAAGATAGTGTCGTAGAACACATCAGAAACAATATCAAAGAGACTCTTGTCTACACCGCCGTACTGAGTAAATTTAGTCAAGCCTTCAACCATGCCAAACGACATAGTACACAACACAGTTAAAATACCTGTTGCAACCGCCAATACAGTCAACGACTTTTTACGGCTGTAACCTTTAGCTTCCATGAGACTCGCTGTAGGTACTTCAACAATAGACACCAAAGACGTAATCGCAGCAAAGAAAACAAGCAAAAAGAATATCCCAGCAACAACCGATGCGCCCACATAGCCGATATCTGCTTGCAGTGTCAGAAGTAATTGCGGTAGATAAACAAAGATCATCGAAACTGAAGAGTCTGATAGCTCCTCAGGGTTAACATTCGGGTTAAAGCTGAATATGGCAGGCAGCACCATTAGACCAGCAATAAATGCCACTAATGAATCCGTCACAGCAACCATTTTAGAACTCCCTACGATATCTTCTTTCTTTGAAATATAAGAAGCGTAGGTAATCAAGATACCCATACCCAAGGACAATGAGAAAAATGCTTGTGAAAGTGCACCGTTTAAAACACTCGCATCCATTTTCGAAAAGTCGGGAACAATATAGTACCGCATACCAGCCATGGCGTTATCTAATGTCAACACATAAGCAACTAGACCTATCAGTAGTACAAATAGTGCCGGCATCATCAATTTCGCAGCCTTTTCAATGCCTTTCTTAACTCCACCAACTAAGATTAAGTTAACTAGTATTGCAACCCCTGCCATGTACCCAAATACAGTATACTCGTTAATAAAAGTGCCAAAGTTGTTTGGATTTGCGAGCTGGTCGAGATTACCAACAAGGGTCTGAACAAGATAGCCGAAAATCCAAACCGTGATCACCATATAAAATACAGCAATCATGAATGGAGTTAACACGGCGAGCGCACCCGCAAATGACCACTTTTTATCACCCCCAGTTAGAGAATGATATGCGCCATATGGGTCTTTTTGCGCCTTACGACCGAGTGCCATTTCAGCGATCATGACAGGCAAACAAATAAACGCAACAAATAGTGCATAGATAATCAAAAACGCGCCACCACCATTTTTGGCAGCAGATACAGGAAAACCGACCAAGTTTCCGATCCCCACAGCGGATCCAGCCGCTGCTAAAATGAAACCCAGTCGAGAGCTAAATTGCTCGCGGTTTGCACTCATTAAAACAACCTTATTATTATTTTTCACGATAGTCGAAGGACTGTAACAGCCAAGGCCTGCGGATTTCAAGTCCCAAACAAGATTCTCTTAAGATAACGCCTATTCATTTACATTTGGGGACAATCCGGTCTATGATACGAAACACAAAATTAATTACGCCTTATTTCTTACTATTATGCTTTACATGATTTACTCAACGGATGTGGAAAATTCACTAGAGAAACGTTTAAATGCACGCCCTGCTCACTTGGCACGTTTAAACGCACTTAAGGACGAAGGTAGACTGTTTGTTGCAGGGCCTTTGCCAGCAATTGATGATGAGAACCCTGGTGAAGCTGGCTTTACTGGTTCTTTGGTAATTGCCGAGTTTAACTCTTTAGAAGATGCACAAGCTTGGGCTAATGAAGACCCTTATATTGAAGCTGGTGTATACGCCCAAAGCGTAGTCAAACCATATAAGAAAGTTTTACCTTAACGTAAAGTTCAGCAGTGGTTAAGACTGAAAAACTTAACCTCCTGTTCAAGATGTTAAGCAACCCTACTGTGGAGCTTAGAATGCAGTTGCCAAACTGTCTTGCTGTTGTTGTATTAGCCTGTACTCTGGCGTTTAGCCCCGTACAAGCTAAAAATGCACAAGACACCATTAGCAAAAAAGAAGCCGTACAATTAGCAACGACTAAACAACCAGGAAAAACCTTAAAGATTTCTCTTGAGGGTGACTACTATGTGGTACGAATTCTTCAGAGCGACGGCAGAATCATTGATGTTAAAGTTCACAAAATAACGGGTGAAGTGAAGAAGGATTGACAATGCGAATTTTAGTAATAGAAGATGACGTTCAGTTAGCTGAAAACTTACGTAACGTTTTAGAGAAAGAGAAGTATAGCGTAGATCTTTGTCATGATGGCGAAAACGGCCTTTTTCACTTAACAGAATACCCGCTCGATTTAGCAGTTGTCGATTTAGGTCTGCCAAAAATTGATGGTATTGAGTTAATAAGACGTGCAAGAGCCCAAGATATTAAGATCCCTATCTTAATTCTAACCGCACGTGATCGCTGGCAAGAAAAAGTGGAAGGGCTTGATGCTGGTGCAGACGACTACCTGACCAAACCATTTCATGTTGAAGAGCTCATTGCACGCTGTAATGCGCTAATCAGACGTAGTGCAGGTCAGGCTAACCCAGAGATTTCGATTGGTCCAATCACTCTGCATACACGGTCTCAGCAAGTCTTTGTCGATGACAGAGAGCTGTCTCTAACAGCATACGAATACAAAGTGCTAGAATACTTAATGGTTAACCCACATAAAGTTATTTCAAAATCAGAACTCACTGAACACATTTACGATCAGGACTTTGATTTAGACTCAAATGTCATTGAAGTATTTGTTCTGCGCCTAAGGAAAAAACTTGACCCGGATGGTACCTTAAATCCAGTAGAAACTCTGCGAGGTAGAGGTTACAGGTTTAAAACCCAGTGGTAAGTAGCTCACAGATATCACTAAAAATAAGGCAAGGTTTTATCCTTGTCTTTGTTTTAATAGTTGCCCTACCAGCGCTGTTTTTTTCAATTGGACGCGCTTATCACGCAACACTTATTGATGCCACTGAGAAAACGCTAGAAGCACATTTGTATTCTCTTATTTCAGAAGTTGAGTTTGTTTCTGATGGCATTTCAATGCCAAGAACCATTCTTGCACCAGAGTTAAACAGATTAAATTCAGATACTTATGCACTTGTCTATCAACAAAACACCTTAGTTTGGTATTCCGAATCAGCTGTGAGCCTTACGGTAACACCTGATGTTTCTCAAACTCAAGCAGGTGCCTCCGAATTTAAAAAAGTAGAATATAGTGGTGAAGAGTTTTGGCAGCTAAGCCTTACTGTTATCTTGGGCAATGCCGAACAATCTCAACAAGCTAAATTTATTTTGCTCAAAAAGAATTCAGCGCTCGTTGCGCTTATGTCTGAATTCAGAAATACACTGGTCAATTGGATGTTGATTATGGGTGTAGTAATCGCAGCACTGATGGCTTTTGGATTTGTATGGAATGCTCGACCCCTGCAACGACTCGACAAAGAAATCAAAGAAGTAGAAGCAGGCGAACGAGATAAAATATCTGGCTTATATCCGGTTGAATTGAATACGATAAAGGCCGATTTGAACCTTTTACTTGACTCTCAACGTCGCCAAAAAGAACGCTATAGGGCTTCTTTGAGCGACTTAGCCCACGCGTTAAAGACGCCCCTTGCAGTTTTAAAATCCAGTTCATTAGCAAACGACGCTGAAGCGCAAGAGCAACTTGATCGCATAAATGCGATGATCGAGCATCAATTGAAACGCGCAGCGACAGGTGCGTCAGATACATGGAAAAAACAAACTGCAGTTAAGCCGGTGTTAAATTCAATTCTTAACGCCATGGGCAAGGTCTATCATGATAAAGCAATCCAGTTTTCGGCATTTTGCGCTGAAGATGCTGCATTTCTTGGTGATAAAACCGATTTAATGGAAATATTAGGGAATATCATCGATAATGCATGTAAGGCATGTGCGCATAAGATTGATATCCAAGTAAAAACGACTCCCAATAGAGGCACTGTATTTGTCATTGGCGATGATGGACCAGGTATACCAGAAAACAAGCGTAATGAGCTCCTACAACGTGGAACGCGACTCGATACATACGAAGCTGGACACGGTGTGGGAATGGCCATTGTATCCGATTTGGTAGCTTCATATCATGGCAACATTATCATCGACTACAGTGAGCTTGGCGGCGCCCAATTTACAATAGAATTTGGCTATGAGCAGAATAACTAATCTTTTAACCTTGACCCTAGCAGCAATCAGCTTAGATGCCAGTGCTCGCACGAGTACACTGGCTGATTGCACACATCTAGATTCAGACCATCCTCAAAAAGCAAAACGCTACCTGATGTGTTTAGATAGCAATATTGAGCTCTTAGAGCGAGATAGGCAAGCTTGGATAAACAAACTCATTATGGATACAGAGGAGTTAGAAAAAGACACTGGTAACACTCAGCTCATGCCAATTATTAAACGCAGTTTACTTAGTCAAAGTCGATATATGGAAGACTCGTGCAAATGGCGATATTTAAAAGAGCTTCCCAACTCAACCAGTGCGGCCAAGGTATATAAGCGCTGTAAAATTTCATTTTTACAGCACCATACCACAGAACTAAAAGCTAACTTTTAGACTCATCATAACTGCCAAGCATGGTCGCCAACCAGCGGCCATCTTCACTGTTTTCTAAGCCAATCTTCACCACCATAGTTAACGGTACCGACAACAACATCCCCACAGTTCCCAACAACCATCCCCAAAAAATCAAAGATAGAAATACAACCAGCGTAGATAATCCAAGACCTTTACCCATATATTTAGGCTCTACAATATTGCCCATCACAGTATTAATTGACAAGTAGCCCACAGCTACAAGCCCACTCACCACAGGACCATGAGTAACCAGCGCGAGTAAAACAGGTGGAACAGCCGCGATGATCGACCCAATATTCGGAATATAATTAAGTAAAAATGCCAACACGCCCCACAATACAAAATAGTCGACGTCTAATATCCACAAGATTAGGCCCGCCAATGCACCTGTTGCCAAGGAAACTAGAGTTTTAATGGCTAAATAGCTATTGATTGAATTTAAAAAGCGGTCTATTTGCTGCATTTTCATCTGTGGATCATCAAGGGCAATGTGTACTTTTTTACTGAGCATTGGCGCTTCGAATAGCATAAACACAACAGTTAATAAAATAAGGAAGATATTTGCCATCACACCGCCAAATCCAGCAAGCATATTAGTAGCAACATCAATCATTTTTCCTGGGTCAAATAGCGAAATTAGCTGCTGCTTATCAATTAATATATTGTAATTTGCGGCAGTATTAACTAGCCATAAGAATTTATCTTGTAGTGCTTCTCGATAACTGGGCAACTGCTGAGAAAAGTCATTGAGCGATTGCCCAACTAATCCCGCCAAGCTAGTACCTAGTAAAGCCACAAATGCGATGATAATAATGATCGCAGCCCCTTTTGGAATACGATAGCTGGCAAAAAACTTGAGTAGCGGGTTACAAATAATGGCAATAAATGCAGCCAAAATGAACGGCACTAATATATCGTTTGCAAGTTTTATCCCTGCTAATACAATGAATAAGGAAGCTAATACAACTAAGCTTTTATTTATTCCTGTTAATGATGACACTTTTGATCCTTATGCGAGGTCGCAACGTTGAAGGAATGATCACACATAATTTTTATATGTATCTGCTACTATTGTAATTGAATTTGTTTTCAAAACACTAGGGTAAAACTCAAAACATATGTAAACCAATCACTAATTGGGCGTGGAATGAATATACTGATAACTGGAGCTACAGGATTAATTGGACAAGAACTTTGCAAGTTTTTAGTCAACAGAAATACTTTAACCATACTAACCAGAAGTGAAGTTAAAGCTCGGCAGGTACTGCCTCAAAACGCTCGCTTTGTGTCTCAACTCACTGATATTGACTTCAACGAACTGGATATCGTCATTAACCTCGCAGGTGAGCCTATTGCAGACAAACGCTGGAGTGACAAACAAAAAGAAGCAATTACCTCAAGCCGTGTCGGCTTAACTGAGCAAATTGCGCAGCAAATCAATGCCGCTAGTACACCTCCTCACACCTTTATATCAGGTAGTGCTATTGGTTTTTATGGTAGACAAGCTGCCGATGTTACTGTTGATGAAAATTTTGACAAGCCCTTCAATGAATTCAGCCACCAGCTGTGTAAAGATTGGGAAAATGCGGCTTTAAGCGCTAAAAGCGAACAAACTCGAGTTTGCTTGTTGCGCACCGGAGTCGTGTTGTCACGCCATGGTGGCGCACTTAAGAAAATGCTTCCTGCTTTTTCTTGGGGTATGGGTGGTCCAATGGGCTCTGGTGATCAAATCATGTCTTGGATCCATATCGACGATATGATTCAACTAATTCTGTTTTTGATCAAACATACTGAGTTGGAGGGTGCATTTAATGCTACAGCGCCTAACCCTGTTTCAAATAAAGAGTTTTCGGATTGTCTAGCGAATGTGCTCAACCGCCCTGCATTCTTATGGCTGCCAGAGAGCTTCTTGAAGTGGGCTTTTGGTGAAATGTCAGACATTCTCATATACGGACAAAAAGTTATCCCTCAAAAGGCGTTAAATGCAAATTATCGTTTTAGATACACTTCATTGGAAGAAGCTCTCAAACAAATCATGCACTAAACCTATTACCACCCCTTGCGAGGTGCAATCATCTATGCGCCTCTTTTACTTCCTCTATATGAACTACACTTTTGGTTGAGCCGCGCTTCATTCATATACCGTGAAGGTGACTTCCAGCTCTGTGTAGGCGCTTAATCAATGACTAAAAGGACTCATTATAATGTCATCAATTACTCCAATCTCTTTGCCCGTTCCATGTATTTGGTCTGAACATAAAAAAGCTTGTGACACACATATCAACAAACTAACAGCCTTGTTTGAGCAAAATCCTCAATATAAGTATTTATACTTAGGCGCTCTTTCAGAGTTATGTATTGAAACAAATATCAAGCGTAGAAAAGAAGTCGCTTCTTATTGGCTACCATACCTATACCAGCAGTCTGGCTATACTCTCACTCATTTTTTCAAAAAATGGCTCACCTACACGCCTACCCCAAGCAACCCTGGAGAATACATTGAATACTGGGATTACTTAGTAAATACAGAAACAGGCCTACAACTTGCCAATCAACCGCCTTTCAAGAACTGGTTTAAGAAATTTTTGGATTGTCATGGGAAATGGATAAATAGCACTGACTCGATCACAACGTTGCCGGAGTGGGTTAAATATACCGGTACGAAAGAGCACCCCTTCGATATCAATAACTATGAATTACCAGATCCAAAAAGTCCTACAGGCGGATTTAAATCATTTAATCAGTTTTTTTTAAGAAACCTGAAGCCAAACCAACGACCTGAAGCTGAAGCACCTGTTATCGCTCCTTGCGATGGCGGGATTTTCTTCCTCACTCAGGAGAGCCAAAATGTAGG
Source organism: Pseudoalteromonas luteoviolacea DSM 6061 (assembly GCF_001625655.1). Lineage (GTDB taxonomy): Bacteria > Pseudomonadota > Gammaproteobacteria > Enterobacterales > Alteromonadaceae > Pseudoalteromonas > Pseudoalteromonas luteoviolacea. Next base: position 13,144 of record NZ_AUYB01000078.1, on the reverse strand, counting down.
TAAGCACCAAAGCTACCTTTTACCTAATAAATCAGGCGATGAGTTTAACCTAATTGAGGCTATACCTGGCTATGGCAGGCTATTTGTAGGTGGTCCTTTACTGGATGCATTGCTCTGGTTCACAGATTATCACCATTTTCACGCCCCAGTAACTGGTACGGTCATAGAGCAAGGGCTTTACCCCGGTTCATACAACTATGATTTTGATGATTTTGATCCCAATGACCCTTATGGTCCGCTTGCACCTTCCAATAGTGATAAAGCAGGCTGGTACCAAAAACTTGCTAAACATCAACGTTATGTGTGGGTTATTAAAACTGAAAGATTGGGATTGGTTGCGATGGTTGCAATAGGCTTTTGGGGTGTTGGAAGCATAACTAATGCTATCAGTACAGGTGAAAAAATACAGTCCGGTCAATATATGGGGCACTTTGGATATGGGGGATCATCTATTGTGCTCGCTTTCGAACCAGGTAAAAACTTAGATTTTAAAGTTGCTGATAAAAAGATTAAAGGACCCGATAAGCCTAGACTTATGAAAGTTCGAGAAAGCTTAGCTGCCGTGAAATCAGGTATAAATCACTGATTTATATATTAGTAATGTGCTGGGTTATCAATCAAGAAACAACTAAAACTAAATAGGTACACCTGCCCAACGTCGTAAAAGGCGCGTTGTAGCGCCTTTTATACCAATCAAAGTTATCACTTTACAAAATAAAGTAACTCATTTTGATGATGACGAGAGCTTTCATCACTTCCATAGGGCCAAACGTCAAAACGTGTTTTGGAGTTTGGTGCTTGTAAAACAGATGCGCCTTGGTATGTATAAGATTCTACACGGGTCGAGTCTTTATCACCGAGAATAACACCTGCAAAGTCCCACGACACATTGCAATTGGTGTCTTCGTGATGCCAGATTAGACCGTAATCACCCAATGTGGATAGTGCCGCTAAGTTATCTTCTGTGTAAATATTTCTGCAATTGGCATTGTTCATTTTAGCCTGATACACCTGCGTGATTCGGCCATGTTCATCTTTGAACATCATACCACCACTGACAGTTTGCCTGAGAGCTTGCCACCTTTGTGCTTTCATCACCGAAAATTCAGCAGGTGATATCACTTCCCCTTCTTGAATATTAACGATGTTATCTTTGTGGTTGGCAAATAACGTCCAGCCACCACCTTGGTAATCCATATCACACCAGACTTTGAATGCATCAACACCAATGTTTTCACCATCTGGGTCAATAAGATAAAACCCGGTTGCAGCCACTGGGATCTGAGTTTTGATATCAAGGCAATTACGCCCTGATGGGGATAAAGTGCTTTCAACTTCATCGAGACGCGCAACCACTTGTATATAGTCATTGCGAACGTTTTGATATTGACTCTCAAGGGCTGACACTCTTTGCAGTAAAGATTTAATTTGCTGTTGCTGCGCGTCAGACTGAGCTATTACACTTTGAAGTTGCGTATCTAAATATCGTTTTGTCACTAAGTGAGCAGGCTGTAGTGGGTCATCAGCAATGGCATTACCTATCACATGTAATGCCTCAGTTGGCGAAGTCATGCCAATCCCTACATTTTTTAATGTCGTTACATTTGTACTTGTTTCCTGCCAATCGGTATCGGAAATGACTGAAGGCTGCGGATCCGTAATTGTCTGCGCACAGGCTTGTTTCATTACGGATAGATTCGCTGCTAACGCTGCAGAAGTAATACCGAATACTAACGTCTTTTTCATAAATTTTCTCTATTAATCAAATACAAACAGATGTTGATATTATATATTTCAGAGATAAATATCTTAATAAGACACATTTCGTAATATAGTCAGCCCAATCGTTTTACTAAATCATTAATAGGCAATTGGCCAATGCGGATACACAAAGCATGATGCAGCAACGAGCGCCCATACAATCATTGTGAGCCAATACATTCCTGGCTGACTCTGTCTTTCATATGGGTGCCACAAATGTGCAACACCTCTCACTAAGTCAAATAGTAACCAAAGCACTAAAGCAAAACCTAACCAGTAACCCCAAGGTAATCCCAAAAACATACACACCTCTATATCAATTCATAAGTTTCTAATTAAATTATTGGATCGCGTTCGCCCAAACTGCCATCAACTTAAAGTCAAAGTCGCTCAACTCACAATAAATTGTCACAATGACAATTTAAAGATTACTCGTTTTCAGTATTAGTTGTCAACATGACAATTAACCGTGTAATTGATATAGTGTTCAAAACAGTAAGAAGGTGATTATTATGGCAAGACCTAGCATGGCGGCTCAGCGTAAAGAAGAGATCTTAGATGCGTTAGAAACCTGTATTTTAAAATATGGTATTCAAGCAACATCGCTAGAAAACATCGCTGAAACCGCTGGCGTAAAACGTACCATATTGCGTCATTACATTGGTAATAGAGACGATATTATCTGTGCACTAAGTACCAGACTCAAGGAAAAATACTCTCAACAGTGGCAACAGTTGCTACCTTGGCTTCCCAGTAAAAACCAAGTGGAATCATTGATAGACGCCCTATTTACTATTGGTTCAAAAGAACAAATCAATAACACAATTGTTGGTGAAGCTATTTTCTCTGAAGCAAAAAGGCTGCCCCCCATAAAAGCTGACCAAGAACAAATAATGGCGGAATTTATAGATATTGTCAGTGGCATTTTAAAAGCACAGTACCCACAAGCCTGTGAAGAAAAAATCGAGTTAATTGCTCATGGAGTCTATGCAAACTACCTCCTATCCGAATCTTTTTTACCCCTAACCCTAGTTGATCAAGTTCACAAACTTAAAGCCAGTACCAAGCTTTTATGCACGACACTTGAATAAGTCAAGAACTGTAAATTTTCATATTGACAATTTAAAGTATAAAATTTAAGCTAGAATTAAATCATTGCCATATTTAGGACAAGATATGAATCTAGCAAGCTCAATTTTAGTGTCTGGTGTCATAGTACTCTCAGTTTGGGGGGTCGCTCTATTGCAACCAACTCAAGCTGTCGCTTTGACCAAACAGAAAAGCCCAACTCTCAACAACGAACAAACTCAAGCAGCGATTGAGGGGACTTCCGCGACTTCAAAAAGGCACAATTTAACTACCAAGCACCTGAATAAAATAATAATTCAAGGAAATACAGCCAACATCGCAACATCTGATGTTACAAGGCTTTGGCAAGATTTTAGTGATAATGAGCGTTTGAATGGCAATTTGAAAAAAGCCCCAAACGCGGTTTATGTTTACTATCGCAACTTTTCAGCAAACTTTGACAGTGCCACGGTTACTATTGGTTATCCGGTTGGTAATTTAACCAAGCCCAGTGCCACAACAACCATTGCATCGGCTGATTATCATCCCTTATTGAGCCGAAAAAAATATACCCAAAAGCAGCTTGAGGAAGCTTGGCAAGCTATCGATTACCGGAGGAATATTCAACATGTTGTTGAAGTACATTACTTATCTGAAAACGGTGACACAACAGCTACTGAAATGCTAATTCGCTATGGAGAGCAATAACATGGACTTTCTTACAGCGACGCTATCTGTTGATGATATTTGGTGGATGGAGACTTTTATTGACGACTGGTTTTTTGTCATAGCTCTTTCACTATTTGTAATAGAAATTATCCGCTATGCCTTTAAGCGTCAGGTTACGAAAAACTTGTTGGGAGATAGCATAACTAACTTTGTTACATTAGGTTTATTCATATTGCTCGTAGGCTTAGTAGCCATTGCATATGTAGGCATCTTCTTTTTTGTCTTTGACAATTACAAAATTGTTGAATTACCCACAACCTTGTGGACCATTCTATGTTGTATCGTCTTAGCCGATCTTGCCTACTATTGGGAGCATAGGTTTTTGCATAAGAATGGATTTGCATGGGCATCTCATACCGTCCATCACAGCTCTCCACATTTTAATATCTCCGTGGCGTATCGACATGGTCCACTTGACTGGTTGTTTCCATTGTTTTTTTACTTGCCACTTGCCGCACTCGGGTTTCATCCATTCATTATTTTATTGGCGGAGGTGATCGTGCAGGTTTACCAAACTTTGCTACACACTGAGACCGTTAAAAAACTGCCTCGCCCTATTGAAGCTATCTTTAACACGCCTTCACATCACAGAGTTCACCATGCACGGAATACACGATACCTAGACAAAAACTATGCAGGAATTTTTATAATCTGGGATAGGCTATTTGGCACATTTGCAAGAGAGGATGAAAAAGTTAAATATGGCGTCTATCCACAAATAAACAGCATCAATCCAATTAAGGTGTTCTTTAGTGGATATATAAAACTTGCACAACAGATATACAAGGCACCAACCTGGTCTCATAAGTTAAAGTTATTGCACAAGCCCCCTATTTGGGCTTGGCAACAGAGCCAAGCCAACTATCACAAAACAAACCAATAATGACACTGAATAATTTGCTAAATCAAACTGAGTAATTGCAGCTACTTTTGCATTTACTCAGTTCATACTGGGCGTTACGAGCCTTTAACCAAGAGCGTACTTAGCGCTTTTCTAATGGACCTAGATGAGGGTCTATTCGTTCGACCCAGCCTTCCCATAAAGACTACTCGCTCATGGTTTTTAACCACTTTTTTGAGCAAGTAATAACTCTTGAAAGCATGATATGCTGCATTTCTATTTTCTGTGAAGGAGATATCACTCTCTAAATATCTCGCAAATATTAGCGGAGTCATGCTTGGTTGAAGTCCCAACTGCAACTGGTCTGTCTTCAGCCAAAAACGTTGGATGGCTCTGCCTGCAGCAACATAATCACTGGTATTTTCAACTTTTCCCTCGCTATAAATAGTAAAGTGACAACTCGCTCTAACACCTGGGATAAAGTCCAATTGGACCCTTGGAGCAACAGTACCAAACAAATACCGATTAAAAAATGCCACTCGCCTCCAGCTTTTAAACAACCACTGGGTTAATCTAGCTGTTGGCCTGTCTAATCCAAGGGCTTGCTCTGGTATTTTCGTTTCACTGAATTGCTTCCCCCAGTCAATAATCTCCCTATGAACTAAGTAGGCTTCCTTCATCGTCAATCTTGTTTTTGCGTTATGCGCGTTTAACCAAGCAAAGCGAGCTTTTTCTTTTCGACTTTGGTACCACTGTACTTTAAAGCCAGCAGGCAAACTCGCTATTAAACTCGATTTTTCTGCGTCCGATAGCGGCCGTGTACCCATTGCTTTCCTTTGCACTGTACGAGTTTTAATGTGTGGCAGGAGAGGGTCTGGTTTCACAGCATCATCATGTTTCAACGCCACTTTATAAATACGGCTAAACTCACTACCCTGAATATCAATAACTTCTACTCTACAGCTAAATTTACTCGCTGCAATTTCTATTGTTTCCAACAAAATACCATGGGCTATGTGACTAGAGTGCCCATCCAAGTCGTATACACTAGAAGCACGTGTATCGCGCGCATGAACATTGAACGTACTCTCATCAAGTAACTCAAACTGCCATGGCTGACAATTATCTCCACTGGGGGCCCATCTGGCCAAGTCGATGACTTTACAAGCAAGTGTCAGATCTGAGCTCTGTTCAATATCCTCTTCAGAGTTCAGCTTTTGCGAATGCAGATGTAATTTTCTTTTAGCAAGTTTAAATGCGAGTTTTTGAATCGGGTTTTTATTGCCAAAAGGCCGCCATACTCTATTAAGTTTATTGCTAAAAGCGTCAAAATGCAGGCTATATGGAGCACATAACACAGGCCCACGGTTGAGTAAAATTTTTACAACTTGTGCGACTACCACCCCTGCTGCTAGTTGACACCCTGCAACATTGGATGGACCTTTTTGGTTCGCCAGATCGACACGACTCGCATCAACCAAAGCATGCTTCTGCAAATTAGAGGGAGTTAAACCCAAATAAAATTTGAGATATTGTTCATTCTCTGAGTTTTCCTTAAAATCAAAATATTCCTCAAACGACATTTTCCCTGGCAAGAAGTTAATATAAGCAGTGCCTAATCCAATAGGAGCGGCTGTAGTTGCGGGGATTTTTAACGTCTCACAACGTGAAAACACCAGCCTGCGTATATCTAGAACAAAAAAGTCCAGCGCATCTACATAGATGTCACAGCCATCAAGAAATGTATCAACATTGTCTTTTGTAACACCTTGAGGAAACGCTTTAATATCAATGTCTGGGTTAATGTCTTTCGCCATATTAATCATGGTTTCTAGTTTCTTTTTACCGTAACTGGACGTTGCTGCTCCAACCTGCCTATTGGTATTTTCACAACCAAATTCATCAAAATCAGCTAGATTGAACTGAGTGATCCCAAGCCTAACCAATGCAAGTAAATGGCCGCCTCCTACTCCCCCCATACCAGCTATTGCAATACGTTTATTTTTTAACGTTTGCTGCTCTGTTTGTGTGACCCAACCAATGTTTCTTGAAAAAGCGAGGTCATACTCAAAATCATGTGACATTGTTTTTTATCCTTATCCTAATTCTAATGCAGGTTTACTTCGCTTGATTCAGCGTAAAAAGGCCATTGAGTTGTGAGCTCACACTCGCTTTAATTGTGTCGTACAACTCAATCAATTTCGGGTTGGATTTAAGCAAGTATGGAGACTGCTCAACAGGTAAGAAATAAACTGCACGGCTGCCCTTATGCTCAATATCTTGGCTTATTTTTGTTAATCCGAGCCCTAACATGCCGACTCTACGTGCTAACTTTGGAGAAACCAGTATAAGCACTCCCTCCATCCCCAATAGTTTTGCGAGCGCTAAGTTGCTCAAATACATACCTGTGGACATAAATGGACGCACTCGTTGATTTATTTGTAATGCCCCACTTTCTTTCTTTCTAATTTGGGGCAAAATCGCAAAGCGAGAGGCTTCGCCGATACTCGCTTGAGCAAAAAGGTTGCGATGTTGTTCACTCAAGTTCTCAGACAAAAAATTCGCACACGGCAGTATTTCATTTTTGCCAGCAGGACTTGTTATCAACCGATTACACCCAATGTATTTGCCACTTTCGTTGTGCTTTAGCAAAAGGTGTTGTGCATTGGCATCGTGCTTGTCTTTTTCTTGCTTTAACGGGCTTTCTGGCTCCCAATTAAGTTCACAGCAATACACTTGGTGACGAATACGATAGACTTCCTCCTTCTCAGCTTGAGTAATTGCTAATTTGATTGTAAACGCGCGCACAAACTCCTCAGATATTGAATTTACCTGCATAAAACTCCCTGATTTTTATCTTTTATTGTGGTTTGGAGTTTATCTGGACGGCAAAAACCATAATCTGTGAAAACAATGCATTATGCGGCGATTATTATTGTCTAAAATAATGCAAAACCTATTGCCAAGACTTGTTACTTATCCATATAAGCTGAGGCAGCCTCTTTGAGTTTATCTACGATGAGCTTTTGATTTCGATTGTCTACGAAAGCAATTTGGTTGGATGTAAATACGTTATGTTTTGTATCCATTGCAAACAAACGTACTCTACCTGTACTCCCCCAAAACGTATTAATCAGTGCCTGATCTTCGCTTGGAAAAGTATTTAATTCACTCGAACGATAATGCAATATATTGGTTGAAGAGGGCGCTAGCTCTGCTTGCTCTGTGTAATTTTGCAATTGCAAGCGAATATCAACATAGTTGTTTTCGCTGATCTGTACACGCATTAATGCCAAAGGTCGTAAAGAAGTGCTAACTCGGCCAGTGTTTGAAGCCACGACTTCAACTTCAAAATAGGTGTATAACTCTAATTGTTGAGACTTTAGTTTGTTTAATTGGGTTTCGATATTACGAATATCGTCACGTAACCTTTCATGTCGAACGGTGGATTCATGAATAACATCGCTGATATCTTCTTTTACATCATTAAGCAAAAACTTAAGTGCCGCTATGTTAATCTCTGGATTTTCTTGGTTATCAAATGCCATTTGCGAGTAGTTTCGCGTTATGGCGAGCACTTGCTCTTCGAAATAAAGAGCTTCAGAGTCGTCAATATGATTGCTAAGGTCCCAACCTTTTAATTCGCTCACTCTGAATTCAACCAGTGGAAATTGATGGTTCTGTGGGTCCAAATAGGCTTCGATCCGTTCAATACTTTTTAAGAGACTCGCTTTTGTCAAAGCCATATTTTTTAAATCTTGCTTTGCCTTTTCATAGGCTTCAAACAAAGTATTCAAAGTAAACTCTGGGTAGTCAATCTTGTCCCCTCTCACGCCCTGACGGTTAAATTCATACAGCGAATCACTGGGAATGTATGGTTCAAGCAAGGCCAGTTCATCGGTATCAAGTGGGACTGTAAAATGGGAAGACTCGTTGCGATTTATTGATGCGAGTTCTATCACGACCTCAGACGTTTCCACAAAGTATATCTGCCAAATTGGGATAGCTGCAGCTGATACCACCCCCACTAAAGTCAATGCGATACTCCGAATATGTTTCTTTATCTTCTCATTCCATACCAAAAGCCTGCCAGCTTGATGAGTAGATGATTCATTACTCATATTGCCCCCCTTGTTCGACCCTACATATGATAATAATCAGACATGTGCCGCTTCACTCGGTGACTACTCCTGATTTTACTGCTAAAAAGGCCAATATCACGCCGAAGAAGTACTTTATTGCCATATTTCCAAAAGTCCGAAACGTAGCAAGGAGTTATCCATTTGAAAGTAAATCAGTTCAATTTCCAGTGCAGAATTTAAAGGGGTGTTTATACTTAAAGGTATAAGAATTAGAGAGCATGTTGATTGTCCTACCGTCATTTGAAACCAATAATAAAAGCCTCCTTACACAGCAAGTATTTACTCTCGCTGAGAGAGGCATTCATTTCATTGATCCCCTACTTTGTCAGTAGTGCATTAGCTATATTTATCCTAAACAGTGCGCTTGCATTTAATATAATCACAACAGAACATTATTTATACGAAAGCGTTTTTAACGCGGCTTCGCTCATTTTGGCATTGTTTCCAGTTATTGTTGCCATTTCAATTGGCTTCTTTTTGTGCAAGAACTATGGCCAAAGTGGCATTGTAGGTGCGATGTTAGCACTGCTTTGCTTTTCACTTCACGGTCAGTACATTGTGTTAGATCACGGCGCGTTTTCACTCAACCCGACAGGCGCTGCGCCATACGCAATTATCATCCCTAGCATTAGTAGTTTGCTGCTAATACTAATGATAAAAACCCTACCAAACTTTACTGTTTACTTTCATCAGGTTAGTCGATTTTTGAGTGAGAAGCTGCTGATTATTATACCCTTTTTTATAGTCTTTCTTAGCTTTTATACTTTTATGCCTTTACTGAACGTTATAGGTAACCATATCGCTGACGTGATCACTCCTGACCCCGGTAGCCAATCCATAGCAGAGCTCACTTTTCAAAGAATGGTGGTTATACATGGCCTATGGTTTGTTGGTATTCATGGCGACAATACATTTAATATGCTGTTCAATGCAGATTATTTATCTCAGCCCATCTTAGCTGATTTGCCCGCAAAAACTTTTTATGACACATTTGTCTTGATGGGAGGAACTGGCTGCTTTGCAGGATTACTTGTCGCCGCTTTCTTCTTAAAAAAAGGTTGTCACGAACGCAATATTGTCAAGTTGTCGTTGCCTTTTACCCTATTCAACTTTTGTGAGATCGTGCTTTTTGCACTGCCTGTTTTTTTAAATCCGATCATGCTTATCCCATTTATCTTTACGCCAATCTTTAACTTTATAATTTCTTATTTCGCCATCAGTGCTCAATGGGTCTCTGTCTCCGATGTCAATACAAGTTGGATGCTACCAACATTAATCAGTGGCTATGAAGTCTCTGGTGACTTTTCGGGCGTACTCCTACAAATAGTATTAATCGCGGTAAATGCGCTCATTTATTTTCCTTTTTTAAAAAAGCAAAGCGAACAATTTCATTTTATTGATGCAATAAACAAGCTAAGTGATTCGCTGAATATTGCCGAGCAGTTAAGGCAATCGAGCGAACAGGACTATCTATCTCATCGCAGATATATTGAAGATTCAAACAAAGAGTTGCAGCACATACTCACTGAAATAAGCAATGGTAAATTAAGACTTTTTTACCAACCTCAGATTTGCCAGAAGACTCAGAGCATTAGTGGATTCGAAGCCTTATTAAGGCTGCAAAAGACCGATGGTACCATTACTGGGCCCTACTTCTTAGATACGCTAATCAAGCATGATAGGACAGATATCATCGACACTTGGGTAATTGAGCAAGCACAGCGAGATTTACTTTACTTTGCCAAAAGAAGTTACAAGCCGATCATTAGCATCAATGTAAATCCAAAGGTACTCAGTGACAATGTGCTAATAGCTTACGTTTATGAAAGCTTTAAACAATTCCCCAACCAATTAAAAATTGAGGTAGTTGAATCTGGCTACCTCAGTGATAAAAAGACGGTTGTTTCAAATATAAAAATGCTTAAGCAACATAATATTAAAACCGTAATAGATGATTTTGGCACGGGCTATTCAAGCCTATCAATGCTCGCAGACCTGCCAATCGACATCGTTAAACTCGACAAGTCGATGCTAGATAAAGCAAAAACAGCAAACGGCGAAGGCTTTTACACCCATGTGGTCGAACTTTTACATAAAATGAATAAACGATTGGTAGCTGAGGGTGTAGAAACACAGTCCCAGCTTGAGTTTATAAGACGCCTACATGTTGAAACGGTGCAAGGTTGGTACTATCAAAAAGCAATGCCAAAAGATGAAGTGTTAGCCTACGTTAAGGCTTTTAGGCCGTAATAGCAGATTAAATGGCCGAAAAGTTCAAACCCCCATAAGGGCCTCTCTCCGATTATGCATATTTAGCTAACGTGACTTCCATTTATGCTTGTGGTACTAAACAGTCATAAGCAACTAAACACACACTGTCGTTTTTACCCTAGCAAGTTTACTAATGTCGCTTTAAATATTGGCTAATTTGGATCACAACGGTTTTTTACAACACATTTGTGGTATACATTTTTAAAACAGACTAATAATAAAACAAAAAATCAATAACTTAAGGGAAAGTATGATTTCATCAATTCTATTGGGAGGGTTTACTCAAAGTCTGGTAATAGTTGGCTTCCTCATCAAAAAAACAAGTCAACACACTCATTTTAAACTACTGATGGTGATCCATATCGTATTCGCTACCGATTTATTTTTATTACTTGCGCAGCAAGAAAACTGGATATCCAATAGGATAAACGCCTGTTGGGGGGCTATTTATGCCATATTGTTTTTTGCTTTTATTCGTACTTGCTTAGGCAGCAAACCTTCTAAAAAGCATATTTTTGCTTACTTTATCCCATGGGTGTTACTTAACATTTCTGTTGCTGACTTTTTAATTTTCCCGGACAGCACAACTCTTGCAACAAGGCACGTTTTATCTGGGTATTTCTTGTTAATTATCTATTTATTTTTTGCTGGATGGGCTTGCATAACCGTTTACCATTATCAAAAAAACCGAGAACAATATCTCGCAGATCTGAGCAAAGACAATGTATGGCTGCTATGGGGTATCTGTGCTAGCTTGCTACTGGCTATCAGCACAATTCCTTTCCAATATATATTTAAAACAAACTTACCACTGCCCCAACTATTGATGAGCTTCTTTATGTTCATCATCGCCTATGCTTTGTTACTTAACCCACAATTACTCACGTTTAATAGCTCTTTAAAAGAAAGAAACAGCACGGAACTTCAAGATGACGAAGTAAGCAAATTGCTGCTAAATCAACTTAATTGCTTATTAGATGAGCAACTTGTGTTTACCGATCCGAACCTAAATCTTAATTCCCTCGCGGAATTACTTAATACTAAGCCCTATATTTTGTCTCAAGTTATTAATCAGCACCTTGGCGAAAAGTTTTATGATTTGATAAATCGCCGACGGGTAGAATATACCTGTCGTCTGTTCAAAGCGCACCCGAGAAAACCGATTCTGGATATTGCACTGCGAGCAGGGTTCAATTCAAAATCTACTTTTAATGCTGCATTCAAACGGTATCTCAACCTTACACCTACTCAGTATAAGACGACACAAATAAGTCCAGACTAGCCAATTCGGACGTCCAATTTACTCATTAGGACGACTAAATTCAGCAATAAGGCAATCTAACACTCTCATTAAGGAGTGTTTTATGATCTTACTAAAAAACAAACTTGCGCCTTCGCTGTTACTTATACAACTTGTAAGTGCCTGCGGAAATAATAACCAGATAACAGAACCAAACATTCACTATGACACCGTTAAAAAAGTCGACACAAACTTTTCGCATCACTATCCGGCACCGACAGGAGACTTTAGGGTGGGCGTTAAGGAGTTAGATATACAGAGTTATCATGAAGATATCGTCAGCCCAAATTTTGGAGAACTGCGAAATCTTCATATTAAAATTTTTTATCCTTCACATACACAAAGTACAAAGTACCAAGCTTATTTTAATAAGTGGGGAGACCAACAGTCTTATCTCGAAAGCATGCGCCCAGCTAATGCGCCGATTCATCCTGAACAGCACCTCTTATCAGATATGCTCTCTTGGTCTGTTGCCAACGCCCCTGTGGCTCTCAATGAAAATGTTGGCTGGCCGATACTATATTACTCCCATGGATTGGGACTTTTCGAAATCGACAATACAGAGCTTTTAGAGTCACTAGCCAGCCATGGATTCGTGGTTGTGGCAATTAACCATACCTACCTATCAGGGGTGACAACTTTCGATAGTGGTAAAACTGCTCATTTATACCTTCCAGAGGGAAAGCAGGACGTGACCATGCCCGCAGGTAGAGTCTATTTTGACAATACAGTAGCCTTGCAAATTGGACAGGATGTCACGACCGTACACGAGTGGCTTTTATGGAACCAATGGTCTCTTGAGGATCAAGTTAATCTGCACAACGTGGGCACCCTCGGTTTTAGCCTTGGCGGTAGTGCTGCAATGAATGGTTGCCAACAGTTAGATAACTGCAAAGCCGCCGCGAACATGGATGGCATTGTGCTGGGTCATGTCGCAAAATCTCCCCTGAACAAGCCGCTTCTACTATTAAGTGCAGATCAGCCCTTTGCACAATTAGATAAAGTATTTGAGGCCTGAACTGCTTTAATTAA
>NZ_AUYB01000077.1 GCF_001625655.1 Pseudoalteromonas luteoviolacea DSM 6061 | reverse complement strand
AGTGAGTGCGCTCTTTTTACGCAAGGTGAAATGAGCCGGTTTAGCTGTTGCTAAGGGACTTAAATGCAAAAAACCCGTCGCTTTACTGCAACGGGTTTCTTTAATTGCCCGGGGCAACCTTTGCTGGCGATGGTCCGGCCGACGGCCAGAGGCCTCGCGTTCAGTCGGTGGAAAGTGAAACTATTCACTTTCCTATTCCCGCCTTCACCCAACTTTCACATGGGAAAGACTCGCCGTCCGCCCCACACACTATCATCGGCTATCGTGCAAAAGGTTAGCGACAGCGAACGAAGTGAGTACGCTTCTTTTGCGCAAGGGTGACGAATGACCGAAACAAAGTTTCGCAGCATGAGGAAGTGAGCGCATGGATGCGCGATGGGACCCTGCTTC
>NZ_AUYB01000076.1 GCF_001625655.1 Pseudoalteromonas luteoviolacea DSM 6061 | reverse complement strand
AAACACGCACCTTACCCGCAATTAAGGCCGAGCCGAGAAAGAAAGCAAAACTCATTTGCCCTTGCTGCAAAAAGCCCATGCAGTTTATGGGTATTCGAGCACGAACGATACACTTTAATTCGGCCTCACCCATTGGGTCATCTTAAATGGGCTGGATCATGTTAAATCGGCTAACGTAAAACGCATTACACATACATTGAATTGAAAAGGAGGAAAGATAAATCTAAACAACTGATTAAACGTAATATTTAAATTAGCGCAAGGCGCTAAGGGCTGACTGCGCCCTAAAAAAAGAAAGCGTTTGTCAGCCCCCTTCAATATACCTCTATTTTTACATCACTATTTACTATATAGAAGCATCACCAGCGCCGCAGGGCTTGTTCAACACCCAGATAAGGTGTCGGCTTCGCGACACCTATCCTTATTTGTTATAAATGGAAAGTTCTACTTATTTGAAATTGAATACCAAGCAAAAAGAATTAAAAATAACGCAATGAGCTTCAACCCGATTAAAATAAAGACTGATCTTCCCCTGAATCTCT
>NZ_AUYB01000075.1 GCF_001625655.1 Pseudoalteromonas luteoviolacea DSM 6061 | reverse complement strand
GTGCCGCTCCAATCTTTCAGTTTTTATTCAACTAATAAAACAATGAATATAAAGTAGCACTAGCTCAGCTGCTAAAACGTCAGACGCGACCCGTCGCGCTCCAGCGTAAAAACTAGAGCAAATTTATGAAGCGGCACTAGCTCAGCTGCTAAAACGTCAGACGCGACCTGTCGCGCTCCAGCGTAAAAACTAGAGCAAATTTATGAAGCGGCACTAGCTCAGCTGCTAAAACGTCAGACGCGACCCATCGCGCTCCAGCGTAGAAACTAGAGCAAATTTATGAAGCGGCACTAGCTCAGCTGCTAAAACGTCAGACGCGACCCATCGCGCTCCAGCGTAGAAACTAGAGCAAATTTATGAA
>NZ_AUYB01000074.1 GCF_001625655.1 Pseudoalteromonas luteoviolacea DSM 6061 | reverse complement strand
CCGCTCCAATCTTTCAGTTTTTATTCAACTAATAAAACAATGAATATAAAGTAGCACTAGCTCAGCTGCTAAAACGTCAGACGCGACCCGTCGCGCTCCAGCGTAAAAACTAGAGCAAATTTATGAAGCGGCACTAGCTCAGCTGCTAAAACGTCAGACGCGACCTGTCGCGCTCCAGCGTAAAAACTAGAGCAAATTTATGAA
>NZ_AUYB01000073.1 GCF_001625655.1 Pseudoalteromonas luteoviolacea DSM 6061 | reverse complement strand
CCCATGTCTTCGCATGCCACTAAGTATCTATCGATGATCTGAGGTGTAAATTCAGGCACTACCGCAGAAACCATGAGGATCTGATCGATGTTTGCAGCAACAACTTTAACGCCGTCATAAAAGTCAGGACGAGTTAGCTGTGAGCGTCGCTCTTCTACGGCCTCAATAACGCCAGCAAGGTCGCCTTCACTTACTTTGGCGCGACGAAATATGACATTATCGCCACATACTATGCTGCCTACGGTACGTCTAATATTACAGCGCAGTACTTCGCCATCTTGAGCTTCGACATCTGCATGCTGACCAAAGCGACTAACAACAGTCGCATTTTCTGTGGGGCCTAAGTTATCTGATTGCCATTGCAATTCAGCGCTTTCATTATGTTTGGCTTTAGCCAAACGCTTTTGGTGGTTGGCCTTAATCCTTCTGGATTGGCCATGACTGAGTTTTTTACGTTTTGCCATATCAATAAACTCACGAGACGAATTATTGCGAATGATTGGTGTATAAGCCATTCATAGGCTATAACTCAATAAAATTGCCCCGCTTTGTAAAAAAAAGCTTTTGGTCGAGTGATGAAGCTAATATGATATATCTAATTGCATTGGATCTAAAGGAAAGTACCGCTAAGGTAGTGTATGTCTTTTCATGAATCAAACTTGGTATGGCTCGACCTAGAGATGACAGGGCTAGAACCTAAAACAGATAAAATTCTCGAAATCGCTACGGTGATCACTGATGTTGATCTCAATGTGTTAGCGGAAGGCCCTGTAATTGCTATACATCAAAGCGATGACTTACTGGACAACATGGATGAGTGGTGTACCAACCAACACGGTCGTTCAGGTCTTACCGCTCGCTGTAAAGCGAGTACTTTTGATGAAGCTTATGCTGTTAAAGAAACACTCGATTTTTTAAAACAGTGGGTCCCACCTGGAAAATCTCCCATGTGTGGTAATTCAATTGGCCAAGATCGTCGCTTTTTACATAAGTATATGCCCGAACTAGAGGCATATTTTCATTACCGCAACTTGGATGTAAGTACCATTAAGGAACTGGCGCGTCGTTGGCGACCTGAGTTGTTGAAGGATATTCAGAAAAAAAGCTCGCATTTGGCATTGGACGATATCAAAGACTCCATCATGGAGTTGAAGGTTTATCAGCAAAAATTCTTCAAAATTTAAAAAAAGTACTTGCAAAGCTTTTCGTATCTTGTAGAATCCTGCCCCGCTTGAAAGGACAAGTTCAATATTTATTGAGATGTGTCCAGAGCGGGTATGAAGCGGCACTAGCTCAGCTGGTAGAGCGCGACCTTGCCAAGGTCGAGGTCACGAGTTCGAACCTCGTGTGCCGCTCCAATCTTTCAGTTTTATTCAACTGATAAAATAATGAATAAATTTGTGAAGTAGCTCTAGCTCAGCTGCTAAAACGTCAGACGCGACCTGTCGCGCTCCAGCGTAAATATTAGAGCAAACATATTAAGTGGCATTAGCTCAGCTGCTAAAACGTCAGACGCGACCCGTCGCGCTCCAGCGTAAAAAATTAGAGCAAA
>NZ_AUYB01000072.1 GCF_001625655.1 Pseudoalteromonas luteoviolacea DSM 6061 | reverse complement strand
GTCAGATAGTCAGATAGTCAGGTATGTGTTCTATACCTTACCCTTTACTTTTTTATTTAACCTTTTTAAAAACGAATATAGATATAGTTGAAATATATATGTTATCCACAGATTTATGTGTATAACGTGTGATTGTTATATGTGTATTCTGAGGTTAACTTAATAAATTAATTTATTAAGAAAAAAGAGAAAAAACGCTTGCGCCAATCT
>NZ_AUYB01000071.1 GCF_001625655.1 Pseudoalteromonas luteoviolacea DSM 6061 | reverse complement strand
GAGGAATAGAACTTTATCACTTCATTACAAAGCTAAAATTTTTATATCACCTTTATTACAAAGCATTTAGCTTAGGGCGAGATAGGAGCTTTTTCAAATTTATAGAATTGTATATAGAAGCTGATGAGGACCAAATCATCAGCGAGCTAGAAAAAGTTCACGCTAGTATTGAATACAGCATACCAACAACAGGAAGAGGATTATATTGGCTAACAAA
>NZ_AUYB01000070.1 GCF_001625655.1 Pseudoalteromonas luteoviolacea DSM 6061 | reverse complement strand
CACAGGGCGATTCTGGGAAGGACGTTTTAAATCACAGGCGTTGTTAGATGAAGCTGCGCTGGCAGCGTGTTTAGCGTATGTTGATTTGAATCCAGTAAGAGCCAAAATGGCAGAGACGCCAGAAGAGTCAGACCACACCAGCATTAAAAAGCGGATTGAAACAGCAAAAGCGGGTAAACAGCCTAAGTCACTCATGCGTTTTGCAGGTAACCCAAGAAAGCACATGCCAAAAGGTTTACCGTTTGAATTCAAATATTATTTAGAACTTGTAGATTTGACTGGGCGATGTATTCGTGAAGATAAACGCGGGTTTATCACAGACGCTCAACCTATCTTAACAAGGCTCAATATCCAACCTGATAAT
>NZ_AUYB01000069.1 GCF_001625655.1 Pseudoalteromonas luteoviolacea DSM 6061 | reverse complement strand
CAGCATTTGGCAGTCGGTATTAGAGCTAGAGAAGATAGGAACAAATGACAACTTCTTCAGCATTGGTGGAGATTCAATCCTATCGCTCAATATTGTTTCGGCACTGAAGGATGCAGGCATCAATATCAGTGTCAAACATATCTTTGAGCACCAGACGGTGAAATCACTGGCAGAATTTATAATCAGCGAACCTCAATTTAACATTGAAAGTGCGCTTAAAGAACAGCAGAGCCAACTAGAAGCAGAAGGCAAAGAAGTAGAAGAAGGGATACTGTAGTGGAACATATCAAAACAATAATTAAAAAAGCTCGGGATAAGAACGTCGTACTTTACTTGAAAGATGGCGCACTTGCTTACAGTGCAGAGGCTGGCGCATTTACTGCGGAGTTGAAGTCTCTAGTCATCAACAATAAAGCGGAGATCATTGCTTATCTTAAAGGCGAAAATGATGCTGATGAGCGCTTAGATATTGCGCCATTCTCTTTACTTGATGAGGGGGAAGTAACACAGTTTGAAGGGCGGTATGAAGATGCTTACCCTATGTCTGCGTTACAAAAAGGTATGGTTTTCCATACACAGTTAGACGACTTTTCGGGAGTTTACCATGACATTATGGCTGAGCATATAAAGTGTGAATGGCACCCCGAGTTCTTTCAACGCGCGCTGACATCTTGTTTGAAGCATCACCCTATTTTGAGAACAAGGTTAGCTGTTGACCTCAAAAGACCAATGCAAATGGTACATGAAAATGTGTCGCTGCCATTGGTTGTTGAGGATATCAGACACCTAAGTACCGAAGAGCAATCTAAATATTTAGCTGATTGGACTGAAAAAACTAAAACATACAAGTTTGATTGGGAAAATGATTCTCTGTTTCAGGTAAGTATTTTTTTACGCACAGATGTTAGCTTTGAGTTTGTGATTAACTTCCACCATGCCATTTTAGATGGTTGGAGTAGAGCCATTTTCAGTATGGAGCTTTACGCCAAGTATTCTCAACTATTAGCCGGTGGAGAGCTGGTAGAAGAAGGCAGCGATTGGACATTTAGAGACTATATCGCGCTAGAGCAAGAAGTCATTAAGAACCCAGAAGCAACTGAGTTTTTCAAAACTTTACTGTCAGATGCTCCGACCTCTCAATTGACCGCATTTGAGCAAGCAGGATTAAATGGCTCCCTTATCGAGCATAAGCGTCAAAGTGAGATTTGCTATGAGCCAATAACAGAGCTATCAGCGGAACTGATAGCCCTAGCAAAAAATCTCGGTGTATCAGTTCAATCGGTATACTTCAGCGCGCACCTAAAAGTGTTGTCATTTTTATCTGGTCAAGCAAACGCGAGCAGTTGCATTACTGTGAATGGTCGACCAGAAAGTGCAGCCAGTGAAAAGGGGCTGGGGTTATACCTAAATTCATTGCCATTCAGCTTGGAAGTTGGCGGAAAAAGCTGGCGCGAACTCATTAATAGCGTAGCCAAACAGCTTACTCAAATTATGGATTATCGTCGTTACCCAATGATGGTAGTTCAACAAGATACTGGTAAGGACTTCTCAGACATCACGTTTAATTATACGCACTTCCATGTGTATAAAGGGCTCGCGAGCGAGCAAAATACGAACTTTGAGGTACTCAGTTCAACAGTTTTTGAGCAAACTAACTTTGATTTCCACGTTGACGTGTCTCGGGTGCCTGATACGGATGAAGTTAAATTATTCTTCAAATTTAACCCAGACAAATTTGATCCTACATGGATTGAGCAGGTCGGCAAATACTACAAATTGACATTACAGCATATGCTGGCTGATTTAGATCGCGCGAATAATCAGTGTCTATTACTGGATAAAGCAGAGCAAACAGAGTTTGCCGCATTGAATGACACGGCGCG
>NZ_AUYB01000068.1 GCF_001625655.1 Pseudoalteromonas luteoviolacea DSM 6061 | reverse complement strand
TATTTGATCAACAAGGCCATTATCCGTGAATTTGAAAATGATGATTTTTGACTGATTAATGAGCGTTTTTGAGTGTTTTCACTGGAAAAATTCGGTTTGGGAGAAAGCTTTCTTGTTGAATTATCTCCAAAGCACTGCTCGGGAGAACTGTTGATTTCTCTTAATTTATTTGAATCTGATCCGTTCTCTTTTAGAACATTCCTCGAAGGAGAACTTTCAGATTTATAACTTGGAGAATTTGAATTTTTATTATCTGATCCACTGATGTCAAAAATACTCGTCATATCGCTGCCGATGGTCAAAACGAAATCTGTGGTAAAAAATGTGGTAAAAACGAGAAGTAAAGGAAGTGAATGCGCTGCAGCCCAGTAAATACGGGCATGTTCTGGGTGCTAATCAGCCCCTGAAATCTTTCATTCAGTACATAATAACTCTACTACATAACTAAGCAAAGTTGTTATTTTCCGGCATTGTAGCCCTAATATATTGGCTTAGCAATAGTTTTTATGATCATTGCGCCATGAAGCTAGTCGTTTGCTGGTTTCCTGACCGCTTTGGCTTCAAAGTACGCGAATTATTTTAATCTTACTGTGCTAGCGATTAATTTAAGCTGCCTACTGGCTTATTCTGTCAGCGAGATGAGTTCCAGTGCTCAATTGTTAGCAAGCTTAAAGAGCATACTGTTTAAAGCGACTTACCCAGTCAACGTTATTCAGTTGCTTTAATTGCTCATCATTTAAAAACTGACTAAGACGAGTTGCCTTAATTTTATTAAGCTCTGATATTTTGTTAGTAAGGTCGTCAATAGTAGGGTAAGCATCTTGATCTGTAATCACATAAGCGACTTCAATAAAGTTGTCTCTGAGCACTGAGAATAACTCCTGCTTTTGCGCAATAGTAAGCGCGTTGAGCTCTGACAAGTGTTCTACCATCATTAGCGCTTTTTTGTCAGAATCCTCGTAAAGGGTAGCAAAATACTTTTCTTCCCAATCAATTCTACCTTGTTGAAATGCTCGTTGTTCTTGGCGTTGCTTTTGGTTATCTCTATCAGGAGTTATTTGAGTAACCTGAGCCTTAGGCACTGCAGCTTGTAAAGAATAAAGTTGTTGCTCAATACTGATAAGTCGGCTCTTTATATTGAGGACATCAATGTCAAGATTTGATTGTAAAGTGGACGAAGGGGTGAGGCCATTTTTCAACGTGCTTTCAAGCGTCTCAATTCGCGCTGTAAGAGTAGTAACCTGAATATGTGTCAAAACATTGGTGAGGATAAGCGCAAGGATCGAAAATATAAAAAGATAACGAATTTTATTGTTGAGCATAAATTGTCCTTAGCAGGGCACCGGTACACGTATCGGTGCCCTGTTTTTTATTTACCGTAGCCTTCTTCTTTTTGGTAGACGTAACCACCAGAAGCTGTTGCGTTGAGCATTTCTACAACATCCGTGGTGTAAAAATGGTTATCGAGTTCGCTATGATATCCTCTATAAATGGTTTTAGCGCGTGACTTGGTTGTGTAACCTTCAGACTTTTCATATACATAGCCTAGTGACTTTATGTTGAGCGCTTCAACGACATCTGTTGTATAAAAGTGGTTGCCAGCAGGACCTGCATCTTTGTTGTATAAACGGTAAAAGGCTTTATCCGCATCAGCGTCGCCATATTCGACTAATGTAACAGCAACTCCTTGGTACTCGTAACCACCAGACGCCTTAGCATTGAGCATTTCTACTACGTCGGTAGTGTAAAAATGATTACCGTGTTTATAGCCACGATATAGTGGTTTATCTGCTGCAATAGCTGTAAGGCTATTGGCGCCAATTAAAGCTGCTATTAATATCGTCATTCTTTTGGGGGTGTTCATGTTCGCTCCTTGTTTGCTTTAAATGTTTTGAATATGTTAACACATTGTTTTTGTGTGTTATCGTTAAACTTTCGTGTAATGGCAATGGAGCTATTTTTTTAGGTCACATTGCTTAACTGGGATCTTCGTTAAGCTACCACTTTGTGGTTTCTGAGCGTTCAAATCAGATTCAGCTAAAATTACTTCAATGCGGTAATTGCTCTTTGCGTACTTTGGTTTGCCATAAAGGAGTACAGGTGTGATTGAACAGGCTAAATTTGTTGGGTGTTTTAAGGCGCTGGCAATTGCTGATGCGTGTGGTGCATGTTTTGAAGGTGGAGCACTTGAGCGAGCGCTTTGGTACTTTGTTGGCAAAACCTCAGACGGTAAACTTCGATATACCGACGACACGCAAATGTCCATTGATGTAGCAAACTCATTTCTAGCAAACCACACCATTGATCAAAACCACTTGGCAAAGACATTTGGTAATAGTTACCACTGGTCAAGAGGGTACGGGCCTAGTGCAGCTAAGCTTCTTAAGGGCATACACTCTGGTAAAGACTTCAACACACTAAATAAAGCAAAGTTTAAGGATGGCTCAAAAGGCAATGGCGCAGCGATGAGAGCTCCCGTTGTAGCCATATGTAATTTTATCAGTCAAGCAGTGTTGAAAGAAGACATCACCAAAACTGCAGAGATCACGCATGCACACCCAGAGGCGATTGAGGGGGCATTTTTAATAGCTCGGGCAACTCAACTTGCATTAATTGGGGTAGATAAAGTCGGTGTTATGCAAACTCTATGTACAGAAAGTAAATTGTGGCCTTACAAACAAAAGTTGGTTGCCTGTTACAAAGCGCTGACAAGTAGCCAGCCCCTTGACTCATATGAAATTAAGCACCAATTTGGCAATGGGATGTTGAGCATAGACTCGGTGGTGACTGCGCTCTATTATGCCTTTAGTTATCGACATAAACCGCTCACGCAGATGATCGAAGATGCATGCAGTTTGGGTGGTGACACAGACACTATCTGCGCCATGGCAGGTGGTATTTGGGGAGCTTATAACGGTGATGCAACGCTTAATGGCTTTGATCAACAAATAGAAGGGCTTGAACAAATAAGTGAGATTGCCCGAAATCTACACGCACGTTACGTATCACTTTTTAGCTAAGTTTGCTTTTTAGTTATAGTGCTGTATAAATAAACAGTAACTAAACTTGTAAAAGAAAGGGGCAAAAATATGCAAGGTAGCTGTCACTGTGGCAACGTCACAATCGATTTATCAACAGAAATTGACTTAGCGACAAGTTGTAATTGCTCGTTGTGTCATCGTTATGGGGCTATTTGGGGTTATTTTGAAATTGCACAAGTCAAAGTTGCAGTTAGTCATTCTAGTGTACAAAGTTATAAACATGGAGATGAATACCTCGACTTCCATCACTGCAGAGACTGCGGCTGTGTAACACACTACACACCAACAGAAAAAGCAGGCTCAACGCGTATGGCTGTTAATTTACGTATGTTTGATAAAAGCATCTTACAAGATGCGTCAGTCAGGTATTTTGATGGCGCTGATTCGTGGGAGTTTAAAGAACAAAGTGTCGACCGATACTTTGTTTAAGCAATCATTCAAATGAGAGTGAATATAAATAGCCCCAATTCCTTGGGGCTATTGGACTAGCTATGCGTGCGTATGACACGCGCTCCTGGGGTTAAAAGTCGTAATCAATACCGATGTAACCTGAGCGTCCAAGGATCGACCAGCCGTTGTAAGCGCCACGGCTTGTGGTCCAATGATCACCACCGTTGTTGTCGGTCACATTGTTGATACCAATGTACACAGAGGCATTGTCAGTTAATTGGTAGTCTGCACGTAGATTATGGATGCGTGAGTGAGATGGTGTATCCGAGTCACGGTAACCAGGATCTGCGTCGTCATCAAAGCGACCTGACATCTTAAACTTAAATGTCCAACTTAGCGTGAGGTCATCTAATTGATATTTGGTTACTAGGCTTGAGGCCCATTTAGGTCTGCCAAGCTGACCTACTTCATTATTAGTTTCATCTAAACCTGTAGCAAAGTTGCGTGTGGTTTCTGAGTCTTCAAGCATACGAGAAGCTTTAAAGTCGAACGAAAGCGCATCCCAAGAGTAGTAAGCTTCAAGGTCAACACCTCTCACGCGGCCAGAGTCAAAGTTTAAGCTCAATGGTTTAACGTATTCTACATCGCCATTGTCTTTACGAAATGCCAAGTCGCAGAACATATTGTCGATTGAATTTTGAGACAAATCTACGCAGTTCTTTAGAATGTCGCTCCCGCCAAACTCAGAGATCTTGTCTTTCAATTTAATATCAAAGTAGTCGATTGAAATGGTTAAGTCTTCTACTAATTTTGACGGTGTTAAAACCAAGCCAACAGTTAGAGTATCGGCTTTTTCTTGTTTCAAATCAGGGTTACCTGAACTTCTAGATTGGCCTCGCTGGGTTTTAATATTCGATGTCCAACCCGGCTCTATACCCAATAGCGCACAGTTTGCCTTACGGCGACCATCAGATGGACCACCATCGATTTCATCTGCATCACATGGGTCGGTAATGGTCGAGTAACCAATCGACTCACTTCTAAATTGCTCGTATAGCTGAGGAGCTCTAACTGCTTGCGAGAAAATAGAGCGCAAGCGAACTTGGTCATTGATCATCCAGTTCACAGCGAGTTTACTACTTTCAAATAAGCTATCGTTAGTGGAGTAATCCGCGATACGGTAAGCCGCTTCAACATCTAATTGATCTACAAATGGTAAATCGCTTAATACCGGTATCAATACTTCAATATATGCTTCTTTGATATTGCGGCTTGCATCCAAAACTTGCATTGTAGATGACAGATTTCCAGAGGCCCAAAGTTCATGAGGGTCAAAATAAATGCTCTCATATCGTGCTTCGACGCCTGTACTCATTTGTAACGTACCCGCTGGAAGTTCATAGAGATCGCCTGACAGGTTAGCTGTAAATGAGTGATTTACGGTGTCAGTGGTTGAGGTAAACGAATCAATCACATAGTCCATAAATGCTTCAGATGAGCGTTCAAAAGGAGAAAATGTTGGGCAATTACCGGCCTCTACACACTCGCCAGCAACTTGCATTTTACTAGTGAAACGGTCCTGGCGCATTTCAGTATGCCTATCCAATGACGCCATTGATTTACCGGTAACAAAGTTCACATCCCAGAACCAGTCATCTGCATATACCCCAGAGAAGGTCAATGAAGATGAAAAGTAGTCTCTGGTATTTGTGTGCTTGCGCCCACCGCGCTCGTAGAATGTGTGATGGAATCCAATCCAATCTTCGTCGTCAAAATTATTGGTGATAGAAGCTGGTGTATCAAATAACTCCTTTACTTCTTTAACTTGCATCCAAGCGCGCTTAAATGGTGGATCGATCACGTTGTTCGATTTCGTGCGTGCGAGTGTTACATCAAAGCCCACATCAAAGCTGTCAAATTGATAGTTTAGTGACGTAAATAAATTAATGCGCTCGAATGGATCTTCGATGTGCCCCCAGGCTGTGCCTTCGTAGCCTTTATCAGCATCAACTAGCCAGCCGTCATACATGTCTTTATAACGTGCTCGAAGCGCAACCTCTTGGGTTGCTTCATCAAAGTCATACCAGTCGTAACCACCATCGTCACCATTGTATACTGAGAAAATAGTTTGCGGCACACCCCAAGGGATAGGCGAAACGTTGGTTTTCCAAATTTTGGCCGGTTGACCTTCACCTTTATTTGGGTTGGTTACTGAGCGCTGGTAGTTATATGACTTTTCACGGTTATTTTGTGTGAGAGCTGACTCTGACAAGTAGTCAAATGCAACGGTTACATTGCCGTCGTCGTTAAAAGAAAAGCCATGGGTAAAGTTAAAACTTCTGGTACTGTGTCCGCCTTCTTGAGTGCCAGAAAAGTGCGCGTTAGCTTGTGTGCCTTCGAAATCTTTTTTCAAGATGAAGTTCACAACACCGGCGATTGCATCAGAGCCATAAATTGCCGAGGCGCCGCCAGTCATTACTTCAACACGTTCAATTAAAGATGCTGGTATAGTACCTACATCGGCAAACATACCTTGATAGTCCGTTGCGACAAGGGCAGGGCGTTTACCATTAATAAGAACTAGAGTTCTTTCTTCACCCATGTTGCGCAAATCAAGAATGTTAAGTCCTGAATTACCAAAAGAGTAGTTGCCTGATGCTGAGTCGAACCCATCAGCAAATTGTGGCATACCTGTCAAAATGTCATTGACGTTGTTTGCACCTGTAATTTTGATATCTTCTGCTGAAATCACAACAGTGGGAGACGGTGCTTCAAAGCTTGCACGCATAATGCGAGAACCTGTCACCGTAATACGTTCTGGCGCTTCGGCCTGATCGTCATCATTTGCATATACAGCTGGTGCCATACTTGCTGACGCAATCGCCAGTGCCAATAGGCTCCTGTTTAGGTTGCGTTTCGGTCTTTTGTTGATGCTCATGGTATTCCCCTCTTTACCACTGGATTATTATTGTATTCCTGTATCACTCGGTGTGTATGCAAAATTGTAATTAGTAACTTTCTTAAGAATCAATTTGCATAAAGAGCTGATAAATATGCGCTCAAGTAACGATGTGATAATTGTATACAATATACATTAAAAATAATTAGGCAAGCGTTAATATTGCAAAGGTGATGTCTTTTTGTTGCGATAAAGCTAATAGTGTTTAAGGGGAAAAGGTGTATGTAAGGTTATTTAGCATGGTGACTGAGCGACTTAGGCGATGACCGAATTGTTTATTTTAAATATCTTATTTATTTTCCCTTCTTTAAGTGGTGGGAATTATTCCTTTATGGTGAGGCTGTTTTTAGGCATTAAAAATTAACACTGTCGTCAGGTTAATTGTTTATTGTTCAGTAAATAGTAATAATGTTTTTGTCTAAAAATTTGCAACAAACCGAATTTTGGATGAGTAACGCATAAATTTAAAAGTAGTTTGGTATGAGTGAAAGTAGATTAAATATGCGTTTTCATATTACGCTGAGTGTGGTACAAAATTTAAACTAGAATCAACCGCCTAGCTAAATCTAATGAGAAGTCTTTATGCTGAAATTGTACGTTATAGCAACATGTTTTTTGAGTACATCTGTACATGCGATTGTGACTCGTCATGATGTTGCTCCAGATCGCTATCTAGCAAATAGTAAGGACTTTGTGCCGCTGGCAACATTTTATGTTGATGGGGCTCATGGGACATTGATTGCACCAAACTGGATTGTGACCGCAGCACATGCCACATTTTGTACAACCCCGAATAGTTATGTAAGAGTGGCTGATAAACTACGAAAAGTGAAACATACCTATGTTCATAAAGACTATAAGCCAGGTAAAAGTCATGATATCGCCTTGCTAGAGTTGGCTGAGCCAGTTGAAGATGTGAGGCCAGCAATACGATATAAGCAGACTGACGAATTGAATAGAGTCCTATGGTTTATTGGTATTGGAGGCACTGGTAGCGGCCTAACGGGGGAAACGGTAAATAGCTATAACAACCAACAAGTACTTCGTAAAGCACACAATAAAGTCTCAGAGGTAGATGGCCCGCTTATAAAATTCAAATTTGATAAAGGAGAAAAAGCTTTGCCACTGGAAGGCGTGTCTGGAGGTGGTGACAGCGGTGGCCCTGCATATGTAACCGACGCAAATGGCGTGCATTTGTTGGGAATAAGCTCTAGGTTTGAAGGAGCCGGTGTCGGAAAATATGGCATTACCGAAGTATATACACGCATTTCTTACTTTAACCCATGGATTGAACAAATCATGGCCCGTGAACAAGTCACTAAGTACAGTTCAGTTAGTTTATCGCAAGCACAGTTGCCTGCTGGTTTAACTGAAAGTAATTTGCAAAGCATATGTGAGCAGATAAATTTGTCACTTTAGGATAAAACGCAAAAGGACTTTATATGAATACTTGGTTACTATGCTCAGGTTTATTGGCACTAGCTACAGCTGCTGTGCACATTGTTGCGGGTCAGCGAGACCCTGTTAAGCCTTTTTTAAAATCAAATTTGGAAGACGTACCCAAAGCCACATTATTAGCCTGCTGGCATATGGTGTCTGTGATGCTGTTATGTGGTGCATGTACGTTGATCTTTATTGGTTGGAAAGGGGACGCGCAATATTATACTTTGACTTATTTAATCGGTGTAATTTACGTGCTTTTTACCGTTGTTTTTATCGTCGTAGGTACTTACTTTTTTAAATTTACCGCTTTAGTAAAATTGCCACAGTGGGTTTTATTATTACCCATTGGGTTGTTGGCTTTGCTAGGTAGCTAAATAAAGGTCCCGTTTAGTTGGTTCTGCTATGGCAGTGAGTGCTGCCATAAATACGTTTAGCAGTAGCGAGAGCGGCAAGTGCCTTCAGAGCAACATGCGGCTGTCCCACCAAAACACTGACCTGGTGCTGAGTTGCATCCCCCTGCAACCTTGGGTGTCTGCCCATGCGCAAGCATGTGATTGTTGTTGGTTAGGTTTTTCATGCGTTTTTTGTCGAGGGATAATTTCATCATTTTTCCTTTCGTTGAGTTTATCTGATAAATCTCATTAAATTTTATTTAAATTAATGTAAATTGTTTGATTTTAAAATTAGAGGTTATAAGTGAGGTTGGTAAAAAGCCAATGAAATATTGTCAAGTTTACCTGTCATCTAACGCCTGATGGTCGGTTTTTGCTTAATTGGCTTAAACGAGGTTTATTTTGGCTAAGGTGTTGTGAGAAAATAACAAAAGAATCTGTTATTCTCCCTTTTGAATATAAATTGAATCAAATTTAATTGGTTTAAGTCTAAAGGGAATTCTAAATCGCGTATGGGCTAAGATTTAATGCTTAGCCTGATAAGTGGTTTTGAAAATAAAAAAGGAAGGTTATGAGTTTTATCTCCGCAATGCTGCTAAGTGCAGTTTCATCTCAAGTTACACCTGCAAATAATCCTCAGATAGGTGATATTCATAAAGAAACTATTGTTAATGCGGTAGCAGTCAAAAGAGTTGAGCCAGTTTACCCGGTACAAGCTGCCAGAAAAGGGCAAGAAGGTTGGGTAGAATTAAGCTACGTGGTCAATGAAAATGGTGAAGTTGAATCTGTTCTTGTAGAGAATTCATCCGGTATTCGCTCATTTGAAAAAGCCGCGCTCAATGCCGTGAAACAGTGGAAGTTTGATCCTGCGACGCAAAATAACAAACCCGTTAAGCAATGTCAGAATCAAATACAAATGAACTTTCTTCTCAATAATGCCGAGGTTGGCGTATCTCGTCGCTTTTTGGGGCGATACAAAAAGCTAATTACAAAGATAGAAAACAACGAGTTAGAAGGGGTGCCTGAAAAGCTAGAAGAGTTAAGGGCTATTAATCTAGGCAACTTTACGGAAAACAGTCATTTTTGGACTGCCGAAGCAAGGTATTACTATAAAACAGGTGAGAAAGAAAAAGAGCTAGAGGCGCTTAACAAAGTTGCTTACCGAGGCAAAGAGTACCTTAATAGAGATATGTATGTTGCTTCTGTGGCGCGCGCAACGATATTAAACTTAGAGAAAAACAAGTTAAAACATGCAATGCTAATGTTTGATAAGCTCTCACAAACCAAAGGTGGTGAATCGCACACAAAACAACTTTTTCCGTATATAGATAAAGTTGAAGCGTTTATTGCAGATGAAAGCAAACAGATCTGGGTACAAGGAGAAATCTCCGAGAGGTCGATTTGGCAACATGATTTAGCGAGAAGCGCTTTTACTATCGCTAATGTTCAAGGTAATTTAACCTCTCTAGAAGTCAGGTGCGCAAATCAATATTCTGTTTATGATGTTAAACAGGGCCTTCAGTGGAATATTCCACAAAGCTGGCAACGTTGCCGAGTCTATGTTCATGGTAGTAAAGGCGCCACATTTAATTTGGTAGAAACAAGTTCGACAGAGCAGACACCATCAACTGGAAAAGCCTGATTTCAATAGTTTGCCTGCCTAACGAGGGCAGGCACATGCATATTATGTCTTATCTTAAAATCAATGTTAGCCCACCATTTTTGCCTCACAAATTCTAAAACAGCAATCTAGGACACTTTTTGCATTTCATAATTGGAGATACTTCGGCTCTAGCAGTATTTAGGAGTCAAATATGTCCACTTTCAACGCGATTTCACAGTGGTCAATTGTGAAATTAAGCCCTTTCAAAATAGCCGTTACTTGGTCGATGGTGATGATTGAGAATATTCTTCTTATTCTTCTACCGCTTTTTATTGGATACGCGATTGATGGGGTACTAGCCAAAGACACAGCTCCGTTATTTTGGTTTGCTGTTAGTCTTTTCGGTTTGGTTGTTGTGAGTGTACTACGCAGATTTTACGACACGCGTGTATACGGTGATATTCGGGTCAGACTCGCTGAAAAGGTGGCGCATAATTTAAGAGCGGCTGATGTGTCAGCCAAAAGCGCGCGCTTGACTATGTCTAGGGAGTTAGTGGATTTTCTAGAAAACGATCTTCCGGCATTAATGACCGCGGCCATTCAACTCGTATCAATCATAATTATACTCGCCACGTTTCATTCGTATTTTGCACTGAGTGTACTGATCGCGAGCAGCGGTATGTTGGTCGTGTATGCTTGTTGCCACAACACTTTCAAACGCCTCAATAGCAAATTAAATGACCAAACGGAGCAACAAGTTAAAGTGCTCAGTGGTAAACCCTTTGCGGCTATCAGTGCGCACTTAGAAAAGCTGAAAAAGCATGAGATTGCGCTATCAGACACTGAAGCCTTGGTATACGGCTTTATTTTTTCACTGTTATTTTTATCTGTGTTGAGCAACTTATGGTTGGTAAATGTACTGCCAAATCCAAGCACTGGTGAAGTGTTTTCAATTTTAACTTACTCCCTAGAATTTGTGGACACCGCAATCATGTTGCCAGTTACTCTGCAAATTTTATCGCGATTGAGCGAAATCACGCAGCGCCTAAATCGTGATGAAGAAACACACCTAACTAAGGAAAGCAGCTATGAAGTATAAAAATATTTTGGCCATTGGATTAGGACTATTTGCGGTCTTTGTTGCTCTGGTTGTTGTTGATGAGCTTGCTGTTGCTGAGCCTGTGACACAATCTAAACTCGCTCCAAAACAGCCTGTATCTGTTGTTGTTGTGAGTCCACAGCCGCATACCCCTAGCTTGACTCTGCTGGGTAATACGCGTGCGAGGCACGTAACGCAGCTCAGAGTTTCGAGTAATGGACAACTTGCTTGGTTAGATACATCGTTAGAGCCAGGCACCTTGGTGTCAGAGGGGGCGCCTTTAGCCAAACTTGATATGACTCACCTTGCTTCTGAGTTAGCCCAAGCTCAAAGCCGTGTGCGTCATGCAGAATTAGCCCTTGAGCAGCAACTACATGAGCAAGCTGTGGCACTGCGAATGTTGTCTGAAAATAATCAAAGTAGCTATGCAAAGCGTGAGCCCCAAGTCGCGGCAGCAGAGTCTGATCTAACGCAAGCGAGATTAGCGTTGCAAAGTACCAATAAGCTTGTTCAAGAAGCGCACATTACAGCACCATTTAATGCCGTAGTTTTGTCTAGAACAGTTAGCCCTAGTGATTGGCTCAGTGCAGGAGAAGCATTATTTGAGGTTGCCAGCAGCGCCAGTATAGATGTGGAGATGCCTATATCGGACCCCATTTGGGGTAAGCTATTACCCCAGCTACAGGCGAACGCTGTGACAATAGATGTAATAGATAGATCGGGAAAACATTGGCCTGCGCAGGTGAGATTTATTGATCCAAAAGTCGATCTAACTACTCGTCAGCGACAAGTCGTTTTGAAGGTGGCCAACCCTTATCAAGAGCTTGTTTCGCTTATGCCAAACCAACCAGTTCAAGTGAGTATCCGAATGCTCTCAGAACCTTTGTCATTTCAAGTTCCTCATAGCGCTATGACACGAGACGGATTTATTTGGACTATCAATGAAGAAAACTCTTTGCAGAAAGAGGCTGTAGAAGTGCTATCCAAAAATGATGAGTTTACTTATGTGCGATTTGCTAATTTACCAGATAAGGCGAGAAAAGTGGTCGAATACCCGCTGCTGTCAATGTTGGTAGGCACTGAGGTCTCACCTGAGATTTCATCCGAGATTTCATCCGAGATTTCATCCGAGATTTCATCCGAGATTTCATCCGAGATTTCACCTAAATCAAATTCTGTAAGATTAGTAAGTAGGGAAGAAAGCCAATGAGCTGGTTAACTAAGTGGTTTATCGACAACACAGTTGCTGCCAATTTGCTGATGTTTGCCATTATTATCAGTGGAGTGTTGGCGTTAGGGCAATTGAGAGTCGAGTCATTTCCACAAATTGCGCCTTCAAGTATTTCAGTGACTGTGCCATACCCAGGTGGCACGGCAAAACAAATCGATGAAGGGATCACCCAGCGGGTTGAAGAATCTATCAGCGGAATTGCTGGGATCAAACAAGTCGTGAGTCAATCTTCCGCAGGACTATCAACCGTAACTATACGCAAAACCAGTGATGCTGACATTGATGCGTTACTTAATAGCGTTCGCAATCGGGTGAATAGTATTGTTGGATTTCCAGAGCTGGCGGAGCGTCCACTTGTTGCTAAAGATGAATTCACCAATTTAGCTGCATTTGTTGTTGTTTCTGCCCCGAGAGTCGACAGCAGCTTACAGCCAATTGCCAGACAAGTAGAGATTGCCTTGAAAAAACATGCTGATATTTCACGTGTTGATAATTGGGGTAGCCGCAGTCCGCAATTGGTGATAGAGCCCAACCCTGTAAAGCTGGCACAGCTTGGTATGACCTTGGAAGAGTTTGCATCTGCAATTGAGCAGTTCTCGCATGAAACTCGAAGCGGTGAACTTACCAGCGAAAGTGGCCGGTTTGTATTAAAAGGGGATGGTTATGCTGATAGTGTCGCTAAATTGCTGGAAATTCCTGTGGTAGTAAAAGCGGCAGGTAAAGTGCGTGTTGGCGATATTGCACAGGTATATCGTGACTATGAGCAAAGTGGTTCAATTGTGCGTAACAATGGGCAAAATGCAATTGCGCTGCTAGTTAGTACGAGTCGCAAGGATAACCTGCTGCATGTCAGTGAGGCTATCAATGATACATTAGCACAGTTGCGCGAACAGCTGCCCAGTGATGTGAAGATCAGCACTATGGCTGATATGGCGCCTTACATCGAAGAGCAGTTATTTAGATTGGGAGATAATGCTTGGCAGGGTCTATTAATCGTCATTGTATTACTTGGGCTATTTCTAGATGTTAGGTTAGCATTTTGGGTTTCTGCAGGTATCCCTGTCGCATTATTTGGCACCCTAGGCGCATTACAACTAACTGATCACAGTATTAATGACATTACTTTATTTGGCTTTATTTTGGTGTTGGGTATTTTAGTTGATGATGCGGTTGTCGTTGGAGAGGCAATTCATGAAAAGCGGGGGCAATCTAAAAATGGTCGTATAGCTGCTTTTCACGGCGTTCAATCAGTCTCGGTGGCTACAATTTTCGGCGCACTTACAACGATTGCCGCTTTTTCTCCTATGCTCTGGATCAATAACGAATTGGCAAAATTGTTAGCTGGGTTTTCAATGGTAGTGATAATCGCTTTGCTATTTTCGTTAGTTGAAAGCAAGTTCATTTTGCCGGCTCACTTAGCGCCACTGAAGCACAACAAAACAGCCAATCGAAACTTGGTAAATATGATCCAAGGCTATGCTCAATCTATGCTTGAAGCGTTTAAAGGCCGAGTTTATCAGCCTACCTTGATGCTTGCACTTAAGTACAAAGCGGCTAGCCTATTGTTATTTATTGCTTTTATAACACTTGCTTATGGAATGTGGTCAAATGGGGCGATCCGCAGTGCCGTCTTTCCTGAGATCCCTGGACGTTACATAACGGCAAAAGTCTCAATGCAAGACGGTGCACCTTTGCCGCTACAAGGTAAAGCACTCACTCAGCTAGAAAGTGCAGCAACTAAGGTAGGAGAAACGTTGCGTGTGGAATATAACCTTGAGGCCCCACCTATTGTTAATTTACTCGCGTGGTCAGATGGCTATGGAGATATAGAGGTAACAGCTGAACTTACCAGCGAATCGTTAAGTGCTTTACCAAGTTATTTACTAACAGATAGTTGGCGTAAACAAACTGGGGCAATTGAAGGAGCATATTCAGTGCAGTTTTCGGCCTCAGATGCGCCAGCAGGTGGCACATATGTATCTATCTCGGCATCGGAAAAGGCCATTGCTAAACGCATAAGTGAACAGTTTTCCGCTCTCTTATCCTCACAGGCTGGTGTATCGGATATTTATGATGACGCTGATGGAGGCCAAATACAAATTCGCATCGAGCTTAATGAATACGGTCAGCAGCTAGGCGTAACTCAATTTCAAATTGGTAAGTTGGCTGGTGAGGCTTTTGGACAAAGAGAATTACATCGTCTGCTTGATCAAGGGCAAGAAACCAAAGTATTGGTTCGCTACGCTAAAAAAGATAGACAAAACATTGAACAGCTAAAAGCAAGCTTAGTAACAATGCCTTCTGGTCAAAGTGTGCGATTGGAAGATATCGCGACATTCAGTTTTGAGCAAGTGCCAGAGGCTATTTACAGGCGAGATAGGACTGAAGTTGTAAATGTCTATTGGAAGCAAAATAGACACATTCAATCGCCAGAAGAGGTCATGGTGAAGTTGCAAGCTGATATCGCTAAGCTTGAACAGACCTACCCTGGTCTCAAAATTAAAGCGGGTGGTGAGTTTGAAGAAATAGCTGAAGTCTCCAAAGGGTTTAAATCGGCTATGTTGATGACGCTGGTACTGATCTACATTTTACTGGCAATTCCACTCAAATCATATTGGCAACCACTTATCATTATGGCCGTCATTCCATTTGGGTTTGCTGGTGCCATCTTTGGCCACTACATAATGGACTTACCAATCAGTTTATTGTCCATGTTTGGCATGATGGCGATGACCGGTATTGTGATAAACGACTCGCTTGTGTTGATCACACGCTTTAATCACTTTTACCGAAGTGGTATGGGATTAAATGACTCTTTGATTAAGGCAGGGACAAGCCGTTTTAGAGCGATATTCTTAACCACAGTTACGACGGTTTGCGGCTTACTTCCATTGTTATTTGAGCAAGCCGAACAAGCGCAATATCTAAAACCTGCAGCAGTTGCACTTGTTTTTGGGGAGCTATTTGCAACCTTAGTGACATTGGTATTGATTCCAATTTTGTTAGGTCTATTTTGCCGTAAACTGCCCAAGCAGGAAGCGTCGTTATTATTGTCGGAGCATGCTTAACTACAATTACTTACATACGGTTAGTTGATTTTAAAGGTATAGCGCGCGATAGTTGTGGCATTCGTCACAACTATCTTGCCTATGTCTGAAAAAAATCCCACGCCATTTGTACTGGTACCAGAGTATGCACTCTTAGCCCCTTTACCAGAGCACTTGCTAACACGTTTTGCAACTGCGCTTAAACTTATGCATCAAGATTTGGCGTCAGGGCTTTGCTGGGAGCAAATTGCGACGCAAAGTGCCATATCACCTTTTCATTTCCATCGTCAGTTTTCTGAGCTGTTCAATGAAACACCGGGGCAATACTTGAGTCGCGTGCGGCTGCAATATGCAGTGCATTATATTTTTGCTGAGCAAGACTATAAAATAATAGATATCGCGCATGAATGTGGATTTTCATCTTCACAAGCCCTTGGTAAAGCGCTGAAGAAAGCGCTGGGTTTGACCGCAAAAGAAATTCGCGCAATGGGAGTTTCAGGTACACCACGGCAAACTAGTGAGCTAATGACTAAGCTTGCGCACCCGAGTGAAACAGAGTCGCTAGAGAACAAACTTGCACAAAACCTCCCATGTGAACTTGTTTGGTATCCACAAAGAGGGATGAAGTTGCTACCTAATACAAGTCAAGACTGGGACATCGTTTTTGATACTTTTGGCGAAAAGTCGACCCGTATTATGGGGATGACTCCAGTTAATCAATTGGAAAATAGCTGGAAGGATATTCAAACTTACATGGGAGATTGGCAGGTTACGTCGTCCGAGTACACCAAGCTACTGGCCGAAGGACATTACTTTTGTTGTGACGTGTATTTGGTATCCGATACCGCCTATGCTGTGGCACTGGAACAGTTATTCAAGCTAATTGAGACAGAAGGCTATCAACTAGATGACAGCGGCTACTTGGTGGAAATTGTTCGAGACATCGAAATGACAGACACAGGTGGTGTTACTTTTTCATTTCAAGTCCCTGTGATTGTGTAAAATGCTATTTGGCTTGACGAGCAAAGTATTGCTCTAAAAACTGAATACACTGTATTACAGCCTCTGGCACGAAATGCCTAGCTGGATATAGCGCATATAGGGTCAGTTGCGGTTTCTTACATGTTTCTAATACCTCAACTACTTGCTCACTTTTAAGGGCTTTTTCACATACAAATTCAGGTAAAAAGCCAATGCCATGGCCAGCTTTGATAACTTCTAGCATAAATGGTGTGCTATTTACCTTTAGCGAACCACTGATGGTGATACCATCTTCTATCGGCCAACTATTTTTGTTTTTAAAATAAGTGTATTCAAAACAGTTATGTGCATGGAGGTCTTTGGCTTTGGTGATAGTTGGGTGGTTGTTAATGTAGTCTGGTGACGCACATATCCGGTAGCTAAATTGTGTAAGGGGCCGGCCAACATAATTTGAATCCAGCAACTTACTTGATGCTCGAAATCCAAGATCAAAACCGTGCTCCACTAAGTCGATATCTTCATCACTAAGGTGGATATCGAGTTGAATGTCGGGAAACATGGACATGAAATCATTGAAGACGTCGGTCAACATACAAAGTCCCAGGGCCATAGGTAAATTGATCTTAAGTTTGCCTTGTGGCTTTTGGCGCAATTGTTGAACTTGCATATCAGCTAACTCTAGCTGGGATAAGATGTTTTGTGCTTTGTGTAAATATACTTTGCCGGCTTCTGTCAATTGCAAAGCGCGTGTAGTGCGATGCAACAGCCTCACTCCTAAACTCTCTTCAAGCTTAGTTATCTCTTTACTAATCATTGATTTAGAGGTTTGCCTTAATTCTGCAACGCGTGTAAAGCTACCTTGCTCGGCTAAACTAATAAACACTTCGATTGCGCGTAACTTGTCCATGTATCTCTCCTAATGACTGTTTCCTTCAGGGAAACAACAGGTTCGTATTGTGACTATATATTACACATTCAGCTTTTTCTACACTGCTTCTGTAAATGAATGAGGCGCTTAAGTGCCTGAACTTTAATACTTGTAGATGTTAGGAGAGAGTGATGTATACCCTTTATTTGATTCCTGGGGCTTGTTCTTTGGCAGTGCAGATTATGCTAAGAGAGCTCGGCCAAGAGTTCACTTTAGTGAATCAGCAACAGGCCGAAAACTTCGCAATGATTAACCCTTCCAATATGGTTCCGACTTTGGTTAAAGATGAAATTGTTTTGACAGAAGGGGCCGC
Source organism: Pseudoalteromonas luteoviolacea DSM 6061 (assembly GCF_001625655.1). Taxonomy (GTDB): domain Bacteria; phylum Pseudomonadota; class Gammaproteobacteria; order Enterobacterales; family Alteromonadaceae; genus Pseudoalteromonas; species Pseudoalteromonas luteoviolacea. Next base: position 38,307 of record NZ_AUYB01000068.1, on the reverse strand, counting down.
GATTATGTTGCACTTATTGCGTACCCATAGCAGTCAGCTTTGGCCCGTAGATACCAAACAACAGCAACAAATTATTGAAGATTTAATGTTTGCCAATGCCACTATTCACCCTGCATATGGAAGGTTGTTTTTCGCCAAGCAAATCATCATGGATGACAGTGAGCGTCAAATATTTATGAATGAGGCGGCTAAATGTATTAATAAACTATGGCAGGTAGTGAGCTTACGATTGCAACAGCGAGAGGGTCACGGACCATTTTTGGGCGGGTTGCAACCCAACGTTGCTGATATATTGTTGGCCGTATATGCCCGTTGGGGTGCTTATTTTTATGTTGATATTAGTATTCCTGACAATGTTCATGTCATGCTAGAAAGAGTGATGAGTAGAGAGTCCTTTAAAGCAGCACTAGATGCTGAACAAGCTTTGCTTTAATGATTGGAGGAGCTCATGCATAGCAAAAATCTAAGTGATATTGAAGCGATAAAATCACTTGTCCATAGTTATTGTGAAGGGCTGCACAACGCTGATGTAAATATCCTTCAGTCTATTTTTAGTGATGATGTTGTATTAAAAGCACCTGATATAAGACGAACTTTAAAAGAGTGGCTGTTACTTGTCGAGAAACGACCAGTGCCAAGTGAGCTGGGATTGCCTTTCTCTTATCAAATTCTTGCTGTCGATATTGTTGGTGAGCAGGCAATGGTTAAGCTTGTTTGTCCATTATTCGAACATGTTTACATTGATTATTTAGGGCTCTTAAAGGAGCGTGGTCAGTGGATAATCGTCAATAAAATGTATGCAGATATTATTTAGAAAGGAACATCTATGCCTTATATAAATATTAAAGTGACAGACGAAGGTGTAACGGCAGAGCAAAAAAAAGCTTTGATCCGAGGTACGACTGAACTGATGGTCAAAGTACTAAATAAAACACCGAATACAACCTTTGTTGTGATCGATGAAGTGAATACCGACAATTGGGGAATAGGCTACGAACAAGTTACTGAGATTAGAGGGAAATAACACTTTAAGTTTTCATGAAAAGTACTTGTAATTAAGTAGAGTAATTAATAGTTAACGCGGTGAGAATATCAGTTCTTCACCGTTTTTTATTGTTATTATTTTTAGTGTAAGCAGCCATTTAAGTGTTCAAATGACAGTGTTTATCGTTTATATTTTTCAATATAGTGAATTATCTAAGTAGTTAAAATGAGACAAGAACTAAGAGAAAAAATAATCCAGGTATGCGAACGAAAAATCGATAAAAAAGATGATAACGTAGGCGTATCATTTTATGCGTTTTTTGCCAACAAAAATGACGATCCTGAATTATTAATGGAAGCGGCTACGTGGTGGATACAAACACATCAGCTTGACCATTTTGAAAAGGCAAAAAAAATAAAAGAAATGGTATTAAACGGTCTTTAAATAGTTCTGCCTGATAGCGCATGAAGTAATAACAAACGTGAGCTGTAAATGATACAACCAAACATTGAAACCCAGAGATTGCTCTTAAGGCCTTTTTGCCAAAATGATGCTGCGAGAGTAACGGAATTAGCCGGTGAGAAAATCATCGCAGACATGACTGCCAGTGTGCCTCACCCATACGAATCTTATATGGCGACAGACTGGATCAGTACACATAAAAGTCAGTATGAACAGCAAACCGCAGTGGTGTACGCAGTAACGCTTAAGGGAGATGATCGTATTATAGGCGCTGTGAGCTTTCCTCAGCTTGAAAATGGGGAAGGCACAATAGGCTATTGGTTAGGAGTACCTTTTTGGGGCAAGGGTATCGCATATGAAGCCGCAAAAGGGTTGATTGCACATTGCAAACTGCATTTGGGGTTAAAAACAGTTTGCGCTGTTCACTTGACAGAAAACGTGCGCTCCCAGTCGGTAATTGAAAAACTCGGCATCCCGTTTGTAGAGAATGAGATACATATGGTAAGGGGAGTTGGGTGCCCTGTACGGGTTTACAAAGGTAGTGTTTAAAATCCAGCCACTTTTGGCTCTATTCTCTTCTCCAATGGATTTAATTTGAGGTTATTTGCAATTAACCCAAGACTAATGGCGCGAAAAATAAGATAATCGCACAGTTAAGATAATTTTGCTGCTGGGTTGTATCAAACTAGGCTTTGAAGTGACCGAGCAGCTGCGCACAACTGTGGAAGAGTTCAATGGAAATTAAAGTTAATTTTCTCGACAATCTGAGACTTGAAGCCAAGTTTGATGATTTTAGTGTTATTGCTGACCAGCCAATCCGTTATAAAGGAGATGGTTCGGCGCCTAGCCCCTTTGATTATTTCTTAGCCTCATCTGCACTTTGTGCGGCATACTTTGTAAAGGTTTACTGTGTTTCTCGTGAGATCCCGACGGACGGGATCCGGATTTCTCAAAATAACATCGTTGATCCAGAAAACCGATACAATCAAATTTTTAAAATTCAAGTAGAACTACCTGAAAGTATTTCAGAGAAAGACCGCAAAGGGATTTTACGCTCTATTGATCGCTGTACAGTAAAAAAGGTTATTCAGACCGGTCCTGACTTCCAAATTGAAGACGTCGAAAGTTTGGATGATGATGCGCAAGCCATGCTGATGGTTAAACCAGAGCAAGATGCTAATACATTCATCTTGGGTAAAGACCTTCCTCTTGAGCAAACAATTGCAAACATGACTGGTATTCTTGCCGATCTTGGTATGAAAATCGAAGTCGCATCTTGGCGCAACATTGTTCCTAATGTTTGGTCACTGCATATCCGTGATGCTGCATCACAAATGTGTTTTACCAACGGTAAAGGTGCTACAAAAGAGAGCGCACTTTGCTCAGCATTGGGTGAGTTTATTGAGCGTTTGAACTGTAACTTCTTTTATAACGATCAGTTCTTTGGGGAAGAAGTCGCAAACAGCGATTTTGTTCATTATCCAAATGAAAAGTGGTTCCAGCCAGGTCCAAATGACGAGCTACCAAGCGAGATCTTAGACGAGCATACTTTAGCGGTGTATGACGCAGAAGGTGAACTGAAAGGGTCTAACCTTATCGACACTAACTCAGGTAATGTCGAGCGTGGTATTTGCTCAATTCCTTATACACGTCACTCTGACGGTGAAACAGTATACTTCCCGTCAAACCTAATTGAAAACTTGTTCCTAAGTAATGGGATGAGTGCGGGTAATAACCTTGCTGAAGCTAAAGTTCAGTGTCTGTCTGAAATCTTTGAACGTGCAGTGAAAAAGCAAATCATCGAACAAGAAATTGTACTGCCAGATGTACCTGAAGAAGTTTTGGCGAAATATCCGAGTATTGTTGATGGTATCAAAGCACTTGAAGAGCAGGGCTTTCCTGTTGTTGTCAAAGATGCATCTCTTGGTGGGCAATTTCCAGTGATGTGTGTGACACTAATGAACCCCAAAACAGGTGGCGTATTTGCATCATTTGGTGCGCATCCGAGCTTGGAAGTGGCGCTAGAGCGCAGTCTGACTGAGCTGCTTCAAGGCAGAAGCTTTGAAGGTTTGAACGACGTCCCTCGTCCTACATTTAACAGCATGGCTGTTTCTGAACCTGAAAATTTTGTTGAGCATTTTATTGATTCAACAGGTGTGATTTCATGGCGCTTCTTTAGTGCAAAGAAAGATTATGACTTTGTTGAGTGGGATTTCTCTGGTACCAATGAAGAAGAATGCGACCAGCTGTTCGGGATCTTAAAAGACTTAGGTAAAGAAGCCTATATCGCCGAGTTTACTGACTTGGGCATTGCATGCCGCATCTTGGTACCGGGTTACTCGGAGGTTTATCCTGCTGAAGATCTAATTTGGGATAACACCAACAAAGCATTGCAATACCGCGAAGATATTTTGAACTTGCACCGTTTAAGTGATGATGCGCTTGCTGATTTAGTAAATCGTCTTGAGGAAAGCCAGTTAGATAATTACACGGATATCATTACTTTAATTGGCATTGAATTTGACGAAAATACGGTTTGGGGCCAGTTGACGATCCTTGAGCTGAAACTTCTTATCTATCTTGCATTAGGCGATTTGGAAGAAACCATGGACCTTGTTGAGTCCTTCCTTCAGTACAATGATAACACTGTTGAGCGTGGTATCTTCTATCAAGCTATGCACACAGTGCTTGAGATTGCACTTGACGAAGAGTTAGAGATTGAAGATTACATTTATAACCTGACAAGAATGTTTGGTCAGGACGTAATGGACAATGTAATTGGCTCAATAAATGGTGATGTACGTTTCTACGGTTTGACAGAAACGAGCACTAAACTGGAAGGTTTAGATAAGCATCTGAAATTGATTGAAAGTTACAAAAAACTACACAAGGCACGTGCAGCGATTGCCGCAAAATAGTTTGAACCAGTAATTGGAAACAAAAAGCCCGAAATATGACATTCGGGCTTTTTTACGTTTACTATCTAGGACTGGCAACTTAGTCCCTTACGCGTTATATGGCCGTGCATTACATGCCGCCAGCGTCGCCACCACCTGAATCTCCACCAAAGCTTTGGCTAATATCACTGTCGCCGTCATGCTTGTGTTTATCTACGCTGGGGTTTACTAAATAAGCGCCGCCATCGTTAGACTGTGCCTTCGTGTTGGGCGCAGCAGTAGATGATTTTGCTGCTATATAAAGCTGTCTAAACATACTAAAAATAAAGACAGCAATCAGAATTGGACAGATGATCCCCTCAACCATCGATGGTGATTGGAGGTCCGTAAAGTACCAAGCTACAGCTAATCCCAAAATATTACTAATCCAAAACATAACAACTCCTTGTGTTGGTTAATTGTGGTATTTACGCTCAACTACCACGTACATTATTTAGCTAGATTGTTGTGTCTGGGTAAATTAACGCTAACAGGATTATTAGCTGAAGGCAAATTATGGTAAAAAGGGCATATTGCTTTATTTGGCTTTTTTATCATCGAAAGTGGTGTTGCTTTGAAGAGATTTAGTATTTAAAACACGCGTGTGCAGTTTAAAATTTGAGCGTCATTTTATGACAAACGAACTCCACTTATAAACTTACTTTTTTACACCAATGGCGACTAATACTATGAATATAATATTGATTAATGTATAAAAATATCAAGAAAAATAAAAAGGAGTTTTAACTTGATAAAGCCAAAGCGATTGAGAGCGGGAGACAATATAGCGGTATTGTCTCCTTCAACCGGTTTACCTTCCGTGTTTCCACATATCTTTGATAGTGGTATTCGCAACTTAACAGCGCTTGGTCTCAATGTTGTGGAGTATCCAACAGCACGCATGGACATAGCAGATGTATTCAACAATCCACAAATGAGAGCTGATGATATCAACCGTGCTTTTTCGGATAACAATATACACGGTATTATTGCATCAATTGGCGGAAACGACTCAGCCAGAATTCTAAAGTACTTAGACCCAGATATTATTAAAGCGAACCCCAAGTTTTTTATGGGGTTTTCGGATTTTACTGCGGTCTCTGTATTTGTAAATCAACTGGGCTTAGTCACCTTTAATGGCCCCTCTATTATGGCTGGATTTTCTCAATTCCATAGTTTTTCGAGTAAGTATCAAGATTATGTAAAGTCGTTTCTATTTAACGAATATTCAAGTCGAACCTTCCCGGTATTTAGTCATTATAGCGATGGCTACCCTGACTGGTTTGAGACAAGTAACGAAGGCAAGCTTCATCCTCAAAAAAGTAACGGTGGACCAAGGTTTATACAGTCACCTAGTTTAGGTCATGGTTGCGTATCAGGTCAGTTATTTGGTGGATGTATTGAGGTGCTGGAAATGCTTAAAGGCACACAATATTGGCCGAGGGCAAATTTTTGGCAAGGTAAAATACTGTTTTTTGAAACGTCAGAAGAAAAGCCTTCAATTGACTATGTAAAATACTGGTTGAGAAATTACGGCGTGATGGGCGTTTTTGAGCAAGTTTCAGGGATCCTATTTGGTCGAGCGAGAGATTATAGCGATGAAGAAAAAGCACAGCTCGATGAAGTAATTGTGTCGGTAGTAGCAGGGGAATTTGGTTGCAACGAACTTACATTGGTAAGTAATTTAGACTTTGGTCATACAGACCCTCAAATCATCCTGCCGCAAGGTATTATGACTGAAATCAATAGTGATACTAAGCAGGTTAGATTATTAGAATCTCCTTTTGAACTAGGTCAGTGATGCTATTAACTAGTAGCACATTCGAAACGCTAAATTGAGGGGCAAGATAAAATGGATGCAGCGGATTATTGTCTACAACATATTTTAGTGATCCCTCAGGCTTTAGGCGCACTGTCTGACGTCGACAAAGTTGTTGGCTCTGACGGTTCAGCGATTTACTACAAAGATTTGCAACAAGATTTGGTTGATGTTGAGTTTTACACTAATCAACTTTGCTTGGTCTTTGTGGAAGGTGGAGCAGAAACTCTGACCACGTGGCAAAATGACCAAATTGCATTAAACGAGGGGCAAGGCGTTTTACTGTGCCAAGGGCAAAACCTACATTCTGACTTTGTAAAGTGTACGCATAACCTAAAGGCTTGGTTGGTATTCATTAATAAACAGGTAATTGAACGGTTTTTGTTATCTGTAGATTGTTGTTTGTCTCTATCAAAGCAGGAAAATATGGGGGCTTTAACGATAGAGCACGAAACAGTAACAGCCTTTTTTAAACAATTAGGGCTATACATTGAACATGAAGTCTGTATTAAAGGCATGCTGGAATGCAAGCTTCTTGAACTTTTGCATATTTTAAACGCCATCTATGGAAAGGATTTGCGAGCTTTGCTCCAGAGCTCTGAGTTGGCATTACCTGCAAAGCGTAATATGCGCCGACTATTAGAAAATGAGCGAATATTAAAATTGTCAGTAACGGATCTAGCCAAACTATCTGGGCGTAGTATTTCTGGCTTTCAGCGCGAGTTTAAACAAGCATTCCAACAAACCCCAAAACAATGGTTGATTAATAAGCGCATGCAATATGCTAAAAAGCTCATTACTCGGGGAGATATGTGTATAACGACCGTGGCGTTGGAGGTTGGTTACAGTAATGTATCTCACTTTATTAAGGCCTATAAAAATACATTTGGAGAAACGCCAAAACAACAGGCTTTAAAAGGATGAACGAAAAACAGTACTTTTGCAGGTTGAGGGCAGTTTATGTCGCGTGTCTCAGTAAACTGGTATTGCACTGAATGATAAGGAGGCATTATGTCCGTTAAAGTACAAATAGTCTGTAGTTTGAAGCCCGAGAATAGCGAGGCGCTGACACGTTTTTTACATCATAATTTACCTAATGTACGAAAATTTTATGGGTGTAACAGAGTTGGGATCTTATTTGATGAAGCCCGTTCTCAAATGCTAATCGATGAGGACTGGCAAAGTAAGGTGGATCATAAAAACTATATGTTACATATTGAAAATAATGGTGTGTTAGGAGAACTTGTATCACATCTGACCAAGCCACCCACAGTAAGTTATTACTATAAAAGTGATTTATAGTTTAATTGCGCATATTATTGATATATGCGCAATTTCATAAAGCGACTTATACCACTTAACTAAATCAATAAAATCGGCTACATTACGGGGCCATGGAAAATAAAAAAATATCAAAATACTTAAGCTTGATCCTTAGGCATCAGCCTGAATTAATAAACCTTGAACTAGACCCGCAAGGCTGGGCAAACATCAGCGAACTTATCTCAAAGACTAATAAATTCACACTGACTTCAGAGTTAATCGCTGGGATTGTCCAAAGTAATGATAAACAACGCTTTGCTATTAGCGAAGATGGTAAAAAGATCAGAGCAAACCAAGGCCATTCAATTCAAGTCGACTTAGGCTTAGTACCATCGAATCCACCGAAAAGTTTGTACCACGGTACAGCTACTCGATTTTTAGATTCAATTAAATCAAAAGGTTTACTCAAAGGAGACCGCCACCATGTTCATTTAACTGAGTCAGCAGAAACTGCACGCACCGTTGGCAGTCGCTATGGCAGCGCCGTAATTCTGACCATAGATTCTGAACTGATGCATCAACAAGGCGCACAATTTTATAAAACTAAAAATGATGTCTGGCTGGTGGAGCATGTGCCCGCAGACAAAATTGTGAACGATAAAAATTGATATAAAGGTGCTATTTTGAAAGGACCCAATCCAAATAACAAGTCGCCCCTTGAAGGGTTTCCTCAAGTGGGTTATCTGAAAAATTTTATTACACGCGAGAACATCATCGTAGGTGACTATACCTATTATGATGATCCCCAAGGTCCAGAAAACTTTGAAAAAAATGTGCTGTATCACTTTGATTTTATTGGTGATAAATTAAAAATAGGAAAGTTTTGCGCCATTGCAACAGGCGTAAAGTTCATCATGAATGGCGCGAATCATCAAATGTCTGGGTTTTCTACTTATCCGTTTTACATATTTGGCAATGGGTGGGAGAAAGCGATGCCCCAGGAAGGGGAGCTGCCATACAAAGGAGACACCGAGATTGGACATGATGTGTGGGTTGGGTATGAATCCACAATTATGGCGGGTGTTAAGATTGGTACTGGGGCGATAATTGCAAGTAAATCTGTCGTCACTCAAGATGTACCGCCATACAGTATTGTTGGTGGGAACCCCGCAAAAGTAATCAGAATGCGCTTTGAGCAACCTGTGATCAATGCACTTTTAGAGATCGCTTGGTGGGATTGGCCAGTGGAAAAAATAACGACTCACCTAGACGTGATAGTTGGTGGCGATTTGGAGAAGTTACAAGAGGTAAACCATGACTGAAGTAAATACGACGCGTGAATCAATGACTAAAGAATCAAAGAGCTATAAAGCTAATGTCATTCTTTTACTTGTTTCTTTGGTTTTTTCAGCGGCTACTTTTATTTTATATGCAATTGATAAGAGCAATTTCGATCATGTACTGAGCTTTGTTAAATTGGGATACATGTTCTTTTTTGTTGCGCTTTATGCATACTTGGTTAGGCAATGGGTAAAGAGCCCAGAATCTTTGGTGAAGGGCTTGCTATGGCTAAGTTTATTTCAAATTGCGACGATGAAATTAGGCGAGTGGAATTTGGGTTTAAATCCATTTTCTGTGATTGGTGTGAGTCTCGATCTTGGTTCTGTTTCAATTACCATTAATGTAATTGCAATTGCGATACTGGGCTTTACATGGCGATATAAGCAACGGCTTAAGTTGATCAAGATATAGTTGAGCGTATTTAACCCATTGATTAGTAGAAGGAGTTAGTAATGGCAATCCATGGCAATGTGTCGTTGAGACCAGTTTCTCAGCTTAACTATGAAGCCATATGTGACCTAGATGTCAGCAAGGAACAGCAGGATTTTGTGGCGTGTAATATGTGGTCGCTGGTGGAATCACATTACAATTCACATTATCAAACTCGCGGGATTTATTTGGATGATGAGCCGGTTGGTTTTTTTATGTGGGTTCCAGAGAATAAAAATATGGTTTCTATTTGGCGCTTCATGGTGGATGAAAAGTTTCAAAAGAAAGGAATAGGGCGCCGAGCCATAATCCTAGCTATCGAGGAAATTAAGCGCAATGCAGACCTAGAATTTATTGAAATTTGTTATGATCCTAAAAATGCAGCCGCTAAGTCATTTTATGCCAGTCTTGGCTTTGTTGAGTATGGCTTTGATGAAGAAGAAGGAGAAATACTTGCAAAGTTAGCCTTTTAGCTGATTTTTTCTTTTAGGTAGGCTTTTGCTGGGAAAGCAACTTCTTTCAGTGTTAGTTGTTGTTTTCCCTAAATTAAATACATACTTGCTCAGGTGTGAGTCTAAGTTGATGAATAAATTATCATTTTTTAATTTTTCAGGCATAGGCTAAGTATTACATACTTTGTTACATCATAACATTTAACTCAATTTCTTGTAGCATGAGCGATTATTTACACACCTTTATCATATGTTAGGTTAATGTTTCCCGCTGGGATGAATGAAAATAATAACCTTTGGTGTGAAAATGAAAACTCTCCTAAAAACAGCGTTAGCTGTATCTATTGCTCTAGTGACTTCTAATGCATTAGCAAACGAGTCAGATGAGAAATCAATTTTTAACAGTCAAACTTTTGAAGCGATGAAGCTGCGCAACATTGGTCCTGCTTACATGTCAGGTCGTATTGCGGATATTGAAGTAGACCAAAACAACCCATCAACATGGTACACCGCAGTTGGTTCAGGTGGTGTGTGGAAAACGGTTAATGCTGGTACTACTTGGACACCCATCTTTGATAAACAAGCCGTGTACTCGACAGGCGATGTGACAATTGACCCAAGCAATTCAAACATCATTTGGGTAGGGACCGGAGAAAACAATGGTGGCCGCCACATCAGTTTTGGTGATGGTGTCTATAAATCCGTAGATGGTGGTAAGACATGGAAAAATATGGGGCTAAAAGAGTCAGAACGTATTTCTGATATTAAGGTCCATCCAACCGACTCGAATACCGTTTGGGTTTCAGCCCAAGGCCCTTTGTGGAGTAGTGGAGGAGAGCGTGGATTATATAAAACCACAGATGGTGGTGAGACTTGGAAGCAAGTGCTTAAACCTGAGGATGAGTGGACAGGTGTTACCTCGTTATTAATTGATCCTCGTAACCCGAAAAAGTTATATGCGGCGACCTGGTCTCGCCAAAGAACTGTAGCAACATACGTTGGCACAGGTCCGGGAGCAGGGATCCATACCTCTGATGATGGCGGAGAAACTTGGACGGAGCTAAAAACAGGATTGCCAAAAGGTAATATGGGTAAAATTGGTATGGCAATCTCACCAATTAATCCAGATATTGTTTATGCCACAATTGAAACTGATAACCGTAAAGGCGGGTTTTATCGCTCAGACAATCGCGGTGCCAGTTGGACAAGAATGTCTGATGAAGTAGGCGGTGGAACTGGCCCGCATTACTACCAAGAAATCTTTGCAGATCAACACCAGCTTGACCGTGTCTATATTGCGAGTAACTACAGCAAAGTGTCTGACGATGGCGGTAAAACGTGGACGCCAATCAACACCAAGCGCAAGCACGTAGATGATCATGCCTTTGCTTTCCACCCAACAGATCCTGATTTTGTGTTAATTGGCTCTGATGGTGGCATATATATGTCTCATGACCGCATGGCCAATTGGCGTTTTATGGCAAACTTACCATTAACGCAGTTCTACAAGGTTGCTCCAGATGATGCAGAACCGTTCTATACGGTGTATGCCGGCGCACAAGATAATTCAACACAAGGCGGTCCGTCGCGAACTCGACGTGCAGAAGGGATCAAAAATAAAGATTGGTTCCTGACATTAGGAGGAGACGGCCATCAACCTGCGGTTGAACCAGGTAACCCTAACATCATGTATTCACAGTGGCAGCAAGGTAACTTGACGCGTCATGACCTTAAAACCCGAGAAGGTGTATACATTAAGCCACAACCTCGTCCTGGAGAGCCTGCTGAGCGTTTTAACTGGGATGCGCCAATCAATGTATCTTCTCATGATCCGAAACGCTTGTACTTTGCCTCGCAACGTGTTTGGCGTTCGGATGACAGGGGCGATAGCTGGAAGCCAATCTCCAATGATTTAACCAAAAATGAAAATCGTATGCACATGCCGGTGATGGGAAGAACTTGGTCGGTTGAAGCTGGTTGGGATATCTATGCAATGTCTGAATATCATACCATTGCAAACTTCACTGAAAGCCCTGTGGACGACAAAATTTTGTGGGCGGGTACGGATGATGGATTGATCCAAGTGACCAAAGATGGTGGTAAGAACTGGAAAAAAATTGACTTAAATAGCATTGAAGGTGTTCCAGCAATGGCTTATGTCAATGATATCCGTGCTGACTTGTTTGACCCTAATACGGTTTATGTTGCACTGGATAACCACAAGTATGGTGATTTTAAGCCTTATCTAATCAAATCTTCTGATCTAGGTAAGACTTGGCAATCACTCGCTGATGATTTGCCAGAAAAACACTTGGTGTGGCGTATCGTTCAAGACCATGTAAATAAAAACCTCATGTTTATTGGTACAGAGTTCGGTATTTTCTTCACCGTTGATGGTGGTAAAAAGTGGACTGAACTCAATGGTGGTATCCCTACAATTTCTACGCGTGATGTTAAAATTCAGCGCAGAGAAAACGATTTAGTTGCAGGCACTTTTGGTCGTGGTATTTACATACTTGACGACTACGCTCCACTGCGAGCGCTAACTGAAAAGTCTATGGAGCAAGAGGCGATGTTGATTGCGCCTAGTCGTCCGGTTAAGTGGTTTAGCCTAGACGGTAACCACACGGATACAGATGGTGATGATCGTTATGCAGCGAAAAATCCTGAGCATGGTGCGACTTTGACTTACTTCTTAAAAGACAGCTTATTGACTGCAAAAGAGCAACGTCAAAAAGCTGAGAAAGACATGGTTAAAGATAAAGATTACCCACAATACCCAGCGTGGGAGGAAATCGAAAAAGAAAACCAAGAGCCAAAACCAGCTGTATACCTTGAGATCCGTGATAAGGACGGCGAGTTTGTAAATCGTGTGGCGGGTAAAACTACCAAAGGTCTTCACCGTGTAACATGGGATATGACCTATGCGACAGGTAAAGCGGTAACGGGGGTTGAATCTTCAGGTTGGAACCCATTTGGCACTGGCTTATTGGCTATCCCAGGTACTTATAGCGCAACGTTATACAAGCGTGTAGGCGGTACAGTATCACAACTTGCTGAACCGGTAGAGTTTGAGTTGAAGCCTATCACTGGTGGTTCATTGCAAGCCGCGTCCGCTAAAAAAGTGCTCGAGTTTGGTAAGAAAATAGCAAACGCACAAAGACGAGCTAGCGCAGTAAACGCAGTGATTGGTGAGTTAAATAAGTCAATGAAGACACTACGTACAGCTATAGACCGTACTCCGGGTGACATTGCGGCTCTGGAAGCGAACTACGCGAATATTCAAGCTGAGATCAATGCAATTAATATTGAACTTAATGGCCTTAAGTCGCGTGACCGTATGGGAACTAAGCCTGCAAACATCTCTAGTCGATTGTTCTATGCAATGACTGCTGCTTGGTCTACCTACGGCCCAACACAGCAGCATAAAGATCAGTTTGACTATGCTAGTAAACGTCTAGATAGTGTAAGCAAACGCGTCAAGTCTCTACAACAAAGCGACATCCCACAACTTCAGCAATCAGTTATTGATGCTGGTGGCCCGTGGACAGTTGGCGCACCGTTGATGACGAAGTAGTAGCTAACAACAGGCGGTACCAACACAATTGGTACCGCCTAATCGCTAATTTGGTCTAGTATTGACTTGTATGTATCACGATTAAAAAGGAAGTAGGTGAACCTAATTAAGCAGGTAATGTATTTGTTTTGACATGGGTAGTTTTGAAGCGCTCTTATGCAGCTATCGGTGACAAATTCAGTAGTAGGTAAAATGAGTTTTAAAAGAAAGAATAGAAGCATTCATAAGTGGGCTGGCATTATTGTCGCGCTACCATTGCTGGTAATTTTGGTTACCGGAATATTGCTGTTGGTGAAAAAAGAATTCGACTTTATTCAACCACCTTCAGCGAAAGGGAAGACCTCTCAGCCAACCATCACTTTCGAACACATTTTAGCTGCGGCACAGTCAGTCGAAATGGCACAAATATCGAGTTGGGATGATATCAATCGATTAGATGTGAGACCTGCCAAGGGGATCACTAAAGTTCGTAGCCACAATAGCATCGAAATTCAAATCGACAGTCATACAGGCCAAGTACTTCAGGTGGCTAAACGCAACTATGAATTTATAGAAAGCCTGCATGATGGCACCTTTTTCGAAAAAAACGCAAATCTTTGGTTGATGCTACCTGTCTCTTTGATTTTACTTTTTATGGTGTTTACGGGCTTTGTGATGTTTTATCAGCCGTTTAGAACGAAAAAGCGGAATAAGCAAAGAGGTGGCAACACATAGAGCTTTATTCAAGTGAGATATGCAGCTTACTTTCAACCTGAGCTGCTAAGCGCTGTTTTTGAGACTTGCTTCGCTCATGAGGTGCAAATTTAGGACTGCAACTCGCAAGTAAATTCATAGCTGTGATCAATTGCTTTTCCTCTTGGTCACTTAAATTTACTTGCGTCAGCCGTGTGTTCAATAACCCAATTGTAATTTCTTTTTTGGCAATATCTTCAGGAAGGCCAGTACGAGTGCAGAGCCCATAGGTACCTTCTAAAAAGTGTTGCCATTGTGTCGCAATAAACAGGTTTAGTTTTGATATATCATCTTCATAACCCATTGAAATATTGTTTCTTGCCAATTCATGGATAGTTTTCTGCAAGCGTTCACTAAAAATTGTAAAGGCAGCTTCTGAGGTTGTATTACATTTCACTTTATTTAACCACTCAGCATAACTCTTAGGATAAAAGGATATCTTTCCATGTTGTTCGTGCTCCCCAAAAAATGAATTGCAAAGTAGGTTGGCATCCAAAATATAACTGGGTCTGGGCATGACACCAATTGTTTGTAATTCAATAAACTTTTGCAGCTCAACGTCACAATGTTGAATAAGCCGTGCTTCTGAAAAAAAGTAAGTGTAAAGGTAATCTAATAATTCCATAATATGAGCCTATTTGGCTGCAACTAACCAAGAACGCCATTGCAGCCCTAAAAAATAAATGACTATAGGGAATAATCCCTGAATACGTTTGCGACGCGTAATCGATAGTAGGCAAACAGCTCTGTTTTACCGATATGTTGAGCATCTTGGTGCATTATTTGGTTTCGCCAGCGCATCACGGATTCGTTATCTTGCCAATAGGACAGGGAAAGGTATTGCTCGGGATGATTGACGTTTTGGTAGCGCTCTATGGAAATGAATCCGCTTTGCTGAACTAAAACTTTCTTAAGTTCACCTGCGATATCAAAATATCGGGGAGCTGCATTCGGCTTTAAGGTAACTTCAAATATAACGGCTATCATTTTAATGCACCTGAATAGAACTTTTGAGTTTCAGGTACGCCTTTTAAAAAGTAGCGTTTTTCATGCAATATAAACTGTGCCTCCTGGGCGTATTGGAAATTATCAACGGCGCCTTTGTCTTGTTTTAATCTCTCTCTGTAGCTTTCATATTCGGCTAGGTTGTTGAATGTGATGAGTCCGTAACCGCGTTTATTATCGCCTTCATGTGGTAAGAAATAACCAATTAGATTACCACCACATCGCGGGATGATTTCCCCCCAATTTTTTGCATATTGCTCAAACTCTGCGTGTTTAAATGGGTTAATTTCGTATTCAATGAAACATGTAATGGACATAGAGATTGCCTCCTTTATTGTTTTGAGGCAGTCTACCAAGCCAAAAATGGCATGCTTCGATGACCATCGAACTATTGGTAAATATATGGAACCAAATATCTCAATTGTGGCAGGGTTAATCGCAGATCCTACCCGAGCAAAAATTCTGACTGCTTTAATGGGAGGTAAAGCGCTGACTGCCACCGAGCTTGCGACCGAAGCCGATGTGACACCGCAAACAGCAAGTAGTCATTTGTCTAAACTTGTGGACGGATCGCTATTGCAAGTTAGAAAGCAGGGGAGGCATAAGTACTTTCAATTAAAAGGGCTAAGTGTTTCGGAATTATTGGAACAACTATTGGTGATCACAACAAGTGTACAACCCAAAGTGCAGACAGGCCCAAATGAAACAAGATTACAATATGCAAGAGTATGTTATGACCACTTAGCTGGAGAGCTGGGTGTAAAGCTTTATGATGCTTTGGTGGCGCATGGTATTTTGATCGATGCAGGGGAGCAAACACAGCTTACGGAAAAAGGTCAGGCTTACTTTGGTGAGTTAGGCGTCGATATTGTTAAGTTGCAAGCAAAGAGGCGTCCAGTTTGTAAATCTTGTTTAGATTGGAGTGAGCGTCGCAATCATTTAGCGGGGAGCCTTGGACAATGGGTGTTAGACTATATCTTTGAAAAAGGTTGGGCTCAAAGAGACTTAGATGCGCGTTCAGTGAGTTTTTCAAAAACGGGTCTAAAGGCGTTTGAGCGCACTTTTTTAATCGAGCTTTGAATTAAGTCGGGTAGATATGTATTTATCACTTTGTTTGGAAAATGAGTAAAGAATTAAGCCTTCCTGAGAGTTTAATGAACCTTCGCTCCAAACAATAAATGTTGCTGTTTTTCCACCTAGATACTTATATTGATAGCGCCCTCCCCAAGGGTCTTTAGGTAAGTTCTGTATAATACGAGGTTCGGTGGAGATTAACGAAGATAAGTCTTGCAGTTGACTAATGGGTTTATCTAATAAAGTGCCATAAAGAGCTATAGCTTTGCCCAATTGCTCTATGTCTGACTCTGCCGCCATTTTCGCAGGAACAGGACCACAGATAAAAGCGGTCTTAAGTGATGCAAATAGGAGTGCACTAGCTACTACAAAACTGACGCTTAATAGATGTTTTCTCATAATTTATTGTAATAGTTCGACAAAAAACACAACCTAATGCATTACGCATGACTATGATATGAATGAGTAAACTGAGAGCGTAACTCTTGCAACAAAAAAGTTAGTGTTCTTGTCGTGCTAAACGCCATTTATTCGGTGTAGTTCCTAATTGCTTTTTAAACTCATTATAAAACGAACTTTTGTTGTTAAACCCGCTATCTAAGGCAATTTGTGTAATGCTAGCTTTATTTTTTGAGTGCATTAATAGTTGGCAAGCGTGCTTAACACGGTGCTCGTTGAGTAAAGTATAAAAACTGGTGTGCATATGTTCATTGAGCAGCTCAGATGCTTGATGTTGAGTTATATCTAGTCTTATGGCCAGTTGTCCAAGTGTCAGTTGGTTGTCTAAAAAGAGTTGTTCTTTTTTTAGTAAGTGATGCATCTTTTCTATGCAGTCTTTTGCCACTGAATCACTGAGCTGAAAGGCGCGTTGTTTGACTATTACATCCTCTGAATAATAACTTTGAGTACCGAAGTCTTCAGTGATTATGTGCTTAGTTCTGGACTGGGGGTTTTGTTTTGAAACTTGATTAATGCGATAAGCGGCATAAAAAGAAAATGTCATTAAGTAACAGCAAATACTGATATTAAGTAGTGACCATAGTGGGTAAGTCCAGCTTGATTGGCTCAAATATGAGACTGCAACTAAACCGTTCAAGGCCACCAAATAGGTAATAGTAATCAGTAACAGCTTACTGCGCTTAAGTGGGTTTGAAGAGGATTTGGGGGCATGCTGCCATATGCTAGTAACATAGCTGAACATTAAACCAAAGTAGATAATGTACATTAACTCAGTTTGAGTATGAAAGCCTATGACTTTAACGCTCAGAAAGAATACAAACGGAGTGCAATGAAGGGCTAAATCTTTAACTCTAGGGGGTGTTTTGCTGCAATAAAATAAATACGTAAATGCGCAAAATAATAAGATGCAGCAATTTGCTATTTGCGATATGAGCGGGGCGTGAATATTAAACTTCAATTGTACATAGCTAATAAGCGGCGTAAGCATTAGAGCAAGGTTTGCTAAGCTTAGATAGTGCGCACTTTCTTCAAAGCTTTTTTCATACTTAAGCATCAGACCGGTACAGAAGAGGGTTAGCACACAGCAAACCAAATAAAACTCCCTTTGCAATTCAATCCACATAAATAAGGTACTCTTCGCTAGTTTCATTCGAAATTACTAATTATGATGTCAATTTAGTTAAATGGACACTTGCTAATTAGTTGATTGATATCGATATTAATTCAAAAAACTCCTCTTTTATCAAGGCGGAATATTTTTACCCAAGTCGTAAGCAGACTGGAAGTGCGATAAAAACAAGGACCAGGAGTCATTATGAAATCTATTCAAGCAGCAATTTTATTAACCAGTGTGGGTTTTGTCAGTTTAAATAGCGCAGCTCAACCGTTAACTGAAAGCGAAGTAAAAATACTAAAACAAAATGTCATTACGTACATGAGTGCTTGGAATGTTCAGAGCGAGAGTGAAAGGGTTAGCATGTTAGAACAGGCAACCAACCCTGGCTTTGTATATCAAGACCCGAGCTCTGCAGGTTATGCAATCAATAACGCTCAACTGGTAAGCAACTGGATAGGGGGTTTTCAAGGACAAATGCGTGATTATGGACTATGGCCTTACGATGCGGCTTTGGTGTCAAATATCGAAGTTCATGGTAGCGTTGATTCGGCAAATATCAGATTCAATTGGCATATTACAGCGCTTGGTGGCGCTGTATCGGTTGCTGAAGGCGTAGATTACGGTACGGCTTCCAATCTGAAGCTCAATAGCATTACTGGTTTTTTTGGGGCACTAACACCTAAGTGCCAATCGCCACAATGGCAAGGTGGTGAGACATATGTAGGCGATAGCTTAGTGACTTTCAAAGATGCTATCTACCAAGCTAAATGGTGGACCCAAGCATCACCAGAAGAAGATACGGAAGTTTGGGTTAAGCTTCGCGATTGTACAATCTCAATTTAAGTTAAATTCTAGTCAGCACCAAGGGCAGCTCAATCCGCTGCCTTTTTTTGTTTTTTCAGAAATGTTTGAATGTTTATTTTTGAGCACTACTATATAGCTTCAGCAATGAAAAAATAAAGGAGTATTTAATGGCGAATAAGCAGTATATTGTCGATCGTTCACTACACTGGATTGCCGCGTTTTTGATCTTATTTATTTTGATGAATATGGGCGCGCAAATTCACACCGTAAATTACCAAATCAAAGGTCAAATTCTTCATCGCCAAGAAGCTATTCAACTTCACGCACTAATGGCAATAGGTGTATTTGCTCTGGTTATACTGAGATTTATATGGGAGAGACGATTTGCAACTCATCTTAAAAGGCAGTCACCTCAAGGCAAGCTACACGCAAGGTTTGTACAAACAGTTCATGCCTGTTTCTACCTCATTCTATCAGGGTTAGGTATCACAGGGTTGGGCATGGCTTTTAATGCCGAGGTATCAATTCACTTATTTGGAGTGCAATTGTCGGATGTGGTCAATAGCGATGGCCGTTTCTATGGACAAATGTTGGACATTCATTTAGAACTAATAACCACACTATGGTGGTTAATCATGTTGCACTTTGCAGGGGTTATATACGCCCGTCGCTAGCATGTATTTAGTTAAATTAGGTGTGATAGGGCCTCACACCTAATCTCATTCGTGTTAACGCAGTACATCCTTTAATGCAGCAAGTAGTAGTGCAATGTTTTGCTCTTGCGCCGTTGTGCCCATTAAACCTATTCTCCATGTTTTACCTGCGAGCTGACCAAGGCCAGCACCTATTTCTAGATTATATTTGTTCAGGAGAGTGGCGCGTACTTCAGCATCGTTTACGTGATTCGGAATAATTACCGAATTTAATTGAGGCAAGCGATAAGCTTCATCTACTAAGAAATTTATACCAAGATGGGATAACCCCTCGTGCAGCGTTTTATGCAGCTGAGTATGTCTTTGCCATGCCTGCTCTAGGCCTTCTTGTTTTAGTATGACTAAAGACTCATGCAGGGCATAGAGTGAATTGACGGGTGCTGTGTGGTGATAGCTTCGTTTACCTTCACCAGACCAGTAGTCCATTACAAGAGACTGATCTAAAAACCAGCTAGGTACTTTGGTTTTACGTTGTTTGAGAGTTTCAACAGCTTTGTCGCTAAAGCTCACAGGAGAAATTCCTGGTACGCAGGATAGGCACTTTTGGGAGCCAGAGTAAATGGCATCAATCCCCCATTCGTCGACCCTCAACTCGCTGCCGCCAAGTGACGTTACTGCATCGACAATCGTTAAGACATCATATTGCTTAGCCAATTGACAAAGAGACTTCGCATCGCTTCTAGTGCCTGTAGAGGTTTCGGCATGGACAAAGGCCAGTGCTTTAGCATCTGGGTGAGCCGCTAGCGTGTCAGCAACTTTCTCCACTGATACTGGCGTGCCCCATTTGTCTTCAACAACAATTGCCTGGGCTCCAACACGTTCAACGCTCTCTTTTAATCGGTTACCAAACACACCATTAATACACACAATGACTTTGTCGTTTGGTTCTAATAAGTTAACAATACATGCTTCCATTCCCGCCGAGCCCGGTGCGGATAGCGCAATTGTAAATTCATTCTTAGTGCAAAATGCATACTGCAGCAGCTGTTTAATTTCATCCATCAGGCCGATAAATTGTGGGTCTAAATGCCCAACCGTTGGTCTTGCAAGCGCACCTAAAACACGAGGCGATACATTTGATGGGCCGGGGCCCATGAGGACACGAGGTGTTGGGTTAAATGATTCGAACATAAAATTCCTGTTTGTTGTAAGGCTCTTTGCTGGATTGAACGCATGAAGAGCAGCTAAGAACTAGAAGTCCATTGTGGTCATAGTGTTGTTTAATTTCCAGTGCTCAAATCAAAAAACTAAAGGGTAATGACACATATCTTAGGTTAACTCAGCTTCAATTTACGTGGTCTTTCATTTTACTAATTAATCAAAATGGGCTTGCAACCAAGCTAGGAACTGCTGTTGCTTTTGCGTGCTAGAAACGGAAGCTGAAACCAAATAATAACCGAGTTGAGAAGCTTGAGAGGAATAATCGCATTGACGGAGAATCTTGGTTGAGACTGCATACTGAATTAAAGTGTTGGAGCAAAAAGCCAACCCTGAACCTGCAATGGCTTCGTCAATACAGTAAGACTCTTGATCGAAGTAAACAACCTCTAGCTTATTGAGGTCTAACTTATTGTGATTTAACCATTGTTGCCAAGGAGGTGATGGTAAAAGCCGACTTTTCCATTTGGGTATAAACACTTTTACACAATCGTTATTGGTGAGTTTGCTCAAACATTCTTCTGTGCCGTAGATATTAAATGACTCTCTAGTAAGCTGCGCGCTTTTCGCAACGTTATTAATTTCTCCAAAGCGAATAGAAATGGCATGTGGGTCATGAATTAATTGCTCACCTGTGACGATTTCAACTTCCAAGTCAGGGTAACTTTTTGAAAGAGTGCGAAGCTGAGGTATTAAAAACTGTGCCGCGAATGAAGAGGTGGTCTGGACTTTTACTTTTTGAGATTGTGTTTGTAGTACATTGACTGCGTGCTCAATTGTACTAAAGCCTGAATCAGTCGCTTTTGCTAAAAACAGCCCTATGTCGGTTAGGCATACCTCTCGCGTTTTACGAATAAATAGCTTAACGCCTAGTCTAGATTCTAGATTGCTTACATGGTGAGAGACTGCTGTTGCGCTGATGTTTAACTCTTGTGCGGCCACTTTAAAGCTACTGTGTCGCGCTGCCACATCAAATACCTTTAGCGCTTGCATAGATACCTTTCCCATTTTTTCCTCCCAGTGCAAAAGTCAGTTGCTAATTATACATGAGTAAAACTTATTTATAAGGAGGGCCAATTCATTTGTCAGTGGAAACCTAAAAACGCACAATGGGCCCCTGAATTAACAACAAGAGAACACTTTTATGACTCAATTACTTCATATAGATGCGAGCATTCGAAAGCGTCGTAACGATAACCCAAATCACGATTCGATTTCTAAGAGATTAGCGCACTGCTTTGTCAGTACACTTAAAGAAAATACATCCATCCATAACTATATGTATAGAGATGTTGGTATTAATCCCCCCCCGTTTACGGATCAAGACTGGCTTGGGGCGGTGTTTACTAAAAAAGAAAACCGCACTGAAGAACAAAAAAACAAGTTGGCAGTGTCGGATAAACTAATTGATGAGTTAATACAGGCTGATATTGTCGTGATTTCCACCCCTATGTATAACTATGGTATGCCAGCACAATTAAAAGCTTGGTTTGATCAAATAGTAAGAATCAACGAAACCTTTAGTTTTGACCTCGCCCGTGGCGATTTTCCTTTAGAGCCAATCTTGTCGGGAAAAACCTTAGTGCTGTTAACATCATGTGGTGAGTTTGGATTTGAAGCTGGTGGTGTAAGAGAGAGCATGAACCATTTAGCACCGCACATTCGTACATTGTCTAAGTACCTTGGCTGTGAGCAAGTTTTTGAAATTGGGTCTGAATATCAGGAGTTTGCTGATTTTAGGCATCAAAGTTCATTGGAGTCTGCTTTTGTAAAGTCGCGGGAGCTTGCTTTAAAACTGGTTTAAAAAAGCAAAGTAAACGGCAAAAATCAATTTTGCTGTTTACTTATAAGCATTACAAATTCTATTATCTGCTTGCTTGTGAACAATGCACAAAGGAGCAGATATTTTGTCAGATAGTGCTTGCCATAAATCGGTACAAACAATATGTGAAGACTATTTTCATCATCTTAATCAACCTTTTCAGCGCTTAGATAGCTGGCATTTTTGTGATAACGAAAAAGATGCTAATACGTGTTTATCCTTAGTCATTGCTGGCATAAAAAAGGCCACATCTCCTTCTCTTTGGTGGTATCAAGCCAACGGGTTTGAGCTACCTAAAGTCGGTGATCTAAACGTTGTAACTGACTGGCAAGGGGTTGCACATTGTATTATCAAGACGGTGCGGGTTGCTGTTATACCATTTGAGGAGATTGATGCCGATTATGCCTTATTAGAAGGAGAGGGCGACAAAAGCTTGGAATATTGGCAGCGTGTTCACTGGGATTACTATCACAGAGAATTGAAGGAAACAGAATTTCAACCAGAAAAAAGCATGCCGATCATCTGTGAAGAGTTTGAAGTGGTATTTAGATTGGGTGGCAAATGATTGAAGCGGTAATATTCGATATGGACGGCACTTTGATTGATTCAGAGCCCATGTGGAAAGATGCAGAAAAAGAAGTGTTTAGCAGTTTGGGCGTTAACGTAAGCGATGAACTTGCGTTACAGAGTGCGACAATGACCACCATAGAAGCCGCTACATTTTGGTTTAATCAAAGTCCGTGGCATGGGCCGAGTATTGAGCAAGTTGCACAAGCCGTTGTTACACGAGTTGCTGAACTAATAACGCATCGAGGCAAGGCACTTGAGGGGGTACACAGCACGCTAAAGTTACTCAAAGATAATCAAATAAAGATTGGTTTGGCAACCAATGCGCCCGCTCAGCTAATCCCCATTGTTTTAGACACGTTGGATATTTCTCACTATTTCTCTGATTGTCGTTCATCAGATGATGAGCTTGCAGGAAAGCCCGATCCAGCGATCTATTTAACCGCTGCCCAAGGGTTGGATGTGTGTCCTTCAAGGTGTTTGGCAATAGAAGACTCTAGTACCGGAATTTTGGCTGCAAAAGCAGCAAAAATGCGTACATTAGCAGTACCTCACAAAGGTGAGTACGAGCATCAAAAATTTGACCTATCGGACTTTAAGCTAAGAAGCTTGACTGACTTTAACCTTTCGTACTTGGTTTAATATTTACAGAAATAAAACTTTTAAAAGTCGATTTTTCGTTGAAGTCCATTTTAAATCGGTTGAATTATCGCCGTTAACTTTGCTTTTGTTGCTGGCTATGACTAGCATAAATCATTGTTGGGTATACAACTTGCGGTATTTAAGGAAGGGCATGCGAATTTTAATTGTTGATGATACATACTTTATGCGCGAATTGATCAGTGAAAGTTTGCAAGAACGTGGGTTCAATGAGCTAACGCAAGCCAGTAATGGCGAAGAAGCGTTAAGTGCTTTGTCAGACGAGCATTATGATTTAATCGTAACCGACTGGAATATGCCAAAAATTAATGGTGTCGAACTAATTAAGCAAGTGAAACTAGAGCCAGCATATCGAGATATCAAAATAATTATGCTCACTGGCGACACATCACCTGATAAAGTTCAACAAATGAGTCAGCTTGGTGTTAACGCATACATATCTAAACCTTTTTCACCAGAATCCTTATCTGATTTAGTCGTCAAACTTGCTTAAATTTGCGACTAAAATTTAATTCACGCCAAATGTCCTAAATACTTGAAAAAGTGCGCAAAGGTAGAGACTATAAGCGCACTTATATCCATTAATCAGAAACGGAAATTATCATGACAAAAGTTTTACATACAGAATCAGCACCAGCTGCAATTGGTCCATACGTACAGGGCGTTGATCTAGGAAATATGGTGTTGACTTCAGGACAAATTCCAGTAAACCCTGCGACAGGTGAAGTACCTGAAGCAATTGCAGATCAAGCGAGACAATCACTTGAAAATGTAAAAGCTGTAGTAGAGTCATCTGGTCTAACTGTTGGTGATATTGTAAAACTAACCGTATTTGTTAAAGATCTAAATGACTTTGGTACGGTAAACGAGGTATATGGTCAATTTTTTGATGAGCACAAAGTTGCAAACTATCCGGCACGTTCATGTGTGGAAGTTGCGCGTTTACCTAAAGATGTAAATATCGAGATTGAAGCGATTGCAATTCGCAAATAGTTGCAATTCAAAATTTAAAGGAGCGTAGGCTCCTTTTTTATTAGGCGTGCTATTTCACGAGTATAATTTCAATGATCAGGGAGTGCACGGTGATTGAAAGAAAACGCGGTATATACGCTGGCCGCAATAAATCATCAGCATATAAAGATTTAGTTTGGACAGTTGCCACATCTTCTAACACACAAGTTGGCATTGAAGAGCAAACACAACTTACCTTAAACACCATACAAGAAAATCTGACCGAGCTAGGTTCAGACAAGAGCCAAATTGTTTCAGCGCAAGTTTACATTGCAAACATGGCAGATAAGCCATTGATGGATGAAGTCTGGAAAGCATGGTTAGGGCCAAATCCTGAACATTGGCCACAACGAGCTTGTTTGGGAGTTGCTCTTGAGGGGGATGTACTAATTGAAGTAACTGTTACAGCAATAAGAACACTATAATGTGGTGAGGAATCATGGTGTTGATAGAAATAAAACCAACTCAAATCGAACATATTGATGCTTTTGTCGCTATGGAAAAAGCAGGCACCACATCGTCCTATATCATCCCATACTCAAAAGAGCAGCATTTAGCTGAGATGCATAAAGAGGACAATGTTTATTTGTCAGTGTTTCACCAAGGTGTATTAGCTGGTTTTATCATTCTGGCTTGCGAAGCGGATCAAAGTGTAGAGTTTAGACGTATTGTCATTGCTTCTAAGGGACAAGGTGTTGGTCAAAAGGCTATTTCTCTAATGGAAACGCACTGCGTAAAACAGCTAAATTGCAAGCGAATATGGCTAGACGTATTTGAGTCCAACCTCAGAGGCATTCATATATATAACAAATTAGGCTATCGACCATTTGATGACTCTTTACACATGGGGAAAAAGCTGATTTTAATGGAAAAGAAATTCTACTAACTTGGTGTAAGTATAAGGCGTTGACATCAAACTGATATCTCGACATGATTGACTTATGAACATGAGTGCACGCAATAGAACAAGCCGAATTATCATCATTCCATAGGAATGGTGGGCTTTTGTATGTTCGAGCGAAAACCCGCCTAGAAGGCGGTTTTTTCATTTCTGCCTTTTGGGTACTTCGAATCAAGGAGACAGAATGAAGAAAATAGCAATATTTGGTAAACCCGGTAGTGGTAAATCGACCTTTAGTGCCCAATTAGCAAGTCTTTCAGGGATACCATTACATCAAATTGATACTATGGCTTTTAATGCCGATGGTTCGCAGGTATTGCGAAGCAAGTTTGATAAAGCGCACGACAAAATACTTAACTCAGAAAGCTGGATCTTGGATGGATTAGGACCTATTGGGTCTTTTCAGCAGAGAATAGCTTGTGCTGATACGCTCATTTATATCGATTTACCTTATCCCTTGAGTTATTGGCTTGTGACAAAGCGGTTTCTTAAAGGGATTTATCAGAAACCAAAAGGGTGGCCTGATGGAAGTTCCTTAGCCAAAGGTACATTGCAATCATATAAATTTCTAGGGCAGTCCCGTCGATTTTGGAACGAGTCGTTTTATCAGTCGCTAAGAAGAGGCGCTAAAGAAAAAGCACTGTATAGAGTAAAAACCTTAAATGAGCTAAATGGCCTACTTAAAGTATTGGTGCCTCAGCACTAATCTTGCGCATAAGGCGAATACTGCTGGGGCATTCGCCTTTTGGTCAATTAATCGTCTTGATCTAAGGTTGCTTGCAACAAAGATTCAGTTTGAATGGCGATGTCTTTCATCTTAATTGCATACTGCTCTAGCGCCTTTTGCTCAGAGCTTTCCGCTACAAACTTAGGAACCGGTATTGGGTAACCCGCTTGATCCATAGCAATAAAACTAATAATACAATGGTTAGTTTCTACCATATGTTGGTTTTGCGGGTCGCCACATCGCACTTGAATAAATATCTGCATACTGGTTTTTCCCGTGTGAGCAATTTTTGCAGAAACTTCAACAATTTGCCCAACAAGGATTGGGCGGTGAAAACGAACCCCAGCTACTGAAACCGTTACGCAGTAGGCTCCACTCCAACCAGCTGCGCAGGCATAACCAGCCTGATCTATCCACTTCATAACCACGCCACCGTGTACTTTTCCGCCAAAGTTAACATCGGTTGGTTCTGCTAAGAATCTAAAAATGACTTCTGATTGCTCGGCCATACGCGCCTCAAAAATTGTCGAGTATGGGGTAAGTATAGAAAAAAAGGGGCATTTCGCCCCTCGCAATTTAGGAAATAGTAATAATTGGTTGGTTATTACATGTTGGGGTAATTTGGACCGCCAGCACCCTCAGGAGTGACCCAGGTGATATTTTGGCTTGGATCTTTGATGTCACAAGTCTTGCAGTGGATACAGTTTTGCGCATTAATCACAAACTGCTTTTCACCTTCTTCGTTTTCATTTACTTCGTAAACACCAGCCGGGCAATAACGCTGTGCTGGTTCTGCATATTTCTCGAGGTTCACGGTAATTGGGATCGTGGCATCTTTAAGTTGTAAGTGACATGGTTGCACTTCCTCATGATTGGTATTAGATAAAAATACTGAAGACAACTTATCGAAACTTAACTTACCATCTGGTTTAGGGTAGCTTATCTCGACTGAGTCTTTTGCCAATCTTAGTGATTCATAGTCTTTGCTAGTATCTTTAATTGTAAATGGCAAAGAGCCAGAGAAGAAGTTTTGATCAATCATGTTATATGCGCCGCCTAAATAGCGACCTAACTTATGCATAGCTGGGCCAAAATTGCGAGACTGATAAAGCTCTTCATAAAGCCAGCTGGCCTTGAATTTATCATCAAAGCTTTGCAAATCATTCACTGGTTCGTCACTTGCTAAGGCTTCAATGATGGTATCGGCTCCGATAATGCCAGACTTCATCGCAGTGTGGTTGCCTTTGATTTTTGCAAAGTTAAGGGTTCCAGCATCACAACCAATAAGTAGACCACCTGGAAAATGCATTTTTGGTAAAGCGTGTAAGCCGCCTTTGGCGATGGCCCTAGCACCATAAGCAATGCGCTCACCACCTTCCAGAGTTGCTTTGAACACCGGGTGATGCTTCATTCTCTGAAATTCGTCAAAAGGACTTAAGTACGGGTTTTTATAATTCAAGTCGATAATCAGGCCCACAACAACTTGGTTATTCTCGGCATGATACATGAAGGAGCCACCATGTGTTTCGCCGTCTAATGGCCATCCAGTACCGTGAACAACGGTCCCTTCTTTGTGCTTTTCAGGGTCAATCTGCCAAATTTCTTTGAAGCCAATACCATAATGTTGAGGAGATGCGTCTTTGTCTAAATTGAACTCCTTAATAAGCTGCTTTCCAAGGTGGCCTCTGCAGCCTTCTGCAAAAACAGTATATTTTGCTCTGAGTTCCATACCGGGCATGTAAGTGTCTTTTGGTTGGCCTTCGCGGTCAAGACCCATATCGCCAGTGACTATACCTTTCACTTCGCTTTCTTCAATAATAAGCGAATGAGCACTAAACCCAGGGAAAATTTCAACCCCTAATTGTTCGGCTTGTTCTGCTAACCAACGGCATACGTTACCCATAGAAACAATGTAGTTACCGTCATTTTTAAAAGTTTTTGGTACAACCACATGAGGTAAGTTCGTTGCGCTTTTCTCATCTTTGAATAAATAGATATCGTCATGAGTGACTTTGGTTGTGACTGGTGCGCCTTTTTCCGCCCAATCAGGTATTAACTCGTCCAACGCTTTGGTTTCAAATACAGCACCCGATAAGATGTGTGCGCCTACTTCTGAGCCCTTTTCTACCACACAGATCATCAATTCTTGTTCTTTTTGCTGTGCTTGTTGGGCGAGTCGAATAGCGCATGATAGACCGGCAGGTCCCGCACCCACTATAACGACATCAAATTCCATGGTTTCACGTTCGACCATTTTTACCTCGTATACATTGACGGTAGATTAACTTAAACTCGAGTTAAGTTTTTTTTACGTTAAGCTAAGGTTATTTTAGGTTGACGTTTACGTCAACAGGAAGTAGGCTGGTTTCATTAAATTGTTTTATTGACGTACGCGTCAGCTACACAAATAACCAGATGATGGAGTAACCATGAAAGTACTTGTACCAATCAAACGCGTGATTGACTACAACGTCAAAGCGAGAGTCAAGGCCGATAACAGCGATGTTGATCTTACGAATGTAAAAATGGCTATGAACCCGTTTTGCGAAATTGCAGTAGAAGAAGCTATCAGATTAAAAGAAGCGGGCAGTGCAACTGAAGTAATTGCAGTGTCAATTGGCGACAAAGCTTGCCAAGAACAGCTTCGTACTGCACTTGCTCTTGGTGCCGATAAGGCAATCCATATCGAAACTGACGCTAAATTAGAGTCGCTTCATGTAGCAAAATTACTTGCGAAGTTGGTTGAACAAGAAAATCCAGAATTGGTTATCTTAGGTAAGCAGTCTATAGATGCAGATAACAATCAAACAGGCCAAATGCTTGGTGCTTTGACAAAGCGTGGTCAGGGAACATTTGCTTCAAAGCTTGTTATTGAGGGTGAGAACGCAGTCGTAACACGTGAAGTAGATGGTGGCCTGCAAACCGTTTCATTACCTCTTCCGGCAATTGTAACAACGGATCTTCGTCTTAACGAACCACGTTATGCAACGCTGCCTAATATCATGAAAGCCAAGCGCAAGCCTTTAGATGTAGTCGCAGCAGACACTTTAGGTGTTGATTTAGCGCCACGAGTTGAGCTGGTAAAAGTTGAAGAGCCAGCAAAGCGTGAAGCAGGTGTTATTGTAGAGAGTGTTGAAGAGCTCGTAACTAAACTTAAGACTGAAGCGAAGGTGATCTCATGAGCGTATTAGTAATTGCAGAACATGAAAATGGCGTATTAAAGCCAGAGACCGCTAAAGTGGTTAGCGCCGCGGTTAAGATTGGTTCGCAGGTCGATGTATTAGTTGCAGGTCATAACGTGGCTGGAGCAGCAGACGCTGTAGCAAGTATTGCAGGTGTTAGTGTTGTTAAGCTTGTTGATAACGCGAACTTTGAACATCAGTTAGCAGAGAGTACTGCTGACTTAATCGTAGAGCTTGCTGGTGGCTACAGCCATATTTTGGCAAGTGCATCGACTACGGGCAAAAATATTCTGCCGCGGGTTGCAGCGTTGTTAGATAAGTCACAAATATCAGAGATTGTTGATGTTATTGATGCCGATACCTTCAAACGTCCTATCTATGCTGGTAACGCAATTGCGACAGTTAAATCTCTTGAATCACAAAAAATTATAACAGTGCGCGCTAGTGCATTTGATGCTGCGGGCGAACAAGGACCTGTGGCTGTTGAGGCGCTGTCGAATGAAAATGCAAATACGCTAAGCAGTTTCGTAGGTGTTGAACAAACGGAATCAGAGCGTCCAGAGCTGACCGCTGCTCCAGTTATTATCTCAGGTGGTCGCGGTATGCAAAATGGTGATAATTTTGCTCTGTTGAATGGCGTTGCTGATAAACTGGGCGCAGCAATTGGTGCATCACGTGCTGCGGTAGATGCGGGCTTCGTACCAAACGATATGCAAGTTGGTCAAACTGGTAAGATTGTCGCACCTGACCTTTATATTGCGGTTGGCATCAGTGGAGCAATCCAACATCTCGCTGGGATGAAAGATTCTAAAGTTATCGTCGCTATCAACAAAGACCCTGAAGCGCCTATTTTTCAGGTTGCTGATTATGGACTAGTTGCTGACCTGTTCGACGTATTACCTGAGCTTGAGCAAGCCCTGTAACCAATTCTGGTTGTTAAAGCCGTGTGCAATTTGCCGCGGCTTTTTTTGTATCATCTTAGACTCGTAGTGCATTGCTATTATTGATTACTCCGCTTTCTGCAAAGTATGTTCAATACTGCAAATTAATGTTCTAAACGTCATTATACTTTAGTCTCACCTTGATTGTTGTGCTTTCATCTAAACATACCTCGAATTGCACACGATATAAAAATTGTGGTTTTTTCAATTTTAAAAATTGAATCTGTTAGAGGCAGTATCTGTATTTAGGCAACTTTTTCTCGAGAGGACTTTATAAAAAAATCACCAGTGTAATAAAAATGCAATAATGTTGGTGTTTTTACGCTGTAGTCGCCCCTCTGAGGCTTTTCAAAAAAACAAAAGAAAAAACAATTCCCCGTCCTTTTTTCTAACAAGGTATATACAAGTGTATGATTAGATTGCTTATTTTGTACTTTTTATAGGTAATGATTTATTTGTAATTGTCTGTTTGTTTTTCATACGATGAAGGTGCAGTATTTGACTTAACTAAAACAAAAGGATGTTAAAAAATGAAAAAATTACTAATGGGACTTACAGTTTTTAGCACGTTTTCTGTTGTAGCCAGTGAATTACCAGAACTAGATGCTTTATTACAAGATCCTGCACATCAAAAATATGAAGAAGCGCTAAAAGCAGAAGTTATCAGTACGCATGAGAATTATCAATTGTATCTAGAGACACTAAGGAACAATGGCGAAGTTGTGCCTCTAGCGCCAGCACCACCCATTTCCTATTTGGAAATCAGAGGTGTATTGTCAGCGCAGTATCAACAATGGGACTATGTTGATCCTTCTTCATTTTCAACCAACCAAAATCATGGTGGTGAGTTTTATGCGGTAACAGTGGAGTATGGTTATGCAACACCAGCTTCAAGACGTTTTGTAGTGAATGGTTCACCATTGAAACTTTACACAAGCAAGAACATCACTGATGCGGGCAATGTTGTAATTGGTTTTATCAACTACTGGCACAATACACAGACTAGTTTTACCGGTGGTACATCAACTTATCAGGGGACATCAATTAACTTCCCTTATAACAAAGAAGACGACAGGCTTTATATTCGCTAGTTTACTACTACTGCAAGTGCATCACGTTATGCACTTGCATTGAAACCATATTGATACACTTCTAATTTATTGATCAGGGTTTGATAATTTTTTATGACTTCAGGTGTAGCCGTTCCTTGTTGCTTTGCACCGGCTAAATCTTCTTTCATTTGTGTAATAACATTAAACTTTTCACTTTGGGCTTGCGCTAGCGTTTTTCCTCCTAGCTGGCCGTCATGTTTAATCAATCCATATTCGCCTGTCATGAAAGCCATTTCTCCCATACTTAGATAGCCTTGCTCATAAAGTGCATGTGCAGCGTCCGATTGCTCTTGCAGGGTCATACTCGTGAAATCAAATTGTCTTTCTGGCATTGGCTTTGCTGTATCGACATTGCCAGCTTCTGAGGTTGGTTTAGTTTGCAGGGCTTGGTTACTCAGGGTTGATTGATTATTTGCCCCAGAGACTTGGTGGTAACTGTTAATTCCTACAGAGTTGATCATCTTTAATCCTTAATATGATGCGTGGTGGTAATTTTAAACAGCAATTTACATTCCAATTTTTTACGTCAGGTAGCGAAATTAGTGCAGTTTAGGCTAGTGGGCCCAAGCTAAATGGGGTTTACTTGTTTATAATTAGTGACTTAAAATTTACAACTTAGCTACGTTTGATTTGGAGGTATTCGGCATGCTGAAGGGGAGTTGCCTGTGTACGGCAATTGAGTTCACACTTATGAGTAAACCAAAGGCAATAACGGCTTGTCATTGCCGCATGTGTCAAAAACACCACGGAGCACCATTTGCTGTATACGTTAGCGTGCTCAAAACACATTTGTCGATCAACAAAGGCGCACAATTGTTGGTTTCTTACAACTCTTCTGGCGAAATACAAAGACAGTTTTGTCAAAAGTGTGGTTCAAGTTTGTTTTGGCTGGGAAGTGACAGCCATACAGATTGGGTTTCTGTGGCACTAAGTACGCTTGATGAGCCTTGTAACGTAGACAAGGTTAAACATATTCACCAAGAATCCAAAGTGTGTTGGCTAGACTTATAAATTACGTTTCAATGAAATAGCACTGTAATTTTGCACGCTTGAGTTCAAAGGGGCAATTTAGCTCATAACTTTGGTGATATTTTTGCATTTGTTGACAATACATGAACATATGCTGCAGTGTGACGCTGATGCGCTCTACTTGAGGGGGTTAAATTGGCTCACTTTCTCTCGAACTAATAAAAAAACGAACTATTTCAAAGTACTTCAATAATCTATGAAATAAATACTTCATATTTTGCCGATAAGGTTCTGGCGGTTTTTAGGGTAATCAGCCATTACAATCTGTGCGAGATAAATATGAAACATACACTTCCGTTACCATTTTCAAAGTCCTACAAAGCAATAGCTTTGGTGCTAGGCGTCGTTGCAACAGGTGTTCAAGCCAATACTTTGCAAGGGCAAGTTGGCGATAAACAGAACAAAGCGTTATTCGAAGGAGCACAAGTTTCACTTGTAGAGCTCAACAAACAGATCAGTTCTAGTCGAGATGGAAGCTTTGTATTCACCAAAATACCCGCCGGCAGCTACACATTGAAAGTCAGTTATATTGGCGCTCAATCAAGTGAGCAGGTTGTGGTTATTAAAGACAATGAAACCACAGAAATAAAAGTGCAACTTGCACCAATGCAAAATGAGCTAGATAACATTATTGTCGTAGGCCAACGAGCAGGCCAAGCTGGGGCATTTAACAGACAAAAAAATGCTGACGGCATCATGTCTGTTGTCAGTGCTGACAGTATAGGGCAACTTCCAGATCAAAATGCAGCAGAAGCTTTGCAACGCTTACCTGGGATGTTTATCCAACGCGACCAAGGGGAAGGTCGTTTCGTGGGTATACGAGGTATTGATCCGGGGCTAAACAACGTTTCAATCAACGGGGCAAATGTGCCTTCTCCTGAAGCTGGGGTCCGTAGCGTCGCAATGGATGTCATTCCCAGTGAGTTAATCCAAAGTTTGGAAGTAAGCAAAACAGTGACGCCTGATATGGACGCCAGTGCAATCGGGGGCAGCATCAACGTAAAAAGTTTAAGTGCGTTTGACAGGCAGAGACAAAGTTACAGCTTTACCGTGCAGGGGTCTCATAACGAACAGGTGGATAAGACCAGTCCAAAATTGTCGGCAAGTCTTAGTGATATTTTTGAACTATCAAGTCATACACAATTAGGGATCGCCACCGCAGTTTCTTGGTTTGAACGAGAGTTTAGCTCGCACAATACGGAAACTGACGGTGGTTGGATGTCGCTTGAGCAAGAAAGCGCTGAAACTTCTGACGATGTTGAGTTTTTTGGTGCTGAAGAAATAGAACAACGTCACTATCAAGTAACTCGTGAGCGACTAGGTGCCGCTTTAAACTTAGATTTACATCAAGGTGGACTAAACAAGTACTATCTTCGCTCACTATACAGTGAGTTTTCGGATGATGAGTTTCGACTTAGAAATGAATACAAATATGATAAAGGCAAGTACTTGAGTGCTGAGTCTACTGAAACCTCGGCATATTTCACCGAAGCTGAAATGGACAGAGATACCAAAGATAGATATGAAGAGCAAAGTATTTTGTCTGTTGTTGCTGGCGGTGAACATATCTTGCAAAGCTGGTTTGTTGAATACAATGTAGGCTATTCAAAGTCGGATGAAACTGAGCCAAACCGCCTTGATGTTGACTTCACGGGAGAGGAGCTCAATTTGGGTTATGCTGCGCTCGGCAGTACACCAACGTTATCTCATTCTGAATCAGCACATGATCTTACTAATTTTGCGATGAATGAAATTGTTTGGGAAAACAATGTTAGTGAAGATGAAGCGACCAGTTTCAAACTAGATGTTAGCAAAGACTTTGTCATCAGCGGCCATAATGCGCAATTCAAAATGGGCCTCAAGTACAATGACCGTGAGAAAGTAAATCAAGTTAAAACAGTGGTTTATGATGGAGGTTTTGACGACCTGACAGCACAACAATTTGCCACAAGTGCACCTAATTATGACCTGGGATTATTTGGACCAGGCCTTTCGCGAGCAGGGATCAGAGAGTACTTCAACACAAACAATGCAAATTTGAGCATTAATGAGCTAGAAAGTGATATTGAAAGCAAAGGTAAAAGTTATAGCTCTCAAGAAACTGTCACGGCACTGTATGGTATGGTCAGCGTTGATATGGGTAAGTTAAATATTATTACTGGCTTACGTTTTGAGGACACTGAGTATGAGACCTCAGGCAGCCGCGTAGAGCTCATTAAAAATGATATTCAAGACAGTGAAACTGTAGCAATTACACCTTGGCAAGTAAGTAAGAGCTATGATCATTTACTACCTAACCTAACTTTACGTTATGCGCACTCGGATTCACTGATTACTCGTTTTGCATATACACAAACGATTGCTAGACCAAGTTTTGGAGATGCTGCGGCATTTCAGTTGTTAGAAAGTGAAACTGGAATGGACGATGGTGAAGTAATAGTTGAACGAAAAGGAGAGGTTGGTAACCCAGAACTCAACCCATATGAGGCAGAAAACCTAGATTTTTCAATAGAATATTATCCTGGAAAAATTGGTATTATCAGTGCTGGGTTGTTCCACAAAAATATTGATAACTATATTGCTAAACAGCAAGTACAAGACAATGGCAGTTGGGATGGCTTTGAAGAAGTTATTCAGTCGGTAAATGGAGGGGAGGCAGAATTAACGGGGATAGAGGTTGCTTACACTAAGAACTTTGATAACGGCTTTATGTTCTCGACAAATGGTACCTTCATTGACGCAGATGAAGCATTGCCAAACCAATCTGATACAGTGGCAAACCTCATGATTGGCTATGAAGACGATAAAGTCAGTGCGCGTTTGAGCACAAGTTACAAAAGCAAATCGTACATCATGACCGAAAATGATGCACGGGTGTATCAAGATACGCATAATCAGGTTGACCTTAGCGTTAAATACTACTTCAACGAACAAACTCAGTTCTACTTTAATGCAATCAACATTACTGATGAACCATTCTATGTGTACCATGGCGAAAAACAATATAACTATCAATATGAAAGTTATGGCCGCTCATTCGAGTTTGGTATCACTTTAAGCTCTTTCTAATTTAATACATCAGTAATACTATGGAGCTGCCAAGGTAACTTGGCAGCAAATAACTATGACACTAAAAACTGCTCAGCTACTTGTCTCTGCATTGTTTGTAGGAAGCATCAGTACCGTTAATGCAAGCCAAACTATTTCATTTTTAGCTTTTGGCGATGGTGGATATCACCCTGATTACCCTAAAGCCAAACATGTTGAAAACCCAAAGAACAAAGCGCAGTTCATCGCAGCTGAAAAGGCAGATTGGTTAGAAGACAATAGGCCAATCGAGGAGTTTGATCATGCTCCCATATACATTTACCCCAATACTGAGATTGCAACAGAAGATACGGGTGCGGCAGCTGTCGGCCATGCGATGGCGAAACTGTGTGAAATTAAACCGTGTCAATTTGGGATTCAGTTGGGTGACAATATCTATCCTGATGGCGCAGATGCCAATGATGGAAAAGATGATCAAAAACGCATGGATGATTTGATACTTGGTCCGCTAAAACCATTATTTAAAGACAATAAAGACCTAATTGTTTATTCTGCGCTTGGTAACCATGATTGGAAAACTTCTCGCAAAGGGGTAAAGCTACAAACTGAGTGGATGGCCAAGCAGCCTAACTTTCATATGGATGCGAGAGGGTATTATAGTTATACCGTTGGTGCGGCAGGCAGTGATGTAGAATTTTTCGTACTTGACACCAATATGTTGTTATCTGGACAGCATTACTACGAAATTCCGCTAAAAGAAGATGGCAGCGAGCAAGGTCTAGCATCCGCTTTAGCGAGTAGACAAGCTGAAGTCGAAGACATTGAAGTACACGAGTCTCCGGTTAGTGGAGAAGATCACAAACAACTAGCTTGGTTGGCTGATGGACTTAGAAATTCAAAAGCGAAATGGAAAATCGTGTATGGGCACCATATTTTATGGTCCATTGGTGGCACAAAATACGATGAGGGACACGTCTTAAGGCGACTAATTTTACCTGAATTATGTCAATATGCTGATGCTTATATAGCAGGGCATGAACATGATCTAGAGCTACTTAGCGACGATTGTTCAAGGGTGATGCCTAACAATAATAAGCCTAAGCTGCCTTTGATAATAAGCGGTGCAGCGTCAAAAATGCGCGGTACACATTCACCGTTTGCCGAGCAGCAGGAAAAGCGCTATGCAGAATATGACTTAATATGGGCGAAGAGCTTTATTTGGGGGTTTGCACATATTGAGCTAGACAATCGAAGTGACAGCTTAAATGTCAGTTTTTATACGACACCCAGAGATAAGTCTGGTGCTTTGATATCGGAAGCTAGCTTTTCATTCAAGCATCGTGGTGAATGATCATATTGAGCACGGCTATACGTGTCGTGCTCAATATACTAAATATTCAGTCTTTAAGAAGCGCTTTCAGATCGTCAGGAATTGGCATTTTTTTCATAGCGCTGACATTACTTCCGCCCGTATTTCCAATTGGCACCCACAGTTTCGAAAATAATATTGAGGCGACAATGCGTATACATTGACCAATAACCTCTCTTTTATTGGCAGTCTTAAGTCCCACTTTTAACATCCACCAATGGCTTAATGTATGTGGTATAACATATTTTTGTCCGAGAATATGTGCGCGCTCGAGACGCTTAAAGCAAAGAGCAAAATGTCTTGTTGCATAATATTCTTTAGCAACATTCATCTCGAAGTTAAATGCATCTTTGAATTTTTTATTCATCAGCTAGCCTTTCATCATTAGTGCTTTTGGTCACATGTTACAAAATGGCGAAATGAAAAAATTGAACAAACTGGCTACGATGTACATTGAATTGCATTTAGTGTTTTAAAAATTGTAAACACATAAACTGCAAAGTCTGATTAATGACCGACATACAAGTTAAAAAACCATCAAATGACTCGATTGTTGGTATTGTTTTTAAGGTTATTATTGTTATTAATGCATTTTTCGGGGGACAATATGTAAGCTTATAAATCTTATGGAGATTTCATGCTTATCCAAGAAGCTAGTCGACACTTTTTGCTACACTGTCAATATGCCCGAAAATTATCACCTCACACTCTCAGGGCTTACAAAAGGGACTTAGACACTTTTGTTGAGCTTGTAGAAGAAAAAAATGTGCTTGATCTAAATAAACATCACTTTAAGCGTTATCTATATGATTTACATCAAACAGGCCTGAGTATTCGCAGTATAAAGCGAAGGATTGCCTGCTTAAAATCAATGTTTAGATGGCTGGAGCAAGAGGAGGTTATAAATTCGAACCCAATGCTTAAAGTGGATACTTCACTAAAAGTGCCTAATTTGTTACCGCGAAATATATCTAAAAAGAACCTACGCAAGATGCTAAATACAGCAAGGAGTGAACTCGGGTTGGCAAAAGAAGCAAGTTATGACCTTTCTAATGTAGGTCCGTTGGTTCGTTCTTCAAAAGACTTAAATAAGCTCACTTGCATCCTATCACTTGAATTGCTCTTTGCGACGGGTGTTCGTGTAAGTGAATTGGTAAACATTGAATTAAACCAAGTTTTAATGAGAGAGCGAAAAGTAAAAGTGTTAGGGAAAGGTCAAAGAGAGCGCTTTGTATTTTTACCAAGCGTTGAGCTGCTCTCGTTACTAAATACATATGTTACGTTGAGAGGCCGGTTAAACGTTGAACATCTATATCTATTTGTAAATAGTAGAGGAAAGCAGGCGTCTCCTCATTTTATTCGCAAGCTAATCCGAAAAACAGCAGAAAAAGCAAAAATAGAGAAAGTTACTCCTCATATGTATAGACACTCGTCAGCGTGCCAATTGCTGGAGTCAGGTGTAGATATTCGATATGTTCAAAAATTACTCGGCCATCAAAGTATTTTAACAACCCAGCTCTATACTCACGTCAATGATAATGAGCTGCAAAAGAAGATAACTAAAGCAAATATAAGGAGTTTTATTGCATAAAAAGTAACGATAACTAGGAAT
>NZ_AUYB01000067.1 GCF_001625655.1 Pseudoalteromonas luteoviolacea DSM 6061 | reverse complement strand
CTATACTTACTTCGATGAATCAGATATAAAAGACACCCAGCTTAAATAGTAGCTTTTATAAGAAATATGGTGATATTTTAGAAGCTGGCAATATCGACATTACAAAAAATATTGCCGATGCAACAGAAATGAGTTTGGAAGAATTCGTGGAGGCTGTTAAAACTGGCGGTAAATGGGATTATAAGAGTCCTAAAAACTACCCATCACTTGTTAAAGAGTTTGGCAGCTCCAGAATGGATGACTTTGGTAATTTCCATTTCGGAATTGTGGCTGCGGCGAGTGGCCATACATTAGCAATGTCGCTCTATGGTGCGGGGCAGTACCAAGCATGGAGGCAAAAAGGAGGGAATCACTTTCATGCTATAGTTTCGAGCGCTGGGCGCTTTCAATTAATAAGAAATAGAAGGGCCAGAAATATAACTAATTCAGGCTGGACATGGGGTGATAACCCTGGTGATTCAATCGCAATTATGAAGGGGCATAACTTTGCTAGTTTTGTATATGGATGTTTTGGTAAAAGCTGTCAGTAAAATTGCAGCAACCATACTGGTTTTATTCTTACTAGTTGGCTGTGAGCGGCTATATATGTTGGATGATACTAATTTAACAAATTGGTTTAAAAAAAGCGAAAGTGTGTTTTTAGATATATCTAATACAGTTGCTCAATATAGGGTTAGAGGGTCATTAAAAGATCCTGATTCAATTAAAGGGAACTTTATTTCGAACAAAGAAAAAGAGGTTGTAGTTAAAAGTCTTTTGAGTAATTTGAGCAAATTGAAATTGGAACCTAAGGATGTACAGTTCCATTTTATTCAAAATGAGTCGCTCTCTTATATAGCTATATCGCTCTATCTTGAAGGTTTTTGCATTGCTTTGAGCAACTGCTCTGAAACCTATTTGGTTTTCTACTCAGATGAGAATGAAAAGATAATAGAAAATGACTATTCATACATCGCTTTGGGTGGTGGTTGGTTCATTTTGAGAGTGCAGTAAGTTAATTTAAAATTAACAATATAAAAGCACCCAATCTAAAGCCCCAGCAAGTGCTGGGGCTTTTTCATGTTTGGTCGCGTTTCACCGATTTTTTGGTCACGCCTATTTGACCTTGGTGGTCGCATCTATCGACTTTGGAAAAAGTTGTAAGTATTCTGCCAAGTCAGTTTTAAATCTATGACTTAAAGGAAGTGGTTCTCTGTATGATTTATGTCTTAATTAAAGAAGACACCCATCTTTAGTTTGGTAAAAAGCTGAGAGTCGTCTATCTTTTAATAACGGTTAAAAGTTAGGCGTTCAATTCATGGTAATTAAAGATGACACCCATCTTTAGTTTGGTTTAATTAAAGATGACACCCATCTTTAGTTTGGTTTAATTAAAGATGACACCCACCTTTAGTTTGGTAAAAAGCTG
>NZ_AUYB01000066.1 GCF_001625655.1 Pseudoalteromonas luteoviolacea DSM 6061 | reverse complement strand
GCCTTTAAACACTTTGGTAAACTGAGTGGTGAGTTTTAGCCAATTATCAGGTTGAATATTGAGCCTCGCTAAGATAGGTTGAGCGTCTGTGATAAACCCGCGTTTATCTTCACGAATACATCGCCCAGTCAAATCTACAAGTTCTAAATAATATTTAAACTCAAACGGTAAACCTTTAGGCATGTACTTTCTTGGATTACCAGAAAAACGCATGAGTGACTTAGGCTGTTTACCCTCTTTTGCTGTTTCAACGCGCTTTTTAATACTAGTATGGTCTGACTCTTCTGGCGTCTTTGCCATTTTGGCTCTCACAGGATTTAAATCCACATACGCTAAGCAC
>NZ_AUYB01000065.1 GCF_001625655.1 Pseudoalteromonas luteoviolacea DSM 6061 | reverse complement strand
TAACGATAACTAGGAATTATGGAATCAAAAATTGTTGATCAGTTGAGAGGGTGCATTCACTTTTCAAAAAATCTTAATTACAAGCCAACAGTGTTTATTGTTGCTAATATTGTGGGCTGTTTTGATTGGGTGTACGATTATGAAAAATACCCTTCTGATGCACAGGGATATACTGAATTAGAAATAGAGCTGTTCTCTGAAAGTATTCGGAGTATGGGTTTTCCCGTTGAAGTTTTTACCAGCGAAAAGGCGTTTTTTCAATATGTTTCGTCCCATTTGGAACCGGCAAAGCTAGTAGACTCTATACTATATAATATGGCTGAAGGTGGAAAAGGGCCCGGCCAAAAAGCGCTAATGCCCGCATTTGCCAAATTTTACGGTATAAAAGTATGTAATAGTTCTCCACATGCGAATTCGATCTGTCATCACAAATACCATGTAAATCAACTGCTTATTTCGAATCACTTACCCACTCCAAAATCTTGGCTGTACGATGGAACTCAGTTTTTAAATGGTAAACCCAAAGGTGGGGAAAAAGTAATTGCTAAACCTATCTACGAGTCAATGTGCCTTGGTGTCGACGCAACCTCTTGTTTTATTTGGGATGACTCAAAAGCAGACTATTTATCTAACAAGTGTAGAGAGCTAAACCAGCCTTTCCTTATCCAAACATATATAAGCGGTTACGAAATTTGTTGTCCAATTATTAAACTTGAAGAAGTATCCAGCCTAGGAGTCATCGGCTTTGGAATTGATGGGAATGAGTATTTAAACGACGAATATAAAGTTTACGAGGGTCATAAGCAGCATGAGTATTTTTCTTATATACCTGAGATATCACCTCAGTTAAAAAGGGATATCATGCTCACAGCTGAAAAAACATTTTTGTTATTGGGTATGTCAGGA
This sequence comes from Pseudoalteromonas luteoviolacea DSM 6061, assembly GCF_001625655.1. Lineage (GTDB taxonomy): Bacteria > Pseudomonadota > Gammaproteobacteria > Enterobacterales > Alteromonadaceae > Pseudoalteromonas > Pseudoalteromonas luteoviolacea. The sequence continues at coordinate 2,676 of NZ_AUYB01000065.1, read as the reverse complement.
GTTGGCAGAATTGATTTTAGAGTTACAGCTTCTGGGGACTTTTTCATATTTGACACGAATGAGTCACCACCACCTAAAAAAGGGACTGCACTCTACAATACACTATTAAATTTAGGCCTAGAGGAAAAAGAAGCTCTTCAAGCTTTCTTTTGTGTTGGAGCCGCAAAAATTTTATGAAGATGCCCAGAATTGTAACTCGCAAAGAGTTACTGGGTTCCCGTAAAAAAGCCACATTGATGATTTATCAATTTGTGATACCTCCGATTCTATTTGATAATAATCTTTTCCTATTAACTGTTGTCTTTTAGAGTAAATGTGATTTAATCTTTTTAAAATTACAGTTTCTGCTGGCCACTGACTCCCTTTAACAATGGATATTGTCTTGTTGTAGTAAGCTTCAAAACCTGTCATTTTATTTGTTATTAAATTAAGTATCATAATGTTATTAAAAAGATTATAAGTTATATAGCTTTCATCAATTCTCTTTTCATGAATTTCAGTTTTTAGGCTATTAATCTCGAGCCATGCCTTATCAGTACTACCTTGTATTATTAAAAATCCGATATAATTTGATCTTTGTATGTGATTATCATTGTTACAGTGCTTTGAAAGCGTAACTTTCTTTTGACTATCACATGCGTCCTTTATTGATAGCTTCCCTGATTTAAAGCTGGAAATGACGTAGTTGTTTGCAAGAATATCATTTCTTTGAAATTTAAATTGAGAATTATCTTTTATATATTTGAATGCTTGGTTGCAATACTTTGATGCCTCTTTGAAATTACCAAGATTGATTAAAACTGCGGTATAGTTAACTAGAGTTTTATAAGCTTCAAAAATATTCTCCCTGTATCTTGGTGGAGAGCTTGCGAAGAAATAATCAAGGGCAACTTTAATGTTTCTCTCAGCAATTTCGGATATTTTTAGTGATGTCGCTTTTCTATTTTGTATGTGTAAGTACTCTATCAACCTTGAATCAATAGGCTGTAGTCGTTTTAGTTTTTGGCTAAGGTTTGACTCTTCTATTTTAGCCCTACTAATTTCACCATTTAAGACTAAAGACTGTATCCTTAGGAGAGTCAATTTAGACCATAGCTCCAACTCATGATTTGTGTCTAAGGTGCTCCATCTAGAAACCAGCTTATTTGCCAGTTGAAACGATTCTTTGTTGTGCATTTCAATATATGCCAATGCGATAAGGTAATCCCTTTCTGCCATCAACGTATATGCTACATCAATACCCAAACCTTCTAGTTCAAGAATAACTTCTCGAAATCTGTTGGTGTGAAAATACTCGTATGCCTTGGTGAAAATAGCGATTAAACAGAGCTTACTCTCATTCTTCAATAGCTCTGCTTCAAATTCATTGAGATGCGACAAAGGGCTCTGCTTATTACTCAAAAGTTGAATTGCCCCATGTACTAACATCACTGCAGCTTTTTCATGTTCACCTGCCTTTTGTAAATGATAGGCTCTAAGCCGATAACATGAAGGTAGCAGTCTTTTTAAGCAATCAGAAACTTTTCTATGTATTTCTTGATTGTTCTTCTCAACAAAAGAAGACAAAGAGTTCTTATGGAATTCATGAGTAAAGAGATAATGTGTTGTATCGTATTTTTCTATGATTCCAAGGTCACTTGCAACCTGTAATTCGTAATCTGTTAGTTGTTCTCCCTCATGGCCCAACAGGCAGCTAATCTGTTTTTTAGAAAACTTGTCTCCTAGGAAAGATATTTCTCCTAACTTTCTAAGTAAGTTTACAGATATATCCCTTGCGCTTTTGTTAATAGATAATAAATAAATTTTTTCCAATAAACATTCCGAACCAGCTTTGAATAAATGATTTATATTATCACTGTTCTTTAAAAGTGATGCGATGATTTTTAACACCTCCAAATGACCCTTACTAAATTGATAGACTATATTTGTGTCTTTTGCACTTAAGGAAGCTTCTGGGTTGTAATATTTTAAGATTTTATTTATTTTATCAGTGGAGGGTAAATTGGTTTTATGCAATATGCTCTGATTAATTAATTGTGATATGTCTTTTTCTAAGCTTAATGCTAGGTGCTCATCGGTTAAGATGGCTAGAACTACCAATTCGTCTAGTAATTGGAGGTGCTTATGCTTATTGAGAGAAAAAATATACTTCAATAGTTTCAATGAAGTTCTATCTAACCAAGCAAAATGATCAATAACTAGAACGCATTTCTGAACTGAGCATAAATTATTCAAAAGGGTTAATATGGATACTTCTTTTTCTGTTAAATGCTCATCAAGCATTAATTCGGCTTCAATTGACTCTGTAGGTACAATATCAAGAAGGCCAGCCATAAACTTTACGGGCGACAATCCATCTATTAATTTACCAATTCCTCTACGCTGTTTCTCAGTCTGTTTTTTTTCATATTTTTGGATATTTAATAGGTGCTCAAAAGCATAAAGTTGAGTTACTTGCTGCTCTTCGTCGGCACTTATGTAAACTACTCTGATACCATCTTGAGACAACTTCCTACTTAATTCAGGCAATATTGAATTGGTCTTCCCTGAACCTGAGGGTCCTTGCAGCGCTACAAACTGATAATTACAAACATCTATGAATAACTTATTTATCAAGCTTTCAATTTCTAATATTTCAACAATGTTTTTAGCACTCATAATTCCTAGTTATCGTTA
>NZ_AUYB01000064.1 GCF_001625655.1 Pseudoalteromonas luteoviolacea DSM 6061 | reverse complement strand
TAAATCGGTGTGTGCTCATCTTTGCACACTGGGTTCTCGTCAGGTACTTCATGTGCCTGTGCTGTGCCTCCTAGCAGGCCCTACTCACCTGAGTAAGGCTGGCGTCCTTGCCAGAGAACGAAAAATTAAATCGGTGTGTGCTCATCTTTGCACACTGGGTTCTCGTCAGGTACATCATGTGCCTGTGCTGTGCCTCCTAGCAGGTCTTACTAACTTGAGTAAGGCTGGCGTCCTTGCCAGAGAACGAAAAAATAAATCGGTGTGTGCTCATCT
>NZ_AUYB01000063.1 GCF_001625655.1 Pseudoalteromonas luteoviolacea DSM 6061 | reverse complement strand
ATCTGCAGAAGACTTAGCTGTCGAACGGAGAAAGAAGCCAAGGCATACAAAAAAGCGTTCAAATAAAGCGCTTTATAATCATGTTGTACATAAATTACATGAAGGGTGGTCTCCAGATGCGATTGCTGGAAGACTTAAAATAAACCATCCAAATAATAAAGAAAAACGAGTGAGTCATGAGACTATTTATCAATGGGTTATTAAGGACTAT
>NZ_AUYB01000062.1 GCF_001625655.1 Pseudoalteromonas luteoviolacea DSM 6061 | reverse complement strand
CACTTGGAACTTGAATTCGGGGTTGAATCGCGTCGTCACTGAGCCAAATAGCAATATTGCCACGCTGTATCAATGCGCGATTATAGGCAGGCCAATTTTTAATTTTCTTTGTCATGGTGGCTTTGATTGCGTTATGTTTTTTGATCTGATCACGCAAAAGTTCAGAAGTTCAATTATTTAGGAAACAAGGCCGTTCGGATTCCACAAACTTATTCATCGCGCACTGAAACAGAAAAGCCCCAGCAAATTGCTGGGGCTTAATATTTATAAACAGTTCAGGGACAAATGTGTACCTATCCCATTTTTTTCTAGGCCTATATATCCCAATCAGATTTTAATATTTATACTCTCATATGAATCACCACATACTAGCGTCATATTTTTTCCCGAAATTTTAAATATATAACTTTTATCAGTCAGAGCACATTTAGGTATTTTCTTTTGAGAGCTACTCTCTATTTCTACTATAGATTTTGGAAACCTACCTTCTTTACTAATAAATTCCTGCACTTCATCTTTTATTATAAGGATATCCATTTTTAGTTTTGATGAAGCTATTTCATCATAAGAATGAAGCCCAAAATACTGGAAGAATAAAAAAAATAGTAATACTAAAAGGAAAATGATTGTAAAAAAGCTCCCTAGAGATACTTTTAACATTAGTATTCCCCCCGCTTACTATTTGTATTGTAAATTGGCTTAGGGTAGCTCTTCAAGTTTGGAAAAGGAATACGAGTGCTTGGGCTACGGCCAGAGTAATAATATTGCATTTGTAGAGAGGTAGACTTTATCCAATTATGAATTTCATTAACATTAACAGCATTTTGATAACCCAAAAATCCTCCTACTTCTTTAAACATGTATACATGCAACTTTTCATGAAATGCCAATATTTCGAACACAGTCTCTGAAGAACTAAGATCTAAAATCAATACTGTTCCGTTAGGAAGAGCAAAGTCTGTTTTTATTCCTAAATCAATTACTATGTCATCGGTCTGGGGGACCTCGGGAAAATACTCTGATAGCCAATCATCAATGTTTTCTAACATTTCCTCTGCCCTCTCTTTGCTAATACCTATATTCTTTTTTGCACTTGAGCTTCTTGCACTCCCCTCAGCATTCAACAAATGCATCATCGCCGCGGTCCTAGCACCGTTTGCAAACTTACCACCAGAAGCGACCGATGAAATTCCACCGACTAAAGCGTGACTGCCTGCCCATTGAACTTGCTGTCCAAACTCTAATTCCGCAAATGTCCTACCGGATTCTGGATTAACATCAAATTCAACCTTGAAATACTGCCCTATTTCATAAAAGGCCTGTGCAGTCATTCCGGCAATAGCACCTGTTTTCAGTGCTTGAGATGGAGTCCCCCCCATAGCTCGCGTGAACTCATAGTTCCACATTGCTGAGCAAGCTCCAACTGCTAGTCCACAAATTCCCGATGCGATATTACCGACGATACTGACTACATCAGCTCCAAATACTTTTACCGCACCACGAATTATTTGTCGATTTATCTTCTTTGATACGTTTCGCATAACTGCACTAAACAAATACCCACTCGGATCCGTATACGACATCGGATTATTCAACACATAACT
>NZ_AUYB01000061.1 GCF_001625655.1 Pseudoalteromonas luteoviolacea DSM 6061 | reverse complement strand
TCTAATTCCGGCTCTGCTTCTTCTGTGAGTTCGTTTATCGACTCATAGCCTTGTGGGATCTGCTCTTCCGCATCTAAGATCCCATCAAGATGACCAGACTCCACATGAGATGCAGTATCTAATTCAGTGGGGACATCAGAGCTTGGTGACTCCTCGCTAGCTTCCGGTTGTAGAGTTTCTCCTTCAACATCAACCAGCAAATCATCGATATCACCTAAGTCATCTTCATCAAAATCTGTATCTATTGCTGTTTCTGCTAAATCA
>NZ_AUYB01000060.1 GCF_001625655.1 Pseudoalteromonas luteoviolacea DSM 6061 | reverse complement strand
ATTTTTTGGGGGAGTTACAATCCCACCTACGTTTAGGCAAAGTATGTTCGGGGTAATTGATAGACCATGCTTTAGAATTTGCATATTTAAGTAATAACTCTGGCGTAATCACTATGCGCTTTACTGTTTGATCTGGTGGAGGAAAAATAAAAGCAAAGGGGCTATCAGCCTCCTCTCTTGAATGGAAATACCAAAGATACGTGTCAAGATTCACATTAATTTGCTTAGAGTATGCAACCATAAGCTCTTCAAAGTCATCACCATAAACACAAAATTCATCAACAATATCAGAGTTTGGTGATAGCTTATTAGGGTTCATTCCACACTCACTTTCTATGAGTTGATAAATATCTTCGATGATTGCCACTAGCTGCCTAACTCCGCCTTAAGCGGTGAGTCATTGTTGGCCATAATGTGAAGCGAAGCTTAACCGAGCCAACTGTTATGAGTCCAACTTTGAGGTGTTGCTAACTGAATACTTTAGAGAACAAGCCTCGTTTTTTACCCAGAGTTCTGTACCCAAAGTAACTTGTGGCTGAAAGACAAGCCCCTGCTATTTCAGCGCCCTCATTCAAGGCTTTACTAATCGTATTGAACTCAGCGCTTCGAGTTACGATACTATTAAAAACTTCCGTGCGATATCGATAGCTAATTTGTAAATAGACTCTGCCTTGTAAGGAAACTCACCTTCCACACCTTGAACCTTATATGTATTAGGAAATCCTAAATCAAATTTGTGGCTAAGAGCTATACGACAAAACGCGCTTGGTAAAAATGCCGAAACCCTTTCTGCCTCACAGAGGCTTAAACCTAGACTTTCTAATCTATCACTTATATCCGAATCATCCTGCTCTTTTAACTCCAGAAACACTGACAATACATTCTTGATTTTTTCTCGGTCTATCATATTCAGTTAACGCATTAATAATAGGAAGAAAATTATAGGCTACACAGCCTCCTCGCGGCAAATCTATGACTTCATACCCTTATTGATTGACTTGTTAGGTGCATTTTTAATT
>NZ_AUYB01000059.1 GCF_001625655.1 Pseudoalteromonas luteoviolacea DSM 6061 | reverse complement strand
GTAGATAAACTTGGCAGAACAATTCGCACCAAAGTTGAAAATCAAGGTGGCGATTGGATACTTCAAGACTCTACATACAATGCCAAAGGACATATACAATTTGAGTCGCAGCCTTATTTATCTGGGCAAATGGCATATGGAGTCCGCTATGGCCAATACGATGCCCTTGGCAGAGTGGACAGTAAGACTACAGATCAACAATGTAGTGCACACGTTACAGGAGAGATGAAAGCCAGATATACGTATAACGCGTTTACAACCACCATTAATGTCTCGGAGACGTGTACCGGTATTCAATTGGACGAAATGAGCCGTGTGTATGATAGCCGTAATCAGCTCATTGAGACCAAAGATGCGATGGGCGGCTACACACGTTACGCATATAACGGACAAGGGCTGCCGATTGTTGTTCGTGATGCGCTTGGAAATAGCATTGTTGCAAAGTATGACGCGTTTGGTAATAAGGTGCGCGTTGTAGACCCTAACCAAGGTGCCAGCGACTTTACTTACAATGGCTTTGGTGAAGTACAA
>NZ_AUYB01000058.1 GCF_001625655.1 Pseudoalteromonas luteoviolacea DSM 6061 | reverse complement strand
CCATGAATTGAACGCCTAACTTTTAACCGTTATTAAAAGATAGACGACTCTCAGCTTTTTACCAAACTAAAGATGGGTGTCTTCTTTAATTGTCACGGACAATCGACCATGTGGCAACAGTAAAGTGACACCGCTGGTCACATACACCGCTATATACAGTTGTATATAGCACTCCACTTGGACCAGAAAGTCGATAAATGCGACCACACAGGTCAAATAGGCGTGACCAAAAAATCAGCGAAACGCGACCAGAAACAGAAAAGCCCCAGCAAGTGCTGGGGCTTTGGATTGGGTGTTTTTTATATATTTTTAATTCTGTATTTTAAAAAGTCCTTTATCTTCAATCAATACCATATTTAGCTCCCCTTTAGGTATCAGATAATTAGTTGATATATATTTTAATCCCTCTCTTTCTGAAAATAAGAAGGTACCCACTGCACTACCCGAGCACTCTTCCCCTTCATAAATATAAACCAGATACTGCTTATCTTCTTCTAAGGAACTTACCACACAATATCTAAACCCTTTAAAGCTCCACTTCACTTCTCCGGAGTATTTACTTGGAAAAGAGAATTTATAGTATTTGTTGAACAAGCATAAAAACTCATCATCTTCGGTACATATATAGACTTTCTCAATAAACTTTCCTTCAATAAGGGTAGAGTTTGTAGATTTTACATATATATAATCACCGGTTTTCAAATCGACATACTTGGCTTCATTTCCAAAAGCTAGTGTAGGTTTGAGCACAAAATAAAACAAAACATATAGAACGATTACTTTCAATTTTTAATACTCCATAACTGTTTCTGAAAAATAAAATGCAAAGCTCTCATGCGGCCGTGATCTATACCCCTCATATGTATTGGGAAATTGCCCTGGGGCAGCCGCCTTGAAAGTAGGCCATAAGTCATACAATTTAGTGCCAATTTCTGATATATGCGTATACTCATGTAGTAAGGCTGTTGCGTAAAAAGAGTTATCATAACCAGCCCCTAGCATTGCTAACCCGCCAGCATACAAGATAATTTTTGGTGTAGACCCTGAGCGATCTATACTTGCCCCCACAAAGCTACCACTGTTTGGGCTCTGATCACCATAAAAATATTTACCATCTTCAATTTCATCAGACCAAACAAAATTCGAGTTCTTCATCTCCTCTGAACTCATTCCCATACAGTCAAAAGATGAGCAATACTTATCAAGCTGTCTTCCAGCCTTTTTAACGGCCTGTTTAAAACCACGTTTTACTTTTCGAACTCCTGCCTTTAGCTCTCTTTTTGACTTGGGTTTAGATATTGTTTCGGTAACTTCTCCATCACCCCAATCTGCCCTCAACGCCGTAGCAAAAGCAGCTGTCATAGCGCCATTCGCAAACTTGCCACCTGTAATCGCAGACACTGTACCGCCAACAATAGCAGATCCAATAATTCGATTCAGAGGGCCTTTCCCAAACATGCCACCAGTGGCCGAGCCTATACCTGCACTGATAAAGCCATGACCAAATTTACCATCCTGCATCACAGACATCATTCCTCCAGCGAGACCACTAATTGCAAAGCCTTCAAAACCACCAAGGCCAGCGCCACCAATTGCGCCAAATATGGCTCCACTAGCCGCTCCTGTCAGCGCGCCTTTAAGTGTTCCCGTTGAGATAGCACCATTGACGGCACCTGCTGCTGCACCGCCTCCAATTAGAGCGGCCGCACTTAGATCTGCAATCGCTTTAAATTTCCATGCACCAGTCGTCAGTCCAAAAGTTACATATGCGCCGCCTATCGCCGCTATCGTCCGCCAGTTTTTCTTCAAGAACTTCCCAAGCTTCTTAAACAAATACCCACTCGGATCCGTATAACTCAGCGGATTATTCAGCACATAACTATACGCGTTGTAGTTCTGCAAATTATTCGGCGCTTGAACAAACGGATCCGCCTGCATAAATCGGCCCGTGTCTGCATCAAAGATCCGACCATTCATATGAACGATGCGTTTCTCGCCCCCTAA
>NZ_AUYB01000057.1 GCF_001625655.1 Pseudoalteromonas luteoviolacea DSM 6061 | reverse complement strand
AGGATTATATTGGCTAACAAAGAATCTGAACCAGATCAGACATAAATCATACAGAGAACCACTTCCTTTAAGTCATAGATTTAAAACTGACTTGGCAGAATACTTACAACTTTTTCCAAATCGTCAGTTGTACCCCAAATTATCACTTCCTCACAACTGACCAACCCGTTTTGGTTAAATTTGATTGACCAACGTGGTCGCGCCTAATCGACTTCGTGGCAACAGTAAAGTGACACCGCTGGTCACATACACCGCTATATACACATGTATATAGCACTCCACAAGGACCAGAAAGTCGATAGATGCGACCACCAAGGTCAAATAGGCGTGACCAAAAAATCGGCGAAACGCGACCAGAAATAGAAAAGCCCCAGCACTTGTGAAGTGCTGGGGCTTTGAGTTAAGTGGCTTTTAAACTTTATGTGTAAGACTTTCTAAATAGGTACACATATCTTCAAATTCAGGAAAAAACTTTCTGTTCTTATTTGCTAGTGCGAGTGAATTATTTAGTCTTGCACCAGATGAACTGCTTTAATTAAACC
>NZ_AUYB01000056.1 GCF_001625655.1 Pseudoalteromonas luteoviolacea DSM 6061 | reverse complement strand
GAATAATCCGCTGAGTTATACGGATCCAAGTGGGTATTTGTTTAATAAAATATTTAAGAAATTAAATAAAGCACTTGGAGATTTTGCGCCAGTATTTGGAATAGGTTTGATGTTTATTCCTGGTATGCAGGCTTGGGCTGCTAAAAGTATATGGCATGCTGCGGCTGTAGGATTTGGTATAGGAGGTGTCTCTACTGGTAGTTTGAAGGGAGCCATTATTGGTGGGCTCAGTGGAGCCGCGTTCTATCAAGTAGGTTCACATTTTAATACTAAATTTAAAGGTGTCGACTTTGGAAAACTAGATTTAGCACAGCAACTTGAGTGGGCAGGCAGTCATGCATTAGTTGGTGGTATTACTTCAGTTGCATCTGGTGGAAAATTTGGTCATGGATTTGTATCAGCAGGCTTTACCAAAATGGCAATGGGTAATGCTGGGTTTAATATGGACAATATTGAGCCCGAGGCGATTGCTGGTCGAACAATTGTTGCTGCTTTAATTGGAGGTACGGCGAGCTCTCTTACTGGCGGAAAGTTTGCAAATGGCGCGACTACAGCAGCAATGGCGCAACTATTGAATGCAGAAACTACGAACTATAGGAAAAAAATAGCTGGATGGAGGGATGCTGAGAGGGCTGTTAGTAGCCGACTTAGAGATGATGGGTGGACTATTGTTAAAAGGAGAGTATCGGGTAAATATGATGGTGATTGGTATATCCGAGGTAGGGAGTATGATGTTGTAGCATATAAGGATATAAATGGTGTTAGGAACTGGAAGTTGGTTGAGGTAAAATTTGTTCGTTACCGAAACTATAGTGTTTCAATGTCCCCAGCAGCCAAAAAAGCTATGAGCTATCGTGGCGCTTATCAAGCGTTTACGACTTCTCGACAAGTTCATTTCGACATGAATGCATCGGATATGACTCTAATAGGGAAAGGATTACCAAATGGAGCAGTTCATCTAACTCCCGGTGAGTACAGCATAAGTTGGGAGTTCGTAAAGCCAAACCGAACAGGCCTTAGTATAGGGGTTGATGAAAGCAAACAGTTTACAAATGCGATATTGGAGTTAACAGGTGGCTAGTTTCTTAGAACAGTTATTACATTCTGGGTTTTGTTTTAAAGACAAAAAAAAAGAGGTGTTAAATAAAGAGCTTTTCCCGGGCTTTATTTGGGAAATAAGTTTGGAAGATGACACCTGGGAAGAGCTGTATGAAGTTGGGTTTTGTATATGGAGCCCATTGTTTGGAAAGCTAATGACAATATTATTTACTGAGCATAAGACATTAGCTAATGAGTATCATCGCAGGGCATTGATCGATGATAACAAAGGATGCATCAGCTTTAGTAGTGTAGCATGGGAAGAAGCGCCTACAGGTCAAATGGAGCTTTATTCTGCTGCTACATATCTTAGTTTGAATGAATTTTTAACTAAGTTAGAGTCAGCCAAAGAAGCAAAAGATATATATTCTTTGATCTATGAATATCCTATGTCAAAATTTGCTCCGCCTTCAGAGTTACTTTGGGTGTATCTATACCTACTCAAAGAGATGGGCTTAAGCAATTTGGAAATACTTGATAAACTTGCAAGCGAGCAAGAAAACTTTCCGGCCAAAACTCTTAAGCCAGTTGACTTAACGTTATTGGAGGCATTTGAGGTGTCTTATAACAAAGCCCGTGGGCAGTGATAAAGGAGTTTTAACTTTGAGAAAAAGTTATATATGTTTAATTGTTTTTTTAATCACTGCGATGCAGTTAAAAGGAGCTAATATGGGCTCAATTGAAAAAGTAGTCAACGATTTACCCATGATAATTCACGCTGATATCTATGACGAGGATAGTGAGATTAATTATGGTAATTTTATTAGTTGCATTGCAAATAAGGCTGCAATAAAACTTTCTCGTCAAGATTTTGAAGAATTTGCGGAGGAGCTAAATAATTTTTCTACTAAAGCAGAGAAAGCAATGAGTGATGTAGAAGAAATGCTAAAAAATGGTCCACCACAACCGTCAGGTAAGTTAGTCGCATATATTGAAGCATTGCAACCGGTAATTGAAGAATGTGAAGAAGCTCATAATATAAGGGCAGAGTTTTAATTTGAAGAAATAAAAGACACCAATCCAAAGCCCCAGTACTTGCTGGGGCTTTTTCATGTTTGGTCACATACTGCTGGGAATTTCACTTTTGTTATTTGTGCAAAATAAACGATACCCACTTTAAGTTATAGAGTTTTTGGACCTACTCAAGTGGAATTATTTACAGTTCCAATACCTGGATTATAGTTATGAATGAAAATAAAACTAAACAAGAACTTGCTGAAATAGAGGCTGTGTTAAAAGCTTATGGCTTGAAAAGAGTCCTAAATGAAAAAGGTCACCGAGTTTTTAGTTTACATGGTGCAGGGAACATATCGATTGCTGTTGATCTTAATTGGGATAAATGTGGAGATACGCCGTTAGTTTCTATAGGTATCGTAGATAATGACGTCGCACAGGCAATGAATATTCTTACAGGCATTCCAATAAAACTTGTGCAAAATCGATTGTCTTTTGGGATCGCTTGCCAAGCATCATCCATTAATGGAGGTAAATTTGGTGTTACTGAAGATTTGCAAGAAACTATAACAAGGCTTAAGTCTTGGTTAGCTTATATTAAGAGCAATAGTGAGAGTATAGTTAATGACTATATTCATTCTGTAGAGCTCTATAAATTGCCAACATTTTTCACTGATTGCGTCTTATCATTTGGAGATCGTGATACATATTGGCTCACAGCGGGTTTGTATTTAATTAACTTAAAAAGAAAATCGCTAACAATACTCTAACTGCGCCTTCTTTTGAAGATACGCTTCATTCGGCAAAAGAAAATGGCTATGACATAGAGTCAAATTATGAATTAGGCTTAATTAAGAGTTTTGTTTGCAAGAATGTTTAAGGTCAACATATAAAATCACTGAATCCAAAGCCACAGCACTTGCTGGGGCTTTTTCATGTTTGGTCGCGTTTCGCCGATTTTTTGGTCACGCCTATTTGACCTGTGTGGTCGCATCTATCGACTTTCTGGTCC
>NZ_AUYB01000055.1 GCF_001625655.1 Pseudoalteromonas luteoviolacea DSM 6061 | reverse complement strand
GATTTAGTTGCGCAGAACAAGATTCTACAAGTAGCTTTACACCGAATAGGTTATTCTTTATAACTGCTCTTTCAATTAACGAACGTCCATATTCGTCTTTTGCTTCAATATCATAAACGGAAATAAGCTTTTTCCATTCTTTCTCGTCCTTAGAGAGCAATATCTCGGATAATTCATCATTAACTAGCTTAAACTCATAGAGCATATCTATGAAACCATTCAACGAATTTGAGAGCTTTATGAAACCTTTTTCAGAACTCTCTAATTCGTGGTCCCAAAAGTAAATTTCTCCTTTGTATTTACTTTCCAATCGCATACAAATTTGGTTTCCAGTAGTATCACATGCGATTGTAATACTGTTTTTTGGAATTCGCCCTCTAAAAACGTCATTAACACTATCTAGCCTGTTGAATTCTGGCCCGTTATGTAAACCATAAAATGCACTTATTGTAGCCCCCCCTTCTTTTTCGCTAATATCAAAACAGTTTGGGGTAACTTTTCCACCATTATATGTTTTTAAGAAATCGATGTAGGCGTGAGGTAGGTCTTCATCTATGCTACGTATAAAAGTCTCGAGATTATTCTTTTCGAAGCTTCCATAACTATTTATCTGTAAAGTATTTTTTTTCATAATTAAATCGCATTCGGGTTAGCGACTTCAGCACCAAACATAGTTGCAGAGCCGCACATTGACACATTACCACCGTTACAACCTTGAATTGCCATCTGTTCTGCGTAATACGTTGGATCCAAAGCACTCATATAAGGTGCTATCACAGATAATCCTGTCGAGAACTTATTCAGCCATTTTATAACCGCAACGCCCCCAGTATGTGCCACTGCATTGTGTATTTCCATAGGTATTAATTGCATTGTTTTTGTATCCTGTACATGGTGCCAAGTATAGCCATCAGGCGTCTTATCAAAACCTGCTTGCGCATTAGCAAGGGCATTGTCAACTGAACGCACTCCTGTCATAGCTATTTCTTCAGTAGCCTCAGCGACACTATGGAATTTGCGTTGACACCCAA
>NZ_AUYB01000054.1 GCF_001625655.1 Pseudoalteromonas luteoviolacea DSM 6061 | reverse complement strand
GAATTTGCGTTGACACCCAACTTAAGTATTAATTCAGTACTAAACAAGTTTCTAAACAGGAACAAGCAACACCAAAAACAATATACGCTGCTTTTGTGCAGGTATTTTGCTCCAATGCCTGACAGGAGGAGGATTTCAAAAATGAACAACCCTGTAACCTTTTATTAGTTACATGTGGAAGTGTTATGTTGTGTTGAAGGTCTAGTAAAAAATTAAGTCAGTAATTCGCTACACTGCGTTAAATTGGCTCG
>NZ_AUYB01000053.1 GCF_001625655.1 Pseudoalteromonas luteoviolacea DSM 6061 | reverse complement strand
TGGGTGTCAACGCAAATTCCCCCGACGCCAATAACCGCCGTTATAAGCGTACCGAGGGCAAGAAAACCATCTACTACGTAGGTGCACTGGAGATAGTGGACGAGGGCACAGACGGCGGCGAATTTGCGAACCAGAAGTACATACGCCGCAGCATCAACGGCGATGCGGTGCAAACTTACCACCCCAATGGTCAGGCAAGCATGCAATGGCTGTTCACCGACCATCAGGGCTCTGTGGTGGCGATCACCGACAACGCCGGTAAATTCCTCAAACGCTCTAGCTACGATGTGTTTGGTAAACAAAGCGAGATAGTCAGGCCACCCAGCAGTGACGCCAGCTACACCCACTGGTCCACAGCAAGCATGGGAATATTCACCCGGGTGCCCAACAACAGCCGCAGCTACACAGGGCATGAGCCCATCACGCTGGGTGGCGACAACCGTATCATTCATATGAATGGTCGGATCTACGATGCAGATACGGGTCGGTTTATGCAGGCGGATCCGTTTGTTCAGGCGCCGAGTAACCTTCAAAACTATAACGCTTATAGTTATGTGTTGAATAATCCGCTGTCGTATACGGATCCGAGTGGGTATTTTTTTAAGAAGCTGGCAGGTACTTTATTGAGTAGAAAAGGTGCACAAATGATTGGCTTTTCGCTCGGCGGGCTTACAGGTGCATGGTTAGGAGGGCGAGCTTACGACCGAATTATGGGAAGTGAAGGCCTGCAAACTGTTGTTGCAGTTGCTTTAAACTTTGTGCCAGGTTGTCAGGTTTGGTGTTCGGCGCTATTTAGTGCGCAAGTAAATTATTATCATACGGGAAACGTTGGCTCAGCTCTCAGAGCAGGCACTACGTCAGCTGCAATTGCAGGCGTTTTTTACGGTATAGGTCAAGGTGCGGTAGCGCTGGATGCAGTGGGCAGCCCTCTTCATATAAGCGCACATGCGGTTGCAGGCGGTATCATTGCTGATGTTCAAGGTGGAAATTTTGGACATGGCTTCTGGAGTGCGGGGTTGACTAAAGCCGTTAATGTAAATAGCTTTATGCCGGGTGACGGCACTTTAATGGATATAGCAAGGACTATTGTTGCAGGGGCGATTGGTGGTACTATTTCCCAACTGACTGGTGGTAAATTTGCTAATGGCGCTATAACAGCGGCTTATGCTCAGGCTTATAATGGTAACAATGAACTTAAAAAGGCCGCGAAAACTCCACAGCAATCACATGCATCGGGTGAGTACGCCACAGATAACGGTGGGCAAATTAAGTACTTGCAATCTTCTGATGTTGCTGGTGTT
>NZ_AUYB01000052.1 GCF_001625655.1 Pseudoalteromonas luteoviolacea DSM 6061 | reverse complement strand
ATCATTGCCTAAAACCAGCTTGATCTCGCTTTGAGAGGCAAATTGATCTGGGGTTGACCCAATATAATCCTGACCTTCAAGATAATCTGTCTCACCTTGTGTGATCCTATAACCAGATAGATCTGACTGACGTAAGCCACCAAAGCTAAATTCACCGCGTGTATCTGTTGTGGTGTTCAGACTTACCGTTTCACCATAGAGATCCTGACCACTTAACTGGATCGCAATGCCATCAAGGGCAAAGTCATTACCGTTTAAAGTGCCGTCTTGATTGATATCTACAAATACGCGGCCGGATACCGATTTATCGCCCGCTTTAAGTTGCTCGGTGAAA
>NZ_AUYB01000051.1 GCF_001625655.1 Pseudoalteromonas luteoviolacea DSM 6061 | reverse complement strand
TTCATATGAATGGTCGGATCTACGATGTAGATACTGGGCGGTTTATGCAAACAGACCCGTTTGTTCAGGCGCCTTCGAATCTTCAGAATTACAATGCTTATTCTTATGTTCTAAATAATCCACTGAGTTATACGGATCCGAGTGGGTATTTGTTTAAGAAGTTGTTTAAAGCAATAGCGGATGTGCCGCTTCTGAATATAGCCGTGCAAGCAGTCATGGCCTTTTATTGCCAGGTATGTTTAGTTGCATATAATGCATTATCTACGTACGCGGTCACCGGTAGTCTGAAAGCGGGTGTTATTGCAGGTTTGTCTTCGGCAGCCATGCCCGGAGGTGGTAGTGTAGGTAACGTAATTGGCAGCGCAGCAATAGGTGGCGTTGCAGCAAAACTTCAAGGAGGTAACTTTAGCAAGGGCTTCTTTGCCGCTGGTTTAGGTGCGGCAACGGGCGGCATTGGTAGAGGCGTTAAGAATCCAATAGGGCAAATCTTGATTGGTGCTGCTGTAGGCGGAACAGTTTCAAAATTAACTGGCGGCAAGTTTGCTAATGGTGCTTATAGTGCGGCTTTTTCTACTGCTATCGTTACAGCTGCTGGAAATAGTAGTAATACTACTACGAGTGTACAATGTAATGGGGGAGATTGCTCTACCCAGGTTGACACGGGACAACTCGCAGATATTGATCCAGAGTTAGCTGCGTTATGGGCAGATGATCTGAGGTCTCAAGGGGAAAGTAACTTTGATGTATTAAACGCTTTGGATAAGCACTCATCCAAAGGCATATCTTTCTCTACTTTTGATATTCAACTTCTAGGTGTGAGAAAAAACTATCAAGCTTCTCAAACGGAGCTCGCGGACCAGTTTTACAATTTGGGTGTTGTCGGTGTGACGGGTTACACTGGTGTTGGGTTAGTCACAGGTGCTGCGGCTAGGTTGGGTTTTCTTTCTACAACTAAAAAATCGGCTATTTTCGGACTCACAGGTGAAACATTGTCGTTGTTGAATGGAATAGGAAAAGCTCCCGTGATTCGTGATTTAGCACCGGTTGCGGTTCAAAATGCAAGGGCTGTAAAGCCATTTATGCCAAAAGTACGAGCAACACCATCTGGAAAGGCATATTTTAAAGTAAAAAATGGGAAATACGTCCTTGATTAGAGAAAACTATTTTAATTCGAGAGCTTCTGTACATTGCGTTGCAGTGGCTTTTATTTACCTAGCTTTAGATATTAAATTTTTGCTCTATGGAGAGAGTAAAGATCTGAACTTTGAATTTTTGTTCAACGTTAAAGTGTTTGTGTGCTTCCTATATTTGCTTTGCTCTAATAAGGCTGCTGGATACTTTGAACATGAAGGTAGTCCATCTCTAGACTTTACGTTACATATGACAGCTTTTTTATTTATGCTTTGGTTAATGGTCATTCCTGGTGTTATTGGTGTAGCTTTGTCAAAGTACTTTGGTGTTGTTTTAATAGTATTAATGGTTGGTTCACTACCGATCTTGTTTGAGGTTATAAAATGTCACGAGTTTCAAGGTTTTAGAATTAGTTTGAAGTGCGTGGAATTGTTCATTACAGTTTCTTATCTTGTTAGTGTTGTAGCAATTTTAATGTACCTAATAAATGGTGATTGGTCATGGGGAGTTAGACCTATACATACACTTATTAGAATAAGTTTTTGAAGAAATAAAAAACACCCAATCCAAAGCCCCAGCAAGTGCTGGGGCTTTTCTATTTCTGGTCGCTTTTCACCGATTTTTTGGTCAAGCCTATTTGACCTTGGTGGTCGCATCTATCGACTTTCTGGTCCTTGTGGAGTGCTATATACAAGTGTATATAGCGGTGTATGTGACCAGCGGTGTCACTTTACTGTTGCCACGAAGTCGATTAGGCGCGACCACGTTGGTCAATCAAATTTAACCAAAACGGGTTGGTCAGTTGTGAGGAAGTGATAATTTGGGGTACAACTGACGGTTTGGAAAAAGTTGTAAGTATTCTGCCAAGTCAGTTTTAAATCTATGACTTAAAGGAAGTGGTTCTCTGTATGATTTATGTCTGATCTGGTTCAACTTTTTTGTTAGCCAATATAATCCT
>NZ_AUYB01000050.1 GCF_001625655.1 Pseudoalteromonas luteoviolacea DSM 6061 | reverse complement strand
CGCCACACCGTGGCCAGATTAAAGGCGTTGAACAAATACCGAGTGCGACTTTTACGCCACTGTTTTGTGGCTTTGTTAAACGCCCCCGCAGGCACAATAAAATGAATATGCGGATGTAAGTCTCGTCGTCGATTGTGAGTATGCAGCACGCCTGTAAAACCAATCTCCCCTTGTAACTGCTTAGCTCGACAAGCAAATGATTTAAGTACATCGGCCGCCACAGCAAACATGGCACGATAAAGCGTATTTGGGTGGTGCTGCGCGATACCACGCAGTTCATAAGGCACAGTAAACGTCACCATATAGTAATGTACGGGCAATAGCTTATTTTGTTGCTTAGCCAACCAATCAGCCGTGGTGTTATGCAAACACTGCGGGCAATTACGATGTCCACACGATAGCGGGCAGTCTAACTGAGTAACACACTCATTACACTGCCAATGACTACGCTGGGCTGTTTCAGTTCGACAGCGTAACATCGCAGCGATGGCCTGATGCATGGCTGGGGTAAGCTGCGTAGAATACTGGGCAACAAACGCATCAAAGTGAGTGCGCAAAATATCACTGAATGTCATGACTCACACTCCCAAGATAAACATAATCCATTGGCCAGTTGATTGATGGCATCATGGGTATTAAGGCGAGCAATATGGGTTAAACGGGTATAACGGGCGGTGGTATTGAGACTGTTGTGCCCGAGTAAAGCTTGTACAGAGCGTAAATCGACGCCTTGCTCGAGTAAATGCGTTGCAAAACTATGACGTAAATTATGTGGGCTAATGGACTTAGCAATGTTGCAATCATATAGCACGCGTTTAAGGGCTTTTTGCACACCGCCCCTGTCCATCACGGAGCCGGGCTTGGGGTCTTTGCCGGGAAATAACAAAGTGGGATGATGATGCGTCTGCCAATAAAAGCGCAGCGCAGTTAAAGTGCGACTAGGCAAAGGTACAAATCGGTCTTTACCGCCTTTAGCATGACGAATATGCACTTGCATACGCGCCGAGTCGATGTCGCAGACTTGTAAAGAGACACCTTCCCCTAACCTTAATCCCATACTATAAAGCGTCAGGAAAAAGACCTGATAACGCAGTTGTCGAGTATGATTAATCACAGCGGCGACTTCAGGCACAGTGAGAATATCAGGGAGTGTTTTAGATTGAGGTGGCTTTACAATATCAAGCCACTGCCACTCTTTATTAAGCACATGGCGATAGAAAAACTGCAAACCATTGCGGTCGAGCTTGACGGTACTCCAAGAGTGGGAGGCAATGAGCTGTGCAAAATAAACCTTGAGGTCTTGAGTGGTTAAGTTATCAGGGCAGCAATCGAAGAAAGCAGCAATGCGGCGCACGGCACGAGAATACGCATCGATGGTAGCAGGGCGCTTGCCTTGCAAGGTTAAATTGGTAAGATGTTGTTG
>NZ_AUYB01000049.1 GCF_001625655.1 Pseudoalteromonas luteoviolacea DSM 6061 | reverse complement strand
GAACGGTCGGGTGTACGATTACAACCTTGGTCGGTTTATGTCGGTTGATCCGTTTATTTATGACGCTGGTAATAGCCAAGCTATTAATCCTTATAGCTATGGTATGAATAATCCGTTATCGGGTACTGATCCAACAGGTTACATCTGGGAAACAGCTTGGGATATAGCAAATGTCATCTATGATATTGGTAAGATCGGATATGGTTACTCTACTGGTAACGCGGCGATGGTTGCGGATGGATTTACTGATCTTGCTGCTGATGCAGTTGCAGTTGCGACGCCTTTCCTTCCTGCTGGTTCTACAAAACTAGGCAGGGCCACAATAGAAGGGGTAGAAGTTGCTAATGGGGCTACAAAGGGCGTTTCTAAAGTTGCTAATGGAAAAACAACTGATATAGGCAGCCAAGCTTCAAAGTCCAAAACGGAAACCGCGGAAATTGATCTAAATTACAAAAGAAACCCTAAACATGATCAAGCCGAATTTGAAAAACAAGCCTCAGATCAAGCTAAAGGGCTAGAGAGCCAGAGTGCTGGTGAAATTAAAAGTAATATTGAAAATTTCAGAGAAGCGGGCAGAAAAGAGGCGAATAGCGCGGTTGCTAAATACAAAAAAGCAGAAGGGAACCCTTCTAAAGGTGACCATGTTACTCACAAAACTGATTGCTGTATTGGTGGTAAACCAACAGATATCTCAGGCACAGGAAATGGTCCAATCAACTCTTCAATTGGAAAACAGAATGCGGCTCAATCCGATAAGGTGTACAATTCAGTAAAAAACGTCCGCTCTGATGCTAAAGTAAAAGTTACAGTTAAAATAGATGATGAAGTCCTAAAAAGGTAAGTGGCTTATGGTTTTTGATGATTACTACAAAATAGACTCGTATGTTGGAGAAGATAATAGTGCTCTTGACTATTTAGATTCTCCCTCAAAGCCAAACTCAGGGGTTTATAATGGAGGGTTAATAACAATATTTAACGACTCCTACGCAAAAAAAATAGATTTGGGTTCTTGGGATTGTCTTAATGATAAGCGCTTTATCCCTTTTTCTATAACTGCATTTGGTGACTTATTTTTGTTGGAGACTAAAACTGAACAGGTTAGTTTATTTGAACCTCAGTTTAATCGTTTGACTCCAATCGAGATAA
Organism: Pseudoalteromonas luteoviolacea DSM 6061; assembly: GCF_001625655.1. Lineage (GTDB taxonomy): Bacteria > Pseudomonadota > Gammaproteobacteria > Enterobacterales > Alteromonadaceae > Pseudoalteromonas > Pseudoalteromonas luteoviolacea. The sequence goes on along the minus strand of NZ_AUYB01000049.1, from coordinate 1,118 downwards.
ATCTAAAAGAGTTTTTTGACGGCTTTCTTACGAATCAGGACATTATTAATGATTTGCTTAAAGAACATTACATGCTTCAGGTTCAGAGTGTTTGTGAGAAGCTAGAGTTTGGCTGTTGTTATATCCTGAAGCCTTGGCTTTTATCTGGAGGGACTGACAAGCCAGAAAAATATGAAATTGGTGACTTCGCAACTTATTTTGATTTAGTCAGCCAAGCCTATTAAACAATGGAAATAACAGGGTCAGGTCTTGCATCTTGCAAACCCCTTAAAAGTCTACAAACTGGTACTATAATTAGCCTCGTTTTTACGGGGCTTTTTATGGCTAATTCAAACAACTCTTCACCGTAACAACAAGGGCATTTTAGGCAGCGCATTGGACGCTCATTAGCAGGGAATTAACAGGGTCAGGTCTTGCATCTTGCAGACCCCTCAAAACCAAAAGGCTTGCATTGCAAATAGCCTCGTTTTACGGGGCTTTTTTATGTATGTTCTAGTCAAGTCTTAACGTTAATGTAGTCTGAATGTACAGAGTGATTTCAGAAGTGGCGTAATTTATGAATAAAGTTTTTAAGTTCTCTCCTTTGGAGGAAAAAAAGTGCTAATTCCAGTCGAGGAGACTGATGCTGATATTTTATTCTCTACTGCCCTAGCATTTCATGAGCCAAAGGCGTTACCCAATGCAGTCCGAGTCAAGGAAGAAGGTTGTTTTGACTCTGAAGATAATATATTTCTTTGGATTCACCCCAACTGTATTGTTTGTGATTTTTACGCTTACAAAAGTTTAAATTGCTATTTGAAAGGATGTGGATTTTGGAGTGAACTTTTGCTGGGAGATAATACAATCTTTTTGTTTACAGTCACAAAAGAGCTTTTTACTTTAAATGAAAGTGAAAGCGAGTTTGTCGAAGTGGATGGTTTTAGGCTGGATGTCAAAAAGTATTGTTTTAATGAGTTTGATGAGTGTCAATATCCAATCTTCCTTCTTGGAAATGTGAAAGGGCACTATCCCCTAGTTTCGGAGTTTTTCGTTAATAAAGTAAGAGAGCTAGGCATAAAAGGAATGCGATTTGACCTGATTAGTGATTAAAGTTGTGGCTGTTCTGCGCAACTAAATCA
>NZ_AUYB01000048.1 GCF_001625655.1 Pseudoalteromonas luteoviolacea DSM 6061 | reverse complement strand
CGCATTGAATGACACGGCGCGTGCATACGATAACAATGATTGTTTACAAGTACAGTTTGCTAAACAAGTGGCGTTGACACCGGATGCGATTGCGACTGAATGCGCTGGGCAACAGCTCACTTATGCACAATTAAATGAGCGTGCTGATCGCCTCGCGTCATATTTGCAAGAAATGGGGATTGCGCCTCAGGAGCGTGTTGGGATTTGTCTTCCTCGCTCTATCGAAATGCTGATTGCTGTGCTTGGTGTGATGAAAGTGGGCGCAACCTATGTGGCACTTGAGCCTGAACTTCCAGATAGCCGTTTAGCCTTTATGGTAGACGATGCACAGATTAACCTTGTTCTATTTGATGAAGCATCTATTGCACAAACGACGCTTGGTGGCGTTGATGTCTTGATGATGGATGGTGCGGTTTCGTCAGATGAATGGCTTGATGACTTTGTAGAGAATACGGTGTGCGAACCGGTCGCAATTGATGCTGCTGTGTATATCCTATACACCTCCGGCTCTACGGGCCAACCTAAAGGGGTTGTGGTACCACATAAAGGCGTACTGAATTACCTCAGTCATGCCAAAGAGACGTACCTGAACGCTGAAATTCAGGGCGCTATTGTGAGCTCTCCGTTGTGTTTCGACGCGACTGTTACGACGTTATTAACGCCATTGTTGGCTGGTAAAACGGTTCGTTTCATTGCGGATAATGCGCAAAGCTTAACGTTGTTAGCACAGCAATTATTTGAGAGCTCAGAGGCGTGGCTATTCAAAATTACACCAGCACACTTAGAAGCATTGAGTCACTTACATACTTCTGGCCAGAGTAATCAAGTGCCCCATATTGTGGTTGTTGGAGGAGAGCAGTTAACTTATCAAACATTGCAGCCCTATCGTGAGAGCTTGTTACCCAATACCACATTTGTAAATGAGTATGGTCCGACAGAAACGGTTGTTGGGTGTAGTATTTATACTGTTTCACCAACATATACACCTGCTCCAGAGCAAGTGGCGGTACCGATTGGTAAGCCGATCCAAAATACCCGTTTATATGTCCTTTCTGCTGGCATGCAGGCACAACCATTTAACAGTATTGGTGAGTTATATATTGGTGGCGACGGGGTTGCACTGGGTTATGTTAATCGTGATGATTTGACGGCTGAGCGCTTCATTACGCACCCTGATAATGCCGCTGAGCCTTTGTATCGCACCGGTGATTTAGTCCGTTGGCGTGACAATGGTGAGTTGGAATTTATTGGGCGAGTAGATCACCAAGTTAAGATCCGTGGTTATCGTATTGAGTTGGGTGAAATAGAAGAAGTCTTACTGCGCAGAGCAGACGTGCGTGACGCAGCGGTATTAGCACTGCCAAATCCAGCAACGCAACAAGAGCATCGTTTAGTGGCTTATGTTGTCCCTGCGGATTACCCGCAGCTGGATGTGCCTGAGGCGCAAAATACGGCACTAGAGGCGTTGCAAAATGCCTATCTGAGCGAATTGAAAAATACGCTACCAGCTTACATGGTACCGAGTGTGTGTGTGCTGCTGACTTCGATGCCACTGACGTTCAACGGTAAAGTTGATCGCAAAGCACTGCCTGCCCCTGAAGACAGTGCGATGCAAGAGCAAGTGTATGTTGCCCCTCAGAACGACACCCAGACGTTATTGTGTGATGTGTGGCAGCAAGTCCTGCAGGTTTCGCAGGTGGGTATCAAAGATAACTTTTTCAGTATCGGTGGTGATTCAATCCTATCGATCCGCATCGTGTCGCTGCTCAAAGAGCATGGGATTACTTTGGGGATCCAAGATCTGTTTACCTATCAAACAGTAGAAGCGTTGGCGGCGCATGTTGCAACATTGACAGAGCAGGTTGAGCACACTGAAGAGCTTGCGCCATTTGCATTGTTAACAGCGCAAGAGCGTGAAGACATCTCCGCTGAGTATGAAGATGGATACCCGATGTCAGCGTTACAAGCGGGGATGGTGTTCCATACACAGATGGATGGATTCAGTGGGGTATATCACGATATTAATAGCGAACATATCGAGTACCCATGGCACCAAGCGCATTTTGAAGCGGCATTAAATGCCTGCATAGCTCGTCACCCTATTTTACGTACTGGTTTTAGATTACAGGGTAAACGCCCGCTACAGTTAGTACATAAATCGATGGCAGCGCCTTTGGTCGTAGAAGATATCACCGAGATACCCGCAGCAGCGCAAGAGCAGTGGTTAGTTGAGTGGCGAGAAGCACGTAAGCAACATGTGTTTGATTGGGAGCAGGGACCCCTGTTCCAAATTAACGTGTTCTTACGTAGTGCGACGAGCTTTGAGTTCACGATTAGCTTCCACCATGCGGTACTAGATGGCTGGAGTCGAGCAACTTTGACAGCAGAGTTATATGCCAATTATGAACAGCTATTGGCTGGAAACGCTTTATTACCACAAGAAGCCGATTGGACATACAGAGCCTATATTGCAGAGGAGTTGGCAACGCTTGAAAAAGAAGACGCCAGTCAATACTTCTCGCAGCTGCTAGAGGATGCCCCGACAGAGCAATTACCGCTTCGTCGCGATGGTGTAAATGATGGGTATCACATTGCAGAAGTGGCAGAGTTTGATGCTTTGGCGAAACCTGTGGTCGCACTGGCACAAAAAATTGGTGTACCAGTACAAGCCGTGCTGCTAACGGCGCACTTGAAAGCGTTGGCGACGATGAGTGGTGCGAATCAGGTAATGAGTTGTGTGACAACCAATGGTCGTCCAGAGCGTGCCGGTGGTGAGCAGGGGTTAGGGTTATTCCTAAATTCGCTGCCTTTACAGCTGCACTTAGAAAAGCAAGATTGGGGCACACTGATTAAACGTGTTGCAGAGCTGACTGCTCAGAGCATGCCACATCGTCGTTACCCGCTGCTTAAAATTCAGCAAAATAGTGAGATGGAGTTCAACGAAGTCTTATTTAACTACACCCACTTCCATGTTTTGAACCAAGTTGACGGTGGGGACTTAAAGGCCCTGTCATCCAGCGGCTCGGAGCACACAAACTTCCGTTTAACCACGGATATTTCACGCAGTGCGGATGGTGAAGAAATGGGCTTACGCTTTAGTTATGACAGTGGGTCATACAGCGCGTCCCAAATTGCCCGTTTAGGTGAGTACTATGTAAATGCATTGCACTGGATGCTGAATGACATTACCCGTCCACATCAGACGAGCTCTTTACTGTCAGTATCAGAGCAACAAGGGTTATTGGAAAATCACGAGCCAGAGCAATGTTTTGATACACAGCCGAGCTTACACAGCTTATTTGAAGCACGAGTTGCGCACACACCAGACGCGATAGCGCTGACCTTTGAAGGGCAGCATTGGTCCTATGAACAGGTGAATGCGCGTGCGAATCAATTGGCACATGCTTTGGTTGCACAAGGGGTGACGGCCAATACGTTAGTGGGCTTGTGCATGGAGCGCTCGGCGGAATTAATCGTGGGTATTTTGGCTATTCTCAAAGCCGGTGGTGCGTATGTGCCATTAGACCCTCATTATCCAACTGAGCGACTTGAATACATCATCAAAGACAGTGAACTGTCGTTGGTGGTGACTGAGCCTGCCCATGTATCTCATGAGGCATTGGCATCGTTATCCACCGTGATGCTATCGGCGGTCAGTGGGGAGTCGACCGACAACCTGTCCCATGCTGTGCATGCATCTGATTTGGCGTATGTGATTTACACATCTGGCTCAACGGGCCAGCCAAAGGGGGTATTGGTAGAGCATGGTAATGTCACGCGTTTATTTAAGGCCACAGAAGCGCAGTTTGGTTTTGATGAACAAGATGTATGGACGATGTTCCATTCACCAGCCTTTGATTTCTCGGTGTGGGAGATTTGGGGAGCCCTGATATACGGTGGCCGCTTGGTTGTTATTCCACAGTGGTTATCACGTTCGCCAGAAGAGTTTTATCAGCTATTGGTGGCGGAGCGGGTGACGATATTAAACCAAACGCCAACAGCTTTTACTCAGTTGATCCGAGAGGACCAACGCCAGCAAGGCGAGTTAGCACTGAGCAACATCATCTTTGGTGGTGAAGCGTTGAATTTCGTTGAGCTTAAGCGTTGGGTTCAACGCCATGGCGATGACAGTCCGAAGCTGATCAATATGTACGGTATCACAGAGACAACCGTACACGTTACGTACAAGCGAGTAACGCAAGAAGACATAGCGCAAAACCGCGGAAGTCTAATAGGAGCTCCAATCAGTGACTTGAGTCTGTATCTATTAAACGGCGATGGAGAGCTGGTTCCACAGGGTACACCGGGGGAGATGTATGTTGGGGGCGGTGGCGTTACGCGAGGCTACTTGAATAGGGCAGAGCTTACGTCGGAGCGGTTTATTGATAACCCTTATAAGCAGGGAGACAAGCTGTATAAGACGGGCGATGTTGCTCGCTATTTAGAAGATGGAGAGCTGGAATATATAGGCAGAACGGATGACCAGGTGAAAATCAGAGGTTTCCGGATAGAGCTGAGTGAAATAGAGCAGAATCTATCGGCGTTGGAGCAAGTCAGAGTTTCAACAGTGATAGTAAGAGAAGACAAGCCGGGTCAAAAGCAATTAGTTGCGTATGCGGTGCTAAATGAAGAAGCGCAAGGGGAAGAGGCGCAGAAGTTAGCGCAGCAACAACTCCGTGCGCAAATGGAGAGTGTGCTACCCGCTCACATGGTCCCAGCAATATTTGTGCTGATGCCGGTTATGCCATTAACGCAAAATGGGAAGGTAGACAAACGTGCGCTACCGGTCCCAGATGCGGGGCAAATTCAAACGCAGGCATATCAGGCACCAGAAACAGAGTTGGAGACACAGCTAGTCAGCATTTGGCAGTCGGTATT
>NZ_AUYB01000047.1 GCF_001625655.1 Pseudoalteromonas luteoviolacea DSM 6061 | reverse complement strand
TCCTATCGAGCGATATTTACAATTGTTTATAGCACTCCACATGGACCAGAAAGTCGATAGATACGACCACACAGGTCAAATAGGCGTGACCAAAAAATCGGCGAAACGCGACCAAACATGAAAAAGCCCCAGCAAGTGTGCTGGGGCTTTGGAGTGGATTTTTTTATACTTTTTTCCGGATTTTAGACAATCCAGCAAAAAAACTAATTAAGCCAAAAAAAATCAGTAAAAAAGCATTTTGCTTTTCTCTTTTCTCTTTCTCATTAAGTGCAATTATTTCCTCACTACCTTTTCTTATCGAATATAAAAGGTCATTTTTAGTCAAAACTGAATAACCTTGTCCAACAATTAAGTTTTGATTAAAGTAATCACAAGACATGGCTCTAATATAGTAAGAATTATTATCATCGAAAGTAATCATCACTTCCTTGCCTTTAGTCGAGCTTTTTTGTTCACTATTACATTCAAAACTGGTTAAGTTCCCTTCATGCAACTGATAATTAGAGAAATACTCTCTATATAGCATTATACAACCAAAAATCACGACTATAGCACCAGCAAGTATAGCTGCGTAATTTTTAAAAAAAACAATATACATTATTTATCCTTCCCGAACAGAGTTTCCCAATTATTGGTAATTTCATTTGTATATACAATCGTATCAAGCGTTTGTTGGCCTAGTGGCACTGAGTAGGAGGCTTTAGATACACCTATTAGGCTTTTCCCCATGCCAATTGTACTATCAGCCAAACCTTTAGCACCAAGTACAACATCTAAAGTCGCATTGATTGTATTTGCTGTTGGTGCATCTAGTCCGCCTTTCTGTAGTATCCCAGAAATTACAGGAGTAACATCTTGGTCTGGAGCAGCATTCACTGCGTTCATTCCATCAATGATAGAAGGTGCTGCCATAGCACAGGCACCTACAGCCATTGCGGCTGCACATGCCATGACACCGGCCGTAGCCTTAACTGCACCAACTACCTTCTCTTCCGTATCTAACTTTATGTGATTATACTCACCTTTTTCAGAGCGAGAAATGGAACGGCGTAACTCTCCAAGATCATTGAGAATTCTCGAAAAAGCTGCGGTTGTAGCACCATTGCTGAATTTCCCTCCGCTCACCTGAGAAACTGTACCTCCTATAACAGCTGCTGAAATAGCATTCTTGACTCTGCTTGCAGTTGTTGCACCATCTCCAAATGCTTGATCCATTACTCCCCCTTGAGATAAACCCTGCATTATACCCGCACTTAAGAAACCATGACCAAATTTGCCACCACTCATTATATTACTCACGCCTCCGGTAACCCCATGTGCTAAAACTTTTCCTAAATTGAATCCATTTACTTTCCACTTATGTAGAGAGCCAAATGCAGCACCTGAGATAGCTCCTGTTAGTGCACCTTTTAATGTTCCTGTAGTTACGGCTCCAGAAACAAACCCAGTAACAGCACCCTGTGTAATTGTTCCAGTTACTCCCCAACTGCTTAATAATCCCTCTGAACCAGGTAAATATACAGCTATTGCAATCGCCGCTATCGTCCGCCAGTTTTTCTTCAAGAACTTCCCAAGCTTCTTAAACAAATACCCACTCGGATCTGTATAACTCAGCGGATTATTC
>NZ_AUYB01000046.1 GCF_001625655.1 Pseudoalteromonas luteoviolacea DSM 6061 | reverse complement strand
TTTAATTAAAGCAGTTCAATACGATTTATGCGCACGTTTTAGAAAGGCTTACATTGGCAATCGAAGCACATGGAACATATGATTATTTTAATACCAACTAGCACAATATAGATCTTTTATTTCTCTTTGTTGAGATTTTCACGCTTATTATAAACTTCAATATTTATTGTTAATTTTTTGGTTCTCTTATTATGTTGGAGCGAGATGTATCTATTTTGTTAAATTATTATGATCTATTTTAACGTTTTTTAATGTTTGTTTTTCTATTTTTAAAATAGGTAAAACAGTCATTGAATTTTGAATTTATTTAGTTATGATGGCTAAAAAATTGCCTTGCATGGCTTTTTTAGCAAGTTTTTTTGATGTTTAATGGATTTTTAATATTTATAGTTATCTCTATTGATAAACTATTTTCATCATTTTACATGGAGTTTCTGTGACCCTTTTCAGCAAAGTTCCGTTCTTTTCAGAGCTACAGTGTATTGCTCTAATAGGCAAATTCACAATGTTAGTATTAATGCCGAAGAGCTTTAAAATCAGTTCAATCACCAAAAAATAAATGAATTGGACTTGAACGAAAAAAAACTATTAAGAGCGGAAAAGTCTAAAGACCTTAAGTCAAATTCTATAAGTTTCGATGTACGTAAATTAAAATAGCTTACCAGTGATGGTGATAAAACCCGATTTTCATTATGAAAAGATGAGTGGGGAGAGAGTGTTAGTCCAAAGTTCTCCACAAAAAGCCAAAAAATATTAATTTTTAATAGTTTTAAAGCCAGTTTGAAAGTAAGTATTTATTTTTAAACGAGAACCAATGTTCTAGTTGTTAGTTTCTTTTTTGTTATATTTTAGACTTGTTTTTATCAGCCTTAAGAGCGTCTTTATTCAGTCACACAACAAGCAGTATTGATGTAGGCCTGGGCCGTGAAATATATCGATATATACTTAAGTTGCCTTTGGCATATTTTAAGTAACGATGAGTTAGTGTCACGGACAAAAGAGCTTGTTCATGACCGCTACATCACTGACTTTAGTCTTCACTTTGGTTTTTTGGAAGTTAATTTTTTATTGCTTCAGCGAGTTAACTTGGATTGTCGCAGTAAGCAATAGAACGTTCCCTATGTACTCTTTATAGTTTCATTACTAGCAAGATGATAGAAGTTGCAATTGATGTGTTAAAAGATGAAGTTTTGGGCTTATATTTTCCTATTAAAGTAAAAGTAGATAGCCAATATAAAGATGTTGAAAGAAAATATATTTCTTTGAGTTCAGAGATGAATGTCAATGTCGAAATAAAAACAGATAGTCGCTGTGTCATGGGGTTTTTGTTATCACCTGTAATTCAGAAGCTAGATGAAAGAGCATGATAACGATGACCTTAAAATGGGAACTTTTGAAAAGATCAAAAAATATTCAATGAAAGTCTGAAAATACTAAATATTATTGGCTTCATTTATTTTTTGTTTTCTCATGTATATTTGTAAATTATCAAGTTATGCCGATTGTTGATAGGATGGTATATTCTTTTCTTATAAAATTTCTCATCGGCAAGTTCTTGTTATAGCTATTTGATAATATGGTGAAAATGGCCTGGAGAGCTTATAAGGCTGAATTAAAAGAAATTAAAAACCTTGACCCAGGCCAAGTAATAAAAGTAAAAGCCGAGCAATGTAATGAGCATGGTGGTTGTGGTTCGATTTTATCTTTATCAGATGGTGATAAATTTTTAATTCAAGAGGAGAAGTAGTATGCAGGGACTTACTGCAGCACAAGTATTGCACCGTAAATTTGCCAATGAAGTTATTAAAGTATTAAATGGAACAACAACCCTCCATCAAGCAATTATTACAATTGATAATGATATCAAAAAATATAACGATGGAAAGAGTGGAGTAGCTGACATTGCTTCACCATTAGGTACGTTAGCAAGTATTGGAGGAATGCTTAAAAAGCTTTCTTCGGTACATCCGCATTTAGCTTCGATTGCAGGTGTTACTGATTTGATTGGAGTAATTAATAATAAAAAACCAAATCAACCTATAACAGATGCAGAATTTTATAAGTTGGCAGCTGGAACTGTGAGTATTATAGGAACTGTTGCAGCCGTTGCTAACCCTATTAGTATGTTCGCTATTAGCACAGGTATAATAGCGACAGTTTTAGGCCTTGCTTCGTTGACGGAACAAATTTCTGATACCGATAGTACCGATATAACTAAACCGTTATCAGATGTATTGAATGCAATTTCAGATACATTCCCTTCAGCAGAAGAGTTTGAAAAAAACGTTTTGGGTTCACTTCTGGGGTTGTCAGATTTCTTGACGAATCTTGACCAATTACCCGATTTGGCGTCTGGTGCGTTTAAAGATTGGCTCGATGATGTAAGTAATGCATTACGCCCTCGCCGTGATCCTATTGTTTTTGACTTGGACGGTGATGGAATTGAGACGGTCAGTGCTAATTTAGGCATTATGTTTGACCATAATGCTGATGGTGTCAGAGTGGGTACTGGTTGGGTGAGCGCAGATGATGGGCTGTTAGTACTCGACCTCAATAACGATGGCATCATCAATGACGGAAGAGAGTTATTTGGCGATAATACAATTATCGACAATGGGCGACGCTCCATAGCGAAACATGGGTATTATGCACTTAAGCAACATGATGAAAATCGAGATGGTGTAATTGACGCAAATGATAGTATCTATGGCCAATTACAAATTTGGCAAGACTTAAATCAAGATGGAATAAGTCAAAGTAATGAATTGAAATCCCTTACTGATTGGGGAATTTCATCTATTAATCTTGATTTTAAAGAAAGTGGGAGCTTGCAAAATGGTAACCAGATCGCATTTTCAGGAGCGTTCACTTGGCACAGTGGAGACAGTGGAATTACCTCAGCGCTATTTTTCGAAGAAGAGTCTTATTATCAGGAGATCATTGATCCAACCCCTATAAGTGAACGTGCTTCACTGTTGCCAGAGTTTAAGGGGACAGGCGCGACAGGTTCATTAAGGCAAGCTGCTACTAGAGATGAAAATGTAGCCAGAGTTTTAGAGCAATTTACAACATCGTCAACAAGATCTGGACAAAAAGCGCTTATAAACAAAGTTATTTGGGAATGGAGTAAGTCGAGCCCAGTAGAACGATACTTTGGTGAATATCTTGGCCATGCGACTTTAGCTAAACCTAATGAGTTTACCTTTGTCTCTGTTAACTCTGAAAACGGCTTCTATCGTATGGGTGTTAGCGGTCTAAATGGTTCTGTAACACATATGTTTGATTTTGTGTCAGATAATGAATCAGATACGTATCAGGGCCATGCTTATATTCTAGAAAGTTTCTATGGACGGCAGTTTGCGGGTTTGTACGAAGAGACCAAAACGGAAATCGTGAGAGGCGACAAAAGGTTTTCAACATGGAAAAAAGAGCTTGTTATGTCGGACGCGTCACAGAACGCGATTTTAAATACTTATAAGCACCTAGAAAGGCAGGTTTATTTGTCACTTGCATTGCAAACCCGCCTCAGACCTTTGTTCAATAGAATTATCCCTTCCTTTGGTTCAAATGGCATAGGTATTGATTTCAGTTTGTTTAAATTGGGGCTTGATGAGCATATTGCCAATACGGGTGTGGATGGTGTTAAAGACTTAATTGATATTGCCTTATATTTACCACAGCTAAAAGATAATTGGACAGATCTAGGTGACTATTTACAGCTATATTTGCGTCAGGCATTAGCTGATGACGCTCAAGCGCACGCACTTTATGAAGAGTACAATATCACTGCCCTTGAATATGCCAAAGAGTTTGACGGAACAGACCAAAGTGACATTGTACTTGGTTCTATATACAAAGATACATTAAAAGGTTATGACGGCAACGATGTACTCTATGCTGAGCAAGGCAATGATACACTTTATGGTGGTGGAGGGAGCGATTACTTAGATGGCGGGCTTGGTAATGATACCCTAATTGGCGAGAGTGGGAATGATGTTCTAGATGGTGGTGCAGGTAACGATCAGCTACAAGGCCGGTCAGGTAATGACAACTATCTTTGGGGTGCAGGCTCTGGTGAGGATATTATTCTCGATAGTCAAGGTGACTTAGATAACGTTGTATTTAAGGCAGGTATTGAGTCCACTGATTTGATTTGGTCACGCACTGCGACAGATTTAAAAGTCACACTTAGGACAACCGGAGAGACACTTACCATAAAGTATTTCTTTTATTCTGAACAAAATAAGATCGAAAACTTCAAGCTGCATGACGGTACATTAATATCATATACGGCGATTGAGTCTCAACTAAAGGTGTCATCAGGTACACATAGTAATGATGTCATAACGACATATGATCTCGATGACACAATATACGGACATGGAGGGAATGATCAAATAAATGCCAATGGTGGTCATGATGTATTATTCGGACAGGCAGGAAATGACCAGCTATATGCAGGGAACGGAAATGACACCTTAGATGGCGGAGCTGGCAGTGATCGACTTTATGGTGGCGCTGGTAATGATATCTATCACTGGGGTAAAGGGAGTGGTGATGACATCATTTATGACTTTAGCACTATAGATAGCAGGGACACTTCACATACAGACAAACTTATCTTTGGACAGGGCATAACAGGTGATGACCTTCATTGGTTCAGAGAAAATACAGATCTTAAAGTCACTCTACTAAGCACGGGTGAAACACTCATTTTGTCTGGTTACTTTGTAAGCGATGCGCACAAGGTTAATCATTTTGAATTGTATGATGGCACGGTTTTAGACTCCGCTCAAATAGAACAATCCGCTCATGTACAATCAGGTTCAATGCTAGACGAGCAGATAGAAGGCTATGAGCAAAATGACATACTCAAAGGTTTAGGCGGTAATGATATACTTCGCGGCAATGCGGGGGATGATTTGCTAAACGGTGGCGCTGGTAATGACCATTTGTATGGTGGGCATGGAAATGATCAGCTTGAGGGAGGCTCAGGGGATGACACCTTAAATGGTGGTTCGGGAAGCGATATTTATTTTTGGGGCGAGGGTTCTGGTAACGACAAAATCATTAACTATGACAGATATAGTCCGCATAGCGCAGGTGACATTGATAAACTGGTATTTAAACCGGGTGTAACGACAGATGACTTAACCTGGTCACGAAGTGGTCAAAATTTGCTTGCAACCTTAAAATCAACCGGTGAAACGCTATTAATTTCAAATTACTTTTCTCATGACCAAAATAAACTAACAGCAATAGAGCTTGCGGATGGCACTGCTATAACAACTGATTCGATTCATCAAGAAGTTCTACTTATAACAGGTAGTTATAGAGAAGAAGTTTTAGTCGGTTATGAGCAAGATGACACCCTGTTGGGCTATGGCGGCAACGATGTTTTAAATGCAGGCTCTGGTAATGATGTATTGGATGGAGGAGTAGGGAACGACCTACTGTATGGAGAAGCAGGTAATGACCTGCTTGATGGTGGAGCTGGAGATGACCAGCTATATGGTGGTGCTGGCAGCGATACGTATTATTGGGGAGTTGGCTCCGGTAATGACCGTATAATTAATTATGATCGGTATAGTCATAGTAATGATATTGACAAGTTGGTATTTAAAGCGGGTATAACACTTGGCGATCTTCGTTGGTCTCGCAATGAAGCACATCTTGAAGTTACTTTAGTGTCGACGGGTGAAACATTACGTGTAGATCAGTTCTTCAGTGGTAATACGGGTAAATTGGGCTCTGCTGAGTTATCAGATGGCACAGTAATTGACTTAAATGTGATAGAAGAGCAAGTCAAGAATTTGATAGGTAATGCTGGCGATAACACTTTAACAGGTTATGAACAGAATGAATCTTTATCGGGCTTAGGTGGCAATGATATTTTACATGCTCAATCTGGAGATGATTTGCTTGATGGAGGTAGTGGAGACGACTACCTATATGGTGGTGATGGCAATGATATTTTAGATGGCGATGATGGCAACGATGTTCTAGATGGAGGGAAGGGCAACGACATTATGATCGGAGGGAAGGGCAACGATCGGATGCATGGTGCAGAAGGTAGTGACATCTACTATTGGGGAGCTGGTTCTGGTAATGACACTATTGTTAACGCACCTCAGAATAGTGCAGATAATGTCAATGACATTGATAAATTGATATTTGAATCAAGCATAACGATAGATGATTTAAATTGGTCTCGAAGTGAGTACGATTTGGTAGTTACACTCGTTTCTTCAGGAGAAACGCTACATTTGAGAGACTACTTCAGGGAGGAAAAGTACAAACTCAATATAGTGGAGCTATCTGATGGGACGACCATAGATATGGCGGCCATTGAAGAACAAGTAAAAACCATCACAGGTACTGAATATAATGATACTTTAGAGGGTTACGAGCAGGACGATATTCTTTGGGGTCTTGGTGGTAACGATATTTTAGCAGCCGGTGGTGGTAATGACTTTTTGGATGGAGGTTCGGGTGTTGACCGCCTATATGGTGGCACTGGTAGTGATACCTATTCTTGGGGAATAGGTTCGGGAAATGACACAATTTTTAATGCCGAAGAGTTTGCTCCTGATAACAGCAGTGATATTGACAAACTCGTTTTCAAAGCAGGTATAAGCTCTGAAGGTATACGTTGGACACGCAATCATAATGACTTAGTCGTTACGCTAATATCTACCGATGAAACTTTACGCATTAACAATTACTTTAGTGCAGAAAAATATAAACTTAATGCAATCGAGCTATCGGATGGAACAGCCTTCGACCTAATGGATATAGAAGAGCAAGTCAAACTCATTACAGGGACCGAAGAAAACGATTATCTACTGGGGTATGAGCAAAATGATACTCTAACTGGAGCTGGAGGAGATGACTGGCTTAAGGCAGGCGCTGGTAACGATATCCTAAATGGCGGTGCTGGCGATGATATTTTATATGGTCAAGCTGGCAGCGATACATATATTTGGGGAGCAGGGTTTGGTAATGATACTATTATAAATGCAATACAAAATGATCCGTATCGTAGCAGTGATATCGACAAGCTTGTTATCAAAGAGGGCGTAGTCGAAGATGATTTAAGCTGGTCTCGTAAGGGTAGTAACCTCATTGCGACCCTGCGCACAACGGGAGAAACATTGAGTATTAATCGTTTCTTTGATGGGAATAAATACAAAATCAAGTTCGTTGAGTTTTCAGATGGCGCTGTAATTGATATGGCCACTATTGAAGAGCTTGCCAAAACAATTACTGGGACCGAAGCGGATGATACCCTTATCGGTTATGAACAAAATGACACTTTGATGGGGCTAGCTGGTAATGATAGCTTGGAAGGCGGAGAGGGAGATGACCACCTTGACGGCGGTGCTGGGGATGACAGCTTATCAGGTGAAGCGGGCAGCGACATCTATTATTGGGGTAAAGGCTCTGGCAATGACACCATTGTCAATGCGCCTAGATATTCAAGTTACAGTTCGAGTGATGTAGATAAGTTAGTTTTTAAGGCAGGTGTGATTGCGGAGGACTTAAATTGGTCACGTCGTGGTGGTGACCTGAAAGTTACACTAGGTTCAACAGGCGAAACACTGAGTATCTACAATTACTTTAGTGAAGAAAAGTATAAGATAGACTTAGTTGAACTTGCAGACGGTACAGTTATTGATTTAGCGGTGATTGAAGAGCAAGTAAGAACGATAACGGGTACGAACACCAATGATACGCTAATCGGTTATCAGCAAGATGATATATTACTGGGACTAGGTGGAGATGACACTTTAACAGCTGGGGCAGGTAATGACGCATTAGATGGCGGAGCTGGTAATGATAGCTTGGAAGGCGGAGAGGGAGATGACCACCTTGACGGCGGTGCTGGGGATGACAGCTTATCAGGTGAAGCGGGCAGCGACATCTATTATTGGGGTAAAGGCTCTGGCAATGACACCATTGTCAATGCGCCTAGATATTCAAGTTACAGTTCGAGTGATGTAGATAAGTTAGTTTTTAAGGCAGGTGTGATTGCGGAGGACTTAAATTGGTCACGTCGTGGTGGTGACCTGAAAGTTACACTAGGTTCAACAGGCGAAACACTGAGTATCTACAATTACTTTAGTGAAGAAAAGTATAAGATAGACTTGGTTGAACTTGCAGACGGTACAGCTATTGATTTAGCGGTGATTGAAGAGCAAGTAAGAACGATAACGGGTACGAACACCAATGATACGCTAATCGGTTATCAGCAAGGAGATACTCTACTGGGACTAGGTGGAGATGACACTTTAAAAGCTGGGGCAGGTAATGACGTATTAGATGGTGGTGCTGGTAACGATATTTTATATGGTGAAGCAGGCAGCGACATCTATTATTGGGGCAAAGGCTCTGGCAATGACACCATTGTAAATGCTCCTAGATATGGTAGTTACGGTGCACAGGATATTGATAAATTGGTCTTTAAAACAGGTGTAACTTCAGAAGATTTAGGTTGGTCACGCCGTGGCAGTGATCTATTGGCGACGCTCAACTCTTCAGGTGAAACGATTAGTATCTACAATTACTTTGGCGAGGATAGATACAAAATAAGCGCTGTGGAATTGTCAGATGGTACGGTACTTGATTTAGCTTCTATTGAAGCACAAATTGCAAATTCTCAAAATGCAATGGATTCAACTGCATTCAATTCTAATTATGAGCTTCTGATTCAGTCAATGTCTGGCTTTGTTGATGGTGGGGATGCGCTCGAAAGTAGTAGCTCTCAAGATATAAATAAGTATCTTATCAAAGTAGAATATATATAACGTTAAAATAAATGGTATAAATAATAAGGGTGTTTGATTATTTTTGCTTTTATTTTTGTTTTATATTTTTAACTGTGAGGTGGTTTTTTATAGCTAGTTTATAATCAAGCCTTCTAAGTGAAGGCTTTGATGCTAGTTAATTGCAGTGATGCGTATAAATTTCGCATGCTTGTCCATTGCCTCGTTGTGTCCAACATATGCCATCAGAATTACAAATAAGCTCACTAACCGCAGCACCACCGACTTTTGGTGTTGCTTCAAGAGGCAAAGAGTTTTTGTCTGTAGTTAGTTTTTTAATACTTTTCTTACTAAGTTTTAAGTTCACAATAAATATCCTTCTATTTTATAAATAGGCATACATCATTGCTAATCAAGCAATCGCCTTCGCTTGTCTACAAGTAAAGACTGTGAGTCTTTTCTTGAATTTTTTATTATTGATTTATTAATAGCATGAATTTTTAATGGATGGCAAGGTGCTTTTAACTTGGTGAGTATTCTATTTTATTATAAGGGGGGTTGAAGGTGTGTACAATTTTTTGTATCTGCTACTGGCTTATAATTATATATTATATGTAATTGAATAATATATATATTTGCATGTTAGGTATTAGTTATTCAATGATAAAACGAGCCAGCTCTGCTTATGAGAGCTGGCATGCATAGTTCTAATTAAAAGTTAAACGAAACCTTGCCATACACAAAGCGGCCATCAGTGTTATACGCCGAAAATGCAGAATATGGGAATATTTGATTGAAGTTGCTGAATCCAATATTACCTACTGTATCTTGTGGATATTGGTCAAATAAATTGTTAGCACCTACCGCGAAACGCCAGTTTTCGTTAACTTGGTATGCAACTTCTAGATCTGTTATCCACTTAGCATCTAGCACTTCGTCTTTTGCTACAGTACTAGATGAGTCGGTCGTCTCACCGTACCTAGTCGCTTTCAATATGGCTGTCCAGCTTTCATACTTCCAGGTTGCGACCAGATTCAACTTATCTTTAGGTGTCCCATCCTCAAAACGTGCTATTTCGCGTCGTGCAAAATATTGGTATCCGTTACCTAGCTCAGCAAGCTCTGTAGGGTTGTCTTTGACATGGGTAACCTCGGTATCGTTGAGGTTTAGAGCAGCACTGAGTGCTAGGCTACCATATGTATTTAAGTCGAAGTTGTAAGTTGCGACAATGTCTACACCCTGAGTTCTAGAATCTATCGCATTAGTGAAGTAGCGTACACGTTGTACATTGTGTTCGCCTGCTGTCGCCAGAATTTGTTCTACGGCGTCGCCGCTGAGGTTCTCAGACATTACAATACGGTCATCGATATCTATCTGGTAAGCGTCCAATGTTAGGCTGAACTCTCCTGCGCTGTAGATGAACCCTGCCGTGATGTTTACTGACTCTTCCGCTTCAAGTGGACGTGCCCCAAGCGCTTGTGCTGCGGCAGTATCAACTGGAAACAGACCAACTTCATTTGGGATACCATTTTCAAATACAGTTGCAATAGACTTGTATGAGGATTGTGCTAAAGAAGGGGCTCTAAACCCAGTACTCACTGCTCCCCTTAAAGAAAGCGCGTCATTTATGGCATATCGACTTGCTAGTTTACCAGTCAGTGTTGAACCAAAATCACTATAATCTTCTAAGCGCGTGGCTAGAATAATGTTCCAGTCTGCGTTGATATACGTGTCAAACTCCGTGAAAAGCGCGACATTACTGCGTGACTCATCTACTGCACTTGCCGGTGAAAAACCTGCTAACACCTGAGCTCCGCCCGCAGCAACTGGTGCACCTTGCGCATCTAAAACAGTCAGGTAAGAAGCCTCCTCACCAGCTTTGATTTGATATGACTCGTGACGATATTCTGCACCAACAGTGATGTATACCTCTTCATATAAACCAAAATCAAAACTGTTCTTGGCATCAAAGTTCAACGTAAGCTGGTCGTATACCAAGTCACCGTTATCAAACTCAGTCGGACTATTGATACCCATTGACGTATTCAAGCTGTTTGTCACACCAAAATTGAATTGGTTGCGACCAAAGTTTGCACTGTTGTCTACATCCCACCCAGCAACCTGTGAAGTTGCACCTATTGCAAAAGCGAAATCTTCGACTTCAGTGGTTATCTGAGGTAAGAAGCCATCCGGGTATACGGATATTAAGTTTCTGCTGTCTTTTGGACGACGGAAAAAGCCGCCTGAATTGCCTTTGCGCTTAGAATAGCTACCAAATGAATATAGCGTTGTGTTATCGGTTAAATCGTAACCGGCATTATAGAAAAACGCGAAATCTTCGATATCCGCTTTACCAAATCTATGATTATATCTTTGCACGTCAAATTCACGAGCATCCAAGTTGCCTGCTTCGTCTCGTGAATGCTGTTCTCTAGGATCAAAGCCAGAGCGGTTTGATGGTGCTTTATTTCTTACTTCTGCTGAAAGGTGGATGAAGCCGTCTCTACCAAGAGGCAGGCCGATGTTACCGCTAATGGTACTTGTATTACCGTCACTTACTGTACGGTCCTCACCAAGTTCAAAGGCAAGATCACCACCGTCACTTTGAGTGACGCTTTCAAGCTGTTTAGCCCCAGCCATTTGAGTGTCGTACTTACCATAGGTGATGTTTAACGAGCCGCCTTGATCCGCATCTTTCAATACAATGTTGATAACGCCAGCTATTGCGTCAGAGCCATACTGAGCAGCCGCGCCGTCTCTAAGAACTTCAATACGCTTAATAGCCGCAGTTGGGATCATGTTTAGGTCAACAGCTGACGAGCCACGTCCTACAGTGCCATTTAAATTGAGTAATGCGCTAGAGTGACGACGCTTTCCATTGATTAAAACCAATGTATGATCAGGCGCTAAGCCTCTCAGTACAGCTGGACGAGCATGGTCAGTTCCATCCGCAAGTTGGGAGTTTGGAAAGTTAAAACTTGGTACTAAAGTGGTTAAAACTTGGCTTAATTCCAGTTGACCAGAGCTGTTGATCTCATCGAGGCTAATGATGTCCACGGGGACTGTGCTTTCTGCAATGCTGCGAAGGCTTCTTCTGGTACCTGTTACTTCGATGACTTCTGGTTTGAGTTCTTGTTCAGTGCTCATAGACTCATTTGCATGAAGCGTAAATACGGGTGCAGAGGCTAATATCAGGCTAACTGATGCTGCCAAGAAGTTCGGTTTTAGCATTGTGTATCCTAGCGAATTAATTTCAATAGAGTGGTTAGATTGGTCGTTAATTTAAGACTAATAATCTAATGGGAAGCGGATAGTAATGAGTAATTTATGCGTCGTTAAATTCAATTTTGTTATAGAATATAACTTCTAACTTTTGGCTATTTAATTAGAAAAGCTATGCTATCAAATTATTTCAAGTTATTAATAAAATTAAATAGATTTCTCTAATTGTGTTTGTATTTTAACATTCTCACTTTTCGGTTTGTGTAAAATATAGTATTCGATTGAAGTGGTGGAGTGGTCAAATAACCTTAATAGCTTGTTTGAAATCAGTTTTAAATCGTCGGGATAAATTAATCTCTATGCCTGACTTCAGGGTGATAATACCGTCCCCACTTGGAATGTATCTCACAGATGCAATCTCATGGTTGTTGACAGCAAATCTGCGATGGACTCGGGTTACGTGTGTTTGTGCTAGGTTTGTACAAAGGTTATTTAAGGTTTCGCGTAGCGGGTAGATACGGCCTTTACTATGCAAGTTAACGTAATTCCCTGAAGCTTCATACCATTCTATCTCAGAAACTTTCACTATATGCTCCTCACCATGCTTTTTGACTAGGAACTGTGTGGGGGATTGATTTAAAGAAAGATCTTGCTGCGCTGCAACTGAGGTAGATTTGAGTGTCCATTTTACACTGTGATAAATAAAAAAGATAAAAAGGTATGAAAGCACATCCTTACGATACTCATACCAAAACTCTTGATAGTAGTCTCCAAAGTCGTAATGGCCCTGCATGAACAAATATGCCAAATGGCGTTGTCCTACCATTAGCAAAACGTGACACAAAGAAAACACGAGAGATGAGAAGGTATGTACTACCACGAGTTTTAGAGGGTGAGTAGTGTTGAGCGGGTAACATCGAAACAAAGCTATCAATGCAGGGATCAGTACCAGCAAGGATAGCGCACTTGTATACTCCCAAACGAAAGGCTCCCAAAGTTGAATTTGTGGCATCCCAGCACGAGAGTGTTCGGTCCAAACAGACAATGCGTTGACCGTATTATTAATCAATAAATATACTGTGGCTGTAATATAACCACACAGTGCTGTGTGCTGTTTGATTATTTTTTCAAGCCAATTCACGGTTCATCCCTTAATTCCACCTTTTATCACTATATGCATGTATTTCAATAACCTGGGTGGTTAACTGAGTTCACTATTAAACTAGATTAAAAAAATAACATGCTAGGAGGGACTATGACAAACTCGCATTTTACACGCCAATGGGATTTAGATTGGCTCCGTGTTTTAGTGTTTGGTGTTCTTATTTTATATCACGTAGGTATGTACTACGTGGCTGATTGGGGGTGGCATATAAAAAGTGCACAGACTTCAGAGCTACTACAAAACTTTATGTTGCTTAGTAATCAATGGCGCATGTCATTACTCTTTTTTATTTCAGGGATTGTCTTAGCCTTTTGCCACCAACGAATGGGCACTTGGCAGCTAATTAAAGCGAAAACTCTGCGTCTGTTTGTGCCTCTGCTCTTTGGAATGTATGTGGTCGTAGCACCTCAAATGTATATTGAGATGCTAGATAAAGGGCTGATCACGATGTCTTTTATTGATTTTTGGCTCGCTTATATCAACCCTAACACATCCCTGTTGGTGCAATATCAATCTGAGATAGGGCTGTTGACTTGGAACCACCTATGGTTTTTGGCTTATCTTTGGGTTTATTGCTTGGTACTGTTGATCTTGACACAAATCGTGCCACTGCGACTTATGTTAGCTGCACTAAAGCCTAAGCTTTCTGCGTCAGTGGCATTGGGAGTGGCGGTTGTTACTCTGTTTGCAGTTTGGATGATGTTAAGGCAAGCATTTCCTTCAACCCACGGACTTGTTGATGATTGGTATAATCACGGTAAGTATTTTTCAGTGTTTTTTATGGGCTATGTATTTGCACTGCTGCCGCATTTAAAGACGAGTGTAATCAGAAGTAGACATAGGTTAATGGCAGTTGCGCTCATTGGCTACATGCTAATTTTGATGGATAAACATGGGTTTTTATATTTCTTTTCACAACACTTTGAGACGAATATCTGGGTAAGAAGTCTTTATGGCATGGTTGTGATTGTAAATCATTGGGCTTGGATGTTGGCATTAATAGGGTACAGTGCTTCTCATTTGACTTCACCAAATCGACAATTGCGCTATGCAACGACGGCGGTTTTGCCTTGGTATATGTTGCACCAAACCCTCATTATAGTTTTTGCTTACTGGTTGAAACCATTCGAGATTTCACCCAGCGTCGAAAGTATTGTCATCATTGCGTTTACTACACTTTGGTGCTATTTGGGGTTTGAGGTGATTAAACGTAATAGGGTTTTGTGTGTTTTATTTGGCGTATCTCAGCAGGATAAACCTTGTACACCGAAAACAAAGTGTCAGACAGCTTGATAAATAGTGGCGCCAGCTTTAGTTGGCGCCACAAACTGCATTAGAGACTCTTAATTTTTTTGTCTACCTGATAGCCTTCATCGGTGACAATTTTTTCTAATACCGCAATTCTATCTTTGAGCTGATCAATTTCAGTTTTTAACTGTTCGCTTTCTTGTTTGTTCAATCCACTAAGCTTTTGTGCTTGTAAGTACTTACCATATAGGTCTCTGATCACGCCAAAACCAACGCTAACAAGTACGATTAAAAATACCATCGTAGTGCCTGACATACATTTATCTCCTTAAGCTTATCTATCCTAATAATAGTTGATAATTGTTGTGGGTATAGTGACAAGTGTCAGATTAAGTCGGTGATCTGCGAATCAATGACTAAGTGTTGTTGGCAAGTAAATTGTGTGAGTAGGAGGTGGGATCAAACAAGCGTACCCAAGGTGGCCTTTGGGTACGCGGATAGTTACTATTCGTAAGACAATGGATCTGTAGCCTGATTAAGCTCAAAAGCTTCTAAGCGTTCCTGACAAGCACCACATTTTCCGCAAGCTTTTTCACGGCCATTGTAGCAAGTCCAAGTTTGGCTGTAGTCCAAGCCCATTTTCAGACCGTCAGTAAGAATGTCGATTTTACTGTTATTGAGATATGGGCAGACGATTTCTACTTCGTCGTAGTTTGCGATGCGACATACATCATCCATCTTTTTTACAAACTCTGGGCGACAGTCTGGGTAAATTGCATGGTCACCAGAGTGGGCACCATAAAATACTTTATTTGCCTTCAGTGATACTGCATAGCCTACAGCCAGAGATAGCAAAATCATATTACGATTGGGTACGATTGTGCTTTTCATGCTCTCTTCTTCGTAGTGCCCTTCTGGCACTTCAATATCATCTGTTAAAGAAGATCCAGCAAGTAACTGATTGATTGCTGAAATATCAACAATCTTATGTGGCACATTTAAGTCATCACATACTTCTTTTGCTACTTCTAGCTCTTTAACATGTCGTTGCCCATAATTAAAAGACAGCGCATAGACTTCGTGACCCTGTTTAAGGGCTTTGTTAAGCACAGTGTAAGAATCCATGCCTCCAGAATAGATAACAACGACTTTTTCGCTCATAGGGGGTACCTCGGATAAATGCCTCAGGTTTTGCCTCGATTTTAATAGAGGTTTGCTTCAGGGCGCGATATACTACACGGCCGCTGAAAAAATGACAATTTTAGCAGGTTATTTTCGCAAAATATATTGAGTAGTTTGGAGCTATTTTGTACAAAATTAATGAAGTTTTTGAAACCATTCAAGGTGAAGCAAGTTTTACGGGGACACCGTCAATCTTTGTTCGCTTGCAGGGGTGCCCTGTGGGTTGCGCTTGGTGTGACACTAAGCAGACATGGGATGTAAACCCGACATACTTGGTTAGCTTGGACAAAACGGTTGAAAAAAAATCTGATTCTGAATGGTGGGCCAATGCCACAGCTGAGGAGATCGTTGAGCTACTGAATGTGCGTGGATATACCGCTAAGCATATTGTGATTACTGGCGGTGAACCTTGTATGTATGACTTAACATCATTGTGTGAGACGCTTCACCAAGCAGGCTATTCAACTCAAGTTGAAACCAGTGGTACATTCGAAATTTTGGTACCAGACGAGACTTGGGTAACTGTGTCACCAAAAATAAATATGCGTGGAGGCTATGATGTCCTTACCTCTGCGATGCAACGCGCTGATGAAATTAAGCATCCGGTGGCAATGCAAAAACATATAGATGAATTAGAAGCTCTGTTTGATCAAACAGGGGTGAGGCCAAAGCTTATCTATCTGCAACCTATCAGCCAAAAAGCCAAAGCGACTAAATTGGCTATAGATACTTGCGTTAAAAAGAATTGGCGATTATCTATTCAGGTGCATAAGTACATCGGAATAAACTAAAAGGGCGGCTTATAGCCGCCTTTCAAACTAATAACACTCTGTACTGCCGATTTCAATAATGCGCTCGGTTTCTCCACTATTGTTAAATAGGTAGAGACCTTTATTTATATCATTTAGTACGTTGCGCCATGTAGGCTTCTTTTTACTCAACGCAAAGAATAAGTTGTTGTAGCGCAATGCGGGCTCCACATCTTCGAGTCCGCGTAGTAGCGTCACTTTTTCAGATTTGGACAACTCAGAATAACTGACCGTAAAACGCAACACTTTTGGGTCACCGATAATGAGGTCGACGCGTTTACCTACGAGCAGTTTTACTAACTGTAAATCATCAACTGCCTCAACGATAATAAACTCACCATTGTCCATCATGGCATCAAATTCGGGGGTGTTTTGGTATCCGCGAACGACACCAATCGTGGTGCCTTTTAAATCATTGAGATTACCTTCAAACTTGTCAGCCTCACCACGTCTTTTTAAAAATCCGATCTCTCCTCCCGGAAACGCATTCGACAAGGCCAGTAATTCTCGTCGTGTTTTACCAGGGAAATTATCTGAAGGAGAAGCATCTTCAATAAAATACTCGGGAAACAATAAGTCAGCTTTGCCCGACTCAGCGGCTTTCACTGCTCTAGCCCAGGGTAAAAACTCAAGGTAGACAGGGTAGCCCTGATCAACAAGTAACGAGACCGTAAACTGAAACACCCAGCCTTTATTGCAAAGCTGGTCGCCAATATAAGGTGGCCAGTCCAATGTTACTAGGTGTAGCTGTTCCTTCGTCGGGTTTTTGCTAAATAGGTAACCATTTTTGTATTTTTCGCCCATGATCATTTGATACTGCCCAGATTTAAAAAAGCCTACTTGGAGACTCGCGTGGGAAGTAGTTGCAAACAGGGCTAAATAACCAAAGGCAAGATAAACTAGCATTCTCATTTTATTTATCCTTATTTAATATAAGGTACTCTAATCAGCAGCCCATCTGCTCGATCTAATATTTTCGTTTAAGAGTAGCGACAAGTACTCTTATTAAACGCGCTATGATTTAAACAAATTTTAGCCTAGATACTGGTATGATTAGTTGTTCAATTTAGCGAGTTAAAGCAACCATATTGTGACATTGTATTTAATTGAGTGGCTATCAATGTATTACCCAATGTGCAATTTACTAAAGTCGCATGACTTTTGAATCAGTTTGTCAGTGGTTTAGCTGATATACATTAGTCTAGTAAGAATACGAAAAAAGGCGAGGTGAAATAGTGCAAAAGAAATGAAAAAAGCCAGCAATTTGCTGGCCTTAGAAGAGAGTTATTACTGAACCAGTTCTTGTTCGCTGAATTCGTCAGCAAACATTGGGCTTGATAAGTAACGCTCTGTTGCACTTGGTAGAATAACAACGATGTTTTTATCTGCGTTTTCTGGTTTTTCAGCAATACGCTTTGCAGCAACAACCGCAGCACCAGATGAAATGCCTACCAAGATACCTTCATCTTTCATTAATTGATGTGCCATAGCAATTGCATCTTCGTTAGATACCTGCTCAGTGCCATCAATCAGATCTAAGTCTAAGTTGCCTGGGATAAAGCCTGCACCAATACCTTGGATTTTATGTGGGCCTGGCTTAGCTTCTTCGCCTGCTAGTGTTTGAGTAATTACAGGTGAGTCAGTCGGCTCAACAGCGATTGATTTAACGTTTAAGCTTTTCTCTTGTTTTAAGAAGCGGCTCACACCTGTAATTGTACCACCAGTACCAACGCCTGCTACAAAGTAATCAATGTTGCCTTCAAGTGCGTCAAAGATTTCAGGGCCCGTTGTTTCGAAGTGGATCTTAGGGTTAGCAGGGTTTTCGAACTGTTGTAGTAAAACATACTTTTCAGGGTCGCTTGCTAGGATCTCATTTGCTTTTTCAATTGCACCTTTCATACCCTTAGCACCTTCAGTAAGTACTAAATTAGCGCCCAATGCTTTTAATAGCTTGCGACGCTCAAGGCTCATTGTATTTGGCATAGTTAGTGTTAATTTGTAACCACGTGATGCAGCAACAAAAGCGAGAGCAATGCCTGTATTACCCGAAGTTGGCTCGATCAGCTCTTTGCCTTCTCCTAAAAGACCTTGCTTTTCAGCTTCCCAGATCATTGATGCGCCAATACGGCACTTTACACTGAAACTTGGGTTGCGAGATTCAACTTTGGCGTAAACGTTACCACCTGTAACACGGTTTAATTTAACGATTGGTGTTTGACCTATCGCTAGGCTGTTATCTGAAAATACTTTAGACATAGTGTTCCCTTGAATAAGCTTAGGACTATTATTAAGTAATAATGAATATAGTCACACTTTACTGGTCCGAAAACAAAACAAGAAGTAAAGAATGGCTATAAGATATATTAAAAAAGCTTATAGCTAGAATGAATATAAAATAAGCTGTTAATTACGTTAAGTAATTAACAGCTTATTTGTATCTATAGTAACCAAGCGTAGCTAAACTTGGCGAAAAAGGTTTTGTTGTCTTTCGTGATACTGGTTAAGTCATCGTCTTGATAGCCACTGTCTGAGTAGCCGACAAATAAGACGGTTTCAGGGTTAAGCTTATAGGAGTATAGAAGTTGCGTGCTCAGCTTTTTGTATCGACTGTCAACCTCATCAAGATACTTTTGTTGATTTCTATCTATATCTAAATTGATCACAGCAAGCCTTATATAGCTATTAATACCAAATTGATAGGTCAAGCGTACATCAGAGAGGTTTGCGGTGTAGACATCTTCGCCCTCATGTTCAAAACGCTCATAAGTGTGTCTTAACTTCACTTCAAAATGACGGCCAAGATTAAAGTTTAGTGTGGGTTTGATTAAGTGTCGTTGCCCTAGTCGATTGTTGGCCAAATCCACACGGTTTCCTGTGTTTAGCGTAAGGGCAGCAAAAACGCCTGCTTTGGGCTTCATTTCAAAGTATGCCCACTGGGTGTTTTCGGTGAATAAGTCGGTATTTCCATCGATGGACAACACAGACTCATCATACCTTAAGCCTGTGCGCTTGCGGTGGTCGATACCAAACTCGATGATACTTTGTAGTGGACCCTGTAACTTGAAACTTGACTGTACTTCTTTTTCAAGTAATTCACCATCTTCGTTATGAGTAATATCCCAATCAGTGTACCAATTTGCGCGATTCCACCAATTATTTTCTTCTCCATACCAGCGGTATTCAAAGCCAGTCACAAACTTATTGAAATCAACTTGTGATAAAAACCCCATATCTGCACGAAATGCAGATTCATAGTTTCTATAAGAGGCGAATGCACGCCAGTGTTTTCGATTGTGTTCATAGCTGGCTAAGTAACCTAGCCCTTGTTTATCATTTTCGTTAAGTACGCGGAGTACGCTTTCATCTAATTCGCAGTCAGCCAGTGGGTCATCGTCACACAGCTCATCAACAAAATGTTGGTCATATTCGGTATCCGTCAATGTTGCCTGTAGTTTAACCGTGTCGTGTTTTGTTGGGCGATATTTACTGTCTAAACTGAACACCTGGTTGCGGTAATTTTCACTTTGTCTGACTGTGCTGGTGGCGCCAATTGAAAGGCTACCGTCTACATCATACCGATATCTAAGCGCCGCGTTTTCACTCTTTTGCTCGAGTGACACAATACTGGACCCCAAGTTACCTGGAATGAGCACATTAGTCATTTCATCATTTGCCACAAAGCCTGCAAATGTATGGCCTTGTTTGCTGCTGGTGAGTTTGACCCCATAATCTGGTGAAGCGACATTGCGAGTATGTACCAAGTTTAAGTGTGAAGAAAAGTAGTCATCATTCTCGAGGAAGAATGCGCGTTTTTCTGGGAAAAATAGACTGAAGCTATTGTTTACACTTAGTTGTCCTGTGTCGGCTTCGACTTGCGAAAAGTCAGGGTTGAGAGTTAGGTTCAACGTAGTATCAGGTGTGATAGCCCACTTAACATCTAGACCAGGCTCATAATCGGTCTCGTCACTAAAGTCAGGTATTTCTGCGCCGTCAATATCTCGAGTCTGCGTGTTTGCGATGGCAAGTGCTGGGGTAACGGTGATGTTGCTACTTTGTTTGGCTTGTTCAAATCCGCTAAACAATGGCATCTGGCATATCCAACAACTGTTACTGTGGTCTAGTTGCATATTTGAAATGCGTAGTCGTTCATCTCTTGGTAAAAAACGCAAAAACTCCATAGCCATGGTTTTTGTTTTTTTACTATCATCAAAGTTTAAAACGCGTAAAGGAATCTCCACTTCGACAGTATATCCATCGTTTGAGATAGTTCCTTTACTTGACCAAATTCCGTTCCATGATGCATTTTCATTCTTGGTGAGTTCATCTTCAATCGAGTCTAATTGAACACCCAGTGGATTGATAAAAAACTGATAGGCATTGCGACTGGTATTAAGAGAGTCAATTTTGAGCCCCACAAGGTCATCATTCCAAATTTTATCCCTGTCTCTATAGTGAACACGAATTTTCTCTGGATTAGGATCTTTGGCAATAAACGCAACAAACAATGAACTGCCATTTTCATAGACCAGCGCTTTTGTCTTCACTGGGCTGGCGATATTGTCATGGGGCCAAGTGACGTTATCGATTTGAATTGTTTTCGCTTTTTGCCAAACAGGGTCCTGAATATTGCCATCTATAGTAGCTGATTCAGGCACGTAAGGAATGTCTATGGGGGCTTTCTCTGCGAATGCATTCATCGAAAGTAAAAGGGCGCAGGTGTAGCTAGTACTTCTTAACATGATAAAGATTAATTCTCAGTCGAATGAGCTGTTAATTAAATAATAATAGTATAAGCGCCTCAATTCTTTCTCGTTAGATTGCGTTAATATCAGGTGAAATGAGGTAAACCATATGCAGTTAAAGTATCGCATTTGTATACCTAAGGGGTAAAAACATGATAAAAAGGGCCTCAAACTAATATGATTCGGGCAAAACATGTCTCTAATAATAAAACTTATCGCCGGTATCTTAGGTGGTATATTGGCGGGTTTATATCTGCCTCTGGGTATTACAGAGTTACTTTACACAGCAAAAGTAATTATTGGTCAATTAATTAGCTTTACTATCCCTTTAATTATCTTGTTCTTTATCGCCTCAGGAATTGCGGGATTGCCCAAAACTTCAGGGCATTTGTTGGGTAAAACAGTTGGCTTTGCATATGGCTCGACTGTAATCGCAGGTACATTAGCCGTTTTACTGGTATTGACCGCGACCGGCTTTTTTGAGGGCAGCGTTGCTTATGAGGCTGCAAAAGGCGCCGAGCTCAAAGGTTATATACAACTTGAAATTCCACCTATCATGGGTGTTATGACTGCGCTTGCGACAGCGTTTATCTTCGGTATTGGGATCAGCCAATTAAATCTGGTGCAATTAAAAGACGTGGTTGATCAAGGCCGTGATGTGATTGATGCATTACTGGCAAAAGTGATTATACCTGCATTGCCATTCTATATTGCTGGTGTATTTGCTGAAATGGCTGTAGCTGGCACAGTTGTTGATACGTTAAGTACCTTTGGTGTCGTGTTAATTGCTGCTGTGGCAATGCATTGGTTGTGGTTAACGACTTTGTTTGTTGTGACTGGACTAATGCTAAAGCGCAGCCCAGTTGAATTGGTCAAAAATATGCTACCTGCTTATTTTACTGCAATTGGAACTATGTCGAGTGCGGCAACCATTCCAGTATCATTGAGAGCGAGCAAAGCAAATGGGGTATCTGAAGAAGTAGCCAATTTCTCAGTTCCTTTATGTGCTACAATTCACTTGTCTGGGTCTACAATTACGATTGTGACTTGTGCAATGGCAGTGATGTTTTTGTCACCTACTATGGCGGTTCCATCCTTGATTGATATGCTGCCATTTATATTTATGCTCGGCGTGGTAATGATTGCAGCACCAGGTGCTCCAGGTGGCGCAGTTATGTCAGCATTGGGTTTGTTGACCTCTATGTTAGGGTTTGACGAAAGTGCCATAGCGTTAATGATAGCTTTGTATCTTGCACAGGATAGCTTTGGTACTGCATGCAATGTGACAGGTGACGGCGTGATTGCATTATGGGTGAACCGCTTTTCTGAAAAGGGATAGGCGTTTTATATAGAATTAATAGTAAATTCGTATATTTATAAAATGGAATGATGTAATTGATTATGCTTTGCGAAATTATGTGTTAATCTCGCAAAGCAAATCGAAAAGATTTTAATTACCAAGGGCTAGCGTGAGGATGTTCCATTGATTAACGTACTTTTAGTTGATGATCATGAACTTGTAAGGACTGGGATCAAGCGCATCTTAGATGATGTGCGTGGTTTCAAGGTGGTCGGAGAGGCTAAAACTGGGGAAGAGGCGGTCACTTTTTGCCGTCAAAATGAACCTGACATCGTATTAATGGACATGAATATGCCGGGGATCGGCGGTTTGGAAGCAACGAAAAAGATTTGTCGTTACTGCCCAGACGTAAAAGTTATCGTTTTAACGGTGCACTGTGAAGACCCATTCCCAAGTAAGGTAATGCAGATTGGCGCACACGGTTATCTAACTAAAAGTGCAGGCCCTGATGAAATGATGAATGCAATACGTTCGGTGAATTCTGGGCAGCGTTATATTGCGCCCGAAATTGCTCAGCAAATTGCACTTGCGCAGTTTAGTGGTAAAGTGGATGAAAACCCTTTTCAGTCCCTCTCAGATAGAGAGCTGCAAATTATGTTAATGATCACCAAAGGTGAAAAAGCGCAAGATATCGCTGAACGCTTAAACTTAAGTTCAAAAACAGTAAACAGTTACCGCTACAGAATGTTCGAAAAGCTGGACGTAAGTGGTGATGTTGAACTGACACATTTGGCAATCCGTCATAAAATGATCGACATAGATAGTTCTCGTTAACCATTTGAATGGCTGTATTTGATCATAAATCGTTTTTAAAAACGCTTACAACTGAACCTGGTGTCTATCGAATGTATGATAAAGAGCACCAGGTTATTTATGTAGGAAAGGCAAAAAACCTTAAAAAGCGCGTTAGTAGCTACTTTCGTAGCAATATTCCAGACAGTAAAACTCAGGTTTTGGTTAGCAATATCGCGAATATTGAAGTCACATTAACCAATACAGAAACCGAGGCGCTGCTTTTAGAAAATAACCTAATTAAGAAGTATCAACCTAGATACAACATTCTCCTGCGTGACGACAAATCATATCCATACATTTTATTAACCGATCATCGTCATCCTAGGCTGGCTTTCCACAGAGGAGCGCGCAAGCAAAAGGGCGAATATTTTGGTCCATTTCCTAGCAGTGCAGCAGTCTCTGAAAGCTTACGCCTAATGCAAAAAATCTTCCCTGTACGCCAGTGTGAAGATGCATATTACCGCGCACGAAGCCGTCCATGCCTGCAACATCAGCTAAAACGTTGTTCCGCACCTTGTGTAGAGAAGGTGAGCGATGATGAATATAGCAATCAAGTCGATTTAGTTAGGCAGTTTCTTAGTGGTAAATCGCATTTGGTCATCGAAGCCCTAGTTGCAAAAATGGAACAAGCGAGTCTGTCCTTAAATTTTGAAGAGGCAGCAAAATTCCGGGATCAAATCGCCTTACTGAGGCAAATGCAAGAGCAGCAATCTGTCGCGGGTAATTTTGCTGAAATGGATGTGATTGGTTTTGTACAACACAATGGCTTATGTGCTATTCATATGCTGATGATTCGAGACCATAAAATTCTGGGTAGTAAAACTTACTTTCCAAAAGTACCAAAAGATTCTAACGATGATGAGATTTTAACGTCTTTCATTGGACAATATTATATTTCAAATGGCTCAAACGCACGCATCGCCAGCGATATTGTGTTGCCTTTTGATGTGGCAGAGCGCACAGAACTTGCTGAAGGCTTGACCCAGTTGGCGAAAAGAAAAGTGCAGTTACGCGTCAATGTCCGCGCAGAACGTGCCCAATACCTAGCGCTCGCTAATAAAAATGCACACAATAGCATTATGGTTAAGCAAAGCGCACAAGATGCAATTAGTAAACGGTACGCGTTGTTAAAAGAGGCGGTGGGGCTGACAGATATCGATCGCATGGAGTGTTTTGATATCAGCCATACTATGGGTGAAAATACAGTTGCATCTTGTGTTGTTTTTGATGGGCAAGGCCCCAATACAAGAGAATACAGGCGTTACAATGTGACTGGGATTACGCCTGGTGATGATTATGCGGCAATGGACTTTGCATTAAATAAGCGTTACGCCAAAATTACCGACGAGCAGAAAGTACCAGATATAATCTTTATTGATGGTGGTAAAGGCCAGCTCGCCAGAGCAGAGGCATTTTTTGAAGACTGGCAGCTAGAAAAAATGCCGATGTTAATAGGTGTTGCAAAAGGCACAAGTCGTAAACCAGGATTAGAAACTTTACTATTTGACGGCGGGCGTAAAACGATTAATCTAGAGAGCGATTCACCTGCCTTACATCTAATTCAGCATATTCGGGACGAGTCGCACCGATTTGCCATTGCAGGGCATCGAAATAAACGTCAAAAACAACGAACGCAGTCAGTATTGGAAGAAATAGCTGGCGTAGGAAGTAAACGACGCCAAGTTTTACTCAAATATTTAGGGGGATTGCAGGGAGTAAAATCAGCAAATCTACAACAATTAGGGCAAGTGCCTGGGATCAGTCCAGAGTTGGCTGAAAAGATATTTAATCATTTGCATGACAAAGCTTGATGCTTCGTGCGAACATATAGAAAAAGAATTCTCTAAGTAGTTATGTGGAATATTCCAAACACGCTTACAACATTTAGGTTGTTTCTCATCCCCGTATTTGCCGTGGTGTTTTATTTGCCATACTCATGGGCCTTTTTTGCTGCCGCTTTTATTTTTTGGTTGGCATCGATCACCGATATTCTTGATGGATATTTGGCGCGCAAATTAAATCAGTCCACTCCGTTTGGTGCGTTTTTAGATCCTGTTGCAGATAAAGTTATGGTCAGTGTTGCCTTGGTGCTTATAGCTGCACACTATCAGAATGTTTTGGTCACTTTGGCTGCTGTTATCATTATTAGCCGTGAAATAGTCATCTCCGCATTGAGAGAGTGGATGGCTGGTATAGGCAAACGTGCCAGTGTTGCCGTATCTAACTTGGGTAAATTCAAAACAGCTGCACAAATGCTAGCGATTATTGGCTTAATTTGGCAGTTTGCACCTTGGATGATCATGTTG
This sequence comes from Pseudoalteromonas luteoviolacea DSM 6061, assembly GCF_001625655.1. GTDB lineage: Bacteria > Pseudomonadota > Gammaproteobacteria > Enterobacterales > Alteromonadaceae > Pseudoalteromonas > Pseudoalteromonas luteoviolacea. The sequence goes on along the minus strand of NZ_AUYB01000046.1, from coordinate 45,033 downwards.
AGCTATGCGTTGTTAGCGATAGCAACATTACTTACCATTGTATCTATGTTGCAATATTTGTTTGCAGCAAAGGGGGAATTGCTTAAATCTTAACTGATCTTGAGCAATTACAGAACGCTTTAGATAAAAAATAAGCAAACAGTTAAAAACATTCATTTTTTATATTGACGCATCCAAGAAGTTCTGTAGAATGCGTCCGTGTTGAGAGACAACAGTCATCAAAACGAAATGTTGTTAAAGCTTACTTAAGAGTTTTAATTTCAATGCGAGTATAGCTCAGCTGGTAGAGCGCGACCTTGCCAAGGTCGAGGTCACGAGTTCGAACCTCGTTACTCGCTCCAACTTCTTTTGAAGAATATGGCGGAATGGCAGAGTGGCCATGCAGCGGATTGCAAATCCGTCTACCTCGGTTCGACTCCGGGTTCCGCCTCCATTTTCTCAACAACATCCACATGCGAAAGCAAACCCGATGCCCGGGTGGTGGAATTGGTAGACACAAGGGATTTAAAATCCCTCGCTGGTAACAGCGTGCCGGTTCAAGTCCGGCCCCGGGCACCATTTATTGTGCGAGTATAGCTCAGCTGGTAGAGCGCGACCTTGCCAAGGTCGAGGTCACGAGTTCGAACCTCGTTACTCGCTCCAACTTTACTTTAAGGTTGGCTTTTGCGACCCGATGCCCGGGTGGTGGAATTGGTAGACACAAGGGATTTAAAATCCCTCGCTGGTAACAGCGTGCCGGTTCAAGTCCGGCCCCGGGCACCACTTGTTTACAAGTGAAAATGCGAGTATAGCTCAGCTGGTAGAGCGCGACCTTGCCAAGGTCGAGGTCACGAGTTCGAACCTCGTTACTCGCTCCAACTCTTTATAAGAGTATGGCGGAATGGCAGAGTGGCCATGCAGCGGATTGCAAATCCGTCTACCTCGGTTCGACTCCGGGTTCCGCCTCCATTTACTTCCACGTAATCTATTTTATAGACATCCGATGCCCGGGTGGTGGAATTGGTAGACACAAGGGATTTAAAATCCCTCGCTGGTAACAGCGTGCCGGTTCAAGTCCGGCCCCGGGCACCATTTTACTATTTATCTCATATATCTAATATTTCTCTCATTTTTCTAGTCTGAATTAACTTTTTGAACGACTTTGTGCATCTATTCCATTCTTGCCCATTTCTTATTTAAAGCAGTTCTTTTAAGTTGATGCTATGTAGGAGTGATAAAATTAGGTAGTCACTTTTATTGTATTACTTTCTTTATACTTTAGTTTGGCCCTAAGTTGGGCATTATTGTTGGGCATTATTACTTTGCCACAATCTCCGCTCAGAAATAAAAAAGCGCTGTGTTGCCAATCACCTTTGTAATTGCCTGCGGGTGAGTGGTTGCGTTTAGCGTGCCGTGTTAGATGTTTCAGTCACAGTGTTGAATAAATAAAAACCAAGAGCCGTGTATTGGAATAACCTAAACGGTGACATTTAAACCTATAGTGAATGTGTTTGTGTGGCAGCACTCAGTTCTATGAGTATATATTTTCCTTTTATTTGCCAGACCAGAAAGACACAAACTGCATTACTTGAATTGGGATGTCGCTTTTTTCGTTAACTGATTAAGAGACTTAATAGGTATCAAAAGAGATTTACTTCAGCATCATCAGAGCTGACCTTAAGAGTATTTGATGGAGTATTGGGCAGATGTTGGATAGAGCTGGAGGGTATACTTTGGGTGTAGAGCAGTGTAATTGCGGGCGTTAATTAAAGCCCGCAATGAATAAGGTGCTCACAGCAAATAAGCACGATTACTGCTCTTCACCTGCTAATGAGAAAAATTCTAACATAAGCTTAAAGTGGCCATTGCCGAAGTACTCACTGGACACAATTTTACCTTGCCCACTCACACAATCCCCTTCAAAAGAATGCACTAATTCGCCTTCCATAACGACCTGACGACGATTCTTAGCCCAGTATATGCGAATACCTTGCTTGGTACCTCTAAAGGTATCAAAGTAGTCGTTAAACTCTCTCTCTTTGCCTTTAAGAGGATTGAGCTCAAAATCTACATACTTGCTGAGATCTTGGCCGTAGGAACTAAAAACGGCGAGTTGGAATGTGTCATTGATAATGGTGTCGAAGTCCCACCAAGGCTTGTCTATACCAGCTTGATCTGCACTGGCTGCAAGTAGTTGTACTTCAAAGTTCAATTCGTTTGAAGGCACTTGCTCGGTTTTATTTTGATTATAAATATGTTCAATAATCGCCATCTCTTGAGGTGTGAGAGCTTTGTCATCCTCATACTCAAACTCTGTAATTGATTTTGCAATGAGGTGATCTTCTAGCGACTCTAATACCTTGTCTGTGATCTTAACCTTATTCATACTGATATCGTCTCATTTATTGTATTGCTGTGAGTGAGAAAGTAAATGTCGAAATCTGTTTGGGGGTTGCCACCTAGCTCTAGGCTTAGCCCCGACTCTTCAACGCGTTTTGCCAACTTTGTTACAAATCTAGAAATATATGTAATTGCAGCATTTCCTTTAAACCCATGGCGCTCTCCCAACTGTTTTTGCGTGAGTGCGTTTTGTCTAAAAGATAAAGAGAAAAAATCATAGAAAAGCGCCTGCTTTTGTTTGTCTTCCTCTTGTGCAATCGTTTCCAATAATAAGTTTATAAATAACCGTGCATTTTTATCCATTTTGGTTACTTGGTCAGGGGAGGGCTGATCGCTCGGCATCAGCTCATAGATGTTACTTGCTTTATCCTCACCCTGGTTTGTCTCATACAAATGGATTATTTGCACTGAGCGCCCCTCATCAGGCGCTTTTGCCTGCTCTGAAGCAGACTTTTTTCTATATGTGACGTTGCTGCCCATATCTAAGTAGACGCTTTCAAAAGCACGGTATGTGTATGCTTTCAACACGTGATTAAAGTCGCTTTGAGCGTTGAGTCTTTGCGCATCCTGCTCCGCCTCTTTTTTTTGCTCAGCTTCTTGTTTTGTTGCTTTAATCACTTTTAATAAGGTCTCTTGGATAAGTGCTTCGGTATCGATACGATGGTCCGTAATTGCCTTTTTTCTAAGTAAAAATTTGATAAATTTATACGCTTCTTGTACGGCTTGTTTGTTATCAAACCACATCAATACCCCCTTTGTCGTTGCTGTTGTATCCTTATGTCCGCCTATTGTATGACATTACTCTAATGTGAGTCACTTCATTACCAATTGCGGTATAACAACTTTTGATAAAGTTTCAGCACAATGTTTTCCGTCTTCTAACTAATGCTATCAAAGTTTGTTGCTGTTTTAGTTACACTTTAATAATTCAATGTAGTGTTCGAACTTATTCTTGGCTTTTTGCCACTTGATACTCGTATTTGACTTTAAGTACTCCTCAGAGAGGCTTTTACCTTGCCTAAAATAGTTACATGCACTTTCAACTTCACTCAGTTCAGAGGCCACGTAACCAAGATTAAATAGCTTTTTCCGATAACTCACTTGATACGCATGGTTGCTAGGGCGTTTTTGAGTCAAAGCTAAAGCTAACTGACGAGCTTCCTCTAAATGCGATTGTGCTGCTTTTTTGTCACCAAGATCGTATAGATGAGAGGCAACCTTAGAATGAACGCCTTGAAGTAAACTGATAAAGTCTAGATTGTCAGGATCCTGTGCTGCGAGCTTGATGGCTGCTTGTAGCGCCTTTTCGTAGTAAATCGTACTCTGCTCAGGTTGAGCAGATTCTTCAAAGTAGCCTGCGTATGCTGTGTACAGTTCGATACTGTGACCTTGCCAGTCAGTGTTATGCTCATTTAGCTGGCGTAATTTCCTAGCTATATCCAATCCAACTAAAAAGTGCTCTTGTGCTTCGACGAGATAGCCTTGTGCTAATTTACTCTTTCCAAGTCTGCTTGCTAAAAGTAACTGGGCTACTTGCACATATACGTTGTCAGGATCTTTGATTGAGTACTTACGAGCTAACTCATCGGCTTGGTCGTAATACTGCATCGCTTGGGTTTTGCTCGTACTATACTCAGCGAGATTGATGAAGGTACGTAACAAGTTGTACTGTGACACCAAATGGTTTGGGTCATTACTTAATTGTTTTTCAAGTATCGTTTTGGCTTGTAGCAGTAAGTCACTTGACTTTTGCTGGGACGAAGAGGCCTTAGCCAACTCTCTAAACACGTTAATTCTTAATACGTTGTATGCTTGTTCGAGCTGTTGTGAGGGAACAATATTATTTAGAATTTGCAAAGTTTGATTGAGTTGCTCTTGAGCAAACTGTATTTCACCTGCATCTAGCGCAATAGAGGCAATCTGCGAAGTCGCCCGTGCTTTTGTGAGCGTGAGGGATTCATCTTCCGGCATGTTCTCAATCCTGCTTAGGGCACGCTTAAAATAAGATTTGGCCTCGTCAGCTCTACCTTGCTTAAGTAGCAATGCACCAAGCTCATATTTAAAAGCCACGACGAGCTGCTGCTCTTTTGGACCTTTATCTCCAATTGAAGTAAGTCTACTTTCTAGTGCGCTGATTGTACTGATAACCTCATCTATATGAGTTGAGTCATCTTGACGAAGAATTTTAATTTTTATTAGTAACAGCCTAAGTTTATCAATCTCATCCAAGCCGATGTCATCCACGCTATTGACCAACTTTGACAGGTGAGTGTTGAGGTATTTACGCTGAAAAGTCGGCAAATATTGGGCAAGAATTGGTTCTATGGAGTTGATATTTAGTAGGACATTGTTTTTTAGGTGGTTTAATGCTTGAGCAGTTTTTGCTTGTTCTTGTTCTATTTGTTGCTTCTGAAAATAAGCGAATGTTGCGGTGCTAAAAGCACAGACAAACAATATACTGGTTGTAAGCAGTCGGCGCTTTTGTGTTTTATTTTGAAGCTCGAGCGAAGATTGGTATTGGCTTTGCGATGAAATAATATAGTTTTTAACTGCTTCAACGCCAACGGTACCCGGTTGACTGAGATATTTTGCCCCGTCTGACAGCTCATGTTTTGTTAGCGTAAAGTGGCGCTGCTCTTGTGGCTGAGTCGCAAAGTTTTTCCACTGTTTATATTTTGCTTCTACACCATGGAACCATTGCAAATACTCCTTTCTGGCGGTGAGCCAAATGTAAAATCTAGGCCAGATTTGTTGGTCAAGTGATAAGTTATCAGCGATTGTGATCAAACAGTCATGTGTCAGTTTTACATAAGGAGGTAACTTTTGTGCTTGATGACGTATGATAAGCTGCTTTTCAATTAGTGCATTTACTAGCTCAAGTAACTCAGGGTTTTGCTGCTCTAAGGCAATAAAATCAACATGTCTCGCATAACAAGTGCCATTAATATTTACGCCGACAAAGAGCTCAAAAAACTGTTCTGTTAATGGTTCGAATTGACCAAGTATATGTTCTGCCTGCTGGTAAATAACACCCGTCAGTTTATTGAGTTGGTTGTACTGCGCAAAAGTGAGTATTTTGGGTTGCTCACTTGTGATAGCAAGCGCGTGCATCTGTGCGAGCAAATATTCGACAGCGGGCAGAGCATGAGATAGCTTGAGCGCTTCTGTTTGAATGGCATGTGCCAAACCATCCTCTAGCACAATGCCTAACGCGAGCGCTTGGTTATTAATGATTTTTAACCAGTCTTCTGCCGAAAGGCTGTGGGGGACATAGAAATCCCTACCTACCATATCTGTCTGATGTAAGTACTCGCTTCGTATGCTGGTCACTATTTTTATTGGGGTTAGCTCACCTAGTAGTGCTAGGCTTTGTAATAAACGGTTATGAGGATCAATTTCATAGATTTCTTCAAATTGATCGATAAACCAAACATAAGTTGCTTTATGTGCACTTAAGTGCAGTGCAAGCTCATCTAGATAGGTTTTGTTAAGTTGCAGTAACTCTTGGATGAACTTGTCCAAGTCAACAGCCATAGTTTGCAATACACTGATGAAGCCAGCTTCGTTTGAACTAATGAAGTGAGACAAAAGTTCATGGCTATTAGAGAATTGCTTGGGTAAGCCAATTTGCCACTTAATGGTATCTTGTTGCTTGATAAGCTCTGGCAATAATCCTGCTTTTACAAGGCTTGATTTACCGCTGCCTGAAACGCCATGTACTTTGATAAGGGCGGGGTTTTCGTTGAATAAATTTACAAGCTTGGTTGTCAGCTCCTCTCGACCGAAGAAATAATATGCGTCATGAGGATCGAAGCTACAAAGCCCTTTAAAGGTTAAAGTGCCATTTTGCTGTTCACCATCAAAATCCTCCCCCAAGATATGAAGCAGTGCTTGGTTTATATGTTCTACAGGGCATAGCTTGCCGCCCATCTCTGCAACTTGTGCAATTAAATCGGCTTCAATTTCACTTTCATTGGCTTTGGGGTAAAAAATGGTAAAGGGACCCTGATGGCGATGTGTCATCGCATAAATGGCACCCTGTACCTTACTATTAATATGCCCAATGCTATGAACATTACCACTAGGTGAAACTTCGCCAGTCGCAAATAATGTTTCGTCTATATGTACATTTTTATTGAGGTGGCTGCGATAAGCTAACGAGCAGCCTAGAGCATAGCCGAGGCCAATACTGGTGCTGTCTTGTTGCAGGTTTATTGTTTCATGATTGCTTGAAGTAAGCTTGAGTTCTATAAAAAACTGACTTTGCTGCCTATCTAAAGGGTTTAAGGACATGAAAGCGGCTTCTGCCGCCATCGTGAAGTAGTTATTTTGTTCCTTAAATTTATAACCCAATGCGAGCACTAAATCATTAGCGAACTTTACTTTCACCTTTTGTTGATCTTTCGGTTTTATAAATCTGAACTCAGGGCTATACGTATAGCGTTTGTCAGACAAAAGAATGTGTATCATTTCTTGCTCTTATAATTTAATGCCGCACTTGATACGTGCAACTGTTCTTGTGACTAATACGTGTAGAGCTATTACACTTAGGCATAGGGTTTTCTACAGCTCACTTCTTATTACAACCTCGATTCAAGGCAAAAAATAACATTTGCGATGAAAAAATTAAATTTGGCAAGCCTAACAGTTGGTTATGAATATTATTCAAGTTTGCGGGATTTTCAGGGTTGCCTTTAAACACCTTTTTAGTAAAGTTCATGATAAGACTTAGATTTTAATTTCCCTACTATGAATTTTTTTATAAATCTAGCTTTTTTTCAGTTTTTTGGTGATTAATGAGTTTGTTTTGTTATTTTTTAATCAATTTTTCGTTTGCTAGTATAGGGGACTTGTTTTTTGTAGCGGTATTTCTTGTGAATAATAGAAATCAGCAATTAAAAAAAAGAGAAAAGCAGTTAGTTGGGGTGGGCTGTTTAGTTTGACAAAGATTAAGAATCTTACTCGACTATATCGCGAAATAAGCAATTATCAATTCTACTGTCTAAGCGCTAAAAAGTGACGTACTAACAGAGAACATCGATTGCTTAAAATCGTACAAAAAAGCTCAATTAAAAAGAGGTGTAGCGATATAAATACAAATGTTATTGAGTCATAGACTGATGTAGATAGCTTTAAATGGATTGTTTCGCTGATACAAACAATTGCAGTGTTGATAAATAAGAAAAATACAACAAGTCAAAATAATAAATAAAAGTAGAAACATCGCTTGTTAGGAGGTGGTATGGTCTGTTCGAAGAAAGGTTTATTGGTTGCAAGTGTCGCCGCGGGATTGAGCATGTTGTCATCTGTACATGCGCAAGGAACAAGTGGCGTTTATTTGGTTGAGTATGCGCAAGGTCAACTTTCGCCTAGCGTACTTAGCTCTTTGAAAGTGATTGGGCGCAATGGTAATAACTACATCGCACAGGGCCATTTGTCAGCCCAGCAAGTGGCAGGGTTAGAGCAAACTGCGGGTGTTGTGCTTGAACAAGATTATGGACTATCACTGAGCAATAATTCTTTGGATTACCTACGCAATAGCTCTCATAGTCTTGAAACCCTTAATAATAGTGAATTAGAGCCGTATTGGCTGCGTGCAACTGGTATTAATAATTTACCGGTGGCTCTAAACGAAATACCTGTATGTATTATTGATTCTGGAGTAGACAGTGAACACCCTGATTTACCCAATAATATCAATGGTTATCATAGCGTGTATTCTGGTTTTTGGAATCAAGATGCGCTGAGCCATGGCACTCATATGGCAGGCATCATTGCGGCGCAAGGCAATGGTATTGGTGTAAAAGGTGCATTAAGTGAAGGTGTTGCTAGATTACAGGTTCATAAGCTAATAAGAACAGCGCATGGCAAGAATTCGTCAATTACTGGTGGTAGCTTAATTGAAGCAATAGAAGTATGTGCTAACGCAGGGGCTAAAGTCATCAATATGTCCCTGAGTGGTGACCAGTATTCTCCAATGACAATGTCGGTGATTGATAGACTGACTTATGATCGAGGAGTTATATTTGTTGCAGCGGCAGGAAACCACGGATCCCAAATTAAGAAGTGGAGTGGTGTGCACGATGATACATTGCACTACCCAGCGTCTTATCACAATGTATTGTCAGTTGGTGCGCTCGATACCAATGGCGCAGTAGCTTCCTTTTCTCCTGCAAACCAAGAGATTGATTTGGTGGCACCGGGCAGTAAAATTATTTCGACTGCTAATCGAAGTCATTATGCAGTTCAAAGAGTGACAATTCAGCAAGGTGCAATGGCAGAAGAGTCTCTGACTTATACCCAGATAGACTTGGGTGTACACAGCCAATCCATGCAAGCTGCATTACCACAGCAATGTGTTTATACCTTATCAACTGCGGATGCTCAGCAGCAAATTACTACGCACGCCTTATCTTATGATACCAGAGTGGCGCTAAATAATGCTGAAAATAGTTGTAAATCTGCTGGTGGCGAGGTGATGATTGTTAACTACCCACACAGTACAGTGGGCCTCGTCAGAGGTCTAGATCATTACACTGAATTTCCAACCTTATTAGTGCATCAAATGCCTAATGTAAGTGATTTTTCAAATGTAACGATAAAATTAGACAGCTATCACAGTAATTATGTTGTGGGGGCTGGCACGTCTCAAGCGACGGCGATTATTTCAGGTGGTATCGCTAGACTATGGTCTCAAAACCCGCAGTGGAGTCGTACGCAAATTATTAACGCAATCAAAGAGACGAGTTATGACTTGGGCACAACGGGTCAAGATAATGTCTATGGACATGGCTTACCCAACTTCGCTAAAGCACTAGAATATCTGCATGCTGGAAAAACACCTGCATGCCCTCAGGATTGGTATCAAAACAAACCATACTCTGGTGGAGAGCAAGTTACGTACAACGGCATAATTTATACCGCGCATTATTGGAACAAGAATTTAAGTCCGGCGGAGTCTCCTGCTATGTGGCAAGCTGAAGGGGAGTGCGATACAAGTAACTCTTCGCATTCCACGCCAACAGATGGTGGCTACAGCATTTTAGATTTCTCTGGCTTAGAGGAAGAAGAGGTTAGCTATAGCTGCAAAGGGTTGAGCTTAATGTGTAGCGGTGGAAGGTAACTTTACAAGAAACTCAGTAAGGGAGATTTTGGCGCCTTACTGAGTTTATTTCCCATGATTCAGCGCTCTTCAAGTAACCAAACATAGACATTTGGCAGGCCGTCTTTATAGTTTATTTGAATATCGAGCAATCGACCCGAAACAGTTTGTTTAATGGAGTAATGTGCGTGACTCAAGTAGTATCGGCCATTGTTTTGCACGAGTGTACTATTAGATGAAACCTCTACACCTTTAACTTTTGCAAGCTCAACCAATGCATCTCGTATTGCATATTTAATTGCACTGCTTAACAAATTATCAGGCGCAATTGTTCCATTTTCGCCAAAATTCCCCAACACAACACTTTTGCCCTCAAACAACTGTTTGTCTCGCCAATTAATGGTCCGCATAGCCGGCGTGACTTTTTCTGAGAATTGATAGTTTGCAAAAAGTGTTGAGCCATAGTTACAGCTATTTGTCATAAGTAGTTGGTTTTCAAACTTGCTAGCGGTGACATCTCCCTGTCGAGAGAGTTTAAAGGCATGTTGCTTATCTGCTTGGTCATCAATTTTGAAGCTTTCACTTAATTGTTCATTCATGTTAACTCTAGCCTGTGCAAGATAGCCGGCAAGTGTCCTGGCATTTTGCGCACTCATTGGGAGCTTTTGGTGAGAAAAAGCGGTGTAATAGCTCACGCCTATAACGCTATTTTGGGTACCTTGACACAACCAGGATGGTTGACATTGCACAAAATTACATTGAATTTCGTTACATTGTTCATTGGTTTTGATTGGTGTGGTGCTCGCGTAGCTATACAAGGTATCAGCTGTAGAGTATGGCTCTGAAAAGTAGACTTCTTTTCCATTGTTCAGTGTGATTTTCGACGCTGTGTGAGTCACTTTGTTGGTTTCCAGCTCAATGAGTGGCAGTTTATAATGTGTAATCAGTGACGTTAATGCACGTTGCCTACTTGCGATGATAGAACCATACTGTGTTGCGCTTAACGGAGCTGCAGTACCGATAAAACCCACCTGATTTTGACTTACCGGTGATTGCAACCAGCATGGTGCAGGTGGTTTTTGTACTGGTTTGATGTCAGTTTTGGGTGTTGTTTGGCAACCCATCAATATTAGTAAACTAATACATGCAGTTCCCTGGCGGAATATTGTCGTCATAGTCTTTCCCGTGAAGGCACCCAAACATGAAGACAGGTGCAAATCCTTTATATGGTAGTAGTGTCCTGCAATGGGATATCAAATTCAACCATTAACCCTCCTTGCTGGCGGTTTTTGAGCTTAATGTGGCCTTGATGTGCGTATACAATGTCATTGCAAAGACTCAAACCTAAACCTGTCCCATCGGCTTTTGTCGAGTAAAAAGGCAGTAAGGCCTGATGGTGGTTACCATCGATGATCCCAGAGCCACGATCAACAACAGCGATTCGAAGGCGAGCATAATCTTTGACAACCTTGACTGCAACATCATCGGATTTACTGCCTGACTCATGTGCGTTCTTTAAAATGTTGATCAGTACCTGTTCCATTTGAGCCAAGTCGAAAAAGGCTCTTTCAACTGGCAAAGGCGCCAACAATTGAAAAGGGTAGAGCTGGCTCACTTGTTCAAAAAGAGGCGCTAGCTCATGATAGTCCATATTGGGTTTGGGCAATTTCGCGAATTGTGCATACTTTGCGATAAATGAACTTAAATGCGTAGTACGCTGGTCGATGGTTTGCAAAATGTCTGGCAACATATCCAAGTGTTTGCTTTGTTCTACCATCGTTTTTGCCGATGTGGTGAGGGAGCTAATGGGCGCGAGGGAATTATTCAATTCATGACTTATCAAACGAATCGCATTTTTCCACATGTTGATTTCTTCTTGACTCAATTCATTGGAGACATTCTTAAAAACCAAGAGTTGATGATGCTTTTGATTCATCATGACCTTTTTAAAGCTCAAGTAATAACTTTGTTTTTGGTCATTTTGTTCAAAACTGATTAACCCTGTTTGTCGTTCTGCAATTGCTCTTTGCAAATTAGGGGGTAATTTGTCCACGCATTGATGTAGAGGTACGCCATCGAGTTTGGGGCGTTGTAATAGTTGAGTGGCTTCATTATTGAAATACACAATGTGATGAAAAGTATCGAGTAAAACAATGCCCATAGGAGAAGCTTGAACGATACTATCGAGCAAAAGTTCTCGCTGGTTTATCGATTGACGTTGATGCTTTATGTTTTGGGCAAGTTTGTTATACATTACAAGTGCTTCTGTTAAATCAGCATTGTGGTGAGATGAAAGCCGAATTGAGAAGTCACCATCTTGAATGCTTTTAAGTCCATTAGTGAGCGTATCTATGGCACGTTTATGTTGTCGAAAAATCATTTCACAGCAAACAAAAACCATCGGAAGAACCAAGAGTAATGACACTCCCGTCGCAACTTCAAAAGGCACACCCAGCAAGGTTAGTCCAAACTGCATCGCCACCAGCATCAAAATAAATCCAGCGCAAAAGCAAGCCATTTTGCCTGCAAGTGAACTCCATTTAAGCTTCATTAGCGTTCAATTCCAAATTTATCCATTCGCCTATACATTGCTTGTCGGCTTAACCCTAGACTCTTAGCTGCATGCGTTACATTTCCATCATGGGAGCTAAGCGCTGCCCGAATATCTTGGGCAGAAAATTCTGATGTTGCTGCACTGCTTGATTGCTTTATATTGATCCCTAGGTCGCTTGGCTCAATGATATTGCCCTGCGCGAGGAGCTTTGCCCTGCCTATCACATTTTGCAATTCTCGCACATTACCCGGCCAATTGTATCGCTTTAGGGTGTGTATAGCGCCAGAACTAAGCTGTTTGCCTTCGCCAATAAAATGCTCTGCAAGGGGGATGATGTCTTCGGGGCGCTCAGTCAATGATGGCAAGCTAAGCTCAATCATATTAAGGCGATAGTATAAGTCTTCTCTAAATTGTCCTTGTAAAATTGCCTTAGAGAGTTCTGCATTGGTGGCACTTATTACGCGTACTTTCACTTTTTTAGTCTGGCTACTGCCTACGGGCTCAAACTCACCCGTTTGTAATACTCTTAACAGTTTTTGCTGACCAGAGAGTGGTAAGTTACCTATTTCATCTAAAAATAACGTGCCTCCATCAGCGGCTTCAAAGCGCCCAATACGGCTTTTTGTTGCGCCAGTGTAAGCACCACTGACGACACCAAATAGCTCTGCCTCTATTAAATCAGCAGGCAAAGCACCTGCGTTGACTTTGATAAACGGGGCTTCTTTATAAGGGCTGTTGGCAACAATGACCTCGGCTATCTTTTCTTTTCCAGCACCATTTGGACCAGTGATTAAGATTGGGGCATCAGAGTGGGCAACTTGTGTGGCAACTTCGAGTAAACTGAGCATGGCAGGATCTGCGTATACAAGACCCGCGAGATCAAATTTATCGGCTAACTTCGTCGTGCGTGCCAGCGACTGCTTTTGCTGCTTAAATTGCGCCTTTTCTAATCGGTACATTTCCATCAGCTGATTGACTGATGCAAGTAGCTTTTCTTCACGCCATGGTTTTTCTAAGTAGTCGGCCGCACCATCTTTAATTAGTTCGACAGCCATTTCTAGATTACCCCATGCGGTGAGCAGAATTATAGGTAAATCGGAATTGAGCTGTCGGATATCTTGATACAGGGCTTTACCTTCAACGCCCGAGGTTGTGTCCAAGCTAAAGTTCATGTCTTGAATGACAAGGTCATAGGAAGACGTCTTGAGCATTTCAAGCCCTTGCTCTGGAGAGGTTGCGCCGTCACAGTCTATATCATTGAGCAAAAAGAGCAGTTTAAGCGCTTTGACAACATCTTGGTTGTCATCGATAACAAGTATTCTATGTTGCATAACGTCGTTACTCTGATGCCAGCACTTAATGTACTGGCTAATTATTATTTTTTAACTAGTTTTTGTTACTTGAGCAGGGGCTATCTTAGCGGCTTTACGAGCCGGAATATAGACAGCGCAAGCACTTAGCAGCCAAACGGCAATCGCAACAATTGCAGCGAGCCATGGCACAATCAGACCTTGGATCCTCAAATTAGTCACAAAATACTGGTTTAGCCACAATGCCGCGAACAGCCCGACGGCAATTCCAACAAATGCCAAAATACTGTTTTCAAGTAGTAGTGTGCGTAAAACTCTATTTTGGCTTGCACCAAGTGCTCGCAATACACCTATCTCCTTAGTCCGCACGGAAATAGAAAATGAAACGAGCGCAATGATCCCAACACCCGTCACTAAAATTGCTATGCCACTAATCCCCATCATGATAAACGCAAAAGTACTGCGGCCGTCCCACAGGCGTTTTTTAGCACGTGCAGCATATTCGACTTGCTTAACAATGCGGCCTTCTTCTTTGAACAACAGGTTTTCTATATTTTCAAGCGTACGTTTTGAACCGTCGGTATGTACTTTCAATATATAGTTAACCTGACTATTTTGCCCATAGTGCGCTTCAGGAATGATGGCTGAGTGGTACCAGCTATTGTTGTAGACAGCATTTTCTCCCAGCATCATGTCTTCATAAATACCAATGACTTGATAGGGCAGCCGCTCAGTGTGCAGGAAAAGCGTTTGACCAAGTGCATTTTGCTCAGGGAAGAGGGCTTGTGCAAGTGTATTGCTAATTACAACAACACTTGCTCGTTGTGCTTGTGGTCCCGTTGATGTGAACATGTATTCGGTATCGTAGAAAGTACGCCCTTGAGTTAACTTTACGCCCAGCGCTTCTACCCCTTGAGGTGTTTGTGCAAATAAAGCAAGGCGCTCACCTTGTTTTTCTCTATCTAAGCTATTGTGCACAAAGTTGCGACCATTAACAGTTGCGAGGACGAGTTCGTTTGCCGCATAACTTGCGAATTCTACTTCTGGCAAAGCTCGCAGATTTTGTAGGTCTCGTTCTATTAATGCGCCTTGATCTAAGTCTTTATCAAAAACACGAGTGTAAACATTGATAATTTGCTCTTCAGCCATATGTGACGGAATGAGCCAATTTTGGAGTGTACGGTAGCTGATAAAACTGGTATTACCTACAATGGTCACCGCTATGGCAATTTGCAAAGTGATCAACAGCGAAATACTCTTGTGTTTAAAGATCAATTTCAAGATATGTTTAATTGCCATGATACTACCCTCGTAATTGTGAAGCTGGTGCAATGCGACTGGCTTTAATGATAGGGAATAAGCCTGCGATTATAATTGTCAGATAAATAGCGCCAGCTGCTTTGAGCGCAAACAGCATATCCATTGAGTACAGTTTGAGTACTTGGTCGGCAACACCTACATAATCCATTTGATATAATGCGAGTAAATACATGACGTACAAACCAATCTGAGCACCAACTAGGCCTAGAATGATGGCAATAGAAGCCGCTATAAATAGCTCGATGATTTGTATTTGGATAATGTAGGCACGGTTGGCCCCCAAGGCACGATAAAGAGACACCAGCTTAGCGCGGTGTTGGTTTTTAGCCAGTAAAATGCCCACAGTATTCACCAAGGTAATAGCAAATAATAAATAGGCAAAGTTAAGGTACACTCGCTCCCAGTCCATAAACCCATAAATTGTGTCATGGAATAGCCTTAGTGACTGAACGTAGTAGCTCTCAAGGTGTGTGAATCGACCTTGCGAAGCTTGCTGCTTTGTATAGTTTCTGAGCCACAATGTTAAATTCCCAAGCTGTTCATCACTGTTCAATAAAGATACTTCGGCCCATGCGTGAATAAAGCCACACTCTGCGGTTTTTAGCCCGTTAATATCACTTTGACGGTAGCTAGGACGTGCTGGTTCTTCTTTCGTCATGCAGGGCATGTAACCGACACGAGGCAGGTTATGGTTAATTGCATAGCCCAGCGGTACAAAGGCAAGATCGTTTTCCCGGTTGCTGAAGCTGATATTTTGAAAGCGGTATGTGTGACTGGATAAGTCTACAACGCCAACTACTTCGAGCAACTGATTATTGATAACGACACGCTTGCCTACTGAGTTTTGCCCAGCGAAAAGGTGGTCATTGGCTTTTTTATCTAGCACGATAATTGCCTCTTCTGACATATCGTCACCCCACGCAGCGCCATATAAAAAGGGAATTTGCATCATGGGAAAGAAGGCATTGTCCACAGCTGAGCTGGTGGCATCCATGGGTCTTGCCGTGTCGTCTTCTACATCCAAAACAAACGATGTCGTATAGCTGAAACTTAAGTTTTCCAGTTCAATATCATCTTGCTGATATGCTTGCGTTAATGCTTGAGTATCGCGATACGTCAATGGAGGTGTTCTAAACGCGTTTCTTCTATCAAACTCAGCATCCATAAAGTTCAAGCTGATATGGTGTAGCTGGTCCAATTTGTGCGAAATTGCGGACTGTCCACTTTGAGCAATGATTGTGCCCATGGTCAACAGCAAGGTAATGCCGATCACAAGGTTAGCTATCATTAAAGAGGTTAATTTTGATTTCTGCCTAAACCCTTGCCATGCAAGGTGAAGTAAGTCATTCATAGCGCCCCCTTTACACAGCCAAATCAGTAAGCTGACTTTTGGCAATATCACTTAACTGACCATCTAATATCTGAATGTTACGATGGGCTCTTTGTGCTAATTCATTGTCATGGGTCACCATAATTAACGTGGTTCCCTGGCGGTTTATCTCTTGTAATAACTCCATGACCTGACGAGCCATCATGGTATCGAGGTTGCCAGTTGGTTCATCAGCAAGTAAAAAGCGTGGCTTTCCTGCAAGCGCGCGTGCAATGGCTACGCGTTGCTGTTGTCCACCACTCAATTGTGCTGGAAAATGGTTGGCTCGACTGCCAAGGCCAACGAGTTCAAGGCTTTCTTCAATGCGCTGTTTACGAATTTGCTTATTGAGACCTCGGAAAATTAAGGGCACTTCTATATTGTCATAGAGGTTTAGGTCTGAGATGAGGTTAAAGCCTTGGAATATAAATCCTATTTTTTCGTTTCGTAAGCGAGATAAGTGTTTATCAGATAACTGACTCACATCTTCACCGTCTAGAAAGTATTGCCCTTCTTCAAAGGTTTCAAGCAACCCAGTGATATTTAAGAAAGTGGTTTTTCCCGACCCCGATGGGCCCGTTACAGCAATGAACTCGCCTTCTTCAACTGTTAGGTTTACGCCGCTAAGCGCGTGTGTTTCCACCAAGTCAGTACGATAAATTTTGCTGATATCATTCATTTTTAGCATGGTTTTTCCTTTTATTTTTATTCGCTTAAGATGACTTGTTGGGCTTGCCCAAATGGAGATAGGCTAGATATTACTATGGTATCACCAGCCTGTAAGCCATCTTTCACTTCAACTTCTCGAATACTTTTGATCCCAAGTTGAATCGAGGTTCTATACGCATTGCCATCAGAAACGCGGTATGCCAATCTGGCTGAACCCGTTTCGACAAATGCGCCGCGTTCTACTTTCAGCACATTACGTTTTTGGGAGATGATGATTTGGGCATTCACCCGCTGGTTTTGCCTTAAGTTATCTGGTTGTTGCTCGAAGCGTATGCGACCAGACACTCTGCCATTTTCAACTTCTGGGGAAATAGCCATCAATGTTGCAGGGTAGTATTGGTTGTTGATCTGTACGTGTGCAGCCAAACCAATGCCTAGATCATCGGCCAAATTCTCTGGAATATAAGCTTCGACTTCGAGTTCTCTTAAATCAACCAGTGACATGAGTTCAGTGTCTCTTTGTACATGCTGTTTCTGCTGCACATTCAAGTTGCCCACAATACCGTTGAGAGGAGATGTGAGTGTGAGTGCATCAACTTGGCGCTGTAAATCTGAAACTAGGTGGCGTTGGCGATCCAGATCTAATTGGGTACTTTGTAGTTCAAAGTTAAGTTGTTCTTGTGACAACGTTAAGCTGTCTATTGCATGGCGCTCGTTCAATTCTGCGCGCTTAAGCTCTACCATGGTTTGCTCAAGCTCTAGCTTAGATATGATTTGTTTCTCAATACTGGCGTTTGCACGTGCCATTTCACTCTGGGCTGCTTCTAACTCGACTTTTGCCAGCTCCATTGCTTGAGTATTGTCGAGCCGCTGTTGCTTTATCGCAATTTGCTGACGTTTAACATCCATTTCCAAGCGTTGTAATGTTGCCTTCTCTTGTAACAGTTGATTGCGAAGTTCAGGACTATCGAGGCTTGCTAACGCCTGTCCTGCACTAATTGTATCTCCGGCTTTAACATGTAGGGTCACCGTACCAGATGCAATAGCATAAAGTGATGGACTGACTGCCGCGAGGGTTCTTCCTTCGACGCGCACATCTTGAATGATATCGCCACGCTTCACTTTTGCAGTCTTTAGTTGTTGACTTGAAATGACTTGTTCAGCAGAAAGCAATTGTGAAAAGTTATCTAGAGATAATGCGACAGCGCTTAACAGTCCAATACCTGTAATACCGGCTATTAGCCACTTTTTTGAGGCTGGCTTTTTGGTGATTACCTTGTCTTGATTGGATGTACTTCGGATCATGGCATCAAACTCCTTGAAAAATTAAAATCGTTTTAATCCATAAAACAAAACATGTGCCAACTTTTAAGATTATGATTTAATAAGGTTTTTGCTTTTTTCTTGAATGGTTTTAGTGATAAGCGGACGGACAGCGGACAGTACGCGGACAGTGAAATTTAGCCGGACAGTGGACAGGTGTTGAACATGCAAAGTATGGCAACACAAAAAATTATTAGGCAATTATAGTATCCAATCAAAGATCATTATGTAGGCATCTGTAATTTACTCTTGCTGCGCTAAATTTATTTACATAAAGGGGATAGTAATAAGGTGTATTATCGTCTTGGAAAATTTTTACGACAATGAATATGCTAATATCGCGCGGTAATTTAAATGGGAATTTATAATGAAAAGCAAAAAGCTATATCGCTCTTTAATTAGCACCACAGTCCTATTCTTTTTAAGTGGATGTGGTGGCTCATCTGCGGACTCTACTCCAGAGAATAATTCACTTTCATCAATAATTGAAAAAGCAGCTGACAAATCTGTTCAACTAGAGGCTGTATACCCAGGCTGTGAAAAGCTCGAAGCACAACCAAATACGGATATTATTTTCCACAACGCGAATGGAGAAGTGGTTACAACATATCAGACAGATGCAAACGGACTATTTAAAGGGAGTATCCCAGAAAATGCAAAACATTTGTCTGCGGTCAATTCCGATGGTAAGTACAGTCAAATATTTACTTACATGGATATCAGTGAAGGGGTAAACCTGGGCAGAATTACATTTTCAAGACCTAGCTCACAGCCATCTTGTCCAACTGAACGCGTTTGTGATCAGGTCAATATTGATGTAAGTGAGATAGGGGGAATGTATCCAGGTTATACATTGTATAACGGCAGTCTTATTGCTGTTGACGCATTGAGTGGTGATAGGAAAACAATAGAGGTGAGCAGATGCGAGAGTGACGAGCCTTTCTATTTTGCTGTTGTATCTCCATCTGGTGATGAAGCTTTCGCAGCAAAAGTGCCAGTCAATAGTATGAGCTCACTGAGTTTGAAAAGCGAAGAGTTTCGACATGCAGGTGTGAGGGTTTCCACTCAATCATATTCGGGTGATGGGTCAGAGCGCATATTAATTGTAGATCCAACAGGTATTGATGACAGCTACAATGATGCATTTTTCGCGTTAGAAGTTGATATGCCATATATTTTCCCAAGCTTAGCTGCATCCAATAACTATCGAGTTTCCCAAAGTGATCACTTCGATTTAGGGCCTAACGAATTTCAAGTTCATTCATATTCAAATTCTCGTTCAGTAATTTCAAATGATGGTACCGTAGATGTTGAAGTACCAGTCACTTTAAATAGAGATGCTGCCACCGCTTTTGTAGCTGGTGGCGCGAATGGAAGCTTTAGCTTCACATATGACTTTAGTGATTTGGATAGCAGGCTTCACCGGCTAACGTTGCAATTCGATTTTACTACGACGAATAAACAATCGGTAGATTGGTTCATAGACAGTGACGTTGCAGGAACTTTACCTGAATTTCAGTTTGGTGACGCAATAGACTTGGGCGAGGCAGACTTCTCTGCGCTAGATAGTTTTTCAATGTCACTTTGGGGTCACCCACATGCGCCTCAAGCTTTGAACGAGTATCGAACGTTTGTGTCTTCTAAACAGGATGTGTTTAGGCTTTCTCTACCGGAATATAAGTCGTATGTTTTTGTCTATTATCGTTTCTTTAATCGTAACTAATGCGACCATTGATTTAGGCTTTTAACTTTTTAGTCTAAATATGAAATCCAACTTGTTGCAGCCCGTGAAGGGCTGCAAGCTGGATTAACCCCAACCAAAGCGTGAATATCCAGCTCCAAGACTTTGATAATCCTAAAGTTCGATTGCAAACAAACATTATCCATAAAAATACTAACGTAATACTGATTAATGACTCGAGGGCTTGAAGCGAGAAAAGTATTGTAATTGTGATAATGAGTACCGTCACAGCACAGCGCGTGAAGCTCCCATAATCAGGGTCAATAAAACGTATTGTGAGTTTTGCAGGAAGCAGTGTGACGATAAACAGCAACAACACCAGTACGAGTGTTGAATCCTTATGGTGTATCAATTCCATGTTGCAACGGTGTTCTTTAGTTTCTTATATAGGGTCATTATTCCATAAGATGGTCAGTTGTTTCCAGTTGAGCTTTAAATGTTGAGGGTGATACGTGTTCAATTTTTTCATAACTTCGTTGTGCTATTTATGTTGGAGTTAGAACCTTTTTACGTACTAAATATATTTTCCCCAATTCTTTTTTATTGGTTTATTTTGTTTTCTCCATATTTTTTCCTTATTTCATGCTCAAGCTGTCTAGCAATGCGTCTACCAGTCTAATTATTTGATTTTAAGTAGCTTTGTTCCTTATAGAGGGTCGGCTACTTGTAGTCTTATAGAGTGACGGGCACAGGGGCTGGTGGACCATTACCTCACTCTCGAAGAGTGCATAAGTCGTTACGGAGGAAATACGATGTTTGGAAATAGCTACTGGCACCTGCTAAGGCACGTCGCCTTGGTCCCAATAATAATGATATCCACCTTTGCGTCTGCTAGTACGCCCATTGAGGTATCCGCTCCAGAGCAACTGGTTGCAAAAGTACGTTCAGCTACCGAAGTTGGTTTGAGTTGGCAAGCCCCAACGGGTGTTGAAGGCATTGCTGGTTACAGGATCTTTCGTGATGGCAAGCGCATTGGTCGGACAAAGGTTACATTTTACATTGATACAACAGCAGTCCCCAATAGTGAACATGTTTACCATGTAACTGCATTTACCAGAGGCAAAAATAAGCTCTCTAGCCAGGCTTCTAACATAGATATCGTAAAAACACTTAGTTCTGATGACAATGATGGCATGCGAAATGGGTCGATTATCCGAGTGGGAATTGCACGTTTAGTTGATCATTGTGGAACCAATGATTTGAATGCAATAGCTGACAGTGAATTGGATGTGTGTATGGATAAACTCATTGATCATTATACTCTTCGACAGGGGCTCGATGATATGCAGGCGTATGTTGCGCGTTATCGCCGTCAAGAAGATCCACAATTGATTGAACTGGGGAAGCGCTTATTCTTTAGCAAGGCGCTTAGCCAAAACTACGACACTTCCTGTGCATCTTGTCATCACCCTGCACAAGGGTGTGGTAGTGATGGACTGTCTTTATCTATCGGCGTGAATGCCGAAAATGCAGGCTTAATGGGCTTGGGGAGAAGTGATGGCACAGTGGTGCCAAGCGTTGGTAGGAATTCACCACAAATATGTAACTCAGCACTGTGGGTAGATAGCATGTTTTGGGATCAACGTGTTCGTCTGCGCGAAGCAAGTCGCGATAGTGAAGTTGGTACTGTTTCTACAGCCGATATACAGACACCTGAACTGGAAGTTACGCGATTAATGAACGAAGAGGTGGCGAATACGGATCCCTTGCGTTTATTAATGGCGCAGGCACATTTCCCGATAACCGCCCCCGCGGAAATGGGAGATCCTGCTGGATTCGAATCCCCTCAAGCATATCGCGAATTTATTGCGCAGAGGTTGAGTGAGCAATGGAAGCCATATTTTAAAGCCGCATTTGGTGATGAGCAGGTGAACTTCCTTCGCATTGCAAGAGCCATGTCGGCGTATCAGGCGTCATTCTTGTTTATTGACAACCCTTTCTTCAACTACATTGAGGGTCAACATGATAAGTTAAGTGAAGAAGAAAAACGTGGTGCTCTATTCTTTTATACAGGTGCAGGCTGCGCCAATTGCCATGATGGTGTGATGTTTACCCCAGAGCGCACAAGAGGACCATTATATCCACAAATTGGTGCACATGGTGTGGCTGATGGTAACTTTAAAAACCAGTTTAGAATGCCTAGTTTGCTGAATGTTGGTATTACCGCACCGTATGGTGACAAAGGGGTGTTTGCTACTTTGGAGCGTGTTATTGAGCACTATTCAGATGTTACTGGTTCTTTAGAGCGCTTTTATGGTGAAAATGAAACCTGTGGTTTACCACAGTTTCAGCATTTAAATACTGAGCAGTGTGAGCATATTGTTGGCGATGCAGGTGACTATGTATTGGCGCTCAATGCACAAAACCGTGCAGCATCAGGCAGAAGTGATGATGCGATTATTCGAGGGTTTACGCCACAGCAGGTAAGCTACTTGGCAGCATTTTTGCGTGCTTTAACGGATCCCAAAGCACTGGCCGGCAGTCATGAAATCAACGTTCTTATTCCCAGCAGAGATGGGGGGCCTGATGGCCATCAATTTGATGCAGTGAACAAAGAAGGTAATGCCTTGTAAATAGTATAAGAAGGGAGCTCAAAGGCTCCCTTACTTTGACATTGCTAAATTGCTTTATGAGTTCAAAGCTGTTTCTGAGCCCATTGTGTTAATTTCCTGCTGTAACTGTTCTGCACGCTTTTCAAACTTTTGGGCGCTGTACCAGCAAAGTGCTGCGATGGTGTAAAGCATCATGTCAACGATAACCAAATCAGCAACAACCTGACCAGATAGAATACCGCCAAACTGAATGTAATTGGGTATATTCAACAGTGCGGCAATGGCATAAGCCAACCCTGAAAACTTGAGTAGGTAGTTGCAGAACAGGTCTTGCTGTTTAATGACCAGCGAAATTACAGTAGACAAAAAGAAGCTTACATACACAATTGTGTGTATTGTCGACATACGACCCGCGACGTCCAAAGGGATTAATTTAGCCGCTACGGCCCCCAGTGCGATTGCCAGCATGCATCCGATAAAAGCGCCTGATGTAAGTCGCGTTACAAAAGTAAGACTACGTTTACTCTGCTTTTTCTGTTTTGCACGTTTACTTATCCACATCAAGTTTCCGGTAATGATGATGTAGGCAGTGGCCAAACCAAGAATAAAAAAGGCTATGCGCATGCCATATCCCGCAAAATCACCAAAGTGTAGACTTGCGATGGTAGCTAAGCCACCCCTCAAATTATTGTCGTAGTTATCCTTGGTGATGTAGACTTGCTGTTGGTCCTTAATTGCGTATCGCACTTCCACATCATTGGAAAACTCATCATTGCTCTTTGCCATAAACACCAATACAGCGCTTTGGTCGCCAAAATGCTCAATCATCATGCGACGAAGGGTCACATCACCCAACTCATCCATCGCTTTAGTATATAGTTCATCAATTCCTTGCATCGGCATGCGAATATCTACCTCTTCGATATGTGGCTCATTGAAGCCTGCAGCCTGTAGGACTTTGCCTTGATCACCTTGATAGAGTAATACCGCATATGAGATTTGATAAATGATCACAAGGTTAAATACTAGCCCTGTAAATGCGTACATAATATGAAAAGGCAACCCCATTGTGCCGATGAGGTTGTGTGCATCAAGCCACTTATCTTTATTGGCTCCTAAACGGTATTGATAGAAATTTTTGAATAACTTGCGCCAATGAATAACCACACCACTTATCAGCGCAACAAAAAAGAATAGCGTGATAATGCCAACAAAATATAAACCAATTCGCCCAGCGCCCAGATCGTAGTGTAAATGGTAGACAAAGTTAGCAAATTGAAACTCGTTGGCATCGGCAATGATGTCCCCATTAACAGGATTTAGTAATAGGTACATGTCTTGATGATCTTCACCTGTTATCGGGTGAGGTTCATCAAGTTCAATAGCAAAATAGACTTGAAGAAAAGGGTTTCTTTCTGTTGGTTGATATAGGTAAAAAATATGGTGGGTATCAATCTCGTATTTTTCGTCTAATTTAGCTAACACTGTGTCATATGAAACTTGACTAGTATGAGGGGAGTGTTCACCAATCAGAGAGACCTTCTCCCAAGTTTCAATATTTTCTCTAAACAAGCTAATAGAGCCGGCTATAAATACAATAAATAAGACAAATGAAATGATCAGTCCTATCCATGCATGTGCATTTGTTAATGATTTCAAGGTTTGGCTTTTCATTGCGTTACACCATTAAGAAAACGTTGAGGAGCGCTGATGGTAAGAGTACTAAAAGCATATACTTTGCTGCTTTACGAGCAGTGTCAAACGCATACGCCCATACCATAATGCTGGCCCAAATAGGGAACCCCAAAATAAGACCAATCAACAGTCGTGTATCTTCTGCAAACGGTAAAATAAGGTTGGTGTTCAGTGCCACGGATACTGAGATTAACAAACCAAACAGGAATCCTAATATTGTTTTAGGCCACATATAAAATCCCTCCGACGCTTGAGCATATTGTGAGTAGCAAAACAGAAGTCACCATAAACAAACGTTTCGATTTACCCGCTAATAAAGTGACGCTTACAAGTCCCATCATTAAGACGACTAAACTGGCGAGTAAAGCGGATACTAGCGGGTAGCTTTGAGCAAACAAAGTATTTGCGCATACATACAAGCCAAGTGCTAAAAGGTAACTTGGCCACTTAGGTAACGGTTTGCTCAACAAATACTGTTTAGGGCTGGCCAAATAGAGTAACAGTGATGCAATCCATATAGGGATAATAGCGAGAAGGCTCATGAGAATAGTAATAATTGTTATTTTGTTCTTTATTGTTTCAATAAGTGAATCAAAATTCAACACTTGAGCCTAAATTGTCCAGTTTAATTACAAATTTACAAATCTAGTTGTGTGTTCGTATTATGCGCGACTAAGTCTAACGCCCTCCGTAGCTTTCTCAGTGGCACGAGTATGATATTTAGTTCTGGCGCAGATACGTTGATTTCAGATGTCTTGAATAAATCATGGTAACGTATTGTAAGAGCGCACAATAATATTAGTACTGTTGTGTTGTATGGGTTAGGCTGAAGCAATGGAACATGGACGATCAAACTTTAAACCTTGCTTCAAACCTCGCTTATTTCTAGTTGCCTGTTGTTCTAGGTGATTAGGCACAGATACGTTATCTGTCAAAATACTGAGCTGGTGATTTTGGACCATCTGTAATTGATGTAGTGTCTAAAGCTAAGAGTTTTTGCACTGGGTTCTATATCACCAAATAAACTAGAGGCAGGCATGTGTATACTTTTATGATCCGGTTTATACGTTTTCAATAGGATGTTTAAAAAATCAATTAAGACTTTTACCAGCCCCCACGATACAAGCTTTTAGTCGTAATTTTCATAATATGATTATATAAGGTTAGTATAATTAAGGTTAATATTTTGTTTTATAAATGTGTATTTTAGATTTTTAATTCTGTACCCTAGATTGGAGTGCGGTATTTAAAGTGCACTCATGGAAATTTTATTTGTGTTTTATACAAGGATCAGACAATGAAATTTATACAGGGTATTTTTATATTTTCTCTTTTATTTTTTGCGAAGTTTGGGCATGCCAAATTAACCATCGTTGATAATCAATGTTCTAGGGTTGCTAGTGGTTTACATACAGATGAAGGTCTTTTAGATACAGGCATTGAGTTGAGTAATGCGCAGATAATTGAGAACGGAGTGAGATTTTTAGGCTTTGATATTGTTGATGTAGCAGGCGTTAAGCATTTAAGCGCGAGGTTTGCGGGTCAGAATCTTAAAATGGGTTTCGGCTTTGTTAGGACTGACAGAACAAGCTTTATGTGTGGACGTCTTTATGGTGGTGGGGAGCATAAAAGGTCATCTTGGGCTATCAATATGCCAGTTGAGGAAGCCTTAGCTCATTTAAAAACGAGCAATGACATTGCAATTCAAATGTATTCAATTCACCTAGTAAATGGTGAAGAAAAGCGCTCTTTTTCTCGCCTAAGATATCATAAACCAGCACTTGAAAAGCTTTTGAAAAAAGATATTACGCTTGATTTACCTTATGACCTCGCCATTGAACATCCAATTGATCTAGTAGACGTGCGTGGTGAGCAGTGCATTGTCTATTGCTTAAATAGCAATTATTCAATGTGTGATTATTCAATCGAGGATCACCCGCGATATCACGACTTTACTTTTAACGATCTTGGGATTGCACTGCCGTTTAAAGGTCAGTTTTCGGTAGATGGTTATATCACTCGCATACTATTTAAAGAGGATATAACAACAGATATGAGATTGGCGCCGACTGAGTTTGGTTTGTGGCAGTACTATGGTGGCCTTTTTGAGCTGGGGGCATTACGAGGCGACGCGAAAGCATTTCTGTCGCAGTTCTTCACATTGAGTTACAGCAATGATCCTGTTACGGGTTCAGTTGTTACCAACATCGCATGGGATATTCCAATGGAACATGGAGAGTTTTTAGACCCTGCGAGTTACATGCGTGATTATAGAACGTACCTGATGATGAATTTTGCATTTGAAGTAAATCGTTTAGGTAGTTTAGAGGATGCACTTAGACAAGGCTATAGCGAAGCAGAATATGTTCTGCAGTCGCAATTAGGGTCCGTGACAATGACAGGGCTAGAAGAAGCGAGAACAGGTGCATTTAAACAAATGCCACTGACGGTGACTTTCCCTTAAGAGAGTTGAATGAACTCAGTCTAGACCCAAGCTCTGAGTATCGTTGAAAACTGGCGCTTATTTTTTACAGGCGCCAGTTTTTTGTAATCCAGTTCTAACTACTTAGATTTACGCTGCACTTGATCACAGTGTATCTTTGAGCAACTCTAATACCTCTTTCACTGAGAGCTTTTGAGTTGTATCACTGCCAGAGAGCACTTGATTGGCTAAGTCGCGCTTTTGGTCGTGCATGGCCAGTATTTTTTCTTCAATGGTGTTTGATGCAATCATTCTGTAAATAGTTACTGGCCTGATTTGGCCAATTCGATGTGCTCTATCTGAAGCCTGCGCTTCTACTGCAGGATTCCACCAAGGATCCATATGGATAACATAATCTGCGGCAGTTAAGTTTAATCCAGATCCACCCGCTTTAAGGCTAATAAGAAAGACATCACCTTCACCTCTGGAAAACGCATTTACACTTAGTTGTCGTTGTTTTGCTGGGGTTGAGCCATCGAGGTATTGATAAGTTAATCCCAATTCATCTAAGCGCTGTTTGAGCAGTTGCAAGTGGCCAACAAATTGACTAAAAATTAGGGCTTTGTGGCCATTTCTTCGCAGCTCATCAAGTAGCGCTTCAAGTTTGGCTAATTTAGCACTATTGAGCATTAACTCTGGTGCAACGAGGTTTGGATTACAACACACCTGCCTGAGTTTTGTCAGCTCTGCCAGCATGGTTAAGTGTTGAGAGCCTGAGTCTTCTTGCTCATTTGCCTTTGCAATATTGGCAATGGCATTTTGCCTCAGTGCTTCATACAAAGTTTGCTCTTCATCACTTAGTTCAATATTGAGATTGATTTCAGTGCGTGGTGGCAACTCTGCAAGCACCTGATGTTTCATCCTTCTGAGGATAAAAGGCTGCAATAACGTTTTGAGGTTTTGCTGTGCGTACCTTGCCGCTATTGGCTTTTCTTCTCGGTTTTCGATGGGTTGAATAAAGCGTTCAGTGAATCGCTTTAAATTCCCCAGTAGGCCTGGATTCACAAATCTAAATAGTGACCAAAGTTCCGTTAGGTTGTTTTCAATTGGTGTTCCTGTGGTGATCATTTTAAAGTGGCCACGAAGGGCGCATGCAGCTTGGGCTCGTTTTGATAGCGGGTTCTTGATTGCCTGTGCTTCATCCGCGATGATGCATTCCCAGCGAATAGACTTCAGCAGCGTCAGGTCTTGTACCAATAGCCCATAACTGACGATGAGTACGTCATTGGCACTTAGCTTTTCAAGTAAAGAGGCCCTTTGGTCGCCAGATTTAAATTGTGCCAGCGTAAATAATCGCAAGGTAGGTGCAAACTTGGTTGCCTCCTGTTGCCAGTTAAAGCATACCGAAGTTGGTGCGATGATTAAACTGGGACCATTGCTAGCTTTAGCCAGCAACACGGCTAATGATTGTAATGTCTTTCCCAGCCCCATATCATCTGCCAAACAAGCACCTGCTCCCCAGTGTGCAAGGCGCATTGCCCAGTCATACCCTGCGACTTGGTAGTCTCTCAAGGTCGCTTGCAAATCAATCGGCTCAGAGATTGTCAATGTATTTGCTTGTTGCATCAGTTGTGATTGATGCTCCCAAGCGTGAAGCGTTTTCATTCGCATACCTGTCACAGCTTCATTTACTAGTGGACTGGCCAAAGGGTGAAACTTCCCATTTTCGGTGCCTTGGTTTAGCTGGGTAAGCCGTTCATGTAGGGAATGAGAGAGCGCTACAACTTGTTGGGAGTCCAATTCAATAAAACGACCATGACTTTGTTCAACAAGTTTTAATAGTTCTTTTAAATCGATGATCTGTTGATCATTAATTTGCAGTTCACCATTGATATCAAACCACTGATTCTTCTTTGATATGGCCAGTTGCAGGTGGTGCGACTCCAAAGGCTTAGTTAGTTGAATTTTTTTTCCTTTAGGCCAACGCAATTTGAAGGCCAATGGGGATTCACTGTTAATTGCCTGCTCAAGTTGTTCCAGCGCATTCAATGCATCTTGTAAATCAGCAATACTTAGCTGATTATCAGCCATAGCTAAAAAGGCAGGACATGTTTCGTCTAGGTTGTCTAATAGTTCTTGCTCTGTGGCTAGATTGCGTTTTGTCGCAATACGCCTACCGTCAATTTCGGCGCTAATATTGGCATTCCCAACTGCTGGATGAAATGCAGGCCCTTTATCACCAAAGGGCATGCTAAAACAATGAAAAGACAAACCTTGTAAGTACGGGCTAATATTAATCACAAGCTCTGGCTGTGCTTCTATTGTTTCTAAGCCTATGTCAATGTCACTGACTTCTGATTGAATATTCATCAAAGGCGCAATGGCTTGAATGCTGGCCATTAATTTTGCTTTTGCAGCGAGGGGGATAAGTAAGCCGTTTTCGCCAATGATATTGGCAATTTTGAGGTGTTGAGTATCAAAGTGAGTGAATACACACTTATATTTAGAGGTGAATTTAGCAGTATATACACTGTTACGAGTTCTAAAGTCGTCGGGTAAGTCTTGTAGTGTAAGGTATAATTGATCCCCCTGTTTAGTTATCGCCAACTGAGCAGGGGACTCGACAATTTCTAGGGGCTCATCTAAATCATCTGGCAAGAAAATATTAGGTGATCGCATTGCTGCTTTTAGTGCTAATAGCCCACTAAGTGTATAGTGAATTTCCCCCCAGTGTTTTTGAACTTCTATGGCTTCAACTAGTGCAATGTCTGTCTCTGTTAAATAAGGCATCTGAGTATAGTTGGAGTAGAGTGATTCGAGGGAAATCGCTTTACCTTTACTCCAACCAGATTGGATTCGCTTTTGTATTTTCGGTGCAAGCGTCACCTCCGCATTTTTCGTTTCTAATATCCAGATTAACTGTTGGTCATTTGTATGTGTACTTTCTAGAGTGCCAGGGGCTAGCGCAAGTAATTTGTCTAATGCTAATTCCCATTCAGTCTGCTGTTTAATGAGGGACGGAAAGTTTACGCATAAGCTCACGTCGTTATGAATTGAGTTTATATGCGCTAACAATTGACCTGTAATACTGTCAAGTAAGTGTAAATTGGCACTGCGATAGAATGTACTGCAACGCTCCAGTATATATGTATGCTCTTTTGTAAGTGTGTGCTTACACCAGTGGAGTGATAAAATAGAAATGAGCTGGCAGGAATAGTAATCAAACGGCCTATCTTGTAAATCTCGCTCATGTTCTGTTAGCTGAGGGATAAAGGGGGCGCTATTTGAAAGTGACTCGGCGAGACACTCAAAAATCTGGCCAATGTAATAGTTAGTTTTTGAACCTTTTTTGTCTGTCAATTGGTTACCGGCCAGTTGCATTGCTTGGTCGTAATGATTATTTTGCGCCTCCGCTGACGCGAGCAGAGCAATCATATGAAGCCAACCAAACATGCGACTTAAATATGGACCTTTCTTTTTAGTAAATTTTTGTTGTGCTTGTAAGGCGGTATTGAATTGTTCACAAGCTGCTGCAACATGATTATTTAGTAGCGATATTGTCGCTTTTAGCTGCAGACCGTAACTAGATAGGTCACTGGGCTTGGTGTGGCTACTGGCGTGTTCAATTTGGCCTTGGAGTAGTAACTGTTCGGCCAGCAACAGCCTCAAATTTTGATTGCTGGGCTTTTGTTCTAAGGCAAGCCTCAGCATGTCAGTAATCAGACTTATGTCACCCCCATGCTGAATCTGGATCGCACAAAGTGTCGCAAAGGCTTGATATTGCATTTCATCCGGCAAATCTTTAAATGTGTCCAACTGAAATGGAAAAAACACAAAATGAACCAATGCTCGATTGTTTTGAATATTGAGTATTTGTGGGTTTTTATTAAACCCAAGTCGGGCCTTTGCTTTGGGAAGTTGCCCTAGCCACAAAAAGTCTCTGGTGAGTCGGTTTTCGTCTTCAGGTTCTCGTTCCCACTCATAAGCATTGAGAATAGGAATGTACTCTTCGGCATATTTTAATATTGGTAGCAAGCGACCAAGTTTTTGAGTGTGCTGCGTAACAAGGTTGGCGACCAGAGGGTTAATTTGTACGTTCAGTTGATCGCAAAGTGCAAGTTGGTTTTGTTCTAAAATAACAATTAGTTCAGAGCTTAGCGCAGACACAGGCCGCCCTTGCTCAATAACACCTTGCTCAGTAAGCTTTTTCAATATTTGCTTTATTTTAACTGTGGACGTCGATTTAAAAATCACGGCCAATACTTGAACGAGTGTCTGATAGTCGTCGTCTAAAGATAAATAGTCCGCGTAAAGCTTTTCTATGGTGCTATTGGTTGTGCTGGTGATTATGAGTGCGCGATTAAAAGAGTGCAAAGCTGTTCCTACGTATGCATTTTAACGTTGGCAAAGTACCAAATGCATTACTTCGCCTCAAGCTTTGCATGCTTTATAGTTGCAACTTGTAAAAGGCATTGGTGTCTTTGTTCCCTAAGCTCTCTTGGGTAAAACTGCATTTTTCTAGTGCCCGTATCGAGCCCACATTATTTGGATCTACGCCTGCGTATATTGTTTTGACTAAGGTGTTGTCTCGTAAATAATCAATACTGCCGGCGAGTAACTCAGTTCCGTAACCCTGGTGCCAGAATTGCTCGTGGATCAAATAGCCAATATGTGCAGTATCTTGTTCTATATGCATGATAAACAAACCAAGTGGGGGAGAGCGTAAAGCTTGTAAAGTTTTACTTAATTCATTTCTAGGAAGTGCTACAAAGATGTCGCTTTGAATCAGCCGCTCTTTTAACCAATGCAAAGCCTCGTTGGAGTCTGGCTTAGTTTGCCAGTCATCTGGCAAGAATGTAGCCGTATTTGTCGTTAATATACGAGTAATAAAATTCGCATTGCTAGGCTTCAAAAGGAGTTCGTTGCAACAAAAAAAGTCTAGGCGTGGCGTTGTAAATAGTGTTTTCATTTTAACTCTTACATCGGGTAGCCACATAGAAGCTACCCG
Organism: Pseudoalteromonas luteoviolacea DSM 6061; assembly: GCF_001625655.1. Lineage (GTDB taxonomy): Bacteria > Pseudomonadota > Gammaproteobacteria > Enterobacterales > Alteromonadaceae > Pseudoalteromonas > Pseudoalteromonas luteoviolacea. Next base: position 13,589 of record NZ_AUYB01000046.1, on the reverse strand, counting down.
AATGAACTATTGATAATGTAATCCTAGTTGCTTTGTTCAGAATGAGCCTGCTTAAATGCCATCACTTTTTGATGGCCCACAAGCGCAGGGCCTGAAAGCGCCTTAATCAATAAACTTCCCACAAAAATAAGTAGCGCACTTACCAAAGCATCTAAAAACAATGCAATGGGTGTCGCAGCCATGCCCAAATAGGCTGGCATTGTTTTTAGGGAAGCGAGCGTAAATTGACCGGTTAGCATGTGTATTGCTAGTGCAGCCCAAAAACCAAAGCAATAAGGACAGTGCCAAGACTCATACAAGTAAGCAAGTGGCCTAGGTAAGTGCATAACAATTTTGTTAAACCAGTTTCCCCACTCTGGTAGCTTTTCCCAAATTAATACGTGTAAAGAGAGCCCCATTAGTACAATGGACCAATTTATTGTGATTGGTGTTTCTAGCATAAAATACCTATAAATCAGCTTTTTTTAATGTATGGCTATTCTATGCTTAGTATTTAGTGCTATAAATTGACGTTTTTTGGTTTTTATCGGCTTATTTTAATTTTGAGGTGGGTATGCATGCATTAGCTGTTGGTGAGGAACGTTTTGGGTCTATTGAGCCGCAAAAACATGATACCCATGCAGAATGCGTTATGACGTATATAGTCGCGGGTTCTTTAACGATTGCACATCGCCAGCCTTTTGATGTGTCCTCTGGTATGTTCAGTGTAGTACCCCCAGGCGTTCCACACGCTTTGCTAAAAGGACACGAGTTACATGTATTGTGGTTGAGCTTTTGCCCTGACTGTTTGAATTTGGGCCAAAGTGAATTAATGGTGCCATTTGATAATGTGAAACAAGGAGCGTTACCAGCTTTAAAAGCTAACCCCAAACGCCATGAGTTTATTCAATCATTATTTTATGAGTTGATTGCTGCTAAAAAGCAGGCTTTGAGTTTAGAGGTTCAGCGGAGTTTTGTGGTGTTACTGTTGAATGAATTGAATAGAGCTTGTTTTAGCGAGTTACAGCATGTTAGGTATAACAGTAAAGTAGAACAAGCAATGGCCTTCATTCAAGCTAATTACTTGCAGCCGATTGGGCTTCAAGAAGTCAGCGATGCGGTGCACCTAAGTGCCCCATATTTAGCATCACTGTTTAAAAGAGAGACTGAGTTTACCGTGGGGCAGTGGATTACGCAAAAACGGCTGTCTCAGGCTTGCTCGCAGCTGTTACACACGCCTATGCCAATTAGCAAACTTGCAGAACAATTAGGTTGGAGTGACACCACACACTTTATTCGGCAATTTAAAAAGCACATAGGCCATACGCCCGCGTCTTGGCGGAAAAAATATAAAAAGCAAAATGTGTAGTATTACTAAAAGCTCTATTATCCTCTGCTTATTTACTTCATAAAACGCAGGTGACGCAACACATTAACGCCTGTTAAAGTACTAGATTATACATCTATCTAGTACTTTATGGATGTTCTAAAGTCATACCTAAATCCGACAGACAAAGAATCAAAGTCTTGGTCGTTTGTATAAGACTTGGTTAAGTATTCGAGATGCACACGCAATGGCGGCGTTGGCAGCCATTCTAGAGTGATGTTAAACCCATCAAAACTTTGATTATTAGGATCGCTTTCGGCAAAGCCGTCGTCAAAGTCAAAGTAGCCCGTTTTTAGTTTGTAGTGCTTGCTCAGCTTGTACGCAAAAGACAAATCAAAGGTGGAGCCATCTCTATCTGCAATATTATGGCGTTCGTAGGTTTTATCTTGGTATGCTACGGCACCATAGAGTCTATCAGTGAAATCATATGCAAATGCTGCAGCCCAAATTGAATTCTCTCCTAATTGAGTTTGTTGATCATACACTTCATTCATTTGATAAGTAATCGCCGCATGGAGCCCGTCTTTGTCGTAGCTCAAGCCTGCATTAAACAAGTCGTTGTTGTTTTCATTGCCTGCACCGTCAAATTGACCCACGGCGACAAAAGTAAGAGGACCACTTTCTAGTCGGTAACTTAATAAGTTATCGACAAAAAAGATGCTTTCAGGGTCGTAAGCAAAAGGGCTGTTGGCATGATTAAATATATCCACATATTCGGCGATAAATAAATACTGTGCAGGGCGCTGTTTGCCTATTCCAAAGCGCCCAAATGGGGTTACAAGTGCTGTATAAGCACGTCTAGAGCGACCAAATTCTCCAGTATTTTGTACATCAATACTCCACTCACCATGGAGCTCTGCTGCCCAGTCATCATTAAATCTATGAGTTGCTTTTACACCCGCGTGGGATAGAGCATCTCTCACGTCGTATTGATTTTCTCCCCTGTCTTCAATGCGACCAAATGTAGGTCGCATCGTTGCGTATACATCAACTGTGTGCACAGCATCTTTTGGTTGGTTGGCTTTTGCTGGTTTGGGTTTGGACTGTGATTCGTCTTTTTGCGGCAATTGCTGTAAAAAACGTCGCTTAAGTTCAGCAAGCTGCGCTTCTAGCGCTTTGATATCTTCCATGGTAACGGGACTATTTTCTTCGGCTGCTAAAGCGTGTTGTGCCAAAGAAGATGAGAGCAAAACGGCAATAAGAGAGCGAGTCGCTGTTTTCATAGTCTTTAAACCAATTAGTTGCGATAAAGCGAATTATAGACAACACTTTGCGGTGTTGACTGATTTTTTTTCTGGCGAATAAATATGAAGATTAGAACCAAGTTTTCAGTCGCTTCTGCGCTGGTGGTATTTCTCATTATCCTAGTGATCAGTGGCACTACCTATTGGTTTATCAACGACTCCATGAAGCAAAAAACAGCTGCATATGTGGCCGACACCACAAAGCTTCTGGCAATTGGCATAGACAACTGGTTATCTCAAAAGGCTTCTCAAATTCATGTAGTTAAGACACAGTTGGACGGCGATTTCAGCACTGACAAGTTTCAAGCTGCCTTAGACACACCATTTTTTAAAGAGTCATTTTTATTAGCATTTGGAACGGTAGAGGATGAAACTGGGTTAAGATCGAATAATCCGAATAGGCAAAATCCACCTGGCGTAGACTTTCGCCAGCGACCTTGGTACTCACTTGCACGTCAAAATGGTAAAACCGTATTCACCAGTCCCTACATTGATGCGGCAACAGGAGAGTTACTTTTGTCTGTGGTGTCTCCTATCAATTCTCGGGGGGCGTTTCGGGGTGTAATTGGTGGTGATTTGAGCTTGGCAACAATCGCCAGCAGTATCAATGCGGTAGATTTTGACCATACTGGTTTTGCATTTTTAGTTGATAGAGAAGGTACAATCATTTCTCATCAACAAACTGAGTTAAACGGTAAAACACTCAAAGATATTTCTTCAAACCTTTCGTTATCTCAAACTAAAACCATTTTGGAGGTGGAGGTCGCTGGGGATGATAAAATCATGTATTACTACCCACTGGATGATCAGTACGGTAATGCATGGTACTTGGCGGTGATGCTTGATAAAAACAAAGTATATGAGGCGCTCAATAGTTTGACTTTAAACACGTTTATCATCGCAATTTTGGCTATTGTTCTGGGCTCATTGAGTATTCGAGCATTGGCTATTCACTTACTGAAACCGCTCAAAGAGTTAGAGGCTGCAATAACCAATATTGCGTCAGGAAGTGGTGATTTAACTCAAAGACTAACTATCAAAAACGATGATGAATGTGGGAAAGTAGCACGACAATTTAATGTATTTCTTGCTTCATTGCATCAGCTAGTGACCCAAGTAAAACAGGGGACCGATGTTGTGGTGTCCAGTAGTGAGGCTGCGAGGGAATTGTCCACACAATCAAGTTCAAGGTTACAAGAGCAAGTTAGTCTGGTAGAGAGTTTAGCTACCGCGATGCATGAAATGAGCACGACATCCAGTGAAATAGCTGGTAGTGCGCAAAATGCTGCTAGTTCCATAACGACCGTAAATGATAAAACTCGAGATGGGCAACAGGTGTTTTTGGAAACCAAAAATGAGATTTCGGCGCTATCGGAGGAAATCAATGAATCCCATGCAATGAGTACTCAACTTGCTGAATATAGTCACAGCATTGAAAATATTTTATCGGTTATAAATGGTATTGCCGAGCAAACGAATTTATTGGCGCTCAATGCTGCTATCGAAGCTGCACGGGCTGGTGAACAAGGGCGTGGATTTGCAGTGGTTGCGGACGAAGTAAGATCATTGGCAACAAAAACACAAGAATCTACTACCGAGATCAAGAGTATGATTGAACAAATTCAGGTTTCTTCAAACCAGGTTCAAAATGCAATGGGCGCAAGTAGAGACAAAACACTGCAATGTGTGGAGCAAACGGAGCATGCTACGCAAATGCTCAATGAAATTTCTGAGTCGGTAAAAGATATAATGGATAGAAATATTCAGATCGCAACGGCAATTGAAGAGCAAAGTGTTGTCATTGAAGAGATAAATAAAAATACGGCGAACATCAATGACATCAGTGTAGAAGTGGATAATTTTTCTAGTCAGCAGTATCAAGCAAGCCAAGAATTAGCGACGCAGTCCCATGAGCAAGAGACATTATTGTCTAAGTTCACATTGTGAATGAGGGGGTTGCTATATGCAGACGTAATAAATGTGCGTATCATGCCACTCAATTGACAGCCCAAGCTTTTTAAGAGGAGAAAAGTATGGCTATTTGGGTTGATGCTGATGCGTGCCCTGTTGTGATAAGAGAGATTTTGTTTCGTGCTGCGGTAAGAACAAAAGTGACTTTGACCCTTGTCGCGAATCAATATTTAAAAACACCTACATCTCCTTACATTTGCAAACTACAAGTGAGTGCGGGTTTTGATGTTGCTGACAATGAAATTGTTAAGCGCATGAATTCAGGCGATCTAGTAATAACCAGTGATATCCCCCTTGCTGCGGAAGTTATTGAAAAAGGTGGTTTGGCATTAAGTACACGTGGTGAAATGTACACATCAGAAAATATTCGTGCTCGCCTAAATATGCGTGACTTTATGGATACGCTTAGAAGCAGTGGTGTGCAAACCGGTGGACCACCTCCACTAAGCCAAAGTGAGAAGCAACAATTTGCCAACTGTCTGGATAGGTGGTTGCAGCAACATAAATCCAAATAAATCCATCACTGTCAGAACAACCTGTATAGCTGTGCAGGTTGTATTGTAGTCTTTGTCGTTCTTTTATCGTCTCAATCTTGCTATTTCCTTGAGCTTATGCACATGATATTTATCACAAAAGCATTGGTTACATCACCAATGAACGCCCTTCAATATGGAGTAAGTTGATATGATCAGAGCGATGACAAAGCAAGATTTTGTTGCATTTTGGCCCGTGTTTAAAGAAATAATCTTACAACAAGAGACCTATGCATTTGATCCGCAAATGGATGAAGAGTGCGCCTATCAACTTTGGTGTGAGCAGCCGTTAAAGAGCTTTGTATACGTTGAAAATGATAAAGTACTTGGCAGCTATTATCTTAAAGCTAATGCTATGGGGCCAAGCGACCACATAAGTAACTGTGGGTATATGATATCTCCCCACGCGAGAGGTAAGGGACTGGCAAGAAAGTTGTGTGAACACTCTCAAAAACAAGCCTTGGAGCTTGGCTTTCGCGCGATGCAATTCAATTCAGTGGTATCGAGTAATGAAGTTGCCGTGTCCCTATGGAAAAAACTGGGGTACGATATTATTGGGACAATTCCAAAAGCATACAGGCACCCAAAACTTGGTTTAGTAGATAGTTATATTATGTATAAATGGTTGGAGTAACATATTAAGGAAGTGGTCAAATGAACAAGGACTTGGATTTTTATTATTTAGCAGACAAACCACAATACCTCAAAACAATTGCATCTTGGTATTTCGAAGAATGGTGCGAACAAAGTGGACGCTATTCTTTGCTAGAAGTTAGGCAAAAGCTTGAAAAAGCACTCAATCAACACTGTTTGCCAATGAGTATCATCGCTCTAAGAGGCGATGAATTAGTGGGTGTTGCAGAGCTGAAGTTTCATGAAATGGACGCATATTTAGAATATGAGCACTGGCTTGGTGGCGTTTTCGTGTCGCCTTCAGCCAGAGGCGCAAATATTGCTAAACATTTAGTATTGTATCTTATTAAACAAGCCAAGCGCCTAGACATTAAAACGCTTTATTTGCAAACGGAATCTTTAGGTGGCGGTTTATATAGCAAACTAGGCTTTGAGCCTCTTTTTGAAGCGGACTCAAAAGGTGTGCGGGTACTCGTTATGAAAAAAGACTTGTGAGTATAGGAAAATGATCACTGGCCTCAATCATATAACACTCTCGGTAAGGGACTTATCGTGCTCGATTGGTTTTTAATCAAAGCTTGGTACGCTGATAATTAGAGAGTCTAATTCCCGTTTTTAGCTATTAAAAATTTTGCAATTTATATAGGTAATGTTATTTTATAACAGTAACTTATGTTTTTATTTGTGCCTCATTAAATTGACTTTTTTTGCTGTGCTGTTTATATTGTCGACGCATTATTTTTAATACTAAGGTGTTAGCTTGATATTCAGGATAGCGGTTTACGTGATACTCATGATAGTGATTGCATTGCAATCCGTGATGTCTGTCGCGTCGATATCTGAGCTCCAGCCGATAGACGGGAAGCACCTTCAAGCTAGCCACACTCATCAATATGACGAACAATTAACAACATCAGTTAAATTAGACGAGCATGGTCATGCCATTCAAGATTGTCATCATTGCGGACATTGCTCGGGCAGTCATACATCTTGGGTGAGCTCAGAGCTTCAGGATTATAGTACTCTAGATCTCTCATCTGCCATCTTTAATGTACCTGATAGACAGGTGCGAAAAAGAATCGAAGCCAAGTTTAAACCTCCAATTTTGTCATAACTCGTCGCTTTTCATTGCTCAATATTCCCAACTTAGTGTGTATGTACAACATGGGCAATGACTCAACCGTTGAGTTTTGGATAACTAAACATATCCAACTGAACATATAAAAACACGCACGTTAGTTCGTGTTAGTTTGTCATGTCTTAGCTTGTTACCACAGGTATTGAGCGAATAGCTGAACATGACATTTTTGTCATCCCTATCTGGCACAGGTTGCCATGTTATATGGTTGATAAAAGGAGGTTTTATTTATGGGTATTAAACCTAAGCAGTCTGTCATATTTTTTATTTTTTTTGCTTTATTACAAAGCACATGCTCTTTAGCGAACGCTGACGAACATGAACATTCGTTGGCGCTTCAACCAGATCTTGCGCATCAGCGCCCAGAACAACATAGCCATGATCACAGCGAAGACACACATGATGATGCAGTCCAGCATCAGGCAGTTTCGCTAAGTAAAGTTCAACGATCAATGGCTGGAGTTGAAGTAACTAAAGTTTATACGAATGTCTATGCGCAAACTTATTATGCGCCAGCAGAAGTCAAAGCAAACGGGTACACCAGTTATATCGTATCTCCCCGCACAGAATCGGTGGTAATGAATCGCTATGTAGTTTTAGGCGAAAAAGTACAGCAAGGGCAAAAGCTCGTTACTTTGTTTAGCCATGAAATGGCTCAAGCGCAAGCAGATTACTTGCTAGCTAAAAATGAGTGGGAAAGAACAGCAAAATTGGGTTCTGAAACTGTGAGTGAAAGCGAGCGCCTTGCTGCTAAAACAAGGTTCAATGCAGCTTATGGTCAACTGATAGCATTAGGCTTGAATGATGTAGCGATACAAAAACTTCATTCACCGACAAGCGATACATTAGGTCAATACACATTGGTTGCTAAGCAGGCAGGGGTTGTTTTGAAAGATAACTTTTCACAAGGCCAACGGATCTCAGCTGGCAGCGAGCTTATGCTTTTGGCAGATGAAACGACGTTATGGATTGATGCTAAATTGTCAGTAAATACAAAGTTTGACTTAGAGCGAGTCTCGCAGGCTTTCGTATCTGTTGATAACCGAGATTATGTGGCGCAAATCATACAACAAACACACACTATTGATACGCAAACACGTACTAAAGTTGTGAGGCTCTCTGTAAATAATGAAAGTGATACATTACATGCTGGTATGTTTGTAGATGTACGCTTTGTTGTTACTTCCGAGCACAAGGCGATGGTTATTCCGGAGTCAGCTGTAATAAGGGGGGTAGATCAAAATTGGTTGGTGTTTGTTGAACAGGTTGATAAATCGTTCTTGCCTGTGCAAGTAAAAATGGGGCCGCAAATTGATGACCAACGCATGGTATATGGTTTGCCAGAGGGAAGCCGTGTTGCTGTCAAAGGGGCATTTTTCATCGCATCTGAGCTCGCAAAAAGCGGCTTTGATCCGCACAACCATTAGGGAGTGGATCAATGCTTAACAACACGATTTTATATGCGGTGAATAATCGCTACCTTGTATTGGCCAGTATGGTCTTGATGACTATTCTAAGTGTTTTCTCGATTCAAAAGCTAAATCTTGATGCATTTCCAGATGTTACCACCATTCAAGTGGTGGTGAATACTGAAGCATCTGGCTTGGCGGCTGAAGAGGTCGAGCAGCTCATCACTTACCCCATTGAGGCGGCTATGTATGCATTGCCTGATGTACAAGAAGTGAGGTCAATATCTAAAACGGGGCTTTCTGGAGTGACGGTAGTCTTTAAAGATGGTACAGATATCTATTTTGCTAGACAACTTGTGTTTGAGCGCTTGCAAGATGCTAAAGAAGCAATTCCGACTGGTATAGGAACACCCAAAATGGGACCAAATACATCAGGTCTTGGACAGATATTTCAGTACTTATTAGTAGCAGACTCAAACTCTGGTTATGATCAGATGGCATTGAGAAGCCTCAATGATTGGTTAGTTAAATTGCTGCTTATGCCAATTGATGGTGTGACAGATGTATTGTCTTTTGGCGGCTCAGTACGTCAGTATCAAGTGAATTTAAATCCTAGAAGATTATTGGCATATCAACTCACTCAGGCAGATATTCAATTGGCCCTGCGAAACAACAACGTAAACGCAGGTGGTTGGTATATGGATAGAGGGCAAGAGCAGCTGGTTATCAGAGGTGCGGGATGGTTTAGAAGTGGAGAGTTAGGGCTTGAGCAAATTGCGCAAGTGCCAGTTAAAGTGATAGGTGGTACCGTCATTACTATTGCTGATGTAGCGAACGTGCAGTTTGGTGAGGAAATTCGCCAAGGTGCGGTTACGATGACAAAACGGGATGAGAATGAGCGGCCTGTGGCAATGGGTGAAGTGGTGTCAGGCATCGTGCTTAAGCGCAGTGGCGCGAACAGCAAACAAACGATTGATGCTATTCATGCGCGTTTGGCAAATATAGAAAAGGCCTTGCCAAAAGGTGTTAGCGTGGTGCCGTTTTATGACCAAGCATATCTTGTTGAACAGGCAGTTATGACGGTTACAAAAGCACTTGGTCTAGCATTTATCTTCATCACCATTGTATTGATGCTGTTTTTACTAAACTTAAAAGCTACCTTATTAGTTCTAATCTCTGTTCCTTTATCAATTGGTCTGGCATTGATGACGATGGTTTGGCTTGGTATATCGGCTAATCTAATGTCCTTGGGCGGAATAGCTATTGCTATCGGAATGTTAGTTGATGGTTCTGTAGTAATGACTGAAAGAATCGTAGCTAAGCTCGCTACTTCACAGGAATTGAACGCCAAAGAAGCGTCTAAGCAAAATGGGTTAATAGTGAGTGCTGCCCATGAAGTTGCGCGTTCAATTTTCTTTGCGTCGCTGATTATATTAATTGTTTTTGCCCCTTTATTTAGCTTTGAAGGGGTGGAGGCAAAGATGTTTGAGCCAATGGCAATGAGCATTATGTTGGCTATTGTTTTCGCGGTCATCATTGCTTTGTTTGGGGTCCCAGCGCTAGCGAGTATTGTTTATCGCAAGGGGCTGAAAACGAAAGAAAATAGAGTCGTAAATTTTCTGGAAAACAAATACCGAGCCGGTTTGTCCTGGGTTATGGGGCACAATAAGCTACTGTTGCTAGGACTGATGGGACTGCTATCTATTAGTATTTATTTTGCATCTAAAATCGGCACTGAATTTGCTCCAGAGCTAGAAGAGGGGACAATAAACTTACGAGTGACACTAGCATCTTCTGCCAATTTGGAAACAGCGCTAACGTTGGCGCCAAAACTAGAAGAGAAGCTACTTAAGTTTCCAGAGGTAACGTATGCGCTCAGTAGAATTGGGCGTGCAGAGATTGGTGGGGACCCTGAGCCAGTTAACAATATAGAGATCTATATTGGACTTAAACCGCAAAAACAATGGCAAAGCGCGAGTAATAGAAAAGAATTACAATCGCTCATGAAAAATAGTCTAAGTGTGTTTCCTGGTGTTTTACTTAACTTTTCTCAGCCAATTGCAACGCGTGTCGATGAACTACTGTCCGGTGTTAAAGCCCAGCTAGCGATTAAGTTATTTGGCCCAGATCTAGACGTTTTGGCCCAAAAAGGAGCGCAGCTTGAGCAAGTGATTAAAAGAGTTCCAGGCACTTCGGATGTGGCATTAGAACAAATAACAGGTGAGTCCCAATTAGTAATAACGCCTAAACGCCGTGAATTATCTCGCTATGGCCTTTCAGTCGCAGACGTTATGGCGATTGTCAATGAAGGTATTGGTGGTCAACATAGTGGCCAAATTGTGAAAGGAAATGAGCGTTATGACATATATGTACGGTTGGATAAAAAATTTCGAAATAGTCCTTTGGCTATTGCTGACTTAACTTTGTTGTCTCCCAGTGGTGCATGGGTAAGGCTCGGAGATGTGGCTGAAATAGAGTTAGGAACGGGGGCTCCTCAAATACGGCGAGATGATGTGCAAAGGCGAATTGTTGTTCAAGCAAATGTCCAAGGTGCAGACATGGGAAGTGTGGTTTCACAAATACACAATCTAGTTTCTTCCGACATAGAATTACCAGCGGGTTACTCCATGGTTATTGGTGGTCAATTTGAAAGTCAGCAAAGGGCACAAAATCGCCTTAAACTAATAGTCCCTATATCCATTTCTCTGATCGCTTTACTGCTACTGGTGGCCTTTAAATCTGTAGGTCAATCAGTGTTGATATTGATAAATATTCCATTGGCAACCGTAGGTGGGATCATTGCACTATACTTTTCAGGGTTATACTTGTCAGTTCCCAGCTCAGTGGGGTTTATTACCTTATTTGGTGTGGCTATTTTGAATGGAGTCGTGCTGGTCGAGAGTATTAATGCTCGATGTCGCCAGCAAAGTGTTCATGATGCTATTTTGGATGGTGCTGTTTCACGTTTAAGGCCCGTACTAATGACAGCTTTGACATCTGCACTGGGTCTTTTGCCTATGTTATTGGCACAAGGGGTAGGGGCTGAGTTACAAAAGCCAATTGCAGTTGTTGTAATTGGTGGATTGGTAAGCTCTACGTTATTGACATTGTTTGTTTTACCCAGTTTTTATACGTTCTTTTCAGGCAAGGTTGCTAGGATTGAAACTTAGGTATTTTCAGTGAGGTTCAGGTTGAGCCCACTTCGGGCTCAACCAAAGACGAGAGCGGAATATGGCACGCAAATTTAATAATTTTGATGAGTTTTATCAATTTTATCTGCAAGAACACAGTAATCGATACTGCAGGCGGATGCACTTTATTGGTTCTTCTCTAGTACTGTTGGCATTACTAATTTGTGTGGTTACGCAACTATGGGCGTTGCTAATACTTATACCTGTTATTGGTTATGGCTTTGCGTGGTTAGGGCATTTTATTTATGAAGGAAACAAGCCAGCTACTTTTACCTATCCGTTCTACAGTTTGCTAGCGGATTGGGTGATGTTTAAAGATATCATCACCCGAAAAATAAGTATCTAGTCTTGTTTACTCTTTGCAGGCTGATTCAATAGATAAACGGCACACAGCGCAAATCCCCCGCCTACTGAAACAGCTAAGCTTAGCTGCTCAGCAAAATACCATACAGATAGGCCCATAGCGGTAACCGGTACAATGAATATAAAGGAGCTAGAACGATTTGCACCTAATTTTTGCGTCGCTAGAAAGAAAATAGTTGTAGCAATACTTATTACAATGATCGACAGATACAACATGTGGTACCAATATGTACTTGAATAACTCGTTATATTTGTCAAAGGTTCATACTTATATGCAAATATATAGCTAAGTAAGGTCGCCCATAAGTACATAAGTGTACTAAAAGTCAAAAAATCAGAGAATTTGGTACCTTGCTTACTGATCAAAGTAAGTGCAGCCCATGTAATTGACGCGAGCAAGAAAAAAGCGTTCCCTGATGCAAATATTTCGGCTGCGTTAAAGCGCCAAACTTCTATCATTAATAAGCCACCGATTAACCCAAATACGAGCCCTAGTATTTGTTTAGTAGAGAGTGTCATACGAAATATCAAGAAACTAAGCATAAAAGTGAATACGGGGTTAGTAGTAGTGACTAACATGCCTCCTTTACCTGGCAGTCCGTCAACAAGGCCAACAAAAAAGAACTGATTGTAAACTGCCATTAGGACGCCAGCAGGTAATGACCACAAGAGCGCTTTGTTTGAGTAACGTAATTCAATCAGTTTGAATTTTTGCATAAAATATAAGGTTGGTAACATGCTTAATGCCGCAAGGGAAATACGGTAAAACACGGTCACTTGTGAAGGAGCCATGTCCGCAATAATTTTCCCTGATATCCAACTTGAACCCCAAACTAGCATTGCACTTATTAATGCAATAACAATGGTTGTTTCCTTCGAAGAGGTATCTAAAGTGGTCGTAGTCATATGATCCCTTATTATTGGTATTTTAGTAAAGCACGAAGGCTCAGGGAATACCGTTAATCTTATTAATACAGAGCTATTGAGCTGGGTATGAAATGAGCATCGATTGTACAAACTTTGAATCTTTGATTGAAGTGATTTTTTCAGGACATATGTTTACTGGTTAATTGAATTACTTCTTATTACACAATGGACTGTAATGCCCCGTAATTGCTTTTAATCTGAATATCCCTATAGTTGCACATAGATTATTCAGAACGAGGGAATCGCAATGTCTGCAAAAGTTACGGTGACATTTATCAATAAAACGGATAAGCCAATGTTCGCTTTTTTATTGCATGAAAAGCAGATTGTTGCACTCACTTTAACTCAGATATTTCCGGGGTCGGCATACAGGTTAAATGAAAGCGTAGAAAACTTAGAAAACTTGTCGGTTGGGTTTGGTCAGTCTTGGTCAAATGCTGAATTAGAGATGCAGCTAGATATAAAAAGAGGGATCACTGACTTTAATGTTGCATTAGATAATGAAGGTGCAATGGAAATAATTTCAAATGGTGAAACTAAACTTAAAAGAAAGCATTATTTCTATAGAGAGGCATTTTGTTAAAAAGTGCCTACTCTGACAACGTATAGAATGTTCACCGTGTAGAGCCGAGGCACTTATAAATGAGTTGTTTAGTGTAAATCTCTCAATGAATAGCGTTGCGAATCACAATCTCTGTATTCTTCTAGAAACTGTTAAACTGCACTACCTTCGAAATTGTTCTCACATGTACCATAAAATAAAAATGAAAAAGTGCTTGCACTAATTTGGGAACTCCCTATAATGCGCACCCAC
>NZ_AUYB01000045.1 GCF_001625655.1 Pseudoalteromonas luteoviolacea DSM 6061 | reverse complement strand
TACCATTTCGAGCAGCAACGGCGGTACGAATGTCACGGGCAATGGCACGGTGACATCAGCTGGGCAGCAGCTGAGTAATTTAGATTTAAGCGCGCTAAATGATGGTACGTTAACGCTGTCAGTGACACTCACCGATACAGCGGGCAATGCAGCTACCGCGGTGACGGCCAACAGCACACTAGATACGGCGGCACCCAGCGGTCACAGCGTGGCACTCAATGATACAGCGTACAACAGCACTGAAACGGGCAGTGTGAGC
>NZ_AUYB01000044.1 GCF_001625655.1 Pseudoalteromonas luteoviolacea DSM 6061 | reverse complement strand
TAGGTATAATTAATTTCTTTATTGTTTGAGCGAGTTTCTTTCAAAGGCTCGGCAAAGCCATTGTATAAAAAGAAAGTACTCCCTTGGTTTGGGTCCACAACCCTTGTTTTTTGCCCCATTGCGTTATATTTAGCCACAATACTATTGTTATTGGCATCACGTATTACAATCGGCAGGCCTAAGCTGTTGTAGGCATAGCGTGTGAACTTACCATTGGCATCTTGTGTTGAGATTAACTGGTTGTCACTTGAATACGTCCTAGACATCGTGTTTAAAGTCATGCCATAGCACGTTTCACTTACGTCTATGTCTGTCTTTAAGCCCGAATAGGTATATTCTGCGGTCATTTTACCAATATTATTCGGTCCGCAATATTGGGGGGTTTCTTTGGCTTTCGGCCTGCCCAGTTCATCAAAGCCGGTGTACTTTATGTCATGCCTCAAATCTGACGACAGGTAAGGGCGAGACTCATGCGTTTTATTCCCTTTACTGTCAAAT
>NZ_AUYB01000043.1 GCF_001625655.1 Pseudoalteromonas luteoviolacea DSM 6061 | reverse complement strand
ATTGGGTGTCATGTGAAATTCTCAAGAGGTTTAGTTGTTGAAGTCGATGGACCGCGTACGGATGTTGCTGACATTACGACGTACGAATATGATGAGTTAGGTAACCAGATTTCAGTAACGAATGCCCTGGGACATAAAACTGAAGTGACTAAACACAACCCATCCGGGCGTCCTTTGGTAATTACTCACGCGAATGGTTCTATGACGGAGCTTGCTTATAACGAGAGTGGCTGGATCAGTAGCAAAACAAACGTTACATTTGTTGACGGAGAAAGAGTAGATGCTACAACGCGTTATGAGTATGCCCATAGTGGTGATAATTCAGGACAAGGCCTGATTGAGCGTATTTCACACCCTAATGGAGGGGTAACACGCTACACTTATGATGAAGCTTATCGTGTCAAAACAATTAGTAATCACCTAGGTGAAACAATTGAATACGTCAGAGACCCTGAAGGCAATCCTATTGAGAAAAATGTCTTAAATCGTAACGGTGAACTAGTGAAGCAGCACAGGCAACAGTTCAATGAACTTAGCCAGCTAATTGCACAAGTTGGCGTGAACTCTCAAGTCTCTCATCAGTACAACGGAAATGGGCAGGTGACCTCAACGACAAATGGTCTGGGTAATACGACACATCATGCGTTTGATGCTTTAAACAGGCTTGTACAAACAACCGACTCAGACGGTGGTGTAGTTCATCAAAACTATGATACACAAGATAAAGTTACCCAAATAACAGACCAGCGTGGATTAACCACAGAGTACCAATACAATGGCTTTGGTGAGAAAGTTAAGCAGATAAGTCCTGATACAGGTACTACCGTGTATAAACATAACTCAGCGGGCTTAGTCATCGAAAAAGTTGACAACTCAGGGCAGGTGGTTAGCTATGAATATGATGCAATTGGACGGGTCACTCATGTCCACTTTGCTGGTGCTGCTAATGAAGATATATTTTATCAGTATGATGAGCAGCTTTTCGATAGCGCGCAGCCTCCATCGGTATCGGGTGCAATAGGAAAAGTAACACGCATTCTTGATAACAGTGGCGATAGCCAATACCAGTACAACGGACAAGGCTATCTAACTGCGAAAACCTACCAAATCGAAGGCAGGCAATATAGCCAAGGCTTTAACTATATAGATAATGGGCTGTTAGATTCTCAGGTCTACCCAAGTGGTATGTTTGTTAGCTATGGCTATGATGAGGCTGGACGGGTCAATACACTCTTTAGTAATGCACTTGCAGGCAACACAACCACCTTGGTTGAAAATGTAGACTACCTTCCGTTTTCGGAGCCTGAATTGATCTCCTATGGGAACGGTATTATGCAGCAAAACACTTATGATACAGATGGGCGAATGGAAGAGATCCTACTTAAAAACGGATTAAATACCTTGCTAAATCGCCATTATGTATATGATGAAGCAAACCAAATTACCAACATTGTTAATGTTAAAGATGATGTCCTTTCTGAGTATTTTGAATACGATAATCAGGGCAGGTTAACTTTTGCTTCAGGTGAATATGGCCAACTGAGCTACGATTACGACCAAGTTGGTAATAGGCTTAATCGCAGATGGTTGTCAAAATACAGTGAGTTGCTGGAAGACGAAAGTTACCAATATGCACTCAACAGTAATCAACTTGAGCAAGTTTTGCCGATTAGCAAACCTGAACGGGTGTTTGAGTACAATGTTAATGGCCAGACAACGGTGGATACCTTGAATGGCAAGTCACTTGTTTATAACGCAGCAAATCGGTTAAGTGAAATTACCTTTAGAGATGGTTCAAAAGTCCAGTACGTATACAACGCAAAAGGGCAGCGGGTTGCTAAGGTTCAGACTGCTTCCAACGGTGAGAAAACCACGACACATTACCACTTTGATCAAAATAATTTACTCATAGCGGAGTCCAATGCGCAGGGAGAGCCACTTGTAGAATACGTGTATTTGAACAAGCAACGTGTCGCGAGTATCAGGTATATGGGCAGTTCTCATGTGATTGACTACGTGCACAATGATCATTTAGGGTCACCGATTGTGCAAACTGATATCTCTGGTAAAGTAGCATGGCGAAGTAATACACTGCCATTTGGGCAAAGCTACAAAGTCACGGTGGCAGAGCAAGGTTTTGGATTCCCAGGCCAATATCATGATGTTGAATCTGGCTACAGTTACAATTACTTTAGAGATTATGATCCGAGTCTTGGGCGTTATATTCAGTCTGATCCTATTGGAATCCATGGCGGGCTAAATACATACAATTACACAAATGGCAATCCTATTTCGTTGTTTGATATCTATGGCTTAGCATGGAGCAATAGTGAAGCTTTAGATCACTTTAGAAATAGAGGAGATGATGTTACTTTACGCCAAATTGGTCATTTATCAACAATCCAAGGAACATCAGAGTATGTTGGACTGGCAGGGCGTTTTTCTAAGCAAATATACGTAAAGGCATATAACTTAGCTCAAAATAGCGCACCAGGTACATATAACTTGAATGTAAGCTTTAAGAATAGCTATGACTTTACACTTGATAAGTTTTTTATTGGTTCTGCAACAATAAGTGGAGAGTTTTCAGGTATTTTAGATGTTACAATGGACGGCCGATTCTCATACTCTGGAGTTACCGATTTCCAATTTTTTGATGAGTTTACGGATCCATATGATCTTATTGACAATGATATCTTTGGTCTCGCACCTCCGATTTGGAATCCTGATGGGGAACCCTATGATATTACCGATAGTTGGTCTAAAAAATATAAAGGTTCAGGGAGTTGCAAATGACAAAAGTTAAACTTTTTATTATATCGCCTCTAGCTATATTGTTTTGTTTGGTTTTGTATTTCATATTAGATAAGAGTTATTTATTTAATGGAGTTATTGTAGGTGATGTTTGTATTAGCCAAAAATATTTCCAATCGAATTATGATCTCGTTAATTGCGAAAATGAAACTATGTTAGTCGAGAATGTTAGAGCTTGGATTGTCGAAGGTGAATACATATATGGTGCAAATAAAGAGGATAGTTATTTTATTGTGGAGATTTACTCTGAAAGAACTGATTACTTTAAGTCAATAATTGAAATAGATCAGTTTCTTTTGGATCTGGGGTTGCAGTCGTATGACTTAAATTCAGAAGAGAACATATCACATATAAAAGGCGTTGATGGAGTGGAAAGAAAATACTAAAGGTTATTCTAATTTGAAGAAACAAAAAAGCCCCAGCATTTTGCTGGGGCTTTTTTGTTTCTGGTCGCGTTTCGCCGATTTTTTGGTCACGCCTATTTGACCTGTGTGGTCGCGTCTATCGACTTTCTGGTCCAA
>NZ_AUYB01000042.1 GCF_001625655.1 Pseudoalteromonas luteoviolacea DSM 6061 | reverse complement strand
ACTGAAACGGGCAGTGTGAGCTTTAGCTTTAGCAGTGCAGAAGTTGGGGCAACGTATAGCTATACGCTCAGCAGTAACAATGGTGGGACGAATGTTACAGGTAATGGCAATATCACCAGTGCAAGCCAGACAGTCAACCTTGCGGATATCAGTGGGTTAAATGATGGTAATTTGACTCTATCGGTGAGCGTCACAGACAGCGCAGGTAATGCCGCTACAGCAGTGACAGATACGGCAACATTTGATAAAACCAAACCGACGGTGACCACGTTTAGTGCATCAGACACCAATTTGAAAGTGGGTGAAACGGCGACTATCAGTATCGTACTGAGCGAAGCGAGCACGACGTTTGCGTCATCGGATATTACAGTTGCTGGCGGGTCACTGAGTAACTTTAGTGCGACTTCAAGCACACAATACAGTGTGTTGTTTACGCCAACAGCGAATTCAGAAACCAATGCGACGCTTGATATCGCAGCGGATACCTTCACAGACTCAGCAGGCAATAACAACACGGCGGCGACGCAGTTACCAATCACGGTAGATACCAAGGCACCCAGTGGTCACAGTGTGGCATTTGGTGATAGCTTGTATTC
>NZ_AUYB01000041.1 GCF_001625655.1 Pseudoalteromonas luteoviolacea DSM 6061 | reverse complement strand
GAGTAACTTTAAAGCGTACACCGGCCATGAACCGGTGGCATTAGGGGGCGAGAAACGCATCATTCATATGAATGGTCGGATCTTCGATGCAGACACGGGTCGATTTATGCAGGCGGATCCGTTTGTGCAAGCGCCGAGTAATTTGCAGAACTATAACGCATATTCTTATGTGTTGAATAATCCGCTGAGTTATACAGATCCGAGTGGGTATTTGTTTAAGAAGCTTGGGAAGTTTGTTAAGAAGCATTGGCGTTCCATTGCAGCGATTGCGGCAGCATATTACACATTTGGGTTAGTTGAAGGGATGCTGCTTAATTCAGGAGGAATGTGTGCATTTGCTCTTACTTCAGGTCAAATGATGGTAGCAGGAGCTGCATCAGGTTTTGTTGGTGGGGTCATAGGAAGCGGAACTTTAAAAGGGGGATTGACTGGAGCTGCAACTGGAGCTGCTTTTGCTGGTATAGGAAGTATGTTCGACGGTACCGGAGGAAGTTTTTGGAAAACTGGAGGTGCGGGCCACTTAGGGGCACATGCTCTTACTGGTGGCATCCTAGCTGATGTACAAGGCGGAAATTTTGGTCATGGTTTTTGGAGTGCGGGTTTAACCAAAGCAGCTAATGTGAATGGCATGATTTCTTCAGCTGGGCTTGAGTATGACATTGCTAGAATCGCAGTAGCAGCGGTTATCGGCGGTACAATCTCTGAATTGACTGGAGGAAAGTTTGCTAATGGTGCGACTACGGCTGCATTTGCTCAGGCTTACAATGGTAATAAAGAGGCGGAGAGAGTCCGATACCGCAAGAAAGCAAAGGGCTGGCGGCATGCTGAAAAACTTGAAACCAATAGACAAAAAATGCTCAAAGGTCAATCTGTTATAGATGGTGCAGTAGGTGCCTATTATGATGGTGATAACTATATAGGATATAGAAAATATGATGTTGTTTCTGTAGATGATTCTGGTCATTGGACATTAACAGAAGTAAAACTGAGAGATGGGAAAGTGCATAAATATGTTCCTTTCAAGGCATATCAAGCTGCTACTGTGTATAGTCAGTCGGAATTTGATTATAAAGCCACAGATGGGGTGACATTAGTTGGAAAAAATATTCCCGGTGGCTCTATAACCTTAAAACCAGGACAATACTCAATTCAATGGGTTATGATGAATGATGTAGGAAGTGCTACTATTTTCCCAGTGAGCATTGGGAATGAAGACGCAATGTATCTAAACATGATGCGGGCTACGCCATATGATGGGAAGTTTTGGGATTAAACTGAGAGTAGGCTAAGAACCTAATGAATGAAATTATTGAAAG
This sequence comes from Pseudoalteromonas luteoviolacea DSM 6061, assembly GCF_001625655.1. GTDB lineage: Bacteria > Pseudomonadota > Gammaproteobacteria > Enterobacterales > Alteromonadaceae > Pseudoalteromonas > Pseudoalteromonas luteoviolacea. The sequence continues at coordinate 1,670 of NZ_AUYB01000041.1, read as the reverse complement.
TTTTTTAAATTTTGGGTTTCAAGGAAAAAGAGGCTCATCTGTTTTTGAGAAGGAGCTGTTTGATGATTTTTATATTAAAATAAAGTGTGAAGATGGGTGGACAGATGAAAGCTCAATAAGTATCTATATAAACTCACAGCGTTTCGCTCCGTTTATACATAACCTATTTTCAGAGTTATCTATTGCTGAATTGATACAGCCAAGAAAGTTGACAAATGATGACTCCGGCTGTTTATGTATGGTATCGACATTTATAGAGTGTGTTAATGGTGAATGGATCGTATGGCTATATGGTGAAGAGATTAAATTAAACAGCTTATTATTGTTACTGTCAGAAGCGGGCTCTATTGAAAACTTTTATGACGCTATATATATTGAAAATAATCGACTGTTTGTATGGGTAGAAACGATCTGGGTTTATTTATACTTAAAAAGCTGTATGGCAATAGTTTTACCTGAAGAGATTTATGATGACATTAATAAAGAGCAAATGTCACCTATAGTCAAACGCTGGGGATTAACATCACTGCCAACCTTAGATATGTTGGCGAAAGTTTTAAAAATTATTTAAGAGCAGAATTAATGTGGGGAACTTTGTTAACAGCTGGAGAATGGTTTGGTAAAAATTCGACAATTTACTTTGACCCTACACATGTATCAAAGATTGTAACTAGTGGGAATTTATTTAGGACTGCCAGTCCTGATATGATACTTGCGCATGAGTTATATCATGCATGGAATTATGCTGCATCCAGTTGGTTCTCTGATGGAGGAGCTAGGCGAATTGGTGGTGGCGTTTATGGTCTTCCCTCGCAAGAAGCCTATGCCGTTAGACATACAAATCTAATTAGAAGGCAGCTAGGTTATGGTTATATCCGGACTCATTATAACCACAAAGGTCATCATTATTGTGTGGAAGGGTGTTAAAATGAAAAATCTATTCTTAACTCTAATAGCCTTAATAGGTTTAACAGCCTGTTTAAGTAATACTGTACGTTGGGATGGTAGTTATAACAAGTTATCAGAATATGGTAAATCTTGCGCATTATCTTGGGTGGATAATATCTATAGCATTGATCAAACAAAGCAGGCTATTAGTGCTTTAGAGGGTAAGCCTAATAAATTAATCATCCTCAAATCAGGCTCTTCGGGTATTGCGTCATATCACTTTGTTGCTATTATGGAGATGAAAAAAAGGTTCATATCTATTGTGAGCAGCCCTCGGTATGAAAAAGCTATTATAACTGAAATCGATAAAAATACTTTCGACCAAATAATGGCATATGTAGAGCTCAATAAAACAGATGAAGGAAAAATTTATAAAGGAAATACTTCAAATTTGAGCCATGTTCCTTGCGATTTTATTTACTATAAGTCAGAAGATAAGACTTTTAAACAAGCCTATATAGGCTTGTTTAAAGATGGAGACAACATGGCGCAGTTGATCAAAAATCATAGCGAGAATTTTGCGCAACATGGAAGGTTATTATCTGAATCTGCATCTTCACCTATACCATCAGAGTATAGAATGGAAGAAATTAGAAAGGAGGTTAAAAAAAATGTGTTCTTTGAGCTAGATTACATATTTTAATCAAAAATAAAAACAAGATAGAAATAAGACACTTCTTAGTTTCTGCTAATAAAATATAACCCGAATTCAAGTTCCAAGT
>NZ_AUYB01000040.1 GCF_001625655.1 Pseudoalteromonas luteoviolacea DSM 6061 | reverse complement strand
CAAGACTTGACCAAAGGCATATTCAATGGCAACCCCTCGTGCTGCCACATATTGACTCCCAGCACCATTGAGACGGCGATAGTCGTCAAACTAGAAAATCGAACATGACATATATGGACACTCCATTTATGTCTTTTATATTTCATCAAGTTTCAATATTATGGTTAATCGAGCCAGAGAGATTGGCATTATCAACTCAACGATGAAAGAGTCTGACCTATTTATAGACTTCATAAGACGTAATACTGAAAAAACCCATCAGATAGAGATTGAGATGACTCTTTTCGATCGCAGTAATAGAGGCAATTCTCCAGAACTAAAAATAGTAACAGAGCACCTAAATAAATTTCGAACACCCAGCCATCGAATAACCTTATAGCCTCATCCAAGCCTGTTACACAAATGTTTCTAATCTGGTCGAATGTACTGATAAAGCTGGCCATGACAAATTGATTTTATGGTCATACAACTTTGGCATTTCTGGTC
>NZ_AUYB01000039.1 GCF_001625655.1 Pseudoalteromonas luteoviolacea DSM 6061 | reverse complement strand
TTGTTAGGTGCATTTTTAATTACATGGCAAGCAACTTTATAAGCAGCAAACTCAGCCTGAGCCTTTCTAGGGTAGTCACTAGGAACAACTTCAATAGCGCCTATAATTAAACTGCCAGATAACTCTTTATTCGCTTTTTCTACGCCTTTTTTTATTTCATTAATATGATTATCTAAATCAAATTGAATTGTGCTGCCTACTTCATCTTTGCTTAAAAGCTTGACTATTTTTATATCGTTTACAGCAGTGTCGGTAAATTGTATAGATACAAGAACACAGCCTGGACCAGTAACATGTTGATAGCGATAAAACAAGCTTTCTTGAATTCTACTCATTGCATCTAACACTTGCATTTGGTGCGCCACGACCCAGCCACAGCACACACAGAACTTTTAAACCAAAACCGCCAGACTGTTTTGCGTCGCGAACATCTATTTGTTATTTTCTTGCTCACTACTCTGCTGCTTCAACTTTTCCAGATCCTACAATGCGAGAACCTTCCAACAATTTAAATTCTGCATCCTTGCTGAATGCCGAATAGTCAACGTCCTCAGAGTACATCAACTCGATAGTTCCGATAAATTCCTGCCCCTGCCGCGAATCCTTCGGCACTTCTAAAACACGAACAGCTAAATAATCTTCGGTGCCTAAGACGACAATATGAGGAGAGTACCCAGCTCCAACTGGCATACATGCCCTTCCACCTTCGGACTCTTTGAGAAAACAAATCTTTGCTCGAATACATTTCATAGTTTTACAACATAACGCCTTGCTATACCGTGCCAGGCACGGAGCACCTTTTGTATAATACTGAGCGAAGCGAAACACAAAAGGCGCGGAGTGTTTGGCATCAATTTTAGCACTTTGTTAGGCGCCCCAATTTTCTACAAAGCACCTAGGCTTATGGCTACCATTACTTTTAACCCAACGATAGATTACTTGTGAGGCACTATCATGCCCAAATTGGGCTATTTTTAATGGAGATACATAACCGGAAAAATTACTAATTGTCTTTGCGGTAGTTTCAAGCAATACAACCTCTAACCACTCTTCTATTCCTAACCCCGTATCTATTAGCAAGTGTAAGTTAGGCAGATTATAGCCCGACCGATTTATATCATCTGGGAAGTAGCTTTGGGCACTACTAACTCTATAAGCTTCCGATATTTCACCACCTTCCCAGCACACCTTTCTATCTAGTGCTTGAAGCTCTTCTGTTGTGTTAATAACTTTCCAACTCATTTGAGAACCTGACGCCGTTGTAACCGGCTAAAAAATAGTTGGCTAGAATTTTGTGAGGTACGAACAAAGCCAACTGATTTGTGTCCGAGTTTGCGACTTTGATATGTTTTAATTTCATGAACAAATTTAAAGGCGCTACCTTTCTTTTCAAGTTGCCAACCGTTTTGTAGGGCAGACCTGATACAATTTTAAATATCTTTTGGTGTTACAGGTAATTCTAGGTTTCCAATCCAATTATCACAACGTCCCCAAAGAAATGCTATAGATAAAACCGCTCCAGACTTTTCAGCCAACTCTGCTGCGGTCATATTGTTACCGAAAGCACCTTGACTATATGTTGGCTTGCTTCGAATCGTCCATCTGTACTCTACTGAATCAACCACTATTTTACGAGAACCTTTTTTCGGAATTGCCATAAATCACCAGAAAACATAACCCCGCAATCAGCGCAGCTACGCAGCAGTCCGCCGCATTGCCTTGTTATATCTTTTCATAGCCAATTATTCGCAAGCCAGTTGAAGTATTATGCATTTTAAATTGGCCAATTCTGCTTAGTACCTCACTGAATTCGACTAGCTTAGTATTTCCTTCAAATGGAAATTCAATCCATTCGATTTCTTTGTATATTGCAGGTTCGATAAACCATTTGTCATCAATATGCTCTTCATATTCTTCGATGCCAGTTGATTTGATGCCATCAGAATACACAAGTTTGTAATCCATTTTCTGGATCTCAGGGTAAAAGGGGCAAGCTGCCTTAAAGAGCTTTACCCATTTAGTATTACTCATGTACGAAGCCGAGTATTTTCGAGAGATGACAGAATCTAGACGATCCCAACTCTTCTCTATCTTAGCCTGTATTTTATCTGACATTACTCGGACTCTATGTGGGTATAACGCCCTGTTAACGGGCAAAATATGGT
>NZ_AUYB01000038.1 GCF_001625655.1 Pseudoalteromonas luteoviolacea DSM 6061 | reverse complement strand
CTAAATTGGGTGGAGTTACAGGATATTATCTCTCTGTATATATTTTTTGTTGCTTTTGCAATCATTGGTGTATTCTGGGGCAAGTAGCCTAACAAATAAGGATAGGTGTCGCGAAACCGACACCTTATCTGGGTGTTGAACAAGCCCTGCGGCGCTGGTGATGCTTCTATATAGTAAATAGTGATGTAAAAATAGAGGTATATTGAAGGGGGCTGACAAACGCTTTCTTTTTTTAGGGCGCAGTCAGCCCTTAGCGCCTTGCGCTAATTTAAATATTACGTTTAATCAGTTGTTTAGATTTATCTTTCCTCCTTTTCAATTCAATGTATGTGTAATGCGTTTTACGTTAGCCGATTTAACATGATCCAGCCCATTTAAGATGACCCAATGGGTGAGGCCGAATTAAAGTGTATCGTTCGTGCTCGAATACCCATAAACTGCATGGGCTTTTTGCAGCAAGGGCACATGAGTTTTGCTTTTTTTCTCGGCTTGGGGTTAATAACGGGTAAGGTGTTACCAATTAACGCCAGTAAGTGTTGTATTCGTTGCCTGAGTTTGTTGTTGTTCGGATGCAGCAAG
>NZ_AUYB01000037.1 GCF_001625655.1 Pseudoalteromonas luteoviolacea DSM 6061 | reverse complement strand
AGCGGCTTCGTTCAACAAGCTAATTAATAAGGACTAAAAACAGTTTGCTGTTTTCGTTCCTCAACATTTTAGCAAACTATTTTTAGCCCATTATTAGGGCGTTAGTTGTACTTAATACGAGTCAGAGTAAATGAAAGAATTCGAAGTGAAAATACCTACCGACATTGAAATTGCAGAAGCTCAAGAAAAGCTAGGTTTCACTTTTCCACCCGAGTATGTGGCATTCATTAAATCTGGATATGATCTAGGAGATGCTCCACTTGAAGCATTGGAAATCGTCGATCCCCCTAGTTATGCTGACATATACGAAGTATTGGTGAGTGCTCGAAAGTTTTATGATTTACCTGTTGAGCTTATGCCTATCTGTGAAGACAACTCAGATTACTATTGCATCAATAATAATGGTGAGGTGGTGTTTTGGTCGCACAATGGAACTACCGATGAAAAGTGGGCAAACGTGACCGCATGGGCTAAGCAAATGGTTCTAGAGGCTGGCGAGTAACGCACAACTAACAAGGTTGTAAACGCGGACAAATAACAGTTGGCTTTGTTCGTGCCTCACAAATTTTAGCCAACTTTTATTAGCCGGTTACAACGGCGTTAGCCATCAAATGGAGATTGAACATTGCCGCAAGAATTGTATTTAGTTAGCCTTGTTTTTTCATGCTTAGCTTTAATTGTTTCAGGTGTCACAGCTTGGCTTACTTTTTTCTGTAAAGGTGAGCTTGTTATGACTCAACCAACGGTTGTTTTTTTCGGTCCTGATGGTTCAAACTTTAACAGCCCAAAGAATAAAATTTATTTACGCACACTTTTATATAGCACTTCTAAACGAGGTCAAGTTATCGAAAGTTTACATGTTTCAATTCAGCGTAATGAATCAAAACAAAATTTTAATGTTTGGGTTTATGGAGAGAAAGGGGATTTAAAAAGAGGCAGTGGCTTATTTGTTCCTCAAGAGGGAGTTACAGCGGATCATCATTTCCTTCTCCCAGAAGATGGTGCTGATTTTAAGTTTTTCGCTGGCAAATACAATGTTGTTGTCTTTGCTAAATTAGTAGGAAGCAGTAAACCAAATAAACTATCTCAATTAAGTTTAGAAATAACAGATGCACAAGCCGCATCTTTAAATGAACCAAATACGGGGCTATATCATGATTGGGGGCCAGACCAGCAATCTTACCATGCTCATATTAATAAAAAGCCAGAGAATGAACCTGATATAGAGGGTTTAATGAAATTGATGGCTAACAAGGCCTTAAAGTCGGATTCGTAACAGTTGGCTCGGTTCCGCTTCGCTTCACATTTTAGCCAACTATTACTCACCGCTTAAGGCGGCGTTAGCACCTATGATGGATTTAGATAAAATTTTTACAATGATTGGTAAAAAGACACCTTTTCATAACTTTAGAAAGAATTTATATAGAATAGATGTCATTCATAAAATTTCAGAAGATTTAAAACAGAATGATTGTGATCAGTTGGATTATAAAGGCTTGCTGCTAAATCAAGCTTATTTGATTTATATGGTTGCATCTTGGCAAGGGTTTGTTGAGAACTTAGCTAAGCGATATTTTACTTTTGTTGTGTACGATACTAAGAACAAAGCCGTCTTAAAAGTTATGGAACAAAAAATGGAGAGATCCATTGCTGGTTTTAATACTCCTAGTGCAAATGGTATAAATACACTATTTAAGGAAGTATTTGGACTGGACAATATTATGAGTCAAATAACTTCTGGTGAGTTAGATAATAAAAAGACAAAGAAAAAACTGAACACGCTCCTAAATTGCCGTCATGAAATTGCTCATGAAGCATTTTGTAAATCCGATGAACTCACGGATGATATTCTTATTTCATATAGAAAGTTTCTCTTAAATTTAGCCGTTAATTTAGAAGATACTCTTATCAAAGAATTAGGTGAGTCTTTAAACGGGTTTGTTTCTAACCGATAGGTGCTAACAAGGCCGTAAAACCAAGGACACAAAACAGCAGGCTTGTGCTCCTTCGTCGCCAATTTTAGCCTGCTATTTTGTGCCGTTTACGGCAAGCGTTAGCTTCCCCCATACTATAGGAGAATTCCTCATAATCTGGTTAATCTACTCAGTCCTAGCTTATTTATTTTATAGTCTAGCTGTGGTATCAGTTGGATTTTTTATTTATACATTATGGAATGTGTATGAATCAGGGGTTAGTAGTGAAACTTTGGGAATGGCTAGCTTGGTACTAATGCCTCATGTACTTTTTATAATACTAGGCAATTGCTGTTTGAATCGTCGTAAGGAAAGAATAAAAGGAATACTTAGGTCGGTTTCTAAACCAACTTATGGTTATTTAGGGTACTTGCTTATATCTACCAATATGATTTTCTTTTCAATTTTTTTGCTTTTAGATATTGAAATTGAGGGCAGGTATGAATTAAAGGTATTCTTGGTATTTATTGTACTAGGTAGCATTTTTGTCAATTGGAGTAGGCAAAGAAGAATTTATTAATAGAAAGCTAACAAGGCCGTCAAACAAAGGACACAAAACAGCAGGCTTGTGCTCCTTCGTCGCCAATTTTAGCCTGCTATTTTGTGCCGTTTACGGCAAGCGTTAGTACTCAAGGAGTCATCGAGTTTTGAATAAGTCTGAAGCAATTAGAAAATTAACAAAACTAAAAGAAAAAGCCGAAGAATTGTTGCAGTTAAGTAGAGGGCATCAAGACTATAAAAAATGGCGTAGAGACTCTGAGGTTGCTATTGAAAGGATTTTTGGTGAGGGAACACGCCATCTAAAAGATTTTACAGATATAAGATACTCGTTAATGATGTTTTCTACCGGCACTCCTGATTCAGCTTTTAATGAAGCCTACTATTCAGGCATAAAGTCAGCAATGACACTGATAGATTCGTTTGTGGATGAAGTCAAAGAATATTGGGATGAGGAATCAGCACAGAGTAAAGAAGAACTATCACCTATAGATCAAGTTGAACTTCTTATCAGACGGTTCCATAAAGTAGCAAGACAATTAAGATCCAGATATTCAACTAGACCTACAATCGAAATTGAAGATGAGTATGATGTGCAGGATTTATTTCATGCTCTACTTAAAATATATTTTGAAGATGTTCGTGCTGAAGAGTATACCCCTAGTTATGCTGGAGCAGCTTCCCGTGTTGATTTCCTTTTAAAAAAGGAAAAGATAGTAATAGAAATTAAAAAAACTCGTAAAGGGCTAACTTCTAAACAGGTCGGTGAACAACTAATTATTGACTCTCTCCGTTATCAAGTTCATCCAGATTGTAACAGACTAGTATGCTTTGTTTATGATCCTGAAGGGCGCGTTGCTAACCCTAGGGGAATTGAAAGTGATTTATCACAAGAAATAAATGGTGTTCCAATTTCTGTTTTCATTACTCCTGAGCAATAGAGTACTAACAAGCGCCTAAACCAAAGGACGCAAAACGCTTGGCTTGCGCTCCTTCGTCGCTCATTTTAGCCAAGCATTTTTCGCCGGTTAGGCGTGCGTTATGTTTAATGGAGGAAGCGGTGATTTTAGGACTAAATCATATCACTATTGCAGTTAGTGACTTGGAATCCTCTCTTCAGTTTTATAGGGATATTTTGGGGTTCACTGCTCATGCTAAATGGGACAAGGGAGCTTACTTATCTGTAGGTGAGCTCTGGTTTTGTCTTTCATTCGATGAACCTTGCCTAAAAGCCGACTATACCCACGTCGCTTTTGATATTGCATCTGAAGAATTTGACGCCTTTGCGAAGCGTATCGTTTCATTGGGTGTAGATGTTTGGAAAGAGAACAAAAGTGAAGGGCAATCACTGTACATTTTAGACCCTGATGGCCACAAGCTAGAGATACATTCGGGTTCGCTGGAAAGCAGGTTAAAATCTCTAAGAACGAAACCATACAGTGGGCTTGTTTGGCTTTAAACATAACAAATAAGGATAGGTGTCGCGAAACCGACACCTTATCTGGGTGTTGAACAAGCCCTGCGGCGCTGGTGATGCTTCTATATAGTAAAT
>NZ_AUYB01000036.1 GCF_001625655.1 Pseudoalteromonas luteoviolacea DSM 6061 | reverse complement strand
AGGTTAGTAGGTTAGTAGGTTCTAAATCTGATGGTTGGCATTACTCTGGTACTCCCTTTCTTGAATGTCTGGGGTTAGTTTTTTACAAGCGCTTTTATTAGAAACCAAAGTCTTGTCTTTCCTGTTTGTCACTAAGCAATATGGCCTTCAAATTAAAGAATAAAGATCAATATGGATCGTTGAATTTGATTTAAACGGTCAATGTGATGGTAAAGTATACAAAAAAAGATGCTTCTGTATTGTTTTTGTCCGAAATGCGCTTTTTTATAGATTTTCTATAAAAAACACTTGATCCTATTTTGGATCTCCCTATAATGCGCACCCACTGACACGGAGCAACACGCTGAAAAGCGCAAACCAAAGTGAAGGTTAAAGTTAAATTGAAAGCTTA
>NZ_AUYB01000035.1 GCF_001625655.1 Pseudoalteromonas luteoviolacea DSM 6061 | reverse complement strand
CTAAATTGGGTGGAGTTACACCACCAACACCCTGAACGCGCAATTGAGATCTATATTCGACTGCAGAATTTCGAAAAAGAGCAGGTAGAAAGCAAACAAGAAAGTAAAAATAATTGGTTTTTAAAGGCAATCGATGCGTTGTTTAAATACCAATACAAGACCAGCTGCTTTGACGTGACACTGAGTGACTCATTGCTGGAAGAAAGTAACGCGCAAATGAAAGCAAAACGAGTTTTAGCCTTAATAGAGTCAGGGAAGCATAGCCAAGTCATTAAAAATAAATAACATGCCCTTTCAAGTATCACCAAGTTGTATACAGCAAATTCGCGTCGGGTGTAATGTATTGAAAGATACTTTTTAATTTTGGCATACTAAAATACCGGTCTATACAGCAAACAAAGGAAAAGTATATGCGCCTACTAAATCAGTATTTAACCAAAAGCCAGCAGCAAACTGCATTTAGACTGCCGCTTGTAGCTTTTACTATCGCAGCTCTTTCGGCCTGCTCTTCTTCAAATTTGACCTCAGCTAGTACCAACAAGCTTAATAAAACGGCTCAATGCATTGGCGAAATAGAGCAACATAACGGATTAGTATTGCTCCCAAACGCGCAAGTTCCCAGTGGCGTTATTCAACCAGCTGACAAAGGAGGATTATGTAAAGGACAGGTTTTTGTTGCTTCAAAAGACATCACAATATGGCGAGCTTGGAATAGTGAATATAACGGCTCTAAACTTGGCAAGTGGTGGACTTTTGACAAACCCTTGGGCTCTATATCTCAATACCGCAGGGAAAATGTGATATGCCCTAGTTACTCTCCACTAGATATGTTGGTAAGTTGCACCCTAAAAGCGGGCTCACAAGTCGTAATTGGACCTGGGCAAAGTGCCAAATGCAGTGACTACTTCACCTATCCCGCGTCAAAAATGAATCAACTATACCTAGCTGACGCTAAAAGTGCAGTTATTAACTGCCAAACCTACGACGGCCGATTTTCATGGCAAACGCAGCCACAAATATCTGTTCAAGACACAAATTCCTTGTAACAGTTTTATAAAACGCATAACTTCACAAAAAAAGTTTATGAAGTTATGCATAATTTAAATATATTATTTGTTAAAATAACTTCAGATTTTTACAAAAAAAATAGCTTACAGCCCTTCTTAACCATAATTTAAGTTTACTAAACAATATAAAAACTACTAATTTCTTATCAAAAACAGCTATGCAAAAGCGCTTAATTTGGCAACTCTAAATAAACACAGCTTTTAACACATCGCCAAAAATAGCTAAATTAACCTTACTTATCATAATAGTAGAAGACCAACTGCACAGCTATTCTTAGTAATAATTCTTATTTAAATGTTCAAAAAAAGAACACAATAGATAAAATTAAATGAGTAAATTTCATTAATTAAAACTGCCTAAACCGTTCATTTTTTAACCTTGATGACATCGATAATTTATGATTAATTGATTACTCCAATAAGCAATTAAATATAATAAGGAAAATTATATGCAATTATCAAAAATCGCTTTATCGGTTATTACATTGGCAGCATTTACTCAAGCAAATGCGAGTGAATTTGATTTAAACCCCGCAGGTAATGTTCAAGCATACTCGCCTGCAAAGAACATGCTAAACCAGCAACCTCAGGTTGCCGCTGCGCACTTAAGTTCGGAGCTGTCCGCATTGGATTTTTCGGCTCAAGCGCAAGCAACGCCTACTGCTATTACGCCGCTATGCCCAACTCTTGCTACCGGCAACCAATATACCTTGAATGGTGCAACAGCGGGTTCACCAGTTTGTTATCACTTCGAAATTACTGAGCGCAGTAAAACAACTGCACTGTTGTTTGGTCAAACCGGCGCGACCAACCTCGATCTTAGCGTAATTAAACATAATCCGGATGATTCTCTAACAGTACTCGGGACTAGCGCAAACACAGGTACAGCAGATGAAGCTGTCGTCGCGTTAACAGAGCCTGGACACTACTATTGGTATATGGACGTGAAAGAGTCGGACGGCTCACCGTTTAATTTTGGTGCGGTGGTTTCAACACAGTTAGATAGTTACGAGTTTAATGACACTGTTGCAACAGCGACCGCTTTATCAAACGGTCAAAATAGTATTACCGCAAACATGGATAGTTTAACAGATATCGATTTGTACCAATTTACAGCAGTTAATGGGCAAGATATCGTACTGAACTTTAATAACAATGGTGCAGCAGATTTCATTTTTGAAGTATTTAACAATGGTTGGGTACCTATCTCACAAAGTAAACCTGTGCCTATCTCTGGTTTGCAACCAAATCAAGTTGTTACAATGCGAGTAAGAGCAAATACGGCTGTTGCTAACAACCCAAATACTAACTACAACTTAAGTGTAGCCTCCGTTGTTGCTTCTTTCTCAAACAACTCAGTGTCTGGTGAAAGTAACGTAAACCGTATCCCTTTGTCTGCGCAAAGTAACCCATATTTAACAACGCAAGCATATCGCAATTTAACATGGGGTATCACGCTATTAGATTCAACGGGCGCACCAATCCAAAATGCCACAGCAACCTTGAGAGTGGTAAAAGGAAGCGACGACAAACGCCATACCTTTGCAACGGATGCTAACGGTAGAATTTCAAAAACCATTAGTCTCGGCACTTGTAGAGCAAACATTAATCCTACTGAACACACAGAATATAGTTTTGGCTATAGAAACAGATGGCGTTCACAAATAGAGCTTGGCGCTTGGCAGATCGTTATCCCAACTAACATTGATGCAAATAATGACGGAATAATTGATACTATCGGCGTTGGTGGGCCAAATGTGCCATTTGTATATTTAGGCCATATTTGCGACCAAGATTTATTATCTAGCGAACGTTCTTAATCTTAAAACTCTGGTCGGGCACACTCTGAGCCCGACCAATCATTGTTAATTTAGGCTGCATATGTCACTTGTGCATTACTTTTTAACTGCTCTCCCATATTTTCCACAAAATTATAGGAATTAAGCTGATTGCCTGTTATGACATTCCCAGAGTCACGATATCGGCCTTGCTCAACAAGCTCTCTCATATTAATAATATCGCCAAAATTCTCATTGGTAACATCATACTTACCCCAATACTTACTGGTACCTTGACCTTCTGGACCGCGCTCTAGTGCCGTAAATTTCAAAAAGTTATCCTTTACTTCATTCGCATACCTTACGAGATCTTCATTGCTATTTAACTTGGCAGTCAATAACTCCGCTTCTTCATCACTTAGTTGACCTGACACAGCAATTTCACCATTGGCATCTACTGAGAATCCCCAGTCTTTCGCTGCCAAATCAGGGTTTGACTTGCTTAAATCAGACATAAAGTTATCGTATTCTGCTGTCATGGACTCTGCAGCGTTGTACATAGCGCCTTCAAGGTATAGTTCCGAAGATGCTTCAAAGATCCGATCCATCGTTTCTTCAACGGTTTCAATTTGTTTTACAGATTCACCGATATTGAATGGTCGCTCGTAAGTGGCGGGCTCTTCGTTACCACTTGAACCGTGGTAAACGTCGGGCTCAAGTGTAGATAAGGTATTGCTTAACGCTGTTTCACTACCGCTTTTTGCTAGTTTAACTTGAGTATTGTCTGCTGGTGCGGCTCCTAGCGCAGACGGGTTCGCATTGACTTTCATATATATCCTTCCTTAGTCATCTTTGATTATATTATCGACAGTTCGATTAAAAAGTTAAATGAATTACCTCATTAATTTATGCAATTCTCCACTGGCTAGAATTTGCCTAAACTAGCACCAATATCACCGAGCCAGTATTTTCAGTGAACCAGCTAAAATTATTAGCAATTACCGCACCATTTTTTAAAAATAAGCGTGTTTAGTAAAGAAAAACGACTGTATTGTCCCACTATAAAATGGGCGAGAATGAAAAATACCAATCAACTGATTACACAAAAAGCTAAGCAAACAGATCGGCTCAGCCAGTAATTAATGAGTATCGCTCTAATATTTGGCTTATGTACTTACAATGCAATTGATCTTTTATGTGACAACCAACAAGCACTAGCCCTAGCTTCGCATCTCACCATCACTGTCAATTTTGTGCTAGAAGATCAACCCGAAGGTTAATACAAAAAACTCAACTGATGCCTATTAGTCAGCTCAGATACGAATATTTAATTTAACACTTAACAACTCATGGTTGATGAATTATTTTTGTGTCTTACAATTAAACTAAGCTATTAATTCATAACAATACGGCCAATCAATACATTGAAACTAAAAGAGCGTTTTGGTGCTTTAACTAAAGCACAACCCATATTGATAAATCGATATCCTATGTATGCAGCTTATTTACTGTTGCTGACTTCGGCATTCCTGTGCTACTACCCCATTCATTACGTCATGCAACAAAAGTATGCTTTAGGTATGGCAGTAATTGTGGTCATCGCGGTACTCGTTTTGACTGCTGCTAGGTTAATTCAAGGTAAGCTAAGTGTCTGGAAGTGCTTCTTAATCTGTGCTGTTGAAGGCGCTATGCTGGTTTACTTATCCATACAATCTCCACTCATTTCCGTCATATGGCTACCTGCTTTTCTGGTCGGTATGTTTATGATGTTTCCATTTAAAATGGCCTGCGTAATAACAGCTGGATTTTGGCTAACTCTTACCTATCTGGGCTTTTTACAGCTTGATGTTGAATTAGCTTTAAGGTCTGCTATGTCCTCATGCCTTGTAATGATGCTCTGTGCAGTCATTGTCAAAACGTACAATGATGCAATCATGGTTGCAGAAAACGTTGCTGTAAAAGATCCGCTTACTGGTGCACTTAATCGAAGGACGCTAGTTGAACAAGTTGAATTAGAGTCTGAACGCGTTAGCCGCTATTCACAGGTATGCTCTATCATCATGATTGACTTAGATAACTTTAAAACTTTGAACGATAAACTAGGCCATGGGGTAGGAGATGAGATGCTGGTAGGTTTTGTTTCGCTCATTAATGAATACACTCGCCGAAATGACAAGTTATTTCGTTTAGGCGGCGACGAATTCATGCTGTTACTTCCAGGTATGAATGAAGAAAATGCCAATATTTTTGTAGCTAGGATCCAAAACTTAGTTCCTAGTAAGTTAACAATGGACTCTGTTTCTTTAGGTATGAGCTTTGGTGTGTGTGAAATTACTGCCAATACATCAGTAGAGTCTCTCTTAGAAAAAGCCGATAAAGCGCTTTATGAAAATAAAAACCAAAGAAAGCAAGAAAAATAAATTTCCTAGTTAAAAGAAAATACCTTTGAAATATATACTTTTAATTTACATAAGAGAAGATAATATTGCAAAAAACAAAAACAAATGGAAATTTTTAGTTTACTTTTGCAAAACACAGCCCTAACCTGTAAGAGCAGTTTATCTCGCATAAGGAAATAAAAAATGAAAGTACAATTAAAAAAGAAAAACCTAAAAAAGCTTAATGAGAGTAACCAACTGGCCAACCATGCAACCCCACAGGTTGCAGGCGGTGCAGAGCACTCAGTCTACCCACAATGTAGACCATCAAATCCAGTGATATGCTGGACTGATGGTGGTTGGCATGGCTGTGTAACTAAATAATAAACACAGTTAGTAATCAGCAAAGTGCAATAATACTCTCTGAGTTTTATTGCACTTTTAAAGTTTATAGCCGTAATATTCCGTACTTTTGGTGGTCATATTCGATTAGAACTCCTTTGACGCAGCTCTTTGTTTAACTGTTCAAACCCAATCTCACTAATCTTAAGTACCAAACTTTGACGCTTTACGCTTAGTTGAGATACTTGCCTAGATACAACATCATACATGCGCCACTGGCCTTTTGCGCTTTGTCTAAATTTAAGTATCAACTGCGTATCGCCTCTACTCTCTTGATTGAGCTGTATAGTAGCCTCAGCAAACTTTCGCCCCTGATTTGTTTGCAAGGTTTGCATCGCTATCTCTGAGTTTTTGTATTCAATTAAAACTTTTGCATACATATTAATAAGTTGATTTTCAATTAAACCTGTAAACTCGGCCATTTGATGCTGTTCTAAATGACGTATATGTTTACCTAATAATTTTAAGGATGAAAAACGAAGGTCAAGATGTGGTGCGAATTCCCTATGTACGATTTGCAGCGCCAATTGCTCTTGCTCAGTTTCAGGTACTGCTTTTAAGTCTTCTATGCCACTGATCAGTTCTGTACTCAACTTGTGCGCCAACTCTGCAAAAGGGGCTTCCATGTTGCTTTGTTCATGTTGCTGAGCTAAACCCTTTGCACTCATTACCAAGCTCAAAAGTAGCGGTAAAAGTATCGTCAACTGGTTTTTCATACTGATCTTCCAAGTAGCTTTGTTTATAGAGCTCTCATTTTACAAGGTAATTGGAATACAAAAAGACACCAATAGGAAACTTATTGATTCCAAATTAGCACCAATATTATTTAAACATATAAATCAAAAACTTACTCGTTAAGTGCCAAATTAGCACCAATATATTGATATTTTAACTGCATATATCCACAACAATTCGCGAGAAAATACCGTAAATGCTACTGACTTCGGTAAATTATGAAAAAGCTTATTGCCTTTACTCTACTAACTCTTATTGCCAGTTTCGCGCATGCATCCAATTTCCATGGTTATGGCATACACTACATTCATGGTGAAGGAGACGTGAGAGGCATCAAACTCGCTTATGAATACCATCCGCCTGATCTAATACCAGACGATTGGCACGGTTTTAATATGTACTTTGAATCCAGCATAAACTTTTGGCACTTTGGTGACAGTGGTGAATATGACCAAAATTTGGTTTTGTCCATGTCTCCTGTATTTAGATACCCTGTCGCATCCATTCGCAATAAACCAGTACACATTGAATTTGGAATAGGTGTCGCGTTACTTGAAGACACTCAATTTGCAGGAAAAAATGTAAGCACCCATTATCAGTTTGAAGATAGGCTAGGCTTAGTATATGAGTTGGGAAAAGCAAATGTCGCTTTGCGGTACATTCATTACTCGAATGCAGGTTTTAAAAGTCCAAACCCGGGCCTAGACTTTTTGTCGCTGTCTTATTCATCAAGGTTTTGATTTGTAGCTCTTTTTATTACTTTCCATTGCACATTATCGGGGCTGCCTTTGCCCCTTTATTAAATACTCTCATGCACGGTACACTGTTACCGCCCACCATTACAAAAGCGATCTTTTAGCAAAATGATAAGCTTGTAACCTATCAGTACCTATTATTCTCGAAACTGAAGTAGCGTGTTCACTAAAGTCAAATTTGTAATCACCAATAGTTTGTCAGCCATACGTAAACAGCCCAAAAACAGCTCATATACATCTGAAATAGCAACAATGGAATGATATGATACAATTCTGTCTTTATAGGGTATGTAAACTAATCTAACTTACCGTTTGTAAACAGTACTTTCACGTTTAATGTCGAAATACATATGGCGAGTGTTCATGTCAGGCCCGCATATAAATCAGCCAGTAGGCTTCAAAGTTTTAGTATTGTGTAATTTATTGATTTGCGTGGGCTAAGAGAAGTTATGAAAAAAATACTTGAGTTAATCATCGTTGTTTTATTCTTTACTTTTGTGTGGGGTGAAGTCAAATATG
The DNA here is from genome assembly GCF_001625655.1 of Pseudoalteromonas luteoviolacea DSM 6061. GTDB lineage: Bacteria > Pseudomonadota > Gammaproteobacteria > Enterobacterales > Alteromonadaceae > Pseudoalteromonas > Pseudoalteromonas luteoviolacea. The sequence goes on along the minus strand of NZ_AUYB01000035.1, from coordinate 24,404 downwards.
AATCTCCCGATGAATGGATGTTAGAAACAGTCACCGGCGAGCTCATATCCATTACTGAAGCTGTCGACGATGATATGGACGAAGCCAATGACCACTACATTGTTTTGCAAATCAACAAAGGTGGGATAACTCGGAATCTCATGTCTTTTGATAAGTCTCTGCTCTCTAGACTGTCAGTTGGCTCTAGCATTGAGGCCCAAATAGCCCAAACTAACAATGTAAGCGAACTTTGGACATTAAAAGAAAATAACATTCTCGTTGTCTCATACGAAGACACCGATGATATAAGATGGAATATGGAAAAAAGACAAGTTATGCTCTTTTTCCTTGCCCTTGCTATCTGCATTTTCTCAATAATTTTTGGTAAAGGTCTACAATTGCAATTAACTAGAGGTAGCGACTAACCAAAGCACGGGTAATAGACAAGAAGCTAAACATCCTGAAGCGCACCACAACACCACACTGCAACTTAGATGATGCTATAAAGACCTTGAATCAACACAGGATCAATCAGTTTAAAGGATTGTGGTGCAGCAACACATAAGTCTCTTAACAATAAAGCCTGTACAGGCTAGTAAACGGACTCTCTAGCCCACATGCGAAATGCAATCATGGTAGCCGCAATTCAGATTGCTAATCTCAACACACAACACCAAACGCAATCGGTTTTTTATAAGTACCAAAGCGGTTAGCGCCAAATAAAAAGCCACATCGTAATGCGGCCTTTTATTTATCGGTTAGTCATGCTCAATTTTAATGACTGGTCGCTTTTGCCTAGCGCTTGTTAGCAAGGAGGCTAATGCGTTTTTGACATTTTCGGCATCAAACTCAATCAACTCGATATCTGGAACTTTAATCTGTCCAGACGTCACATCCGACAACAGTTTTTGCCCCATAAAACTTAAATGTTGCTGAGCACACAGGTTATTTGCAAGCCACGCTCCGCCAATTGAAACTACGCCGATATTAGGCGCTTTCTCAAACAATAAATCTTCTGGGATATGACCAAAACCATTCAAACAAGCCATACGACCGCAAAACCTTAAGTGCTTCAAATCTTCGATAAATGATTCTCCACCTGGCGTGTTTAGCATGCAGTCAAAGCCACCGGCACCGATTTCACGTTTAACCTGATCGCACACATTGTCTGATTCACAATCAAAGGCAAAATCCGCGCCGAGTTTAAGTAATCTCTTGTGATGCTGTTTTTGTGCAAAAGCAAAGACCTGTGCGCCTTTTTGCTTAGCATATTGAATGGCAAAGTGTGCCACTGCTCCCTGCGCACTATTAATAGCAAGCGAGTCGCCCACCTCTAATTTTAGCTTTTCAATTGCCAATAAGGCCGCCATACCTGCGTTTGGCAAAATTACCGCCACTTCAGGCGCGATCTCTGAGGGTAATTCGCATACGGCATGGTTTGGCACTACAGCAAATTCTTTAAGCATCCCTTTTTGCGCTAAGTTAGCATTAAAAAGTACCCGAGTGCCTGCTTTTGGAAAAACGCCTTTGCCCGCTTTCATAACAGTACCAACTGCATCGAGACCAAGAATATGAGGATATTCCCATTGGCTAAAACCATCTCTGGCCATTCGTGCATCTAAATGATTTAAAGCTACGTACTCAATAGCCACCAGTAACTCATTGTTGTTTGGCTCCGGCATCGTATGTTGTGCCATAACCAAATCAAACTCTGCGCCTGGTTTTCGTAACTCTATTGCGTTCATATTCGCTTTTTCGATAGACATAATTACACGTTTCTCCGCAATTGGCCTTGGTTGCGAGTACTAAATACTCGCAATAAGCGCCTGAGACCATTGACCATTTAGCTCTCCATAAACATCTACGGAAGCACTCAATAACCTATATCGAATGGCCATTTGTGATTGTTGGGCTATTAAAACATCTTGGCGCGCATCCAACAACTCAAGATAGCCCAACTGACCTTCTTGATAACCCGCCATGGCTTGTCCATACGCCTTATTTGCGGTATCCACTTGAGCATCCACATAATTAAGTTGTAACTTCGTTTGTGTTAACACACGCAGTGAATATTCAGTCTTGGCCAACACACTGTTTAGCGTCTGACGGAACTCATAATAATTTGCTTGTGCAATGGCTTCTTGCCTATCTAACTGAGCAAGCAACTGTGGATAACTAAACAAAGACCAGTTTAAACTAGGCGTTACTTGCCAATTCGATTGAGTGTCGTTGAAACTGGCACTTGTTGGATTCAGCACACCAGCAAATGCTGAAAAGCTAATATCAGGATATAAAGCACGCTCGGCACTTTGTGATAAGTAACTCTGCTGCTTTAAACGCGCCATCGCGCTTTTAACGTCCCCCCTTTTCATCAAGGCGTCAGACGCAGACTGCACACTAACCGAAATCGTTAGCTGCTGAAATTGCTGCTTGTTTAGAGCCGTCAGTTGCAGTGCATCAACTTGTTTGTTTACTAACATCGCAATAGTTTGCTCTACAAGGGCAAGCTCAGTGGCGATTTCAGGCAATCTTTGTTTGTGTTCAAAGTACTGAGATTTAGTGCGATTGAGCTCAAGCTCTGTCGCTACACCTTCTGCGACACGCACTTCTATAATTTTAATCGACTCTTCCAACGCTATTAATTGCTCTACAGTAAGTTGATGCATCTGTTGAAGCGCTTGCCAGTTTAAATAGTTTTGTATCGTCGTAGTAACCAGCTCACCAGCCAATTCCTGATATTGCCCATGACTGGATTCAGCTGCAGCAGCTGCTGCATTAGCCAGTTTCGAAATGCGACCTGACAAGTCAACTTGCCAACTCAATTCACCACCCGCTGTTACTGACTCCTGAATATTGCTCTGAGGAGAGAGTAAACTCGGTGAGTTTGAGCGCTGAGCACTGACGCTCAAGCTGCCTTGAGGCAATTGCGCTCTTTGCGCATTTGATAACCCAGCCGCAGCGGCGCGCAACCGCGCCGCTGAAGCCTTTAATTCTTGGTTTTCCAATAAAACCTCTTTAACCAAGTCATTAAGGACAACATCTTCTAGTTGCTGCCACCACTGAGTTTCGTCATTCTCAGCCACGGAGTTTAACCTAGCCATGTTAATGATCTGGTTATTGAAAGAGCTTTGATTTAGTGCAACTTCTTGTTTATACGATGTACTAGTACACCCAATAACACTCGCCATTGCCAAACTTAATATTGAGATTTTAACAAGTTGCATCTTATTGCTCCTTTGGTGTAACAAGGCGATAGAAAACAGGTGTAAACAGCAGGCCGAACACGGTCACACCAATCATGCCAAAGAACACTGCATTGCCCATTGCTTGACGCATTTCAGCACCGGCACCTGATGCTAACACTAGCGGTACAACACCCGCAGTAAAAGCAATAGATGTCATGAGAATTGGACGCAATCTTAAACGACAAGCTTCGATGATGGCTTCGAGGTGGGTTGCACCTTGAACATGCTTATCTCTTGCAAACTCTACCATTAAAATTGCGTTTTTAGAGGCCAGTGCTACCAATACAATCAATGCAATTTGCGTAAAGATATTATTGTCTCCACCGAGTATATAAACACCAGCTAAAGCTGAGAATATTGTCATAGGAACAATTAAAATAATCGCCAGTGGTAATCGCATACTTTCATACTGTGCTGCAAGTACCATAAACACCAACACAACTACCAGAGGGAATACATATACCATCGTGTTTCCAGCAAGGATCTGTTGATAGGTAACTTCTGTCCATTCAAACGCCATGCCTTCCGGTAATGTTTTAGCGAGTACTTTCTCAATTGCCTGCTGTGCTTGGTCTGAGCTGTAACCTGGAGCGGGACTACCGTTTAACTCTGCAGTTACATAACCGTTGTAATGCATTACACGATCAGGACCCGTGGTTGCCTCAACTGTTACAACTGAACCAAGTGGAACCATATTTCCAGCTGCATTACGTACTTTGAGGTTATTTATTTGGTCTTTTTTGGCTCTAAACTCAGCGTCAGCTTGCGCTTTAACTTGGTATGTTCTGCCAAACAAGTTGAAATCATTAACATATACAGAGCCTAAATAAACCTGAAGCGCATCAAATACTTCCTGCAGAGGTATCCCCTGAATTAGCGCCTGCTCACGGTCAATATTGATGTCCATTTGCGGTACTTGCACTCTAAAGCTCGAGTAAATACCAGTTAATGCTGGGTCTTGTTGCGCGGCACCAATTGTTGCTTGTAGCGCTGAGAACAAAGCTTCAAACCCTTGGTTAGCACGATCTTGAATTTGCAATTTAAACCCACCAGTTGTTCCTAGGCCTAGGATTGGCGGCGGTGGAAATACAGCAACAAACGCTTCATCAATGGCTGCAAATCGCATGTTTAACTGCATAGCAATGGCCTGTGCCGACAAACTTGGATCATTTCGCAAAGCAAAATCATCCAGTGGCGTAAATACAATGCCGCTATTCGTACTGTTTGTGAAACCATTTACCGACAATCCTGGGAACGCCACAGTGTTCGCAACACCTGGAACTTCAAGTGCAATCTCTTGCATCTGACGGATCACTTCTTCAGTTCTGTCGAGACTTGCCGCATCAGGAAGCTGAGCAACAGCGACTAAATACTGCTTATCTTGCTGTGGAATAAAACCACCCGGTACTGAATTAAACAACCCAATGGTTGAGCCAACAAGGCCTAAATAAACAACCCCCACAACAGCACTCATACGGATTAGCTTTTTAACAAGCGCTTCATACCCTTTAGCACCTTTGTCAAACATACGATTGAATGGTTTAAACAACCAAGCACCAAACAATTTATCTAGTACTCTTGTCAGTCTATCTTTTGGCGCATCATGCGACTTCAGCAAAATAGCAGAAAGTGCAGGAGATAACGTCAACGAGTTAAATGCCGAGATCAAAGTCGAAATTGTAATGGTTAAAGCGAATTGCTTATAAAATTGGCCTGATAAACCTGTAATAAATGCTGTTGGAATAAACACAGCGCAAAGCACAAATGCTATAGCTATGATTGGTCCTGTTACTTCGGTCATGGCGATTTTAGTCGCCTCATATGGGCTGTGACCATCGGCAATATTACGCTCAACATTTTCTACCACAACAATTGCGTCATCAACCACAATGCCAATTGCTAAAACTAAGCCAAATAGCGATAAGGTATTGATAGATACACCCAACAATTGCATCACAGCAAACGTACCAACTAGAGAAACTGGCACCGCAATCAAAGGAATAATAGAAGCACGCCATGTTTGTAAGAATACAACCACCACGACAACAACAAGCAGAATAGCTTCTAACAGTGTTTTTATTACAGCATCAATTGAACCGCGCACAAAGACCGTTGGGTCATAGGCAATTTCATAGGTCATTCCCGCCGGAAAGCTCTTTTCAAGGCGCTGCATCGTTCCACGTACATCGTCAGAAAGTTCAATGGCGTTAGTGCCCGGACGTTGGAAAACAGGCATTGCCAATGCTGGTTGATTATCTAACATCGCACGAAGCGCATAGTTTTCTTGACCAAGTTCAACACGCGCAATGTCTTTTAAACGAGTCAAAGCGCCATTGTCACCCACCTTAATGATGACTTTTTCGAACTCTTCAATGCTCTCTAAACGCCCTTTTACATTGAGTAAGATCTGGAACTGATTTTCTTCTGGTGTAGGCTGTGCCCCTAATGAGCCCGCTGCAACTTGTTGGTTTTGAGTACGCAACGCGTTTACCACATCTGAAGCTGTCAGGTTACGTGCAGCCAGAGCATCAGGGTCAAGCCATACACGCATTGAGTATTTGGCACCGCCAAATAGCTGTAGATCACCAACCCCTGGTAAACGCTTAAGTTCATCTTTAATGTATAGATCGGCATAGTTCGCCATATAAGCAGTGTCTTGTTCACCGTTAGGTGAAACCAAATGGACAACAAGTGCTAAGTTCGGTGAGGATTTTTGCGCAGTAACCCCTAGGCGCTGCACTTCTTGTGGCAAACGTGGTAAGGCATTATTCACGCGGTTTTGAACCTGTACCTGAGCTTGGTCTAGATCAGTACCTAGTGCAAACGTAACGGTCAGCGTTAGTCGTCCATCACTCGTTGCTTGCGAGCCATGATACAACATGTTTTCCAAGCCATTTAGTTCTTGCTCAAGTGGCGTTGCCACTGTTTGCGCGATGACTTTTGGGTTGGCGCCGGGGTAAGTTGCATTAACAACTACCGTTGGCGGCACAACTTCTGGGTATTCGCTGATTGGTAGCTGAAACAGTGAAATAGCGCCTGTGATGATAAAAATCATCGACAGCATAGCCGCGAATATCGGCCTATTAATAAAAAAATGGGAAAATTTCATAACATTCTCTTAGTTTGCAGCACTTAAAAGTACAGGCGAAGACTCTGATTGTTTCAGTACAAATTGCGTATTCTCAAACGCTAAGCTCACAGAGTTTGGTGTGATTGGCATACCGGGGCCTACTCTTGCGGGACCATTCACTGCAATGCGGTCACCTTGTACTAAACCTGACTTGATCGCACGATAAGCCCCATAACGCTCCCCAAGTTCGACTAAGCGGTACTGCAAAACGTTATTTTCATCAATCGTCAATACAAAGCGGTTTTTTAGATCTGTACCAATTGAACGCTCTGGCACAATTGCCATTATTTGCGGGTCTTGCGCACCAATAGAAATACGAGCAAAGGCACCAGGCTTTAGATTGTGCTGCTGCGCGTCAAAGACTGCTCGCACACGCAAAGTACCGGTTGTTGGATTAATTTCGTTATCGATGAAATCTAACTTACCAGCTATCTGGCGAGTTTCGCCAAGGCGCTGTAATTGCACAGTTACTTCGTCTTGTGCAGTGATACCAGCAAATTGACGACTCCAAGTTCGCTCGTCTACATCAAAATAGGCATAGATTTCTTCGTCTGAAACAATTGTCGTCAGCTCCGTATCGCCGCCTTTTACATAGTTACCTTTGGTTACCGCTGCACGAGAAATCTTGCCGGCGATTGGGGCTGAAACTTGGCTGAATTCTAAATCAAGCAAAGCATTTTGCAGTTGTGCTTCAATTGCGTTTTTGTTGGCAATTGCACTACGAAGCGTAGCATTGCGCTGTTCCGCTTCTTCTGTCGAAATGGCCTTTTTAGCAACTAACCTATTGGCACGCTGCGCTTCGCCTTGCGCTTGCTCTAAGGTGGCCTCAGCACTGCCTAATTGTGCTTTAAGTGTGTCAATTTGCGCTTCAAAAGGTCTAGGGTCTAAGCTAAATAAAAGTTGCCCTTGATTAACTCTTTCACCTTCGGTAAAAGCCATTTTCTCGATTTGGCCAGATACACGAGGTTTTAAAACAACGCGCTCAGGAGCCTCTAAGCGTGTAGTAAACGTATGCCAAGACTGTACTTGTTCCATTTGTACGCTAGCAACGTCAATCGTAAGCGGTGGCGGCTGTTGTCCTTGCTGTGCATTTGATTGACCACAACCACTTAAAACAAGTGCAAGGGCCACGGCACTAAGAGTAAAACCTAACTTTTTCATTTTTTGCTCCGCTGAAAATTAATATGCGAAGATAGTACCTAGGTTATTAATGACTAAAAATAGTAGTTTTTTAAAAACATTAATGCCAAAATGGCACCAATAAATTATTTCTTGATGTCAAAATATGGATACAACTAGTCGCTTAATTATGCTTTTAGAGGTGGTTGAACAGGGCTCTTTTTCCAAAGCCGCAGAGCTTAGAAATATCGACCGTTCAGTTATTTCTAAACAAATCAGTAAACTAGAAGAAGAACTTGGCGTACGTCTACTCAATAGAACAACGCGCTCATTTTCTCTAACAGCGGCTGGTGCTGAAATGGTAAAAAAAGCGGCTGAGTTAAGATTACTGCTACAAGACACAGTGCAAATGGCAGAAAATTACCACCAAGAGCCAAGAGGCCTGCTACGGATCACATCATCTAGCTATATTGGAAAATATTACTTACTCCCAGTGGTCAATGACTTTCAAAAACGCTTTCCACAAGTCAACATTGAATTGAGATTAGATGACAGAGTTATCGACATGGTCTCAGAGGGGTTTGACTTGGCGTTTCGAGTTGGTGAGCCAAGAGACTCTTCGCTTATTGCGCGCAAAATTGCACGTAATCGTATGCTTATTTTGGCAACACCACAATTTATAGAAACCTATGGTGAACCTAAAGCAATGTCAGATCTTGCTGAATTACCTGCCGCAGCTTATACAAGTAATCATATTCGTTTTGAATCAATAAGTTATATCGATGACAATGGTAAACATCAAGAACAACCTATCAACCCTGTATTTAGGTCAAATGATGGAGAAGCACTACTAGAAAAAGTACTCTCACATACTGCCTTTTGTACGTCACCTGCATTTTTCTTTGCAGATCATATCGACCATACACAACTTGTGCCGCTGCTGACACACGTCAACCTACCTGACTACAGCGCCATGTATGCCGTTTATCCGCATAGAGATTTGCCAGTTAGAACAAGGTTATTTTTAGATGCCGCCAGACATTACATCGGCGAATCAGTACCAAGGTGGGAGCACAATATTCCAGGAATTAATGATATTTATCAGCCTAAGCGCTAAAAGGTATCATTCCTTCACCCTTTAGTGTTAAGCAAAACTAAGCTGCGTCAGTGACTGGTCATAAAATCAAACACAACGTGTCTCCTTAGTTGCTCGATATCTTTACAACACCTAGCTTAATAAGTAAAAAGTATCCTACTTCGCTTACCAAAATAACCGGTAATACAACTTTTAGCCAGAATCCTTCAATCCCATAAAAGGCATAAAGCACGATACCTATCAAAGCGAATATGATGGCTACGGCAATCCCACCAGTCACACTATGAATTTTGATACTTTCTTTACAGTTACTGCATTTAAGCCTCAAAGGGTTTGGAGAATTCAGCACAGACATGAACGTGATGTCTGCATCGCATTTACTACACTTGCTCATTATTTACTCTCAACATTATTAAAGAAATACTTTATGTCACTCATATACATACCCCATGCAACAAGTAACGGGAACAAAATTTTATCGAATACAACTGAGGATGAAAGCAACAGCTCTTCACCCTCAAAATAAGATACAAGTACATCGCTCAGCCACAGAAAGGCATGTAACGCCATGACACTAAAAAAGATATGTAATCCTTTGGTTTTTCTGCTAAAGATTAGAACCATCGCATATATCTGAACAATCACGGCACTTCCCCATAAGATGGTCGATATTGCTGGTGCTGATTTGTCTTCTGATAACCAAAGTGAAAACGCTGATAAGATAAAAGGCCAGGCTGTGTATAGCCAAAAACACAGCGGTACAATCGTCATTACGGCAACTTTATTCATACAATCTTCTACTACTAAATTAAATACTATCGTAAGCTTTCAGCCGACAAAGCGATTTCAATAACCTTAGAGACATTAATTGTCATAAATATAAAATTATTAGAATTCTACTTGAGCCTATTCAGGCAATTGGAAAGCTGTACAAATTTCAGCCGTGCAGTATATCGAAAAGATCTATGTATGAAAACATAAAAAAATGGGGTTAACACCCCATCTTATCCAATAACTAACATGTATAACCATTTACAGAGTTTGGACATGAATAATTTGGATCAGAGATCGGGCCACACCCATAAGCTGAAAAGCCACCAGCAATTTGGCGTGTTTTGTTTTGGTTTAGCATATTTGCGTTTTCAGACAGGTTTTTAACACTTTTCTTATTGAACTGAAGTTTCATGATTTTCTCCTTTACAAGGTTGAACCAAAATTGGCAACAATCAGTTTGTATAGCTTTGATAGATAAAAACACTAGACAAAAGTATAAAAAGCGTACAAATTCAAAAAAGTGTCATGTTACACGGCACCGCTCCAGCAAAATTAATTTCCCCTAAACAACCTGCGTGTTTTTACGTCAAATATGCATAAATCAATTTTTGATATAACATAACAAAAACCCGTTAGATAAAGGATATTATCTTGGTAAAGCAATACGAATGTACACCTCACTCAAAACGAATTGCGACCGTTGACTCAATTAGAGGCTTTGCCCTGTGCGGTATTATATTTGCGAATTTAATGAGCTTTTTTGGTTTTTACTCATTAGGTTACCAGCAAATTCATGCGCTCCCTTTTATGGACCGAGCTACTTTGTTTGTCATCGACTAGTTGGTTGAGGGAAAATTTTACACCATATTCGCCATTCTTTTTGGTGCTGGGTTTACACTACTATTCTCCAAACATAATAACGGTGGGTTTGCCGCTTATTGGCGCAAACGCATGCGCTTTTTATTATGTATTGGTCTTTGCCATATGATGGTTATCTGGCACGGAGACATTCTTGTATTGTATAGCTTGGTGGCGCTTACCTTGCCTTGGTTTATTCGATTGCCTGATCACAGACTCTTGGCTGCAATATTGCTCTTATTAACAGCACCTTTAGTCATACATGCATTGGCAACTTTAACCAATGATGCTGTAATTTGGTCATATTTAAAATCACAAGCAACTCATTTTAAAGCAAGTTTTGGTTATGCGGGCATCACCTTGCTAGAAATGCGCACCTCCAATAGCCCAATAGATGTTTTTATCGCGAATTTGTACAGCACAATCTCTCGGCCTATGTCCTATTTTATTTCTGGTCGCCCATTTCAAGTCTTAGGTCAGTTTGTATTGGGGATCTACCTTGCTAAAAAGTTCGTACATTGCGCGAGCTTGAAGCGCTCTGTCTCTAAACAAACCACCTTAATGTTGATAATCAGCGGATTGATCCTCAATTTAGTTTACGCAACAATCAAGGCCAAGACAGGTAGTCCAATATCATTTAATCAAATCGGGTTGATACAAGGATTTTGTTATCACCTTGGCGCTATTTTATTGGCACTGGGTTATATGTCTGTATTAGTGAAACTTTTCAATTACAACCAAGGGCGAATAGCTGGGTGGCTGAGTGTATTGGGTCGTATGTCGCTCTCCATGTACTTAATGCAAACAATGCTGTGCGTAATGCTCTTTTATGGATACGGGCTCGCTCTCATGAATACCTTACCCTTTTATCTCATTCCCATTTTCGGCATCGGTATATTGGGTATTCAGGTGGCTTTTGGGAAGTGGTGGTTGCACTTTTGCCGACAGGGTCCTGCCGAAATGATTTGGAGAAAAGTGCTATAATTATCAGTCTATTATTTACTCATTAAGATGGAAAAAAGAGCCAGAAAACTGACTCTTTGCTTTTATTTCAAGGGAGTTTATTTACATTCACCAAGGTGCTTCCACACAGCCCAGCGACTTGAGTATTGCGCAGGGTTTTGATTGCGAGTCCACCATTTGGCTTGATATAACTGCCCGTCAAGGCTAGCCTGCTTACCCGATGTATAAACGCGGCTTGCCTGCCACGCAGCTACGTCGCAGCTTGGCCTACTGCCTGTAACTTTGAAACTGTGTGTTTGTGATTGTGTGCTCAGGCCTTCTGCATCTGTTGCAATTGCAAAAATACTGTAGTTCCCACTTTCAGCTTTATAAGTGGCGCTATATGGCGCTGTACTCGATACCGCTACTTGTTTGCCATTGACAAAGTATGCAACTTTTTTGAGATCATTGTCTTTATCACTTGCAATAACTGACAACGCTATTTGTTCACCTGAGTTATAGCTACTGCTATTCACTGGGCTCGTTAAGCTCACACTTGGCGCTTCCGGTGTTGGCGTCGGCTCGGGTGTAGTTACCGTAATCATACGACTCACTTTTGCAGATTGGGCGCCGTCATTATCAGTCGCAACCGCACTCAACTCGTAGCTTCCCGCTTCCAGAGGTTGGTAGTTGAATGCATAGGGTGTGCGTGTTAGCTCAGTTAATGTTTGGCCATTAACACTCACTCTTACTTTGGCAATATCACCATCAGTGTCAGTCGCGGCGAACCTCACTGACACTGACTGGCCAAGTTCAATTGACGCATTACCTGTCGGCGCAATAAAACTCAAAGTGGGCGCTTGATTTGGCTTGTCGCTAGTTCCTCCACACTCGAGCCCTTTCTTCCACACACCCCACGAGCCAGAGTTGCTTGCCGGGCTTTGATCTCTATTCCACCATTTGGCTTCGTATTCATATCCATCAAAGGCCACCTTATTGCCTTGCGTATAAACTTTGCCACCCTGCCATGGTGCTGTTTGGCACTGGCTCGGGTCAATAAGGCTAAACGATACCGACGTGGCATCGGTTGATAGGCCTTCATCATCAGTAACACGTGCCGTCACTGTATAAACACCGGTACTTTCACTGTTGAACACCGCCTCAAAAGGCGCTGCCAACACAGTTTCATGAAGCTTGCCATTGACAAAAAACTCAACCTTTTCAACCGCACCATATTCATCATTCGCGTTCGCTTTGAGGCTGATATCTGAACCAATCATGTAGCGGCCATTATTGTCAGGACTCGTTATCGAAATCGTTGGTGCTTTGTTTTCTGTGCATGCAAATACGCCTACAGCCTTGAACGCCTCACCGACCGCTTTCGTATCATAACCTAGATCAGCGGCGGCATCTGTCACACCGCATGCCAGCGACTCAAACTTCCCGTTATATACCCAAAAGTTTTTATTGGCATGAAGCATCACTTCATAGGCTTTTTTGACACCCCATCCCTCGGTGTTTGCAAGTAGGTAGAAAGCACGGTTAAATACGCCAGAACTATGGTGCACACCCATGCCTATTTCAAACTTGCTAGCATGACCAATAGATCGACCGTCACGCTCAGGATTTTCCATGTAGCGCAGCGCCGTTCTATTTTTAAAGATACTCGCACCTATCAGCCAATCAACTTCGCAAGTGCCATCAGGCTTTTGGTTCATAAAACACTCGAGTGCTTCTGAGGTCATATCTGAAAATGACTCGTTCACACCGCCCGACATGTTGCTGTAAACTAACTTTGAGTTTTGATGTGTAACACCATGGCCTATTTCGTGGGCGACAACGCCCAGTGAGGTGAATGGGTAAACACCATATTTATCAAGATCACCATCACCAAAGGTTACTTCTTTACCATTCCAAAAGGCATTCAAGTAGTCTTTTCGATAGTGGATTCGCATAACCAAGTCACCAGACAATGCACGGCTGTCAAACCAATCGTTGAACATATCTATGGTCGCTTGACCATAGAACATCGCATCATTGAGCGGTGAGTAAGCACCATTCACATGTTTATGCGTATTCTCATAACATGGAAATTGATACGTTTGGGTATTTGTAGTGCCATGCTCCATATCGATAACACGGATATCTGTATGTGACATTTCACAATTGCCATTGCCTAGCTCCTTTGCGTGAAACTTTGGCATGTCCTCACCATAGTAGTGCTTGCCTATTTTCTCATTGCCGCCAGGACCCATACCTATTTTTGAGTGGTTAAGTGTTTCAACGCGCGACAGCACTTCACCAGTATGCGCATCGATAGCAAACTCAGGGCGGTGTGGCGCATGCTCAGTTTCAGCAAAAAGTGTCACCAAATAAGCCAATTTCACGGTGCCATTGTGTGGAAAAATCACAAGTTCAACGTGCTCATCTGAGGATGAGAGCAACTCAGAAATTTGCTCTTTTGCAAATTCGATGGCTTTTTTCCCAGAAAAGCTTGGCTTTATCGTATCCAAAGATAAGTTGGGTACGACAGAGCCACTAATTGATGTTATATCTCCTTCTGGCTGAAACCAGACACTTAAAAAACTCTGCTCGTTATGATGAGTGACAATTTCTCCGCCATACACTCGCACGCCTTTATAAAATTGACTACGGCGCATGTGCCTACCATCTTCAGTTTTATGATGTGTCCTAAACTCCAAATCACTTTGATCACCGCTCTCATTAGTTCTGAAAATACTTTGGTTTTGAGAAAGTTGTGACTTAATATTTGCTTTCAGTTGTGCATTATTATGTAAGCTAACCGGTTCATTTGCTAAAGCTGCAATGCTAGAAAACACGCCGACACTTGCAGCTACGAACACAGCGATTTTTGTTGCTTTTAACATGGGTATTTACTCTGTACTTGTTGTTTTTCGTTGTTAAAAAGGTGCGTCCGTGCACCTGGTTTGAACTCTATTCAGTCACTTATAGCTTGCGCCATACGGAGCTAGTGCCCGGAGCTTGTCCACGAGTCCACCAGCGGGCTTGATACGTTTCACCGTTGTGCACAACTTTGTCGCCACCGGTGTAAACTAGATCACTACGCCAATCACGTACTTTGCCGTCATCTGGAATGATCTCGGCCCAAACACCGCCATTGCTTGGAATAGCACCACGTGTCCACCAACGTGCTTTGTATTGAACACCTTTGTACCAAACTGTATTGCCTCCGGTATAAACCTTATTGGCATCCCATGTTGTTTTGCCATCATCAGGTGTTGGCTCAGGTGTCGTCTCGACATTTTTAACCGTGACATTGAACTGGCGTGTCACGCTATGCTCACCATCAGAAACCACAACAGTACCAGTAACAGTCTCAGTTTTTGTAACCTCAGACGCTTTTACAGTCACCGTACTGCCGTTGCCAACAACTGTGTGACCAGGTACTTGCCAAGCAAAGCTCAGTGCTTTTCCTTCAGGATCAGTCGCTGAAATATTCACTGTTTTGCTGGCATTTTCGTCCAATGAAATTGCCGAAACATTGCCAACTACTGGCGCTTTGTTTTCAACAACCGGCGCTTTGACAACCACTTTAACCGTGCGATTTACTGTATTGACTCCGTCGCTTACTGCTAAATTTACGGTGTAAACAGCATCGGCCGTTACACTTGGCGCTGTAACGATAACGCTGTCATTTTCACTTTGCAGATTCAGTGCAGCATCACCACCCCATGCAAATACAAGCGCTTTTCCTTCAGGATCTGACGCCCGTGCTGTGAGGATATGAATATCGCCCGCTTTTAACGTAATCTCACTCGTTAGAGCAACCACAGGTGCCTTGTTAACTGGTTTAGGCGGCGTCACTTTACCGGCCAACCCTTCGTGCATCGCGTTTAGAATATCGCCATTGTCTGCATCGATTTCCCAAGCAAACAAACCTGCTAAATTATGCTCACGTACATAACGGCCTTTTGCGCGAACAGAGCGAGGGCTGTCATAGGTAACCAAGGTGCCTTTTTGGCGATTCCAAACATATGCTGCTTCAGCTTGCTCATCGTACCCTACTTCAAAACCATTAATACCTTGCTCATCATGACCAATCATGTGTGCTTTCAGTCCCTTGTAGTCGATCACGCCAGCTTCCCAAACGCCTTGAGACGTCGAGCCGCGCAGTTTTCCATTGGCTGGCGCCGTCATTGGGTTATCTGCAATTTGTGCATTTTGCGGATAAACGCCTTCCCAGCCTCTGCCGTACATCGCAGTACCAACAACTAATTTTTCGCTCGGTACACCTTGCGCTAGGAGCAGTTTTATTGCGTTGTCGAGTGTGTATGCAGGACCTTTTCTCGCTTCACCGTTTTCATCAACACCCGTTCCATTACATTCATCCGTAGACATATGCGTGCCACAGTAAATTGCCGTTTGGTGACCAGTTACGTTGTTCCAACCACCAGCAAAGTCATAGGTCATGGCAAAAATGTAGTCCATGTACTGCGCGGCTTGCTGATAATCAACGTCTTCTATTTTGTCGTAGCCTGTGCCAATCGCAGATGTCAGTTCAAACTCACGACCCATTTCAATCTCAAGCTCGTCTAACATTGCGCGGAGCTCTTTCATTAGAATGATGTAAACTTCGCCATCTTTGTCTGAACCTAAGTTTGGATTTGCGCCATCACCACCTGGGAATTCCCAGTCAATATCAATACCATCGTAGAACTTCCATGTTTTTAAGAACTCACGCATTGAATTTACAAAGGTGTCGCGGTTCTCTTTTACATCAAAATCAAAGAATGGGTCGGACAACGTCCAACCACCTACAGATGGTAAGATTTTCAGATCTGGATTGCGCTGCTTAAGTGCCATCAACTGTGCATATGTACCACGAATTGGATCTTTTGAACTAATCCCCGGAAGTGCCTTTTGCACGGCTGCCCATGGGTCATGTATGACAACTTCATAGTCTTTTGAGCTACCACATGCCAATTTGAGCGCGCGTAAACTATTGCCGTTTTCTATTTCAGCTAAAGAGTCATTCGGGCCACATACTGGGATAAAACCGTAGAGTAAGTGCGTCAGGTTATCTGCTGGGATCTGCGTTACATCAAATTTACGACCGTATATGCCCCACTCAACAAAATAAGCACCAACCACTGTATTTGGATCGGTCTCAAACTTTTTGTTATTTGGGTTCACATTCAACTTTAACGGTTCTAAATGACCACCATCAGTGTCCGCAATAACAATTGGCTTAGAAGCCGACATTGAACAACCCGATGCATCACACAAGGCTATCTTTAACTCATGGCGTCCTGACTTGTGATAAGGAAAGCGAATTGTGCCACCTGTCGTGCCCTCTGCAAAGGTACCTTCATTAACGACTTCATTGTCAAAATACACTTTATAACTATTGCCGCCTTTACCAGACCAAGCATTCCACTCAATTTGAATATCAACGACTTCTTTAGCCTGAATTAATTGTTTGTATGAACCTCGACCATAAATATTAACGTCAACAAAAGAATAGTTTTGCGGCTTCCAGTTAATACTTGGAGTAGATGGCGCAGCGACCACAGCCGCACTTGCTAGTGCAGCACCTACAGCCGCCGCAGTTGTTAAATACTTAAACATGATTAGATTACCTCTTAGATATATTTATAGTTTTTTCCAAACAGAATGTTGGTCTGGTTGCTGATTACGAGTCCACCAACGAGCTTGGTATTGCGTGCCATTAAACGTGACGATATCGCCACCTCTATAGGCTTTATTGGCTTGCCAAGCAGATACATCAGTGTCATCACCATTTTGGACAAGCTCCCAAGCGTTGCTTGATGTTGGTGTTTGGCCTCTTACCCACCATTTAGCGCGATAGCTTTTTCCTTGATATACAACAATGTCGCCTGCTGTATATACCTTGCTTGGCTCCCATGTATCGTCGCTTGGTTTGTCAGGTGTGCCTGGATCTGTTTCGATGTTTTTCACATTGATAATGAGCGGCACTGTCTTACTTAAGCTGCCATCAGACACCGTGACCTTGCCATCAAAACGCGCATCAGCGTCTACTTGGGGTGCAGTTATCGTGATTGTTGAACCCGTGCCAGAAAAGGTCAGCGCATTTGGCAAGTGCCAGTCAAATTCAAGTTCCGATTGTTCATCATCAAAAGCATGTACATGTAAATGTTTGCTTTGGCCTTCATCCATTGTGATTGGAGCTGGTGTGTGTACAGTTGGTGCGGTATTTTTAGGTTTAGAAATTACCGTCAAGTTGTAACTATTGGCTCTTTCCGATAAAAACACCTGATTACTGCTAATTGCATTTGGGTCAAAAACAATATTGCCCTGTGTATCTTTAACACCAATGCGAACCGTTTCTGTAAATTGTTCGTTTAGCCTAGAAGCGAATAGGAACTGCCAACGTGATACATTGGCATCAGTAATATCCAGTTTTTCCTGAATAATTTCATTGCCGTTGCCGTTAAATACACGTACCCAAACTGTGTCTCCAGCTTTTGCATCTTGCCCTTGTTTGACAAAGTAACCTACTGGGTACCATGTCTCTGGCGTAGGGGTTGGATCTGTATTACGTACAATCGTCACATCACTACAGTTGTAAAAACCTTCGCCGACTACATCATCACGCTGCCACCGGCTGTATAAAATAGCATCGCCGCTGAATTTATCCGGAATAGCGATCTCCATGTCATAGTAACGTTTGCCATCTGGCGCCATGAAGAATGGAATATTGCCATGCTCTTGCACCAGTTCAAGATCACGCCAAGCAAGTGGATTTTGCTTAAACTCAACCCCTGGCTTGGTCAAATAAAATTGCCAAAAACTAGGGTTATGTGGCGTTGTTGCGCGATAACGGATTTTCACTTTGCCATCAGCATTTGGCGTAATCTCCGTTTTTTGCCAATCTTTGGAAGGTATATTCATACCCGCTTTTTGGTTATCGCCTGCGCCACACAATGTGCCATCAGGAATATTTGCTTCCACAGCAGCTTGGTTGTGGAAATCTGCAGTATTGGTCGCAAATTCATGTTTTTGAATAAACTGAACATGCTCAGATTTAACATATGCTGCACGGCACGCTGCATTTGGGATTTTAGAACCGTCTTTTGGCCACCAAAATCCACCTTGTTCCTGACAAATTGCCTGTCTTGCCTTCGGAAAGTCCATATAGCCATGCGCGTTCACTTTGCCAATGACGCCCACACCTATGGCTACGCCCAGCGCGCATAAGGTTACTTGTTGTCTCATAGTTTTCTCATTTATTGATTGTATGAGTGATCCGCAGATCACTCTGGTTGGGGTTTTTGAACTCGCTTAAAGGCTACACACCTTTTGCCAAGCGCCACCGTCACTCGGAGTGCCGTTAGTCCACCATTTGGCTTTGTAAACAGCACCATTGTGGATAAGCATATCGCCACCTACAGCATGGCTTGGATCGCCAGCCCAGTTAGTGCGCGGCCAGTTGGGATAAGTATTGATGTTTTCAATTTTCACACCTTCACACTGCGTACCGCTTGGCGGGGTTTTATCACCATCACCTGGTGTTGGTACGTGTTTTTTAGCCACTGGTAGCTCTGGATATTCGGAAGTAAACGCGTATTCTTTGCCGTCCTTTTCCACTACAAAGTTCACAGGACCTGTAATCGGCATGTAGTACATCACTTGCGCATTCACTGTTTCACCAGGCTTAAATGACTCTTGCTGCCCTCCCCATTCATTTTTGAAGGTGATAGAGAAACGGTGGAATTCATTTTCAAAGCCGCCAATATTATTACCGGCACTGTTAGAGGCATCGTGCGTAACTTTCATGCCTAGCTTCTTGCGCGCATTCCAATTTGACTTAAAGATGGCTGACGTTGAAGTTGGCACATTAAAAGTAATCGTGGCACCAGTCAGGTCGATCTCTGAGTTATTGGTAAAGGCAAACGTAGGACGAATTGGGTAGTTTTGGTCACCAACTGGAAAGTCTTTAGCTTCAAATGCAATGTCTACCGCCTCGCTTGGCGTAGTAAACTCACCGTCACCAATATGGGTGTCATACGCCACACCATTTTGGTTGAACGTGTCATATGCCAGCGCTGTCATTGTTGAGCCCATGAAGTACTCTCCTTTGTCAGCATGATAGTCAAAGTCACCTGCAAGCTCCCAAAACATGACACCGCCTAGCCCTTTATCAACCACATAATCCAATTTGGTTTTCATTGACTCAGTGTCTTCCATTGATAGGAATACTTTCTTCTCAGCATTGAAAAGCCAAGGTGCTACAGCAACATCATCGTAATGGCGAACATAGTCACCACGAAGTACGTCATCGGCATCCGTTTCAGGTGTTAAACCATACTCTTTCAAGTAGCTTGGGCTGATGCCATGTTCTAGGTTTTTAGCATGCCAAAGTGGGTTTGACCCTGCCGCAACTTCTTGACCATTTTCAATGTCATGCCAGAGGTTATCGATACCAATTGCACCGTTACCACATTTGTTCTTTTCACCAATACCTGTGCCTTTTGGACAGTTATTTTGGTTAGGAAGTGGCGCTCGGCCCCAAAGACCATTTTCTCCGCCGCGAACGTCTTTAAAACCACGGGTATAATATGGAATACCTATATTGATACGGCCCGCTGGTAATGCTCCACGGAAATAGTTCACCGCCCAATCAGTATTCAAATAACCAATGCCGCCAAACTCTTTGGTACCGTAAACATTCCAAACTTTTAACTCGGTGTCTTTGCCGGTGTCGTACAGAGGCGCATTGTGACCAACATGGTCGTTCCACGCACCATGAAGGTCATACGACATGATATTCACAAAATCCAGATACTGTGCGGTTTGGAATGTTTCCATACCACGAAGTAAATAGCCTGATGACGGAGACGCGATGGTCAACATATAATGTTTGCCGTCCTGCTCACCTGCTTTATCGAGGGCTTCACGCAGATCTTTCATCAACACTTGATATGATTTATTTAAACCTGCACGCCGTGCATTGCTGACTGGAAAATCCTCAGGGTGGCCAGAGTCCTTCATTGAAGATGGGTATTCATAGTCAACATCCAAACCATCGAAGCCATAGGTTCTTAAGAACTCAACGGAGCTTTTGACAAATTGGTCAATACCAGCTTGGTTTACGCTGCCATCCGCATTTGTGGTCATTGTGTAAAAACCACCGCTATTTACACGTTTGCCACTCTCATCGAAATAGCCGCCTGTTTCAGCCCAACCTCCTACTGAAATCATGGTCTTTACATGCGGATACTGTTTTTTGTACTTGTTTAATAAATTGAAGTGACCTTTGTATGGCAAGCTAGGGTCCATCTCTGCACCGGCTACACCTGGCCAAGTCATATTCGTCGCTGCATTGCCTTCAGCTTTCGGGTTTCCAATGCTGATCTCATTTTGGCTGTTTACATGGGCAAATGCATAGTTGATGTGCGTTATTTTGTCCCACGGAATATCTTTTACCAAATAACTTGGTTGGTCATTTTTACCATGGCGCCAGCTGGTGAAGTAACCGATTACGCGTCGAGGGTGATCAGCCCCCATTTTTTCCCGGCCTTCATTATCGTATATGTCGCAATATGCAGGAGTCACACCGGGTGTCTGGTAAAGACCTGCTGGGCGACAGTCTTCATGGTTTGATTGTGAGTCATCTGTCGCTTTAACCGTAAATGTACGAGTGACGATTTCAGACTCCAGCCCGTGTTCGTCTTTGGCTACCAACGAAAATATCTGTTGACCAATTGCCGTAGCTGTCCAGACATATTCAAATTCATTTTTTGAGGTTGAAACAAGTTCAACGCCATTTAAGGAAAGCGACTGAGTTAGTTTGTCTGACTCTTTGTCATTAGCTATCAAGGTAAATACAATTTGACTACCAACTTCCAGCTCACTTGGTAACTGCGCTGCTAAGCGAGCAATCGGCGCGGTATTTTTATCAGCAGGAGGAAGGGCTTCCACACTTACTTTTCTGCTTACTGACTTTGCTGTAGCACCATCATCGTCAAGTGCAACGCCATGGAATTCATGGCTTCCTTGTTTTGCTTGCCAAGTGAATCGATAAGGAGCTTCGCTCAAGACTTTAACTAGCTCATCGTTATGATAAATTGCGACATGCTTTACTTCCCCATCACTGTCTTGCGCTGAAAAATCAATGATAACTTCTTCATTTTCAACAACAGTGATATCAGCAATTGGTTTGAGTAGCTTGATCGACGGCGCCAAATTGACTGGCTCAGTGCCTTTACACTCCCCCAGTTTACTCCACTCCTGCCATTGTCCCGAACGGGTTTGTGGCGAAGACCGGTTCCACCAATTGGCACGATATGCAACGTTATCTTGTTGCACCTTATTTCCGCCAACGTAGATTTTTCCTGATTGCCACAGGGCAAGATTACTACAATCAACATTTGCAAGTGCAGATGCACTGAATAATCCCATAGTTATGGCACTTAGCTTAAGCGCCTTATTGGGTAAGATGGACACGCTCATTATTATTTTCCTAACGTATTTGATTTTATATTCACAAAATTACAATTGGTAACAATCGTACCTAATGTAATACTGAGCGAAAGCGATTGTACCGATCCAAATAACCATCACAAGGAACTAGGTGAAAATAAAAAACACCAACCAAATAACTATAAAAATCATGAAAAATTGAAAAATCGGAAAATTATAAACCTTTGATCTCTTTAATCTTGTTGACTAAACAACAACAAAAAGCACTCTTCGAAAGTTAACACAATTAACATTTAATTTGTTTACTTTCATTTACAAACTAGCAAGGTCATACCAGAAATAAAACACTTTAGGACCAGTTAATTTTTAATCAACAATACTTTTTTATATATTTCAACGCTCAACTCACCCATTTCATCTATGCCGCACTAAAAATAAAAACATCAATTATTTTCTTTTAAAAACGAATAAACTAGTAAACTCATGGCATTACGAATGTAATTGGCAATCATAGTGTTGCATAAAAAAGAATTAATAATGTCAACAGTACTTTTTACTTACCCATTAATGTAGGGTTTTAAATATTTGTTCCCAATATAAACTTTTAACAAAAATAAAACATTCTTGAGTTGACACGTATTTCTACCAAGCTAAGGTTAGGAAAATAAATTCAAATTAGAGATAACTACTTCATGCGCATTTTGTTTAAATTATTGTTTACAGTGTTGGTTTTTTGTTTTGGCTTTGCTATGGGTGTCTATTCTTTGCCCATAATGATGGCGCCACCAGCACCAACTCAAACCGCACTGTCGGAAGTAGCAAATCAAGCAAAGTTCACAGCGCAGTTTAAAAAAGATCTTAAGGGCTCCGATTTTTTGCACTTTGGCGAAGGAGATGTCTTCCTCGGCGAGAGTCAAATTGGGTTTGAAGGTAGGTTGGCACCAGGGCCCGATTATCGCCTTTACTTGTCTCCAACATTCGTTGAAACGGAAGCCGAGTTTGAACAACATAAAAGCTCAATGAAATACATAGCACCTGTTTCCAGCTTTAATGGCTTTGTTGTTGATATGCCACAGAGCGTAAATCTAGAAGAGTTTACGACCATTATTATATGGTGTGAATCATTTGGAGAGTTTATTACAGCAGCGACTTATCGATAATTATACAATTGCCTATTCCGGCTATTAATTGGGTCACTTTAAAAACTAATTAGAACCAAAAAAGGTGCTTAATTTAAAGCACCTTTCATATTGCTTGGTTAGTAACGCAAGCCCAATGTACTTTCGCACCCTTCAGCGTCATACATGTCTGCGCCTTTGTAGTACGCCCTTAATGCCCCCTGATTACGGTTGTTAAAAAAGGTGTACCCTTCGAACTCGTACTTGCCACCTGCATATCCATGCAGAATCATTTCTTCTTTTGCGGTGTCATACTCTTTGTTTAAGTTCAAAGCGATATATCCGTACCCTGGACCATTTACAAGATTTGGAAGATATGAGCCTTTTGCTATGTACTTTCCACGATATGCCCCTTGATCATAGTAAGAGTAGGAACCGATAATGTCACGGAAGCTCGACTTAACACACACTCGCATGTATTCCTCAAACTCGCCAGTGTAGTGCCTGTCCCTTTCTATATATAAGACACCGTGATGGATATAACCACCAGTCTCAGGGTTTCTTTCATCTCTTGGAAATGGTTCATAGTCATCGGGCCTGCTGCTGTTTGAATCACCTGCACCGAATGAATCACCTGCACCGAATGAATCGCCTGCACCGAATGAATCGCCTGCTATTGCATTATCAGCAAATTCGGACTGGTAAAAACCTTGCCCTGTTTGCACTGGTGTTTCGTCTGAACTGTAATACGCCCCAGTTTGACTGAGGGCTTTGCCCGAATGCACTGCAATTAAAGCAATTGGTAGTACAGTTTTGATATTAAACTTCATTTTATTCCCTTAATTAAGTTACTAAAAAAGATAGTTTATTTAAAAATTAAGCCAATTTCGTATTGGCTTTCTCAACACATGTGAAGAATTAATACGTATAAATTGCCATCACTTAATTTACAAATTTCCTGTTCAACCTCTCTGAAAATATGATCCTTATCTATTCGTTTGATTAATTTAACAGCGATACCACAGAGGAAACTTTCATCGCATCTTTCCCTCTCCTAACTGGTTCTAAGTCATGTTAAGTTAAACCGATTTAGGTTAGAAAATATGTCACTAACATTGATGTAACTCGATTTCAGATGGGCTCAATAGGTAAATGGAGATGCCCTCATTTGCTAAGTTTGATTGAGAGCACCTGCCGCAAATCTAGCTAAGTGAATTAATAGGTCGAACCAAAGTTATACTCACACCCTTCGATGCTATACGCCTCTGCACCTTTGTAATAAGCTCTGAGTAGGCTGGCCACTTTTCCGTGTTGTTTTAGGTACCCCTCAAATTCATATTTACCATCAGGCACCTTAAATAAGTGCATTTTTTGAATTGTCGGGATGTACTCGTAACTTAGTTTCAGTTTGAGTTGATTATAGTCACCGGCTCTAGGCTGGCTTGGCTTATAGCGGCCTTCGAGGACATACTTGTCACCTCCAGAGCGATCATCCATAGATTGGCCACCGATCACCGTACGTCTATTTGATTTAATACACACTCGTAAATAGTCTTGGAAGTAACCAACAAAAGGGTCTCGTTCTATGTATAAGACTCCATAGTGAATAAAGCCGCCTGTCTCAGGGTTTCTATTGTTTGTAGGGAAGGACTCAA
Organism: Pseudoalteromonas luteoviolacea DSM 6061; assembly: GCF_001625655.1. Lineage (GTDB taxonomy): Bacteria > Pseudomonadota > Gammaproteobacteria > Enterobacterales > Alteromonadaceae > Pseudoalteromonas > Pseudoalteromonas luteoviolacea. Next base: position 42 of record NZ_AUYB01000035.1, on the reverse strand, counting down.
AACCTGGTGGCCTAGTATCTGATGAATCACCTGCACCAAATG
>NZ_AUYB01000034.1 GCF_001625655.1 Pseudoalteromonas luteoviolacea DSM 6061 | reverse complement strand
TGATAAGCTGGTCTTCGGTGAAGGGATCACCAAAGCGAACATCACGATCACTCGCTCAAGTAATGGCCATATCCTAGTGTACATATTGGATGCTCAAGGCAATCGAACAGGCGACCAACTGACCTTAGAAAATGCCTTTTCCAATGCGCAGTACCGCATTGAACGCATTGAATTTGCCGACGGCTCTAGCATGGATTGGGATGCCATTTATACCGCAGCCTTGGTGGTGGAAGGCACGGAAAACAATGATTCACTCACTGGTACTGGCCATAACGATACCTTGCGCGGCTTAGCGGGTGATGATTCGCTGGCGGGCTATAACGGCAATGACATTCTAGATGGCGGTGCAGGGGACGATACCCTTGTGGCGCGCTATGGTCACAACACCCTAATTGGGGGCGAAGGCAACGACACCTTGTCGT
>NZ_AUYB01000033.1 GCF_001625655.1 Pseudoalteromonas luteoviolacea DSM 6061 | reverse complement strand
AGCGTACACCGGCCATGAACCGGTGGCATTAGGGGGCGAGAAACGCATCATTCATATGAATGGTCGGATCTTCGATGCAGATACGGGCCGATTTATGCAGGCCGACCCATTTGTGCAAGCACCGACGAATTTGCAAAACTATAACGCATATAGTTATGTGTTGAATAATCCGTTGAGTTATACAGATCCGAGTGGGTATTTGTTTAAGAAAGTGCATGACTTTTCGAAAAAGATCCGTCGTCAAGTGATTCGAGGGGCCTCCAAAGTGTTTGGTGCTCAGGTAGTGAGTATAGTGGGGAATATACTGACCGTATTCTGTGGACCTGCTCAAGCAGCATGTGCTGCAGCATGGAATTATGAATTTACCAGAGCCATGGGGGGGAGTGTATCTCAGGCTCTCAAAGCTGGTCTGACAGCTGCTGTCACAGCTGGGGCTGGTCAGAGTATTGGTTTTCAAAGTTATTCGGCGCAGTTTGTGTTTGATGGTGTTGTTGGCGGCATAATGGCAGATGTTAATGGTGGCAATTTTGGTCATGCATTCTGGGCCGCAGGATTAAATACGCTACTTGGCGGTGGAGGAAATTACACTCAGAACCCAATTACAAATGTTGTTATTTCAGCCGCGGTTGGTGGTACTATTTCAGAGGTAACAGGTGGTAAGTTTAGAAATGGCGCTTATAGTGCGGCGTTTACGAGTGCTATGAGGCAGGATTGGAGTTCACTTGGACCTAAAAGCAGCAGTGGCAGAACTGGCTCTGTTTGTTCTGCTAATCCGATTAATATTTCCACAGGTGAAAAGTATTTCACCATGCGAGACTATCAAGCAGCAGGAAATAGCCGACTTAAGTTCGAGCGATATTACTTTAGTTACTCTAAGACTAAATCTAGCTTAGGTATGGGTTGGAGCCACAATTTTGACAGGAAGCTTGAGTTCATCAAAGGCAATAAACAGCTTATTAGATACTTGGGTTTAAATAAGAAAGAGCTAACCTTTAGTCGCAAAAATAACAAACATGACTCTTATGAAAATACAGCAAATAGTTCAGAGCATTTACAGCAAATCGATAGCGGTTGGGCATTAAAGCTAATTGACGGGACAACAGAGATCTTTAATGAACAAGGGCGTTTGATGGAAGTTCATGAGATAGGCTTGTATCAACAGTTTTTGAAGTACAACAATAAAGGCATGTTGACTTCAGTAACAGACAGTATGGGTGTAGAGATCCACCTAGAATATAATCTTGCAGGGTTACTAACTAAGTTAGAAACGCCTGAAGGTACGTTTGAATATGAGTACAACTTAGCTAATCGAACGTTAGTAAAAGCGTTACGACCTGCCAGCCAAGATGGCGAACGTGGCTACAAAAAGTATCATTACGGAAATTATGATTACAGATCTGCTATCACTCATATAAGTAATGAACAAGGAAATATTCTTCATAGAGTGAGATATGATGATAATGGAAGAGCTGTTTCCAGTGCGTTAGGCAGTGACATCGAGAAAGTAAACATCAGGTTTTTGCCTAACAACCAGAGTATTGTTACAAATTCGCTAGGGTTTAAAACGACCTATACATTCAATGATAGTAATCAGCCATTAAATGTAGCTGGAGATGGTGGTACCAGTTGTCTGTCTACCAATCAGAAATATGAATATGATAGCCGTGGAAATGTCATAAAAAGTACAGACTGGAACGGCGTAGTAACCACATATTCGTACAATGACAGAGATCTGGAGATAAGCAGGACGGAAGCGTTAGGGACAGATATTGAACGCGCGACTTTAACGGAATGGCATGACGTATACCCGATAAAGAAACTTATCCAAACAGAGAAAGCTAAGCAAGTGTTTGAATATTCGGATTCAGGTTTACTGTTGAGTCATACAACATTCGATTTGACTGCAGAGCAAAGCTGGTTGCAAAATCTGATGGAAGTATTTCCGAGTCGTACGACTCACTATGATTACAACTCAAGAGGTTTAGTTGTTGAAGTAGATGGGCCGCGTACGGATGTTGCTGACGTTACGACGTACGAATATGATGAATTGGGTAACCAGATTTCAGTAACGAATGCTCTGGGACATAAAACTGAAGTGACTAAACACAATCCATCCGGGCGTCCTTTAGTAATTACTCACGCGAATGGTTCTATGACTGAGCTTACTTATAACGAGAGTGGCTGGGTCAGTAGCAAAACTAAAGTTACATCTGTTGATGCCAAAGTTGTAAAAGCTACCACGTTCTATGAGTATGCCAATAGTGGTGACAATCTAGGACAAGGCCTGATTAAGCGTATCGTATATCCTAACGGCGGTGTAACAGCATATACCTATGATGAAGCTTATCGAGTCAAAACCATGAGCAATCACCTAGGTGAAAAGGTTGAATATGTCAGAGATCTTGAAGGCAACCCAATTAGGACGAATGTGTTTAGTCACAGTGGTGAGCTAGTAAAGCAACAGCGACAACAATTTAATGAACTGAGCCAATTAATTGCATCAGTTGGAATGAACTCCCAAGTTTCCTATCAGTACAATGGAAATGGGCAAGTAACAGCAACAACAAATGGTTTAGGTAACACGACACAGCACGCGTTTGATGCTTTAAATAGGTTAGTCCAAACAATAGATGCAGATGGTGGAATTGTTTATCAAACCTATGATACAGAAGATCAGCTCACCCATTTCACGGATCAACGAGGCTTAACAACTGAATACCAATATAATGGATTTGGTGAGAAAGTTAGACAAGTGAGCCCAGATACGGGCACTACTGTCTATAAACATAACGCTGCGGGCTTAGTTATCGAAACGCTTGATAATTTAGGGCAAAAGGTTGGCTATGAATATGATGCCATTGGGCGCATTACCCATGTTAGCTACCCTGATGCTGCCAATGAGGATGTGTTTTATCGATATGATGAGCCTTCGAGAGGCAGTAATTTAACTTCAAAAGAAAGAGTTAAATATAGCGCAATAGGGCAATTAACAAATGTCGTTGACAATAGCGGTAGCAGTCAATATCAATACAATGCGCTTGGTCAATTAGTGGAACACACCTATCAAGTACAAGGTAAGCGCTTTACTCAGTATTTTAATTATGCAGATGATGGGCTGTTGGAATCGCGAGTTTACCCGAGTGGTATGGTCATTCGTTATAACTATGATAACGCTGGTCGTGTGAACACTATTTCTAGTAACTCATTTGAAGACCGCAAAACTTCTTTTGTTGCAGATGTAGAGTATCAAGCATTTGAAGCGCCTGAAGTCATCACATTTGGCAATGGTGTTAGTCAAAAAAACACTTACGATTTGGATGGTCAGTTTGAATCTATCCAGCTTGTTAATGGCTTAAACAGTCTGCTGAATAGATATTATGTTTACAATGCTGCAGATCAAATTACCGATATTATTAGTCTTAAAAATGATGGGGCATCTCAACATTTTGAGTACGACAACTTAGGCCGACTCACGTCTGCAAAAGGCGAATACGGTCAATTGACCTATGGCTATGACCAAGTGGGCAACAGACTTAATCGCAAATGGGTGTCAAAAGATAGGCAAGTACTTGAAGATGAAACCTATCAGTATGCAATGAACAGTAACCAGTTGCAGTGGGTTGCACCGAGCGTTAAACCTGTACGCGTATTCAATTATAATGAAAATGGTCAGACAATACTGGATACTTTGAAGGGTAAGTCTTTGGTTTATAATGCAGCCAATCGACTAAGTAAAATAGCCTTTAAGGATGGCTCACACGTTGAGTATATCTATAACGCTAAAGGACAAAGAGTGGCTAAAGTTCTGGTTGCAGTTAACGGTCAGAAAACCACGACACACTATCATTTTGACCAAGATAATTTACTCATAGCAGAATCAAATGCAGATGGGAAACCTCTTGTTGAATATGTGTATCTAAACAAGCAACGAGTTGCCAGCATCAGATCTATAGGTGGCTCTTATGTGATTGAGTACATGCACAATGACCATTTAGGGTCTCCTATGGCTCAAACCAATGGACTTGGTGAATTAACTTGGCAAAGCCATACGTTACCATTTGGGCAAAGCTACAAACCCGTGAAAAGTGAGCAAGGCTTCGGGTTCCCAGGTCAATATCATGATGGTGAGTCAAGCTACAGTTACAATTACTTCCGTGATTATGATCCAAGTATTGGCCGGTATATTCAATCAGATCCGATAGGTATAGCCGGAGGGGTTAACACCTATGGGTATGTTGGTGGGAATCCTATAAAACATATTGATATTTTGGGCCTTTGGTATGATACAGATGACTCTATTAAGCCACGATGGCTAACAGGAATTAAAGTTCACTCAAGAGTCTCGTCCTGGGCCAGAGCTGAAGGATACCAAGCTGATACTGGTCTGGGGGGGCTATTTGGATTAGGTAAACGCGGAGGCTTCCTAAGACCAGACATAATTGCTGAAAATCCTTATGGAGGTGGTCGGCTGTGGGAAATCAAGCCAATGTCATATCAGTCCGGTAATAAGTACTCTTTGGCGACATCTCAATTATCTACATACATTGAAAATGCGAAGTGGGATGGACATATGTGGAGCAGAGGTGGTGCGAACGAATTGCTTGGTGAAGGGAATGATTTTGCATTTGCTGGCACAATCAAAACTCTCAATGGAGAGTATAGAGCAGTTATGCTTCATCGAGATAAAAACGGTGATAAAACAGGACTACTTTTTTATACTTTAGAAGAGTTGGAGCATTGTAAATGATAAGTATTCGAGATGAATATAAAATTATAGGTGGCTCGCTTGCAACCATGGGAGAGCAGTATCATACAAGAAGTATGATGTTAACTGATGTTGGTTTGAGTAGTGCAAATCTTCTAATTAAACTGACTAATAGCTCTACCTATTTTCATGGGCAAGATGAGCAAGAGTTAAAAGGAATTGAAGAGGAAATAAGTAAAGAAAAAATATCAAAGGGAGGGTATCGTTCAGAAAGCCTGAGTAAGTTAAAGGTAGAAGCGTCTGAAGCTTATGAAAGAACAGGGAAAATATGGGATAGCTACGTTTGCAATTACCATAGAAATATTGAATTTGCTCGTTGTAATAAATCAGATGGCTTTAAGGAGTTCTTATCAACAGTCAACAGCGAAATTGCTCAAAGTAAAATCAATGACTTTGAGATGAAACCTCCTATTATAGAGTTTCTCCTGGAGAGTGTGCACATAAAAAAGGTCGATGTTACTGAGTTTATAACTAAAGAGGTTTCTTATCATGGCTTTTGTCTTAATAGGAATATCAGTAATAGAAAAATTAAAATATGGACTAAATCTATAGGCAGTAAATATTCGGTTGGTTTAGGGTTAGATTCAGAAGTTTTAAGAGATTGCTCTAAAGGCAGTTTAGAGTTCTTTTACCTTATTGGGCTAACTGATATGTTTGGTTCTTCAAAATTTAACCCTCGTAATTTTTACGTGACACTTCCTGAAGATTGGTTTCCCATTGCTCGATTTCCATTTCCGAATGTGTATAAAAATTTTGAAACAAAAGAGGAGTTGATTGTAGGGTTGGGAGCTTCATTATTCATGTTTCACAAATACTTTGAATTGGTCGAAAGTAAGTTATGAATTAGTTAAAATTAAAGAAATATAGATGATAGATATGGAAATTCCATTTATTTCGAGTTGAGTAAATATATCAGGCAGTTATTACTCGCTGATTATATTTTAGTACCTACTAGCTGCACTTCGATGGTTAGCCTCGTTTAATAAAGCGTGACAATAATATATAAAATACACTTAGTCCCAAGCCCCACTCTTGCTGGGGCTTTTCTATTTCTGGTCACGTTTCACCGATTTTTTGGTCACGCCTATTTGACCTGTGTGGTCGCATCTATCGACTTTCTGGTCCAAGTGGAGTGCTATATACAGGTGTATATAACGGTGTATGGGACCAGAAATGCCAAAGTTGT
>NZ_AUYB01000032.1 GCF_001625655.1 Pseudoalteromonas luteoviolacea DSM 6061 | reverse complement strand
ATCTCGAGCAACATAACGATAAATCCACTCATGACTGACTGCTTCGCCTACGCTTGTAAGAACACTTGAAATCTGCTCAGGACTCCAATCGATACTCAGTAAAAAGCGGATATATTTAATGCGCTGAGCTGGTATTCGATACTTGCGAGCAGCTTTACGCCTCTTAACAGAATAAATATGTGCATTCTGAGGGCAATATTGCCCATGCGCTTGATTTCTATTTAGTTCACGGTACACCGTTGCACGATGGCACTGTACTTTTATGGCAATTTCAGAGATTGAAATACCTAGTTCCAAAAGAGCAGAAATCTGGTATCTTCTGCCCTCGGTCAACTGCTGATAACTCATAGTAGTATTGCTTGTTTCTTTGGCGAGAAGAGCGTACCACTTTCGGCAGTTGGCTTCCTCTTCTATACCTTTCTATGAGTGTCGCACTTATTATCTGAAAT
>NZ_AUYB01000031.1 GCF_001625655.1 Pseudoalteromonas luteoviolacea DSM 6061 | reverse complement strand
ATTTGTGCAAGCACCGACGAACTTGCAGAACTATAACGCATATAGTTATGTGTTGAATAATCCGCTGTCGTATACGGATCCGAGTGGATATTTTTTCAAGCCTCTTAAAAAGTTAAGTAGGAATATTATCAGGGCACATGCGAAGGTATTTGGTGCAGAAGTCACTAATATTATGGGAAATGTTGGATCCCTTGCTTGTTTGGTGTGGGCGCCGGTCTGTGCAGCTGCATGGAACTATGAATTTACTAGAGCCATGGGGGGCAGTTCCTCTCAAGCATTTAAAGCGGGATTGACTGCTGCAGCGACGACATATGCGTTTCAGTATATTGGTGAACACTTTTCAGCTGCAAATGTTCAAAATGTTGATGATGTTGTTTTCGGTGGCGCACAATATGGTGATTATATTGACTTTGGTGGTAATTTACTCACCAAAGGGCAAGTGGCGGCACAAATCACGGCACATGCCACGGTTGGTGGTATTGCTGCTGTAGTCAATGGCGGTAAATTTGGTCATGGGTTTGTCAGTGCTGGCGTTACCAAAGGTGCCGGTGGTGTATTTTTACCTGGAGGTAGTAATCTAAGTGCGACACAAATAGTAAAAGGCGCAATTATTTCTGCAGTTATTGGTGGTACAGTATCAGAAATCACTGGTGGAAAATTTTCTAATGGTGCTCGCACTGGGGCAATGCAGTATGTATTGAATCAGGTTGGTGAGTGGTCATACAAAAAACTCAGTAATGCTTATCAGTCTCGTTGGGATATGATGGAAGGCAAGAAATTCCAAAAATGGGCTGAAAACGCAATACTCAGCAGCAGCGGGGGCTCTTGTGCGGCAAGAGTAAGTAATGCATTTAACCGAGCTGGCTATAACGATATGCTTAATGCTTTTAAAAACACCGACTTTGTTACTACTGGTGACGGGCAAGGGAACCGGTATATTTTGGGAGCTCAAAATTTAGCACTTTATCTGGGAGTTTATGATAACGCCAATTTGGTTACTAATTTTACATCTATAAAAGGCAAGCAAGGTATAATATTCTTTAGAGACCCTTCATCAGGTGGCTACAATCATATAGATTTATTTGACGGTTCTAAGCTGGTAGGTAATGGTGTTATACCGTCTAAAGCATTTAAATCTTCCATTTATTTTTCGGAGTTAAAGGATTGAAATTATTAACTATTAGTTTTGTTTTTATGGTTTTTAACGCTTTTTCTTCTCAAGGAATAGAAAGAGTTGTTGAAGTTGGCTACCTTTACAAGAATAATTTTGGCTGGCATGAATACTACTCCAATGATTCTTCAGAATGTAAGGCTCTTATTCGGTACAGGGATAGTGACTCTCATTTTGACTTGATTTCAGGAGTTGATTGCAAGCAAAGTGAAATTAATCAACCAGACTTACAACGAGTGATTGAGTCAGCATCTTCTCTGCTATCAGAGAAGGATATACTCAATGAGATTCTTAAAAAAAGACGGTTTACAATAAACTTTGTGTGGAGAGTTTCTAACTGGCCGTTAATTAAATTTGCCAATGATAGTGATTGGTGGCCATATAACTTTAGGGATGAAGTAAAGGAACATGACTATAGAAGGATTTTTGAAAAAGCTATACTAGATGAATCAGTTTATGGCTTTTTGACAAAAATACTGAAGTCAAATGGGTGTAGCTTTAATCTTTCTAAATATTATGCAGACCCTATGAACTATGATCAAATGATGATAGAAAAAAAACTGCTGTTGGAATTGGGGTATTACAGTAAAATGGACTTTAAGAAATATATCTATCCTTATATAGAGGGGCCGATTTTATTCGACCTAGAATGTAAAAAAGAATAAACATGACATATATGGACACTCCATTTATGTGAAGTTAAGCAAATCTATCGGGGCAGTTATTACTGCCTCGTTATCGTTATAGCGATATTTAAGAGCGTAATATAAAAGACACTCAATTCTAAGCTCCAGCACACCTGCTGGGGCTTTTCTGTTTCTGGTCACGTTTCGCCGATTTTTTGGTCACGCCTATTTGACCTGTGTGGTCGTATCTATCGACTTTCTGGTCCAGGTGGAGTGCTATATACAGTTAGCCCTTCCAGAGCAATTAGATATTGCCGTTTCTCAATGCCAAGCACTTGAACAGAGGAATATTGTTTTTGTTCTCAGCGCATTCCCTATTTTTCTCTTTCACCAATATGGCCAAGATTTTATACCTAGCAACTGATCTCCACATTTTTAATGGGGATAAAGGGAGCTTCAATGTATGTTGCTCCCCATACAACAAATTTAATTTGTATCTGAAGATCACATTCGCTCATATGAACGGACGGATCTTCGATGCAGACACGGGCCGATTTATGCAGGCCGACCCATTTGTGCAAGCGCCGACGAACTTGCAGAACTATAACGCATATAGTTATGTGTTGAATAATCCGCTGTCGTATACCGATCCGAGTGGGTACTTTTTTAAGAAGCTGGCAGGTACTTTATTGAGTAGAAAAGGTGCACAAATGGTTGGTTTTTCGCTCGGCGGGCTTACAGGTGCATGGTTAGGAAGGCGAGCTTACGACCGAATTATGGGAAGTGAAGGCCTGCAAACTGTTGTTGCAGTTGCTTTAAACTTTGTGCCAGGTTGTCAGGTTTGGTGTTCGGCGCTATTTAGTGCGCAAGTAAATTATTATCATACGGGAAACGTTGGCTCTGCTTTAAGGGCTGGCGCTACATCTGCTGCAACAGCATATGCATTTTCAGCTATAGGTGATTATTATAAAGGAGAATATGGTTCTTTTGCTGGTGCTGAATTCGGTGAACAATTACAGTGGGCAGGAAGTCACGCTTTAGTCGGTGGAGTTTCATCAGTCGCTTCTGGTGGTAAATTTGGGCATGGGTTTATATCGGCAGGCTTTACCAAAATGGTAATGGGTAATGCTGGGTTCAATATGAACAATCGAGACTGGGATGCTATTGTTGGGCGAACGACGGTAGCGGCGATTGTTGGTGGTACAGCGAGTGCGCTTACTGGTGGTAAGTTTGCAAACGGTGCTAGGACCGCGGCGATGATGCATGCGTTGAATGCTGAGGCGCCGAGTTCAAAAAGGTTTCGTTCAACCAAATTGAGAGGTTTGGATGTTACGAAAGAACAAGCCGAGGAAATGGTGAATGATATAGAGCTATTTGTTAATGAACATTATCCCGAGATGCTCCAGACAACTAATATACTTTTTGATTTAGGAGTAGGCTATGACTTCGCTTTTCCAACTGGGCATATACTTTTAGACTATGGCATGAAATATGATTTGTTTCAAAATTTGGTTTTTCATGAAAAGTTGCATGTATACATGTTTCAAGAGCTCGGAGGATTCCTTAATTATCAGAATGCATCTAATGTAAATGATATTCATCTGTGGATAAGAGATACAGCGGCTATTATGGGAGCTGTTTATAGAGGTAGAAGTATGCCTTTACCAAACCTGAAAGATTACCCAAAACCCGTATACGAATTTAAAGGAGATAGATGAGTTGAAGCTTATAATGACTATTTTATTTTTTTTAGCATTATTTACTGCAAAGTTTTTAGTAATTGACTCCAAAGAGATGCTGAAAGAAGATAAATTTAATTTTGATATTGAAATAATCAATAGTGCGATGAAAGTCTATTTTAAAGAAAATGGTAAAAACGTTGATGCTATAGAAGAATTAGTCCCGAAGTATTTAAGTGCGATACCTAATTGTCCATACGAAGGGGTTTATATGTTGAAAGAAAGGAATGGTGAATTAATTGTCGTATGTGAGTGATTTTCACCGAGAAATTTTTAGGTTTTACTTTCCGGGTTCAATTTGAGGAAAAATATACATGGCATAAGTGATTTTAAAAGACCCCTAATCTAAAACCCTAGCACACTTGCTGGGGCTTTTCTGTTTCTGGTCAATAGTAGGACATTCAGACAGTTGGCGACGAGGGGAGTAATCCAAAGAGGAGTGGTGGGCGCCGTCTCATTGCATGGCTCTATCGCAACTTTTGCAGGAGAAATGTTATTATTTCCTCCTTCGACAGGCGAAAATGCAGATTGTGTTGGTTGTTTATCTCAATAGAGGAGGCTTGGAGTATGATAAATTTAAGTAAAAGATTTTGGGGCGAAGCGCAGCCTCATTTTATCTTAGAATTAAAGAATAGGTTAATTGACTTAGGCTTTGAAAATGACATTAGTACGTGTGCAGAAAAAAGCACTGTGGACTTTGTCCTTGTCAAAGGCGAATTGAGATTTATATTTTCTGTCGGTGCAAACCCTAAAAAAAATGGAAAGGTTAACTTTTGCCCTCAGTTTGGAATTGACAGTGATAAAGTGAGTGAGATAAAGAGAGGCTTACAGCTTTGGAAGTGTGACCCTTATTTCCGTGATTTTCCAGAACAAGTAAGAGAAACGAAAGCACGATTGTGCAATATAAACTTTATTACATACTTAAAGAGTATAAACTTTGCGGAACCAGCCCATACGTTTACTCTTGAAAATGATAATACTGAAGAAGTAAGTTCAATTATTGTGAATGGAGTTGATTTTTTTATTCAGTCAGAGTGGCAGAGTATGAGTATAAGCAATATGGCTGACAGGTTGGCTGGCTTATGCAGAAGTGAGCAAAGAATGGATGAAATTGGTCTTAGCTCTGCTGCTTCTGCACAATATGCTAGCTTATTATATACACTAGAAAAGGACTATAAAAGTGCACTAGAAATTTTGGATTTTGGCTTAGAGAAAGAATTAATATCTGTCAGTTCAAATTGGCTAGATTCTGAAGAGCGTAAAGAAGAGCTTCGAGCAATAGTTAAGTGTCAATATGGTAAGTATACTCAATATGTTCATCTACAGATGGAAAGTTAAAAAAATATTAAGAAGATATCTACTTTGTATTTGGTAAAAAATTGAGCGTCGACTATCTTTTAGTGATTTTTATAGGTCGGAGATATCCGACACCTTGATGAAACTTAATTACTAATTTTGGGGAAGGTATGAATATTAGTAAAGTTCAAGAATTCAACATGTATTTATTAAATGAATTTTCTGAAAAAGACAAGGTAGGAACTGAAAACGGCTCAACTTTAATAAAAAATACTCCTGTTGTAGCGCCTAGAGCATACTTACACGCTGTATATAGAGCTCTTAGTGACGATGATATTAGAGTTTTGGAGGCTGATATTGGTATTACTCTTCCTGATGAATTGAAATGTTTTTATAAATCATCGAATGGACTAAAGTTATTCGGCGATGCAATATCATTATATGGTTTGAGAGATGATAATTCACGGTCAATTGATTCATCGCTCCAACAGCCGTTTGATATAGTTATGCCAAACGCGTTGGTGCACAACTACAGAGTGCCAAATACAATTTACATAGGAAGCTATAAATATGATGGCTCAATTATTGGTTATAACTTGAAAACCGGAGCTATTCATAGACAGTTAAAAACTGATACTTTTAAAATTAACCACTGGACTAGCCTCAGTGACTTTCTTAACCAAGAGTATAAACGTTTGTCCGGCCTTTACAAAGAAGATGGTCTGAAATGTGAAGGGGTAACTGACACAACGCCTAACATATTAAATTAGAAGCTCTAGCTTAGTATCAATAATATCAAAGATACCTAGTTAAAAGCCCCAGCGCATCTGCTGGGGCTTTTCTGTTTCTGGTCACGTTTCGCCGATTTTTTAGTCACGCCTATGTGACCTTGGTGGTCGCGTCTATCGACTTTCTGGTCCAAGTGGAGTGCTATATACATCTATGGGCGTCGCATTAGAACAAGTAAATAGCCTAATTTTAAGGTATTTACCTTAGGGCACTGATTTTCAACGGTAATAGATAGAGAAATAAAATAAACTGAATATAAATTAAATTCCAGGCCAAGAACGTGCCTCGGTTACAAAACGTCATTTGAAATCTATAATAAAAAGGTTGGTGCACTTTCATATTGAATCCGGGTAGTAAATAATTAAAGAAGACACCCA
>NZ_AUYB01000030.1 GCF_001625655.1 Pseudoalteromonas luteoviolacea DSM 6061 | reverse complement strand
CGCACATTTACATTAGCAGAAACTGAGAAGTGCCTTATTTCTATCTTGTTTTATATGTGGTGCACTTGCATGTTGAATTCGGGGCTGGTAGGAATAAAACAACGATAACGAGGCAGTAAAAACTGCCCCGATAGATTTGCTTAGCTTGACATAAATCGAGTGTCCATATATGTCTATTTAAATACTTATTTACCAGTCAACTTTGTGCTTCCCATTATTGATTTTTAATATCGTATTTTTTTCTACACCCAAGCTTACTTCACCATTTTTTGTATCAATAAAAAAATATCCCTCAGCAATATCTAGTTTATTATGATCGGGGCGTTCTGGTAAATTCCTTTTCCCTATTATGAAATGCTCCACTACTTCAACATAAACAACATCAGAGTGTATAACAACTTCATAACCTTTAGTTATATATGTATTACTAGCATTAGTAGAAGATAAATAATACCCGCTAACAAGAGGCTGAGGGGTTGGTTCTATACACCCTGATAAAATTAAAAGTATAAAAAAGCCTAGTATTTTCGTAATATTTATCATTTGTAAGTTACCGTTTTCCTAAAGTTATGATGAATATAATACCGATTAGAGAATGGCATTTCGACACCACCATATGGCCACCATTTTTTATGGTCCATGCTTAGAATATCTTCAAATATATCAGTGTAAGAAAAATTGAAGTTGCATGTTCCTGCACTACAAGTACCTGAGGCTCGCAAGTATCCGCTTCCCAAGCTAAATAGTGGGTTTTTCATATTTTGAGAGTCAGGACCATCAAGCCTACCCTGAAGCAGCAGTAAAAATTCTTTGTCGTACCCAAATGTATCACCATCTATAGACATATCCTTAAGCTTTAACGCATTTTTCAGTGCTACATTTATTACTTCATCAGTTACCCAGTTCCCCTCAAAATCATCGGCTAGGCCAACATCTTTTAAATACACAGTCTTGCCCCCACCCTTCCAATAATGTTTCAAGAAGTCTTCTGTAGTCCACTGATCTCTGTCAATTCTTCCGCCCCTAGCTTCTAGTTGAGAGGTATACCGTGTAACATAGTGATTCATCGCAAACTGAAACGCAGCCGTAGTGGCACCATTCGCAAATTTACCGCCTGAAATTTCTGATACTGTACCACCAATAACAGCCGAAACGATAGTTCCAGCAATAAGATCATTAGGTACATACCTTCCGACTTGAGCCCATTTCGTCAACCCCGCACTCCAGAAACCATGTCCAAAATTCCCACCTTGAACATCAGCAATGATTCCGCCTGCAACCGCATGTGCGGCAATATGAAGAGGGCTACCCACTGCATCCAGCGCTACCGCACCTTGACCTATACCGTAAAAAACGCCTGCAATTGCAGCTGACGTAGCGCCAGCCCTTAAAGCAGAGCCAACGTTTCCCGTATGATAATAATTTACTTGCGCACTAAATAGCGCCGAACACCAAACCTGACAACCTGGCACAAAGTTTAAAGCAACTGCAACAACAGTTTGCAGACCTTCACTTCCCATAATTCGGTCGTAAGCTCGCCCTCCTAACCATGCACCTGTAAGCCCGCCGAGCGAAAAGCCAATCATTTGTGCACCTTTTCTACTCAATAAAGTACCTGCCAGCTTCTTAAAAAAGTACCCACTCGGATC
>NZ_AUYB01000029.1 GCF_001625655.1 Pseudoalteromonas luteoviolacea DSM 6061 | reverse complement strand
CTAAGCCACTTATGCGTTTTGCAGGTAACCCAAGAAAACACATGCCAAAAGGTTTACCGTTTGAATTCAAATATTATGTAGAGCTTGTTGATTTGACAGGTCGATGTATACGTGAGGATAAACGAGGGTTTATCACAGACGCTCAGCCCATCTTAGCAAGACTCAATATCCAACCTGATAATTGGCTAAAACTCACCACTCAGTTTACCAGAGTGTTTAAAGGCTCAGTGGGTAGGCCTGATGCTAAGCAAAAG
>NZ_AUYB01000028.1 GCF_001625655.1 Pseudoalteromonas luteoviolacea DSM 6061 | reverse complement strand
ATGGGTGTCATGTGAAATTATGTGCTTGCGGCACCGATTATTTCTTCAAACATAGCTGCGCATGAGAAAGAACAAGCGGCCGCAGTTTCACAAGTTAGGCAATCTGATGGTGGTATACTTTTATTTCATGGAACAAATTTGGAATCTGCCATTGTTTTACTAAATGGTGCCCCACTAGAAATCGGAAAAGCCTTAGAGTTGAGACATGACTTAGGAGACCCCGGATTTTATTTGGCAACAGATTTCGCAGTTGCAGAGCATTTTGCGTACACTCAGGGAGGATTAAAAGGAGATGGCGGCGTTGTGCTTGCGTATTACCTAAGTAATAGCGCTCTCACTAGTCTGATGTCAAAAGGATCGCACTTTAGGCAAATACCTTCAGCGTCAACGTTCAGGCCGACTGGGTATGAATTCTATGTACCGCCTACAGCTTTTAATCAGTTTAATGCATCTAGGGCTAGCGGAGATATCAGAGTAGCACCAGCGGATTATTAATGATTGGATTAAGATATGTTAAAAGTTTTGCAAAACACACATGATCAAATTCGTCGAAACTCACATTTATATATTGATAACGACAACTTAAACGAAGCTACTTTATTGAAGCTTTTGGCGAAAGATGCACGCTTTTCGGGAGTGGAAAAGATAAAGACGACTATCGTTGATGATTGGCATGTTATTTATGCAGAGAGAAGCTGGATGGTCAAAAATTACAATAACTTTTCACTTGAAGCGTTGTTCGAAAAATTTTGTCCTCTCCCAGAGGAAGGTGTCAACGCAATTAGAGCAGAAGTAATTGTTTCTGCATTCTCCAAAAGCATTTTTGTTAAGGACGGCGAAACGCTAAATATTATAAAAGGTGAATCACCATCTGAAGAAGTATTAAGTGAACCTAATCCATTTGGTGAGTCTGGCTTTTCGGTTGGGCTAAAGCTCTAGTTGTTGACAGTGATAAAGAATTTAGGAAGACGTATATGGACACTTCATTTATGTCAAGCTAAGCAAATCTATCGGGGCAGTTTTTACTGCCTCGTTATCGTTGTTTTATTCCCTACCAGCTGCATTTCGATGATTAACCACATGCAATAAAGCGTTGCTCTGACATATATCCGGGCTTAACTGTTCTTCAGCGCCCCTCATGAGCTACGAGCCTACATACCCTAAATTGAAAACACCCAATCGGTTTTAATACCGTGCCCTTGTCGGGTTTTATGCAGGCAGGCTAGGCCTTTTTTCATCTACCCCGAATTCAACATGCAAGTGCACCACATATAAAACAAGATAAAAATAAGGCACTTCTCAGCTTCCCCGAATTCAACATGCAAGTGCACCACATCTAAAAACAAGATAGAAATAAGGCACTTCTCAGCTTCTGCTAATGTAAATGTGCGACCAATTACATTTTAGGAGTTAAGAAATGCCTTATGAACATCTTAACAGCTTTGAACGAAAAGCAATCTATTATCGCTATAATAGCGGTGAAAGTTATCGTTCGATCGGCCGTTTACTTAATCGACATCACACCACTTGAACTGCTTTAATTAAACC
>NZ_AUYB01000027.1 GCF_001625655.1 Pseudoalteromonas luteoviolacea DSM 6061 | reverse complement strand
GTTGGGTGTCAACGCAAATTCGTCCTTGGAGCTTGAATTCGGGACTTGTTTAGTACTGTGGTAAATTAATGCTTAAAGTGGGTGTCAACGCAAATTTTCACCGGTCGCTGGGATGCAGGATATTACAGGGCAAGGAGAAAGAAACCAGCAAATGGCTACTGCTGTGACAGCGGGTGCAAAAGGAGCAATAGGAAAGCTTAATAAAGTTGCTGATGCTGTTAAAGAGAGTATTGAAAGTGTTAGAAGGCCTACCTCAAAACAAGCGGCTAAGATATTGGAAGGTGCAGGGTATGGAAAGCCAGGTGATGGGTGGGAAGCACACCATATTATTTTGTTCGGTGCTGGCTACGAGTCAGCTGAACTTGCCAGACAAATCCTTAGTGATTTTGGAATAGGCATAAACGATCCTGATAATTTTGTTTGGCTTCCTAAAAATATTGCTGTAAAAAAACAATATGGTGTTCGACATTTAACGCATCAAAATGATGGGTTACACAGAAGAGAATCAATGGATGCGGTATTGGGAGCTATTGAAATGGCTGTTGACGAGCGTCATGCAAGAGCAACTTTGCGCTCAATAGCCAACAGGTATCGAAATGGCATTAATTTGTATTAGTTGAGGATATTATGCTTTATAACATGTGTTTATCTGAAGATTGTTTGGGATTATCCTTGAAAGCTAGAGATAAACTGAGGTACGTTTCTGAAAACTTTATTGTAGGAAAGAGTGTTTGTAACCCTCCAATATTAGAGTTAGTTAAGTCTTCACAACAAGCTGAAAGTGGGGGGGACTTCTACGCTTTCCTACCTCATGGGTTTATGGTCAATGAAAAAGTGAAGGAGACTCTTTCCCCCCTTATCAATAATTGTGGGCAGTGGATCCCCATGAAATTAGGAAATGAAACGCTCTTCTTTTTCAATATTACGTCTTTGTTAGATGTATTAAATGATGAACAAACAGAATTTGAAACCTTCGAAGGTTTTGTTGTTGGAATAAAAAAGTATGTATTTATAAATTATGACTATAGCACATACCCAGTCTTCAGGCTCCAAGGTAACTACGGTAACTTCCCAATTGTAACCGACAGATTCAAAGAGTTTGTTGAAAAACAAGGTTTAAGCGGTATCAAATTTAAGGTGCTTTAATGGCCAGAATTCAACCCCGAATTCAACTGTTGTGGTCAACTAATTCCG
>NZ_AUYB01000026.1 GCF_001625655.1 Pseudoalteromonas luteoviolacea DSM 6061 | reverse complement strand
GTGATGTAAAAATAGAGGTATATTGAAGGGGGCTGACAAACGCTTTCTTTTTTTAGGGCGCAGTCAGCCCTTAGCGCCTTGCGCTAATTTAAATATTACGTTTAATCAGTTGTTTAGATTTATCTTTCCTCCTTTTCAATTCAATGTATGTGTAATGCGTTTTACGTTAGCCGATTTAACATGATCCAGCCCATTTAAGATGACCCAATGGGTGAGGCCGAATTAAAGTGTATCGTTCGTGCTCGAATACCCATAAACTGCATGGGCTTTTTGCAGCAAGGGCA
>NZ_AUYB01000025.1 GCF_001625655.1 Pseudoalteromonas luteoviolacea DSM 6061 | reverse complement strand
CTTTTGCTTAGCATCAGGCCTGCCTACAGAGCCTTTAAACACTTTGGTAAATTGAGTGGTGAGTTTTAGCCAATTTTCAGGTTGGATATTGAGCCTCGCTAAGATAGGTTGAGCGTCTGTGATAAACCCGCGTTTATCTTCACGTATACACCGACCAGTCAAATCAACAAGCTCTAAATAGTATTTGAATTCAAACGGTAAACCTTTTGGCATGTATTTTCTTGAGTTACCTGCAAAACGCATAAGCGACTTATTTAGAGCTTCCAGATTACGCGTCTATTCTCAGCAAATGCCCCCTTATTCACGCTGGCAAACCAGTCTGGCTCAATGTCAAAATACCTACCTAGCTCATTGCGAATAAAAGAGTCGAATCCATCCATACCCTCCCAGACCTCAATGGTGCAGTCGTTCTTATCCAAAAAACACAGAAAAACAGGGTCATAAGTAATAAGGTCTTTTTTGTAGGTGGTTACGCTAACAACCTCATCAAGTCTGACCTTGGATACCTCTCGGTCATTCTTGTTGACAACAAGATTGTTGTCTTCACAGGTCACTGACCATTTGTCCTCACCTTTATTTTTGACTCTGTGCACAAAGTCATTCCACCAATCCAAGGTGCTTTTTTTAAATTTTTTCATAATACCGCCTTAGTTTGAGGTGCTATCTTCACGACTGCAAAATTTTAGATGGGTGTCTTCTTAAATTTCATATGTGGTGCACTTGCATGTTTGTTGTGGTTCAATAAACCC
>NZ_AUYB01000024.1 GCF_001625655.1 Pseudoalteromonas luteoviolacea DSM 6061 | reverse complement strand
CCAGCTGAGCTACGCGTCCGTTATTTCTCGGTATTTTAGCACTTGAGCTGTGCACTCTGTATTTTTCCACTTGAATAAAGTGGCGGACGCGGGAGGATTCGAACCTCCGACCGCCTGGTTCGTAGCCAGGTACTCTATCCAGCTGAGCTACGCGTCCATACAAAGAAAATCCATTGAATAATGGCGGAGAAGGAGGGATTCGAACCCTCGATAGGGCTACAAACCCTATACTCCCTTAGCAGGGGAGCGCCTTCAGCCACTCGGCCACCTCTCCGTCTTTGTGGGGCGTATAATATAGAACAGAAAAAATAAGTCAAACACTTTTCTTGTAAAAAATGACTATATGGTGACAGATTGAGCACCCTGCCTTTTTTTCTATCATTTTGCTTTAAAGCTAATCATTTCTGGGGGTTGGCTGATCAGAAAACTGGCTTAATAAGCGCTGTTTACGATCGAAGACCTCTTCTAAGTAAGAGTCCAAATATCCGAGCTTTTGAAAGTCATCAATGCATTGGCGGCAATATTCCCTTCTTGCAGCCTCATGTTTTATTTGTTTTTCATCTAATTCCGGCATAATTATATGTTTTCTGATGTTTTATTGTAATGATTCATCCTAAATTCCCCGTCAGTATAGAAACGAGAGATGATATTGCAAACCATGCCATTGAAAGATTTTAGTATTTATTACGGAAACATAAACGATAACGCGCTGTTTTAGAATAAAAACGCAAAATTTATTGAGAAAATTAAAATTATTTTTGAGAGATCTCTCACACGGATAAAAGAAAAGCGCCTTTTGGCGCTTTTCTCACAAAACATTACTTAATCCGCTTGCGGACGCATGTGCGGGAATAAAATAACATCTTTAATTGTTGGTGAGTCTGTAAATAACATTACAAGACGGTCGATACCAATACCTTCACCAGCCGTTGGTGGTAAGCCATATTCAAGTGCTTGAATATAATCTGCATCAAAGTGCATTGCTTCATCATCACCGGCATCCTTCTCTTCAACCTGACGTGCAAAACGCTCAGCTTGATCTTGTGCATCATTCAGCTCAGAGAAACCATTCGCTAGCTCGCGGCCACCTACGAAGAATTCAAAACGGTCAGTAATGAATGGGTTTTCATCATTACGGCGTGCAAGTGGAGACACTTCCCACGGATATTCAGTGATGAAAGTCGGCTGTATTAGCTTATGTTCTGCAGTTTCTTCGAAGATCTCACACAAGAACTTACCTGCACCCCATACACATTTTTCAGGGATCTTAACGTGTACTTTCTTCGCATAAGCCACTAGCTCGTCGAAGTGGTTTTCAGGATCTTTGAAGATATGCGCAATTTCTTCAGCTTCTGGACCGTACTTGATGATAGCATCAGCCATAGATAGACGTTCGAACTGCTTTCCAAAATCATATTCAATAGTTTCTAGTACTTCGCCTTCTGCATTCTTAACTGTGTTGATAACCGTTGTTGTACCTAATACATCTTGTGCAACAGTGCGCAGCATGTCTTCAGTTAAGTTCATAAGATCGTTGTAATCCGCGTACGCTTGATAGAATTCGATCATGGTGAATTCTGGATTGTGACGCGTTGACAGACCTTCGTTACGGAAGTTACGGTTAATTTCAAATACGCGGTCAAAACCACCGACCACTAGACGCTTGAGGTAAAGCTCTGGAGCAATACGTAGGTACATGTCGATATCTAGTGCATTGTGGTGAGTCACGAATGGACGCGCCGTTGCGCCACCAGGAATAACCTGAAGCATTGGAGTTTCAACTTCCATGAAGTCACGTTCAGCTAGGAAGCGGCGAATGCCTTCAATTACTCTAGAGCGGATACGGAAAGTTTCACGCGTATCCATGTTAGTAATTAGATCTACGTAACGCTGGCGATATTTCGCTTCTTGGTCTGTTAAACCATGAAACTTCTCAGGCAAAGGACGCAGTGATTTAGTCAGTAATTCATACTGAACCATATCTACGTATAAATCACCCTTACCTGATTTATGAACAGGGCCAGAAACACCGATGATGTCACCGATATCTAGTTGTCCATATTTCTCTTTAAGCGCTTTTTGAACGTCTTTAGATGCATACGCTTGGATACGGCCTTTCATATCTTGTAGTACTAAGAAAGGACCACGTTTTGCAAGAATACGACCAGCTACCGATACCTGATGGTCTAACTCAACAAGCTCTTCTTTTGATTTATCACCAAACTTAGCCTGTAGATCAGCCGTATAGTCTTCACGGCGGAAGGTGTTCGGGTGGCCATTGGCATCACAATTCTCACGAATTGCATCCAATTTAGCACGACGCTCAGCAATGAGTTTATTTTCGTCTTGGATTTGATCTGTCATTTTTTAGCTCTTAGTTTAGCTTGTTGATTAAAGGCCTGATTTCAGGCTAGCTTCGATAAATTTATCTAAATCACCGTCGAGTACCGCCTGCGTATTGCGATTCTCAACGCCAGTTCTTAAATCTTTGATTCGCGAGTCATCTAGTACATACGAACGGATTTGACTCCCCCACCCGATGTCTGATTTCGCGTCTTCTTGAGACTGTTTTTCAGCGTTTTGTTTTTTCATTTCAAGTTCAAACAATTTTGCTTTTAACTGCTTCATTGCTTGCGCTTTGTTTTTATGCTGTGAACGGTCATTCTGACACTGTACAACAGTATTCGTTGGTAAGTGGGTAATACGCACCGCAGACTCTGTACGGTTAACGTGCTGACCACCCGCACCCGACGCACGGTATACATCGATACGTAAATCTGCAGGATTAATATCGATTTCAATATTGTCGTCAATTTCAGGGTAAATAAATGCAGATGCAAATGAAGTATGACGGCGGCCTGTCGAATCAAATGGACTCTTACGTACTAAACGGTGTACGCCTGTTTCTGTACGTAGCCAACCATAAGCATATTCGCCAGAAACTCTTACTGTGGCACCTTTAATACCTGCCACATCACCATCTGTCGCCTCGACAATTTCAACTTTAAAGCCCTTTGCTTCGGCCCAACGTAAATACATACGTAGTAGCATGTTACACCAGTCTTGTGCTTCAGTACCGCCTGAACCAGACTGTAAGTCGATGTAGGCATCGTTGGCATCCTGTTCACCCGAGAACATGCGGCGGAACTCTAACTTTTCTAGCTGCGCGACTAAGCCTTCAACTTCTTGCTGTGCTTCGACAAATGTGTCTTCATCCTCTGCTTCAACGGCTAATTCAATTAGCCCTTCTGCATCATCTGCACCGCCAACTAAGTTGTCGATTGTTTCAACTATCACTTCAAGTGACGACTTTTCACGCCCTAAAGCTTGGGCCTTTTCAGGCTCGTTCCATACTGCTGGATCTTCGAGTTCGGCATTGACTTCCTCTAAACGCTCTTGTTTTAGAGCATAGTCAAAGATACCCCCTAAGAAGTTCAGTACGTTCGCGAATTTCCTTGATTTGATTAATCACAGGATTCACTTCAAACATCTGCATTACTCCAATTTACATCTTTGGCTGTTAGCCTGCATGTTCACTTGTGGTCTGAGAACTAGGCAGGCGGTCTAAACGGCTAATACTAACAAAAATTGCCACCATATATTAGCCCCAAAAGTGATAAATTTAGGGGTTTATTTACCAATATCGAGACTAACCTCTCAAAAACCAGCTTTGTTTGCTCTTTTACTAGCTTTAAAGCTCTTTTACAGCCTGTATTTCACGAACAATGAGTTGAAGTGAAAACTTGCCGCGAAACTCGTTGATATCTAATTGGTACGCAATATCGGCATATTGGGCATTGGTATTTGGCCATGCTCGCAAATCTACATTGAATGCAATTGCATCCACCAGCTTACCCGTCGTATGTTTTAGCACTAGTTTTAGGTGCTTTTCACCCACCAAGCGTTGCTGCACTAGTTCAAATCGTTCACTAAACACTGGCTCTGGAAACTGCTGCCCCCAAGGCCCAGCACTTTGCAGTAAATTGGCAAACTCCATATTAAAACATTCTGGCGGTAGTGCACCATCAGTGAGTAAGACACATTGCTTTAGCTCTTCGCTCAGTAAACCAACCACTTTTGCCTCAAAAGCCCGCTTAAATTGCGTAAAGTCAGATTCTTGAATACTCAGGCCTGCCGCCATTGCATGGCCACCAAATTTAAGGATTAACCCAGGGTTTTCAGTATTTATATGCTCAAGCAAGTCTCGCATATGTATACCTTCAATTGAACGACATGACCCCTTTAATTGACCGTCATCCCCCTGAGCAAAAATTATGGCTGGTCGATGATATTTTTCTTTTAAGCGACCAGCAAGAATACCGATCACACCTTGATGCCAATCATCTTGATACAAACACACAGCATCTGGCACTTCCTGAGTTTTGTTATTCAAACGCTCAAGTACAGCTTGTGCCTCTTGTTGCATACCTTGCTCTATTTCTCGACGTTCATGATTTAGACTATCGAGTTCATTGGCAATTCTTTTAGCTTGATATTCATCTTTGGCCAGCAAACAAGCGATACCCAAACTCATATCGTCAAGTCTCCCCGCCGCGTTCAACCGAGGAGCTAAAGAAAACCCGAAATCGCTCGCCGTTAAGCGATTCATATTACGATTTGATACTTCAACGAGGGCTCTTATACCTGGTCGAGTGCGTCCATTTTTGATTCGCGCCAGTCCCTGAAATACCAAAGTACGGTTGTTTGCATCCAGCGCCACCACGTCCGCAACGGTGCCTAGTGCGACGATATCCAATAAAGACGCCAAGTTAGGTTCTGAATGTCCTACTTTTTCAAAATAGCTCGATTCGCGCAAATGGTTACGCAGTGCAACTAGCAAATAAAAAGCCACACCAACACCTGCGATAGACTTAGATGGGAACTGGCAGTCATGTTGGTTTGGGTTAATAATCGCATCAGCATTCGGTAATTGTTCGCCCTGCAAGTGGTGGTCGGTCACGATTACTTTTATACCAGCTTGTTTTACAATATCGATACCTGCGATACAAGAGATGCCATTGTCTACCGTAATAACTAAGTCTGGGTTGAGTTGGACTATTTGCTGCGCTAATGCAGGGCTCAAACCATAACCAAGGCTAAACCTGTCTGGCACCAAGTAATCTACTGAAGAAAAGCCAAATTGAGGTAGTCCCTCCATTAGCACTGCCGTGCTAGTGGCACCATCCGCATCAAAATCTCCAACAATAAGAATACGTTGCTGTAAGCTCAGTGCATTGTTCAAAATGTCACAGGCCTTTGAAATATCCTTAAACAACCTAAAATCCAATAAAGTGGCTGCGCTGTTGTTTAATTCATTAGCACTGACTACACCTCGAGTCGCGTACAATTGCTTAATGACAGGGTGAAGATTTTCAGGAAGGTGACTGTCGTCGATACGTGCTCTTGGCTGGATTTTTGTTTGCATACGTCTATCTAAATGGTTAAAAGTAATTGTTCTAGTTACATTATTCGGCAAGTGTATTTAAACTTCAGCCTACCTAACAGGCACAAAAAAAGGCCTTACGGCCTTTTTCGCTAAGGGCTATTATACCCGATGCTTAAGACTTTGCATTTCTTTCTAATACACCAGCAAGCTCTGCTGCAGGTTGATAGCCTGGGATAATGCTACCGTCATCTAGGATGATTGCAGGAGTACCTGAGATACCAAATTTTTGACCTAACTGATAATGTTCAGCAACTGGTGCGCTACACCCTTTTACGTCTGCGACAGGGTTACCTGCTTTGGCTTCTGTTAACGCAGTCGCCGAGTCTTTCGCACACCAAACATTCATGAGATCTTCATAACCTTGGCTTTGTAGACCACCACGTGGAAATGCCAAATATTTAACCGTAATACCCGCTTGTAAATATTCATCTAGTTCGCGGTGTAATTTACGGCAATAGCCACATGTGATATCGGTGAAAATAGTAACCTGATGCTTTTCATTTTCAGCTTTGTAGACGATCATAGAATCTTGATAATCTTTAAGGCCTTCTTTACGTACACCGCTTAATGCATCTTCAGTTAAATTTTTTCTATTTGGTACATCAATAAGTGCACCTTGCATCAAGTAGCGACCATCAGGACTTGAGTAAAAAACACCACGATCAGTGATTACGGTTTTCAAACCCGGAATTGGGCTATCCGTAATATCATTCACAGACAGGCCTAAATTTGCCAACGACTGTTGAATTGGGTTGATAGCAAATGTGCTTTCAGTTGTTGTCGCTTCCGTTGCATAAGCTGAAGCGCCTACCGCCAATGCGGCTGCTAATAATAACTTTTTCATCATTGTTCTCGTAAATTCGTTCTTAACTAACCAATAAGACCGGAAAACTTCAAATAAATTCCGTTAAGCCCTTGGGTGATGTTGCTGATGCAACGATTTTAATCGTTCACTCGCAACATGTGTATAAATTTGTGTCGTTGACAAGTCACTATGACCCAACATCATCTGTACAACTCTTAGGTCCGCTCCATGATTCAGCAAGTGTGTTGCAAATGCATGACGAAGTGTATGTGGCGATAACGGTGACTTAACGTCAGCCAACATAGCATAGAGTTTGATTCTATGCCAAAAAGTTTGCCGAGTCATACCAATACCTCGCTTTGAAACGAATACAAAATCATTGGCATGTTTAACCATTTGTGGCCTACCGATTTTGAGAAACTGTTCGACCCAACGCAATGACTCTTCCCCCATTGGGACTAACCTTTCCTTACCACCTTTACCCCTTACCAGTACAACAGCTTGACGCAAATTAATTTGCTCCATCCGTAAACCAACTAGTTCAGTTACACGTAACCCAGTTGCATACAGCAATTCGAGCATAGCCTTGTCTCGCAAGCCCATGGCATCTTCAACATCTGGTGCTGCCAATAAAGCTTCCACTTCTTGCTCTGTTAATGTCTTAGGTAAAGACTGGATTGTTTTTGGTTGCGCAATATTTATCATCGGACTTTCAGCTATTTGCTTTTCATTTACCCAATATAAATAAAATCTCTTAAGTGCGCTGACGGAGCGGGCTGTGCTACGAGATTTCAGCCCTTGATCAACTCGATAGGCAAGGTAAGCCTCAATATCCGCAACGGTTACCTCAAATAAATGTTTCACTTCTAGCTGATCACCAACAAATTTTGAAAACTTTTCCAAATCATTCCTGTATGCAGCAATGGTATTGTCACTAAGGCCTTGTTCAAGGAAAAGCATATCTAGAAATGCTTCTATTGGGTCATCTGCTGTATTTGATAATGTTTCTTGTTCGTTCACGGGCTGCCTGTATCAATTAATTAAACCTTAAGGTAGACTGCCCCCATATAATAACAGCCATTTAAGTGAAGAATACAATGCAAATCGGGTTATTTTATGGTTCTACAACCTGCTATACAGAAATGGCCGCTGAAAAGATTCAGGAAATTATTGGCAAAGACACACTGTCACTGCATAACATCAAAGATGAACCGCTAAAAGGCGCAGAGCAGTTCGACTTCGTGATTTTCGGTATTTCTACTTGGGACTTTGGTGAACTTCAAGAAGACTGGGAGTCTCATTGGGACGACATTGACGGAGTTAATCTACAAGGAAAAACCATCGCATTATTTGGTATGGGAGATCAACAAGGCTATGGCCAATGGTTCCAAGACGCTCTTGGCATGCTCCACGACAAAATCTCCCCTCAAGGTGTTAACTTTATCGGCTTTTGGCCAAACTCGGACGACTACGAATTCGAGGCTTCTAAAGCGCTAACCGAAGACGGTACGCAATTTGTAGGCCTGGCACTTGATGAGGACAGTCAATACGATAAAAGCGACGATCGCATCGCAACCTGGATTGAGCAAGTCATGACTGAATACGCCAATACTCTTTAATGTCATTCTCTGGCGGGCTTGTTCAGCCTGCCCCTCTCACTGCAACAAATTCAAAGCCCTCTTTCTAAGCCCAAGATAACGTTCTGATCCAAGCCGACATATGCGGAAAACCGCGTTTTGGACATGTCATTTGATATGCGCCAAGCAACGGGTGCCCAATACCTCCACCATTTTCAAAAGCTGTTATTAGGCTTTCACTCGCTCCCCTAAAACCAGCTTCATGAAACACAACTTGCAAAGAAAACCCAAGGTGAATTGCTGCCGCAACGGACCAAGCTGTTGCTGCCATCTCCTCCCCCATCATTTGCTGTTTAGCCCGCTGATGTTGTAAACCGGTTTTGTATATATTGCCATCCAAAAACTGCCGCTCAGTTGGTTCACACACTGCGTAATGGCCAGCTTCATGTAAAATATCGCCTGAATACTGTACTTTTTCTATGCTAATTTCCAACACACCTTTATTGTGCCTGACACCGGGCAAAAATGTATCCTCTTCAAATTGAGTCACTTGATAAGGTAGATTGATCTCCGACAAGAACTCTAAAATTTGCTTAATTTGATCTAAATTTGCCATACAGCATTCCTTTTAAAAGCACAGAATATTATTAACTTAGTACATTTGGACACTACATTTTCAGGTAAAATGCTTTACAAAGCGTTATATATTCCTGTGAGTATTCACCACGTTCGTTATAGATACACAAAGTTTCTTGATAGGTATCACTCAAATTGGTCGATAATTCAAACATCAAGCGAGTCACAGCTTTATTCGGTGTGGTCCTTACTTCACACACTCTCGCTAAATGTAAGCTTTGTTGCTCTGCAAGAGAGATAAATGCCCTTCCCTCTTCTAATGGTAAAATTACCGCCAAACGAGCACAGGGTTTTGCAACGCGTAAAAATGTTGCTATCAGTTCTTCAAAGCTCAAGCTATCAGTATGTCTTGCTACATTGCGACGAGCGTTCTCACCCTTAAGGCTTGATTGGAAATATGGCGGGTTACTGATGACTAAATCAAACTGCTGAGTAGCTTTAAACTGCTGTACAGCCAGTTGTACCAAGTCGATGTCAGACCAAGGTGAAGCGTCAAAGTTGTCTTTTGCATCCAGCGCTGCTTGGTCATCAATTTCGATGGCAATCACACTTAATTCAGGCGCACGCTGTTTGGCCATCAAACTGAGTAAGCCAGTCCCAGTTCCCACATCTAACAAACTTTGTGCTTTCGTCAAAGATACCCAAGCGCCAAACATAATTCCATCGGTTGAAACCTTCATCGCAGCGCGTTTTTGATCGATTTTAAACTGTTTAAATGCAAAGCTTGCCATATTGAACCTTTTAGAAAGCGCAAAGCACACGTATAATTCCGCTATTGTCCTTTATTTGTGATGCATTATGCAATTTTCTGAATTCGATCTTGATGGCAAGTTACTTTCTGCCATAAAAAAAATTGGTTATACAACCGCTACCAGCATTCAACAACTTTCAATCCCTGAAGCGCTTTTAGGCAGAGATATTCTTGCCTCGGCACCTACTGGCACGGGTAAAACAGCCGCTTTTTTGATCCCAGCAATTCAGTACTTGCTCGACTTTCCGAGAAAAGATCCGGGCTTTGCACGTGTATTGATAATGACACCAACCCGCGAACTTGCTTATCAGGTGCATGATCAATGCCAATCACTGGCTGAAAATACACATTTGCGTATCGGTGTTGTAACCGGCGGTATCAACTACGGTAGCCATAAAGAAATCTTTGAAAAAAATAACGACATTCTTATCGCGACTCCAGGCCGTTTGATGGAGTATCTAGAAACAGAAAACTTCCATGCTGACAATGTAGAGTTACTTGTATTAGATGAAGCCGACCGTATGCTAGATATGGGTTTCAAAAAAGAAATGCTACGTATTTGTGATGAGGCTAAAAATAGGCGTCAAGGTTTCTTATTTTCTGCGACCCTAGAGGGTGACAGTGTAGAATTATTTGCAGAGCGAATGCTTAATGACCCTGCATTGCTTGAAGCTGAGCCATCACGCAAAGAAAAAGGTAAAATCCATCAATGGGTTCACCTTGCTGATGATTACAAGCACAAACTAGCCTTACTAACACAGCTATTAAAAAGTGAAGAAGTAGAAAAAGCCATCGTGTTTGTAAAAACTCGTGAGCGCCTAGAGCAATTAATTGGTGAACTTTACACCAATGAGATAAAAACTACATGGCTTCGTGGTGAAATGCCGCAAGATAAACGAATGGCGGCTATGGCGAGTTTTCACAGTGGTCGCACAAATATTTTAGTCGCAACCGATGTCGCTGCACGCGGTATTGATGTAGCAGATATTACTCATGTTATTAATTTCGATATGCCACGCACTGCTGATATCTATGTTCACCGTATTGGCCGTACTGGTCGAGCTGGTAAAAAAGGCACAGCGATTTCACTGGTGGAAGCACATGACGCAGAAATCTTAGGTAAAGTTGAGCGCTACACAGACCAAAAGCTGAAGCGCAGAACCATTGAAGGGCTAGAACCAAAACACAAAGAAGCAAAGCTGCCTAAGAAGAAAAAAGACCCAGCCAAGATAAAAGCCAAAAAGAAAGCTGCAAAAGCAAAAAAGAAGAAATAATTAAATAGCCCCGCCTTAGCGGGGCTATTTAATTCCGCTATCTGCATGCTTTTGAAATGTACTTCACATAGCAAGCTAAAATCACTATCCTATTGAATACACAGCAAAGGCTTTGGAATCAAATGTGAACGATAAACAGCGGCAACAATTGGAAATATATCTAGCTGAATTACGTTTACAAATAGACGCAAAATTGGCCCAAGAGTACCCTTTTTTTTCTGACAAGCCATACCCTCTTGGCCGCTGTAAAGAAATCAGAAATGCAATTTTTCAAATACTACAAAAAAAACTGTCTGCACCCAAATTAGACGCGCCACTAATTGCACTCCAGTCCAACAGCGCAGCAAACTGCGAACTCAAACCAGTCTGGGGCTCACTAAGGGATGAATACTTTCAAAACGCTTTGCTGTGGGGAGACTGGTACATCGATGCTGCAAACGACACAGTCAACCCTAATAAGCCTCGAGTAGAAATCACACAGTTAGTAAATAGTGGCTTTGGCCCTATTACGAGTTTTGAGCAGTTTTGCCTTATTGCAAGAAAGTATTGGCAGGTCACCATCTACAAAAATGATGTTTACCCAGCACTGGCGCCCTTTTTACCGCTGCTGTGCGTCAATGAAAAAGGCGCCTGCTGGCTAGCCGCGGCCAATGACGATATGATTTCATTGGCAAGACAATCTCAGTTCACTCTTAGTGAACGGATAATCAAGGAGCTTGCCAACCCCCCTGAGAGAGTCAGACTGTGCTGGTATCAAACTTATAGTGAAGTTAGTAACCCATTGCTCAAACGCACAGACCTAAATCCAATAGAATTTTGCCAGCGCTATCGGTGCGAAAAGAAGTACCAAAATCTGCACTTTAGAGATGAGATAGTTAAGGCTTACTTACACTTAGCTCAGGGTGTGAGTGTTGTTTAAACCAAAAGGCCGCGCCCAATGCGACACAAACAATTGGCACTGACCATATATTGAGTGGTTGCCACCCTATCTCACTCTCAAGCCACCCCGCAAATAACGACGACATCACGACCATACTAAACACACAAAACTCATTGGCAGCTTGTGTTTTGGCTCGCTCGTGGGGTTCATAAGTTTGACTAACCAAGGCTGTAGCACTAATAAACATGAAGTTCCATCCAACACCCAAGAAGAAAAGTGCAATCATAAAGTGCCAGTGACTCACCCCAAGCAAATTTATCGCAGCACAAGCCAACATAAAAATACAACCAACTACGGTCATATTAACGGCACTGAAGCGCTCAACTAATTTACCTGTAAAAAATGAAGGTAAGAACATACCAAGTACATGCCACTCAATCACAAGTGCTGACTCAGCTAAATCAAAACCATGCCGATGCATCGCCAAAGGAGTTGCCGTCATGAGCAAGTTCATTACCGAGTAGCTGATCATGCCAATAAGCGCTGCTACAATAAATTGTGGCTGAGAAATGATTTCTTTTACTTTACGTGGAACTAAGTTGCTTTGCAGAGACCTCATTAAACTTCACCATTTGCAGTAGACTTAAAGCAATTAAATAAACACAGGTCAGTGCTAAAAAAGAGTTTGCATAATTCACTGTGGGAAAATGATGATTGACCCAAACCGCTAGATTAGGACCCAATACCGCAGCAATTACACCACTTGCCATTATCATTGAGATAGCACGCGCTGGCTTGTCACTCGCTTCAATAGCTGCAAAGCGATATAAAGTAGCAAAACCAATTCCCACTCCAATCATAAAGGTGGCCACACAAAACAAATAAAACTGGCTCTGAGAAAGGGCAATAAAGCCAATTAAAGCTCCCAATGTGCCAATAATATTCCCAAGGCTAAAGCCAAGTTTGCGACCAGTTTTTGCCATAACTAATGACGCAGGTACTGTTGTCAGCAAAAGGCCAAGCATTTGTGTTGCAATAGGCAAAGTGGTCATGGAAGCTGTTGGACTTAACATCTTTCCCACCAGCGCACTGATAGTCACCAAAAGAATATTGCCAGTGGTCATTAAACCCTGACAGCAAGACAATAAAAAAACGTTTTTATTCAATTTTATCTGCCCTTGGACTTAACAAAGAGGATCGGAGGTCACTTAGTCTATAGTGTGTTTGGGTTTGACAGTACACAGAGTTAATTCATCTTGGCATCGCATTAAACACTGCCTAATCAGAGGATCTCCCTGTGGGTGATCCTCTCGACACATAGCTGTACAATTTTGCTGTGTTTGTTGGCAAGAAACTTCACCATTTAACGTACTAAAGGTAAAGTGGTTACATCCTTGAAGCAAAAGTAGAACTGCTAGCATCCAAATTTTCACGATTGTTCTTCTCGTAAAAAAACCGGTTCATTGGCTTTTTGAGTTGCTTCTTCACTAAAGTAATAGCCAGCAATATCAAAAGCTTTCAACGCCGCTAGATCCTGTATTTTGTTTTCCATAATGTAACGAGCCATCATACCTCTTGCCTTCTTAGCATAAAAGCTGATCACTTTATACTGGCCGTTTTTGCAATCCTTAAACACAGGTGTAATGATCTCAGCGTTTAATGCTTTTTTATCAACTGCCTTAAAGTACTCATTGGAAGCTAAGTTAATCAACGCATTGGCTCCGGTCTCTGCCAATGTTTCATTTAACTTCTGTGCTATCACACTCCCCCAAAACTCATACAAATTTTTGCCGCGCGAATTAGCCAATTTAGTGCCCATTTCAAGTCGATACGCTTGCATCAAATCTAGCGGCTTAAGTACGCCATATAAGCCTGATAAAATGCGCAGGTGTTGCTGAGTATAATCAATGGTTTCTTCAGATAAAGTGGCGGCTTCTAAACCCGTATAAACATCTCCATTAAATGCAAAAATAGCTTGTTTGGCATTATCTGAGGTAAAAGGCTGAGACCACTGGGCAAATCTCGCCGCATTCAATCCTGCTAGTTTATCGCTGATTTTCATCAAACTACCGATTTCTTGAGGACTTAAGTCTCTACAGACTGAAATTAATGCCTCGGAATGCGTCAATAATTCAGGAAGGGTATGACGCTCTATTGGCGCACTTGAGTCGTAATCGAGATTTTTTGCTGGTGAAATAACCGTGATCATTGATAGCCTATTGACTTAAATATTTATTAATGTCAATTTCAACACTATCCACAGTGAATCGCAAGCGTAAAATCTTCTACCGTTAGTGTTCAGATAAGCCGCAAGGTGACAGACTACATCATATCTGTGGAAAACATAACTCGCCTTACTATAACAATGACCAAATTTGGCTAGGACTTATCTGCTTGTCTCGTTGCAAGCGGACATTTGACCTATAAAAGCTGATCACGGTATTGCAACATAAGGCGTGTAATTTATTTATAGCTGCAAAATTAGGAATGAGGACAGCATGACTTCAGCATTAGATAGGCTAAAACAGCATTCATCGATTGTTGCCGATACTGGCGACATCGAAGCGATCCGTAAACATCAACCGGAAGACGCAACGACTAACCCGTCACTTTTATTAAAAGCAGCTCAAACGCCTGCCTATCAGCCGTTTCTTAAACAGGCTTTAGATTACGCAAAATCACAGGAGCAAGATGAGCAGAAGCAAGTTGAGCTGGCATGTGATTATTTCGCGGTATTGATCGGAAAAGAAATTGCCAATATCGTACCTGGCTACATTTCAACAGAAGTTGACGCGCGCTTATCTTTTGATACGCAGGCAACGATTGCAAAAGCGCAGCAATTGCTTGCACTCTATGCTGAGCAAGGTGTTAGCAAAGACAAAATTTTAATCAAGATTGCGTCTACTTGGGAAGGTATCAAAGCAGCAGAAGAGCTTGAAAAGCAAGGTGTTAAATGTAACTTAACACTACTATTCAGCCAAGCACAGGCTCGTGCATGTGCAGATGCTAATGTATTTTTGATTTCCCCGTTTGTTGGCCGTATTCTTGATTGGCACGTTGCTAATGGGGTTGATAAGCCAACAGATCCACTTGATGATCCAGGTGTACAATCAGTACGTACTATCTATGACTTCTATAAGCAGCACGGCTATAAGACCGTTGTAATGGGTGCAAGCTTCCGTAATACCGGCGAAATTGTTGCTCTAACAGGGTGTGATAAGCTGACCATTAGCCCTGCACTACTTGAAGAGCTTGGTGAATTACCAGCAAGTGAAGAGTACTTACTAGAATACAACGATTCAGTTGCTGAAAAGCCTGCTCCGCTCACTGAAAGTGAATTCCGCTGGTTGCACAATCAAGATGCAATGGCAACTGAAAAGCTAGCTGAAGGTATCCGTGCGTTTGCACATGCTCAAGAAATACTTGAGTCAGAAGTGAAGTCACTATAATCGACTTTGGCCCACACAGAGCCAGTGTAATTGTGCTCCGGCTCTGTGTTATTTTATCGTAAAAATGAAAATTTACTGCGGATTTTCATAATCGTTTACAAACTATACTTTTTCGTTTTTCTTCTTGAACATTGCCATTCAAAGCCCAGCACATAGAGGCCTTATCTGTACGTGCTTTCCTTTATCAGAAACACTTTAAAATCAATACAATATATCTGATTTTTGACTTTTTCAAGCGATATCCATGCGCTAATTTTAATCAGATAAGTAACTTCATTCATCCTCCCAAGTAGATTTACAATGTCATCAAAGTGTCACTTTGTTTTCACTTTAAATACATATTAGTGTTTTATTTTTCTACTGTCTGTGATATACCAGCATTACTCGAAGTGTGTTTTTCATGCAAGTTGGGGTAATGCTAAAGCACATGTTTTGAGGTTAGTACATCAATAGGAGATATTCATGGATAGCCTAGACGATATGATTGAAGTAGTAGAAAGTCCTGAACCAAAGAAAAGAGCCTCTTCGAAGGGGAAAAAACGAAAATGGCGTGAAATTGAAGCGCTTAAAGACAGACAACGCCTTCGCAAGGAACTAGAAGAACTGGATATATTTGCAGACAGTGTCGACCTAGACGAACTCGACTTCATATAACAAAAAGGCTCAATACTGAGCCTTTTTGTTTATCTGCAATCCGTTACTGATATGCTGTTTGATTATACATATCAGTAATATCTGGTTTAAACCTGCCAATTAATAGGGGATTTACCCATTGATTGCAGTAGGTCGTTTGCTTGCGAAAAGTGTTTGCAACCAAAAAATCCTCGATGTGCTGATAATGGAGAAGGATGTGGTGCACGCAACACATGGTGGCGGGATGCGTCTATCGCTTTACCCTTTTTCTGAGCATGGGAGCCCCATAACAGAAAGACCACCCCCTCACAGTGAGTATTAATTTTATCTATCACCACATCAGTAAAGTGTTCCCACCCAAGGTGTTTGTGAGAATGAGCTTGACCTTGTTCAACAGTCAATACCGTATTTAACAACAACACCCCCTGCTCCGCCCATGACAAAAGATAACCATGGTTGGGTATTTCAAATCCTGGTATATCTTGTGCGAGCTCTTTATACATGTTTGCCAAAGAAGGTGGTGCTTTTACACCAGGCAAAACGGAAAAACACAAACCATGCGCTTGATCCGGTCCATGATATGGGTCTTGACCCAAGATCACTACTTTAACTTGCGCCAACTCAGTCGCTTTAAATGCCTCAAACACCTTGTCTTCAGGTGGGTAAACGGTCACCCCTTGGGCACGACGTTGCGCAACATAATTCATCGTGTCTTGAAAGTAAGCCTGCTGCTTCTCAGCTCCAAGCAGATCTCGCCATGTTGTCATTGCCTTTTTCCATAATAAGTTCTAGAAGCATGCAGTTTACCACACATATCCTTGACGCCTGTTAGCATTCTGGTGCTAAAGCGATGTAAAAGGTCTGCATTCACTTCAATGTATTGTTGATGTTTTACTGCAGGGACTTCAGGCCATAGTTGCCAATTCACCTTCTGAGGTTCTTCTGCGGCCCGTTCGTTTGGAATTACAATTACCTGAGGGTGTTTAGCAATGACATTTTCAAGGCTGATTTGCGGATATTCAGTGGTGGCATCTGCAAATACATTTCTAACTCCACAAATTGCAAGCGTTTGATGGATCCACGTTTTACCATTAATGGTCATTAACGGTGAAGGCCATAATTGATAAAACACATCTAGTGGTGCTTTGTTCTTATATCGCGCAACAATGCTATTGTAATCTTCGTTAAACTTATCAGCCTGCTTTTTCGCTTGTGACTCAAGGCCTGTCAATTTACCTAATTTCAACAACTCTTTCGGCACTTGCTTGATATCCTTGGCAACACTATATACGACCGGGATCCCAAGCGCTTTAAGCTTTTCAATGTCTGTTTCTTTGTTACCACTTTTCCATGCAATAACTAAGTCTGGGTTTAATGCTAATAACTTCTCAAATTGAAGACCATGAAAACCGCCGATTCTTGGAATCTCTTTTGCTGCGATAGGATAATCAGCGTGCTCAACGGTGCCTACAATACGCTCTCCCGCGCCAATAGAATAAAGATTTTCCACAATGTGAGGCGCTAATGCAATGATGCGTTCAGGCGTTTTCTTTTGCTGAGCATGCACAAAAGAACTGGCAATCAGCAGCATGCATAACGTCGTAAATTTAGAAAGCATTAGAAATCAAAACCTTTTTGTGCTTTGACACCCGCTTCAAAAGCATGCTTAATATTCTTCACTTCGCTGACGGTGTCTGCTAATTCAGTCAGCCTGCGGTGCGCACCACGCCCAGTAATGATCACTGATTGCATTTTAGGACGATTCTCAATCGCCTCAATTACCTCATCTAAATCAAGGTAATCATAGCTCACCATATACGTCAGCTCATCTAAGAGGATCAAGTCGATACTCTCATCCTTTAGCCACTCCTTCGCATGTAGCCAAGTTGCCTGTGCAGCCTGAGTGTCGGTCTCTCGGTTTTGTGTTTCCCACGTAAATCCGGTTTTCATTACAGCAAACGGCACCCCGGCCTTCTCCAGCAAGTTTCGTTCTCCACATTCCCAATTACCTTTAATAAACTGCACAACCGCGGCCTTCATACCATGCCCAACACAGCGTGCCACAGTTCCGAATCCAGACGTAGACTTGCCCTTACCATTACCAGTTATTACCTGAAAAATGCCTTGTTCAATATTCGCCTGTGCTACTTTTTGATCTACGTTTTCTTTAACTTTTTGTTGCCTAGCTTTGTGCTTTTCTTGGTTTTTTTCTGTCATGCTTGACTCCTATACATCTAATGCGAAAATCTTTTCAATATCTAAGTGTTGCTCACACATATCAGCCAGTTTATCTAGTTGTTCTTCTCTGTGTGCATCTAAATCAAACCCTTGATACTCAAAACTACCATGGCTCGCCCATTTTAATATTGTCGAACTCGCTATTGGGTTATCAAATAAGCCATGTAAGTACGTACCTGCAATTAAATTGTCGTCTGAAATAAAGCCATCAAACGACGTTCCCAATGGATGGTTTGAAAACTCAAGGAAAGGCCGACTCAATGCTGGGCCTGAAGTCACACCACAATGAATTTCATAGCCATATATGTCGACCCGTACGTCACCCAATAAACATTCACCAGATACATTCGTCAGTTGCTTAGTTTCGCTCAGTTGCGTACTAAACTCCGCTAAGTTTAATCCGGCAGTACTTTCAGTAGTTGACTCAATGTGCAGAGGGTCAACAATGTCTGTTCCTAACATTTGCAAACCACCGCAAATGCCCAGTACTTTACCTTGATATCTTAGGTGTTGATTGATTTCTTTGTCCCACGACTCTGACCTTAAGAATGCGAGATCATTGATGACATT
Organism: Pseudoalteromonas luteoviolacea DSM 6061; assembly: GCF_001625655.1. GTDB lineage: Bacteria > Pseudomonadota > Gammaproteobacteria > Enterobacterales > Alteromonadaceae > Pseudoalteromonas > Pseudoalteromonas luteoviolacea. The sequence goes on along the minus strand of NZ_AUYB01000024.1, from coordinate 128,422 downwards.
TTTACTACCAGGGATGATGATCAGATCAACCTGACCAATCCTTTCACCATGGCGCACGTATTTAAGATCGACATTTGGGTTAAGCCTTAGACTGTCAAAATCAGTATGATTACTAATGTGCGGAAGCAATAAAACAGCGACGCGTAAACTCACATTCTCAGTGCGATTAGCCACGGTAATCGCATCTTCTGCATCCAGAGCTAAATCGTGTAGGTAAGGTAAAACACCCAATACAGGTTTACCGGTATAATCTTCTAACCAATCCAAGCCAGACTGTAGTAAGCCAATATCTCCACGAAAACGGTTAATAACAAACCCTTTTACCAAAGCTTGTTCTTCTTCACTTAACAACGCCAAAGTACCGACCAAATGGGCAAACACACCGCCTTTATCAATATCAGCAATAATGATCACCGGACACGATATTTTACAAGCGAACCCCATATTGGCGATATCGTTTGCTCGTAAGTTTATTTCAGCAGGGCTGCCAGCTCCTTCCACCATACAATACTCAAATTGCTTAGCTAAGCGTTGGTGAGACTCAATCACCGCATCCATAGCCACAGCTTTGTAATCATGGTATTTACCCGCTTCCATATTGCTCAGCGCTTTACCATGCACAATCACTTGAGCGCCGGTATCAGTATTAGGCTTTAGTAGAATAGGGTTGAAATCTACACTCAAGGGCACATTCGCAGCCACAGCTTGCAGTGCCTGCGCTCGGCCGATCTCTCCACCACAAGGCGTAACCGCGCTATTGAGTGCCATATTTTGCGGTTTAAATGGCGCCACTTTGATGCCTTTACGAACTGCTACACGACAAAGCCCGGCAACAAGTGTACTTTTACCCGCATCCGATGTTGTGCCCTGCACCATCAATGTTTTCATTTTCTTTCTTCACTTTTTTAAATTAAGTGGTAACCCAGCCATAACGAAATCAACACTATTAGCAATAGCTGCAATGTCTTGATTTAACCATCCAGATTCATCAACAAAGCGACGACTCAGTGCGCCCATAGGTACAATGCCATGTCCCACTTCATTGCTAACCAATATGACACTACCTTTGGTTGCCTTTAATACGTCTAGCAAGCGCTGTTTATTGCTAAAAAATTCCCGCTCGGTCACTTCACACAAACCAAAAGTTAGCCAAAGAGTCAGACAATCTATGAGTGCACATTGCTGAGATGTAAGCTGCGCAATGATGTCTGCAATTTCCCAAGGAGCTTCTCGAACTTGCCACAAAGGAGATCTCGTCGCTTTGTGGTGCGCAATTCGAGCTGCCATTTCATCGTCTTTGCTCTGTGCAGTGGCAATATAAATCAACTCATTTACACGCCCCTCGGATAGCCATTGCTCGGCTCGACTTTCTGCTAATGCGCTTTTTCCGGACCGTGCTCCGCCTATTATTAAATTCACTCGCCCTGTCATAACAAACTCACGATACAAAAAGTATAAATTGTAATTTCACAGATTTGTTGAGCCGCCCCCAGGCAATCACCAGTATAGCCACCAAGCTGGCGAGCAAACCATTGCTGGCACACCCATCGAGTGAGCCATAGAGTTAGCACTAAACCCAACATATGCCAAACGGAGAAACCCACTAAATAGAACCCAGCCAGAGAAGTTATGAGCCCAGTTGTATATAAAATAATTCTGCTGGATGATTTTAAACTTTTAGCCACAGGCTTAACTTTGCTTTGTGCGTCCAGTTGGACATATGGCAATTTGCCAATCAAACTCGTTGCCGTCATGCGACTCAGAGTCTGTGCAATCACTACACTAAACAGCAAAACGGAGATATTTGTGCTTAGTGCAAGCAACAGTTGGTATTTACTCAACATTAGAATGATTAACGCTACACCACCATACGTTCCAATTCGGCTATCCTTCATGATGTCCAGCTTTTGTTGTTTGCTCCAACCGCCACCAAAGCCGTCCCAAGTATCTGCAAAACCATCTTCGTGGAATGCACCAGTAATGATTAACCCCAGCCCTAAAGTAAATACAATGGCGACACTAAAAGGGATACACAGTGACATCAACCAGAGCACAAGAGCCATACACAAACCAATACATAAGCCAACCAATGCAAAGTAGCGACTAGATAGGTTTATATCTTCATCACTTACGTGTCCACGCAGTTGAATCGGCACTCGAGTCAAAAAAATCGCGGCCAGCTTGAATAAAGCGAATTGGGACATGCTATTTAACGACCTGAGTGACTTCTGCTTCTTCAAAGCTGGCCATGTCATTGTAAATGGCTAACGCACTATGAATAATGGGAAGCGCAAGTGCAGCCCCGCTTCCTTCACCCAGTCGCATTTCTAAGTGTAGTAATGGGTCAACACCTAACCACTCCAGCATTTTCTGATGTCCTTGCTCGTTTGAGCAGTGCGCAAATACCATATAGTCTTTGCTACTTGGGGCTATTTTTATGGCTACCATCGCGGCAGCTGTTGCAATAAATCCGTCTACCACTATGATTTTTTTTGCACTTGCAACAGCAAGCATTGCCCCCACAATATGGACGATTTCAAATCCACCTAAACATTGCAAAACCTCTAGAGGTTTATTGGAAGACAATTGGTGTAAATTCAATGCTTGCTCGACTAACAACCGCTTTTTGTCAACTACCTCATCACTCACACCCGTACCTTTACCAACTGCCAATTCCGGTGTAACTCCACTTAGAGCTGAAAAAATAGCCGCCGCAGATGTGGTATTGCCTATGCCCATTTCCCCAAAAGCAAAAAGATTGCAACCTTGACTTAACTCTCTCTGTACCAGCTCCCCAGCATTCGCGAGCCCCTTGTCTAGTTGGTCGTGTGTCATAGCAGCTTGTTGATGAAATGCAGCTGTAGACTCGCCAAGCCGGCAATTAATCACACTGGTATTATTTGAAGGAACCAATATTCCACAATCAACCACATTTAGACGCCAGCCAAATTGGCGTGCCAACACACAAATCGCTGCGCCCCCTTGCGCGAAGTTTGCAACCATCTGGCCAGTTACTTCGCTGGGCGCAATTGAGACCCCTTCTCCAGCAATGCCATGATCTCCTGCAAACACGCTTATACTAGGGTTAATGATTGTAAACTTTGCTTTTTCCAACTCTTCGTCAGACATGCCCTGTGATAAAATTAACACGAGTTGATTAGCGAGTGTCTCCAGCTTACCCAATGAACCAAGCGGTTTAGTCTTCATATCAAGCTTCTGTCGTATACGTAAACAGTGCTTTAGGTCTAAAGTTTGTATCATCGAAGTATCCAATAATTAGATGCTCGTAGAGCGCTTTTTAAACATCAATAGAGAAAGGAAAAATACGCTACCGATGGCGGCTGTGATAACCCCAATAGGCAGCTCTTGATTGTCAATTAAACTTCGAGCTAGTACATCAACCCAAAGCATAAATAAGCCACCACTTAATGCGGTCGCTAACATACCTAAGACCCTTGCTTGAGAGATAAAAAAGCGCACAATGTGGGGGATCATTAGACCAACAAAACCAACGCCACCGCATGCTGCAACCAACACCGCTGTTAATAAAGAGCTCACTAATAGCATACCTAAACGCAGTTTATGAACATTAACACCCAGTGTAACGGCACTTTCGTCACCAAGCAGAAGCGCATTGAGATGACGGCGAAAGCAAATCACGCTTAATATTCCTAAAATGACAACTGCGGATGGCAGCCATATCCATGCCCAATCTGCTCGGCTAAAGCTCCCTAAGCTCCAGAAAATAATTGCTGTAATTGCTTGAGGGTCACTCCAATACAAAAGTAAACTAGTAAAGGCATTGAACAAAAATGATAGAGCGACGCCGGCTAACAGCATATTTTCAATTTGCGCGGTGCCTTTATGATATGCAATCAACAGCAATAGGCTCATCGCACATATACTCCCTAACAGTGCAGCACCAGACATAGCCAAACCACTTTGCATCCCAAATAAAGTAATCAAAAGTACCACGCCAAAGGAGGCGCCAGAAGAAATGCCAAATAAATAAGGATCGGCCAAAGGGTTACGCGTCACTGTTTGTAAAATCAAGCCTGCCGTTGCTAAACCTGCCCCGGCTAGAAATGCCAGAACAGTGCGGGGTAATCTTAGTTCAATGATGATCTTTTGCGTTAGCTGGGTATTATCATACGACCATAAAGCCAACCACACATCGTAAAAATCTACATTAATAGCCCCGATACTGAGGGCGCTGATAAAACTAAATAGGCAGGCTAAAACTAAAACACTGCTTGCAGCTACTCGCACTCTCGCCCCCTAGATGCCTGATCGTTCAGATCCATAACTGTGAGTTGATATTGGTAACGAATATAAGGAACAGACGCTCCATGAGGTGATGTTTGCAATATCACTTCTGCCTTTACGCCAAACACTTCCAACAGCATATTGGTAGTTACGACGTTTTTGGGCGCACCATTTGCGACTAGGCTACCTTCATTGAGCACTATGATGGAGTCGCACAATGCAGATGCGAGATTTAAGTCATGAAAAGACGCAATCACGGTAATACCGAGAGATTTTGCCAACGCCATAATTTCAATTTGGTATTTAACATCTAAATGGCTCGTTGGCTCATCCATTAATAGCAGACTAGGGCGTTGCACGATAGCTCTCGCAATCATAACGCGTTGCTTCTCTCCACCGGATAAAGACTCATAGGGTTGTTGATACTTGTGCGCTAACCCCACTTTTTTCAACGCCTCTTGAATAGCCTGACGATCTCTCAACGAGACACTTGAAAACAAGCGTTTGTGGGGTGTCAGCCCCATTGCAACAACATCGAAAACGGCTAAGTTAAATTGACTGGGGATCTCTTGTAGTACCGCAGCAACTTTTTTTGCGTATGTTTGTCGGCTAAACTGGCTGATTTCCTTTTCATCGATTTGTATATTGCCAGCCTGAGGCGTTTGATAACGATAAAGACATCTTAAAAGAGAAGACTTTCCGGCTCCATTCGGACCGATCAGGCCAATAAACTGACCTGGCAAAACAGAAAAGCTAATATCAGATAAAATCTGTTTATTGTGAATAACCAAACTGAGGTTATTTATCGAAACTTGTGCCGCTACCATACATCCTCTTGTTTCGGGCCGCACAAATCACAAAACAGACAGTAATTGCCATTAAGTTGATGTGATGTCACTTAAGTGCGCCCGCTTAAGTTCTTATTTCAGCCTTGGTATCTGGCTCTTCGATACTTCATGAAAGTATTGCGAATACAGTTGCGGGGACAGCTGAGGATTTTCACCTCATTCCCAAGCAGCACTGAAATGATTGAGTATATTATGAAGTCTAGATGTCTAAAAGACAACTTTAGGCCATGCAACTCCTTCATCATCATAATAAATCGAGATTCGTACAATGCATCCATAGCCAACTTCAAAGCCATTTAACTGTACGCTGCTTTTTTGCGGTAAAGCTAGTGCCAACGCCAATAGTTTTTTAATCACTCCACCATGAGTGACCGCGACAATGTTATCGTCACTTGGCGTTGACAGTATATTATCCCACCACAACGTAACTCGACTCTCGAAATGACTCATGGACTCACCATTTGGTGGAATATGCAGCCAAGGGTTATGCCAAAAATCACCAATACTCGGGCTAGCAGTATTTTCCCATAGCCAATTGTAAGACTGCCCGTCCCAATCACCGAAGTTCATTTCTTGAATATTAGGCTCAATCGAAAGGGGAATTTGATGATGGTCACTATATAACTGTGCAGCTTGCCTACACCTTTGTAGTGGAGAGGAAATGATTTTTTTGATACTCGCACATTTTGCGATCTGTGTTAGCAAACGCTCTAAGCTTTGAGCTGGCAATGAAACATCAGTTGCGCCAATTAGGTGGCCTTGCTTTACGGTTTCTGTATGCCTTATGAGGAATATCGTTTTTAGCATTGAATTTTACGCACAAAAAAACGCAGGCAAGCCTGCGTTTTTGTCTTAACCAAATTATAGAATTTGGTTCTCTCGCCAAGATTGCTCTTTAGCCAAACGCTTTTTACGCTTGTCGCATGGGTCGTCACAATCACATATTTTATCAATGCCCATAGAGCCCAGACCCCCGCAACTACTTGCCATTGATTTTTTCTGTACTATTACGCCCACAGCCATTGCTGCTGCAATCAAAACAAGTAATCCAAAAGTAAGAATAAAAAGTGACATAGGCTAAGCCCCTTAATTAACGAACCAACTCAGGTTAATCCCAAGTAACTGACGGTATATTGACAACATTATATATCTAAACCCGACAAAGTTGAATGAATTTACCACACAAAAAGCAATGATATTTGCTTCCTTTAGTCTTTATTTAAATAAGGAGCAAATGCTGAGCTCGAATACGTCTTAAGACCATCCGGTGTTTTACTGATCAGATAGACTGGCAGCTTGTACTGCTCTGCATAAGCCTTAGCACGCTCTGTTCCCATCACAGTAAGCGCGGTTGCCAGGCCATCCGCAGTCATCGCTGATGGATGGAGCACAGTAACTGATACTAAGTCATGCTTCACTGGTTTACCTGTTGCAGGATCAATTAGGTGCGTAAATACCTCACCATCCATCTCATAAAAAATGCGGTAATCACCAGAGGTCGCAACACTGTTTTTACCCGGTTCAATAATTCTGTGAATTTGACGCTGCCCTGCAGGAGCATCGGGTTTTTCAATAGCAATACGCCATGGTGTCGCATCTGGTTTGTTGCCTGAAATACGCAGCTCCCCACCAATTTCTACCATGTAGTTTTCAATACCTTTACGCTCAATAAGCTCAGCCACTTTATCAATTCCATAGCCTTTTGCTGTTGCAGAAAAGGATAGCTCTAAATGGCTAAGAGACTTAGACAAACCTTCGCTTGTCAAACTCAACTTATCCACACCGATATTGGCTTGCATCGCCTCAATCTCACTTTGTGAAGGTCTTTTAGTTGGGCGTTTGTCAGGACCAAAACCCCATAAATCAATTAAAGGCCCCATGGTCACATCTAAAGTTTGAGTCGATTGCCCCAACCGGATAGACTCTGCCGTTACCTTTCTAAAATCAGCACTGATTGGCATCACTGTATTGGCTTCAAGTCTATTGAAACGATTAATTTCAGAATCTGGAATATACGTCGACATAGACTGATTTACTGCAACAAGTGCTTCGTCCACCTCACTTTTAAAACGTTCAGCTTCTAGACTGACAGGGCCAGGAAAGACCTTGATATTATAGGTAGTCCCCATTGTCTTACCATTTATTTCAACGGGGGTTTGTCGCGTATTTTGCTCACCACACGCCGATAAGAACAACACTAAAAAAATAACAGAGAAGAAATAACCAAGTTTTTGCATCTATTTTTTAGTCCTTACACCATATAAAAAAACCCCTAGGGAATACCCTAGGGGTTTAAACTTTTTAAATACGATTAAACATCATATTTAATACCTAATTAACCACCGAAGTCATCAAGTAGGATGTTTTCGTCTTCAACACCAAGATCTTTCAGCATGTTGATAACAGCCGCGTTCATCATTGGAGGACCACACATGTAGAACTCACAATCTTCAGGCGCTTCGTGGTCCTTCAGATAGTTTTCTAGTAATACGTTGTGGATGAAGCCCGTGTAACCTTCCCAGTTATCCTCTGGCTGAGGATCAGAAAGTGCTACGTGCCACTCAAAGTTATCGTTATCAGCAGCTAGGCCGTCGAAGTCTTCTACGTAGAACATCTCACGCTTAGAACGTGCACCGTACCAGAAAGACATCTTACGGTCTGAGTTAAGACGCTTAAGTTGGTCAAAGATGTGTGAACGCATTGGTGCCATACCTGCACCACCACCTACGAATACCATTTCTGCATCAGTTTCTTTCGCGAAGAATTCACCGAATGGACCAGAGATAGTTACCTTATCACCTTCTTTAAGTGACCAGATGTAAGAAGACATCTTACCACATGGTAGGCTCAAGTTATTTGGCGGCGGAGTCGCAATACGCACGTTCAACATGATGATACCGAACTCTTCTGGGTAGTTAGCCATTGAGTATGCACGGATCGTCTCGTCGTCAACTTTAGACTCAAGATTGAAGAAGCCAAAACGCTCCCAATCGCCACGATATTCGTCAGGAATATCAAAGTCTGCGTACTTAACGTGGTGAGCTGGTGCTTCAATTTGGATATAACCACCTGCACGGAAAGGTACAACCTCACCTTCAGGGATACCAAGCTTAAGCTCTTTGATGAATGTCGCTTTATTATCGTTAGAGATAACAGTACATTCCCACTTCTTAACGCCGAAGATAGAATCTTCTACTTCGATTTCCATGTCAGTCTTAACCGCAACCTGACATGCTAAACGACAACCTTCACGTGCTTCACCTTTAGTGATGTGGTCAAGCTCAGTTGGAAGGATATCACCACCACCAGAATGAACATGTACGCGACACTGGCCACAAGAACCACCACCACCACATGCTGATGAAATGAAGATACCGGCATCAGCTAGTGAGCCTAGTAGCTTACCACCTGGTGCTGATGTAATTGCTTTGTCCGCATCGCCGTTGATGCCGATTGTGATGTCACCGCTTGGTACAAGCTTCGATTTCGCTGCGATGATGACTAGCACCAAGATCACAACGATAGCGATGAACATACTTACACCTAATACAATAGTTTCCATCGTATAGTTTCCTCGCTAATTAAAGTGAAATACCAGAGAATGACAAGAAGCCAAAGCCCATTAGACCTACAGTGATGAAGGTAATACCTAAACCACGAAGACCATCTGGGATATCAGCATACTTCATCTTCTCACGAAGACCTGCTAGCAATACGATTGCAAGCGCCCAACCCACACCTGAGCCGATGCCAAAGACAACTGACTCACCAAGGTTATAGTTACGCTCAACCATGAATGCTACCGCACCGAAAATCGCACAGTTTACTGTGATAAGTGGCAAGAAAATACCAAGCGCGTTATATAGCGCAGGGAAAAACTTGTCCAATGTCATTTCTAGGATCTGTACAAGTGCTGCGATTACACCGATGAAAGTCAAGAATTTCAAGAAGCTTAAGTCAGCCTCTGGGAAACCAAGCCATTCAAGTGCACCCGGTGCCAGTACCGCGTGATAAACAATGTTGTTTACCGGCACAGCTACACCTAGTACAAAGATTACTGCAACACCAAGACCGAACGAGGTTGTTACTTTCTTAGATACCGCAAGGAATGTACACATACCTAAGAAGAAAGATAGCGCTAAGTTTTCGATGAAAACCGCTTTTACAAATAAGCTAAGATAATGTTCCATCTTTCTCCCCTTATGCCTTCGCTTCTACTTGGTCTTTCTTATAAGTACGAAGTACCCAAATGAAGAAACCAACTAAGAAGAATGAACTGAATGGCATAATTAATAGACCCATTGGCTGGTACCAACCACCGTCAGAAACTAGCGGAAGGATTTCAACACCAAATAGTGCACCTGCACCGAATAGCTCACGTACAAAGCCAATTGTAAGTAGAACTACTGAGTAACCAAGACCGTTACCAATACCGTCTAAGAAAGACATAAGCGGTGGTGACTTCATTGCATAAGCTTCTGCACGACCCATTACGATACAGTTTGTAATGATTAGACCAACGAATACCGTTAGTTCTTTAGCCGTTGCATATACGAATGCTTGAAGTGTCTGGTCAACAACGATTACCAATGATGCAATAATTGTCATTTGAACGATGATACGTACACTTGACGGAATGTGGTTACGGATCAACGAGATAAATAAACTTGAGAACGCAGTTACCACAGTCAAAGCAAGTGACATGATAAGTGCATTTTTAAGGCTTGAAGTAACCGCTAGCGCAGAACAAATACCCAGTACTTGCAGAGCAATCGGGTTGTTTGCGAAGACTGGTCCTAACAAGACTTCCTTCATTTCTTTTGCATTAGCCATTAGTTCAATGCCCCTTCACGTACTTTCGCTAGGAATGGACCAAACGCTTTATCGCCTGTCCAGAACTTGAATGTGTTCTCAACACCGTTTGACGTTAGTGTCGCACCAGATATTCCATCTACTTTGTTTACATCGCTACCAGCTGTGCCTTTTACGATATCTACAGGTAGTTGCTTGCCTTCCCAAGTAGCTGTCCACTTAGGGTTCTGGATTTCGCCACCAAGACCCGCAGTTTCGTTGTGCTGATAGAAATTGATTGCTTTAATCGTTTTCGTATCAAGGTCTAGTGCGATGAAACCGTACATGATGCCCCATAGGCCGTAACCTTGGATAGGCAGAATAACTGATTCAACCTGACCATTGCTGTTCTTAGCTAGGTATACTGGAGACTCATGCGTCATACGAAGTACGCCAGCTAAGTCATCTTCTTTCGGAAGTGCAAAGCTGCGCTCTGCGTCGAACTTAGTCATCGTGAAGTCGAACGAGTTAGGATCTGTTTCAACAAAGTCACCAGACTTGAAGTCAACAACGCGTGCGTCAATGACTTCATTGTACTTTTGTGCAACGTTTTCAACGTCTTTAAAACCAGCCGCAGCTAGAATGTTACGTTGAACGTCTTCAATTTTGTTAGCTTGCTGTAGTGGGCGTAACTGTACTGCCGCAAAAGATACGACGATCGCACACACTAAACATAGACCAACAACAACGCCTAACGTTTTGCCGATAGTTTCATTGTTACTAGACACGTGCCAATCTCCTCTTCACATTAGACTGCACTACAAAGTGGTCGAATAGCGGTGCGAATAGGTTAGCGAATAGAATTGCTAACATCATACCTTCTGGGTATGCAGGGTTAACAACACGGATAAGTACAACCATAACACCAATTAGTGCACCGTATGCCCATTTACCTTTATCTGTGAAAGACGCAGAAACTGGGTCAGTCGCCATAAAGAACATACCAAATGCAAAACCACCAAGTACTAAGTGCCAATGCCAAGGCATAGCAAATGTCGCGTTCGTGTCAGAGCCAATCATGTTCAATAGCGTTGACATAACAACCATACCTAGGAATGTACCCAGTACGATGCGCCATGACGCGATACGAACATACATCAAGAACAAGCCACCAATTGCAAGTGCTAGCGTCGACGTTTCACCTACTGAACCTTGGATGAAGCCGTAGAAAGCATCCCACCACAACTGCATGTTGTTGTAATCTAATGAACCAATCGCTGCTTGACCAAGGTATGTTGCACCAGAGAATGAATCTACTGCTGTCCATACTGTGTCACCTGAGATATCACCTGGGTATGCGAAGAAAAGGAACGCACGACCAGCTAGTGCAGGGTTAAGGAAGTTACGGCCAGTACCACCGAATACTTCTTTAGCAACTACAACACCGAATGTGATACCTAGTGCAACTTGCCATAATGGAATTGTTGCAGGCAGGATCAATGCAAATAAAACTGAAGTTACGAAGAAACCTTCGTTTACTTCATGCTTACGCACTGATGCGAACAGCACTTCCCAAAAACCACCTACGATGAACACTGTTCCGTAAATAGGTAGGAAGAAACACGCACCATAAAACATTTTTGCGGCCCAGCCGGAAGTCGCTGTCAGCTCGCCACCTAGCGCTTGGAAAATACCAGCCTGCCAAGTGTTTGCGATGTCAAAACCGTTACCAATTGCGATTGCTGCTTGGTGACCGATGTTGAACATACCAAAGAACATAGCCGGGAACGTCGCCATCCATACCAAAATCATGATACGTTTTAGGTCGATGTTGTCACGCACGTGCGTGCCGCCTTTGTTTACATAACCAGGCGTATAGAAAACCGTCGCGATTGCTTCATAAAGCGCATACCACTTCTCGTGTTTTCCACCTGGTTCAAAGTGAGGTTCAATGTCTTCTAAAAATTTCTTTAAGGCCATTTTTAACCTTCCTTCTCAATAGTAGTCAGGCAATCACGCAGGATTAAACCATAATCATACTTGCCCGGACATACGAAGGTACACAATGCTAAATCTTCTTCATCAAGCTCAAGTGCACCTAGTGAGATAGCACTGTCTAAATCGCCTGCGATAAGATCACGAAGTAATAGCGTTGGTAGGATGTCCAAAGGCATAACACGCTCATAGTTGCCAATTGGCACCATCGCACGCTTAGAACCACCAGTAGACGTTGTCATCTTGAACAAACGGCTAGGTGCTAAGTGTGAAATGAATGTACGTGTTACTGAGAATTTGTTGCTACCTGGCGCAATCCAGCCAAATAACTCTTTCTCACGACCTTCAAGAAGCACTGAAACCTGTACGTGATAACGACCAAGGAAAGCGTGAGGGCCGGTTGCTGTTTTACCAGCTAACACAGAGCCAGAAATGACTCGGTTATCACCGTCTTCAACTTCACCTGATACTAAATCTGTTAGCGACGCACCAATTTGAGTCTTAACTAAACGAGGATTCTTTACGCGAGGACCTGCTAAAGAAACAACTCGGTCTGTGTAGATCTCGCCGGTTAGGAACAGCTTACCAAACGCAATAACGTCCTGGTAACCTAAGTGCCAAACCTGCTTGTCTGCACCAACTGCATCTAAGTTGTGGATGTGAGTGCCCACTAAGCCTGCTGGGTGAACGCCAGCGAACTCATGAACTTCAACTTGTGACAATGACGAGCTAGGTACTTTACTACCTGACTGCTTACATACGAAAACTTTGCCATCAGTTAAACGAGACACAACGGCTAGACCGGCTTCAAACGCTTCCACGTTATCGGCAATGATCACGGCTGGATCTGCTGCTAATGGGTTAGTATCGATGGCTGTCACGAAAATTGAGCTCGGAGCTGCACTAGGCACTGCTACACGGCTAAATGGACGTGCACGAAGCGCTGGCCACTGACCAGATTCAATAAGCACTTCTTTCACTTTCTCACGATCTAGGTTGCTTAAATCAGCAGCCGAGAACTTGTCAAAAGTGATTTGCTCATTGCCTTGTACCTCAATCACTACTGATTGAAGCACACGCTTAGCACCACGGTTGATTTCTTTAACTACACCAGAGGCTGGCGCAGTAAACTTGACACCTGGGTTCTTTTTGTCTTCAAAAAGAACTTGGCCTTTTTTGACTTGGTCATCCACGCGAACATGCATGGTTGGACGCATACCAATAAACTCTTCACCAAGCACAGCTACACGTTTGATGGCAGCGCCATCATGAATAGCTTGCTGTGGTGCGCCCTCTATGGGTAAGTCCAGACCTTTTTTTATGTTGATCATACGCACTTGCATTACATTAACGGAAAGAAATTGAAAAATCTTTACTTACCACGGCAGCCATCTCATCAGTTTTTGGTATCAAAGAACCCGCTCATCATGTCTATGACTTGACAAAAGCCAAATCAACCAAAAATAAGCGCCGTGATATATAGTCCTCACATATTTCCGCAATTTTAACATTAATCGCCCTGACTATGCGAGTACAATTATCAAATTAATACGACTTAACAATGGTTTTAGCTCAGTTCAGCTAATTGCGATTAAATCAATATAGACCAAAGTGGTATTGATTGAGAAAGTGAAGTGATTGGATCAGGGAAAGAAAAATTGAAAGGCGAAGCTAGAATGCTTCGCCCAAAGTATAAAAATTATACTAAACCATTGATTTCAACAACAGTATTTACATCGGCTTCATAGTCGACGCCATCTACGCCAAAACCAAATAATTTTAAGAATTCGTTATGATAACCTTCGTAATCAGTTAACGAGTCAATTGTATCAGTATCTACTGTGTCCCAAATTTGCTGAATACGTGCCTGAACACCGTCTTCCAATTCTTTATAGTTTTGGAACAAGTGACCACCTTCGTCGAAACGTGGCGCGTCGCTGTATAGGTTTTCATTGAATAGGCCATGGATCTGCTCAATTGTCCCCTCGTAAGTACCGTCTTCTTTCGTTACTTTAAACAGTGCTGAAATATATAGTGGCATAATTGGGATTGCAGAACTTGCTTGCGTTACAACTGCATTCAAAGAAGACACGTATGCTTCGCCATTCAATGCAGCAGTTGATGCTTTAATCGCTTCTGCAGCACGGTCTAAGTCTTCTTTCGCTTTACCAATGGTTGCGTGACCATAAATTGGCCATGTCAGTTCTTTACCAATATAGGTATATGCTGTTGTTTTGAAGTTGTCAGCCAATACATCAGCTTCTTTTAGCGCTTCTAACCAAAGCTCCCAATCTTCACCGCCCATCACTTTTACCGTATTGGCGATTTCATCTTCATTTGCAGCTTCAACGCTTACTTCGTCAATAACGCGCTTTGAAGTATTTAAGTTTTTAGTGGTAATTGCTTCGCCGATCGGCTTAAGCACAGAGCTGTGTGTTTCACCCGTCTTTGGATCTGTACGACGAGGAGAAGCTAAGCTGTAGATAACTAAGTCAACCTTGCCCATCTCTGCTTTGATGGTCTCAACTGCTTTTTCTTTTAGTTCATTTGAGAACGCGTCGCCATTGATGTTCTTCGACCATAATCCAGCTTTGTCAGCCGCATTTTGGAAAGCCGCAGTATTGTACCAACCTGCTGAAGCTGTTTTCTTTTCTGTCCCTTCTTTTTCGAAGAAGATGCCCAGTGTTTTTGCGCCAGAGCCGAACGCAGCAGTAATACGTGTAGCTAAACCATAACCAGTTGACGCGCCGATAACCAGTACATTCTTTGGTCCATTTTGTAATTCACCTTGCTGCTTTACGTATGCAATTTGCTCTTCAACATGCGCAGCACAACCAGCTGGATGAGCATTGGTACAGATAAAACCACGGATCTTCGGCTTAATTACCATTTTGTTTCCTACTAAATTTTGAATATGTTTCAATTAGTTAAGGCACATCTCTACCACTTAAAGTCATGAAGCTTGTCAAAGAGGGTGCCAAAAATTGCCTATAGTGTAATGTCTGATCGTCCAAATACAGGTCTGATCAGCTATTTATCAAACTTTGAGCCACCTAAACAGTTGGGAGACGCTGGCACTTGGTGCGCTGTTTCGTCAAACTCCTCGGGGGTGTATGCATGAATTGCTAATGCATGAATATCATTTGCCAACTCGAGCTTTAACACTTCATTTATACGTCTATGCCTCGGTAAAAGCCGCAACCCAGCAAATTCTTCGCTGACGACGATGACTTTGAAATGTGATTCAGTGCCACGACTGTGCATATGACTTTCATTAATAACATCAAGGTGCGTACACGCAATGGCGTCGGCAAGTTTTGCATGGATTTGTTGCTGCATTGACATCTAAATAGTGCCCTTTTCACAGTTGTTCTTATAAATTGCCATATACTATACGCGGATAGGCTAAATTAACCAACTGTTCTAAATGTAAGGTTTATTCGACCTTGAGACACTTTTGCTTGCTTGGGCAAACTGTGTTCAAAGTCATTCTGACTGCGTCCAGACATCACCAAAAAGCTACCGGTCTCTAACAGTATTGAGTTGGTTTCCCGTGTCACTTTGTTACGTATCTTAAATAATCTTGATGCTCCCAAAGAAACGGATACAATCATTGGCTCATGACCCAACTCCTGTTCATCATCACTGTGCCACCCCATCGTATCTTGCCCATTTCGATACCAATTGAGCAAAAGTGCATTAAAAGATTGACCATATTGCCGTTGCAAACGTGTTCTAATCGCACTTAAAACAGGTAACCATCCGCAATTGTCGAGCTGCTTGCCCGAATAGCCGTAATTGACACTCTGATCAGCAACAAAGCATTGCAAGCGAGGGATTTTGTGCATTTTTCCATAAACACGTATTTCTGGCTGTTGCCAAGGTAATTGTGTACGTAAATGTTCATATAACGCTAAACTTTTATCAAACGAAATGCCCTTAGGAAAATAGTGAAAGCCTTCAGGCAAACATTCTTTGTTCAGCTTTGACATGTTATTATGCACCCACAATTTAGTGAAAAAAATAGAACTATGACAACCGAAGCGGTACTCGCAAACCATCCGTTCATATTACATCGATTTCCTCTTGAACAAAAAAATCGCAGTCTACAAGCATGGGATGCCGCAGACGAATACCTTCTTGATCATATAACATCAGAATATCCTAACGCACAGAGCGTCTTAATTCTTAACGATAGCTTTGGGGCACTCTGTTGTGCGACCAGTATCATATACGCCAAAGAACAAGTCTTACCTTCTCTTTTTTTCGTAAGTGATTCTTTTGTTAGTAAGGCAGCCTGTCAACACAACTTGATTGAAAATCAGCTGCCAAGTGAGCACGTCACATTTTTGGACAGCTTGGCAAACTTACCAACAGAAATTGACTTGGTACTTATTAAAATTCCCAAAAATGCGGGATTCTTGCAATATCAACTCTCTCTACTTAGTCATCTGCCAGCAGATATTCCTGTCATCGCAGCGGGCAAAGCAAAAGAGATACATACTTCGACACTAAAATCATTCAATCATTTTTTATCAGAGCCAAAAACCAGTCTCGCAGTTAAAAAATCTCGTTTGATTTTTTCTAACACCACTGCAAAACCAGTCGCAAGTAAATTCCCTGCTTCATGGGCTCTAGAAAATACAGACTTTACGCTTTTTAATCACGCGAATGTCTTCTCAAGAGATTCCCTTGATATCGGTGCAAGGTTTTTTCTAAATTACCTACCTGCGGGTAAGAAGCCGCTGAAGGTCATCGATCTGGGCTGTGGCAATGGCGTAATTGGGCTACAGGTATTGAACCGAATGCCTAATAGCAAGGTCACTTTCGTGGATGAATCAGCAATGGCAGTCGCCAGTGCCCAGCAAAATGTTAGCCATAATTTACCAACACGCTTGACTGATTGCCAATTTATACACAATGATTGCCTCACTGATTTTGCTCCCAACAGTGCCGATTTAGTGCTTTGCAATCCCCCATTTCATCAAGCACAAGCCATCACGGATCACATTGCTTGGCAAATGTTCTTACAGGCCAAACATACACTTCGAAATGGCGGAGAGCTCAGAATTATCGGCAATCGACATTTAGACT
This sequence comes from Pseudoalteromonas luteoviolacea DSM 6061, assembly GCF_001625655.1. Lineage (GTDB taxonomy): Bacteria > Pseudomonadota > Gammaproteobacteria > Enterobacterales > Alteromonadaceae > Pseudoalteromonas > Pseudoalteromonas luteoviolacea. The sequence continues at coordinate 111,428 of NZ_AUYB01000024.1, read as the reverse complement.
ACCAAGACAAGTTGCAGCGTCTATTCGGGAACTGTAAGGTACTTGGCAATAACAAGAAATTTACTGTATTAAGTGTAATAAAAAGGAGCTAATCTATGGCTAATATTGTTAAATCACTGGCTGTCGTAGGTCTAGTGACTCTGCTATCAGGGTGTGCTAGTTCACCAAAGGCAGTGATCCTTAGCCCAAGTTACTCTGCGGGACAAGTAACAAGCATTAATCAACCTGTGTCTGTAAAAGTGGAAGACCTCAGAACCTCTAAGTTCACGGTTAAAGTGCTCGACAGAGAGCCTGCGGTGTATTTACCAGATGCAAACTTGCCGGTGACTCTATCAGCGTTGATCAATGATGCATTTACAACCAATGGCGCAGATGTCGTACGCAACGCAAATGTGCAAGTTACAGTGCAAATCAAGCAGTTTTTAGCGCTCGTTTCTGAAACTTATACAAAACATGAAAGCAATGCACAAGCGGAATTTGTGGTTACGGTCACTAAAGGCAAAAGCACATTTGTTAAATCTTTTACAGGTAATAGAAAGCTGACAGGCTCGCTGAAACACGATCAAGCCAAAGTAGAAGGCCAACTAAATGTGCTTGCCCAACAGCTGGTGGCACATATGATAAAAGATCAAGAGCTTGTTCAATTCATCTCACAATAAAGTATAAGGGACACAGATGATCCGTAGCGCGATACTCATATTTACTTTCCTTGCGAGCACTATGACCATTGCTGGCAATAAAGAAGGACGATTTGTACAAAAAGATAACCTATTTCCAAAAGTACAAATCAACACATCACTTGGCAAAATTACTGTAGAGCTAGATCGCTCAAGATCGCCAATCACCGTAAATAACTTTCTCACCTATGTAGTAAATGACGACTATAAAGGTTCTGTTTTTCATCGTGTTGAACGTGACGAAGCCAATGAGAAAGACTTTGTTATTCAAGGCGGTGGATACGACAAAGACTATGACGGTATGTTTGAAAGAAAGCCCATCTTTAATGAAAGTGGCAATGGCATGAAAAACGATATGTACTCTGTTGCAATGGCTTATCAAGACAACAAACCTCATTCAGGTACGAGACAGTTCTTTTTCAATATGGATGATAACGACCATTTAAATCCTGGAAGGGGTTGGGGCTTTGCGGTATTTGGCAATGTCACAGACGGGTACGAGACGCTAGATAAAATCATGCAAGTTGAAACTGGCTACAATAAAAAGTTGGGATACAGCTTTATTCCTAAAACAGCCGTTATCATTCACAGCATTGATATTTTACCTGCTGAAGAGTTTTGACACATACTATGGCGACCACAACAAGTATTGCTAAGTATTTAAGTTATTATAAAGATAAGCGATTATTGACTGTATTTGCTTTTGGTATGAGTCAAGGCTTTCCTTGGGTTCTTATTGGGTCAGTCATGTCGGCATGGCTTAAAGACGAAGGATTAAGTCGAAGTCTAATTGGCTTATTTGGTATTGTATTCAGTGCTTACACAATCAACTTTTTGTGGTCGCCACTCGTAGATCGCTTAGCACTGCCCTTTATAGGCTCAAAGCTAGGGCAAAGGCGAAGCTGGATACTTTTAGGACAAACAGTCATTACCGTCAGTGCGGTTGGCTTGGCTTTTATTGACTTACAGAATCAATTATTTCATGCGGCTTTATTATGCTTTTTGATTGCGCTTTTTGCGGCAACTCACGACATTGCAATTGACGGCTACCGTATTGATATCCTGCCACAAGCTGAAAGTGAAAAGTCCACAGCAGCCGCAGCGATGGCCACTTCAGGCTGGTGGACTGGTTATGCGTTGCTTGGCGCAATTCCATTTTTTGCTGCAGATTTACCCTATGTTGAGTGGCCAGATGTATATTTAGTGCTTTCAGGGATCATGTGTTTATTGGTCATAGTAACACTGTTTGCCAAAGAGCCTGAGTCACACCGAGATACTGCACAAGCTCAGATCCAACAAGCCTATGAAGACAAACTGTCATCTCTAGGCAACTCCCGAGTCAATAAGTTGCTAGCCTGGTTAGGTGTGACAGTCGTCGCTCCCTTTGTTAGCTTCTTCAAAAATAATGGTGTCAGCACCGCACTTGCTCTGCTCACCTTTATATTTTTATTTAAAATCGGTGAAGCTTTCTTGGCTCGCATGTCTATTGTGTTTTATAAAGAGATAGGCTTTAGCAACACTCAAATTGCACAATATTCCAAGCTTGGTACCGGCTTAATCACCATAGTATTCGCATTTTTAGGCAGCATATTCAACCACAAATATGGCATAGTCAAAGGCCTATTTATCAGTGGACTCGCAATGGCCGCATCAAATTTAATGTTCTCTTGGATCGCAGTTGCTGGGCCAAAGGAGCACTTGTATGCACTTGCAATCGTAATAGATGGATTCACTCAGGCCTGGTCGCTCGTTGCCTTAGTTGCATTTATCTCGATGTTGTGTGACAGAACCTTCAGCGCTACTCACTATGCCTTGCTCGCTTCACTGGGGAGTTTAAGTCGAACACTACTATCAAGTTATAGTGGGGTGGTAATTGATGATTGGTTAGATGGAGACTGGGCTGTTTTCTTTGTGATAACGGCTTTAATGGTGCTGCCTTCCCTGCTATTTCTCTACTTTATTCGACATAAGCTGTATAAGATCGAAGCGTCTTATCATCAACAAAATTAAGGTGCATTTCCTTGCACCTTGCTTTTCAATCCGCCTGGATTTATAGCTCTTCTTTATTGATTAGTGAAAGGCCTTCGTATGGGTCTACCTCAAGTGCCTCACAGTAACGCAAGAATTCGATTACATCTAAACGACGTTCTTGGTTCTCAATTTTGCCAATAAATGAATGCGGCGTACCTAAAACTTGAGCAAGGCTACGCATTGTATGGCCTTTCTCATGACGCTTTGATTTCAACCATTTTGTTAACTTTCCGTTTTCTTCTGAAGAAACCGTTTTACCCATCATAAATAAACATCTCCTACTTGATGATTTACCTTAAGCAGCTTTGTGAAATTTGCCCGTCTCACTCAACTGCACTTCGTATATAAGAAAAAATACTCGCTACAGACCCTATGGGTCTTGCGTATTTCCTGTTTTGCCAACAGGCCTTGTTCCTGTGTACCCAATTAGGTATAGACTATCTTAGCGCTAAATCCTAATAAATTTTTGAAAAATTATATTCATTTTTTTCATGTAAGGTACAGGGTACACTTTAACAAAAATTTTATATCTTGTACCAGTATTTGAAATAATTTATTTTTCTTTTAAAATTAGTTATTTAGAGCTAACCTTAAATTTAATCGAAAAATTAGGGTGCAAAAATGATTCGAATCTTATTTTTACTGCCACTCATTCTTTGTTTTGGTTGGTATTACTTTTTGAAGGTAAATGGGGTGCCCATCAAACAGGGAAAACGCGGATTTATTTATATTCTCGCCTTTTCGGCGTTTGTTTTAGGGTTTTTCGTGCTAATGATCCATGTCACTAACCCGGCATAAAAAAGCCATGCATTGGCATGGCTTTTCACTGATTATTCAATTCTACTATACGCTGAAGCTCGCACCACAACCGCATGTAGTTGTCGCGTTAGGGTTATTTACGAAGAAACGTGCCCCTTCCAGCCCCTCAGTATAATCAACGATTCCATCCACTAGGTACTGAATACTCATTGGGTCAACTACCATGACCACACCATTTTTTTCAATTTCCAAATCACCAGGATTTACTTTTTCATCAAATGTGAATCCATACTGGAAACCTGAGCATCCTCCACCAGTTACATATACGCGAAGCTTTAATTCCGGATTTTCTTCTTCAGAAATCAGCTCTTTAACGCGAGCTGCTGCCGCATCGCTAAATTTAATAGGTAACTCTTCTGACATGTGCATTCGACCCTTGTACAATAATTAGCGGAATTATCTAATACCCGACTATTTTAATCAAGTATCTGACGCTCTGTTGAACTTTATGTAATGGCAGAACTGTAAACATGATATCCGAAATATTTTGACCTCATAACTAGACTTATGTCAGGGACTTAGCGATTATCTTTTGATAAAATACAGGTATATACCTAAACACAGCGATAAAATATGACTCTTGATCAAGTGAGGCGCCGCCTAGCAAAACCGAAGACTTCAGCACAACTGTGCTTGCTTGGCGTGTGTGCTGGCCTAATCGCTGCGATATTGATCATCTTATTTCGCCTCATGATAGAGTTGGTCCAATCATTCTTTTTAGACAGTCATGACGACTTTACCACGCTCGCACAACATCAAAGGCTATTGCTACCCGTTGGCGCAGCCTTAATTATCGCACTGTTTGCAAGTTTGACTGGATTTAAACATTATCGCCTTGGCATTCCATTTGTTATAAACCGCATCAAGCACCATTACGGGCATATGCCAATTTGGAATTCTGTAAATCAATTTTTCGGTGGCGGCATTGCGCTAATTTGTGGCTTCTCTGTTGGCCGAGAAGGCCCATCTGTGCACATGGGAGCCACTGGTGCCAGTGTCCTCACTGAAAGGTTACATTTACCTCATAATGCGGCGCGTACATTAGCGGGGTGTGGTGTCGCAGCTGGTATTGCTGCATCATTTAATACCCCCTTAGCCGCGGTTATTTTTGTCATGGAAGTCGTTCTGCGAGAATATAAAATTCATATTTTTGTACCCATTATGCTTGCTGCTGTGACCGGCGCGTTAGCAACCCAAGTTGTTTTTGGCAATGTTTCTGAGCTTTCGCTTATTCAAATCGAAATGCTGAGTTTTTGGCACTACCCCTATTTGATAGTCTGTGGTTTTGCTCTTGGCGCCATCGCATTTGCCTTCAATCAAAACCTAATGTTAATTATCAAAACATTCAAACCTATCAGTATGTTCCCACGACTCTTGTTGGCTGGGCTCATTGCAGGCTTGATTGGTTACCTTGTGCCTGAAGCTATGGGCTCGGGTATGAGCGCAATAAAACTCGCGGTAGAAACACCTGATAACTTACAGTTATTGACCACTATATTTATCGCTAAACTCTTAGCAACTTTATTTGCCATTGGCCTAGGTATACCCGGAGGGCTGATCGGCCCAGTCATTGGCTTAGGGGTTATAATGGGTACTCTTATGGCATTTTTTGCCCAGTTTATTTCTCCAGATACCGCTGTTGCCGGTACCTATGGCGTATTAGGCATGGCGGGGTTATTGGCCGCAACATTACATGCACCTTTGGCTGCCTTAACTGCGGTGATGGAATTAACCTCAAATCCACAAATTGTTGTACCCGCGATGCTCATTATTTCAACCGCATATGTCACCGCTCTACAAGTATTTGGTAATCGCTCTATATTTTTGCAACAGCTCGATTTTCAAGGGTTGCCTTATCAAGTGTCGCCAGCCAAGGAAGCATTGCAAAAAGTGGGGATTGTTGAAGAGATGGAAGAAGACTTCAAACTTCTTTATTCAAACGATAAAGAGCAAATAAAAGAAACCCTGTCCGCGGTTGATAGCCAAACGCCGCTGATTGTTTATGACGAAGAGACAGGCTATCAGTTAGCTGAGTACGACTTAACTTTGATCTCAGATGACAGTGCCACAATTAAGTATGTCCCTTTACAGGGTCTAAGTACTCAAGCAACGCTAGCTGAAGCATTTGAGTTACTTAAAGATAAGCGCTCTGGCGCTGTATATGTGTACAATCAAAAAGACAGCCTGCAAATTATGGGGGTCGTTCGATGGGACAAATTAAGACACATACTAACAATGAGAAATAGTTTACTTTAATACATGCATAAGGGGCATTATGAGCGCGCTGTTGATTTACAAAGCCTTGCACATCTTTTTTATGGTAGCTTGGTTTGCTGGTATTTTTTACTTACCTCGGTTATTCATATACCACACAATGACGGAAGAAAAAGCCTGTAAGGCCATGCTCAAAATTATGGAGCGTCGTTTGCTGTATTTCGTAACGCCTTTTGCAATCTTAACAACTGTTTTTGGCGTACTTACGATTGTTGAATATGGTAGAGAGTGGTTCAAATATAACTTGTGGCTTCATTACAAGCTTGTTTTTGTAATCATTTTATACATTTATCACGCATACTGTTTTAAGTTATTAGCCGACTTCAAACACGACAGAAACATTCGTAGTACGCGTTTCTATCGCTACTACAATGAATTCCCTGTTTTCCTATTGTTACCAATTATTCTGTTGGCAGTATTAAAACCATTTTTTTAGCGTAAATATGACGGACACAGTGCCGTCATACTCACCAGATAGCTAGGAACTATGCTATTATGTCGTTCCAGTAACCTAGAGTTACCAAGGTTATCTCGGTTAGGAGCGCAGCCTTGCCTCCTGTTGTCAATCTGTGATTAGGAATCGCCGCATGTTAAGTTTCCAAGGTGAAAACATCCTTTCTGTCAATCAACTAGATAGAGAAGCAATAGAACTTATTTTTGAAGTCGCCAAACGCATGGAGCCTTATGCCAAAAAGCATAAACGTACCCAAGTGTTAGAGGGCGCAGTACTTGCAAACCTATTTTTCGAACCAAGTACCCGCACACGTGTCAGCTTTGGTACTGCATTCAACCTATTAGGTGGACTGGTAAGAGAAACAACCGGCATGCAAAGCTCTGCATTGGCAAAAGGTGAGTCACTGTATGATACAGCGCGTGTAATCTCTGCTTATGCTGATGCCGTTGCTATGCGCCACCCTGATGCAGGCAGTGTCGCTGAGTTTGCCACAGGTTCTGATGTTCCTGTACTCAATGGTGGCGATGGCCCCAACGAGCACCCTACTCAAGCACTACTAGATTTACTGACTATTGACCGTGAACTGAGCCGATTTGGTCGCGGTGTCGATGGCATGCATATCGCGCTAGTAGGAGACTTGAAATATGGTCGTACCGTACATTCTCTCTCTAAGCTGCTATGCCACTATAAAAACATCAAGTTCTCAATGGTCGCACCAGACGGCTTGCAAATGCCAGACTATGTGTTAGACGCTGTGACTAACGCGGGCCATAAAATTGAGCTGGTATCAAAGATGGAAGGCAACTTAGCCGCAGATATCGTTTACCAAACACGTATTCAAGAAGAGCGCTTTCCTTCACAAGAAGAGGCCAACAAATATCGCGGTGGGTTTAGGATCAGTCAAGCAATTTATGACGCACACTGTAAGCCTGAGTCTGTACTAATGCACCCATTACCGCGTGACAGCCGAAGCGACGCAAACGAATTAGATAACGATTTAAATAGCAATGATAACTTGGCCATCTTTAGACAAGTACAAAATGGTGTACTTATCCGTATGGCTCTTTTCGCACTGACATTAGGTGTCGAAAACAAAGTACAACAATACGAAACCAATGTACCTTGGTTCAGCAGAAAGCGCCAAAGTTAATCAAAAAGGACACATTATGACAATTAGCCAAGATTTATTTGAACGTGCACAAAGTTCCATTCCAGGTGGTGTAAACTCTCCTGTTCGAGCGTTTAACGGTGTGGGTGGCACTCCTTTGTTTATTACAAAAGCACAAGGCCCCTTTACTTATGATGCCGATAATAATCGCTATATCGACTATGTTGGCTCATGGGGGCCGATGATCCTTGGCCACAACCACCCACAAATTAAGCAAGCAGTGTTGGATGCCGTTGAAAATGGTTTAAGTTACGGCGCCCCAACTGAGACGGAAATCCTGATGGCTGAAAAAGTTAAAGAGCTTGTTCCATCTATCGAAAAAGTGCGCATGGTGAGCTCTGGTACAGAAGCAACCATGAGTGCAATCCGCTTAGCTCGTGGCTTTACAGGTAGAGATAAAATTCTTAAATTTGAGGGTTGTTATCATGGTCATGCTGACTCTCTATTAGTGAAAGCGGGTTCAGGTGCGCTAACAATGGGCGTGCCAAACTCACCTGGTATTCCAGCTGACTTTGCAAAACACACCCTGACAGTGTCCTTTAACAATTTAGACGAAGTAAAAGCAATTTTTGAGCAGTACAGGGATCAAATTGCATGCGTTATTGTTGAGCCTGTTGCAGGTAACATGAACTGTATTCCACCAGTTGCAGGATTCTTAGAAGGTCTGCGCTCAGTGTGTACCGACAACAAATCAGTCCTTATTTTTGATGAAGTTATGACTGGTTTCAGGGTTGCTCTTGGTGGTGCGCAGCAATACTACAAGATTGAGCCTGACTTAACCTGCTTGGGTAAAGTTATCGGCGGTGGGATGCCTGTCGGTGCTTTTGGTGGTAAAAAAGAGATCATGGACTTTATCGCACCAGTGGGGCCTGTTTATCAAGCAGGCACGTTATCTGGTAACCCAATTGCTATGGCAGCTGGGCTTAAAGCGCTAGAGCTATTATCAGCACCAGGCTTACATGAATCCCTAGAATCAAAATCTAAAGCGCTGTGTGCTGGTTTTCAAGCTGCAGCTGACAAGCATAACATTCCACTTACAACCAATTACGCAGGCGGGATGTTTGGCTTCTTCTTTACTGATGCTAAGCGTGTAGACAGCTACCAGCAAGCAACTGAGTGTGATTTGGAAAGGTTTAAACGCTTCTTCCATTTGATGCTTGAAGAAGGCGTATATCTTGCGCCGTCAGCATTTGAAGCTGGTTTTGTAAGCACAATGCATAGTGATCAAGATATCGAAGATACAATTCAGGCAGCAGATCGAGCTTTTGCCAATTTAGTTGCATAGCAACAATAAAAGTTTTCCATAATTCGGAAAATAAAAAGCCCATAATGGGCTTTTTTTTCATCTTCAAAAAAAAATCTGATTTCTTTGAACTATTCTTTGTATTAACAAGGTCTTTATCTCGTGACTCAATAACAAAGAATTAAATTATGACAGGACTCAGATCAGTTTGTAGCCCCGCCATTGCGTTTATGGCGCAGTTAAAGTACAAAACAAAAATCAGTTTAGTCTTCGGTATCCTTATTCTGCCTCTGGCATTAAGCTTGTTTTTTCTCAACTCCACATTAACCCATTCAATAGAGGTGAGTAAGCAGCAGCAACAAGGTTTGAATCTATACCCTAAACTGCTCGAAAACATAATTAACAACCGCCAAAGCGAAAATCAGCAACTACTGAAACGCAGTGGTCTAATGGTTAACAGTAAGGCATCAAATTCGCCTTTAGAGCAAGTGTCAATCGCATCTAAATTAGCAATTGATAACGATCTGAGCCGTTCTTATTTGAATCGCTCACTTGTTGAGTCACTTCCTAAACTGGTTTATCAAGTCAACAATATTGCCGAGCAAGCCAATGCGATCATAGCTAGGGGTAGGTTCACACCCGACTCATTTATCGCCTTGTCTAACCTCAATAAAGCACTGCCAATAGTTAAAAGCCAATTACTTGATAAACTTGAAATTGCAACACTCGAAAACAGTCAGGTAAAAGCCCAACTATCTGAAAAGATTGATGCCCTCAATCGCGCATTAGACAGTTATCAATTAGCCGTTCGTACTAAGCTTCTAGAGCCAGATGAAATTGAGCTCAGCGCTGCAGCTTTTACCAGCGCTCATCAAGATGTACAAAGAAAAACCAGAACTTTAGTCGAGATCGCATTACCTACTTTGAAAAGCCTTCTGCAAGAAAAGCTCGAGCAAGAACAGATGATAAGAAACGTCGTCGCTACAGCTTCTATTTTAAGCTTGATAGTGGCATTGTACTTAATGCTCGGTTTTTATTTTGCTGTAGTTGATACGATTTCTGAGTTTTCTGAATCTGCGCAACGCGCTGCACAAGGTGACTTACGAGCCAAAGCGCAATCTCATGGAGACGACGAGTTAAATGACATTGTGGCGCAGTATAATCGAGTGTTAGATGCTTTTACCGAGCTTTTGGGAGATGTACACACCACCTCAAGTGATTTGCACAATGCAACTGATAAACTCAGTCACATTAGCCAAGATACACGTCACGATGTAGAGCAACAACAGATCAAGATTACAGGGATCCACACTGCGTTATCCGATATGGCAAATGCTGCTGATGCAGTTGAAAGCTCGGCTCAACATGCTACTGAACTAGCCAGTACTGCCGCTGAACAAGTGAAGCAAGGTAGCATTAATACAACTGAATTAGCTCAGCATATGACAGTGCTGCAGCAAGAGTTTGAAGAGAGTAGACAAGCGCTTGATAAGCTTGCTCAAGATAGCCAAAATATCAGCAAAGTAAGCCTCGGGATCAGCGAGATCGCGGAGCAAACAAATTTGCTCGCGCTCAATGCTGCCATCGAAGCTGCGCGTGCAGGTGAGCAGGGCCGTGGATTTGCAGTTGTCGCCGACGAAGTTCGAACTTTGGCTAAGCGCACTCAGCAACAAACTGAAGAGATCCACTCAATTATCAAGTCGCTGCAAAACGCATCGAATGACACCCAACAAAAAATGCTCAGTAGTGTGGAAAAAATGGAACGGGGTGTGACTGCCGCCACCGAAACAAATGCAATTTTAAGTGCCGCTGAGCAGAGTATGACTGATATAGACCAGCAAGGTCATGTTATTAGAGAGCTTGTGCAACAGCAAACTCAGGCAACTCAGCAAGCACTATCAGAGTCCAGTGAAATCAGCTCACTCGCAGAACATACGTTGGGCTCCGCAGAAGCAACACAAGACGATGCCCACCAGCTAAGTAATATGGCCGCCCATTTAAAGTCGGCCATGAGTCAATTTAGAACTTAATTGCACTTTGGTTTCGGATCAAACAATTCAGCTCTCAGAGGAAGCTGGATTGTTGGTCCACAGTGTGGGGCCGCCTGTTTACCCGTTTGCTTATTTACAAATGCCCACCGAATCCCCTCTGGTCTGTCATCTGCAATCGCTTGTGGATTAAGTGGTTTGAGGTAACGAATATACAATTCCAGTGCCCCCCTTCCTCCAGTTAATTTTGCAGGTTTGTTATCATCACGTCCGATCCAGGTCACTGTCACTGTATTGTGGTCAAACCCAGCGAACCAACTGTCTCTTAAATCATTACTGGTGCCTGTTTTCCCTGCTAACTGGATTGCCGGAAAATGTTTGTTCAGACGTTTTCCTGTGCCACTTTTGGTCACTCGTTTCAATCCATACTTGGTCATATAAACTGAAGCTGGGTCAAAACGTTGAGTTTGTTCAGGCCGATGTTTGTATAGCATCCGGCCTGTCGCATCGGTGATAGCAGAAATACTGGTCAACTCGCTATAACGACCATTTGCAGCCATAGTGGTGTACATTTGCGCGACATCAAAGCTAGACAGTTCAACAGCGCCTAATAACATCGAAGGATAAGTAGGAATGTCTCCTTCAACACCTAACTCTGTAATTGTATTTGCTACTTCATGAACGCCCACATCCAGACCCAAGTTTACCGCTGGAATATTTAAGCTTTCACTAAAAGCTCTATACAGAGGTACTTGCCCTCTAAATTTGTGATCAAAGTTTTCGGGGGCCCACGTTTTTCCGGCAGCGTTGGTAACCTGCAACGGCGAATCATCCACCAATGTGCCTAAATTGTAGTCCTGCTGCAGCGCAGTTAAATAAATAGCAGGCTTGACTAATGAACCGACACTACGCTTGGTATCCAGTACGCGATTAAAACCAGAAAAACGCATTTGTCTACCCGCTACCAAAGCAGAAACCCCAGATCTCTGTGTGTTGACAGATAGCATAGCGACTTCTAAGCCTGAAGTGTTAAAGCGCCTTTCCAAATAGGGTAAGCCTGATGTGATAGCTTCTTCCATCGCACTTTGCTTTTGCAATTCAAAGTAAGTGAATATTCTCACTCCTGCATGCACAACATCTTCATTTGGAACTAGGTTTTTCAACTCTCGATTCACCAGCTCTAAGTAACCTGGATAAGACTGTAACATGCTCTCTTTTAAAGGCTGAATCTCGATTTGACGCTTCAATGCACTACGATATTCCGTGGTAGTTATAATGCCATTTTCGGCCATTAACCTTAAAACTAAGTCTCGACGCTCCATTGTTCTTTCAGGATAGCGCCTTGGGTTGTAAAATGACGGACCTTTTACCATTGCCACCAGTAATGCAACCTGATCAAACTCTAATTCATCAACTGGCTTAGCAAAGTAAAATTCGGAAGCCAGCCCCATACCATGGACGCCTTGGTTATAAGCCTGCCCCAAATAAACTTCATTTAGATAAGCTTCTAGGATCTCATCTTTGCTGTATCGATAATCCAATATAAGTGCGATAAACGCTTCGTTTACTTTGCGTATTAGAGATCGCTCTCTTGTGAGGTAGAAATTCTTGGCCAATTGCTGAGTTAATGTGCTTCCTCCTTGGACAGTACGCCCAGCTCTAATATTGCTGTAAAGCGCTCGCATTATCGACCATAGGGAAACACCATGGTGCTCGTAAAAGTTACGATCTTCAACCACTAACAGAGCTTGTTTTAAAACATTGGGAAATTTGTCCAAAGGCACAAATTCACGATCTTGGTTAGTTTCATTTCCTATCCGCGCAATTTGCACAGGCTCTAGACGTGCCGTGGGAATTCTCCTACCACCATTGTTTACGATACTCGCAAGCTTCTTTCCTGCAAAATTCAAGGTAAACTCAGAAGCCTGTTCTTCACCTTCATAAAACTCAAACGCACGACGATATACAGTAATGGTGCGCCCTTGCACTAAATACTGCCCAGTACGTTTGATGCGGTTGACACGTGAATAATTTAAGCGCTCTAACTCCCATATTACCTCTTGCTCTGACAGGTATTGATCGGGATGGAATGTCATTGCGCGTGCATAGACTTGTACAGGTAGTTGCCACTTATTTCCTTCAAACTGTTTGCTTACTTTTGAATCAAGGTAAATAACGTACAGTGCTACCGCACAACAAACCGCAAGCCCACCTTTCCAAAAAAGTGACCAAAGTGTGCTTAAGAGTTTGGTTTTAAACAGGCTAAGACGTTGTTTAAAAGAAGGTGACGAAGTTTTCGATTTAGATGATTTTCGAGTTGTTTTTTTAGGCTTTGACTTGGCACCAGTAGTACGTTTTTTATCTGACATGTACCTATGCAATATTCACTGTATTTTCAATGATGCTAGATTAACTTAGATTAACCGCCACTGAAACTAAAAAAGCGAGCTAAAGCTCGCTTTTTCGATTGTTTTCAATTAGTGATTACGAATTGTCACAAACTCAGGGTACGCATCTACACCACAGTCATGCTGGTCCATACCGCTTAGCTCCTCTTCTTCACTCACTCTTATCCCCATCGTTGCTTTGAGCGCTGCCCAAACCAAATAAGAAGTGACAAATACAAAGCCCAATATTGCCAGTAAGCCTGTCAGCTGTGTGACAAAACTTGCATCACTATTGGAAAAGGGCACCATCATCACACCAAGAGAACCGCACACACCGTGGACTGATATTGCACCTACAGGATCATCAATCTTCAACTTATCTAAGCCAATGATACTGAATACAACTAAGCTGCCACCTAAAGCCCCTAGAATACAAGCTAGTAGCGGCGTTGGTGAAGCTGGTTCTGCGGTAATGGTCACTAAGCCAGCCAATGCCCCATTAAGAATCATGGTTAGATCTGCTTTGCCCCACATGACTTTACACACAATCAAAGCTGCAATGGCTCCTGCGGCAGCTGCGGCATTCGTATTTAACATGATTTGACTCACAGCCACGGCGTTCTCTTTGTCAGCCAAGAATAATTGCGAGCCACCATTAAAGCCAAACCACCCCATCCAAAGAATGAACGTGCCCAATGTCGCTAGCGGTAAATTAGAGCCTGGTATAGGATAAATCTCTCCATGTTTACCGTACTTTCCTTTCCTTGCACCTAATAGTAGTACACCTGCGAGCGCCGCTGCGGCACCGGCCCCATGAACAATTGCTGAGCCAGCAAAGTCCACAAACCCCAGTTCTGACAAAAACCCTGCGCCCCAAGTCCAATAACCCTCAATTGGATAAATCACCCCAGTCAAAACGACGGTGAATAGTAAAAAAGCCCATAGTTTCATACGCTCAGCAACTGCTCCTGAAACAATAGACATCGCAGTAGCAACAAAAACAACTTGGAAGAAAAAATCAGACTCTAGCGCATGGTCGGCATCTGCTGCTGCTTCACCTATAAGCGCGCCAAAACTTGGTACGAAGCCACCCTCACTGTTTCCCACATACATGATGTTATAACCGATAAGTAAATACATCGTGCATGCAATGGCGTATAACGCGATATTTTTTGTTAAAATTTCTGTGGTATTTTTTGATCTCACCAAGCCAGCTTCCAACATAGCGAAACCCGCGGCCATCCACATCACTAAAACACCAGAAATCAAAAAGTAGAAAGTATTGAGCGAGAATTGTAGTTCTATTATTGCATTGTCCATCGTCGGTCCCCTTAAATAGCTTCTTCGTCTAGTTCACCTGTGCGGATCCGAACGATCTGTTCTAGGTCGTACACAAATATTTTGCCATCACCTATTTTTCCTGTATTGGCAGCTTTTGCTAACGTATCAACCACACGCTGACAGTTTTCACTGTGAGTGGCTATTTCCAGTTTGATTTTGGGAATGAAGTCAACTTGATACTCAGCTCCTCGATATAGCTCTGTATGCCCTCTTTGTCTGCCAAAGCCTTTGACATCGACCACGGTCATACCCTCTATACCCAGATCACCAAGTGCTTCTCTAACTTCGTCCAGTTTAAATGGTTTGATAATTGCGCTTATCATTTTCATTGTTGGCCTCCAAAGGAGTCTTATTCCTGTTGATGATGAAGGGATCAATCCAACGTTTGTGCCAAAATAATAAAGTTATATTTTTCAGTGAGGTAAGGAATTTAGGATTTAATAGTGAAGAGAAAGTGCACTTATGTGGTGCACTTTTCTGTAACTTGATGTGATTTGGTGCAGGCTGCCATTGCACAGTTACGACCCTGAGCTTTAGCGCGATACAATGCTTGGTCTGCGTGACGCATTACTTCACTTAACGTCGCATATTCGCACTTTGCAATACCGATACTTAAAGTACAATTTAGCGCTTCGCCTTCAATATAAAAGATGTTGTCAGCAAATCGGCTTCTAAAATTGTCGAAAATAGCGCGTGCTTCATCAATACTTTCGCCAGGTAAAAGTACCGCAAACTCTTCACCACCCACTCGTGACACCAAGCAGTCACCAAAAGATTGGTTCAGTAGTTCAGCCACCTGAGTTAGCACACTGTCTCCACCCAAATGCCCGTATTTATCATTAATTTCTTTAAACAAATCTAAGTCAAGTAATGCTAAGCAACTTGAAATTGGCCCGTTCTTGAGTGATTTGTCCATGTGCTGACAGAAATATCGACGATTATAAAGCCCCGTTAAGTAATCTCGATGGGCATAATCTTTAATCTCAGCAATCAAATTCAGCTGTTCCATTGTTTGCATAACACGACAATGAAACTCTTCGTTCATAAAAGGCTTCATCAAAAAGTCGTTAGCGCCATATTTAATAAACTTTGCTGATAATCCATGCGTGCCGGCTCCTGACAAACCAACAATGACCAAATCATCGCGACCTCTAAAATTACGTACAGCTTTAACCAGTTCAAAGCCATCCATCGTCGGCATTGCGTAATCTGTAAGCAACAGTTTTATTTCATGATCAGACTTAAGCATAGTAAGTGCTTGCTCACCATCCTGTGCTTCAAAAACAGTAAACAACTGCTTTTCTAACATTTGGCGCATAACCGCACGGCTTATCATAGAGTCGTCAGCAATCAGAGCTTTACAACCCTGATTGCGAAGTAACCTTGATACCAATTTAATTGCGTATAAATAGGAATCTCGATTGTCTTTTATTACATAATCAACAACGCCCATTTCAAGCATTTGCTGACGACTGTATTCATCAATTTTGGACGTAAGTACCACCGTTGGTACATTTTGGCTTAAGGTAAGTTGAACAACTTCAGCATCCATGGCATCGGGTAAGGTGAGATCCACCAAGGCTAAAGTGTAACGGTTGCTTTTAAGTAGCGCCTTACTTTCCTTGAGAGACCAGGCAAAATCTAATTCTACGTTTAAGTGTTGTGCTGCCAAATGACGTAAGATCTGCTGAACGACCTTACTATCCTCGACAATTAATACTCTTTGCATGGAAAAAATCTCTAATGACTACAACTGGAGAAGCAGCTAAACAAGAATTTAACAGAGCTAAATACTTTCATACTACAGACATAAGGATGAAATATACGCGAATTTTATGACAAAAAAAACAAGCAGTGGCCTTAAATCGTGAACAAATTGTAATGAACTGCAAATATTGCGGTTTAGTCTCATTAACTTTGAAAAACGCAACAGAAAAGCCTTAAATAAACGCTTAAAAAGAATATTAAGGAATCGCATGACGGCTGTACCCAAAATATTATCAGGTTTACTACTCATTTGCATCAGTGTATCGAGTACTGCTAACAGTTTAAAACCAGAGAAACAGAGTTTCGATATTGACAGCTCTGTCGTCACCAAACACAAAGCAACGATAAACGGCGAGCGTTTAAACTATACCGTCACCACAGGTATGCAACCTTTATGGGACAATGAGGGTAACCCCACAGCTGCGCTTCATTATACTTATTATAAAAAAGACAAAGTGAAGGATGTGGCAAAGAGACCACTACTAATATCTTTTAATGGGGGCCCAGGCTCTGCGTCTGTTTGGATGCATATCGCATACACAGGGCCTCGTGTACTTAAAATAGACGACGAGGGTTACCCACGCCAACCATACGGCTTAAAAGACAATCCATATTCTGTACTTGATACCACTGATATCGTGTTCGTCAATCCAGTCAATACTGGATATTCACGCGTATTACCAAATCAAGATGGAAAGATGCCCAGTAAAAAAAGTCAGCAAGAGCAATTTTTTGGTGTAAATGCAGACATAAAATACTTGGCATCATGGCTTAACACCTTTATCAATAGAAATGGCCGTTCACTGTCTCCCAAATTTTTGATTGGAGAAAGCTATGGAACTACCCGCGTTGCAGGTCTTGCCCATGAGCTTCAAAATAACCAATGGATGTACCTCAATGGTGTCGTACTTGTGTCTCCGACTAATATTGGTATTAAACGCGAAGGCCCGGTGGATGTCGCAAATAGACTCCCGTACTATGCCGCTACAGCTTGGTATCACAAAGCGTTACACCCAGATCTACAAACTAAGGATTTACTTGAGGTACTTGAAGAGGTAGAACAATACACGCTTGACAGATACTTGCCAGCGCTGGCTAAAGGCGCCATGATCAGTGAAGCCGAAAAACTATCTGTGATAAAAAAAGTAGCTAGATACAGCGGCTTGTCTGAGAAATTTGTTGCGCAAAACAATTTAGATATTCCAACATCCGCTTTTTGGAAAGAGCTGTTGCGTGATCAAGAGCTTACTTTGGGCAGATTAGACTCTCGTTATCTTGGTATTGATAAACGCGCAGCGGGCGAGAGACCAGATTATTGGCCTGAACTCACGTCATGGCTTCACTCGTTTACACCAGCTATCAATCATTATTTTCGACAAGAGCTCGACTATAAAACAGACCTAAAATACAACATGTTTGGTCCTGTTCGACCTTGGGATAGAACTAATAATAATGTAGGCGAGCAACTGCGTCTGGCAATGGCGCAAAACCCCTATCTACATGTCATGGTACAGTCGGGCTATTATGACGGTGCTACCAACTACTTTGATGGAAAATACAATTTATGGCATTTAGACCCAAGTGGGAAAATGAAAGAGCGACTTAGTTTTAAGGGATACCGCTCGGGTCATATGATGTATCTTCGCCATGAGGACCTCAAACTTTCTAATAATGACTTGAGAGATTTTATTAAAGCGGCTTTACCTGCACCTAATACTTCAGCTAAGTACTAATCAACTCAGTTCCAACCAAATAGAGCCAGGCAACCTCAGTCTGGCTTTATTATTTTCAGTGTTTCTTTATTTGTCTCTAATAGACATTGATATGAACCGGCAGTTGCGGCACCAACATTCGCTATGAAATTTGGGTTTGAGGCTCAGCCAGTCAATTGAACGAAAATAAATTGTTCTTGAATCACTGGATAAATTGCATCTGGATTTATTCAACGCTTGTACTGATTTTTTGGGTATACTCAACATATTAGAACAAACAAGGGATCAATATGAGTGATCAATATCGTGTGGCCTTCGTTGGCTTTGATGCGGACACTGACAGTCAAAATGCCATTGAAAGACTTGCTGCAAAATTAGGGGTATCAAAACAGAAAGTAGAATCTTTTACCCAAGGTAAGCCGCTCTTTGGTAGCACTGATAAAAGCAAATGCCTAAAGCAGGTAAAGTTGCTTGCTATTTATGGCTTCCAAAGCAAAGTTCTAGAAGTGCAAACGTCTGTCAGCCAACCCAACAATGCCGCCAATGAGCGTGTCTTTGAAGCTTTAGATTACATTACTAGCAGTCTAATTCGCATCGAAGAAAAGCTTGAAGAGCTTGAGCAACGAATTGATGGCCAGCAAAAAAACGACGATGATAAAGAACAGGATCAATGGCAAAGTGACGACTTGTTCGATGAGTTGGACTTAGATACTGAGACCAAGCCCAAATCAAAAAAACTCTTATACACATTACTTTCAATCTTAATTGTGTTGCTAATAGTCTTAGGCTTTAGCCTCGCTTTCCCCGAGATGGTTCAGTTCTAATGGAAAAAAATTCATGTTCCAACTCAAATAAAGCTCATATTAGAAAAGAAATTCGCGTTGAGGTCCGAAAACGCAGGAAAGAGCTAGATGAAAATTTTCAATCACAAGCTGAATCCGACTTGTGCATGAATTTTACTCAAAAAATAAACCTACCCAAAAAGACTGCAATCGGCATCTATTTACCCAATGATGGAGAAGTTAGAACAAACCTTTTAATTCAATCACTTTGGAGAAAAAATCACGATGTATTCCTACCTGTAATACACCCTTTTAGCGGCACTCATTTACTCTTTCAGAAGTATGAAGAAAACTCAACCATGAGAGAGAATCGCTATGCTATCTTAGAACCTGAATTGAATTGCAGTGAAATTTGCCCCGTTTCTCAACTCGACATTTTATTGATGCCTTTGGTTGCATTTGATGGCAAAGGAAATCGACTGGGTATGGGTGGTGGCTACTACGATAGAACATTGGCTAGTTATTATGCAAATGGATGGTCTAAGCCACAATTAATCGGACTCGCACATGACTGTCAAAAAGTCAGTCAGCTGCCTATCGAAGCATGGGATGTTCCATTGCCGGCAATTTTAACGCCAACAAACCTATATCGGTGGCAAGGCAATGAGGCTAACTCTGATATTTGAGTGAAAAATAGTACTTCCGACAACCTATATTGACATGCAATTTAAGTGTTTAAGCGTATAATCCCAACTTAATTAAATACAAAAAAGTGATTACGTTATGACACAAGATGAAATGAAAAAAGCAGCAGCTTGGGCCGCACTTGAGCATGTCAAAGAGAATACCATTGTGGGAGTTGGTACCGGCTCAACCGTAAATCATTTTATAGATGCACTGGGTAGCATTAAAGATGAGATCAAAGGCGCAGTATCAAGCTCAGAAGCTTCAACTGAAAAGCTTAAAACGCTTGGTATTGAAGTATATGAATTAAATGATGTTGCTCAGCTAGATGTCTATGTTGACGGTGCCGATGAGATTAACGCTCAAGGACATATGATTAAAGGCGGTGGAGCAGCATTAACACGTGAGAAAATTGTCGCGGCTGTAGCTGAAAAGTTTGTCTGTATTGTTGATGAAAGCAAGCATGTTGAGACGCTAGGCTCGTTCCCGCTTCCAGTGGAAGTAATCCCAATGGCACGTAGCTACGTTGCACGAGAGTTACTAAAGCTGGGCGGTGACCCAGTTTATAGACAAGGCGTTATTACGGACAATGGCAACGTCATTTTAGATGTGCATGGGCTTAATATTACGGACCCAGAAGCACTTGAAGAACAAATAAATCAAATCGTAGGTGTTGTTACTAACGGGCTTTTCGCTCATCGCGGTGCCAACACTGTTATTACTGGGACTCCGCAAGGTCCACAAACTAGGTAACAGGAATGAGTCATGAGTAAGGTATCTTTGTCAAAAGATAAAATTAGAATTTTATTGTTAGAGGGCGTACACCAAAGCGCCGTTGAAACGCTAAAACGCAACGGGTATAGCAATATTGAGTACCTCAAGACATCGTTACCTGAAAGTGAATTAATCGAACGGATCCGCCAGGTTCATTTCATCGGGATCCGTTCACGTACTCATCTATCAGAAAACGTGCTCAATGCAGCTGAAAAACTGGTTGCTGTTGGCTGTTTTTGTATTGGTACTAACCAAGTTGACTTAGATGCAGCCAAACGTAGAGGCATTGCCGTATTTAACGCGCCTTTCTCAAATACTCGTTCAGTAGCAGAGCTGGTGCTTGGTGAAATATTATTGCTGTTCAGAGGGATCCCCAAGCGCAATGCTATGGCACATAGAGGTGAGTGGTATAAATCTGCGGTTGGCTCTTACGAAGCTCGAGGCAAGACGCTGGGTATCATTGGTTACGGACACATTGGCACACAGCTCGGTATCATGGCTGAAAATATTGGCATGAAAGTAGAATTTTACGATATTGAAGACAAACTAACCTTGGGTAATGCGCAACAAGTGCAAAATCTTACTCAACTATTACAGCGTGCAGATGTGATTAGTCTTCATGTGCCAGAAACCCCCCAAACTAAAAACTTAATTGGTATGGCTGAAATTGAGGTTATGAAACAAGGTGCAATCTTAATAAATGCATCTCGAGGTACCGTGGTAGATATCGACGCACTTGCAGAAGCTCTCCAACATGAAAAGCTAGCAGGTGCTGCAATTGATGTTTTCCCCATCGAGCCAAAGTCAAATGATGAAGAGTTTGTATCTCCACTAAGAGAGTTTGATAATGTTATTCTGACTCCGCATGTAGGTGGCTCAACACAAGAAGCGCAAGAAAACATCGGCATCGAAGTAGCGGGTAAACTCACTAAATATTCAGACAATGGTTCAACTGTCACAGCTGTAAACTTTCCGGAAGTGTCACTTCCTGAATTATCTAATCGCAGCCGCCTGCTTCACGTACACGAAAACAGGCCTGGTGTTTTGACACAGATTAACCAAGCGTTTGCACAGCATGGTATTAATATCGCTGCACAGTACTTACAAACAGATGACTGTATCGGCTATGTAGTTATTGATGTTGATAGTGACCATTCCGAAGTTGCTTTAAAAGAATTAAGTGCTGTTGAAGGTACAATCAGGGCGAGAATCCTACATTAACGCTTTGTATATTCACACATAGCAAAAAGCCGACATATAGTCGGCTTTTTAATGCAGTGTCTAGTAACGTTTAGACAACAAAAAAGCAGCTAACTAGCTGCTTTTTTATTTGTGTATTTCATACTGGCATTATGCCATGAAATCAACACCTTCTTTGATGTCTTTTTCAAGTGTCGCAAGCATATCGTCTTTTGCTTTTTGCTCAAACGCGCTTAGCTCACCGTATGGTAGTAGCTCTTCAACGCCGTTTTTGCCTAAACGAATTGGCTGTGCAAAGAACTCTGCATCACCTGTGTTACCTTCAACATAAGCGTACTCTAGTACGTTTTCTTCACCTTGAAGACCTTTCACTAGTGAGAAGCAGAAACGAGCTGCCGCAGCACCCATAGAAAGCGTCGCTGATCCGCCACCCGCTTTCGCTTCAACAACTTCAGTACCAGCATTTTGAATACGCTTAGTCAATGAAGCTACTTCTTCGTCGGAGAACTCAACGCCCGCTACTTGTGAAAGTAGTGGAAGAATTGTTGTACCAGAGTGGCCACCAATAACTGGAACTTTAACTTCTGAAACATCAAGACCTTTTAGTTCAGCAATGAAAGTTTCAGCACGGATAACATCAAGAGTTGTTACACCGAAAACACGCGCAGCGTCGTAAGTACCAGCTTTTTTGAATACTTCACGTACGATTGGAACAGTGCCGTTTACAGGGTTTGTGATAACACCAACAAACGCTTTAGGGCAGTTTTTAACGATACCTTCAGCTAGAGTTCTAACAATGCTCGCATTTACATTGAACAGATCTGCACGGTCCATACCAGGCTTACGTGGCATACCAGCAGGGATCAATACGATGTCAGCACCAGCTAGAGCAGGATCTAAATCGTCTTTACCGTAGCCTGCTACTTTAACAGCAGTTGGGATGTGAGAAAGATCAACTGCAACACCAGGAACAACAGGTGCAACATCATATAGTGCTAGCTCAGAGCCGGCAGGTAGACCGTTTTTAAGCAAAAGTGATAACGCTTGACCGATACCACCAGCGGCACCTAATACAGCAACTTTCATTATAATTCTCCATATATTGAAGGTAGGAATTTTGTGTGCTGTAAAGATAATGAAAAGCGCGGGTAAAGACAAATTTATCCGCGTTATTTTCGAGATTTTTTCGACTATAGTTGTAAACAACGGGAAACTGTTAAGCAAAATGACTTTACGTTAGGACATGAAAATTACTCTGTCGTGAAAATTTGGGTAAAGGTCTCGATTTGTGTAGAATTGAATTACCAAACTAGAAAGAAGAGATGTATATGCAAGTGCAAGAGAAACAAGAGGCTTTAGTAAGAGCCTTCAAAGCCTTATTAAGAGAAGAAAATTTTGGTTCTCAAGGCGAAATCGTTGATGCACTCAAGGACCAAGGCTTTGATAATATTAGCCAAAGTAAAGTTTCGCGCATGCTAAGCAAGTTTGGTGCTGTACGTACGCGTAACGCCAAGCAGGAAATGGTGTATTGTCTTCCTGCCGAAATGGGAGTTCCGACCGCCAAAAGCCCACTGCGCCAACTAGTCATTGATATTATGCACAATGAAATGATGATCATTATTCGTACCAGCCCAGGCGCTGCACAGCTGATTGCTCGACTGCTAGACTCATTAGGTAGTGCTGATGGCGTACTTGGTACAATTGCCGGTGATGACACAATTTTTATTGCGCCAGCGCAAATTTCTGAAATAGACGCAACACTGGAAAAAGTAAAAACGCTTTTTGACAATGTGTAGGTACTAACTTTCCATTGACTGCGCCATCTTACTTAAAAACTGTAAAGATGGCGCAAAGAATGCTGCGCCCATATCCGCCTCTGAATAGTCCAAAAGAGGGTCATAACAATCTTGACCTGATAACAGCCCAAAGCGACTCATCAAAACCGTCTCAAAAGCATTTCCATGAGCTGAACAGTTCAAATTAATGCTACCTTGCTCAAATACATCACCAAAAGGCATACTTTGATCGAGCAATAAAACCATTCCATTGGCCCCCTTTAGCTCAACCCTGCTTGCATGGCTAAATGCGACTTTGGGTTCTATTAAATTATTATCTAGGCGAGTGCGGCCCATTAGTGCTTCTTGTTCCTCAATAGGAAGCTGCTGCCAACGTGATAAGTCAAACTTAACTCGCTGAATATGAATGTAGCTACCTTGATGATCTAGTCCATCAGGGTTATCAACCAGTGCCACCTGACGCTTGAACCTTCCATGGGGCGTTTCACTGCCATATATAAACCCGTTAAAGTTCCTCCCATCCAAAAAGCGAAAGCCACGTACATGGGCCACTAATTCTACGCTCCCAGAAAGCATGTGAATAACACTTTGTGCAAAGAGATGATTAACATCTTCCCTGTCCGAACGAATAACATACAACAAATCAAAAGGCTGACTATGAATAAGGTGATCTGAAGACTTAATATGTGGAAAGCTTTTCAATTCTGGCGGTATAAACTCAGGATAAATGTGTGGCCAGTATTGCGCGCCAATAGCCACAAAGCTGCTTAGCATTGATTCAGAAAAACGATCACTCAGTTCATCTTGGAGTCGACCCACTTGCGCAAGAGCCACCCGAACAGCCTCATCTTGGCCTTCAAGTACATTGAAGAACAAGTGTAAACCGTGCAAATTTGCTTCTGCACAAACTCCAGATTGCGGCTGAGCCATCGCCTTTCCCTAATATTATCGATTCTTAAGAAAAGAAATTTACCGCATGAGGCTTAATTTTTAAAGAGATAGGTTTAGACAAATCCAGAGGATTGTCTGCTGGCTTTGCAATTTCAAGCTGTTGTCCCTGTAGCTCTACCGCATAAAGATACTCTGTACCTACAAAACGTTCTTGGTTTACTTTAATTTCACCCGAATCAGCATTGAACAACTCAATATTACTAGGTCTGACAAAAATCTTGCCATGCTCACTGGGTAAAGGCTGCTTTGTGAGTGAGTTAACCAGACCAAATTTAGTTTGAAAACTATCATTGCCTGACGGTTTGGCATCAAGATAGATACCTTGCCCAAGAAACTCTGCAACCACTTTGTTTTTTGGTGTTTGAAACAACTCAGTTGGACACCCCAACTGCGCTATTTTACCTTGGTGCATAATTGCTAAGCGATCCGAAAAAGCAAAAGCCTCATCTTTTGAATGGCTAACAAAAATCGCAGATACTTTTTGATCCTTGATAATACTGCGGATATCGCTTATCAACTGAAAACGAACTTGCGCATCAATATTTGAAAAAGGCTCATCAAGGAGTAAAAGATTTGGTTTATACGCCAGTGCTCTCGCAATAGCCACGCGTTGCTGCTGACCACCTGATAACTCATGGGGGTAGCGATTGCCAAATTCACTTAAATGCACAAGCTCCAGCATCTCATCTACGCGCTTTTGCTTGTCGGCTCGGCTCAACTTACTTAGACCAAAAGCTACATTTTGGAACACTGTTAAATGAGGGAACAATGCATAGTCTTGAAACATCATACCAACATTTCTGTTTTGAGGAGGTATGAATGTATCAGTCCCATTTACACACTTAGACCCAATATGAATAGTGCCACTCTGTGGCTTTAGCAGCCCTGCAATTGCTTTCAATGTCGTTGTTTTACCGCACCCACTCGATCCTAGCAGGCAAACAATCTCATTCTCTTTAACGTGTAAGTCAAGGTCATCGATTACGGCTTGACCGTCATAACTATACTGCAAAGATTCGATAGATAAGCTGTACATTACTTTTGTTGCTCCATTGAGCGATTTACTAAATACAGTGGGATTAACCCAACCAACACGATGAATAAAGCCGAAATAGAAGCGAGCTCTAACTGTTCGTCGCTCACGAACTGGAAAACGTGCGTCGCCAGCGTTTCAAAATTAAATGGTCGAAGCAATAACGCTGCAGGAAGCTCTTTCATACACTCAATGAATACCAGCAAGCCCGCGGTCAAAATACCCCGCTTGAGCAATGGTATATGCACCCTACTGAGGGTTTGAAATTTGTTTTTGCCCAATGACGCACTGGCCATATCAATACTTGGGCTAATTCTCACAAAGCTAGCTTCAACCGCGCCGTGTGCTATCGCATAAAACCGCACAACATAGGCAAAAACCATCGCAAATATAGTCCCACTCAGCAATAAACCGGGTTCAAAACCCGTCCCACTAAACCAGCGGTTTAAGTAGTCGTCAAACAGAGTCAATGGCAGTAATACCGCAATCGCCAAAACTGTGCCTGGCAAGGCATAGCCCATGCTGGAAACTTTGCCCGGTAAGCTTTTTGACTTTTGTTCACCGATCCGCTGATAAAACACCACCAATATGCTGAACAAAATAGCGATAAAACTCACATAAAAGCTGATTTTTAAACTCTGCCAAGCATAAGTAAAAAACTCATCATTCCATGCTTGATCAAAATAATCGATTGCATAACTGAATAAGATGCCTACTGGCACAAAAAACGCCACAACCAATATCAAGCTACAAAACAGTGTAGCTATCCAACCAGATTTGCCGTTCAACTCATATAGGCAAGTATCATTTACTGAACTTTGACGCTCGTGCACTACTTTGCTTTTTCGGCTCATCTTTTCCAAAGTAAGCGCTACGAATAAAAATAGCAGCATAATGCCTGAAATTTTTGCTGCTGCGGTCAGAGAATAATATCCCAGCCATGTATCATAAACTGCGGTAGTCAATGTACTAACAGCAAAATAGTGCACAGTTGCAAAGTCCGCCATTGTTTCCATGCTTATCAATGCTAGGGCCGCGACTATCGCACCTCGAGACAATGGCAAACTTACTTTCAAAAAGCTTTGAAATGGTGATAGGCCCATTAACTGGCTAGCTTGAACTAGTTTAAATGACTGTTCGCGTAATGCAGTTTTAAAAATTAAATATAGATAGGGATATAATACGAGCGCTATCATCACGATTGCCCCAGGCAACGTGCGAATATCAAAAAACCAGTAATCATCTGGGCTGGTCCAATTGAACCACTCTCGCAACTTGATCTGTACAGGCCCAGCATAATCCAATAGGTCTGTGTATACGTACGCGATAATATAGGTGGGCATGGCCAGTGGGAGCATCAACGCCCATTCGAATACTCGCTTTCCAGGAAAGTGGCAATAGGCTGTGAGCCAACCCAAAGGTAGTGCAATTAATGCACTTAAGACTAATACCCCTGCAATGAGCCAAACCGTGTTACTAATGTAATCCCAAAGTACAGTATTCCAGAGGTGGGAGAATACTTCAGACTCTCCTTGTAGAGACTCGAAAATAAGAAATGCGAGCGGGGTCGACAGGCATATGCCTATCACCCACGCTGTTAGCTGCCAGTTCGACAGATTAGTTTTTAATTGCATTAAAGGTCAAATTTTACCTCATCAATTAGCTTTAACGCTAACGGACGGTATTTACTTATCTCAGCAAGTGGCAAGCTGTCTTCCTTAAACGCTCCCCAAGAAGCTACCATTTTAGATAATTCGACGCCCGGCTTAACAGGGTACTCCATATTCGTCGATGCATACATATTCTGTGCCTTATTGTCCGACATAAACTCTATGAGTTTCAAGGCATTTTCTTTATTTTTTGCGTACTTTGTTAGTACCACACCTGATACATTTAAGTGTGAACCACGGTTCTTCTGATTTGGGAAGTTAATATAAACAGAGTCAGCCCATGATTTTTGTTTTGCATCAGTCATCATCTTGCCAAAGTAGTAACTGTTGCCTAACGCCACATCACATAGGCCTTCTTTCACTGCTTTTACTTGAGCACGATCATTACCTTGTGGTTTACGTGCTAAGTTATTTTTAACACCAACCAACCATTCTTTTGTTTCAGCTTCACCATGATGTGCAATCATTGATGCCACTAACCCTAGGTTGTACGGGTGTTTACCCGAACGAGTACAGATCTTACCTTTAAACTTAGGATCAGCTAACTCTTCGTAGCTTAATGAGTCAAGTTTGCCTAAACGAGATTTTGATGAGTACACATTACGAACGCGCTTAGTCAGAGCAACCCATTGGCCTTCAGGATCTCGAAATGATTCTGGAATATTTGCTTCGACAGTTTTGCTGTCGATTTTTTGCGTAAGACCTAAGTCTTCTAATTGGATCATCGCACTGAAATTAGACGTAAGAACCAAATCTGCACGAGAGTGTTTACCTTCTCTTTTTACGCGCTCTATCAGCCCTTTTTTTGCAAAAACCACCTTAGTTTTTATACCGGTTTGCTTCGTAAAGTCATCCAGAATTGGCTGAATCAAAAATGGTTGGCGGAAAGAATAGATATTTACTTCGTCTGCTGCAAATGCGGGTAAACAAGTCACAGCGGTCAGTAACGTGACAATAGCTCGTTTCATGAGTGCTCCAAATCCAAACAATTATTATTATCAAGTAATTCTAACGCGATTATAGATAAATTACAGCCCACTAATTTAGGTGTCATAGGCATTATTGTCGCTTTAAGACAATTTTTATGTGAGATATCTCTCACTCTGCTAGTGGATATCTATGAAGATAGCACTAATTTAATCGCCTTATTTAAAGGAACTCTTTGTTATTTAATAATTTTTATTGCAAATATAGAACATAGTCTGTTTTCGGTGAACCGCAACTTAATGTTCAAAGTTTATGTCTAGGCATATACTTAATTTGTCTCTAGGGGAGAGGCAAAGCAGGGAAAAAGGATGTGATTGGCAAAGCAAGGAACTGGATCCCCACATGGAGTATGGAACTTGGATTATGATGTGTTTGCAGGAAGCGAGCATTAAAGTAAGGAAGTTGAAATACAGGAAGTTAGGATGTTAGGGATTTAGGAAGGGTTACGGATTGCCCAATTAAGGAATAACGCAATGGATATCAGCATATGGAATGGCTGAAGCGATAATGGACGGGGTTTTGGAAGACCCAAGTGGAAACATGCAGGAAGCATAAGAGCGCGCAGAACCAAAACACCAAGCGGGCTGTATGGAAATGTGTAAGGAGTTGATCAAATCAACATAGCAGGATGCTATTTAGAAGATTCCGTCAAGCGCGGCTCGAAAGAGTCGCGCTATCTTCGTTGGCATTGACTCAACCGTTTAGCTTACTTCTTTTACCTTTTAAATAGGCATCTCGAAAATCAATAAAGTGCTGCGTAAGATATTCAGCGGCTTGCGGCTCGCCATTTTCAGCTAAGACGACACAGGCTACTTCGGCAGTCCCTAATTGATGCTCGTGAGGAGCTACTCTCAGTTTATAATTGGACAAGCTTTGCGGAGAGATAGAAAGGACTGGCAATGTGTCTAAATATGGACTCTTTCTGAACATTTTCTTTGCTTCACGCCAAGTGCCATCTAAAAAGATATATAACGGTCGCTTACCAAATTCTCGGGAAACACTTTTAATTACTCGCTGTGGCTCAACATTGTCTTCAGGAAAAACAATAATAGGCTGATATGCTTCATTTGACAGCAATGATAGCAATGCGTCATCTGGCTCTGTTCTATCCCATCTAAAAGCGTAATTGTCAGGAACAATATCCGCGATTAGACGCCCAGTGTTAGATGGCTTAAAGCTTTCATTGTGGTACATTAGTAGACAAACTGCACTGTCACAGCTTGCTTGCTTCACTCCGTCACAGATACAAAGTGACTCTGCCAGCAAGCAGGTCTCACAACGGGTGAGTTTAGACCCTCTAGCTTTAAACTCTCTTTTAGATTCAGCAATTTGTTGTGCACGAAGAGCCAATACAGAGTTGCTCAAAATAACCTCCGAAAATAAACGACGGGGTATTGTACCAAGTCTCACAATAAAAGGATAAAAGGAATACTATGAAAATCAGTGCTTCTTCTAGATTAACTTACCGCTTGCTAACACCTGAAGACCGAAATTTACTATTTGCATTGGATCAAGACCCTGAAGTTATGCGCTATATAAATGGCGGTAAACCAAACTCACAAGCAGATATTGATAATATTTTTATACCCAGACTCAAACAATTCACCTACGCAGAAAAAGGTTGGGGGCTGTGGGGGTGTTTTTTAGAACCACAAAAAGTCTTTATTGGTTGGGTTTTAGTGCGACCTATGGACTTTTTTACTGAGCAAAGGGATGACAATAACTTAGAAATTGGTTGGCGATTTATGCAGTCTCATTGGGGGAAAGGCTTTGCATCCGAGGCAGCGCAACAAGTTTGCGAAGCACTGATAAGTAACCAAGTGTGCAATACTCTCACGGCCGTAGCATTACATGATAATTTAGGTTCAATTAAAATTATGGAAAAAGTCGGTCTGCTATACAAAGAAACAAAGTTACACCGAGATCCTTTGGGTGATGCTCAAGTTGTTGTATATGAAAAGCAATTATAGAAATGCCAGCTGCTAGAGCATAGTTACTCTAGCAGCCTGTTTTAGTTACATTGAAAGGAATATAACCAAGAACCCGCCAAGCGCTAAGCGATAAATAACAAATGGTAACATGCCCATTTTTTCTATTACTTTTAAGAAAAAGTGAATACACGCATAGGCTGCAAAAAATGAGAGCACTGCACCTGTTACAATATCCATGGCATTGAACTCTGTACCTTCTGATAACAATTTGTAAGTTAAATAACTACCTGCCGCGGCAATAACGGGAATAGACATCAAAAAGGAAAATCTAGCTGCACTTTGTTTATTCAGCCCCATCATTAAGCCCACCGTCATGGTAATGCCTGAACGTGAAGTACCAGGTAGAATCATTGCAATAACTTGAGATAAACCAATACACAATGCCATTAGCCAGTTCACTTGATAAATTGTCTTAACTTGCTTTGCAGTTTTGTCTGCATACCACAACAACAAACCAAAACCGATTGTCGTTCCAGCAATAATCCAAGCATTACGAGAAAACTCTTCTACAAAATCTTTCGCAAAATAACCGATAATAAGAGATGGTAGTGTTGCTAATAGGATAAACCAACCTAGCTTACTGTCTTCTGTTGTTCCTTGGCTGCCAAAAGATTTAAACCAAGCGGTTAGGATCTCCGATACTTCTTTACGAAAGTAAATTACCACCGCGAATAATGTGCCAACATGAACTGCGACATCAAATGCCAACCCTTGATCTTGCCAACCCAATACTTGCGAAGGAAGGATCAAGTGAGCAGAACTAGATATGGGTAAGAACTCAGTCAGCCCCTGAATTAAGGCAAGTACAATTATTTCAATAATGCTCATTTTACTTTACAGCTCCACTTTCCATAGTTTTTGAGAGGGGTTATGATAATTTTGCCAAATAGTTTGTATTGTCTCGCCAACCACAGGGTGCTTTACCTGCGCTGCCACCTCAGACAGGGGTAATAAAACAAATGCATTTTTGGTGATTTCATCTCTAGGCAATTGTGCGGGCAATTCACAAATCAGGTCGTCATACATAAGAAGATCTAAGTCTAGAGTTCTAGGGCTGAACTTTTTATCCCCTCTCGTACGGCCATTATCATGTTCAATTTGTTTTAGTATCTGACAAACTTGTTCCACATTTAGTGACGTGGTGGCCGCAAAGACTGAATTAAAAAAATTTCTACCGCTAAATCCAACTGGCTCACTTTCGTACACGTTAGAATGTCTATAATCAGGAAAGCGCTCAATTAACGCTCTCAAACCATTTTGAAAATGTCGCTCTCTTTCTATATTAGAGCCTATACTGATGTAAATTTCTGCCATTAGTTTTTTGTCCGAAAGATCTCAATACCCACCGTTTGCGCCTGAGACACTGCCGCGGGTTTGCTGACTTTTATTTTCACGTCGCTGACGGCAAACTCGTTGAGAATCATTTCTGCCAAACGCTCCAATAACGTCTCAAGTAATTCAACTTGTATCGATGTGGAGAGCGCAATTACACGCTCACTGACGTTGGCATAATCAACAGTTAAATTGATGTCATCCGTCTTAGCAGCTTGGGTAATATCTGTAGACATTTCAATATCAAAATAAAGGCTTTGTTTACTTTCTTTCTCAAAGTCGTAAACTCCTATTATGGTCTCGACGTGCAATTGCGAGATATAGACCTTGTCCATGTATACTCCTAGCATGACTAAAACAGGTCGGCTCTATAAATTTAGCCGTGTAAAAAGAATCGCGATCATAGCCCAAATTAAAGCAAGAAAAAATAAGGAAGCTTGTGTTAGTCATTTTAATGTGTGTTTGTGCTTATTTATTTGGATCAATTTCCTCGGCGATTTTAATCTCTAGGGTATTTTCATTGCCAGATCCTCGCTTTTCGGGTTCCAATAACCCCGGCGCAACAAACGTACTTAGACTAGGCGGAAAACTTCCTGCAGCATTAGTCCTAATCTTCGACGTGTTAAAAGGCACTATTCCAGTTTGGGGAGCTTACTTTCTCAATATAGAACCAGTTTGGCTAGGTGCAGTCGCAGTTTCCGCCTGCCTTGGGCACATATATCCAATCTTTTTTCATTTTAATGGCGGAAAAGCAGTTGCCACAGCATTTGGTGCTCTGCTGCCTATTGGGTTATCTCTGGCAGGGTTGTTAATTTTAACGTGGCTACTTATTTTGTGGGCCTTTCGTTTCTCCTCTC
Source organism: Pseudoalteromonas luteoviolacea DSM 6061 (assembly GCF_001625655.1). Classification (GTDB taxonomy): domain Bacteria; phylum Pseudomonadota; class Gammaproteobacteria; order Enterobacterales; family Alteromonadaceae; genus Pseudoalteromonas; species Pseudoalteromonas luteoviolacea. Next base: position 79,510 of record NZ_AUYB01000024.1, on the reverse strand, counting down.
TAGCAGCAATTGTTACTGTTGCGGCAGCGCCTTTGTACACTTGGCTGATAAAACCTCAATATACATTGCCAGTTGGCTTTTTAACGGTTTTAATCATCTTTAGGCACAGAGCAAACATCTCTAGACTCATGCAGGGCAAAGAGCCTAGAGTTGGGAAGAAAAAAGAAGATAACGCCAATTAAGATACTGGCGGCAAGCTGTCAAGTGGCCAACGCGGTTGGGTTTTCATATCTAATGGCGCGACCTGACCCGCTTTAAGGCGTTGCATACCTGCAAATGCAATCATTGCGCCATTATCTGTACAGAACTCTGTTCTTGGGTAATAAACACGGCCTTGCATCCCTTGCATCATCCGCTCTAATTTACCTCTCAGTTCAACATTTGCGCTTACACCACCTGCAATCACTAAACGCTTAATACCCGTTTGCTTTAACGCACGCTTACACTTAATTGCTAAAGTATCAATCACTGCGGTTTGAAAAGCGTGGGCGATATCAGCCTTAGTTTGCTCATCAGTACCTTCATTCTTAATGGTGTTTGCAGCTGCTGTTTTAAGTCCGCTAAAACTAAAATCTAATCCTGGCCTATCTGTCATTGGTCTTGGGAATACAAACCTTTGCGGCGTGCCTTGCATCGCCAGTTTAGCTAATAATGGCCCTCCTGGGTAATCCAAGCCCAGTAGTTTAGCTGTTTTATCAAATGCTTCGCCTGCTGCATCATCTACTGACTCACCAAGGATTTCATACTCACCAATACCTGCTACTTTGACCATCATGGTGTGTCCACCAGACACTAGCAACGCCACAAAAGGAAACTCAGGTTTATCCTCTTCCAACATAGGTGCTAATAGATGACCTTCCATATGGTGCACTGCAACAGCAGGAATATTCCACCCAAATGCAAGTGAACGACCGATAGATGTACCCACCAATAGCGCACCAACCAATCCTGGTCCCGCAGTATATCCAATACCATCTAAAGACTCAGGGCCACAACCAGCTTGTTTAAATGCCGCTTCAATCAATGGAATCGTTTTTCTAACGTGATCTCGAGAGGCTAATTCTGGCACAACACCGCCATAATCAGCGTGTACTTTTACTTGGCTGTACAGTTGATGAGCCAAGAGCCCTTGTTCATCATCATAAATAGCAATACCGGTTTCATCACAGGAAGATTCAATACCTAAAATACGCAACCTTGTTCTCCACTACTCTACTTTATTTACGACTAAGCTGACTCAATTGCCAAGCCAATATTAGTTTGCCCGTCACTGACGGCCTGTGCTTTAAGTTGTTTGATTGAGTCAGAAGTGATTCTGCCCATACCTTCGACAAAATCAATTAACTCTGCCAACACTTCTATTTCGTATTGCATCAGAGGATGTTCTCTAACCAACTTGTTGTCAGGCGTCACGTCTTCCGAAATCAATAGAAACTCGATGTATCTAGCAACGGTAGCCTGAGAAATTTTGGCGACATTTACAAATTCAACATCATCTTTGGTCATTAAACCTTGAATAAACCCGAGCAGAGCTGTCGAAACATCAATTGCTGGATATGTTCCAAACATATCAAAATCAGCCAGTTCAGGAACATTTGGCTCAATTTTTTCAATTTGCTTTTCTAGACTAATTTTGCTCTTTGGCAAAAGTAGTTTTTCCCAACATAAATTCAACGCATTTCTGAAAACCTGCTCATCGCCAAATCCAGTCGCTTCACTGAAAAGCCCATAGTTCGGAGTCATGCGCTCTAAGATAGCAGCAGCCAGCGCTGCTTTTTGTAAGTAATTAAGTTCTCTAATTCGCTGAAAGTTATTTGCTTTGCTCATATTCACTTCCACAATGCCAACAACTTTGAAATGCAGCCCCATTGTGCTCATTACAGTTTTGGCATTGCCAATCTTCATTTGATTTTGACTGGTGATAGTTTACCAATATTTCTTCACCAAGGGGCAACTTTATCGCGGGTACTAGGATCTTTATTGCGCTATTCGCAAAAGGGAGTTCACCAAGTGACGAACTTAGCGCTTCACCCTGAAGTTTAGTCATGATTCTAGCTTGCTTAAGCAAACCATTAACCAAGTGTGCCTCAATGACATTATCTGTACTGAACAAGCAACACCAAGTATCCCATTCGTTTTCCATAGCGTCCAAATCTAATTTTGCTATCATAAACAATATTGTAGTGTGTAAATTGGAAGAGCTCTATGACTCTCACAACTCCGGGACTACTTTTTCCCGCCATCTCTTTACTGTTGCTTGCCTATACCAATCGATTCTTAGTGCTCGCCCAGCTGATTCGAGAACTTAACGCCAGAGAAGGTGATACTTTACGTTCGCTAGTAGTTCAACAAATTAATAATTTGAAAAAGCGCATCAAACTCATCAGGCTCATGCAAGCTTGGGGTGTGTTTTCGTTTTTACTTTGTACGCTATCCATGTTTGCACTGTTTATTGAAGTCAATCTACTAGGCATTATTTTATTCGGTGCCAGCTTATGTTGCTTAATAGCCTCCTTAATTCTCTCTCTATATGAAATCCATATTTCATGTGACGCGATAGAAATTGAACTCAACAATATTGAAAAAAAGCCGATGCAAGAGTAAGCATCTCTCATTGGCCTGACTATACTGACAATAACAACAGTAACAGGCGGGCCGTTTGTGAGTGGTTTTCTTTTTTCAAATGAACAACTAAGAGAAGAAGCGCAAATTCCTAAAGATGACGCCTTCTGGGATGTTCTCGTCGTTGACGATGAAGAGGACATCCACCAAGTAACAAAGTTAGTACTTTCAGACTTTAGATTTGAAGAAAAGTCACTGCGATTTCATCATGCTTACTCAGCACAGCAAGCAATGGAAATCCTCGAAAGTGATAACTCAATATCAGTTGGTTTAATTGATGTTGTGATGGAAAACAACCATGCCGGATTGGACCTCATAAAATTTATCCGAAACGATATTGCCAATCACGATATTCGGCTTATTCTAAGAACAGGGCAACCGGGAGAGGCACCTGAAGAGTCAGTTATACGTGATTATGATATCAATGATTACAAAAACAAAACTGAGCTTACTGCGGTTAAGCTCAAAACGCTGCTCTACTCCGCTCTGCGCTCGCACCGGGATTTACAAACTATCGAGTTACATAAAAAGGGACTGGAACGTATTATCGCAGCATCATCTAGTTTCTTAGAATGTGACAATGTCCATGATTTTGCCTCAACCATCCTTGACCACGTTGCACAAGTACTCGGATTGTCCGACTCAGAGATATATTGTGCTGCAGCTACTAATAGGCAAACTGACTCAGGCTCACAATTCAAATTACTAGCAGCATCAGGGGAAGGCGTTGAACCCAGCTCTGAGAAAATCCCCAATAATGTCAAGAACTTATTTATTGAAACACACAACAGAAAAACTTCTTGCAAGTCTTGCAATGAATATGTCGGCTATTTCACCTCGAAAGGTGGGCTGGAAACCATGCTCTATGTCAGCAAAAAAAGTTCCTTGCGCAGCACTGATTGCCAACTGTTAGAATTCTTTGCAAACAATATTGCGCTCGCTCATGATAATTTAAAACTCAGAGAAACAGTAAAAGAATCTCAGCGAGAACTCTCCTATATTTTGGGTGAAGCTGTCGAAAAACGTTCGAAAGAAACTGGCTCACATGTAAAGCGGGTTGCGATGTACAGCAAATTACTTGCTGAGCTATACGGCATTAATAGCTACAAAGCCGAAATAATAAAAATGGCTTCTCCATTGCACGATATTGGAAAAATAGGTATACCCGACGTGATCCTAAACAAACCCGGTAAACTTACTAGTGACGAATGGGAATTAATGCAGACGCATGCTCAATTGGGGTACGAGATATTGAAAAATTCTACGAATGAAATTTTACAATGTGGCGCAACAATTGCCCATCAACATCATGAAAAGTGGGATGGAAGCGGATACCCTCAAGGGCTCAGCGGTGAAAATATCGATATAGTCGGCAGAATTACTGCGTTAGCGGATGTTTTCGACGCTCTCGGAAGTAAAAGATGCTACAAGACAGCTTGGCCAATGGAAAAAGTCATTTCTGAGATTAAATCTCAAAAATCCAAGCAATTTGATCCCAAATTAGTTGATTTGTTTATAAATAATCTGGAACAATTCATTTTAATCAGGGATAACCATCCCGACTAAAATTTTGTAAGCGAAATGTAAAAAATTCACTTGGATGTTTCCTTAAACTGTATTAGTATTAGGAAATCAACGTTATGATTGCATTTTTGTTGAAATAAAAGGAATTTCAAATGAGATTTGAACAACTTGAGCAATTTGTTGCTCTTGGCAACCTTCGTCATTTTAGACAAGCTGCCGAACAAACCCAGATCAGTACTTCTGCGTTGACCAGAAGTATACAAACTCTGGAAGATGAAATTGGGTGTGAGCTCGTAAAGCGCTCGACACGATCAGTGAAATTAACTGAACAGGGAGAGCTGTTTTTAAATTATTGTAAGGCTACTTTGAGTGAGCTTGATGTAACCAAAAATACAATTAAGCAGAGCTTATTTGGTAGAGATCAACAGAAGCTAGTTGTTGGGTATACTGCCAAAGCCAGTGAAATTGTTCCTATGTCATGTGGTAAGTTTTTGGCTGACTACCCAAATGTTAAAATTGAGATGCAGCTTCTTGATGAGCATGAATTGACCAGGAAGGTTCAATTGGGTGAAGTTGACATCAGTGTCTACCTGTCTTCTGCGACCAGCTTAGTCAGCGATATTCATTTACCTGATCAGCTTATTTTATTCGTTTCTAAGATGCACCCTCTTGCCTCACAAGACTGCATTCGTAGAGCGGAATTATCACAGTATCCAATGTACGGCTGTTTTTCTCAATCAAAGCAAGTACAAAGTATGCTAAATGAGGCTGTAGAAGGTCTTAATAAATCGACTAGCGTTAAAATAGGTAATATCACACAAGTTATAGATGGCTTGAAGTGCAGTCAAAGTTTTGCAATTGCGAGCATTGAGCATTCTAAAACAATTGCACAAGACCCTGAATTGGCACTATTAAAAACTAATAAAGACGATAGTCATGAGCAGTTAGTTATTAATACAAACCATCAGATCAGTGGTAATACCCATGTGAGTAGCTTACTTAAGCTCATTGAAAAAACAGCGGGTCAATTACAAATGAATAGTGCGCCAGTGCATTCTTAATTTCTCTTCTACTTGACGCACAAAGCCCACATCAAATTAACTTAGATGTGGGCAAGTGTTACCCCAAAAGTATTCCAACAAACAATACTAAACCGACATAGTTGTTATTTAAGAATGATTTAAAGCATGTATCTCTGTCCCGAGAAGCTATCTCTTTTTGTAGGTACAGTAAAACCATAGCTGCAATGCCAAACGCCACCCAAAACCATATTCCCAGACTATACATCAAGGCCACAGAAGCCATTATTGCCATAAAGCCAAGGTTTAATAATGCAATAATATGCCTGTCCCACTTTCCAAATAAAATCGCGGTTGATTTGATCCCAATTTTTAGATCATCATCCCTATCTACCATGGCATACATTGTATCGTAAGCAACGGTCCACAATAAGTTTGCGACAAATAGATACCATGCAATCATCGGTACTTCACCAGATTCTGCCATAAATGACATAGGTATACCCCAACTAAATGCAGCTCCCAATACGACTTGTGGTAAATGTGTATATCGCTTCATAAAAGGGTACATGGCGGCTAAAATCACCCCACCAACAGACAGCAAAATTGTTTGCCAGTTTAGTAAAAGCACCAGCCCAAAAGAGAGTAAAACCAACACAAAAAACAAACATAATGCTTCTTTTGATGACACTGCGCCCCTAGCTAATGGTCGCAAAGCCGTGCGTTTTACCGCTCCATCCACTTTGCGATCTGCAAAATCATTAATTACACAGCCAGCACTGCGCATAAGAAAAGTCCCCATTGCAAATACGAATATATGCAACAAACTAGGGGAGCCCTCTGAAGCTAACCACAAGCTCCACATTGTTGGCCATAAAAGTAGAAATGTACCTATGGGTTTATCCAAACGCATAAGCTGTTTGTACTCTGGGTAATTCGATAGCTGCAAAACTGCACTTTTCATTTATTCAATTCCATTGTTGAATATTTCGCATACTAAAACTTTAGCATTTTGATTAGTGAATATACTGCGCCTTGCAAAAAAAGGCTCTGAAGGTGAACAAAATAGCTCTGAAAGCTGCTCTTGGCTCTTTGCGCATTGGATATGGCAAACTTCTAACTCTCCGCGGCTCCAATCTGACTCTTGAAACAGCCTCTCTCCCAAGGGCTTATTTCCTACATTACTGAGGCCGAGTTCATTAGCTTCATCTGTAATCCAGCTCTGAGCGTAAACGTGCGGTGCATCATCGCACAACAACAGTACTTCCCGACATAAGCTCTTATTCACGCCTGTGCCTAGTAACTTTGCTATATTCTCTGGTGGCGTTATCAACTTCTCTTCTAACACTTGTACTTTGAAATGTTCACACTGGCTTTTGAGTAATGCGGTCAGAGAGCCCTGCTCAACTAATCTATTGTGCAGCCATAACGGTGCTCTTTCTTTCAGTTGGTTGACGCCACACCACTGATAATCTAGGGAAATAGGATTTTTTTGCAATTCAATTATTCAATAAGGACTAAATCGCCGTCATGATACCAAAGCTTGGCAACGCAAAAAAGTTTGTGATTATCTTATTGCCTGCTGTTCATGTTTTAGATTTAAGTATAAACTAAGCTTATTATTGATATTTGGTTACTTTTTTAGGCGATTATGGTTCGTTTTCATTTATTGTTAATAGCACTATTGGTAAGTACCTTAAGTTTTAAGCTAAAAGCTGAGTCCACTGTAGGCTATTACGGTTTCGAACCCGATATCATCACCAATTATATCGGCCAATCTAATAAGAAGTTAGGATATGTTAGGGTCACTATCGACCTCATGCTAGACGATATTTCTAATATTGCCGTTGTGGAACATCATACTCCGCTGCTTCGAGATGCAATCGTACAGATCCTGAGTAAGGAACCGGAAGAAACCATCAAGTCTTTGACTGGACGAGAAGAGATCAGACAACGATGTGCAGCCAAATTAAAGACATTGCTAAAAGAAGAAACTGGGCAGGAAATCATCAGAGAAGTACTTTTTACTAAGTACCTTTACCACTGATTTGGGCGTAAATGAAAGCTACGCTTATCCCTGACAATAAACCAAATAGATGTGCCCAATTGGCCATACTAATGAAGAGCACATCGGCAAACCCTAGTACCATCCAAATCAACATAAACCCGATGCAGAGCTTTAACAGTATAGGTGTTTGATGAGGGTTTAATACTGAATATATCCAGTAAAATCCTAACTGAGCATAGACAACACCGCTCAAGCCCCCAAACTCAGCATCAACCATTAAAAACTGTGCCCAATTGCTGATCAGCGCACTCGATAAAAACACCGCCAACAACGCATAAAGCCCAGCTTTTGTGACAATTTGATTACCAAGATAAAGCCACCAGCTAAGATTAAACAATAGATGAATTACACCAAAGTGAACAACAGCTGGTGTGAACCAAGTAATGGGTTTGTTTACATCAAATTTAAGCGCATTAAAAATACTATTGGCATCAAAAATAAAGAAACTAACAAACTGAAAAATACAGATTACAGCAACTAACTGTAAAAACCAATTGAGACAGATAATGCGCGAAAATAGACTAAGATTAGCACGCTCACCTTTTTTGGGGTTGTGGGTCGAACCGATTCGCCATGATGCTTGGCTGTATTTATCGTTATATGGGTCCGCTAAGAACTCCTGCCAATGTGGTGAGGCTTGCAGATAGTCTTGCTCTTCAACCCACACAGTGACAATACGACCATCTTGACTGTGCACTTTGCTATGAATACCGTGAGTCTTTAGGTAGTCAACGACTCCTTGAACCGCCCGAGGGTCAGAAAAGGAGCCTAAGATTTTCATCTTTCAATACTGTCTGGTTGGGACTGCTCCCATTGGGTAAATCCACCATCCATACTGTAAACATCTTCAAAGCCCTGCTCGACCAAATAATTTGCAGCACTTTGAGAACTAATTCCGTGATAACACACTATGATGATCGGTTGCTCAAACTCTTTTTCTTGCATAAATCGGGCAAGATTTTCATTTGAGAGATGTTCAGAACCAGGAATGTGACCCGTTGCAAAAGAATTTGGATCTCGGATATCTGCAATCACGACATCTTCTCGAGACATCATCTCATGGGTTTGCTCAATAGTGATATGTTTAAAAGACATCTTACTCTCTTTAAAAAGCTTTTATAATTGCGGCCAACCATCTCCTAGCTAACCGCAACAACACTCAACGAGTGTAATATATTTAATTGGCTTATTCAGTCCAGTTTAAAATCACTTTGCCCGATTGGCCAGAGATCATTGTATCAAAACCTTTTTGGAAATCATCCACATGGAATTCATGCGTAATGATAGGGTCAAGGTTTAAGCCAGATTGAATAAGGCTTGCCATCTTGTACCAAGTTTCAAACATTTCTCGTCCATAAATACCTTTGATAACAAGGCCTTTGAAAATAACTTGATTCCAATCGACAGCCATATCGCTCGGTGGAATACCCAACATAGCAATCTTGCCACCATGGTTCATGTTATTGAGCATGCTATTGAAAGCAACTGGCACACCAGACATTTCTAAACCAACATCAAAACCTTCGGTCATGCCTAATTCTTGCATAACATCTTCTAGCTTTTCTGTAGCAACATTTACAGCCTTGGTAGCGCCCATTTTTCTTGCTAATTCAAGGCGATACTCATTAACGTCTGTGATTACAACGTGACGGGCACCAACGTGCTTAGCCACTGCAGCAGCCATAATACCAATTGGTCCTGCACCAGTAATCAATACGTCTTCACCAACTAAATCGAATGATAGTGCTGTGTGAACTGCATTACCAAATGGGTCAAAAATAGAGGCTAATTCATCAGAAATATTATCAGGAATCTTAAATGCATTATATGCAGGGATAACAAGGTACTCGGCGAATGAACCTTCTCTATTGACACCAACACCTACGGTGTTGCGACATAAATGAACGCGTCCTGCGCGACAGTTACGGCAGTGCCCACACGTAATATGACCTTCACCAGATACGCGGTCTCCAACACTGAATCCTCGCACCTCTTGTCCCATATCAACAATTTCACCGACATACTCATGGCCAACAACCATTGGCGTAGGAATTGTATTTTGCGACCACTCATCCCATTTGTAAATATGGACATCCGTACCACAGATAGCTGTTTTACGGATCTTGATTAGTAAGTCATTGTGCCCCATTTCTGGTTTTGGCACATCTGTCATCCAGATCCCTTCTTCAGCTTTCAACTTGGATAATGCTTTCATAATATTCACTCGTTAGAAAGTAGGTGCCAAAAAAGGCACCTAGCTATTAAATCACACCTAAATCTTTACCAATGCGGATAAATGCAGCGATAGCCTTATCTAACTGCTCTTTAGTATGTGCAGCTGAGATTTGTGTACGGATACGTGCTTGACCCTTTGGAACGACAGGGTACGAGAAACCAATTACATAAATACCTTCTGCAAGTAGTCTATCTGACATCTCTGCCGCAACTTTCGCATCGCCAAGCATTACAGGAATAATTGCATGATCTTTACCTGCACATGTAAAGCCTGCTGCTTCCATCTCTGTACGGAAATGCGCTGCATTCTCCCATAGTTTTTCACGCAGCTCTTTGCCGTCTTTTAGCATATCTAATACACGAATAGAGGCCGTAACGATTGATGGTGCTAATGAGTTAGAGAATAAGTATGGACGTGAACGTTGACGTAACCACTCAACGATTTCTTTTTTACCAGATGTGTAACCACCAGATGCACCACCTAACGCTTTACCCAAAGTACCAGTAATGATGTCAACACGGTCCATAACACCACAGTACTCTGGGGTACCAGCACCATTCTCACCAACAAAACCTACAGCGTGAGAATCGTCAACCATTACCAAAGCGTCATACTTATCTGCAAGATCACACACAGCTTTAAGGTTACAGATCACACCATCCATTGAAAACACGCCATCAGTCGCAATCAGCTTAGTCTTTGCACCTGCTTCAGTCGCTGCAATTAACTGCTGCTCTAGATCTGCCATGTCGTTGTTCGCGTAACGGAAGCGTTTCGCTTTACATAGACGAACCCCATCAATAATTGAGGCATGATTCAATGAATCTGAAATAATCGCATCTTCTGGGCCTAAAATTGTTTCGAATAAGCCTGCATTCGCATCAAAGCATGAAGAGTATAAAATCGTATCTTCAGTTTTTAGGAATGCGCTGATTTTTTCTTCCAACGTCTTGTGAATATCTTGCGTACCACAAATGAAACGTACCGAGGCAACGCCAAAACCGTGATCAGAAAGCCCCTGTTTTGCAGCTTCAATCAGCTCTGGGTGGTTTGCTAAGCCTAAATAATTGTTTGCACAAAAATTGATTACACTTTCACCTGTTGAAACCGCAATTTCAGCTTGTTGCTGTGAAGTGATAATACGTTCTTTTTTATATAAACCTTCAGCTTTTACTTCTTCTATTTGTTGTTGAAGTTGGCTGTAAAATGCCGCTGCTCTCATGTAGAGTCTCCATTGGTTGCACGGAGTGTGTATACATTACTTTGCCTAAGTACTAAACACACTGTCTGAATAACGAATCACATAGTCGCTAACCCATTAGGTTAACCACTCTTGTTTTTCCATCATTCGTTAGACGTCAGAGTTTAGAGTAAATCTACAAATATAGGATACACACCAAATGAAAAGTCATACCCAAGCTCAAAGCTCAGTTTTTGTATGAATGCGTTACATAACTTGAGTATATTTTAAAAGGTTCGTCAGCTAAATGCACGAATTGTGATTATCTTGTTTTACCCAACTGTAAATATTTATGCGCTTTTAAACACAATATTGGGCACATCGGACAATGCATCGCATACAAAGTCAGCTTCAGCAGTACTGGCCTCATCAAATGTCTGCCCTGATCTCACCAATATTTTTGTTGTCACCCCAGCCGCTTTTGCTGCGCCTAAATCAGATACTTTGTCACCAACCATGATGCTTTGCGCCGGATCAATGTCATGGTCTTTGATCGCTTGAAGTAACATACCAGGCTCGGGCTTACGGCAATCACATGCTCGCAAGTACTTAGGTAAAGCCTTTTTGGGGTGATGAGGACAAAAATACACGCCATCAATCTCTACGTGATGCGTTGCAAATTGCTCGCACATCCATTTACTTAAAAGGCTGAATTGTTGCTCATCATAGTAACCTCTTCCAATACCTGACTGGTTTGTCACCACAATAATTTTGTACCCTCGCCTACTAAATTGCTGACATGCTTCAAACACACCCTCGATAAATTCAAACTCATCAATGGTATGCACATAGGCATGATCGTGGTTTATTACGCCATCTCTATCTAAAAAAAGTGCTTTGTGCTTCATAACTGCTCTTGTTCTACTACCGTATCAAACATAGACTTAACCGAGTCAACATCAATTTGGGCCATAAGGTTTTCCCCTTTAACGCGAGTGCCCCAAGGCAGCTCTGCGGCTGTTTTACCCTTTTGAGCAAGCAAGTTTTTATGATACACCTCAACAACATACTGTTGGTACAAATACGGTCCTGTACGCTTTGGGTTGGAGTGTGCATACAAACCTATCACTGGCGTGCCCACAGTTACCGCCATATGGGCAGGCCCTGTATCAGGAGCCAATACGAGCTTGGCTTGTTTTAACACACACAACAGTGTCTTTAACTGAGTTTTTCCTACTAAGTTAGTGATTTCACAATTTGCATGACTAATAATGGCACCGCTAAGCTCGCGCTCCATATCAGTCGGTCCGCCAGTGATAACCACATTGAACCCTTGTGATGCTGCGTAGTCAGCTAAAGCAGCATAGCGTTCTGGTAACCAGTTGCGCTCTTTTTTACTTGCAGCCGAAGAAATAACAAAGATCTTACTCATTCCCTTAAGTAGCGCTTGGGCTTGGGACTCGTGCTCTTCAGTATAAGGCATTTCCCAACTCACTTGTTCAGCGTCAGCGCCTATGGCACGGGCGAAATTGTGAAAGCCTTCTAAAACATGAGGAGCCTCTTGAGGCAAGATGCGTTGATTCACAAATAGAGAATGAAGCTCTTTCGAACGTCCTTTATCAAAACCAATCTTTACCTTTGCTGGAATCTGTAAAGCGGCAATATTTGCTCTAAATGCGACTTGCATATGAAGCAACACATCAAATTTACGACCCTTAAAATGCGATTTAAGATCTTTAAACGCCGCTTTACCGCGTTTTTTATCAAAAATAACAAATTCAACGCCAGGCAAATCGGCCAGTAACATAGCTTCTACTTTGCCTATCACCCAGGTAATCTTAGCTTGAGGGTGAGCCCTTTGAATCGCTTGTACAGCTGACACGGCATGGCATACGTCACCAATTGCAGACAACCTTAAAATACAAATAGAAGAGAGAGAATTAGACACGCAGCCCTACCAAGTAATTTTATGAACGCCCGATCTTAAATTAATCGCTCTGATTTGCAACACTTGTGCATTTTACTCTTGTCAAAAAGTCGCTAAACTTGCCGCATATTGTCCTTTGCTCTGTAAAACATGCTCAAGGTAGAAAAAACAAATAATCAGTACTTATTGTTGCCTGAAAACTCTCAGTTAGATATTCACCACAAGTGGTTTAACGTTCAGTATTGGCGCGATCAAAATGCCATTGTTACCAGTAAACAAGGTCGTGCAGCTGCTTGGTTTGTAAAGTACCATGGCGATCAAGTCGCTGTACTCAAACATTACTGGCGAGGTGGTTTGATTGGTAAGTTACTGTCCGATCAATACCTTTACACTGGTCTTGAGAATACACGTGTCTTTCAAGAGTTTAAGCTTTTATCGGCGCTAGACGCCCTTAACTTGCCTGTACCAAAGCCTATTGCAGCCAATGTCGAAGTGAGATTTGGTATTTACCGTGCCGATATCATGACAGAGGCAATTACTGGCGCTAAAAGCTTATGTGAGAAGCTGCAACAGCAAGCGCTTTCAATTCATGAGCTAACCTCTGTGGGCATTGCCATTGCTCAGTTTCATCGCAAAGGCGTTTATCACGACGACTTGAATATAAACAACATATTGTTTGATCAGGCAGGAAAGGTCTATTTGATTGACTTTGATAAAGGTAACATACGCCCTCCTGAAAAAGAGTGGCAGCAATCTAATTTAGATAGGTTAAAAAGGTCATTCAAAAAAGAAGCCGGCAAATGGCCGACATTCTTTTTTACAGAAGAAGATTGGCAAACTTTAGTGGATGCCTACCAAAATAACGTAAGTACAAACTAACTTTTGGTTAAACGCGCTTTCTTGATGACGTTAGAAGTGGAGCAGCCATCTAGGAATGACAACACTTCTACTTGTCCACCATGACTCAAAACATGATCAGCGCCGGCGATCTCTTCTACTTTATAATCGCCGCCTTTCACCAATATATCTGGGCTAATTGACGCAATAAGGTTTGCTGGTGTGTCATTTTCTTCAACTTTACCAAACGGAATTACCCAATCCACAGATGCCAATGCTGACAAAACCATCGCCCGCTCATTCAATGGATTAATTGGCCTATCCTCGCCTTTTAAACGTGCAATAGAATCATCATTGTTCAAACCGACAACGAGTCTATCACCCATCGCTTTTGCTTGCGCAAGATAACGTACATGACCAGCATGCAAAATATCAAAGCAGCCGTTCGTAAACACTATTTTTTCACCATTTTGTTTAGCAAACTCGATATGTTGCAAAACATCTTCGAATGGTGTTTGGTAGTGCTCCCCCGTCGCTCTCAAATATTGACCCAGTTTGGCGCTTAACTCTTCAGGTGAAACCGTTGCTGCCCCCAGCTTTCCAACCACAATACCTGCAGCCAAATTGGCCATTTCGACAGCATCCTTAGCACTCATTCCCGCACCAAGCATGGTCGTTAGAGTTGCAATAACGGTATCGCCAGCACCAGTTACATCACTGACCTCAAGAACTTGCGCTGGGAAATCATACTTTTCCGTTTCAGTAATTAGAGACATCCCCTGCTCTGATCGAGTGAGCAGCATCGCTTTGACCCCTGATTCCAAAATCAGCTTACGAGCGCTGTCAGTTAAAGCTTCCTCTGTTGTGGCATTACCACCTGCCAGCTTAAACTCATTCAAATTTGGCGTGATGAAGTCTGCACCTTTGTAGAATGATAAATCACTCATCTTAGGATCGACTAATACGGTTTTGCCTGCTTCTTTAGCAATTTTAATCATTGCTTGAATATCAGCCAATGCACCTTTGTTGTAATCAGAAAACAAAATAAAGTCGTAATTGTCTATTACGGCCTCTAATTGTTTTGTTAACAATCTACTGTGCTCTTTTTCAAATGGCTCTTCTAGGTCAAGCCGTACTACTTGCTGATGACGACTGATCACGCGCATCTTGGCAATGGTTGGTAATGAGTCCACGGTAACCAATTGAGAATCAATACTTTCAGCTTGAAGGATATTAACTAATTTCTCTCCGTTATCGTCTTTCCCTATCAGACCCAATAGCCCTACTTTTCCATCTAAGTGCGCGATGTTTTTGGCAACATTTGCTGCACCACCAGCTTTATCTTCCAAGCTGCTGACCTTCACCACAGGCACTGGGGCTTCTGGTGAAATCCGGCCGGTATCTCCGTGCCAGTATCGATCTAGCATCACGTCGCCTACAACTAAGACATTTGCACTGTGAAGGTTTTGTAAGGCACTCAGATTCATTTATTTTGCTCCGCAATCAACAAATCCACAGCTTCACAAAGCCAATGTCCTATAAACATATGGGCTTCCTGAATTCTCGCGGTTTCATCAAAATTAATAATGATAGGTAACTTAGCAATATCTTTAACTACACCACCTGTTCGGCCAGTTAACGCAACTGTATAGGCACCAATTTCATTGGCTGCAGCGAGCGCCAAGTTTATATTTTCACTGGTGCCTGACGTTGTTAGGCCAATAACCAGATCTTCAGGCTTACAAAGTGCCTGTACTTGTCTTTCGAAAACTGTATTAAAGTGATAGTCGTTACTGTGTGCCGTTAAGATAGATGTGTCTGTCGTCAAAGCAATCGATGCCAACGGACCACGTTCTAACTTATAACGCACGACAAACTCTGCAGCGAGATGTTGTGCATCTGCTGCACTACCACCATTACCGAACCAAATTACCTTTCCACCAGCTTGTAGTGTTTTTTGACATTGTCTAAGAAGCTCTACAGACTCATCGTGATAGTCCGCCATTTTAGAGAACAGCGCCATATGGCGATTTAAGCTGTCTAAGTAGCTGTTTGCTATTTGGTCATTAACAGACATAGTGATCCTTAATATTGTAACCAGTCCAAATACTGGACCTAACTTTTTATAATTACCCGTGTTTTACCAGTATACATTGACTGAAAGCCAAGTGTAATTCTCGCCATAAACATCTTTGCCCGCTGTGAGGCTAGTTTCTACTTGGTAACTACTAATTTTTCTAGTGTTTGACAGCTTAACTTCATTCATTTTTTTGTATTCAAAATTTTCGTTCGGCTGGTTTTCAACACTGGTTAATTTGATACTCCACATTGAATCTAAGCTTTCGAAATAGTTTACTTCTAAAACTTGACTGGTCGTCGCAACACCATGATTAAAATTGCGATGATTGCTTGCAAAGTGACCCAATACAAAGTCATCTATGCTATTGCCTTTACGCGGATATATATGATGTGTGTACCAAAGCTCGCTGATATCCGAGTATTCATATCTTAGTGATATATCTTTAGTTAACCTTGGAACATACGCACCAAAGCTCGTTACTGAATTGCCGAATAAGTAATTCTTGTGCTCACGGGTATCTTCTCCACCATGCTCAATATACCACTCCACTGGCGTTACCCAATTTGTCTTAAACGATGTAGTGACTGTTGCCCACTGGTCACCCAATTCATTGTCAGTGCCACCTGTCAATCCACTATTATCACTGCCTGCAGGGTCAAAATAAGCTTTAAAAACATCTTTAAAGTCAACTTTGCGCGGACCACCACCAAACTGCATCACTCGATTGATACCCAGCTTCCAGTTTTTTAACGGCTCTATGCTAATGTGCGTACCAGCAAGTTTTGGCGTGCCATCGTGCAGTTTGCCCTGATAATGTATTCCTTTATCTACTTGTTCCAATTCTGCATAAAATAATTCAAAGTCAAAATTCCACCAATTTTGCAAAGGTGTATTCAAACCAACTGAAACGGATAGAGGGGCTTTTGCATTGGTAGAATATACTTGAGCAGAATGCTTAAATGGCGAGAACCAATGCTCCTTGTAGCCTAGATTTAATTGCAAATTCTCTCCACCTAGTGCGTAAAAGGTGTTGTATTGAATAAGCTTTCCAGTTTCCACACGATACTCAGCACCTAACTGCATTAATGAGTTATCGCTACCACGGTAAATACCATCAAGTGATAATTCCGCGTATTCACTAGAGTAATTACCTCTGTCATTGGCAAGCCTTTGTTCATCCCCTGAATCGATGCGTAGCTTGACACCACGTCGAGTAATTGCATCTCGTTCTAAGTAGGGGGCAATACGAGCACGAATGCTTGCTTGCAATGCCGGGTCAATCTTGCCAAGTTTCACAATATGCTGATTGATTTCGGTGATACGGTAAGGCTTACTCATTGGCGTAATCGCAGTCAGCGTGAACATTTTTTCAATTTGATACTCAAGTATCTTATCTTTGCCTATAGGTAAGTAGGCGGTTGGCATTGCGAAGGCCATTGTTGAGCTCAGCCCAAGAAGAGAAACAGCAAAACATATGCTTTTAGAAATAGACAACATTTTAATTCATTCGAAATCACAACAGGGCGAGCATATTAGCAAATTTACTGCTTTTGAGCACGCTCGGTTATGTGTAAAATTGTTATAGTGATTTTCATTATTTCGTAAGCGGGTTAAAATACCCTTTTAATAGTCGCTACTCACCATGACCAGACTCTTTTACTCATTATTATTGTTACTGCTCAGCCCACTTATTGCCTTCTATCTATATCAAATCAGAGGGAAAAAAAACGCAGGTTATCGAGCTCATTTTGCTGAAAGATTTGGCCAAGTTCCAGATGCAATCTCTCCCAATGGATTTGTTATTCATTGTGCTTCAGTTGGTGAGGTGCTCGCGGCATCCCCTTTGATCAAGCGCCTGCAGGAAAACTACCCCAATGAGCGATTTTTGATCACATGCAACACGCCCACAGGCAGAGCTGAAGTTCACAAACAGTTTGGCGACACAGTTAATGTCTGCTACTTACCACTAGACCTAGCCTTTGCCGTTCGTAAATTTATCAACACCGTTCAACCCAAACTATTAATCGTGTTGGAAACCGAGCTATGGCCAAACTTATTTTACTATGCCAAGCAACATCATTGCCCTGTCACTGTGATCAATGCGCGTTTGTCACAGAAATCTTTTGAGGGCTACAAGCGATTTTCAGCTCTCAGTCATAACTTAATGAAACATATCGATGAGCTTGCAAGTCATAATGAAGAAGATGGAGCGCGTTTTATAGCATTGGGTCTTGAGGCAAGCCGCGTGCAATCGACTGGCTCTATTAAGTTTGATATTCAAATTGCTGACAGTGAAAAAAATAAACTTGCAGCTTTGCGTTCACAAATTGGCGAGCGGCCAATTTGGATTGCTGGCTCAACACACCCCAAAGAACACGAACAAGTTATTGCTGCGCATAAAACAATATTAAAAACGCATCCCAATGCATTGCTAATAATTGCACCACGCCATCCAGAGCAATTTCAGCCCGTTGCGGACTATCTTGCGCATACTTCGTTAAAATATAGTCGTCGAAGCGAAGTTTACACACCAGACTCTCAGGTGCTATTGGCAGATACGCTAGGCGAGCTCAAGTTTTTGTACGGCAGTGCTCAAATCGCGTTTGTTGGCGGGAGCTTAATTGAACGAGGCGGTCACAACCCTCTTGAGGCTGCGGCCAGTGCTGTGGGTGTTATCAGTGGACCAAGTACATACAACTTTTCACATATTTATCCAGAACTCACGGCAATGGCAGGCGCAAAAATTTGCCAAGATCAAAGCCACCTTGCAGAACTGGTTTCACAGTATTTTAGTAACCCTGCTGCTGCCCAACAGCTGGGGGAAAGTGCGTATGCCTGTTTGGCAAAAAATCAAGGGGCCATAGATCGCACGCTAAAAGTCATAGATTCACTATTGGAGCAGTAGATGTCGGAGCAAATCGTAAACTCAATGCAGAACTGGGTCAGCAAAGTCATTGTCAAATTTAACTTTTGTCCTTTTGCACGAAAAGAGGTAGAGCAGCAAACAATTCATTATCAGGTGAGCTCAGCCACATCTCATGAAGATGCTGTAATGGATATGCTGAATGAGTGCTTTGCACTGGATGCTTCACCTGAACGGGAAACAACATTACTCATATTTTCTGACGGGTTTGCACACTTTGATGATTTTCTTGACTTAGTCGACCTTGCCAATGCGATGCTCTGCGCACAAGGGTTTGAAGGAAAATACCAAATTGCCAACTTTCACCCTGATTATGTCTTTGCTGACAGTGATGAGGACGACCCAGCCAACTATACCAATCGCGCTCCTTTTCCTACCCTTCATCTTATCCGAGAAGAGAGTATGGCTTTAGCTTTAGAGCAGTACGATGACCCGGAGTCTATTCCCGACAATAATATCCGGCTAGCCAGACGAAAAGGCGAAGCTTTTTGGCAAAAACTATTGTCGCAATGTACTCCTCATCAGTAACTAAACTGATTTTACAGGCAGATGAAGCGCCATACTGGCGCTACACTTCCCCTATTTTTTTACCCACTTTCCATTAACTTGAATGTAGTGGCCAGAAGAGGTCTTTTTATAAGTCTTTTCCGCAGCCAATTTTTCAACTTGCGCCAAGCTAATCTTGTTTTTCTTGGCTAATTGTTGATATTTGGCTTTGCGTTTTTTATTAATCTCAGCAACCAGCTTCTTTACTTCAGCAGTGCCTTTGATCACACCAAGGTAACCAGCAGCATTTTCTCCTACCAAACCTTGTGTTTTTGCATCGTTAATTGACATTGCCATCACTGAAAAGCTCAAGCATGCCGCAGCAATTGTTGTCAAAATCATTTTAGCTTTCATGTTCTGGCTCCCTAGAATAATTCACTGTCTTCGCTAAATAAGTCATCTAGCTCTTTGTCTACTTTTACACGGATCTCGTGATCCACTTTCACATTTAAATTGATGGTGATTGGTTCTTTCGTCTCTACCTGCACTTTATGCGTGCATGCTGACGTCAATACAACCAACATCAAGGTTAGCATCCATTTCATGCTTTCTTGCTCCTATTTATTTAGCGCTTTCTCTACTTCATTGGTTATTTCATCACTTAAACGCAATGCCCTAAACAACTGAAAGATATTTTCGCTATGGGTGTAATTAAAGTTTATGGGTTGCTTTGCTTGCTCATTTACACCAGCAATTTCGACAGCTAAATCTAGCCACCCATCTGGCGACAATGCAACATCACTGGATAGCTTTTCGATGTCTAAATTTTCAAGCAAGCTAAACGCAGTATCTATACTGTCTTGATGAGATTTTAGTGCCTCAACAGACTCATTGTTTTCAATACTTAAAAAGCCCACATCAATATTTCGCAGTTTGCCGTTAGTAATTTCTATTTCGCCTCGCTCGATGCGCACAGGCAGTTGACCCGATATACGGCCTCTAAGCTCAACACCGGCACTTTTCCCCGCTTCAGAGATGAGCGCAAGATCCCAATTATGTGCTTCAATTAAAATACTCTGATCATCAGATGATAAATTCAATTCCTCGGCCGATATTTCACCATCAAAAATATTGGCGTGTATACCTTGCAAAGACAGTGAATCTTGCTTTGTTACAAGCTGAGCTGACAATCCCGTCAGAACTGCGCCAGAGCGAATTTCGGTTACATTGAGCGTTGTCTCAGCTAGAGCCAACCGGCCTTCCTCATACTCTCCCTGTATTGGAAAATTGATACCATGGAGATAGTGAGAGTCATACAAAACTCCAGCATCTGCTAGATCTAACGTAAATTGGTAGTGCTGAGTCGCTAAGTCGCCTATTGCTTTAGCCGATATAATGCCTTCACTCAATTGTATTTGAGGCGATAGCTGCCTCACAATAGGCTGCAAAGCCAAAAAGCTTTGTTCTGGTACATCAACAGCCACTTGGTTAATTTCACCATCCAGCGTATGTGCAATTTTCATTTCAAAATCATCAATATGAGCAATATGCTGGAGTTTTACAGCGTCTTGCATGGTGCCCGATGTTGTCAAAACGATATCCCTAAAAGACAATGCAGGGTTTGCAATTAATCCTAGATGCATTTCACCATCAACTTGCGCAGTCACACCCTTTTTAGTCACTTGCCCAGATAGACTCATTGTCTGGTTAATGTCTTTGCCTCTTACCTCATGGTGCTTAAATGATCCCAGATCTAACTCAGTTTTAGCAGTTAGCGCTCCAAGCGCATCCAGCTTTGCTTCCCCTCGAAGCAAGATATGCTTACCCGATAAAGTTTGCAGTTGATAACGCTCGGCTGCTAATTGCATGTCAAATTTATCAACAATGATTGGCCAAAGCTCATTTGCACTGTTTCTTGTTGAATCGATTGTCGATTCGGCTTTCATATTTAACTCGGCATTTTCTAGCTGCACATTGTGAATAATCGCTTTACCAACTGTCAGCTGAGAGCTCAATTCAAGTAACAATAATTGCGATTGTTCCCCTGATAGTTTAAATGCTCCCTGATTCACCACATCACTGAATTCGATGTTATTCGGCAAATTTAACTGTTGATTACTGGCTATCCAGTCACCTGAGAATTCAAGCTCCGGTGCTTCATAGCGAAACGCAGCTTGTAAACCTATTAATCCGCCCCCTAGCCCATGATGATTCAACTCTAGCCTTCCTTGAGCCGTTTGATTGCCAAGATTCACTTGCAAAGTGTCTAACTGAATATCTGTTTGACTGCTGGAGTCTGCTATCCTCAAACTCGGTAGGGTAATTTCTGACTTATTGATATGAAAATTTTGTGTGCTCAATACTGACCAGGTTTCACCCAGTTTTACCTCAGCCAAATCTTGTTGAAGACCTATAAAACTTTTGCAATGTGACAGGTTTATATCCAAGGGTAAAGATGCCACATTTACATCGCCTTTAGCTTGGTTTAAGTCCCAATCGCCAGTGACGTTTCCACGGCCTAATAGTTCTATTTCACATCGTGCTTCCTGTTGGTAATTGGCTCTGAAGTTAAGATATGCATCATAATTAATACTCATACCATCTGTAGATAAATGAAGCTTTCCCGATAGCGCTTTAATTGGCTCTGGTAAATAAGGCGCCAGAACATTGCTCGTTAAGTCAAAATCTACAGTCAAGTTGTCGGCGAATAACTCAAGCTTGGCAATAACATCGCCACTTAATGCAAACTGATTTAACCTCATCTCGGTGACAGAAGTATTTAGGGGCTTTTTTAAAAGATGAGAACTTACACGCAATTGATTGATGTTAACCAGTGGACGACGCTCATTTATTGGTAATTTAAGCTTTTGCGACTCACTATTGTCGATATTTTTTTGAATCTTCTTGTGCTCAACTGCCAACGCACTAATATCAATTTGCTCAGGGGTTGCTGTAATGTTTTCCCCCTTCGCCTTGAAATCATCATTCTCAAAACAAACTTCGCTTATTTCAACCTCTGTTAAGCCAGCAAAGGCCCAATCCAAACATGTTATCTGCCCTTGCGGCAGAGCATACTTGGCAACTACCAAACTCAGTGGCACACGACAGAAATAAAGTATGATTAGTGTCAGTAGCAAAGCCATCACTGTGACTAAAACATTGCGGCGCATTTGTTCCTAGATAAATTAGCGACTTAAGGCTGTTAGTGTAAGCCATCACTGAAACAATGTAATGTAGAACTAAGTAAGAAGTTGTAAAATAGACACAAAGGAGGCAATAAAAATTTGGACTTTTCGACAAGCCCGAATTCAATGTTGCTTTGAAGCATGGCCACACCATGCAAATAGATGAAGAGTATGACTTACGAAGAAGTTATTAGGCAAATAGAAACCTATGGAGCAGGCTGGTTTGTGGAAAAAGAGTGGCTGAAGACCTATAAAAAGAAAATATAAGAAGACGAATGACTATGTCTGAGCAAGTAAATCTAGCCGAGTAACCCTTGCTCTATAAACTGTGATTGGAGAGGTGCATTTGAAATTGCCTTACTCAACCACTTTTGGAGTAAGGGAACGTTGTTAAGTGTGGGAATGTAGCCTAATCCAACTTTCACCTGTGCATAGCGGAACACGCTCACCCGAGGACTCTCATCGCTCCACTCTTAATAAAAAAAGGCCACCGAAGTGACCTTTTTTCATCAAACTAAATGATTAGCCTATATTTTTTCTAGCGTTGCGGAACATGCGCATCCATGGGCTATCTTCTTTCCACTCATCTGGGTGCCAAGAGTTAGCGACTGCACGGAATACACGCTCTGGGTGTGGCATCATCACTGTTGCGCGGCCATCTGTTGAGGTGATACCAGTAATACCTTCAGGTGAACCATTCGGGTTATTCGGATACTGTGTCGTTGGCTGACCAAAGTTATCAACGTACTGAACTGCTACTGTGCCAGACTCAAGTGCCGCCTTAACTGCTGCGTCGTTTGCAAACTCAGCATGACCTTCACCGTGAGATACTGCGATTGGCATGCGAGAGCCTGCCATGCCTTGGAAGAATACTGACGGGCTTTCTTGTACTTCAACAAGGCTGAAACGCGCTTCAAAACGCTCTGACTTGTTGGTTACAAAACGTGGCCAGTGTTCAGTACCAGGGATCAGCTCTTTCAATGTTGATAGCATCTGACAACCGTTACACACACCTAAGCTGAACGTGTCTTGACGCTCAAAGAATGTTTGGAACTGATCGCGTGCCATATCATTGAATAGAATTGACTTAGCCCAGCCTTCACCGGCACCTAGTACGTCACCGTAAGAGAAACCACCACATGCGACAAGGCCTTTAAATTCTTCTAGCGTTAGGCGACCTTCAAGGATGTCACTCATGTGTACGTCAACGGCTGCAAAGCCTGCACGGTTAAACGCGGCTGCCATTTCAACGTGTGAGTTAACACCTTGCTCGCGAAGGATTGCCATCTTAGGCTTAGCACCCGTTGCAATGTAAGGTGCAGCGACGTCTTCATTTAAGTCGAAGCTCAAGTTTACGTTAAGACCTAGATCTTTCTCGTCAAACTTAGCATCAAATTCTTGCTTAGCACACTCAGGGTTATCACGAAGTGCTTGCATTTTGTAAGTCGTTTCAGCCCAAATAGTACGAAGTTCTGTACGTGTATTGGCAAGTACTGCTTCCCCACCACGGTTGAAGATAACTTTGTCTTCGGTGTTTAGTGTACCGATAGTGTGGCTGATTGCTGCAATGCCGTTATCAGCTAACACAGCTTCAACTGCAGCAAGGTCAGAGTTGCGAACCTGAATTACTGCACCTAGCTCTTCGTTGTAAAGCGCTTCGATGTCAGAACCTGTTAGGCTATCAAGGTTTACAGTTACACCTGTACGGCCTGCGAATGCCATTTCAGCAACGGTTGTGAATAAGCCACCATCTGAACGGTCGTGGTAAGCAAGTAGCTTCTCGTCAGCGACAAGTGCTTGCATCGCGTTGTAGAAGCCTTTTAATAGCTCTGGGCTATCAACGTCAGGCGTCTTGTCACCAAGCTGCTTGTAAACCTGTGCAAGGCTTGATGCACCCATACGGTTTTGACCTGCACCTAAATCAACAAGGATCAGGCTTGAATCACCTTTATCAGTACGAAGCTGAGGTGTTACTGTTTTACGAATGTCTTCTACACGGCCAAATGCAGTGATAACAAGAGAAAGTGGCGCTGTAACCGCTTTGTCTTCACCGTCGTCTTGCCATGTGGTCTTCATCGACATTGAATCTTTACCAACAGGAATCGTTAGGCCAAGTGCAGGACATAACTCTTCACCTACCGCTTTTACTGCTTCGTAAAGACCAGCATCTTCACCTGGGTGACCCGCTGCTGCCATCCAGTTTGCAGATAGCTTAATGTTCTCAAGACCACCAATGTTTGCGCCTGCAATGTTCGTTAACGCTTCTGCGACTGCTAAACGTGCAGATGCACCATAGTTTAGAAGTGCCGCTGGGGTACGCTCACCCATTGACATCGCTTCACCGTGGTAAGTGTCAAACGCTGCTGCTGTTACCGCACAGTTAGCAACTGGTACCTGCCAAGGGCCAACCATCTGGTCACGAGCTACTAAACCTGTCACCGTACGGTCACCAATTGTGATAAGGAATGTTTTCTCAGCAATTGTCGGTAGACGAAGTAAACGCTTAGCGGCATCGAGTACGTCGATGCTGTCTGTTTTAAGTGCTTCACCAGATACTTGCTTTGACTCAACGTCACGGTGCATCTTAGGTGCTTTGCCAAGTAGTACTTCAAGCGGAAGATCGACTGGGTTGTTATCGAAGTGGCTGTCTGCAACGGTTAGGTGACGTTCTTCAGTTGCTTCACCGATTACCGCGTATTGTGCACGCTCACGCTTACAGATTTCTTCGAAACGAGCGAAGTCTTCTGCCGCTACTGCAAGTACGTAACGTTCTTGTGATTCATTACACCAGATCTCGTGTGGTGCCATGCCCGGCTCATCATTAGGGATGTTACGTAGTTGGAATTTACCACCACGGCCACCGTCGTCTACTAGCTCAGGGAATGCATTTGAAAGACCACCCGCGCCCACATCGTGGATAAACGCAATTGGGTTTTCGTCGCCTAGCTGCCAACACTTGTCGATAACTTCCTGACAACGACGCTCCATTTCTGGGTTTTCACGTTGTACAGAAGCAAAGTCCAAATCCTCGTTTGACTGACCAGAAGCCATTGATGATGCAGCACCACCACCAAGACCGATGTTCATCGCAGGACCACCAAGGGCTACTAGCTTAGCGCCGACTGGGATTTCACCTTTTTGAACATGCTCAGTACGGATGTTACCAAGACCACCTGCAAGCATAATTGGCTTGTGATAACCACGTACTTCTTCACCATTGTGGCTGTTAACTTTTTCTTCGTAAGTACGGAAGTAACCAAGTAGGTTAGGACGACCAAATTCGTTGTTGAACGCCGCGCCGCCTAGTGGACCGTCGATCATGATGTCTAGTGCATCAACGATACGACCAGGCTTACCGAAGTTAGTTTCCCAAGGCTGTTCAAAGCCTGGAATGCGAAGGTTAGATACGGTAAAACCAACAAGACCGGCTTTTGGCTTAGAACCACGGCCAGTTGCACCTTCATCACGAATCTCACCACCAGAACCCGTTGATGCACCAGAGAATGGTGCAATCGCAGTTGGGTGGTTGTGGGTTTCAACCTTCATCAAGATTTCAATGTTTTCTTGATTGTAGCTGTACTCACCTTCTTTATTAGGGAAGAAACGGCCCGCTTTAGAACCCTTCATTACCGCTGCGTTATCTTTATAAGCAGACAGTACGTTTTCTGGGTGTGTTTCGAATGTGTTTTTGATCATTTTGAACAGCGACTTAGGCTGCTGCTCACCGTCGATAGTCCAATCGGCGTTGAATATTTTGTGACGACAGTGCTCAGAGTTCGCCTGTGCGAACATGAATAGCTCGATGTCGTTCGGGTTACGACCTAGTTTAGTGAAGTTTTCAACTAAGTAATCAATTTCGTCATCCGCTAATGCAAAACCTTGCTCTACGTTTGCAGTAACAAGCGCTTCACGGCCACCGCCTAGAATGTCGACTGATGACATTGGACGCGGCTCTTCAACACGGAATAGCTGGCCCGCATCTTCTAACTGGCTGTGCACTGACTCAGTCATGCGGTCATGAAGCAGCTTAGAAACTTCAGTTAGTTGCGCGGTGTTTAGCTCGCCTTCAACATAGTACGCAATACCACGCTCAACACGGTGAACCTTATCAAGGCCACAGTTATTGGCGATATCAGTCGCTTTTGATGCCCATGGTGAAATAGTACCAATGCGAGGAGTCACTAATACCAGTGTGCCCTCTGGCGTATGCTCAACGGCAGTTGGTCCATACGTTAATAGCTTGCTCAGTTTATCTAACTCTGCTTCTGTAAGTTCAGCAGTTAAGTCAGCAAAATGCATGAACTCAGCATAAACACCAGTAACAGGTAATTCTGCATCCGCGCAGCTTTTAAGTATCTTTTGGACTTTAAAATCAGAAAGTGCAGGTGCACCACGTAGGATTAACATAGATATTTCATCCGGGGTTAAGGATTGAACGATATTTTGGGCCGCTATTATAGTCGAATTGACGCACAGATTTAACTCAAAATTGTCATTTATCGAAAAAAACCCTCTTCACAAATTTACACATAACTGCGAGCATACAATTTAGCGGATATGTTTTGCGCTTTAACCTTTGTCTTTCTACTTCTAACGAGATAATTTACAAGGGTATTTCAAGACTAAGAAATAAACCGAATCAGGATGGGTATGGTAATTTTTAGGTTGTTTAGCTTCGTTTCAATTTGTTTACTGAGCATATTTCTCATAGGTTGTGATAAAACACCGCCCAACCAATTGCAGCAAATTAAGGCGAATAACACGCTAAAAGTAGGTACCTTAGTCGGTCCTGCAACTTATTATCAGGGCCACACTGAAGCTGAAGGGTTTGAATTCGAGTTGGCTGGTGCTTTTGCACAGGAGCTCGATGTTAAATTAGAAGTCATTCCCTTTTTCAACTTAGAGAAGCTTTTTTTGAGTCTAGAGCGGGGCCAATTAGATATTGTGGCATCCGGGATCAGCTTCCATCCGAGCCGCGCAGAAACTTTTCGCTTTGGCCCATATTATCGTCAGATAAGCCAAAAGTTAGTATATAAACAGGGAAAAAAAAGGCCTAGGCACTTTGGTCAACTTGAAGCCCCCGTTACCGTACTTGCCAACAGCCATCATGTATTATCGTTACAAGAAGCTAAGACACAATTTCCCGAGCTTCAATGGCAGACAACCACATTACTCGACCAAGAGGAGTTGCTACTCGGTATCCTCAACAATGAAATTGATTATACCATCGTCGATTCACATTCATTGGCGTTATTTCGACGCTATCACCCTAATCTGAGTATTGCTTTTTCGGTTACGCAATCAGATCCAATCGCTTGGGTTATGAAACGCAGAGCGGATGACTCTCTTTACGCCCTTCTCATGCCTTTTTTCGCAAAAATGCAAAGCAATGGTCAATTGGCGATGTTGGAAGAGAAGTACTTTGGCCATGTAACTCGCTTCAATTATGTCAATACAGTCGCTTTTGTAGAGGCCAGTAAACAAACTTTACCTAAGTATGTTGATTGGTTTAAAACATACGCCAAGCAGTATGAACTAGATTGGCGACTATTAGCGGCACTTAGCTACCAGGAGTCAATGTGGAACCCCAGAGCCAAGTCTCCAACCGGTGTGCGTGGCATCATGATGCTCACGCAAAATACCGCTAAAAGTGTCGGCGTTAAGCATCGATTAAAACCAGAACAAAATATTCGAGGTGGTGCCCGCTATCTCGCAAATTTAATTTCGCGCGTTCCGGAAGACGTGAGCAACCCAGACAAAACTTGGTTGGCACTTGCCGCGTATAACGTGGGTATGGGGCATGTGCGTGACGCACTGAAATTAACCGCACAGCAAGGGGGCGATCCAAACAGCTGGGCGGATGTTAAAAAACGACTACCACTGCTGACAAAAAAGCGCTACTATCGAAGCACAAGATATGGATATGCGCGTGGCGATGTTGCTGTACATTACGTTGATAACATACGTCGCTACTTTGACGCTCTAGTCTGGTTAGACGAAAATGGGGCGCTTCCTTTCAGCTCTGGCGAATAAATTGCATCCCAGCATCGTTGTCATAAGCCTGTCACATTAAGCAGGTATTTCTTGTCACGCGTAAGTTTTTTCTCTCTCACAAAGGAGGTTCTGATGCTTAGAAGACGTCGAACTCATCAATTTAAACGCAATACTCGCAATACAAACCCGAATCGTCGCCGCGTAATGCTTAAAAACATCCACAAAAAAATCTTATTACGCCGCCGTATATATTCACTACTTCAACTGGCGGCAGACACCAAAACGGCTCAATCCTGAGCCGTATGAGTTTGCTGAGCTTGGCGCGCTTTTTTCGCTGCTTTATGCTCTTTTCGTCTACGTTTAAAGAAGTTTGATAACTTCTCGCCACATTCTTTAGCAAGTACACCTGAGGTGACTTCAGGTTGGTGATTTAATTGCGACTCTTGCAACAAGTTCATCACCGAGCCTGCTGCGCCTGTTTTCGCATCGCTCGCACCATAAACCACTCGCTTGACACGCCCGTGAACCAGCATTCCTGCACACATTGGGCAAGGTTCTAAAGTGACGTATAAAGTGCAATCAATAAGCCGATAGTTTTGAATCTTCTTTCCAGCTTCTCGAATAGCCATCATTTCGGCATGTGCAGATGGGTCATGATGCCCAATCGAGCGATTCCACCCAGCCCCAACAAGTTCACCGTTTTGCACAACCACAGCCCCAACGGGAATTTCATTTTCTGCTTCGGCTTTATCTGCATAGCTCAGCGCTTGGCGCATCCAGTACTCGTCTTGCTCTTGGATAGTCATACTTAAAATTGCAATGTAAATTTGGACTTTAGTATACCAGCTTCCCGTTGAGAAACCGCTCGGTTACAGAATTATTGCTAAAATTACCAAATTACCATGGCTCACCAATATAAAATTAGGCTATAATTCGCCGCTTTTTTTATTTAATGAGCTCACAACACACGGGTAAAACATGAAATTTCCGGGACACCGTAGGCATAAACATTATTTTCCAGTGGAAGATAAAGACCCACTTATTAACCACTTAAATGCTGAAGATCGCTTAAAGCGCAACTATATTTGCGGCATTGATCAAATCGTTGTTGATATTGAAGCCAAAGTCGATCAAGCGTTTTTAGATGAGTTTCATCTTCAACGTGGTATGTCACAAGTCATAGACAATGATGTCACCAATGCGCTCTACGAGCGTTTGAAGCGTGATGACATGATTGACTACGAATTTGCTGGCGGCACCATTGGCAACACCATGCACAACTACTCAGTTCTAGCAGATGACCGCTCAGTTTTGCTGGGCGTAATGAGTGAAAGTATTGAAATTGGTAGCTATGCGTATAAGTTTTTGTGTAACACGTCTAGCCGCGTCGACTTAGATCACTTACAGCCGGTTGCAGGCCCAATTGGTCGCTGCTTCACTTTAATTGATGATAGTGGTGAAAGAACATTTGCTATTAGTGCTGGTTTAATGAACTACTTAAAACCAGAGTCTATTAGCCAGTCATTGATCGAAAATGCCTCTGCTTTGGTGATCAGCGCATACTTAATGCGAACCAAAGGGGACGAAACGATGACCCAGGCAACCATGCAAGCGGTAGAGTACGCTAACCAAGCTGGTGTCCCTGTAGTACTGACTCTTGGCACGAAGTTTTTGATCGAGCAGGACCCTCAATGGTGGGCTGAGTTCGTCGAAAAGCACGTTGATATTCTTGCTATGAATGAAGAAGAAGGCGAAGCTATCACCGGGTTTGACGATCCGCTAATGGCTGCCGATAAAGCCCTTGACTGGGTTGACCTTGTCATTTGCACAGCAGGCCCTACTGGTCTTTATATGGCAGGTTATGTGGAGGAAGACATGAAGCGCGAAACGGAGTATCCCCTTTTACCGGGTGCTATTCCAGAGTTCAACCGCTATGAGTTTTCACGTGCAATGCGTAAATCTCGCTGTGAGAAGCCTGTTCGTGTTTACAGCCATACCGCACCTTATATGGGCGGACCTGACACAATTAAAAACACCAATGGCGCTGGAGATTGTGCATTAGCGGCAGTATTACACGACTTGTCGGCAAATGTTTATCACCGTTTAAACGTACCCAACTCAGCTAAGCATGAGCAGTCCGCTATCACTTACTCTTCGCTAGCGCAAATTAGTAAGTATGCCAACCGCGCAAGCTTTGAAGTGCTGGTGCAGCACTCACCAAGATTATCTCGCGGTCTGCCAGAAAGAGAAGACTCTTTAGAGCAATCTTACTGGGACCAATAAACCTAAATAGCGCGATAAATATCGCGCTATTATCGGCGTTAGAAAATTGCTGTGCCGAGCTCCTCAGCAAGAAACTCTAACGCCGCAATACCCGCAACAGAATTCCCTACTTTATCAAGCCCTGGTGACCATACGGCAATAGTAAACCGTCCTGGTACAACAGCGATTATCGCCCCTGAAACACCTGACTTTCCAGGCATACCCACACGGTAACCAAAGTCACCTGCTGCATCATAAAGGCCGCTGGTGAACAGCAAAGAATTCAATTGTTTCACCTGTTTAGCTGGTAATATTTGCTGTTTTGTCTGGGTACAAACGCCGCTATTAGACAAATACGAGAAGCACTTTGCCAACTCCGCAACATTCAATTCAATGGCACAAAAGTTAAAGTATGACCACAACACTTCTTCAACTTCATTATTAAAATTGCCAAATGACTTCATTAAGTACGCCATCGCAGCATTGCGGTATCGATGTTCATATTCGGACTGAGCAACCACTTTATTAATAGATAACTTCGGATTACCAGTTTGCATTCGATAACTTTCAAGCATGGTGTGAATAGGCGCACTCAAACGCGAGTATAATGCATCACATGTCACAATCGCCCCAGCATTAATAAAGGGGTTTCGTGGAATGCCATTTTCAAATTCAAGCTGAGTGAGCGAGTTGAATGCAGTACCTGACGGCTCTTTTCCTACTCTTTGCCATAACTCATCACCATATCGCTGCAAAGCCAACGTCAGAGTCATTACTTTTGACACTGACTGCACCGTAAATTTGGCATCACATGCCCCTGCGCAAAAAGTCTCACCAGCTTGGGTTTGTATTGCTATTGCAAACTGTCCCAAGTGCTGCTCAGCCAAAGCAGGAATGTAATCGGCTACTTGCCCCTGAGATAAGAATGGCTGCACATGCGAAACGGTGCGCTCTAATATTGATTGATAATCTGTCATACCAAAAATGCAAAAGTCACAATGGCTGGAGTGTAACAAATGCATTTATTAGCAGCCATAAAAAAGCCGCTGAAATCGCGAGTTTTCAGCGGCTTTTTTCTTGTTTCTTTACATCACTTAGCAAATAGCTCTTTGATGTTCACAAGGTCTGACTTACCAGCTATTAATTCATCAGGAGTAAGCCCTGAAAGCTCATGTGGAAATACCAACCACTCGTCAGACTCGTGGATATAATAGTCTGGCGTCATAGGCACTTTTTTATTGGTCGGTTTATAGTACGGACAAGCAACACGAATATCTTTGGGTAAATTTAAACGCATTAGCTCTCCTAGCTTTTCGCGAAGCGCATAAATGCTTCTACCAGAATCAAATACATCATCAACAATCAATAAGGAATCATCTGCGTTGGCATTTTCTATGATGTAATGCAAACCGTGTACTTTGATCTCTTTAGATTGCTGGCCTATGCCATAATATGACGAAGTACGAACTGCGATGTGGTCGGTTTCGATGCCTTTGTAGTCATAATACTCTTGCACAGCGATCCCAATAGGTGCGCCCCCTCGCCAAATACCAATGATAAAATCAGGACGGAACCCATCTTCATAAACTTGAGCTGCTAGGCGGAAAGAATCCTCTAGTAATTGTTGCGCTGTAATGTAGCACTTCTCAGACATAAAAACCCCGTATTGTCAGTGCGAGCTTCACCTAGATTTAAGTGTCACTCTGAACAAGAATAACTTATAACCGTGTATTCTAGCCGAGTCAGATAGAAATTGCTTGTCATACATCAGGGTTTTTACTGCATAATGACAGAATGGCGTGAAAATGATGACAATTTGTTCACCACCATTTCTGAGGTCAAGTAAAGCAGAAGCGGGCCAATTGGCCCGCTTCAGTATTTGTTTTTATGCTTCTGTATCACCATCTTCAGTGTGGGTGTCTTCAGTTTCTAAAAACTCAATTTCAAAGTTGTCTACACGCTGCAAGCCTCGAGGCAGCTTATTACCTCGACGTCCTCGTTCACCAAAATAGTGTTCAAGATCTGAGTTTTTCAACGTCAACTTACGCTTACCCGCATAAAGTGTAACAGCTCGCCCTTCAGGGACAACAGCCAAGACCTTAACAAACTCTTCTCTTGCTTGTACTTTGGCACTCGGAATAGAAATAATCTTATTGCCTTTACCCTTGGCTAACTTCGGCAAATCTCTAAGCGGGAACAATAACATTCTTCCCTCGTTAGAAATTGCCATACAGCGGTCGGTAGCGACATCATTCACCGCGATTGGAGCCATCAATTCAGCTCCCTTAGGAATACTCACAAGGGCTTTACCATTTTTATTTTTGCTGACTAAATCAGAAAACTCCGCGATAAATCCATAACCACCATCTGTGGCCATAAGATACAGCTCTTGCTCTTCGCCCATGACAACATGTTCGAAATTGACTCCTGCAGCCAAATTAAAGCGACCAGTCATTGGTTCACCTTGACTTCTCGCTGATGGCAAGCTATGTGCGTCTGTCGCAAAAGCCCTACCTGAACTATCTAAAAATACTGCGGGTTGATTGCTCTTACCTTTGGCTGATGCTTTATAACTATCGCCAGAACGGTAATTTAATCCTTCGGCGTCAATCTCATGGCCTTTAGCAAAACGCGCCCACCCTTTTTCAGAAAGCACGACTGTGACCGCTTCTGATGGGATGAGGTCTTTTTCACTTAGCGCTTTGGCCTCTTGCCTTTCAATCACTGGCGAACGTCGCTCATCACCATACAACTCAGCAGCTTCTTGAATTTCTTTTTTCATCAACGTCGACATACGACGTTCAGAGCCAAGCGTTAATTCTAACTTGTCTCGCTCTTTGCTAAGCTCATCTTGCTCACCGCGGATCTTTATCTCTTCAAGTTTTGCGAGGTGACGCAGTTTTAAGTCAAGAATGGCTTCAGCTTGCGTCTCGGACAAATCAAAACGAGACATCAACTCAGCTTTTGGATCTTCTTCATTACGAATGATCTCAATCACTTCATCAATATTTAAGAAGGCAACCATCAAACCTTCTAAAATGTGTAAACGAGCCAGCACTTTATCTAAGCGATATTGCAATCTTCTGCGTACCGTTTCACGACGGAATATCAACCACTCAGATAGGATCTGTTGTAAATCTTTAACCTGAGGACGGCCATCAAGACCAATCATATTGAGGTTTACACGGTAGTTTTTCTCAAGATCTGTTGTCGCAAACAAATGCGCCATCAGTGGCTCTGCTTTTACACGGTTAGAGCGAGGTACAACAACAATTCGTGTTGGGTTTTCATGATCAGATTCATCACGTAAGTCTGCAACCATAGGCAGCTTTTTAGCAGTCATTTGAGCGGCAATTTGCTCAAGTACTTTTGCACCAGAGGTTTGATGTGGCAGTGCTGTGATTACAATTTCACCCTGCTCTTCGTGATACACTGCGCGCATTTTGATTGAACCACGCCCTGTGGTATAAATCTTACGAATGTCATCTTTTGGCGTGATGATCTCTGCTTCCGTTGGGTAATCAGGCGCTTGTACAACTTCTAGCAGCTCTTCCAGTGTCGTTTTTGGCTTGTCCAATAACATACAGCATGCCGTTGCCAACTCATTGACATTATGCGGAGGAATATCGGTCGCCATACCAACCGCAATGCCCGTTACGCCATTTAATAAAATGTGAGGTAACCGTGCCGGCAAAACCTGCGGCTCTTTCATTGTGCCATCAAAGTTTGGTACCCAATCTACGGTACCTTGGCCAAGCTCCTTGAGCAGCACTTCAGAAAACTTTGATAAACGCGCTTCAGTATAACGCATGGCAGCAAATGATTTGGGGTCATCAGCTGCACCCCAGTTACCTTGTCCATCTACCAACGGGTAGCGATAGGAAAAGGGCTGTGCCATTAACACCATAGCTTCATAACATGCGCTGTCACCGTGGGGGTGATATTTACCCAACACGTCACCAACCGTACGTGCCGACTTTTTATATTTTGCCGCAGCAGATAAGCCTAACTCACTCATCGCATAAACAATACGACGCTGCACGGGCTTTAAGCCATCACCAATATGCGGTAATGCCCTATCCATGATCACATACATGGAATAATTCAAGTAGGCGTCTTCGGTAAAACGCCCCATTGGTAATTGTTCTATGCCCTGCAATGACAGGGCTTGTGGATCAGTCATGACACACCTTACTTCTTGTTATACCTCGGCTTTGTCGCCATGTTGCTCTAACCAAGCTTTGCGGTCACCGGAGCGCTTCTTCGCCAACAGCATATCCATCATTTCCATTGTCTGCTCCTGCTCATCTAAAGTGAGTTGAACCAAACGGCGGGTGTTGGGGTCCATCGTGGTCTCACGCAATTGCATCGGGTTCATCTCACCCAACCCTTTAAATCGCTGTACGTTTACTTTGCCACGCTTTTTCTCAGCTTCTATGCGGTCCAAGATGCCACGTTTTTCATCTTCATCCAGTGCGTAATATACTTCTTTACCTACATCTATACGGAACAAAGGCGGCATTGCTACATATACATGGCCAGCTTCAACTAATGTCGGGAAGTGCTTAACGAATAACGCACACAACAAGGTCGCGATGTGCAATCCATCCGAGTCCGCATCCGCAAGGATACAAACTTTGCCATAACGTAGGGCTGACAAATCTGTTGAATCAGGGTCTATGCCAAGTGCAACTGAAATATCGTGAACTTCCTGAGATGCTAAAATCTGACCAGAGTCGACTTCCCACGTATTTAGAATTTTACCACGCAGGGGCATAATCGCCTGAAACTCTCGATCTCTGGCCTGTTTTGCCGATCCGCCAGCTGAGTCACCTTCCACCAGAAATAGCTCTGAGCGTTCGGTTTCACTACCCGAACAATCGGTTAGTTTACCAGGCAAAGCTGGGCCACTAGTAACCTTTTTACGTACAACTTTTTTTGCTGCACGCAAACGTTTCTGCGCATTGCTAATACACAATTCAGCAAGCAATTCAGCCGTATCCGTGTGTTCATTCAGCCAAAGACTAAATGCATCTTTCACAATACCTGATACAAATGTTGCACATGAACGAGAAGAAAGCTTTTCTTTCGTTTGACCCGCAAATTGTGGGTCTTGCATCTTAACCGAGAGCACGTAGCTACACTTATCCCACACATCATCCGGTGTTAGTTTCACGCCACGCGGCAGTAAGTTACGAAATTCACAAAACTCACGCATGGCTTCCAAAAGACCTTGTCTCAGACCGTTTACATGGGTACCACCTTGTGCCGTTGGTATCAGGTTAACATAGCTTTCTGCTATAGACTCGCCCCCCTCAGGCAACCAATGTAATGCCCAATCAACCCCTTCAGTTGAGCCACTAAAGCTACCCGTAAATGGCGATTTAGGTAAAACTTCTAAGTCTTTTGCACTGTCAGTTAAATAGTCCTGCAACCCAGACTCATAGTGCCACTCTTGAGTTTCTTTTGTTTGCTTATTAATGAACCGAATGCGCAGACCCGGACACAGCACCGCCTTTGCTTTGAGCAAGTGGTTAAGTTTAGTCAATGAGAAGTTAGCAGAGTCAAAGTAACTTGCATCAGGCCAAAACTGTACTGAAGTACCAGTATTGCGCTTACCCACGCTACCCGTAACTTCCAAGTCTTGCACCTTATCACCATTCTCAAATGCAATTTCAAATTGTTGAGCGTCGCGTTTAACCGTCACTTCTACACGCGTTGACAATGCATTTACGACTGAAATACCAACCCCGTGCAAACCACCCGAAAACTGATAGTTTTTGTTGGAGAACTTACCACCAGCATGTAGCTTGGTTAAAATCAGCTCAACACCGGGGATCCCTTCTTCGGGATGAATATCCACAGGCATACCACGACCATCATCGATGACCTGAAGTGAGTTATCTTCATGCAAAATTACATCAATTTTACTCGCATGACCTGCCAATGCTTCGTCAACACTGTTATCGATAACTTCCTGACCTAAATGGTTAGGTCGAGTGGTGTCCGTATACATGCCAGGGCGGCGTTTAACTGGCTCTAAGCCGTTTAACACCTCAATGGCTTCTGCGTTATAATTTTGCTCACTCATAAATGCTACTGACTAAGTTATTTCTTTCTGTTTTAGTTAATTTTAAGAAAATTGGCGAGGCGATTAAAGTGCCTTTCAAAATTCATGAAACTGTGATCTCCACCAAATTCTATTTTGGATGGGCAGTCACAGTAATACTCCACCGCTTCTTGATAGGGTAACACTTCGTCACCAGTTTGCTGCAACAACAATATATTGCTTGGAGTAGTAAGCTGTTCTACATACATCTGTTGTAGCGCGAATACGTGCTCTTCAGTAAGCTCATAGTGTATATCTTGATAGGGATTATACTGAGTTCCAAGGTAATCCCATAACAATTTATCAGGCCTTACAGCAGGGTTAACTACAGCCGCCTTCAAACTGAAGCGTTCGGACAAATGTGTTGCATAAAACCCACCCAAAGAACTCCCTAACAGTGCGCAGTCCTCATCAATCAAATTTTCAAGCTGCAACATGGCAATACGCGGATCATAATGTAATCGAGGGACGATGTATTCACAACGTGAGCGACAGAACTCTCCAAATTGCTGGGCCTTAAATGACTTTTCGGAACTATTAAAGCCATGGATATAAATTACTTTTCGAGCCATTTAACCTCTGTGTGTATGCCTTGGCGTGTCCAACTCACGAGTCGGTATGCAGCCCCTAAGTTTTCCTGTTGCCACTGCTCAGTCTCCCGCGTAAATTGAATAGAAGTCGCAGGAGTTGCGTTTACTTTTAGGGTTCTGAACGTGAAGTCATATTCATGGTGTACATGACCATGAAATAAATGTAGTACGTGTTCAGTATTCACTAAACTATTCAGCAGTTGCGGCCCATTCTCTAGCATGTGTTTATCTAGATAGCCATTTATAGGTAACGGGTTATGATGACAAAATGCAATACTTACCACGTCCGCAAACTGTTCAATCTCTTGGAGATGCGTTTTTTCTACCCAACCTGCTGGCGTAGGCCCTTTACTATTAATTAGCAAAACTTGCCCAAGTTCAAAAGTCAGCCGTTTAGCAGATTGGATCTGCCCTACACTTATTTTAGACAATAGCTCGATATCATCATGATTACCGGGTACCCAAAAAACTGGACAGTCGAGACTAGACTCAACTAACAGTTGAGCAAACAACTCGTAAGATTTAAATGAATGATCTTGAGTTAGGTCCCCACCAAATATCACCGCATCGATGTCTTGCATTGCGAGCTCAGTCAAAACTGAGCTGTAATGTTTGGCAGTGTTAACACCAAAGTATTCGCCATTTCTATCTGCAAATAAATGCGTATCTGTTATATGAGCAAGTTTTAGCTGTGCTTGATTAAACTCGTATTTTTTTTCAAACCAAGCCATTATTAACATCCCAATTTAAGGGGACCCTGCCGCTTTCAATACAGGCTAACAGCCAGTCAGCTAAAAAAGCATTCAATTGATACTTTTCATCTTTGTGATGCATATTTGGATTGGGATAACGATAGGAGGGTTTTACTCTTTGATGATAGTTATGCTGTATTACTTCAGCGACTTGTGCATCGTGATATAAACGAACAGCTAACTCAAACTCTCCAATGTGGTTGCTAAGACCATGCTTTTGACGAATAGAAATATCCGTTGTGTATTTCGCGACGGCATCTATTTCAATGAAAAAGTCCATAGAGCCCATCTTTATTTGACGCTGGTTGCCCACCTCTTCTTCAGGCATAACCTTAAGTGCACGTAAATAATTACGCTCACACAAGGTAATGTACTTTGGTAGAGACTGTACATAGCCACGTTTAACCGTGCTACCTTTTAAACCATAATCATGCATCAAATCAGACAAAATGACTCCCGTTTCACAGCATTGTTGCTAGTTTAGACTTATTTAGCGCTAACCATTGTAGACTAATCACGGTGGCAGCGTTATCTATTTCCTCACTTTCGAGTCGTGCCATTGCATCATCAAATGACAAAACGTGTGCTTTAATATCCTCACCCTCACTTTCAAGACCAAATGTGCCGCCTTGGTATTCTTGCAGATCAACTTGAGCTAGATACAAATACAAACGCTCTGTAGAGCCTCCAGGACTAGAAAGATAAGAGCGCATATAGTGCAGCTTGTTTAGAGTCAACCCGGCTTCTTCTTCAGCTTCTTTTCTTACTACCGCTTCTAGATCTGTGCTGCCTTCAGCCATACCTGCAATACACTCCAATAACCAAGGTGACTCTCTGGTTGCCAATGCACCTATGCGTATTTGCTCAATTAACAGTACTTCATCTCTATTTGGATCATAAGGCAATACTGCAACTGCATGGCCTCGCTCTAAAATTTCCCTGCGGATTGGCTCAGATACACCACCATCAAACAACGCATGTTCAAATACATACTCTTCAATTTTAAAAAAACCATCGTACAAAACATCATGTGAGGATGATTTAAACGCAACATGGTTACGATTGTACTGGCTAATTTCTTTCATTTTTAATCCTAGATTCATAAAACAGGGTTTAATATCGGCTATTTTATCCCCATATTGCTGTAAGCAATGAAAAAGGCCCTAAAAGCCAGAACCGATAATGTATTATATTCTGTTACACTTGTTTTGTTTTTATCCCAGAATAGCACTTGGGAATTTGCATAAAAACAAGGTAACATGCTGACAATAAAATTGTCTAAGGACTGCACAAATAATGAAAAAAACCATTTTATCTATGTTGGTTGGCTTGACCTGTGCACTATCAAGCAACAACTCATACGCAGAAGACTTACTCCAAGTTTATGACATTGCGACAGCTAACGATCCAACTGTTTTGCGCGCAAAGGCTAATGCAGATGCACAAAAGTATGCACAAGACAGTGCATTGGGCGCCTTATTGCCGACTTTAGGCCTAAGTATCGGCTACTCAGACACTGACTCAACTGGTGCTCCTGCAACGCAAAATGATGCAACGGGATATCAGTTACAAGACAGCTACAGAGACTCATTTTCTCGTACACTTACTTTAAATCAAACTATTTTTGATCTAAGCATTTGGGAAGGCCTGTCTATTGCTGAAAAGCGCGCGATGCAGTCTTTAACCCAGTACGAACAAGAAAAACAAAACCTAATTGTACGAATCGCACAAGGCTACTTTGATGTATTAGGTGCATTGGATGGGTTAGAATTCGTTCAAGCAGAGAAACGTGCAATCGAACGCCAACTTGAGCAAACAAAGCAGCGTTACGAAGTTGGTTTAACAGCAATTACTGATGTACACGAAGCACAAGCTCAATATGACCAATCTGTTGCAAATGAAATTGTTGCACAAAACGAAGTCGAAACTGCTCGTGAAACACTTCGTACAATTACTGGTAAGTACCATGCAAAGCTTGACAAGTTAAACACTGAAAAGTTTTCAACTGTAAAGCCAAACAAAAAAGCGGATGACTTCATCAATATCGCAAAAGATAAGAACCTGTCTCTTCAAGTAGCTAAGTCATCGTTAGAAATTGCACAAGATCAAATAGACCAAGCCCAAGCTGGACACTATCCGACTCTTTCTTTGCAAGCTTCACATGGCGATTCACTGACCAATACTCCTGGCAGAGAATTAGCACCTCGTAGTGATGAAACTGCTATCGGTCTAACATTAAATGTACCAATTTACTCTGGTGGTAGAACAGTAGCGGCGACAGACCAAGCGAGAGCGTTATATGTTGCAGCCAGTGAAGACCTAGAAGCTTCAATGCGCAATATCACGCGTTCAGTTATTACATCTTACAACCAGGTTATGTCTGATGTAGCAACCTACCGCGCACTTGAGCAAGCCGTAGTTTCTGCCGAAAGTGCATTGCAAGCAACAGAAGCAGGTTTTGAAGTAGGTACTCGTACGATTGTTGACGTACTTGTAAGTACACGTAACTTATACAGTGCGAAGCGAAATCTTGCTAACTTACGTTACCAGTACATCTTATCTACACTGCAGCTAAAACAAGCATCTGGTGATTTAACACGTGCTGATTTAGAAGCGATTAATAAAGGTTTGGTTGCACAAAAGTAATCCAGCCTTAATTTTAGGCCAGTGAAAACTGGCCTAATGATCCCAGCTTCGATTCAAGATCTCTTGAGCAATGTGAGAGTTATAGATAAACTACTCCCTTTTATGCTTGTACGAGAACACCACCTTGGTCCATAACCCTACCTTTAAATTACAATTTCTGGCACCCAAATTTTGGCTTACCTGGCTTGGTGTGGTGATCCTTTATAGCCTTTCTTGGCTACCTCAAGGCGTACAATTTTCACTCGGAAGATTACTTGGTAGATTAGTCCACCGTTTCGTCAAAAAACGTCGCAAAATAGCAGAAGTAAATTTAAAGCTTTGTTTTCCTGATATGGATGAGCAAACACGCAGTGCCATGGTATTAAAAAATATGGAAAATACAGGCATTGCAACATTTGAAACTGGCATGGCTTGGTGGTGGCCAGACTGGCGAATTAAACGAGCTATTGGTTCAATTCAAGGTTTAGAACATTTTAAAGCGGCCCAAGATAGCGGCAAGGGCGTGCTGTTATTAGTACCTCATATGTTGCATTTAGAAATGTTGGGCAGAGTGCTTGGAACAGACACTCAAGGGATCGGTTTTTACCGCCCCCACAATAACCCTTTGATGGAATATTTCATGACCAAAGGGCGATTGCGCTCCAATGAATTTTTAATTGGCAAGCGAGATGTGAAAGGCCTATTGAAAGCACTGCATAATAAAAAAGTGTGCTACTACTTACCAGACCAAGATTACGGTAGAAAGCGTTGTGAATTTGCACCATTTTTTGCAGTTCCGGATGCCGCAACAACCACAGGAACTTTATTATTTTCATCAAGTAAAAAGTGTGAGACATTAAGTCTAACGGGTGTTCGTGATGAGCAAGGTAAATACCACATCACAATACACCCTGCGATGGCTGACTTTCCGAGTGAAGATGAAAACCATGATGTCACACGCGTTAACAAAAGAATGGAGCAATCAATTATGCAAGCTCCTGAACAATACATGTGGCTCCACAGGCGTTTTAAAACACGACCTGATGAGGATGCCCCCTCGCACTACTCATAAACTCCGATTAACTGGCGTCGCGTAAAATGGCTAAGAAAAAAAATAAAAAACGTTTATCCGCAATGTGGTTTTGGGCCAAGCACCTTTCTTTGGGTGCAATCTTGGTTTGGGCAGCTTATTATTTCTTGTACGGAAATATTCCCAAAATGGAATTTAAAGAAACAACCAATGCCGCAGCACAAGGTCTGTCACAGTTTTACGCCAATTTCCGTGATCGGATGAATGAAAGAGATACGGAGCGAGAGAAATTTGTTGTAGAAATTGGTAAGCCAACATTCCCATTAGACGACGCGTTAGCGCAACGCGAGCTGGTGGTTAAACCCACCAATCAAAGGTGGACCGGCGAATCTCAACCTCGACGCTTTAAAATGGGTAATACTCTCAAAAGTGTACTGACCAATTATGCCAAACAAGAAGACATTGAACTTTTTTGGTACCTCAGTAAGGATTATGTTGTAAAGCAAAACTTCAGAGTTGACTCTGATTTCGTCAGCGCGCTTTATCAAGTAGGTAGAGCAATCAACGATGACTTCGAGTTTGAAGTATACACATTCTTTTGCCATAGACAGCGTGCGGCAGTTATTACTGAAAACCCCTCTATATTTGTGAGGGAAAACTGCCGCCGATTAACAAATTAAGCAGCAGGCCTATTTAAGGTAGGCCAGCCAAATTTGTTTAACCATGTCGCTTTGCTCTTGCAACTTCTGAGCTTCAATGGTTTTGCCTTTTCCGTTTAAGCTATTCAAATGATAGCATTCTCTCAGCTGACAGTACGCCCGAGTGAGTATGGCTTGTTCATTGTCACTGATCACGGTTTCCTGGCTCGCTAATTCAAGAATTCGAATGTTATCAGAATATCTAGTCAATGCGGGGTAATCATGCGAGAACGCTAGCACCACATACTGTGCTAAAAATTCAATGTCCGTCATGCCTCCACCTCCTTGCTTAAGATCAAACTCCTGTTCGCTGTCTTTTGATAAATGAGCACGCATTTTCGCCCTCATACTGACAATATCATCCTGTAAGTCGCCCAAAATGCGAGATTGGCACAAAATATCATGGCGTATCGTATGGAATCTTTTCGCTAAAGATTGCTCACCGACGATCATTCTCGCTCTAACCAATGCTTGATGTTCCCAAGTCCATGCTTGCTC
This sequence comes from Pseudoalteromonas luteoviolacea DSM 6061, assembly GCF_001625655.1. Lineage (GTDB taxonomy): Bacteria > Pseudomonadota > Gammaproteobacteria > Enterobacterales > Alteromonadaceae > Pseudoalteromonas > Pseudoalteromonas luteoviolacea. The sequence goes on along the minus strand of NZ_AUYB01000024.1, from coordinate 36,865 downwards.
TTGTTGATACTGGTAGTAACTCTCAATGTTAATCGCTAAGAGACCTGAATTGCCTTCTGGCCTTAGGCGTGTATCTAGTTCATAGAGAATACCAGAGGGCGTTCTTGTATTGAATAAATGCATTAGCCTCTGAGCAAGTTTTAAGTAAAACTGTCTTGAGGAAATTGATTTGTCCCCTGAGGTCTTACTACTGCCATCACAATTGTGAACAAAGACAAGATCTAAATCAGAATCATACCCTAATTCAAAGCCACCCGCTTTTCCGTAAGCAATGACTGCAAACCCTTTTGCTTCCACACTGGTGCCTTCTGGCTGGCCATAACGAGCGACCATCTGCGCCCAAGCAATATCAACTGCTTTTGCAACAATGGACTCAGCTAATGCAGTCAAATGATCACTCACCTTCATGATGTCCAACACACCGGTTGCATCCGCGGCTGCGATACGTAATTGTTGTGTTTGCTTAAACTGCCTTAGCGCTTCCATTTGCAGTTCCAGATCATCTTCATCAATTCTCAAAAAGTACTGCTGGATTTCATTGTAGTAGGCATTAACAGGCAAAGGGCGATACAGCACAGCCGGATCGATTAACTCATCAAGTAATATTGGGTACCGTGCAATTTGCTGAGCTATCCAGAGACTATGGGCACACAGCTTGATGAGTTGCTGCAGCGCTCCTAAGTTCTCATATAGCAGTTCCAAATAAGCTGTACGTGAAGCGATTTTAGCAATGATATCCAAGACACTTTGTAACGTTTCAGATGACTTGATGGCACTCATTTCCCTGAGTACTAATGGCATTAAACGATCTAAAACATCTCGGCCTCGAACACCAATTTGCTTCTTAGTAATGCCGGTATAAAAAGTATTTAATACTGCTTGCCATTTGGCACACTCATCGTCACACAGCCCGATATCTAAATAGCTAATATCTCTATGTTCCCATGCTGATGTATAGCTAGGATCCAACTCTTCACAGTCATGCGCCTCTTCGCCAATTACCTGAGCAAACTCATATCGAATTTGGGATTGAACCTTATCAAACAAATTGAATAGCGCGCTGGACTGTTCCACTTCCAACAACACACATAGCCTTTGTAAGTTGAGCGCATCCTCAGGCAATGTTTGAGTTTGTTCGTCATTGAAAGCCTGCAAATATTGCTCCGCTCGGCGTAAAAATAAATACTGCTCTCGCAAGTCTGTGGCCACTTCTACGGGAATGACATCAAGCTTCGACATGACATTTAGTGCCGTTAATAACGAGGGCACTTGTAGGTCTGGCTCTCGACCTCCCCTGATCATTTGTAAAGCCTGAACAATAAACTCTACCTCTCTAATGCCACCAGCCCCGAGCTTAATATTGTTTTTCAGCCCTTTTCGCCTCACTTCCTGTGCGATCATATGTTTCATTTTTCTCAAGGACTCAATGACTGAAAAGTCAATATAACGACGAAATACAAATGGCCTAATTAATGCGCTAAACTCCTCCCAATAGCGGTCCTTCTCTCCCAATGAGCGTGCTTTTAACATCGCGTAGCGCTCCCACTCACGCCCTTGATCTTGGTAATAATCTTCCATTGCAGAGAAGCTCATTACCAATGGCCCACTATCGCCAAAAGGTCTCAATCGCATATCAACACGAAAAACCTGACCATCCGCAGTACGTTGATCTAAAGCAGCAATCAGCTTTTGAGCAACTTTAGTGTAAAACACTTGCGCTTCTATACTGCGTCTACCTCCTTGCGTTTTAAGCGTTTTAGGATAGGTAAAAATCAGGTCAATATCAGAAGAAAAATTTAGCTCCTGACCGCCAAGTTTGCCCATTCCAAGCACCAACATAGGAATTGGCTCACCATGTTCGTCCAATGGCATTCCATTACTCGCTGCTACCTGAGCAAAAGCCCACTTATTCGCATTAGCTATAAGGTGCTCACTGAGTTGAGATTGATACAAGATGCTATCCGAGATGTCATTGCCAAGCACCAAGTCTAGCCACATGATTTTCAACCAATAACGCTTTCGAAATACTCTTAAGAATTGAAAAGCTTCTTGCTCTGAAATATCACTCACTTCATTAGGAAATACTTCATCGCAGTCTCGACACTGCATTGCCTCTTCATTTAGAAGCCAATCTACCCACTGAGGATGCTGCGACAATATTCGATATGCAAAGTCACTGAGAGCTAAAAACCGAAGGATCTGCTCATTAGTTTCCTTCTCGGGAAATAATTCTTTAAATCGCAACTGTCCTAGCTTCAATAAATCACTCGTCATGCGGCTTTGATCCATACAAAAATCTCCAGTGAGCAGTGGCTCATTTGTTAAGCAGTGTTATAGTAACGCTAAATAACACCAACCTTACACCGAGCATGAGTTATTTGTCTTTAGAAAACAGCAATTTTTTCGTCATTGGGAGCAGTATGGTGCTCATTTGTTTGGCTCTGACTAGCTTGCGTCTAATCGTACAAATGCACGCTAAGAAACTCCTCCAAAAAGAGCTTGCACAGCGTGACAATTTTGCACTCGGGATTAACTACGCCGCCAAAGTTGCTGTATTATGCGGCAGTATCAGCTACTTTTTTGGTCACTTAGCAACTTTTGATATCAATACCATACACGTACAAGTTTTATTGCCGATAGGGTTAATTTGGACCTACATATATATGGGTCAATACATCCACCGTAAATGGATTCTGTATCAATTTAATGAGACACAGGCCATTTTGAAGCAAAATGTGTGTGCCGCATTGGTTGACTCTGGCATGCTGGTAGGCAACTGCATTCTGGTTCTTGGCCTGTACCACTGGTTTACACCAACCGACTTGAATTCCCTATTCATCGCCAGTGTCTGTTTTGTTATTTTGCAATTTCTTTTCGCAATAGATAGCAAACTCAGGGAATCTCGGTTTGCAAAATCCAATCAAGGCGCGTCATTACAAGATAACTTTAATCTCGCAAATACTTCCATAGGGATTCGATACGCAGGAAAAACCATCGGATTGGCATTGGCCATCTACGCAGGGCTACACAGCGCACCTAACTATGAAGGGCAAATAGTCGACAGTGTACTCACTGTACTTATTCACTCCACATTTATGTGGTTATTATTATACCTCTGTAGTCGGTTACTCATCAAAATAGTGTTGCCAAAAGTGAACATTGGCCTTGAAGTTGACCATCAAGATAATATTGGTATTGCGTGTTTAGAATTTGCTGTTTTTTGTACCATGGGCTATTTACTAATAAACATGTTTTCAATTTAACTGCATAACTAAATATCGGAGAGAGTGCTTCTGGAGATTTATGTCTTTGAACTTAGATAATTTTTTACTCGTAGATAGCAACTGGGAGTTTAGCCAAGAGTTTGTTGAGTTTGTAAAAAAACTGACTCCTGACACTCCTAGCCAGCTTATTATTGCTGGTGATAATACCAAACAGATGCTTAAAATGATGTTTAAGGACCAAATCAAGGACTATAGCTATTGCGACTTCGACAACGAAATTAGCGTATCGGAACTCGCCACCTACTTACACGAGCATCATCAAGTCAAAGGCGTTTTAATATACGCCTTAGACTACCATCTTGCCGATGAAAAGCAGCGCTTTATCTTTAATTCATTACATGCTGAGCGCTATACAATTGAGCAGCTTCCTAATGGCTATGATTATCACAAAGTTGCAGAACCATTTAATAACAACCATTTGACCTGTAACTCCAGCCTTGCAGCCACCAAAGAAGATACATTCAGCGAGTTTATAGTTCTCAAAACTGACACCACTGATTAGCGCCTTAAAACGCATAAAACTAAGCCTGCTGGATGCTAGACTCCCTGCGCTGAAAGCCTTAACATGAGCGCATTAAAAATTTTGAACGTACAAGCAATGCGAATTCCTCATATTTACCAACCTTCTGATTTAGTACTTAACCAATCTGTTGCCTTAGGTGATGATGCGGCAGGTCACGTTGCTCGCGTACTGCGAATGACAGAAGGCGAACAAGTAAGCCTTTTTAATGGTCAAGGTGGCGAGTATCTGGCAACCATTGAGTCTGTATCAAAAAAAGCAGTAACGGTTATCCCAACAGAGTACTTAGACAAATGTGTCGAATCTCCATTGAATGTACATTTGGGCCAAGGCATTTCTAGGGGTGATAAAATGGATTTCACAATTCAGAAGTCCGTTGAGCTCGGTGTTAGTGAAATAACCCCTTTATTCACAACTCGTTGTGGTGTTAAGTTGAGTGGTGATAGGCTAGCCAAGAAACACCAGCAATGGCAAAAAATTGCAATTTCTGCCGCTGAACAGTCTGGCAGAAACTATATAACTAAAATCCATACACCAATTTCGTTAGAACAATGGCTTAACCAGCAAAGTGAAGAGCTAAAACTGACTTTGCACCCTCGCGCAGCACACTCAATCAAAACACTACCCCAACCACAACATGGCGTTAGATTTTTAGTAGGGCCAGAAGGAGGGTTTACAGACGAAGAAATGCAAAATACCTCTGATCAAGGCTTTGTCGATATCAAAATTGGCCCTCGTGTACTACGTACTGAAACCGCAGCTCTGACGGTTTTAAGCGCCCTGCAACTCCAGTTTGGTGATTTAGCTCTTTAAATTACCAAATAAGGCCTCATATAACTTGTAGATAGCGGCTGAATTTTTGCCGCACCAAACGATATTCCAACAGCAACTCATAAGGTAAATGCAATGGCAGTCAAACTCGGGATAATTTCAGATCCAATCAGTGGTTTTAACATCAAAAAAGATACTGGTTTTGCCATGATGATGGCAGCACAACATAGAGATTACGAGCTGTATTACATGGAACTGAATGACTTGTATCTATATCAGGGTGCTGGCCGAGCGACAGCTGCAAAGGCCACTGTGTTTGATGATCAACAGCATTGGTACGAGTTGGAAGAAAAACAAGACATCGCACTTAGCGACTTAGATGTTATTTTAATGCGCAAGGATCCACCTTTTGACACCGAATACATCTACGCAACTTATATCTTAGAACGTGCTGAACTGGAAGGAACACTTGTCGTTAATAAACCACAGAGCTTGCGCGATGCAAATGAAAAGTTGTTTACGGCTTGGTTTAGTGAGCACACGCCAGATACTTTGGTAACTCGAAATGCGTCACAAATTAGAGCATTTTTAGACAAACACCAAGATATCATTCTTAAACCATTAGATGGAATGGGTGGCGCTTCGATATTTAGAGTACAACACAATGACCCGAATATTGGTGTGATCTGTGAAACCCTTACAGAACACGGCCAACGCTTTGCTATGGCACAAAATTATATTCCAGAAATTAAAGAAGGCGATAAGCGCGTTTTAGTTGTGGATGGTGAAGTAATACCATACTGCCTAGCTCGGATCCCGCAAGGTGGTGAAACACGAGGCAACCTTGCCGCAGGAGGCCGTGGTGAAGCAAGGCCAATTAGTGACAGCGATAGAAAAATTGCTGAAGCTGTGGCACCAACGCTTAAAGAAAAGGGTCTAATATTTGTGGGGCTGGATATTATTGGCGATAAGCTAACTGAAATAAATGTAACTGCACCTACATGCGTTAAGGAAATTGAAGCTGCATACGATATATCTATTATGGACAAGTTTTTTGATGCGATTGAAGCAAAACTCAACCATACTGAAAGTTAAATCATAGAGGGGTCACGCATGCAATCATTAGCAAATCACTTTCTTATCGCGATGCCTAACTTGCAGGACCCGCTATTTAAGCATTCGGTTACTTATATATGCGAACATAATGAAGAAGGCGCCATGGGTCTTATCGTTAATCACCCGATTGATGTAACCGTTGGTGAGTTACTAGACCAAATCGAAATTGATAACGACAAGTCTAGTAGTGCTGCTGAACAAACAGTGTTTGCCGGTGGCCCTGTACATACTGATAGAGGCTTTGTATTGCATACTCCTAAGATTGGGTACGCTTCAAGTAAAGAGCTTAGCTCAGATATCATGATCACAACTTCTAAAGATGTGCTGGCGTCCCTTACTTACCATGATAGCCCCGAAGCGTTTATTATCACGCTTGGCTATTCAGGGTGGGAAAAGGGCCAATTAGAGAAAGAGATTTTGGAAAACTCTTGGCTCATAATTCAAGCAGATCCAGAAATTATTTTTAGCACACCACCAGAGAAACGCTGGGAAAAAGCAGTCAGTATGCTCGGTATTGATATAGCACAGCTCAGCAACCAAGCAGGACATGCGTAATTAGAATGAGTAGTAAAAAAGAAAAAATCCCAAAAGGTCAACGCACCGTGATGGGGTTTGATTTTGGCACCAAAAGTATTGGTATGGCTATCGGCCAAGAAGTAACGGGTACCGCAACCAGTTTAGGCGCAGTAAAAGCGCGAGACGGCATTCCTAATTGGTCAGACATTGAAGTGCATGTCAACGAATGGCAACCTGACTTAATGGTCGTTGGATTACCACTCAATATGGACGGTACAAATCAGCAAGTCACATTTTCAGCTAAGAAATTTGCAAACCGATTGCACAACAACTATCGCTTACCCGTTGAAACACAAGATGAGCGTTTAACCACAACAGACGCCAAGGCAAGGCTATTTGATCAAGGAGGCTATCGCTCTCTTGCCAAAGACAATGTCGATGGAATGTCTGCGGTCATTATTCTTGAAAGTTTTTTTGAGCAGATGTGGGACGAATAGTCAAATACAGGCTTATTTAAACTGCACGTTTAACTGCTTATATTTATTCATATCAGGGATAAGTCCAGCTTGTCGATAAGCATCAACGATTTTTCCCTGCAACCTAAGTTTTTTCAATCCCCGCTGTAGTGCAGCAAAAGCGCGTTCGCCGTCGGGGTGTAGCTTTGATACTACGAAGTGACGGCTGCTGTCCAATAATACAACCCACTCTGGGTGGGCCTCTAAATTAATGCCTTCTAACTTAAAATCATTACCTGCTTTGGGCATTAAATGGATCAGCATAAAATCTGCCCATTGCTTATTCACCATTTGAGCCTGAGCAGCCCAGTTTGGTTCATTCACTAGCTCTTTTAAAGGCATATCACTTAAGGTTCGCCAATCGACTACCCAACGACTGGAAGACACCGCCGTTAATTTTTTCAATTCCTCTAAGGAGGATAGGCTTCGCGCGCGTCTGTTACCCTTTGCATAATACAACCCAGCGAAAAACTCCCCTTTTCTAACCACTGGTTCGCTGATAAATAGCTTATCTTCTTTGCTTTGGGCTTCTTCGAGCCAGTAGGTATCAAAACTCAAAAGTTGCTTTCCCTGTTCAAGTAAATTTGAGTTTCTGAAATTGACATTACCCGGACGGTACTTAAAAGGCTTCTCAAATCCACCTAACAAAAGCGCTTTTTGTAGTAGCACCATATCAACTACATCGCGGCGCACAAATTGGGATCGAAAGTCATTCACCTCTAGAGGTGAACGACCTTTCAATAAAGAACTGTAGTTAACATACACATCATCTCTAATGTAAATATCAACATACTGAGTCTGGGCTTTGCTTTCACTCGCTAAGCCCAAAATACAGAAAGCAATAAAGTGACGAAACTTAGTTTTTCTTGCCTTCCAATCCATCAATGGTGACCCCTTGTAAAAAGCCAGCTCCTTTTTGCTCATTGTTTTGCAGCTTAATCATTAACCGCAGATCGTTAGGTGAGTCGGCATGATGTAGCGCATCTGCGTAGTTAATTCGCTGATTCTTATATAATTCAAATAGCGCTTGATCGAATGTCTGCATCCCCATTTCTTTGGACTTCGCCATAGTTTCCTTAATAGAGCCTATGTCCCCCTTTTTAATCAATTCCGCTACCATCGGAGAATTCAACAGAATTTCTATCGCTGCAACCCTGCCCTCCCCTTTAGAATTTGGCACCAGTTGCTGCGCCACGATAGCACGTAAATTTAGTGCTAAATCATACTTAAGTTTGTCATGCTTCTCTTTAGGCACTAAATGCATAATGCGGTCAATGGCTTGGTTGGCATTGTTCGCATGTAGCGTTGCGACACAAAGGTGTCCTGTTTCAGCAAAGCTCAGCGCATATTCCATTGTTTCTTGAGATCTGATCTCACCGATTAAAATAACATCAGGCGCTTGCCTCAATGAACTTTTTAACGCGGCTTCAAAGCTCTCAGTGTCTAGGCCTACTTCACGTTGAGTAATAATGCTCTTACGGTGTTCATGCACGAATTCGATGGGATCTTCAATCGTTAAAATATGCCCACGTTGATTACGATTGCGATAGCCAAGTAATGCTGCAAGTGAAGTTGATTTACCGGTGCCAGTTCCACCAACAAACAGCACCAGACCGCGCTTGGACATAATCACATCAGTTAAAACGGAAGGCAGGCCTAATTGTGTTACGTCGGGGATATCGGTAACAATACGGCGAATAACCATGCCAGCGCAGTCCCGTTGCCAAAAAGCAGAAACACGAAAACGCCCTACATCATTTGCGACCGCAAAGTTACACTCTTTTTCTTGGTGGAATTGCTGCTTCTGAGCGTCAGTCATTGCCGACTCAACCATCGCCAAAGAAGCTTCTTTGTCGAGTACTTCGTCATCCAAAGCACGCAGCTCGCCATCCACTTTCGCACTTACGGCAAGACCTGAGGAAACAAATAAATCAGAGGCTTCCTTATCCACCATAAGCTGCATGTAATCTCGTAATGCCATAATTAATACCCACTACCAAACTGGTTTTTGTCATGCGCTTTTTGATATGCGTCTTGCGTCGTGATAAGCCCGTGATTAACTAAATTCATTAGGCACTGATCCATCGTTTGCATACCGTGCAGCGCGCCCGTTTGAATAGCTGAATACATTTGTGCGATTTTGTCTTCACGGATTAAGTTACGAATCGCCGGGATCCCGAGCATAATTTCATGTGCAGCCACTCGGCCACCTCCAACCTTCTTAACCAAGGTTTGTGAAATAACGGCTTGTAATGACTCTGATAACATAGAGCGCACCATATCTTTTTCTTCTCCAGGGAAGACATCAATAATACGGTCGATGGTCTTTGGTGCGGAGGTCGTATGCAAAGTACCAAAAACAAGGTGACCGGTTTCCGCTGCTGTCATCGCTAATCGAATCGTTTCTAGGTCACGCAATTCACCCACTAGGATCACATCCGGATCTTCACGTAACGCACTACGAAGTGCTGCACTGAAGCTGTGAGTATCTCTATGTACTTCACGCTGATTCACTAAACTCAATTGATTTTGATGCACAAACTCTATTGGGTCTTCAATAGTCAAAACATGATGGTGCTTGGTACTATTGATGTAATCTACCATCGCAGCTAATGTGGTAGACTTACCAGGGCCTGTTGGGCCGGTTACCAGCACTAAGCCTCGCGGGTTTTCTGCAATTTGCTTAAAAATATCAGGTGCTCCCAGCTCTTCGAGGGTTAACACTTGGCTTGGGATAGTACGAAATACCGCAGCAGGTCCTCTACTAGTATTGAAAGCGTTGACACGGAATCTAGCTAAATTTGGCACTTCAAAAGAAAAATCCACCTCAAGGTTTTGCTCATAGTCCTTGCGCTGGTTATCATTCATAATATCGTATATTAAGCTATTTACATCCTTCGCTTCCAAAGCGGGAATGTTTATGCGGCGAACGTCTCCGTCTACACGGATCATTGGTGAAACCTCCGAAGACAGGTGTAAATCCGACGCTTTATGTTGCACACTAAAGGCTAATAATTCAGTAATATCCATCTATGACTCCACAACGAGCAAATAATAATATGGTTACAATAGCAGAACGGCTAAATAACGCCTATGATCGCATCGCAAAAGCTGAACAAAATAGTCATAAAACTGACCCTGTTCAACTTCTTGCGGTTTCAAAGACCAAACCAATCGAGCTTGTTCAACAAGCTTATGATGCAGGTCAGCGCTTATTTGGTGAATCTTATGTTCAAGAGGCGGTAGATAAAGTCTCTCATTTTAAACAACATCAAGACATTGAGTGGCATTTTATTGGCCCTATCCAGTCCAATAAATCACGCCATATCGCTGAGCATTTTAGTTGGGTGCAAAGTGTTGATAGACTCAAAATTGCGAGAAGGCTCAATGAACAAAGGCCAACCAATTTAAAGCCGCTCAATATCTTGATCCAGGTAAATATCAGTGGAGATGACAACAAATCGGGTTGCCTGCCTTCAGAGCTAGAAGAACTCGCTGAATTTATTCAAGAATCAAGGCAATTAAATTTACGAGGCCTAATGACTATAACTGCTAAGACAGATGACCCTCAACAACAACTAGAATATTTTCAGCAAATGAAAGATTGCTTTGATAAACTACAGGCCCAATATCCTCAGATAGATACTCTTTCAATGGGGATGAGTGGTGACTTAGAGCCCGCAATTGCGGCTGGCGCCACTATGGTCCGCATTGGTACGGATATTTTTGGTCAAAGACAATAAAAGGCACCAATAACACATGTCTAATAAAACAATTGCATTTATCGGCACCGGTAATATGAGTTATGCCATTATCGGTGGCATGTTGAAAAATGGATTTGCGGCACAGGATATCATTGCCACTAACCGCAACCCTGAAAAGCTAGCCAAAGTAAGTGCTGACTTTGGTGTTAAAACTACGAGTGATAATATCAGCGCCATTGACGCAGCTGATATCATCGTTTTGTCGGTCAAGCCACAAATGATGGCAGATTTATGTGCAACTTTTGAACAACACAAACTAGATCTGAGCAACAAAGTTATCGTATCCGTAGCGGCTGGTATTACCGTTTCTCGACTTAAAGAAATGCTTAACAACGAGACGAAAGTAGTGAGGTGTATGCCAAATACACCATCACTCGTCGGGCTGGGTGTGTCGGGACTATTTAGCCAAGATATAAATATTGACGAGCAAACGTTTATCGATAAGGTTTTCAGTGCCACAGGAGTAACAACTTGGCTAAGTGAAGAGTCTCAAATTAACGATATTATAGCGGTAACAGGCTCCTCTCCAGCGTACTTTTTCTTATTCATGCAATCCATTGAAGAAAAGGCAAAAGCATTGGGATTTGACGAGCAAACAGCCAGACAATTGGTCCAACAAACCGCATTAGGTGCCGCTCAAATGGCCGTATCTCAAAGTGAAATTAGTCTCGAACTGTTGCGTGCTAATGTCACTTCTAAGGGCGGCACAACACATGCTGCCATCGAATTTATGAAAAGTAACCAATTGCCTGAAACAATTGCCGGTGCGATGGACGCATGTATCGCCCGCGCACAGGAAATGGAAAAACAAATTTAAGGAACTGTCATGAGTGCAATGCATTTTTTAATTGAAACACTATTCAATTTATTTTTGATGGTCGTCCTCTTGCGTTTTTGGATGCAGTGGGCACGAGTCGACTTTTACAACCCGCTTAGCCAAGCAATTGTCAAAGCGACCTCTTTTGCAATTAATCCACTTCGTAAAATCGTCCCTGGGTTTGGTGGATTTGATATGGCTTCTTTGGTGCTTGCATATATTGTCGCTTGTGCCAAGGTTTCAGTTCTAATGATGGCGTTTGGAGGCTACTGGGACGCAGCGGGTGTTGCATTGGGAGGCTTATTAACCGCACTTAAAGAAGCGTTTAGCTTAGTATTTTGGATCTTAGTTATACGTGCATTGCTGAGCTGGGTCGTACAAGGGTATAACCCTGTTGCAGCCGTATTCGAGCAATTAACAGAACCTCTTCTAAGACCAATCCGCAAAGTGATTCCACCACTTGGTGGACTAGACTTGTCTATAATGGTGGTACTGATTGGCATGATGTTTTTACAAAGACTCGTCATGGACTTCTTGCACTAATTTGATGGGAGTATAAACCATGAGATTACTTTTAATCATGATTTTAACGCTGTTTACTAGCTTGGCTAGCGCCAATACAGAGTCTGGCGGGCAATTTAAAGTGCTGGGTAATTGGGAAGTGCATTATATTGCATTTCCTTCCACATTTATCCAACCAACGGTGGCAAAAGCCTATGGTGTTGTTCGAGAAGATAATAAAGCACTGATAAATATTTCTGTGTTAGCCAAGGACACTGTCAAAACAGCACAACAAGTGCAGATAACAGGTGTAGCCAAGAATTTGCTTGGCAATAAGCAAGACTTAAAATTCAAACAAGTAGTTGAAGGTGATGCTGTTTATTACCTCGCACAACTCAACTATTACAATGAAGATGTTTACCGCTTTGATATACAAATAAAACAAGGCGATAAACTGCAAGTTTTACAGTTTCAACAAAAGTTTTATATAGATTAAGTAATATGACAAATCAAATCGTGCTTGCCACCGGCAATCAAGGCAAGGTCAAAGAGCTAGGCTCTATGCTCGAGTCGCTTAATATTGAAGTACTGCCTCAAAGCCAATTTAATGTCTCTGATGTAGATGAAACTGGTACTACTTTCGTAGAAAACGCGATAATCAAAGCGCGCCATGCAGCCAAAGTAACCGGACTCCCAGCTATCGCTGATGATTCAGGTTTAGAAGTGGACGGCTTGCAAGGTGCACCCGGTGTTTATTCAGCACGCTATGCAGGTGCCAACGCGTCAGATCAAGACAATATAAATAAATTACTTGCCGACTTAGGTGACAGTGATTTACGTAGCGCTCGTTTTTGGTGTGTACTCGTATATATGCGACATGCTAATGACCCAACTCCTATTATTTGTCAGGCAAGCTGGGAAGGGGAAATTGCGCGAGAGCAACATGGTGAGCAAGGCTTCGGCTATGATCCTGTATTTTGGGTCAAATCACTCAAGCGCATGGCCGCAGAGCTAACCAAACAGGAAAAGAATGCGATTAGCCATAGAGGGCAAGCTTTGCAACAATTATTGACCCACTTTAAGAGCAAACCGTGAACCTCCCTCCTTTAAGTTTATATGTGCACGTACCATGGTGCGTGCAAAAATGTCCATATTGTGATTTCAATAGCCACAGCCAAAAAGGCACAATCCCAGAGCAAGAATATATTCAGCACTTATTGGACGATCTCAAAGCAGATTTACATTTGGTACAAGGGCGAAAACTGCGTAGTATTTTTGTCGGAGGAGGCACACCAAGCTTGCTCTCTGGTGACGCTTATATTTACCTTTTACAGCAAATCGAAGCTTTAATTGGGTTTGAAGATGATATAGAGATAACTCTAGAAGCGAACCCAGGAACCGTAGAAAGCGATCGCTTCAAACATTACGTCGCTGCTGGTATAAATCGAATTTCAATTGGCGTACAAAGCTTGCAAACCGACAAGCTTAAGGCATTAGGGCGTATCCATGGTGAAAAAGAGGCCATTAATGCAGCAGCAGAAGCACATGATGCTGGCTTAAACAGCTTCAATATGGATTTAATGCACGGTTTGCCCAATCAGTCATTAGATGATGCGATGAGTGATTTAAAGCGTGTTATAGAGCTCAACCCACCTCATCTTTCATGGTACCAATTGACGATAGAGCCCAATACACAATTTGCTTCCAAGCCACCTAAGTTACCAGAAGATGAAACTCTCTGGGCCATTCAAGAAGCTGGGCAAGCATTATTGAAAGAACATGGATATTTCCAATATGAAATTTCTGGTTATGCAAAGACCAACTATCAATGTAAACACAATCTTAATTACTGGCGTTTTGGTGACTATCTAGGTATTGGTTGTGGTGCACATGGCAAAATCACATTGCCAACACAAAATAAAATATTGCGTACCGTCAAAGTTAAACATCCCAGAGGCTATATGGATTTAACCAAGCCTTACCTCTACGATAGTTGGCATGTTGAGCCACAAGATAGACCTTTTGAGTTCTTTATGAATACATTTAGACTGTTGGAAGCGACTTCTAAGCAAGCATTTGTGGACTATACAGGACTTACATTGAAGGAAATAGAAAACCAACTTCACAAAGCCATTGAGTCAGGGTTAATAGAAGATCAGGGTGATTCATGGTTTGTAACAAATAAAGGGCATAGATATTTAAATGACCTGCTAGAATTGTTCGTTTAATTTAAGGTACATTAAAGCGATTTATACAATAATCAGTTTTTTATTGGTCTCACAATCATGTTGATGATTCGTCGCATCTCATATAATGGCCTACACTGAGCACATGAGTCTCAATATTAATAAAAGATAACCTCTTAATACAGAAAATAAAAAGGGTAAACCATGCGTAAACTTACCATTGTCGCTACAGCAATATCTGCAATATTGCTTGCAGGCTGTCAACAAACAGCTGAACAACCAAAACCAGTTTCAGCGGTTCAGCAAGTTGTTCAAAGTGAAGTAGAAAAAGCCAATGCTCTGTTTGAAGAATCATTCAACAGAAGCGTGATGCGCAGTCCAATTTATCAAACTTACCTTGGTATTAAGACTGACTATGACAAATGGGATGACCAATCTGAAGAAAGAGAGTTGGAAGACCTTGCCCTAACTAAAAAAGATTTAGTAGCTATCAATGCAATTGACCGCAGCAAGCTAGATGCCAACACGCAAGTAAGCTACGACCTATTCAAGCAAAGCCTTGAAAACACCATTGCTGATTTCCAGTGGCGTCACTATTCTTACCCTGTAAATCAAATGTATGGTACACACTCTATGGTACCTGCATTTCTTATCAACCAACACCAGATCACTGATGTAAAAGATGCAAAAGCATACATTTCACGCTTAAACGGTGTACCTAAACTATTTGATCAGCTAATTGAAGGGTTAGAAACTCGCGCTGATAAGGGCATAATCGCACCTAAATTTGTATTCCCTCACGTGATTGAATCAAGCAAAAATATCATCAAAGGTGCACCATTCGTTGCTGGTGATGATTCAGCGATTCTTGCAGACTTCAAACGCAAAGTTAATAAACTAGAGATCGCGCAAAATGAGAAAGACGCGCTTATCAGCGAAGTTACTTCCTCTCTAACATCAGCTGTAAAGCCAGCTTATAGCAAGCTGATCAACTATTTGCACAAGCTAGAGAAGCGCGCAGACAGCAGAGATGGCGTATGGAAGTTCAAAGACGGCGACAAGTTCTTTAACAACGCACTGAAACGCACTACGACTACTGATTTAACTGCGCAAGAAATTCATAAAATTGGTCTTCAAGAAGTCGCGCGTATTCATGACGAAATGCGTGAAATCAAAGAGAAAGTAGGCTTCAAGGGTGATCTAAAAGCCTTTATGCAGTTCATGCGTGACGACAAGCAATTTTATTTGCCAAATACAGAAGAAGGCAAAGCAAAATACTTAGCTGATGCAACAGCGATGATAGACAATATGAAGTCTCGCCTTGACGAGCTATTTATTGTAAAGCCAAAAGCAGACATGATTGTTAAACGTGTTGAAGCATTCCGAGAGAAAGCTGCTGGTAAAGCTTTCTATCAACAACCTTCTCCAGATGGTTCTCGTCCAGGTGTTTATTACGCAAACTTATATGACATGGAAGCAATGCCAACATACCAAATGGAAGCACTTGCTTACCATGAAGGTATTCCTGGTCACCACATGCAAATTGCGATTGCGCAAGAGCTAGAAAACATGCCTAAATTCCGTAAGTTTGGTCGTTACACTGCCTATGTAGAAGGTTGGGGGCTATATTCAGAATTAGTGCCAAAAGAAATGGGCTTGTATGAAGACCCTTATTCTGATTTTGGTCGCTTAGCAATGGAACTATGGCGTGCTTGTCGTCTGGTTGTAGACACAGGTATTCATGCGATGAAATGGACTCGCCAAGAAGGTATTGATTACTATGTAAACAACACGCCTAATGCGAAGTCTGACGCAGTTAAAATGGTTGAGCGCCATATCGTAATGCCAAGTCAAGCGACAGCGTATAAGATTGGTATGAACAAGATCATTGAGCTACGTGAAGACGCGAAGAAAGAACTTGGAAACAAGTTCGATATTCGCGAATTCCATGACGTCGTGCTAAAGAACGGTCCGGTACCACTAAATGTACTAGAGCAATTCGTGGATGAGTGGGTTGCAAGCAAACAAGGCTAGTGCTCCTCAAGCTTAAATGGCGTATTCGCCAAAATAATATGTAAGCAAGCCCCGCCATGTGCGGGGCTTTGTATTTTGACTTCCCCTTTAAGCTTTTGCGTCACTAAATTATAAATAATACTGAGCCCAAGCCCGATCCCGCCTTGGTTTCTTTGCGTTGTAATAAAGGGTTCAAAGATAACTGGCAGTAGCTCTTTATCAATGCCATTGCCATCGTCTTTGATATACACGTGAATATAGTCATTCACTACCAAAGCAGAAACGACAATATTTAAGGGTTTGTCTTCACATTTGCCATGCTGAATGCTGTTGTTCAGGCTATATGTCAGTATTTGAACGAATACATTCGGGTAACTACTCAGCATTAACCCTTCGGGGATCTCTAATTCAACATGATAGTTTGGCGCTTGTAGCTCATGCTGATAACAATCAAATACGCCCTCAACTAGAGTTTTTAAGTTGAACTCTTGAATGTCGTCATACTCTTGTTGAACAGAGACCTTTTTAAAATCATTTATTAAGGAGGCAGTTCTGTGTAAATTATTCTCCAATAAGTACAGTGCTGTTTCAGCTTCGCTAATTAGGTTAGTCAGCGTATGCTTTTGTAATTGCCCTGACTCCAGGTCTTTCTTCAAGGTTTCTACTTGCTCTTTCAATAACGACTGACTGGTAATAGCAACGCCCAAAGGCGTGTTAAGTTCATGAGCAAACCCACTCACCATATTTCCCAAACTCGCCATCTTTGCTTCTTCTATTAACCTTTGTTGTGCAGCAGTTAACCTATCCAGTAGAGTCTCTATAAATGCCAGTAGGTCATCCAGATAATGGGCTATCTGCGCAATCTCATCTTCCCCTTTTAGATCCACTCGCAATGAAAAGTCTTCATACTGAGCAACTTTTTTTAGAACACGGCTAATCGAAATAATATGATCAGAAATACGGCCATTGAGCACAAATAAAAGGAGCAAACTACAGCAGCTAATAAATACAATGATAGCCAAACAAGCCAACACTAATTGCTGTTTTTTTTCTAGCGACTGATTAAACAACTGTTTTGACACAACCTCAAAATGATCTCGGATAGACAATTTTAATTGATGTAGTTCAGCCCTGACACCTTGGCTATGATCCAACCCTTGACGTTTTAAGACGTTAATATAAGTATTAAAGCCCTGCTCATATTGGTTTAACGTAGATAACAACTGTGTAGACTTATCAGGAAACTGCACCGAAATCAGCGCCCTAGTCTTATTGAGTAGCTCGCTGTGCATTAACAAATAATTTGGGTCTAGCCGAAGTAAAAAGTCTTTTTCTCTGCGTCTAAGCTCTAGGATCAAAATCTCTAGATCTGGATGATTGGCTATTTTAGCAATATCCTGAAGTGCATGAGCTTGGCGACGAAAATTACCGTATACTCCTTCACTTTTATCGTAGCCCAACAGCGCCTGCATTGATGCGAGCTGTTCATACTTAAGGGTAAAGCGTTTTACCTCTTCGTCCAGCTTGAATAGCAGATCAAGGTTCCTTTGTTGCGAAACCAACATGTTTAACAACTGGCTAAAGCTGTCTTTATACGCAAACCGATGCTCTTCAATTGACTTTAAGCTCTCCCGCTGACGTTCAATAAGAAAGCGCTCTTCCTGATCTAGCAAACGCTGTATTTGTGTCTGTAACGTAAAAAGACGGTCGTTTAGCTCCCGAGTTTGCTGCAATTGAACATACATAACCCAGCTGACTATCATGATAACTAAAGCAGAACCGACGGCAGCCGTTTTAAAAAATAAAAGTGATTGTTTTAATTGCACAAAAATAACCCAAATTGTCTCTCGCCCCTAGTCAAGTTTAGTAGAGAATTATCAATCTAGCGTAAATAATTGGGACAAAAGAATACGGGAAATATCGAGGCAAACTCTAATATAGACATATGCATAGTGAAAGTTATGCATTGTGTATGTTTTATGAACAATTTTATAGTTACACTTGCCATCATCATATGGCGAAATATTGATGGGGAAAGTGATGGAAATCTTAGTGACTATAATTGTGTTATTACTACTGATTGTGCTCTCAGTAATCTATACAACATTTATATTTATATCCACACGCCATAAGGTCAGACTCGCAGACTCTATTATTTACATGATGAAATACAATGAACCAGTAAAGATAGATATTGAAACTCTTGAAGGCTTAAATTTGTCTCCAAAAGAAAAAGATTATTTAATCAGTATTCAAAAACAAGAAGTTAAACTATAAACCAACTTATAGCTATAAAAGCAAATACCGACATAGAGTTTTAGTCAGGAAGCCAATTAGATATCTGGAAGTAATAGAAAAACTAAGTATTTGTTTAGTAGGAGATAGTAGAAATAAAAAAGCCTCAGAAATAATTCTGAGGCTATAAAAAGTGGTACCAGTGGGCGGACTTGAACCGCCACGCCCGAAGGCAACGGATTTTGAATCCGTCATGTCTACCAATTCCATCACACTGGCATCATTTTTCTTTAATCTTCTAGCTTAGAGAAGATAAAGAAAAACCACTTTGAGCTTAGGCTTTTTTTATTTGCCCTCGTCTCTATGCCCTGCATTATACAAATATGTGACAGGCTCGCAAGCAGTTTTTTTGATAAAAGTGTTTAAGTGTTGGGTATTTGACCAAAATCATAAAATATATATGCTTTAATAAAGAAACTCAGAGATATTGTGTAAAATATTGGCCATATAGTTTTTATTGAGTTCCCCTATGACACCTTTTCCTCGTGCAGGATTTATACGCAGACTCGCATCATTAATTTATGATGCCCTTGTAGTGATCGCTTTTGCAATGTTAACGACCATAGTTTATCTGGCCTTGGTTCAAGGCATGATATCAATTGGTTGGTTTTCACTTAATGGACATGAAGATGTTACAGCATTGATCCAAGCGACTCCCGCACTATACTTTTTACGCTCATTACTCCTTATCACTGTATCGGTCGTATTCTTCGCCTACTTTTGGACTAAGAGCGGTCAAACAATCGGTATGAGAGCATGGCGTTTAAAAGTGCAGCGTAACGATGGAAAGTTACTCAACTGGCCACAAGCTGTTGCAAGAAGTTTAACCGCCCTGCTCGGACTGGGGAACCTTACAGTCATTCTTGATAGAAAAAATAAGCGAGCATTACAAGATTTGATATGCAAAACCGAGGTCGTCTTGCTAAGTAAAGAAGAAAATAAAAAGGTCTACGATAGCCTAGACGACTAATATATTGTCACAATAAAAAAGGCGCCTAGGCGCCTTTTTTATTGTCTGCGTTGTAAGAAGTACATTGCCAGCATTGTAAAAATGATGCTTGGCATAATGGCTCCAACAAATGGTGGTATCTGATAAACCATTACAATTGGACCAAATACTTCATTACTGAGGTGGAATATCAACCCCGTTACTACACCCATAATAATTCTAGCCCCCATACTCACCGAGCGCAGTGGCCCAAATATAAATGATAAAGCAACCAACAACATCACCGCTATCGTGATCGGCTGCATCACCTTTCGCCAAAGCGCCAACTCATAATTACTGGTGTCTTGCTCATTCTGCTCAAGGTAATTTAAATATGAAAGCAACCCACTGAAAGACATAGACTCCGGTTCATAAGATGCAACACCGAGCCTATCTATCGTCAACTGTGACTCATATACGCGAGACTGCGCGTACAAAGTACTGACTTGCTGATCTGAAATTTGTACTTCTTCCACTGCTTTTAATTGCCATCCTTCATTAGAAGGAATAGCTGACTGAGCTCGGGTTATATGTTGTAGGCTTAAATCATCATCAAAGTGGTAGATATTGACATCAGTTAACTCGCCAGATTTTTCCACATTTGCAATATTGATGAAGTTATTGCCATCCTTTGCCCAGACCCCTTTCTGCGCATCATAAACATCTCCGCCGTAAATTGCCTGATTTCGAAGCTGTTTAGCAGTGCGCTCTGCTTCTGGTGCACCCCACTCACCTAAAGCCATCATGGAAATCGCCAGCACTATCGCCGTTTTCATTACAGAGCCGATGATCTGCAGTCGAGACATACCAGCAGCTTGCATTACAACCAACTCACTGCTCGATGCCAATGCCCCCAACCCTGTCAGTCCGCCAATTAAAGCAGCCATTGGAAAAAATACCACAATGTCACTTGGGACACTGTACAGAGTGAATAGTAGGGCATCAGTTACTTCATAAGTTCCGCGCCCTACAGAGCGAAGCTGTTCAATAAATTTAATTAGTGTATTGATACCAACAAATACTAACAGTGCAAAGCTTGTGGTTTGTAAAATGCTTCGCCCTAAATACCAATCAAGTGTTTTCATCATGCCGTGACCTCCCTTCTTTTCAGAATCGACCTGAGCCAAACACCAAAAGGGCGGCCTTTTACAATTAGGTAAGCACCAATAAACAGCACGCTTAAATGGATCCACCACAAACCAATAGAAGGAGGTATTTTACTCTCCGCTACGAGGTATTTACCTGCATTCAAAAGAATAAAATAGCCTAGATATATACCAATTGCCGGAACAAGTTTTGCGAATTTGCCCTGTCTAGGGTTTACAACACTTAATGGTACAGCCAACAACGTTAGTAAAATAATTGAAATCGGCGTTGCAATACGTAGCTGCAACTGTGCGGCTGCTTCTGGTGTATCCAGCTCTAGTAAACGAGATGAAGGCAAGTCTTCAAGCTCTCTTCGCCTGCGCTCAATCTCTTGTTCTTGAATTTGTACCTGATAGCTACCAAATTCGGTCTTATTTAAAGCTTGGCTAAAACCGTCGGTTTCGTATCGTTTGCCGTCTTTGAGAACAAGCTGCTGCTCTCCAGAGTCACCATCCACTACTTCGCCCTGCTGAGCATAAACAATACGTGCCGCATGATTGGATTCTTTTTCAGGTAATTGAGCAACGAACACTTTATTAAGTACAGTGCCTTGGTCACTGGTATTATGGATAAATACCACCGCCTTTTCATTGCCAGTTTGTTGGAAGCGACCAGCTCGTAACTGAGTTAAACCGGACTCAGCATTTGCTTGTTCACGTAACTGATTTTGCTTTTCACCAGCCCAAGGAGCTGCATATAAACTGATAAAAGCCGCAAACAAGGCCATCGCCAAGCTAGAAGCAAGTGTGACTCTAACCACATACCACTCACTCACACCACACGCTTTCAACACGGTCATTTCACTGTCAGCATAGATCCGGCTATACGCCAAAATTATGCCCAAAAAAACACTTAACGGCAGTATATATACAGCCAGCTTTGGCAGGTTCAGCGCCAAAAAGGACAATACAAGTTTTCCTGGAATTCCGCCGCCCGAAGCCTCTGCTAGTATTTTAACAAATTTTTGCGAGAGAAAAATTGTCATCAAGGTAAGGAAAACGGCGACCTGCGATTTTAAAACTTCAGCAGTTAAATATCGAAAAATTAGCAATGTTCGCCCCTATAAAACGTCTCATTTCACTGGAATAGTAGGAAATTTTGAGTAAACTGGTTATTTTAGTCACTTTATTATATGCCATCAAAATCAAATATCCTACTAGTGCGGGTGCACTAAAGTAACTTAGTTAACTTGATGTAATTTGGCATTTAAAGTTGAAAATGGCATAACTTAGACTCAGGAGTCGTAATGGAATTCAGCGTTAAAAGTGGTAGTCCAGAGAAGCAACGCAGCGCGTGTATTGTTGTTGGGGTGTATGAGCCACGTCGTTTATCGCCGGTTGGTGAGCAGCTGGATAAAATAAGCGAAGGCTATATTTCCAATTTATTACGTCGTGGTGACCTAGAAGGTAAACCAGGACAAGTTTTATTACTTCATCATGTGCCAAACGTTTTAAGTGAACGTGTTTTATTGGTTGGCTGTGGTAAAGAAAGAGAGCTTGATGACAAGCAATACAAGCAAATCATTTCAAAAACCATTAATACACTTAATGAAACAGGCTCTATGGAAGCCGTTTGCTTTTTAACAGAGCAACACGTAAAAGGCAGAGACACTTACTGGAAAGTTCGTCAAGCTGTAGAAACAACGCAAGACTGCTTGTATACGTTTAACCAGTTGAAGAGCAAAAAAAGTGAAGCGAGACGCCCACTACGTAAAATCGTCTTCAATGTACCAACTCGCAGAGAACTGACAATTGGCGAAAGTGCCATTGAGCATGGCCTCGCTATCGCTGCTGGTGCAAAACTCTGTAAAGACGTCGCGAATATGCCACCTAATATTTGTAACCCTCGTTACTTAGGTGAGCAAGCAGAGCTACTAACTAAAGAATTTGATAACGTCACCGTAAACCTAGTTGGCGAAAAAGAAATGGAAGAGCTTGGTATGCATTCATACTTGGCTGTTGGCCGAGGTAGCGAGAATGAATCTGTTATGTCAGTGATCCATTATAATGGCGCATCTGATAAACAAGCCCCTATTGTTTTCGTTGGTAAAGGCCTCACTTTCGATTCAGGTGGTATTTCATTAAAACCAGGCGAAGGCATGGACGAAATGAAATATGATATGGGTGGCGCAGCGGGTGTTTTAGGCTTGATGCGTGCGGTTGTACAAATGCAATTGCCACTTAATGTGATTGGAGTTTTGGCTGGATGTGAAAATATGCCAAGTAGTCGCGCATACCGCCCAGGTGATATTTTAACGACTATGTCAGGCCAAACTGTTGAGGTATTAAACACAGATGCAGAAGGTCGTTTGGTACTATGTGATGCTCTTACATACGTAGAAGCCTTTGAACCAGATACGGTTGTAGATGTGGCAACTTTAACGGGGGCATGTATCGTTGCATTGGGCCACCATGCCTCAGGCTTGCTGTCTAACCACAACCCTCTAGCACACGACTTACTTAAAGCTTCTGAACAAAGTGGTGATCGAGCATGGCAGTTGCCATTATGGGATGACTACCAAGAGCAATTAAAGAGTCCTTTTGCTGACTTCACTAATCTCGGTGGTAAAGCTGCTGGAACTATTACTGCGGCCTGCTTCCTATCGAAATTTACTAAAAAGTACAATTGGGCACACATTGATGTTGCTGGAACAGCCTGGCGAAGCGGTGCAAATAAAGGCGCAACAGGTAGGCCAGTGCCAATGCTGATGCAGTATTTGCTAAACCGTGCAAATATCACTGAAGGTATGCAAGATTAATAAAAAAGAGCAATATTGAGTCCAAGTGCTAATTAACTTAGCTCAAGTGCGACTCTAGATTGATGATAGCCGTATTCTGTGTCAGAATGCGGCTTTATTTTGAACGCTGAATTAAGGCAAAGCAAAACACGTAGAGCCGACAATTCAAGACTGAATATAAGTCACATGCCATGTCAATCAATGCACGCTTTTTTGTGTTAAAGCATGACCATGAGCCCAATCAGCAAGTCTCGGCTCATTTTGATCTTGCGGCACGCAGTGCTGCTAAACTGTACCGTGCTGGGCAACGCGTGTTTATTTACGTAGACAACGTTGAAGATGCCCATGCCATTGACGAATATTTGTGGCAGTTCGATGCAGAAAGCTTCGTACCGCACAATTTACAAGGTGAGGGCCCAAAAGGTGGAGCACCTGTGGAAATTGGACAAATGCCACCAGTAGGAAGGCGCACGACACTGATCAACCTCGCCACACATATCCCGGATTTTGTCCGACGATTTGAGCAGGTTTATGACTTTGTTCCAGTGGAGTCACACGCCAAACAGGCTGCACGGGAAAGGTTCAAACAACTTCGCGCTATAGGCGCTAATATTTCAACAAAAGAAATTGATAATTAAAGTATTTTTAAAGGTTCTGTGTAATGGATAAAACCTATAATCCACAAGATATTGAACAGTCACTATATCAAGACTGGGAAGAAAATGGCTACTTTAAGCCTTCTGGACAAGGCGACGCTTACTCAATCATGATACCGCCACCAAACGTCACAGGTAGCCTGCACATGGGCCACGCGTTCCAAGATACCATCATGGATACGCTAACGCGCTACCAGCGTATGAAAGGTAAAAATACTTTATGGCAAGTCGGTACTGACCATGCGGGTATTGCAACACAAATGGTTGTTGAGCGTAAACTTGCTGCTGAAGAAGGTAAAACAAGGCATGACTTAGGCCGTGATGATTTTATCGACCGTATTTGGCAATGGAAAAATGAGTCTGGTGGCACAATCACTAAACAATTGCGCCGTCTAGGTGCATCTGTAGATTGGGATCGTGAACGCTTCACAATGGACGAAGGCTTATCTGAAGCCGTAAAAGAAGTATTTGTTCGCCTGTACAAAGAAGATTTAATTTATCGAGGTAAGCGCCTGGTAAACTGGGATCCAAAGCTTCACACAGCTATCTCAGATCTGGAAGTAGAAAACAAAGATAAGCAAGGCCATATGTGGAACTTGCGCTATCCTCTAGCTGATGGCGTAAAAACAAAAGATGGTAAAGATTACATCATTGTGGCGACCACGCGCCCGGAAACCATGCTTGGTGACACTGGTGTTGCAGTTAACCCAGATGATGAGCGCTACCAAGATCTGATCGGCAAAGAGATTTTACTGCCTATCGTTAACCGCCGTATTCCGATCGTTGCTGATGAACATGCAGACATGGAAAAGGGCACTGGCTGTGTAAAAATTACGCCTGCTCATGACTTTAACGATAACGAAGTAGGTAAGCGCCACCAGCTACCTATGATCAATGTATTCAATAAAGATGCCGCTGTGCTGGCACAAGGTGAAAGTTACACCTTTGACGGTAAAGAGCTATCTTTAGATGCACCAATTCCAGAGCGCTTCCACGGCTTAGATCGCTTTGATGCACGCAAACTAATCATTGAAGAGTTTGAACAAGCGGGTCTTCTAGAGAAAATCGATGACCATAGTTTAACTGTACCTTATGGTGACCGTTCAGGTGTTGTAATCGAACCGCTTTTAACAGATCAATGGTATGTAAGAGTTGCACCTCTGGCTGAGCCGGCTATCAAGGCTGTTGAAGACGGTGACATTCAATTTGTACCAAAGCAGTACGAAAACATGTATTTCTCTTGGATGCGCGACATTCAAGATTGGTGTATTTCACGCCAACTTTGGTGGGGACACCGTATCCCGGCTTGGTATGACGCTGAAGGCAATGTATATGTGGGTCGTGACGAAGCTGAAGTACGTAAAGACAATAACTTAAGTGATGACGTTTCACTTACACAAGACGACGATGTATTGGATACTTGGTTTTCTTCTGCACTGTGGACATTCTCAACACAAGGTTGGCCTGAAAACACAGAAGACTTAAAAGTTTTCCACCCATCTGACGTACTTGTTACCGGGTTTGACATCATCTTCTTCTGGGTTGCCCGCATGATCATGATGACCATGCACTTCGTTAAAAATGACGATGGCACTCCACAGGTACCATTCAAAACGGTCTATGTGACTGGCCTTATCCGCGATGAAAATGGCGATAAGATGTCTAAGTCTAAGGGTAACGTACTAGATCCGCTTGATATGATTGATGGTATTGATCTAGAAAGCCTTGTGACAAAACGCACCGGTAACATGATGCAGCCTCAATTGGCTAAGAAAATTGAGAAAAACACGCGTAAGACATTCGCTGATGGTATTGAAGCCCACGGTACTGATGCATTAAGGTTTACACTTGCAGCTATGGCGTCTACAGGTCGAGATATCAATTGGGATATGAACCGACTTGAAGGTTACCGTAACTTCTGTAATAAGCTATGGAACGCAAGCCGTTATGTACTTATGAATACAGAAGACCAAGATTGTGGCTTCAATGATGCTCCTAAACAGTACTCGCTTGCAGACCGCTGGATCTTGGGCCAATTCCAAAACACAGTAAATACATTCACAGAGCACTTGGATAATTACCGCTTTGACTTAGCAGCGAATACGATTTACGAATTTACATGGAATCAATTCTGTGACTGGTACCTAGAATTAACCAAACCAGTATTATTCAAAGGTGACGAGATACAGCAACGTGGTACACGTCATACACTGATCACAGTATTGGAAGGCTTGCTTCGTCTAATGCACCCGCTGATGCCATACATCACTGAAACCATTTGGAAACGTGTAGCACCACTTGCAGGGATTGAAGCAAATACTATTATGTTGCAAGCTTTCCCTCAGTTCGATGCTTCATTTGTCGATGAGCAAGCTATGGCCGATTTAGAATGGGTAAAACAATTCATTCTAGCTATACGTAACATTCGTGGTGAAATGGATATCAGTCCGAATAAACCACTGGGTGTATTACTAGCCAACGTAAGCGAACAAGACCAACGAAGACTGGATGACAACAAAGCTTTCTTGAGCTCTTTGGCTAAGCTTGAAGAGTTCACGGTTCTAGCAAATAAAGATGATGCACCGGCGTCTGCAACAGCCTTTATTGGTGACTTAGAGATCATGATCCCTATGGCGGGCCTCATCGATGTTGATGCGGAACTTGCGCGTATCGCCAAGCAGCTAGAAAAAGCCGAAAAGGGATTAGCGCAGGTTGAGAAAAAGTTAGCGAACGAGAAGTTTGTGAACAACGCTCCAGCTGCCGTACTAGAAAAAGAGAAAGAAAAATTAGCTGAGTTCAGTGATGCGAAAGCTAAGCTACTTGAGCAAAAAGCGAAGATTGAATCTCTTTAATCGAATCTAGAAACTAAACACTATAAACCACGGTCATTGGCCGTGGTTTTTTATTTGTATTCCAGAAGTCTTAAAGTTTGGCGCAGAAATTTAGGGTACCTAGTTGTTTAAAGTCTAGAGAGAGGGAATTACAAATAGTTGAGGGATGAATCAACTTTTCCCCTAGATAAAGCTTTCTACACCTAGGGAAAAAGTGCTCTCAGTGCTTGATAAAGCACTTTATTATGAATATATAAATTTTAAGTCTGATAACTATAGTTGCTCAAATAAGCTGTCAGTACTTAAGCCTTCATGTTGTAAAATATCTTTAAGGCGGCGCAACGCTTCAACTTGAATTTGTCGCACACGCTCGCGTGTCAAACCAATCTCTCGACCGACATCTTCTAGCGTGGAAGGCTCGTAGCCGAGTAAACCAAACCTACGTGCGAGTACTTCTCTCTGCTTAGGATTAAGTTCCCCTAACCAATCAACTATGTGGCGATTAATATCTTTATTTTGTACTTCACTTTCAGGCTCATAACCGCGTTCATCTGCAATGATATCGAGAAGAGCTTTATCGTTGTCACCACCGATAGGCGTGTCAACAGAAGTGATTTTTTCATTAAGACGAAGCATCTTGCTGACATCTTCAACAGGTTTGTCGAGACACTCTGCAATTTCTTCGGCTGTAGGTTCATGATCAAGCTTTTGCGTAAGTTCTCTTGCAGTTCTGAGATATACGTTTAGCTCTTTCACAACATGTATGGGTAAACGAATTGTTCTAGTTTGATTCATTATCGCCCGCTCGATGGTTTGTCGAATCCACCACGTTGCATAAGTCGAGAATCTAAAACCTCGTTCAGGGTCAAATTTTTCAACTGCCCTTATCAAACCTAAGTTACCTTCTTCGATAAGATCGAGCAGTGCGAGCCCACGATTGTTGTAACGGCGTGCAATTTTAACAACTAAACGCAAGTTACTTTCAATCATCCTCTTACGTGAAGCTTCACACCCCTGTAGGGCTTTACGCGCAAAATAAACTTCTTCTTCTGCACTAAGTAAAGGAGAGAAACCAATCTCGCCGAGGTATAACTGAGTTGCGTCTAAATTTTTTACTGAATCGTCTTTCGCAAAGAGCTCTTCTTCGTTATCAATATCTTCAAGAAGCTCCTCATTAGGACCGTCCTCAGAATCAACACCGCTAAATTTATCGTCTAATTCCGGGTTCACTTTACTTTTCTGTTTTGCTGTTTGAGCCATAAGCATCCTCCCAAGCGAATAAGTGATAGTGTTCCATCAATACGTCGATACGCTATTTTCTGGGCAGATACCTCATTGGGTCTACTGACTTTCCTCGATATCTTACTTCAAAACGCAACGCAACCGAGCTCGAGTCCGAATTCCCCATTTCGGCAATCTTCTGCCCCACTTTAACCTGCTGCTGCTCTCTTACTAGCAATTTGGAATTGTGGGCATATGCGCTAAGATAATCATCTGTATGCTTTAAAATGATTAAATTGCCATAGCCTCTTAATGCACTCCCTGCATAAACAACAATGCCGTTTGCCGCAGCTTTTATCGATGTCCCTGTTTTGTTAGTGATCTGTATTCCCTTGTAGCCATTTTCTTTTATAGAAAAGCGTCTTGTAACTTTACCTACTGCGGGCCAATTCCAACGTACCTTTTTATTCAACAAAGTACTGGTGTCATTGGTTTTTTTATTGGCTTGCTTTTGAACATACTCTCGTTGCGAAGGGGGATCAAGCTCTTTTTTCGACAACTTGTTATTTAAAGGTTTATTATTTGTATTGTTTTTGATTTTAGATGATGAAACTTTGTTCGATTTATTTGCTTTTTTAGGATAGGTCAATAATATTGTCTGACCTGGATAAATCGTATAGGGAGGCTTAATATTATTGATTTTGGCAACTGTGCGCACATCTTTACTTGCACTGAATGCAATGGCAAACAATGTGTCACCCTTTTTGACCTTATAGCGATTATTTTTAATATGAATTTTTTTTGACGAAGTTGTCTTACCTTTGCTCAAGTTAACTACCGGAGCAGGTTTATGAACCGAGGTACAAGCACCTAAAGTAAGACAGAGTAAGCCTATCGTAATGCTGTTTATTTGTCTCACCCTTACACCACCAAAATCCATAGTCGAGTTTGTTACTAGCTTTATAAATAACTAAGAAAAGTCAAATTTATCAGGGTTAATAATATTTTTCTTCATTTATTTTAAGTAATTGGCCCAGCCACTAAAGGGACAAACCGCACCGGTGCTAAGGCCTTTTGAGTGATAGTACCTTGATGGTTCACAAACAAGGTAAGCGTTTGCTCTTCTACACCAAGCGGGATCACCATGGCACCACCATCAGCCAGTTGAGCAAGCAATGCTTCAGGAACAACTGACGCAGCTGCAGTTACAATAATACCATCAAATGGCGCTTTTGATTGCCAGCCTTGCCAACCGTCCCCGTGCTTCATGGAGACATTATACAGATCCAATTGATGTAGACGCCTTTTGGCTTGCCACTGCAACGTTTTAATTCGCTCTATGCTGAACACATTGTCAAATAGCTTGGCAAGCACCGCAGTTTGATACCCTGAACCAGTACCAACTTCTAGGACATTGCTCGTAACGCCCAACTCCCTTAACACTTCTGTCATTTTAGCGACAATGTAAGGCTGAGAAATAGTTTGTCCTTGACCAATTGGTAAAGCCGTATTCTCATAGGACTTATGTTGCAATATATCGTCTACAAACAAGTGGCGTGGTATTTGAGCAATACTTTGCAATACAGACTCATCCTGTATTCCTGCTGCTTTTAAGTTTGCAGCGAGCTTATCTGCACTGCGTTGATAATTATTGAGCAATGCGCTTTACTCCTGCTCAGAAAGCCATGTAGCTAGGCTATCAATGCTATCGTGCGCCGTCATATCTACTGTCAATGGAGTGATTGATGCATAACCTTGGTTAACAGCAAAAAAGTCAGTTCCTTCACCGGCGTCACTCTCGGAGCCAAGAGAGCCATACCAAAATATATCTCGATTCCAGGGGTCTCTTTGCTTTGTCATTGTATCTGCTTTATGACGCGCCCCAAGCCGCGTAACCTTCATACCTTTTAATTCAGGCAGCGGAATATCTGGCACATTAATATTAATGATTTGGTCTTTCGGTAACGGATGGCTACCAAGAGCTTTGATAATTTTGACAGTAACCGCAGCAGCCGTTTCGTAATGCGCTTCTTTTTTTGAGCAAAGGGATACTGCAATAGCTGGTAACCCTAAATGGCGCCCCTCAGTCGCCGCAGCAACAGTGCCTGAATATAAGGTATCATCTCCAAGGTTCGCACCATTATTAATACCAGCAACAACTAAATCAGGCGCACAGTCCATTAATTGATTAACACCCAGATGTACACAATCTGTAGGCGTTCCATTGATTGATATAAAACCATTGTCTAATTCAGTTGTTCGCAGCGGGTTTAGAAGCGTCAAAGAGTTACTTGCGCCGCTGCAATTTCGATCTGGAGCAACCACAGTTACTTCAGCAAATTCACTTAAAGCTCTGTATAAAACTTCAATTCCCTTTGCATTCACACCATCATCATTACTCAATAAGATTTTCACTCGTCCACATCTCCGGTATTGTGTTTATCCGCCAAACTCACGTCTTTGTGATTAATTAGCTCTCTGAGTACAGAAGTCGCATAACAGCCCTTTGGTAATTCAAAAGTTAACTTAATCACATTATCCTGCATTGATTCTAACTTTAGTTCTTTAGGGATAACGCGTAAGCTACGCCGCTCATTTTTCAATCCTAAACCAGCTAACCCTTGATGCCAACTGTCAAACTCTCTCAACCACTCTCGCTCAACATTGGTGAGCCCCTTTTCTCCTTTGCCAACCAATGGTGCTGATAGCAAGATATCTTCTCGATTTAAGCGCTCGACAATATCATCGTTTAAATCATCTTCAAAAAAGGCATTGCTCCCTGCCAGTAGAAATACTTCTCTGTGCCAAGTTTTTGCTAGCCCATGTTCTTTTACTCGCCTAGATACTATTTGATTAAACAGATGAGAGCGAGCTGCCGAAATAATGATACCTCGCAACTTTTTATCGCGAATAAACTCACCATCAAACATCCGCTGTGCCATGACAAGGTTATGACCATCATGCCCAAACCGCTGCTCAGCGAAGTAGTTAGGAACTCCTTGACGCACAGCGTTAATACGTGACAAAACATCTAAAGGCTCAGTCACATTGCGCAAAGTGATAATAAAGCGGTTACCTCGATGGCATCCAGTTCTAAGCTTGCGGTTGTGTCTAATTTGTTTAATTACCACAATAGAGTCGCTGTTCAGCTTAGAAAACTCCACTTGCGTTTTAATTGGTACTGGCACACTAAACCATTGAGTACACACTCCATGGCGGTCCTTTAAGCCCGCATAACTAACATCCCTTGGAGAAACCCCAGCCAACTGGGCAATTTTTTTTGCAACAAATGCGGTGTTTTCACCACGTTTAATAATCTGCAAACAAACGTGCTCACCTTCACCGGTAAAGTCGATATCTAAGACTTCATCGACGACAAAGTCTTCAGGGGAGCGCTTAAAGTCACCGTCAGAAAGTGGCTTACCATATAGATAGTTTAAAGAAGAGATTGCTTCAATCACACACTACACCTTGAACAGTAAAACAACGGCGTGGCTAGAGATCCCTTCTTTACGTCCCTCAAAGCCAAGCTTTTCAGTGGTTGTCGCTTTCACATTGACTTGGCCAAGCTCGACTTCACAATCTGCTGCTAAATTCGCGCGCATAGCATCAATATGAGGACGCATTTTAGGGGCTTGTGCCACTATCGTTACATCAAGATTACCAACTCGGTAGCCTAGCTCGTTAACCTGAGTCATAACGCGACGTAACAAAATACGGCTATCAATATTCTCAAATTCATTGTCCGTGTCGGGAAAATGCTTACCAATATCTCCCAGAGCCAAAGCGCCTAATAATGCATCGCACAGAGCATGTACTGCTACATCACCGTCCGAATGAGCGATAAAACCTTGCTGATACTCTATTTTTTCGCCACAAATTACCAAAGGCCCTTGACCGCCAAATTTATGTACGTCAAAACCATGACCAATTCTAAACATATTAACTACTCTTCTGTTGCTGGCTCATCAGAAAGCATGCCAAAGCATGATCTTCTGGTGTAGTAATTTTAATATTATCAGAGCGCCCCTCCACCAACCTCACCGGCTTACCTTGAAGCTCTATAGCTGAGGCCTCATCGGTGATTATGGCGCCTGATTTCAAAGCGGTATCTAGCGCATGTAAAAGTTCTTCAAAGATAAAAAGTTGTGGTGTCAACGCTTGCCAAAGCTGATCACGAGGTACCGTCTCTTCACTATATTGCCCACCTCTTTTTATGGTATCTTTTACTTTACTCGCAAGAATTCCACCTTCTCCTGCAGATAAACAATGTGCTATTAATTTCTCGATATCTTTGGGTTCAACAAGGGGTCTTGCAGCATCGTGTACAAGAACCCACTTAGGTGGATTGGCGGACATGGCTTTGAGTGCATTCAATACCGAGTCAGCACGCTCCTTCCCCCCATCAACACGAGACAACCCTAAATGTTCAATGTCTAGCTCAGGGAAGTAAGCATCGTCTTTGCTTATTGCCACAAATGTATGATCAATTTGTTTCACACCTGCAAGCTTTTCAAGCGTGTGCTCAAGTATCGTTTTATCATTAATTTTTAAGTACTGTTTGGGGTGGTTCAGCCCCATTCTTGCACCAACACCAGCCGCCGGAACCACTGCTGCGATTGAAATAGATTTATTCATTTTGTTTCTTTGGTAATACACGAATGAAGGTTTCGTTAGGTTTGATCATACCAAGTTCATGTCTGGCTCGCTCTTCGACGCCTTCTAAACCTAGCTTTAGATCTTCAATATCTGCCTTTAGTAATTTATTTCTTTTGAGCAGTTCTGCATTCATTTCTTGGTGCTTGCTAACGGTTTCAGTTAGTCGCCGATAATCTTGCAAGCCATTATGACCAAACCAGAGTTTGTATTGAATGTAGACACACAGACAAAACAGCGCAAGTTGGAATAAACGCATAATTCAATATCCTAGAGTATGGACTGTGTAGTCATGTCGCCTAAATGCGATTATAAACCTGACACTATTTTCTTTTTCGTCACATTGGGCCAGTTAATACTACTTGCTAAAAGCATTTCCCTTAACCCAAGCAATCTTGGTGTTGTTATTTTATGATAATGCCAACGGTGTCCACAACAGGCAGCTGTCATTAAAGCTTTATTTGGCTTCAAAAGCATAGAGCGCTCGGAGTCTTGACTTAACCCAGAGAAGTCAAACCAACCAAACTCATTGCAATGTACTTTTTGTGACTTCACTTGATCGATCATATCAATATATATACCCGACTCATGCTGTTCTTCTAGCAAAATGGGAACGACCAGGCCAACGGTTGCACTTGTATGGTAATATTTGTGTATGACCGCAGGATCTTGCAAAGGTTTCCTTTTTTGGGCAGCAACCCAGCACCCGTTATGGCTGTCTAACTCGAGTGGCACTTCACCGAGTACAATATGCGTAGCGGCTCTTTCAACATAAAAAGGCAAGCTTTTTAAGATACGCTTCAAGCGCTCGGGATCCGGCTCGCTCACCAAGTTGTTTATTTCTCTGGTGTAAAATACATTAACAAGCTCTGCAAAGATAAGCCTAGAAGCTTCATCTTGCCAGATCGTTGTTTGCTGCCTGCTTGATTGGTATTCTTCCAAAGCTCCTCCTTAGAGAAGATTTTATAACACGCCATGGCAACTAAATACAGCCAATCTGACAAAATTACAAAGCAATTTCAGCGCTAATTTCCTTTAGGGCGTTGACCCAACTTAGCCTCACCAGACTCTAAAAACTGTACTGCTGCATCGCGCTTTTTACCCAATAAAAGGCTACCATCCACTAAAAACATAAAATTTTGCCAACAACGTTTGAAGACACCAAATTGAGTTTCTATTACGTGGTCACGCGAGAGGCAAAAATAGACAGTGGTATTGTCCTCCCAATTAAGATACTCACAGATTGGTTCAGGTAACTGCTCGACACCCTCTTCCCACGCTTGCTCCCAATCAACTACTTCTTCCCAGTTATCTTCTTTTCCAGCCCAATCATTTGGCGTAAAAAAGTCTGGATGATCTTGCTCTCGACTAACCATGGTGCTCCATAGTACTGCTGCGCGTTGGGCTGTCATAGGTTTAATCTGATCCAAGTCAGACTCTGCAATAGGCAAATCTTTGTGGCGAAAAACCCATGCTTTCTTGAAATCGCTTAGCGCAATATAATTCATGTATTAAAACCTTATCTCATAGATAAACGAGCATACTGACTCGTTTTTGAATAAATCAATTATACCCAGTCACATGAGGACACAACAATGCCTAACGAACTTAAAAAAGGGATCTACCGTCATTACAAAGGAAAAGAATATAGGGTGCTATTTGTAGCAACCCACAGTGAAAGCGAAGAAGCACTTGTTATATATCAAACCCTATACGGAGACTTTGGACATTGGGCAAGACCGCTCAACATGTTTGTCGAAGAAGTCATTGTTGATGGTAAAACCCAACCTAGATTTCAATATCTACGAGAAGAATGATATTTGATAGTAAAATTAAAAATGTGGCAAACTGGTAGCATTATCACATCAGACCACAATAAAAAATGTTCAAAGGCACCGATAAATATATAGCAACAAAAGCACTGCAACAGGCGGTTAATGCTGCCATTCTCTTAGAAAAACCATTGCTAATAAAGGGGGAGCCCGGAACAGGAAAAACGCTGTTAGCAGAAGAGCTTGCACAAAGTTTGGATACCGAATTAATTCAATGGCACATAAAGTCTACGACCAAAGCCCAGCAAGGACTCTATGAATATGATGCAGTTTCTCGATTGCGAGATAGCCAGCTAGGTGATGAGCGAGTTCATGACGTAAACAACTACATCATTAAAGGCAAGTTGTGGCAGGCATTTTGTGCGGATAAGCGCCCGGTTTTATTGATCGACGAAATAGATAAAGCCGATATCGAGTTTCCAAACGATTTGTTACTTGAACTGGATAAAATGGAGTTTCATGTTTATGAAACACAACAACAAGTCAAAGCCGATATTAGGCCCATTGTCATCATCACCTCAAACAATGAGAAGGAATTACCTGATGCATTTTTGCGTAGATGCTTTTTCCACTATATAGATTTCCCTTCTCCATTGGAGATGAAAGCAATTGTCGATGTTCATTTTCCAAACATAAAATCACAGTTACTCACAGAAGCTCTAGAAGTGTTTTTTAATTTACGAGACACTCGCGGCCTGAAGAAGAAGCCTAGTACCAGTGAATTATTAGATTGGTTAAAGTTATTACTTGCTGAAGAAATTGACACAAAAACATTGCACGACAAATCCCATCAAGGTGGCCTTATGCCACTGTTTGGCGCGTTATTAAAAAATGAGCAAGATGTCACTCTGATAGAAAAACTCGCTTTTATGAGTAAAAGATAATGCTCATTGAGTTTCTGTTTACTTTAAGGCGACATGGGATCAAAGCAAGCCTAAGAGAATTGCTAGATTGTCTAACGGCGCTAGAAAAGGGACTTTGCTTTGGCAGCCTCGAAGACTTTTATACGCTCAGCAAAGTGATATTTGTCAAAGATGAGACTTTATTTGATAAGTTTGACCGAGCGTTTGCCGACTATTTCCAGGGCGTTGAACAAATTGACTTAGCAAACGCTCTGCAACAACAAGCTTTACCTTCAGACTGGTTGAGAAAAGAATTCGAGAAGCACCTTAGTGAAGCTGAAAAGGCTAAGCTCAAAGCCTTAGGGGGCCTAGATAAACTCATGGAGACGCTAAAAAGGCGCCTGGAGGAACAACAAAAAAGGCATGCTGGTGGTAATAAATGGATAGGCACAGGCGGCACATCGCCCTTTGGCGCATATGGTTACAACCCGGAAGGGGTTCGAATAGGTCAGCATGAGAGCCGCCATCGAAAGGCTGTGAAAGTATGGGATAAGAGGCAATATAAGAATCTAGACAAAGATGCTGACCTTAGCAGCCGAAATATGAAGCTAGCTATCAAGCAGCTGAGGAAATTTGCTCGCAGTCATGAAAGCGAAGAACTTGATTTAAACAACACCATTGAAGCGACTGCTAAACAGGGGGGGTTGCTAGACGTTAAAATGGCACCGCAGCGACATAACGCCATCAGTGTACTGATGTTATTTGATATCGGTGGTTCAATGGACGACCATATCCAAATTTGCGAACAGCTTTTCAGTGCTGCCCATTCAGAGTTTAAACACTTAGAGTTCTACTATTTTCATAATTGTGTGTATGAGCATGTCTGGCAAGACAATGAACGATTAAACGATTCTATGCTCGATACCTATCAACTCATCAATAAATTTGGTAAAGATTATCGATTAATATTTGTCGGTGATGCAACCATGGGGCCTTATGAAATTACCTACCCTAGTGGTAGTGTTGAACATTGGAATCAAGAGCCGGGTAGCGCATGGTTGCAACGCCTTACCGAGCACTTTGACAAAGTTGCTTGGCTAAATCCACAGCCGAAAGAGTATTGGCATTATTACCAGTCGATAGAACAAATTGACAGATTGATGGAAAAACGGATGTACCCACTCACACTCGAAGGCATCTCCCAAGCGGTTAAAACCCTAACATAGTGAATGATTGGCTTTTAAAAAAGGATATAATTAACCCTTGCAGTAACACCTCATACTATAACCTCTGCTCTTTCGCGTCGCTAATCAAAAGCCTAACGTTCTGTTGTTGGGGAAGTGAAACCACTTACTTTCCTAACTACCGCCTTCACCCAACTTTCACATGGACGAAATGAAACCGAAGAAATGCTTCGCAGTTCATTGAGATGAGCGCATGGATGCGCGATGGGACTCAGCTTCAGGGGTGAATTAAGTGCAAAAGGCTAGCGACAGCGAACAAAGTGAGTGCGCTATTTTTGCGCAAGATAGGTGCAGAACGAAGTGAGAGTCCTCTTTTTGCGTAAGGGTGACGAATGACCGAAACAAAGTTTCGCAGCATGAGGAAGTGAGCGCATGGATGCGCGATGAGACCCTGCTTTATCGTGCGAAAGGTTT
>NZ_AUYB01000023.1 GCF_001625655.1 Pseudoalteromonas luteoviolacea DSM 6061 | reverse complement strand
TTGTTGTGGTTCAATAAACCCGGACACAACTTTAGGTGGTATGATTACCACTTAACTAGAGGTGTCAAATGGCCAGAAAACGTCGAACATTTAGTAAAGAGTTTAAACTTGAAGCAGCTTGCTTAGTTTTAGATAAAGGTTACTCATTTCCAGATGCATGCCGCTCCTTGGATGTGGGTGAAACGACCCTAAGACGGTGGGTTCAGCAACTCGAGGTTGAAAGGAGCGGAGAAACACCGAAGTCGAAAGCTTTGACGCCCGAACAACAGAAGATCCAAGAACTTGAAGCTCGTATCAATCGCTTAGAACGAGAGAAATCGATACTAAAAAAGGCTACAGCTCTCTTAATGTCAGAAGAAACAAACAGTATTCGCTAATAGACCAATTAAGTGAGCAAGATCCGGTTGAACTGGTCTGTAATGTCTTCGATGTCGCCCGTTCAAGTTTTTATGACTACAAGCGCCGTCGTAATGTCATTGATACTAATGAGGTATTCCTTCGAGCTAAACTCAAAGAGTGCTTTAAATTAAGCCGAGGCTCAGCAGGAAGCCGAACACTCTCGGCAATGCTGGCCGAGTATGATATTGATGTTGGCCTTTTCAAAATCAGGCGGATCATGCGTGATATGCAACTTGTATCGAAACAGCCAGGGCCTCACGCATATAAAAGAGCAGTGAATGAGCGTCCAGACATACCCAACCGACTGAATCGTGAGTTCGGTGCTCACGAACCAAATCAAGTATGGTGCGGAGATATTACTTATATTTGGACAGGTCAGAAGTGGGCATATTTAGCTGTAGTGATTGATTTATATGCCAGAAGAGTGGTTAGCTGGGCAATGTCAGATAAGCCAGATGCAGCGTTGGCTGTCAAAGCGTTAGATAGGGCCTATGAACAAAGAGGCCGACCCAGAGGGCTCATGTTTCACTCGGACCAAGGCTGTCAGTACAGCTCAATCAAATATAGGCAGAGGTTATGGCGCTATCAAATAACACAAAGTATGAGCCGCAGAGGTAACTGTTGGGATAATTCTCCAATGGAACGTTTATTTAGAAGTCTGAAAACAGAGTGGATACCGAGCACGGGCTATAAATCAATTAAAGAAGCAGAACAAGATATAAGCTTTTATTTGATGAGTTACTACAACTGGAAAAGACCGCACAGTCACAACGATATGACAGCACCAGCTGTAATGGAAGAACAACTTAAATCATTGTCCGGAATTAGTTGACCACAACA
>NZ_AUYB01000022.1 GCF_001625655.1 Pseudoalteromonas luteoviolacea DSM 6061 | reverse complement strand
CAGGGCAAGATCATGAACTTTACCTTGACATAAATTTATGATCTCATACTGCTTTTCAGATTAAGCAGTCAAATTATGTCAGTTAATACGTTGTTCGAGTACTTTTCTTCAATTGATGACCCTCGCCAGCAAGGCAAAGTTCAACATCCATTATTCGATATTCTGTTTCTTACTATTAGTGCCGTAATCGCAGGTTGCCAAGGTTGGGAAGAAATTGAAGATTTTGCCCATGACAAACTAACTTGGTTACGTAAATTTATAGCGTTAGCAAACGGCGTGCCGCGGCACGACACGATTGCAAGGGTTATAAGCCGCATCGATATGACCCAGTTTCAAACCTGTTTCTCTCAATGGATGCAAAGTTGTAGCGAGCTAACAGACGGCAGTGTGGTTGCCATTGATGGAAAAAGACTAAAAGGTTCGTTCAAACAATCAGATAGAAAAGATGCCATCCATATAGTCAGCGCGTTTGCCTGTGAAAATAGCGTGACATTAGGTCAATGTAAGACCGACTCAAAATCCAATGAAATCACAGCTATCCCGGAGTTACTTCAGTTGCTAGAGGTAAAAGGTTGCTTAGTGACGATTGATGCAATGGGCTGCCAAAAGGAGATTGCAAAGCAAATTATAGATAAAGAAGCGGACTATTTGCTGGCACTCAAAGCCAATCAGGGCAGCTTATTTGAACAAGTAAAACAATGCTTACAGCCAGAAATCACACGTCAAATAGCGAATGATAGCCTACTAAGTGAAGTCGATTATCAACGAGGACGAGAAGAGTTCAGAGCGGCTGTTGTCTCCCATGATATGGCCCAAATTCCGGCAAGTGCAAGCTGGCCTAATTTACAAAGTGTAGGCGTGATAGTGTCTTATCGTAAAATAGATAACCAACAGCAAGGTGAATTAACATATCGATATTACATCAGCTCAGCAAACTTGAGTGCACAAAGACTAGCTGAGGCCACACGAGCACATTGGCATATCGAGAACAGTCTTCATTGGTGTTTGGATGTAGCAATGAATGAAGATGGTTGCCGTATACGCCGTGACGGTGCAGCAGAAGTGTTTGCTGGTGTAAGGCATATTGCATTGAATTTATTAAAGAAAGAGACATCTTTTAACAAAGGTGTGCGCGCTAAACAGCTAAAAGCAGCTAGGAACGAGAACTATCTAGAAAAGGTATTGAATAGCAAGTGATTTTTCATGCTCTTGCCCTGG
>NZ_AUYB01000021.1 GCF_001625655.1 Pseudoalteromonas luteoviolacea DSM 6061 | reverse complement strand
GAAAAGAGCAACTTTCACTGAGGTTGAGATGGACTCTCTTAGCATCATTTTAAAGTCGTTCAAAATTGGAAGTTGTGGGTCACCAGTCCCTCATCAGTTATTAAAATAGTTTATTTCACCTTGCGCAAAGGAAACGAACTCACTGCGTTCGCTGTCGTTAACCCTTTGCACTTGGAAGGCGGGAATAGGAAAGTGAATAGTTTCACTTTCCACCGACTGAA
>NZ_AUYB01000020.1 GCF_001625655.1 Pseudoalteromonas luteoviolacea DSM 6061 | reverse complement strand
TGTAACTCCCCCATAAACTGAAACAGTTCATAAGTAGAATTTCTATCAATATAAGAAGGAAGTTTTACGATGCGAAAAAGTAAGTTCACTGAAACACAGATCGTGGGCATGATCAAAGAAGCTGAATCTGGTGTGCCTGTACCAGAAATATGCCGTAAACACGGCGTTGGTCAAAGTACGTTTTATAAGTGGCGTTCTAAATATGGTGGGATGGAGGCCTCTGATGTAAAACGTTTAAAAGAGCTTGAAGATGAAAACCGCAAGCTAAAAGATATGTTTGCAACTCTAAGTTTAAAACACTCAATGCTTGAGGAAATCATCTCAAAAAAGCTGTAAAAACAAGTAGACGCAGAGCTTGGGTCGCTCACTTACGAGCACGGTTTGAGGTAAGCGTAGCATTTGCTTGTGACGTAGCAGGTTTAAGTCGAAGCGTTTATTACTATAAATGCAATCGACCATCGGATGATGATGTAATTGATGCTTTGTTGGCGCTTGTTGAGCGGCATCCAAGGTGGGGCATGCCTAAGCTGTTTAAACGACTTAGGCATCAAGGCAAAGTATGGAATAAAAAGCGTGTTGAGCGAGTGTATAACCTGCTCAAACTTAACCTTAGACGAAAAGGAAAGCGCCGTGTACCAACACGCACACCAAAGCCGTTAAGCGCACCAGGAAAACATAATGACTCTTGGTCGATGGATTTTATGAGTGATGCACTCAATTACGGACATCGTTTTAGAACACTGAATGTGCTGGACGATTACAACCGCCAAGCGTTAGCGATTGAGGTTGATACAAGCCTCACGGCTGAGCGAGTTATCCGAGTATTGGAAAGGGTCATTGCATGGCGTGGAACGCCAAAACAAATTAGAGTGGATAATGGCCCTGAGTTTACGTCAAATGTCTTGGAGAGCTGGGCTGCTAAAAAGAGCATAAAACTTGAGTTTATTAAGCCAGGAAGTCCATATCAGAACGGTTTTGTGGAGCGGTTTAATCGCAGCTACCGAGAAGAAGTATTGGATTTATATCTGTTTGAGTCACTTCAGCAGGTTCGTGACATTACAGATGAATGGTTAGATATTTATAATTATGAACGGCCTCACGATGCACTAGGAGATCAAACTCCAATGGGCTATCTTGAGGCCGCATAATTCTACTAATGGACGGTACTAAAACTGGGGCAGTTACA
>NZ_AUYB01000019.1 GCF_001625655.1 Pseudoalteromonas luteoviolacea DSM 6061 | reverse complement strand
GAACTTTTAGAGAAGTACCGAACACGACTAGCTGATATAAGCTGGTTTATGCGCACGCTTAACGAAGATATCGCACGCAAGGCGAATAAAGAAGATGGCTGCACAGGGCGATTCTGGGAAGGGCGTTTTAAATCACAGGCGTTGTTAGATGAAGCTGCGCTGGCAGCGTGTTTAGCGTATGTGGATTTGAATCCCGTAAGAGCCAAAATGGCAAAGACGCCAGAAGAGTCAGACCATACTAGTATTAAAAAACGGATT
>NZ_AUYB01000018.1 GCF_001625655.1 Pseudoalteromonas luteoviolacea DSM 6061 | reverse complement strand
TTCCAAATTTTTAAAGAGCAAGAGAATAACTTCTCAGAGTTAAAAACTCTCAGTTTATACAGTTAAGTAAAAAGTAAACTAAGTAAGAGTGCTTATCTTTAAGAAGTGGTAGTAAAGTGGTGGAGCTAAGCAGGATCGAACTGCTGACCTCCTGCGTGCAAGGCAGGCGCTCTCCCAGCTGAGCTATAGCCCCACATTACTAGGAATACATTGTTTGTTTACACTTCTTTTTGAGGCAAGGCATAAAGCGAGGAAGTTTAGTTATCCTAAACGACGAGCTTTATAACGCAGCATCGAGAAGAAGTGGTGGGTCTGAGTAGACTTGAACTACCGACCTCACGCTTATCAGGCGTGCGCTCTAACCAGCTGAGCTACAGACCCAAACAATGTTGTGTTCTCTAATTCTAATCAACAATCATCTGTGTGGACAC
>NZ_AUYB01000017.1 GCF_001625655.1 Pseudoalteromonas luteoviolacea DSM 6061 | reverse complement strand
CAAATAGGCCTTTACTGACGGCCTTGTCATTTTTACCTATATTCAGGCATACCTAGCCTGTTCATCGTGTTGATCACCTTGGCTTTAATCATTACTTCTGTGTGTTGGCTGTTGAAGGTGCGGCTTGTTAATTTGTCACCCGTAAGCTGTTTAAAACGATAAACGCCCGTTTCAGCCAGCGAACGCTCATGATAACCAGACTTTTCCTTCCAGTGTTTTAAACCAAATTGATGCATTAATATTATGGCGCTGTTTCTCGGATGACCTTTCTCCCAATATTGGGCATTTTCCCTTGGGGGGATCCGAGCTACGGCACCTTTAGCCGCAATTTCATCATAGCAATTACGCGTATCATAAGCACCATCACCGGTTACTCTGTCAACATTTCGGCGTAGTGGCCGTAGTAAATCACCTAACACTTCACCATCCGATACATTCACCATTGATAGCTCTGCACTGACAATGTCATGGCTGGCTGCATCTATCGCTAAATGCAACTTACGCCAAGTTCGACGTT
This sequence comes from Pseudoalteromonas luteoviolacea DSM 6061, assembly GCF_001625655.1. GTDB lineage: Bacteria > Pseudomonadota > Gammaproteobacteria > Enterobacterales > Alteromonadaceae > Pseudoalteromonas > Pseudoalteromonas luteoviolacea. The sequence continues at coordinate 286 of NZ_AUYB01000017.1, read as the reverse complement.
TGCTGGCTCGGTGTTTTCGGGTATGCCATTCGCCATTACCATAAACTTTTAGGCCGGTGCTATCGACAACAATATCAATAAATCCCTGCGTGGTTGGCTTGGTTCGATATTGAACATTTAGTGTCTTTCCTCGCTTGCACAAACAGCTGTAACCAGGGGAATGAACAGGTGCCCCCATCAAATTGAGGAGTGAATTAACGAACCCTTCAAGTGCTCGAAGTGGCAAATTAAAGACAGACCGAAGTGTCAGGCAAGTTTCAATTGCAAAGTCAGTATATTTATTTGA
>NZ_AUYB01000016.1 GCF_001625655.1 Pseudoalteromonas luteoviolacea DSM 6061 | reverse complement strand
ACCCGAAACAGACTTATCGCCCGCTTTTGGTTTCTCGGTAAAGCGGATCGCTGGCGTGGGCTCTGTGCCTACAATAACCTTAGCGATGTTACTTACTGCACCCGCTTCTGTACCAATATAGCGCTTACCGGTTTGGTATTCGCTCGAAGGGGTTTGCACAAGTGTGTAGCCATCGGCGTTAGACTCAATTAACCCGGTAAAGCTAAAGTCACCCTGCGCGTTTGTGGTTGTGGTTAGTTCAACCGCTTGGCCATATTTGTCAGTGCCCGTTAGTTTGATGCTGATATTATTCAGCGCTGAGTCCGCAGGATCGATCACACCGTTTTGA
>NZ_AUYB01000015.1 GCF_001625655.1 Pseudoalteromonas luteoviolacea DSM 6061 | reverse complement strand
CATCGAAGAACACCTTACCCGTAACAGACTTATCGCCCGTTTTTGGTTTTTCTGTAAAGCGGATCGCTGGCGTTGGTTCTGTGCCAACCACAATCTTAGCGATGTTACTTACTGCGCCCAAACCACTACCAATGTATCGCTTGCCGGTTTGATATTCAGTAGACGGGGTTTGTGTAAGGGTGTAGCCATCGGCGTTAGACTCAATTAAGCCTGTAAAGCTAAAGTCACCTTGCGCGTCAGTGGTGGTGGTTAATTCAACGGCTTGGCCATATTTGTCAGTGCCCGTTAGTTTGATGCTGATGGCATGCAATACAGAATCAACTGGATCGATCACACCGTTTTGA
>NZ_AUYB01000014.1 GCF_001625655.1 Pseudoalteromonas luteoviolacea DSM 6061 | reverse complement strand
TGCAGACTCAGCGCTGAATAATATCAGCATCAAACTAACCGGTACCGACAAATACGGCCAAGCGGTTGAGTTAACCACCACCACTAATGCCCAAGGTGACTTTAGCTTTACAGGCCTAATCGAGTCTAATGCCGATGGCTACACTCTTGTGCAAACCCCTTCGAGCGAATATCAAACCGGCAAGCGCTATATTGGTAGTGGTTTGGGCGCAGTAAGTAACATCGCTAAGGTTGTGGTTGGCAAAGAGCCAACGCCAGCGATCCGCTTTACAGAAAAGCCAAAAGCGGGCGATAAGTCTGTTTCGGGTAAGGTGTTCTTCGATGTGGATCAAGATGGTAGCTTGGATCCTGCAGACTCAGCGCTGAATAACATCAGTATCAAACTAACAGGCACTGACAAATATGGCCAAGCGGTTGAGTTAACCACCACCACTAATGCCCAAGGTGACTTTAGCTTTACAGGCCTAATCGAGTCTAATGCCGATGGCTACACCGTTGTGCAAACCCCTTCGAGCGAATACCAAACCGGCAAGCGCTATATTGGTACAGAAGCGGGTGCAGTAAGTAACACCGCCAAGGTTGTGGTTGGCACAGAGCCAACGCCAGCGATCCGCTTTACAGAAAAGCCAAAAGCGGGCGATAAGTCTGTTTCGGGTAAGGTGTTCTTCGATATTGATCAAAATGGTGTGATCGATCCGGTTGATGCTGTATTGAATAACATCAGTATCAAACTAACGGGTACCGACAAATATGGCCAAGCGGTTGAGCTAACCACCACCACTGACGCCCAAGGTGACTTTAGCTTTACTGGGTTAATTGAGTCTAATGCCGATGGCTACACAATTGTGCAAACCCCTTCGAGCGAATATCAAACTGGTAAGCGTTATATTGGTAGTGGTTTGGGCGCATTAAGTAACACCGCTAAGGTTGTGGTTGGCATAGAGCCCACGCCAGCGATCCGCTTTACCGAGAAACCAAAAGCGGGCGATAAGTCTGTTTCGGGTAAGGTGTTCTTCGATGTGGATCAAAACGGTGTGATCGATCCGGTTGATTCAGCATTGAATGCCGTCAGCATCAAACTAACCGGTACCGACAAATATGGCCAAGCGGTTGAACTTACCACCACCACTGACGCCCAAGGTGACTTTAGCTTTGTAGAGTTAATTGAGTCTAATGCCGATGGCTACACCCTTACACAAACCCCTTCAACCGAATATCAAACCGGTAAGCGTTATATAGGTACAGAATCGGGCGTGGTAAGTAATACCGCAAAGGTTGTGCTTGGCACAGAGCCCACGCCAGCGATCCGCTTTACTGAAAAACCAAAATCAGGTGATAAAAGCGTATCGGGTAAGGTGTTCTTCGAT
>NZ_AUYB01000013.1 GCF_001625655.1 Pseudoalteromonas luteoviolacea DSM 6061 | reverse complement strand
AAAGTTCATGATCTTGCCCTGGGAAATAATCATGAAACTTACATTAAAATCAAAAAAGCTGGCTAATCTTTCCAATAAGCAAGTTGAAATTGCAGCAACGGCCAAAGTGGCTGGTGGGGCAGTGATCACTGGTTGCTATTTTCCATGTAAGCCGCAAACCCATACAGGTAAGTAATTACCTATTGATGGGTTGATAGCTGAATCAACATAAATCAGCTTCACCACTTCTGCCTATTAGCTGGTTGGTGTACCAGCCAGCTAATATAAAGTTCTAGTTAGCAGTGATCTACACAGTATTTGTACCGCGTTTATTAACCTCCTTGTCATATCTTTCCATCATAAACTCTGGTTGGGTTGGACATTCAAAGCCAAATTGTCGATATAAATCGTGGGCATCATGGGTTGCGAGTGTAAAGCGTCTTAATCCTTGTAACTTGGGGTGGGTCACGACGGCATCAATAAGCTTTTTGCCAAACCCTTTGCCACGAAATGGTTCAAGCACAAAGACATCCAATAAGTTAGCAAACGTAGCAAAGTCGCTGACCACCCTAGCAAAGGCGATAAGTTGCCCCCCTTCAACTAAGGCGAAGCAGAGTGAATTGTCCAGTGCGGTACGGAGCTTATCTTGGTTAATACCTTTGCTCCAATAACTCCTTTTTGAGAGAAACAAATACACATCATTAAATTGCTGTTTGCTCAATTGGTTAGTTAGTTTCATGTTTAGCCTCTCAATATTTAGTTAATGTGAATTAGGGGGAGGCAAGCGAGCAACAGGCCAGCCATAACGTAATTAAAGTATTTTTGATGCTTTGGATTTTGCAGCCGTTGACTGATGACCTTACCAAAGTAAATCCAACTGAAGCCACTGAACAGAGCGATGAGGTTAAACATCAGTACACCAAGTACAGCTGATGGCCAATAGAGCTCGCCGGGTAAGGTCAATGCGGTGCTCAGTGAAAGAAGTGTTGCAATACACTTAGGGTTTATAAGTTGAAATATGGCCGCTTGTAAAAATGACATAGGCCTATGTTTTTCATTTTTAAGGCTACTAGGTGCACTACTTTGAGAGATCTTAAAAGCCAAAAACAAGATATAACCGCTGGCTAACAGTTTAAAAAACATATGCAAACCGGGACTACTAACCAGCATCTGGCCTAGTCCGATGAGCATGATAAGGTGGATCAAAGTCATGCCTGCGCGAATTCCCGCGATATGAGGCACCGTTTTTCTGATCCCGAAATGTGCGCCTGAATAAGTCAGCAATATATTGTTTGGTCCTGGAGTAATTGAAGCTGCAAAACTAAACATAACAAGGGCAGGTATTAGAGCGACAAGATCCGCAGTTGGCATTATTGTTCTCCTATATTGTATTGATACAATTGTTGCTATTTGCTCTGTTATTCATTAGTGTCATAAATACAATTAGTCATCAATTTATTTATTGTTATGAATACAATTTGGCACCCTGAGATTGAAGCGTTTAATAGACTTGCTCAAGAGCAACCAAAATACATGGCATTGGCTCAATTAATTGAACAAGCCATTGATAAAAAACAATTGTGTTTTGAGCAGCGGTTACCAGCTCAAAGGACATTGGCTGACAGCCTTAAAATTACGCATGGCACCGTGACACGTGCCTATGTGCTTCTGGAGCAGAGAGGGTATGTCAGTGCCAAACTGGGGGCGGGTACTTATGTGTCTAAACGTAGCAGTGTGAATATGATTCAAGGTGTCAGTGACCTTGCATCAAGTGTACAACCTAGCATGGGACAAGATGCAGTTATGGCTGCGGCCATGCAGTCGCTTTCTAGTAATGTTGCGGACCTCAGTGAGGTAATGACATACAAATTAAATGGCTTGGAACAACATCAACGCTTTTATCGAGAATGGTTAAAGCTCAAAGGGTTTGATTGTGAGCAACACGATATCGTCTTCACTCAGGGAGCACAGCAAGGAATTTTCGCTTGTTTATCTGCTTTATGTGAACCTCAAGATATAGTGCTGCATGAAGCGCTCACATACCCTGGTTTTTTCAAAGCGTGTGAAAGTCTTCATATACAATATCAAGGTGTGCCAATGCTGGAAGACGGTATTGATCTGCAAGCATTGGAAAGTATTTGCCAATCGTGTTCAGTTAAAGCAATTTATATCACCCCAAACTGCCAAAACCCGACCAATATACAATATAGCGACGAAAAGTTAGCCGCTTTGTTAGCAATGAGTCGTAAGTATCATTTCTTCATATTGGAAGATGATGTTAACTATTGCTTACCCGAGATGTGGCGATTACCGTTGTGGCAAAAAGCACCGGATAGAGTTTTTTATATTGCCAGTTTTTCAAAGTATTTCAGTGGTGGTTTAAGAGCGGGCTATGTGCTTGCCCCTTTGCTTTGGCAGCAGTCGGTGATTAATGCAATTCATGCGCAGTGTTGGTCTGTTTCAATGATGAATTTTGAATTACTGATGCGTGCCATTCAGGGGAAGGAGTATGAATATGTACAAAATAAACTTGCTGATGAGTTGAGGTATCGAAAGCAAGCACTTCATAATGTGTTGGCGCGTTTTGATTTACACGCACGTTTTGCAGGGCTAAATGTCTGTCTGATGCTGCCTGATGAACTGAATATGCACTATATTGCTGCGCACCTAAAAGGTCATAGTGTATTGGTGCGGACGTTAGATGTGTTTGGCTCGAAATATGAACCCACAACGTTAAATGGGATCCGCTTTACTTTAGGCGGACCAGCCAGCCGGGTGGAGTTTGACGTGGCCATGACTCGATTGCAAGATGCACTAACGCAATTAACAGAGCGCGCTGATATCGTGATTTAGCTGTTATGGTGTGTGTGGGTGGAGCGTATAAATCTCACACCCTAGAGGCGTTTTAGTCTTTTTTGACCGCAGCAACAACAGAGACTTCAACAAGTAGCTCAGGCCTTGCCATTGCGGCTTCTACACATGCACGTGCAGGGGCGTGGCCTTCAGGTACCCAAGCATCCCAAACTTCGTTCATCTGTGCAAAGTACTGCATGTCACTGATGTAAACCGTGGCACTTAACAGGTGATATTTATCGCTGTTGGCTTCTTCTAATAGAGCATCTACCTTGTCTAACATCGTTTGAGTTTGTTCTTGGATGCCCTGAGTGGCATCTTTACATACTTGTCCACATAGGTAGATGGTGTCATTGTGCACTACAATTCGACTCATACGCTGATTGGTATGTTTGCGAGTGATAGTCATGGTGTTTCCTTAGTTTGGTGCCATTCGCGATGGCTGATATGACAAAGTCAGAATAATTCCTAGCTACTTTATCACATCAGGCTTTTACCTTCAGGTATTGTGGATAGCACCAAAAGCGCTTACTTTGTGCAACCGCGTTACACGGAAATCATTAATAACCCGATCGCGCAAACAATAGTCAGTCCGATAAAGATATTGGCAAGGTTGCCTGTATCTCCAATGGGTTCGGCTATCGCTTCTGGTTCAGGTAAGCGCTGCTGGGTCATGCGGTAATAAAAGTTGTCGCCATAACGGGCTCTTAGATCTTCGCGCGTTGTCCATTCTAACTGTTCAGTGAGATAAATTAGGATCTCACTGGAGATCAATTGCTTGTCATCTTCACATGTTTTTTGGTAGTGAAGAATTTGATCAAAGATCAGGGCGCTCAAGTCATCTCTGAGAGCATGTTCTTGCCCCGCAGGATGATCAACTAATAGCTGCCAAGCTGTCAGCTGATTGCGACGCAAATCGTTGCTTAACAGCGCTGTTAAATCTTCATTGAACTCTGTAAAAAGTGGGTGAGATAAACTGGTTTCAGCGGGCTTGAAGGGTTGTTTGAGAGTTTGCAAAGCAGCTTGGTAGGCCTGATTGAGAGCCGTAGTTTGCTCCTCGCTAACCTGCTCGGACTCAGAGTCTAGCTGTGCAAGTTTATGCTGATAAGCCGCTTCGATCTTTTGTAGATCGGAAGTCGGTTCAAGTTCTAATACTTTCCAAGGATCTATTGACACTGTTACGTTCACCTTTTTCAATCTTGAGCTAAAAGCGGCGCTGATGAAAGCGCACTAATAACCAAGAGTTTAGCAGATCCCATACAATAATCTAAATCTGCCACAATTGAGTTTGTACATATTTTAGAAAAAATTAAGTTTCCATGTCACCCTTTTTACAGCGTTTCATTCATGGATGAATATAAATGGTCTGCTGCTCACATAAAGTGTTGATACACGCCGAAACCACCGTTTTTCCGTGATAATTGCTCAGTTGTAATTGCGGTGTAGTTATAGGTTGATGATTGATAAACCACTGTGTTTTTTCTGGCCAAGAGGATGTTAAGGGCAAAATATCTAGTTGCGAGCGATAGTAATGCTGGCCACTTTGCAAAGAAGTTATTGCCGGAGGAGCATTTAGACTGTGTGATTCTGTTTTCTCCATTCCTTTTTTAGCACTCAACCACTGCGCTAATTTAGTCGGCCAATTTGGTGTTAAAGAAAAGTCGCCGTATAGATCCATTGTGGGCGGTGTCATGCCATTTATAGTCAGCGCTTGGTGTTGTTCGGCACACTCATTGTGGGATACTTGCGTAATTGATCTGCCACTGGGCCAGCAGATTAAGGCTTGTTCAACCCCTGTTGGCTTTACAAGTGTTGTATGATCTTTAGGTAACAAGTCAAAAATATCAAACATGATCGGGGCCGCTTGTGTGGCGCCTAAGTAGCCTAACATTGGACTGGAATCTGGTCGCCCCACCCACACTGCAACTGTATAGTCGGTGCTGACGCCCACTGACCAGAAATCTCGGTAGCCATAGCTAGTGCCTGTCTTCCATGCAATTTCTCGGCGAATAGAGGGGACAACCCTATCCGGTGCACTTTGCGAGCTGAGCATTTTAAACAAGATCCAGCTACTTTGAGGGCTTAATATTCTTGCATTACTGGGTGTTAATACTGCCCCAAATTTGTTTTGTGTGTCGTCTATTTCCAGCATTTGCAGTGCTTTAACCTCACCTCCACTGACCAACGCCCTATATAGTTTGGCAAGAGAGAGCAAATTGGTTCCAGTTCCCCCTAAACCAACTGATAAGTTAGCTTTTTGATGTGAAAGTTGAATATCGGCCTTTGCTAAGTTGGCTTCAAACTTTGTTGGTGAAATGCGGTTTAGTAGCTGTATAGCTGGCACGTTCAGAGATTTTTGTAATGCTTGTTCAGCAGTGATAGCACCACTGAAATAACCATTGAGATTCTGCGGTTTATAACCATTAAAGTCGGCAGGAATATCACTGAGTAAGCTCTTACTATGGATCAGCCCCAAATCTAAAGCTTGGCCGTAAATAAAAGGTTTAAGCGTTGAACCAGGAGAGCGGGTAGCTCGAACCATATCGACGTGAGCAAAACGGCTTAAGTCGTTAAAATTAACTGAGCCTTGATAGGCAATTATCTTCGCATCACGATTCTCTACAATGAGTGCTGCCGCTGAAGCTTTGCGCGGCAACCGAGTACTGACGCTGTGCAATAGTTTATGCAGTTTACTTTGTAACTCATAGTCAACAGTGGTATTGATTTTATGGCTAAGTGGATACTGTTTTTTCAAGTACCTTCCTAGTAGCGGAGCCAAATGAGGTTCAGTTCGACCAAATAAATTGATGGGTTCTGCTGTCAGTAGGTCAAACTGTGCTGTATCTATTAAGTTACCTTGTTTTAGCCTATCAAGCACTTTGTTACGCATACTTTTTGCCAAATCGATATACCGATCAGGGCGATAGCGAGAGGGCTTTTGTGGCAGTACCACAAGCAAAGCCGCCTCGTTTTTATTGAGTTGTTTAGGATGTTTACCAAAGTACTTTATTGCAGCCGCGCCAATGCCTTCGATATTGCCACCATAGGGGGCTAGATTGAGGTAAAAGTTAAGGATATCGTCTTTGCTATAGTGCCACTCTAGTTGAATCGCCCGTGCGATTTGGTGCAGTTTACCTGCAACTGTTCTATCGTGAGGGTCAATCAATCTTGCCACTTGCATAGAGAGTGTTGAGCCCCCTGAAATCACTCTTCCATTTGTGAGCCACTGTCCGGCAGCGCGTACTAACGAAAGAGGGTTTACACCGTAATGATAGTAAAACCAGCGATCCTCATAATGTAATAGTGCGTCGAGGTAAAACTCACTTACTTCAGAGTTCTCAACATGATAACGGTGTACACCCTGTTGGTCGCCGAATGCACGTAACGTCATTTGATCGCTTGCGGTGATGCGTGTTGCAGGTCCATGCGGGTAAATGGGGGGGAGTGGATTATGATAATGCCAGAGTATGGCCATCATCATGAGCACAAATGGCATGAAAAATACTGTGATAAGGGCTTTTTTAAGGGTCATGTGACTACGGCTAAGTTGAGTTGTAGGCAGTGCATTACCGCACTACCTACTTGCGGATTGATTAAACCTCTAACGCTCTATGGAAAGTGTAGAAGGGTACTGTCTATAAAGCACATGCTTTTGGGGTTTATACATCGACTCAAAAAAGGTCGGTGGGTTACCATAAACACCGGGGATCTCAGCGCGAAGTAAATAAGCAAGTTGTTGCTTTCCTTTATTTATTTCTGCGGCAGCTACATACCTATCATGACGGTATTCTTGATGTTCAGTGTTAGCGAGAGTGACATTTGGCGGTAACGATTGCTCGATATCGAGATCTTGCAATAAAGCTGGATTTTCAAGTACGAAACCTGCTGGAATGCGATCTATGATAAGTGCATCCGAGATATGTTCTTTACTATGTATATCCAAAACTACCACTACGCGGTCACCCACTTTTAGCGTGATATTTTCGTCCATAGGTTTACCATCAAGTGTAAACCAGCGCCTTAAAAAGTGTTTCATTTTGATGGTGTTAAACGGATTGACTTGGTTAGCGATCTGCTCATCAAGCTTGACGTAGCCCTTTGCCAGTTGCTGAATGTAGAGATTGTGCTCCCCAGTATTGGCAATCGAAAGAGCTGGGGTCAATGGGTGTGTCACCAAGCCTTGTTGTGTATTTGGGCGGTTATCTATCGTTACGTCCACATGTTGCTCGTTCTGTTTGGCATTTGCAACGGCACTGCGCAGCAATGCTGCACGTTCTTGTGTACTTAGCCAATCTTTGTCAGCAATTTGGTCGGGCAGTTGCTCAAGCAGGGAAGTACGCAACTTTTGCGCTTTATGGCGGAGATCCTTTACCTGTGCAATATCACTGAGGGCCAGAGTTGCCAGTGCTGAATCACGAATATCACTACCATAATCAGAAAAGTAACCCCCAACCCTTGGCTGTTTATAATACAAGTTTAATAAATGTGCGCTGAGCGAGCTTGCACCTGTGTTAGCGTAAGCAGCAGCTAGGTGCAGTAGGCTTAGTTTAGATGGATGGGTATTCAGATTCAGTGCTTCCAGATCACTGAAACTCAATTTCCCTAATCGACTAGAAAGGTAAGCTGCGTAGCTTTTCGCTGCAGTCGCTTCTGATTGTGAGATTGTTAAGTCATCAACAAAATCTCCACGAGCATATCTAAAGACACGGTACTGCGCGTCTTTTAACATACTGCTTGGCACCAATTCTGGGTAGTTGTTATCAATATGTGTGAGCAGGTCGGTAACATAGACTGTTAACCAAGGTTTCTCCACGGCATAACTGCCCCATAAACCAAAGCCGCCAGTGGTTTTCTGCATGGTTTTTAAGCGCTTAATTGCAGCACCTAAAAAGGCTTGATTAGTAGATAGTTGGGCATTTTTACTTAAAGTATTTTGTTGAAATTTATCTAGCTGCGCGTGTTTAAGCGCAAATGGCCAAGCCTTACTTGTGGTTTGCTCGGCGCAACCATACGGATAGGCATAGAGACCTGTTGCAAACTCAGCGATATTAAAAATAGGCCCATGGCTGACGAGTAGATCACCTTCTTTACCTGGCACACTAATGAGTCCTGACCATACGTCTTTTGAAACGGTCATAGATTTGCCAGGCTCTAATATTTGGTTGGTCACATGGGTAGCCCAAGGTTCTAAATATTTAATAGGCACACGCCAGCTTCTGTTGACATCAACCCCTTGCCCTTGAACTGATAAAGTAAAAGTGACCACGTTATCTGGACTGGTTTTTGACACGATGAGAGGCTGAATGTGACTCCAGTTTTTCCCATCTTCTAATGCAACAATTCGTGAAGCATTATCGGGCATCTCAATATCTGCATCTGTTTGCAAATTAACAGTTAAACTTTGTGCATCGCCACTAACATTGTGTAAATCAATGGCGATGCTTGAGATGTCACCAGGAACCAAAAAGCGCGGCACACTGAGTTCTGCAACAAGCGGCATACGGATAACTTGGTTTTGTACTAACTGACCAACTTGTTCGTCATTAAATGCCGTTACTATCAGCTGAGCTTCACCGTTGTAATCTGGTAATGTAAGTTCAACTAGTGCCTCCCCATTAATCAGTTTTACCGGTCTGGACATCAACTGAATAGTTTTACTTTCCACCAAGTCGTCATTTCGATTGGTGTTGTTATTGTTGTTGTCACTACCAAATCTTGATTGTGCAAAAGGGTTTGGTCGAGGGTCGTATTGGCGAGAGTACAGATCAATGATATCGCCACTGTAACGACGCTGAGAGAACAAAAAGTCATGGGGGTTTTGAGGCTTAAAGCGGCTGAGATTGATGATGCCTCTATCAACCATGGAGACTGTCACCCAGCTGTTTTTATTTGGCTTTAATCCAGACGCTTTAACCGGAACTGCGATAGTTTGCAGAGGCTCAATGCTATCAGGGAGGCTCACTGCAAGCTGAAGGTTTCGCTCGGTTCTGTCCAGTTTGAGTGGTGAAATACCTAGGTATCGTTTCGGTGCATTTTGCTGTTGACCGAACAGACTGGCGGTAACATACAGGTCGTGACGGTTTAGCGTTTTGTTTATAGGCAAAGTAACTTTGGCTTCTCCCTGCTTTACAGCTAATTTTTGGCTCCAAAGTACCTTGTCTGACTCTAGGGTGACTAAAAGTTCACCGTCGATAGGGGAGTCAAAAGTCACTTCAGCCTTCTCGCCAGCAGTGTAAACCGTTTTATCCAAAGATAATTGAAGGTGCTCAGGTTTTGCAGGGTATTGTCTATATCCGCGATACCAGCCAGCATAAAAGTGATGCAGGGTCTTTGTGCCAGAGCTGAGATCAGTGGCTTCTAGTTTGTAGTCGCCCCAATCGACGGGTAATTCAATGCGCGTGGTATCTGCGTTTAAATCGACAACCAGTTGCTGCTCCTTACGCCATTGATCTTGCTTCTTACGTCTCCAACCAATACCTTCCTCGTACACCCAATAGTGTTGGCCTTGGTCATAATACAAAGTTAATTTGACGCTGCCTGATTCGAGCTTTTGACCATTTGGGCTAAGCAGTGCAACGTCAAATGCGGCATTGGAGTTGTATTTGAAGGTTTTACTCAGCGGTTTTAGTGCGGGCAGGTTAGTATCCTTCCAACTTGTAAACGTCATGCTACGCTGCACAGCTGCACCACCAGACTCTTGAAGGGCAAATAACACTTTGGTTTCTATTGGACTTTTAATCTTTCTCGCGCTTGGTGTTGAAATAGCGACAGATGCAGTTCCCTCTTCAGACATGCGCTTTTTGGGCAGTGACTTATATCGACTTGATAAATAAAAGTCTTGGCCAACAATAAAGTCGTTGTAGGGCCCAGCAAACTGACGAATAGGGTGATGAGAAACGTCCGTTGTGAATCGATTGCCAGCCGCAGGGCTTCCAAAGAGATATTTACCAGTTAAATCAATATGATTGCTTTGTCCTGATAAAACAAATTGTGATTTTGATGCAACTTGCAGGTCCATGCGTTCAGGGACAAATTCTTCTAATTGAAACTGAAGTTCATTGAGAGATTGATTGGCACTTGGGTCTAGATGTACGCCAACCGTATAGCGTCCCGTAGGCCAACCTTTGGCAGTAGTGAGTAACTTTTCAAAGATGCCTGCATCGCTGATGTTTAAGGTTTCTTTAACAATCTGCTCTTGATGTGGGTTTTTAACCGTTAGGGTGAGCGTCTCTCTATCTAAGGCGATACCATCTTGGTCGCGTAGTAAAACATTGATAGGCAATGTATCGCCTGGTCTTACCAAATCTCTATTACTGTAAATATAAGCTTCAGTATCTTGATATACTCGCCCACCAAGGGCGTAACCGGATAAATCAAGCGGAGTCTCTTTTAATGGTAACAACGCAACTTCAGGTGACTTTCCATTGCCTATGTACTCTACAAATACGATGTCATTTTCTTCTGCTGTGAATGAAAAGCTGATATTCCCTTGAGCGTCTGTTTTACCTTGTCTAATTAACTCGTGCTTTCTATAGATACTGACCTTTGCATTTGCAACGCGAGTACCATCATTTAGTTTATTAACACTAAAGTGAGCATGTTTTTTCTGGAGCCTAGCTTGTATGCCTAGTTCTGTAAGTAGCATATGTTTAATTTGAATATCATTAAACACGCCAGCTGCTTTAAGGGTGACAATATACCAACCTGACGCTAAATGTTTGGGAATCGGTAACTTGGCACTGTGGATTTCTTCAGGACTGCTTTTTGGTAACGTAAATCTATCGGCAAACACACTATTGAAGCTATAACTGAGACGATCTAGGGCGCTTGGATAGAGGTTGTCGTTTAAATAATAGCGATTTAAGAAGTCATGGGGGCTGGTTAAATGCAGGATTTCAACATCTACTTCTGTGGTGTTTTTATAGCTAATTGGAATCGCTTGTCCACTACCTTTTGGTACTAGTGGTCCAGAGCCAACAATGGCTACATGAGGTGTTTGGCGAGTTTTGCTGTTTGCTTCAAGTGCACTGTGCCAGCCTAATAACATGAGCAAACAAAAGCACATTAAGCTATATGTTCGCACATTCCTTATGTTCATGATTTTCCCCTATATTCTAACTGCATTTTGAACAAGTTTAAGTGATTCAAATGAATACTGGGTGATTATCCAATGAATTCTAAGTTAGAGTAAATGCTTAGTCTCAAAGTATTAAAAAATAAATGGCGCTGAATACCTAAATCAGGCCATTTATGTTGTGATTTAATGATTGCTCTTTGCTATGAGGTTGAAGTAGCAAGTGGTTGAGTAGGAGTACTCAGTTCTCGGTACCAGGTTCGGGATAGTAGCGCTGCCATCAAAGGCATACTAAAAAGTGCACTGAATGTCATACCTCCGACAATAACGGCTGCTAATCCGCGATATATTTCAGCGCCTTCGCCGGGCAGCAGCATAAGGGGTAGCATGCCAAATATACTGGTGCCCGTGCTCATAAATATAGGCCGCTTACGAATAGAAATGGCTTGTACAATTGCTGCACTTTGTGTCGCTCCTCGCTGCATCGCAAAGTCGTATTGATTAATGAGCAAGATGGCGTTGTTTATTACCAGCCCCATTAAAATAATAAATCCAATCATCGTGATAATATCAAGCGGCTGATGAGTAGCGAGCCCGAGTAATCGCAAGCATAGCATCCCTCCAAGCATTGCAAGAGGCATACTCAATAGCACCGCTGCGGTTTGGCGCCAGTTGCGCAAGCTGAGGCGGAGTAAAAAGCAAAGAATAAGTACTGACATTAAAAACATACTGCTAAATTCTTTAATGAATTCATCGAGTTGATCTGCACTACCTCGCCATGTCGTGTTTACTTTACTCAATTGATTTTTGGCTAAAAAATCCGAGGTTTCTTGCTTTACTGCAGTAATAAATTCGCTTTGGCTGATATTGGCTGGTGGTGCAAGGCTAAGTGTAACAACACTGCGTTGATTGATTCGATTCAGTCTTGCTGGTGCGACAGAAAATTCGGCTTCGGTGAGCTCTGAAATAGGTCTAAGTCCTACATTCTCGATGGTTATTTCTCTGCTCAATAAAGTTTTTAGATCCTCTGCTGTGTGTATTTTTAAATAAAAAGGAAGGTTTTGTCCTTGGCTATTAAAGCGCCCTAAATACACGCCTTGAGTGAGTGCCTCAAGATGCAAATTTAGATCGTTTAGATTCATATTATACCGCAATAGAGCTGGGTGATTTGGGGTGAAGTTTATTCTTGCTACGCTGTTTGACAGTTCACTGACCGCTCTAATTTGTGCGCCATCAAATTTATTTTGCAAATGACGCAGTAATTGTTGCCCGGCCGATTGTAACGTTGAGAGCTCGGCACCTTGCAGGTCTAGGTAACTTACACCTGCATTTGGCATAACAAGTCGCAACAGTTCCTCTTGTACAACCGTTACGCGTGCGCCTGGTAAGTCGTGAACAATTTCATTTTTAAGCCAGCGGCTAAACGAATCGTAATGCCAATCTTTTGGAGGATAAAAATACAGTAGACAAAACCCTTCCCAGCAAAATAATCCCGATAAATCATACTGGGGTGCGTTGCCTTGGCTTTGTTGCTGCGCCAGTCGCGTTAAAATCGGCTCTGCAATATGAGCTTGAGTGGCTTTGGGTGACAATGGATCTTGAAAACTGATATAGGCGTGTACCGCACGATTTTTTGCCGCTGGCAGTAGGTTTGTTTGAGGAGTAAGCTGCCATACGATTAAACATGCAATCGGGATCAGTACCACCAATATACTCAACGCGATTGGCTTTGAATGTATTATTTGGTGATAGGCAGGGCTCACGCCACTGGGCTTCTGGTGCTGGTGTGGGGTATTTTTTAACAGTGTTTTGGCGACAATCGGAAGTAAACACAAAGCACTGACTAATGAGGTGAGAAGGGCAGCAGAAATTGTAAAAGCAAGGTCTTTAAAAAGCTGTGCTTCAGGGCTTTGCATTAAAAGTATGGGGATAAAAATCACAATACTGGATAATGTTGAAGATATCACAGCTCCTTTCACAGCAGAAATACCAGATACAATGGCTTGATTGAGCGTTTCTCCTTGACGACGCTTTTGTTCAATGCTGTCGACAGCGACAATACTGGCGTCGAGTAAAAGCCCAATTGACAGTGCCATACCCGCTAAACTTATGACATTAAGGCTAAAGTTTAAAAAATACATGAGCAACACGACCGCCGCTAGACAGACTGGTATAGATATAAAAATCAAAGTGACAAAACGACTTTGTTTAATAAAAAGATACAACACTAAACTCGATAAAATAATGCCTAGTAAGAGCGAAAGGTAGACTTGTGATATGGCACTTTTGATGGCTTTTGAATCGTCACGACTGAGCACTAATTCCATATCAAGTTCGGCCAAGGGTCCTTGATTTAAGCGTGATATGACTTCTTTCGTTTGCGCTAAAGTGGCGAGCACATTTACATCGGGAACGGATTGAAAATACATGTAAAATGCGCGTTTCCCTTGTATCGACGAAAACAACCACTCACGCTCAGTACGTTGATTGACTGTGGCAATATCGGAGAGTTTTATAAGGCTAGGAGAGTGGTAGGCAATGGGCAGCGACATCAACTCTGAAAAGTTTTTTTGGCCAGAAAAGTGTAGTGCATAACGTCTATCACCCAAGTACATATAGTCGCCAGAACTATCGTTAAGTGTATTTAATTGCGCTTGAATTTGGGTGATGCTTAGACCAAAACGTTTGATTTTGTCGTGTTGCAATATGATCTCAACTCGTTGTTGAGTAGGGTTATTGCTAGTGACTACATGTTGCACACCGTTAATTTGGCTGAGAGCCGGTTTTAAGTAGTTTTCGAAGGCATGAATAAAGTCACTGTGTGTTGCTGATGTATTGCTGATAAGCATCATAGAGGCAAGCGAAGCACTACTGCCAGAGGCAAAGTTTGTGACTGTAGGCGCTGGTACTTCACTTGGCCAACCGGGTACCTGATTAATGCGGTTTAGAGTTTCGAGATAGGCTGCCTGCATATCAGTACTCGCTTGAAACTGCAGATTAATACTGGCATTGCTTGCACTCACTGTGGTCGACATTAAAATACTATTCGGTATGCCGTTAAGGACCTCTTCAAGAGGTGAGACCAAAGTTTGTTGTATTTCTTCGACTCCTTTTCCAGGCCAAGTAACGTTAATCGCTATTTCAGGTCTTTTAATTGGTGGTAATAAGGCACTTTCTAACTGCTTGGCAATCACAATTGCAAAGACGCACATCAGGACTGCAATGGATAAAATGCTTTTATCTTTAAGTGTCATTGTGGATGTTTTTTGCAACATAGTTAATTTCCTTGAGCGAATAACGTATCAGCTGCCATCACTTTAACTTTCGCGCCATCTGAAATAGTAGATTGGCCCAGAACTATAACTTGCTCCCCTGCTTGTAAATCACTTTGAACGATAAAATGATGAGCTTGATTTTGAACCACCTCAATGGCGACTTTTTCGGCTTCTTGGTGTTTGTTGATTCGCCAGCTATGGGCGCTATTGCGTTCAAAAGTCACAGCTTGAACGGGGATTTTGGTGAGTTGGTTTAGTTGAGATTGCCACTGCACAGTCACGAGCTTACCGATTGGTAAGTTAGGTGTTTCTTTTGGAGTTCTAAACCACAGTGATTGCGTTTGATGACGCTGGTTTAAACTTCTTGAATAGCGGCTCAAAGTCAGTGGCACGGACTGTGAGAGAAAGAAGTCTTTGTGTTCTAATTGGCTGGTTAGTTGGTCTTGAGTAAGCGGTAACTCGCAATGCAACTCTTTGTTATTCGTTACGATAAAACTCAGTATAGCCTCACCTCTCGCAACAAAACTTCCAAGGTTACTATGAAGGGCCGTGACTACTCCATCGTCAGGTGCGTAGTGTTTGAGAGCAGAGATCTGTTTGTTAAGCGTTGCAATGGTATTGTTGGCTACTGCGACTGCTTGCTGAGCAAGCTTTAATGAAAGCGCATGCTCATTGATGGCTGAGGCTGAGACGTGCGTTTTGCCTAGCTGTATTAGGCGCTGGTATTCCTGTTGATGATAATCAAGGTTTGCAGATTGTTGTGTTAGTTCGTATTGCTGAGCTTTCAGCGATTGGTGTAAATAGAAGCCGTCTTGCTCCGCTAACAAGTCTCCCTTTTTTACAAAGCTACCACTACTGACCATATAGGTTAATTTTGCCTGACTTTCACTGGCCACTGTGTACTGTTGAGGAACAGACACTTGGCAAGAAAGTTGGCCTTGAACACCTTCTTGCCAAGGTACCACTGCTGTGGTTTTGACTAATGGTGGCTTAGTCGCAGCGATGGAAGACGTTACCCATAGCAAACCCGTGGATAACAAAATAGGTTGAAATGTCGAGAGAAGTTTTGAGGTAAATAACTGAATCATTGTATTCATAATATCCAAATATAAATAACTTAAAGCGCAGTTTGCCAAGGTGAAGTTGTGACTGGCATGGAATTGTTATGAACTTATGTGTAGACTGAGAAAAGTCACAATTAGTCATTCAACTTGAGAAAAATAATATGAAAAATCAAAGGATTGAAGAGGCGTCGAACGAGCTGCAACTGGCTGATAACCGAGTTTGCTTTAACTCTGGTCGAGTGGAGAACGCCCAAGGAGAGCAGCGATTGGAACCTTTGCCGTTGGCTTTTCTCAATTATTTGATTTCTCGAGCTGGTGAAATAGTCAGTCGTCAGGAACTGCTTGAGCATGTTTGGTGCAATCGTCAGGTCACTGATGATGCTATTCGCAGAGTGGTGAAAAAAGTACGTTTAGCACTTGGTGATGACGCGAAAGAACCTCGCTTTATTAAAACCATTCCATTACAGGGCTATCAATTTGTCGGTGAAGCGGCAAAACCAATTGAGAGGCAAGTGCAATCTCAAACACCATCAAGCCGTTGGTGGGTACTTGCCAGCATGGCACTGGTTACTTTTTTAGTTTGGGTACTATTTTTTTTATTGGGAACGAGCAGTACACCTTATGAGGCAGATATTGCACCGCTGACGCGAATTTCAGGCTCTGAAATGGGCGGAGAATACAACGCCAAAACTAACACGCTGATGTTTATGTATCGGGGCAGTAACAGAGAGCCATTTTCTTTGTATGCCAAAGATTTAAATCGTGATCTCCTATATCGATTAAGTGGCGATGATGGTGCGTATCACGGCATATTGATGTCACCAAATGGCAAGCAAGTTTTGTATAAAAGAGATGTTGGAAAAGGCTATCAGGTGTTCTTAGCTGATTATCATCAAGGTACTTTGCGCAATCCTCGTCGTTTGGAGATACCACAGAGAAATCCATCGCTTCAGGGATGGTCTGCGAATGGGCAATCTGTTTTTTACAATGCCTATGTAGTGGGGGAGAGTCCTCACTACAAAACCAGTAGTAAAGCGATATTCAGTTATAATTTAGCGAATCATACCAGCACACAGATCACTTTTCCTCTGTCTAAAGGGCGAGGCGACGTATTGGCGAAGGAGTCTTTCGATGGCAAGTATTTGGCCGTGGTTAGAAATCAGCAATTGCGTCAATATCGCTTACTGGTGTTTGCACTGAATGATGGAAATTTGCTTCATGAAACGTTACTTGGATTTGAGGCCTCCAACTTGGTATGGAGCCAACAGCAGCCCAACTCACTGCTACTTAGCAGTTTTAAAGGTCAGCTTGCAAGGTTTCATGTCGGCAGTGGACAGCTAAATGTTTCACCCCAAATTACCCCAGGTTTAAATGATGTTTTTGGTGAATGTGCCGAGGATTGTCTACTGATGCGTCGTCATGGTATGAACTACAGAGATATCGTCTCAATGCCCAACCCTTTCAGTACGTCGAAATCGGTACCAGCAATGCTTAAAATAGCCAGTGATCAAGTGGAGTGGTCGCCCATATACAGCCATGATGGTAATGCAGTTTTTTATCTTAGTCGGGACTCGAGATACAGTTATTTATATCAACTGGTTGCTGAGGGCCCGCACGCAGGTGAAAAAACACTCTTACATCGATTTGATACGCTCGATGCCATCAATGGCTTACAAGTCAGTACTAATGGTGCGCATTTATTGGGTAGAAGAGAAGAGCGGCTGTTTATGTATGATATTCCAAATCAGAGATTTACATGGCTTACAGGGGATGATGAGCAGATCGCTTATGCCAATTGGAATGCAGATGGACGTTATATTTATTTTTCTCGAGTAGAGCAACATAGCTATAAATTGCTTCGCTACGATATTGAAACGCAGACAACCGAGCGGGTGAGAGATGATACTTTAGCGCGTATTGAAGATGGAGCTGGTCGAGTGTTCATATTAAGAGATGATTTTTGGTTAGTACAAACCTTTTCATCTGGCGATGAAAAGCGACTAGTACAGTTGCCTAGGCTTGCTGAATTAACAATTATTGCACGAAAAAACGCTGTGTATTGGGCAGATAAACAAAGTTTGATAGTACATTTAAACAAGTTGGATTTAGATACTATGCAGCAACGCTCATTTCCTTTGAGTCGCAATGAATGGACATTTAATTTTGATTTGCATCCAAAATTACTGTCAGTTATTTATTCAAAAGAGTTACTGGCTGCCAGTGATCTCGTTCAAGTCACTGGCAGAGAGTAGTGTAAACTAGGTTTTCACTAAAAAGTTGATCTCAGTGAGAAGATCTTGAGGTGCGGTATCTTTAAGATCATTTAAATATTCTTCAAAAGGTGGAAAATCAGCGAGTTCAAACTGACTCTGTGGCAACCATTCTCCATATAGCCAATTATATGGCTTTTCTAGTTCTGGATAGTCACCTTTGAATAATATACTGACCGTGTCTCCTTCGGGAATTGTGATCTGCTCAAATGGATGATCTTCTGGCAGCAAAGCGGTATCAACCGAAATACAGGCCATAGAGCGGAGGTTATCTTGTGCCACCGAGTCTGGATCATCAAAGTAAATCCCGAAATAGCGAGTGTGTTGGTCAAGCAGCTGCGCCTTACCAGCCATTAAAGACAACTTTTCAAATGCTTGCCCTATTTTCATATAATCGCCTTGGTGTGAAATGCCGATTAATGACAGTGACTTGATGTGCTGTTGTTTAACTGAATACATTGTTTGGTACTCCTTTTGAGACTTTGGATATAACTCAGTGACGTTAGGTTGAGTGTCAACACGAGATTGGCGATATTGCTGGGGTGTTTCACCATAGTGTTTCCTAAACGCACGATTAAATGCTTCAACGCTGCCATAACAAACTTTTTTTGCAATTTGTTGTTGGCTCAAGTCACTGCGTACAAGGTATGTCGCCGCTTTTAACATACGCATTCTTCTCACTGTGAGATTAATGGTTTCACCTGCGTATTCACGGTAGATGCGATGAAAGTGATAAGCAGACATATAAGCCACATCAGCCAGTGTGTTTACATCAAGCTCTTTGTCAGCATGCTCATAAATGTAATCAATAACTTTGAGTAAACGGTGCTCGTATTGATTTTGTGTACTTATCCTATGCTTCATAACAATTCGTGATCCGCAATTGAAAATACCCTTATAGGCTTATATGTCGTTGGCGACAAGTTTAAAGTAGCGCAGGTGGGATTGATAATGTTTGCGATTTTTAGACTCGCAGTGATGTTTTGTAAGAGAGCTCAAGGTAAGGCACCACAAAAGCTGTGGTACCAATTCGCAAGTGTTAAAGGCGCTTTGCAAAAAATGGCAACATATGATGCTCTAGACGTGCTAGCGCTTTGTCACTATGACCTCCCGAAAACACATTAAATGACAATGGAAGGTTTTGCTGTTGCGCTTTTTGCTTAAGTGCCAGAACACCCTCAGTGATCCAAATATAGTCGTCTTTGTCGCCTACTTCGATATGCACAGAGTGTAGCTCGTTTATAATAGCTGGGGTGGTGTAGAGTGAAATTAGCTCACCAAATCCACTGTACCAAAGCGGCTTTTGCTTTGCATCTTTGCTAAAGTGCGTACCAAAAGGTTGTTCTGATGTACCTGCAAACGCGCCTGCATACGCCATTAAGTAGGCACTGTAACTATTGTCTTGACCATTTTCCCAAATTTCGCGCCCTTGAAAAGAAGCAAACTCTTCGGCCATAACTTTTTGCGGCTCAGTACTTGCTGCAAGCTTCTGCTTGAATGCCTGATAGCGTTTAATCGCTGCGTCTGATGTCAAATAGGACTTAGCCATACCTTGTTCATTAAACATACCAGGGCTTAGTGCATAAACATGACCGAACACATCTGGGTTGTTTGCGGCAAATCGCAGTGCACCAGTCCCCCCCATTGAGAATCCTGCTATTCCACGATGCTTTGCTTGTGCTTTTGTTCTATATGTACTGTCTATCCAAGGGACAATTTCTTCAAGGACATAGTCGCTGAAGTTACCATGTACTGTAGAGTTGACATAAAAGCTGCCTCTTAGTGGTGTATTTCCTTCTAGCATCACCACAATCATCTCCATGGTATTACCCTGCTTCTTGTGATTATCAAGCATTTTTTCGATATGGCTACTGTATTTTATTGGCCAGCTATAAGCGCCTAAAAAATACAAAACGGGGTAACGAGTCTTGGTAGTATGATAATCATCCGGTAGATATATATGAACGTCTCGTGTGGCTTTGGTACCAATTAAGCTATTTTCTAGAGCTTTAGAGGTAAAAGGAACTTTGACTATTTCTGCGTGCAATTGGCTACTCAAAAATAGCAGTAATATTAGGCTCAGGTATTTCATTGTTATTCTCCTGCTGATTTAGCTTGCACTAAACTTACACCGGGCCTAAATTAAGAACAAATATTAAAAATTGTTTATTTATATATAATGAATATAAATTGGCTGGATATCAAAAAGCTAAATTATGTCGTGGTCGTTGCTGAAGAGCTTAGCTTTAGTCGAGCTGCACTCAGGTTACATATGTCTCAACCACCGTTGAGTCAACAGATCCGATTAATTGAAAACAACTTAGGAATGGCCTTGTTTGAGCGCTCTACACGGTCAGTATCACTCACTGCGTTTGGTAGCTTATTTGTAGAAAAAGCGAAACGGGTTTTAGCTGCGCATGCTGAGCTTGGGGAGTGTGTGCTTGCCAGTCAAAAGGGAGAGGGCCATCCCTTAAAAGTGGGATGCATTAGTCTTGCCTTTGAAGCCTTGATGTCGGACGGTATGGCGGTTTTACAAGCACAGCAACCTTATCTAGATCTAGTAATAGAAGAAGGGAGTAGTACCGATCTCATCAACCGCTGCGACACACAACAGCTACACGGCGCGATAATTCGTGCTCATGCGCCTGATTTGCCTGAGCAAGATTTACGTCATTTGAAAAGTGAAAAATACGTATTAGCTTGTCCCAAAAAGTGGCAGTTAACGATGCCTTCCACGTCGATTCGCATTTTAAGTGGTCGCCCATTTATTCATTATCCAAAGCAGGTTCAGCCCAAACTACACGCTGCAATAACGCAAGTATTTAGTGATGCTCAAGCACAGATGAATGTGGTCCAAGAGGTAAAAACGAAATCGACAACTTTGTCTCTGGTCGCTGCCGGTTTAGGCGCCGCCATAGTGCCACAGTCAATGTGTAGTAAATATCAGCAACAGGTCGATTTTATAAATATTGAAGAGCATTTACCAAGTGTGGATTACTATTTGTATAGCAAGAATTGGCAGGCTCACAAAGGGCTTGAAGCACTGTATGGCGTGCTAAGTAATCTAAGCTAAAGAGGCACTTAGCACGTAGGGTCTTATTGTTTGAAGAAATCGTCTTCGTTTTTAGCCAGCATTGCTTCAATATCCTCGATTAAAGCTTGAGGATCTGGTTGACCCATATCTGAACTTTGTACTTGAGTGGATATTTTGTTGTTTTCTTCTGACCATTCACCCAGATCTATAAGTTGACAGCGCTTAGAGCAAAAAGGACGATGAGGGCTTTGAGCTGACCAGATCACGTCTTTTTGGCATGTCGGACACTTCACGGCTGTAGGCATAATGGAATACTCATTTATCTATCAAGCGTATAGTTTACTGCTTTGCAGCAAACTATACCAGCGAGGTTATGAATGCTTAAAAATTGGTAACGCGGTTGATCTCGGCTAGAGAAGTTACCCCTGATGCGGCTTTTCTCAGGCCTGATAAACGTAAATTATCAAAACCGAGCTTACCCGCTAATTCCGCAATTTCTAATGAATTGGCGCCAGCCATGATTTTTTGAGAAATCTCAGGCGTGATTTTAACAACTTCATAAACACCCACTCGCCCCTTATATCCGTCGGTACAATGATCGCACCCTTTGGGCGCAAATAGAGTTAGATCTTTGATTTGCTCTTCACTGAACCCTTGACGTAACAGCTCTTCTGGCGGCAAGGTCTCAGGCTCTTTACATTTCGGGCATAGTCGTCTTGCAAGTCGCTGAGCAATGATCAAGCTTACCGAACTCGCAACGTTATATGCGGGTACACCCATATTTAGCAAACGGGTAAGAGTTTCAGGCGCCGAGTTAGTATGCAGTGTACTTAATACTAAGTGACCTGTCTGCGCTGCTTTTATCGAAATTTCAGCGGTTTCTAAGTCTCGAATCTCACCAACCATTACGACATCTGGATCTTGTCGCAAAAACGCTTTCAGCGCGTTTGCGAAAGTCATATCCGCTTTTGTATTGATCTGTACTTGGTTTATACCTTCAAGGTTTATTTCTACCGGATCTTCAGCAGTACTGATATTTCGCTCGGGTTTGTTTAGTATATTCAAACCGGTATACAGAGAAACAGTTTTACCGGAACCTGTCGGTCCAGTAACCAGTACCATTCCTTGAGGCTGTGCAAGGGCATTTAAATACAGCTCTTTTTGCTCAGGTTCATAACCTAGTACATCAATTCCCAATTTTGCGGCGGAAGAGTCGAGAATACGCATTACGATCTTCTCACCCCAAATAGTCGGTAAGGTACTGACACGGAAGTCGATGCTTTTACGCTCTGAAATCTTCAGCTTAATACGACCATCTTGTGGCTTTCGCTTTTCTGCGATATCAAGATGAGACATGACCTTAATACGAGCAGATAAGCGGCTTGCAAGGGTATTGGGTGGGCTGGCCATTTCGTGCAAAATACCATCGATACGAAAGCGCACACGGTACTTTTTCTCGTAAGGCTCAAAGTGTAAATCAGACGCCCCTTTTTTGATCGCGTCCATTAAAATTTTATTGATATAGACGATGATAGGCGCATCGTCTTTTTCTTCATCTTGTTGTTGTGATTGTGGTTCATCTTCAACATCAAGACTTGCAAACTCTTTAAACTCATCTTCGCTTAAAGACAGGCTTGAGTTGTCATCAAAGAGTTGATCGATTTTTTGTTCAAGCAGTTTATGATCAACAACGACTATTTCACATTGTAGTCCAGTACTAAACTCAAAGTTTTCAAATGCGCCGTAGTCTGTTGGATCGGATGTAGCAATGAACAACTTGCGATCTTTTTTTACCAGCGGCAGTAAGTAGTGCTGCCTGATAAGCTTTTCTTTGATGAGATCTTTAGGCACATTTTGGACGTCAAACCCATTGAGATCAAAATAAGGAACGCGGAACAAATCAAGACATTGTTCAGCAAGTTCTTGACCACTCATACCACTGCACAAGCAGATTAATTCTGCGGTTGTTGTCGCTTCGGTATGTTTTGCCTTTATCTGATCAGGAGTAATTCTACCTAAGGTAATGAATTTTCTCAGTAACGGAGAGTGATGTTCCATAACGTCCTTTAATACTTCAACAACTTACACAAATGTAGCAAATAATTAGTCAAACTGCTTAATTTTGCTTTAATGAACATTTTATTTTTTTGTTCTAATGAATAATACCTAATTTTACGGGAAATAGGATTAATAATTTTGTGCAGCTTGTAAAAATAATTGGTGTAAAGACAGTAACTCAGACTGTACATCAACTATGTCTCGATCATTATTAACAATATAGTCTGCGAGTTTGGTTTTCTCTGTACGACTCATTTGAGCTGCAATTATATTTTGCACTTGGTTTTGAGATACGCTATCTCGTGCAGTCGTTCTGGCGATCTGCACAGATTCTGGGACATCAATAAGAAGCGTTTTTTGGCAGTAGGACTGTAGGCCGTTCTCAAATAATAAAGGAGCACAAAGAATGCTATAACTGCTTTTGGCAGCTGCTAGCTGTGCAACAATTTGTGCTCTGATTAATGGGTGAAGTAGTTCGTTCAGCCAGTTTTTTTTAGTCTCGTCACTAAAAATAATCTCTCTGAGCTTAGCGCGATCGAGCTCACCTTGCTCTGTAAGTATGTGTTGACCGAAGTGTGCAGTAATGGCTTTTAGGCCCTCCGTATTGGGCATAACAACTTCTCTGGCAACAATATCAGCATCTATCACGTCTATACCAAGTGATTGAAAATAGTTGGTTGCAGCAGTTTTTCCTGCGCCAATACCGCCGGTGAGGCCAAGTATCCATTTAGACAAAACTACACTCCTAAAAAGTTTAAATACCAGTCTTTTAAGGCGCTGCCATAAAACAGCGTGAGCCAACCCGCAATGGCTAAATAGGGGCCAAACGGAATTGGTGTGGCTTTATCCTTACCTTGGACAGTGAGCTGGGCGCTGCCAATTATGGCACCCACTAAACTTGAGAGTAAAACAATCGTAATAATGGACTGCCAGCCAAGCAAGGCACCGAAAATAGCAAGTAGCTTAAAATCTCCAAAGCCCATTCCTTCTTTACCCGTTAGTAATTTAAACGCCCAATATACACTCCACAAACTGAGGTATCCCACTGCTGCACCGATAATGGCATCTGCTGGGGAAATTGTAATGCTTGTCGCAGCAGCTAGTAGCGCCAGCCAAAGCAGAGGTAATGTGATCTGGTCGGGCAACAGCATTTTATCTATGTCGATAAATATCAATGCGATTAGTGCCCAAGTTAGCACAATATAAAGTAAGGCTTGCAAGGTAGCTCCAAAATGCCAAGCTACCCATAAAGATGTGCCTGCGGTTAGCATTTCAATGAGAGGGTAACGTATTGATATTACTGCCTCACAGTATGCACAACGACCTTTGAGTAGTAACCAGCTCAACACCGGGATGTTATGGTGTGCCTTGATTTGAGTATTGCAAGATGGACATGTCGAACGAGGTGTAATGAGGTTAAAAGTAGACTTGGAAGCCTGTTGGCTGTTGCTTTCGTCACCTAAAATAACGCGACACTCTTTTTTCCATTCCGTTTCCATCATCTTTGGAAGTCGATATATCACGACATTCAAAAAGCTCCCGATGCAAAGGCTAACCAGTCCAACGGTCAATAGAAAAAACCAGGATTGTTGTTGCATTAACTGCCAAACATCTTGCATATATTTGCTCTTATTATTGTTTACTTTGCGATTTAAATGACAGAGCCGAGTTGGAAGATCGGCAAATACATCGCGATGATTAAGCCACCAACAAGTACACCTAACACGGCCATGATAATAGGTTCTAGTAACGTTGATAAGCCGTCAACGGCATCATCCACTTCTTGCTCATAAATGCTAGCAACTTTACTGAGCATACTATCTAGTGCACCAGATTCTTCACCAATAGCGACCATTTGCACCACCATATCTGGAAATATTTTGGAGTTGCGCATTGCCCAATTCATTTGGTTACCGGAGCTTACTTCACCTTTGATGTCTAAAATGGCATTTTTATATATGATGTTACCAGAGGCGCCTGCTGCTGAATCAAGTGCATCCACCAGTGGCACACCTGCAGCAAAGGTAGTTGACAGTGTTCTTGCGTACCTTGCAACCGCGGCTTTTCGCAAAATTTCTCCAATAACTGGGAATTGCAACAATAGCCTATCGTTGGTGTGCCGCACAGATTCGTTTCTTATGAGCATTTCTTTATAGGTATAAATACTTGCCCCAATTGCGATCAGCATGATCCACCAATACTCTTGCATAAATTCTGAAATGCCGATCACCAAGCGCGTGAATGCAGGTAGTTCAGCGCCAAATCCGGTAAATATATCTTCAAACTGGGGCACAACAAAAATAAGCAGAATTGACGTAACAATCAGTGCAACCGTAATAACTGCAATTGGGTAAAACATGGCCTTTTTAATTTTTGACTTTAGCGCCTCTGCTTTTTCTTTATACAAAGCGACTCGGTCAAAAATTCTATCTAATGCACCTGATTGCTCACCGGACTCAACTAAGTCACAGTATAGCTCGTCAAAATACCTGGGGTGAGCTCGTAAGCTTTTGGCAAGCGGCTGGCCAGCTTTGACCTCATCGGCAATAGTGCCAATAAGTTTGCTCACGCTTTTATTTTTTGCGCCCGAAGCAATCATATCCAGTGATTGGACTAAGGATACCCCGGCAGTCAGCATAGTTGCGATTTGCCTGGTGACTATTGAAATATCTTTGGGCGTAATTTTTTGCACACTTTTAAAGCCAAAGAGCGGCTTAGGCTTGCGCTTAACCTTAGAGGGTGTGATACCTTGCTTTCTGAGTTGGGCCTTGACTAATGCGACACTCGTGCCAGTCATTTCACCCTCGAGTCTTTTTCCTCGAGCGCTTACACCTACCCAAACGAAAGTATCTATTTTGTTTGTATTTTCTTTAGAAGGGAGAGCCATAGAGTATATTCACGTAAAAAGAAACTGGGCAGAACCCAGTTTCTTTTATAATGTGTAGTCAGTATCTTATGGTGTACCAGAAACTGCCGCAGTACAAGTGCTTGGTAACCAGTTAATTTGATTCGACCTAACTGTTGCGGCACATGTCCATGAATGAACAGCAAAAGCATCAGTGAAGTTATCTGCCGTTGCTGCAGTATTCGCTGCGCTGTTAGGCGTAAGCGTCATAACGATACCTGCAAGGTCATTTTGACCAGTGATAGTCATTAGGCCTTTAGCATCAATAGTTAGTGAAGTCACAAGGTCAGTTGCACTGAAACCCTGTGCACAGTTTGTTGGCGCACTGCCTAATTGTGCTCTTTCTTCAACACATGCTTTTGGCATGCTTGAAGCAGCTAGCATCTCAGAAGTTTTCGCACGGTTGATATAGTCTGTGTAAGCTGGAAGCGCTACTGCTGCCAAAATACCGATGATTGCAATCACAATCATTAATTCGATAAGGGTAAAACCACCCTGTTGTCTTTGCGTCATGATGTGTCTCCTAAGGGATATTAAGCCCGATGTTAGTTAACACTTACATCAGGGATTTATTAAACCAATTCAACTTTAGAGATATAACTGCTACCCTAGCGTTCTTAACAGTTTTTTACAGTCTCAACCAGATTACAGTCAAAAGAATTAATCTAAATCATTAATTTAACTCTTTTTTATTAAATCTCGTTTGTAAATAAATGTCAATGTATTAAATGTACATTTAGTTACAATTTAATTACAACCCAAAATATACTATTCAAAGCGCATCGATAAATCGATACTTTGTACATGTTTGGTAAGGGCTCCACTAGAAATATAGTCGACGCCAGCCTGTGCGTATTGCTCCAAAATCTCTAAAGTCATATTACCCGACACTTCGAGCTTTGCTCTACCTGAGGTTAGTTTAACGGCGTTTTGAATGTCCTCAACGGTAAAATTATCCAGCATTATGATGTCACTACCTGCATTTAGTGCCTGTTCCAGCTCATTTAGGTTTTCTACCTCAACCTCAACTGGCTTATCTGGATGATTGGTCTTTGCCTGACTCACCGCATTAGCAATACCACCACAAGCTGCAATGTGGTTTTCTTTTATCAAAAATGCATCAAACAATCCGATACGATGATTTTTGCCGCCGCCGCATGCAACAGCATATTTTTGTAAGGCTCTTAAACCTGGAATGGTTTTACGTGTATCAAGCAATTGAGTATTGCTGTTTTCCAAAGCTCTGACGTAATGTGCTGTGGTTGTAGCAGTCCCCGACAAGGTTTGAACAAAGTTAAGTGCAGTTCTTTCGGCGGTCAAAATTGCACGGGCCGAGCCTTTTGCAGTAAAAATGCGTGTATTCGCACTCAGTTTGTCTCCGTCATTGGCGAGCACGGTTACTTCAACACTTGGGTCTACTTGGCGAAACACTTCAAGAATTAAGTCCTTGCCGCAAAAAATACAGTCTTCTCGAGTGATAACGTACGCATTGGCAATTTGTTCTTGAGGTATTAAAGCGGCAGTGATATCTCCATCAACTGCAGATTGGTAGTTTAAGTCTTCGTCAAGCGCTTGTTGTACGAGTTGAGAGATGAGTTGTGGTTGCATAGCTAGAATCAATCATTGTTTGTTATACCTTAAATTCTACTTCGATTAATGCAATGAAACAATTTTCTTTGTACATAGTGGCAAACTTGGTGACATAAAATTGCCATAGTGCTCAGAGTGAAATCTTGATAAGGTAGGTAAGGTGTAGTGACTATTTAATTTTTTTATGCAAAATCAATATCAATGGCTACCATTTGCAGTTCAAAGGCAGTCGCCTCATTTTGACGAACGACCCAACGAGACGGATGTAAATTTGTTGGTGATCCATAATATTTCTTTGCCAGCAGGGGAATTTGGTACTGATTATGTGGATGACCTATTTCTGGGGAATATTAACTGCGATGCACACTCTAGTTTTAAGTCTCTTGAAGGCGTTCGAGTGTCAGCGCATTGCTTTATCCGCAGAGATGGTGAAGTGATCCAGTATGTACCTTTTGCAAAAAGAGCTTGGCATGCCGGTGTGTCTCATTTTTTAGGGCGTGAGAAATGCAACGATTTTAGCATTGGTATTGAGATGGAAGGTACAGACACAATTCCATACACCGATGCACAGTATGTTGCATTAGTGGCCGTCAGTAAGGCCATTTTAGCGCAATACCCTGAAATTACAGCAGAGCGTATTGTTGGCCACTGTGATATTGCCCCTGGTAGAAAAACAGATCCAGGCAGTGTATTTGATTGGCAACGCTATCTAAACACGTTATACCAAGAATCAACAACCGAGTAAGGACAATGATACTAATCTCAATATTAATGGCACTTATCATTGAGCGACTAGGTGCCCGCTCTGACTACTGGCAAATTGACTATTATTTGGCCCATTACCAAAAGTGGTCTCAGCAGAAGATTTCTGGAAACTGGATTGCAAAATCTAATATTGGAGTGATGGTTTGGATGGTCATTCCAGCTATACTGGTTGCGCTGCTTTATAACTTTTCTGATTTTGTTGTTTGGGAACTGGCATTCAATGTATGTGTACTTTTAGTATGTTTTGGGTGTGCGAAATACAGAAAGTCATACAAAGCTTATTTAAATGCTTTGGCGCGTGGAGATAACGAAGCTGCGACACTTTATGCATTTCAAATGGGACAAACTAGAACTGAAAATGAGCCTCAAGGAGAGACCTTTGGGCAAACATTGGCATGGATAAACTTCACTCACTATTGTGCTGTGATGTTCTGGTTCGTGGTATTGGGTGCACCTGGAGCAGTGCTATATGCTTCCACGCGCACAATGGTTGAACTATTAAAAGATAAAACAAATGATGAGCCTCCTGAAAACCAGCGTCTATGTGTCGAGATGTTGTCCCAACATAGCGAGCGTTTGAGTTATTTCTTCCATGTCTTAAATTGGTTCCCAGCAAGGTTGGCTGGTTTTGGTTACTTAATCATAGGCAACTTCTCAAAGGGAACGGGTAGTTGGTTAAAGTACTTATTGGACTTTAAGACTTGTAACCGAAAGGTGGTCAGTGAAACAGCACTTGCGGCTGAGCAGATAGAACAACAATACTTCGGCTGTACTTATGAAGCAGCATGTATGATGCGTCTGGTTAAACGCAATGTATTGTTTTACTTGTTCATTGTTGCCGCTTTAACACTTTTTGCAGGGTTAAATTAAGGCCGTACTGTTTTAACATACAAAATTAAGTTGTGAGTGGCTCTTTAATGAATTTGGCCGAGCCACTCAGCTTTTCTTTGTTGCATTCGCTCTATCAGATGAGCGTCTAGTCGCAGCACTGGCAGTATGACATCAGTTACATCCACCACATCACATACACCTGCTACAGACCATAACGCTTCTTCTAGACCCTTTGCTTTGTGTAGAGCATAGTGACTGACATAGCGAAGCTCATTGGATAAGTGATCCATGTCCGGTCTGCCTGTTTTGGATACATATAAATGGCAAATAAACAAAACGCCATTTTTGAGTGCCTTTTTTGCAAATAAAAACAAAGGTTCGATTGGTTCGCCAAAAGGTATGCATTGCGACTTTATTCCACCATTTGCTTCGGCTGCCTTTTTCTCGTCAAAATGAATAAATAAAGTAAAGCGTAATGGTTTATCCTGACGGGACTTAGACCTTAGGTTTTCGGTCAGTATGTCGGAGATATAGTTGCTGGGAAATAGGCTATCAGGGAAGACAAGTTCTTGATGGTTTTGCTGGACAAGTTTTGGCAGTAACAGTGAATGCAGTGGCGATGAGTATAAACCGTGACCTACTGCACCGACTTCGAGGTGTGATGCTTGTTTGTGTAAATACAATGGCAACTGACAAATACTCTTGGTGACCATGTTTCTAAGTGCGGTAGAGAGGCCTGGGATCTTAGGGGCCTCTTCACTGGGCTGGAGTTTATCTTTATTGTTTTCAATGAGTGCAGTAAAAAACTCAATAGCGGTATGCGGGACATTAGCAAACTGTTTCACTTTTAGGTTAATGATAGTTTTAGACTTGCTAACTGCCATGACTTCATATTTAAGTTCTGACAATTGGTGCTGTTTAGTAATTTTTTGTAGATCTGGCAAATCAACCGTGACTAAGTCACCTTTAGTGACCCCGCTCGGTTGTTCAACCTCAATTTGCATACCCATAATAGAGAAGTCACGGGTGTTTCCTGTTACAGAGAGTTGTTCTGATATATTCAGTTTTACACCTGTGCGATATAAAAAGCGCTTGTGTGCCCGCAAATTAACATATTCTAATGCAACCTTTTCCAGTGGGGGAGGCGTTTTGGCCTTACCATGACCAAACTCTTTCAAGCGATTGATGCTTTCCTGAGGGTAGTCCAATTCATTGCAATGTTTGCGAAGTTCTTGCGTTGTGATTTCGGTTAACATCATAAGATGGTGTACGGGCTCTATCAGTCCCTGAGCACGGGGAGGAGGGCGCTTGTTCAGTTTTTCAACGTTTTTACCAGCGCTTTTAGGTAACGAGAGTGGAATAAAAGCATCTTCATGGTGGCTTGGCATGAGTTGCACTTTAAATACACGCCAGCTTTCCTTTTCACTGCCAAATCCTAAAAATAAGCTCTTTAACTCAGGCTTTTGCTCTAATTCATAGTCAAATGCTGAGTAAAAATAAATTTTACCGCCATTGGAATGGGTAAAGGTATAGCAATATGCTTCTTTAACTGGCGCTGTTTGTGTAAGCAGTGTTTGCAATCGCTTATTATTAAAAACGCTATACAGGCAAGAAGTCTTGCGCTCATCTTCAAAGTAATAGCTTATAAAAGCATTGTTCTCATTTGTCAGCACCATACTTGGCAACAACATGTTGTTTATGCGGCTGAAAAAGACAAACAAGGAGCTGACACGTGGCAAGTAATATTGTTCGTAGCCTTTGCAAACTACTGCGTCCATGGTGTTGTCTAAGTTAATTTTATAGCGACGTTTATTCCCATGAATAAAGCTTTCGAGAAATTCGTCGAACCCAGAGTTATTTTCTACAAAGGTGCGTTTCAGTCGCACGTAATTGTAGTCACTGTTGGTTTCCTCTACGGCAACCACTTCATATTGAATGCCTTCTTTAAGCCCCAACTCAAAATCTTGTTCTAGACCGACCAGTCTCAATGTTAGTAAATTACGAGGATACACAGTGTAATTTTTTGAGAGTTTGATTTTGGAACCGCTCAACGAGATATCTGAGGTACTTGCTGGCACTGTGGTGCCGCTTTTGAGCTCAACCGTGATCTTAATTGAATAGTTCATTCGTTCTTCTATACGGCTTTCGTAAGAAGCAAATCTAATTAATTGTGCTGCATGGTCATAGGTTGCTTCAGGTTCAACATCAACTTGTTCCTGAGCCTGCTTTTGCATGACTTTAAAGTTATTTTCGGTGTGCATTACTGCTTCATACACGGCCATCGTGTATGCGCCATGCTGCGCTACTTCTCGTTCGAATACACCAATAGCAACATCATCCATAAAATGTTGCTTGCCGTCATGCTCGTAAGGTTTTACTTCACCAGATACTTGGCCGCGCAAATCAATAAATCTAGCAACCGGTTGAGATAGGCGTGTCATCTCCATTTTGAGAAGAAATTGGTCAGGTTTACTTAGTTGGGCAGTCTTTTGCTTGAAGATAAAATCAAAATTGGGATCGCCTAAGTCTTCCTTGAGGGTGTTAATAAGATCTTGATGTAGTTCTAGTTTATCTTCACTCATAGCATTTCGCGTTACGTCTGCAGACAGTCTCTCGTTGTTATTATTTCAGCCTTCGCCAATTTTATGTCAGTATAGCCACATATTTAACTTGTAGCTTAATGGGGTTTTCCTTTTAAGCAATAACTGTGCCTTGATTTTTATGGGAAAAAAGAAAACCGCATTTGTATGTAGTGATTGTGGAGCGGAATTTGCTCGTTGGCAAGGGCAATGTTCTGAATGTAAAGCTTGGAACACTGTAACAGAGTTTCGTGTACCTTCTGTGAAAGCCGCACCTCGCAGTGCTGGCACTACTGGCTATGCCGGTGTAGTAGAGGCAAAAATTCAAACTTTAGATGAAGTAAACCTTGAATCTTTGCCTCGATTCTCTACTGGATTTAAAGAGTTTGACCGAGTTTTAGGTGGTGGAGTCGTGCCTGGTAGCGCTATTTTGATAGGCGGTGAGCCGGGTGCGGGGAAGAGTACATTGCTTTTACAAACGATGTGCCTACTTGCGCAAGCTATGCCGACTTTATACGTCACTGGTGAAGAGTCGTTACAACAGGTTGCGATGCGCGCGAAGCGTTTGGGGCTTCCCACTGATAAGCTGAAAACATTGGCAGAAACCAATGTTGAAACAATTTGTCAGTTAGCGCTTCGGGAGAAGCCTGCAATCATGGTCATCGACTCAATTCAAGTTATGCACATGACGGACGTCCAATCGGCTCCTGGCAGTGTCTCTCAAGTACGAGAAAGCGCAGCTTATCTGACGCGCTTTGCAAAACAAAACCAAGTTGCGATTGTGATGGTTGGTCATGTGACTAAAGACGGTACTCTAGCAGGGCCTAAAGTGTTGGAACATTGTATTGATTGCTCAATATTACTAGAGGGCAGCAGTGATAGCCGTTTCAGAACATTACGAGGTAATAAAAACCGTTTTGGTGCAGTGAATGAACTGGGCGTGTTCGCCATGACAGGACAAGGTTTGAAGGAAGTGAATAATCCATCTGCTATCTTCTTAAACCGTGGTGAGGAGCAAACACCGGGCTCGTTGGTGATGGTTATTTGGGAGGGAACTCGACCACTGTTGGTTGAAGTACAAGCTTTGGTAGATTATTCACAGCTCGCAAACCCTAGGCGCGTAACGGTTGGTTTAGAGCAAAACAGATTAGCAATGTTGTTAGCGGTCTTACATCGCCATGGCGGTTTGCAAGTGGCAGATCAAGACGTTTTTGTTAATGTGGTCGGTGGTGTGAAAGTAAATGAAACCAGCGCCGATTTAGCGCTTATCACTGCACTGGTATCAAGTTTTAAAAATTATGCACTGGACAAGCAGCTGGTTGTATTCGGCGAAGTTGGTCTAGGTGGTGAGATTCGTCCTGTACCAAGTGGTCAGGAGCGACTAAGAGAGGCTGCTAAACATGGTTTTAAACGTGCCATTGTTCCAGTTGCAAATAAACCAAAAGAAGCTATCGAAGGTATGGAAGTCATTGGGGTTTCTAGCTTAAACGATGCACTACAAGCTCTATTTTAAGGAAGCAATATGAATAAAGTGGCCATAGCAGGCGTAGCTATCGCAGTAAGTGGCGCGGTTGGCGCACAGTGGTATGCAAATAAGCGAGCAGATGATGTTATTGCTCAACAAGTTGGGCAGTTCTCTGAGCAGACCGGTTTTGATGTAAGCTATGAAAATGTCGATTATAGTTTGCTCAGTAATACTGTGACAATTGAGAAAATGTCTTTTAAGTCTCAAGAAACTGAGCAGCAATTGATTGATATTGAGAGCATGTCTATCGAAGGCTATTCAGCGAATAAAGTGAGTCCATTCACAGAGCTTGTGGTGAAAGGTATGTCTTTATCTAGTGAGTTGGCTAACGCACCTGAAGCTTCAGTACTGCCAAGTAGTTTGGTGAGCGCAAAATATGACTTAGTTTCTTCTTTGAGCTTTGATGAGAGCAATGGCGATAGTCAAATAAAGCTCGCCGCGTCTGCGCAAAACTTGCTGGACTTTGCTGTTAATTTTGATATGACAAATAGCCAAGAGGCAATGAACTTACAGCTTGAAATTGACAAATTGCATAAACAAGGAGAGATGGACTTGGAAGCAGAGTTGCAAATGCAGAGCAAAATGCTCAGCGCAATTCAAGCTCTCCAACCTAAGTCGTTTTCATTTTCATTGAATAATGGCGGAGAATTCAAATCATTAGTTGATGAGCTTTTACAAAAAAATGGCTTAGACCATGCTCAGCTTCAGGCTATGCTAGCTTCTCAGCTTAATGCCGTGCCTGCCAGTGATGTAAATAAAGAAGCGGTTAAGGCATTCGTTGCAGGGTTAAATTCGTTTGAAGTGAGTATGGAGTTTCCAGCTCAGACAAGTTTAATGCAACTGGGTATGCAACTTCAGCCTTTGGCTGCTGACCCACAAGCTTTAGAGCAATTTTTAAAACTAAAAATGGTTGGCAAATAAGTAAAAAGGCGAGGAATTCCTCGCCTTTTTACCGTAAATTTTAGTTGTTATTCATGGCCAGCATCAGTTCATGTTTACGCTCTAAGCGCGCTAGCATGCTATCAGCCAATGGCTTGAACTTTGCAAGCTCTTCTTTGGGCAGCGGCAATGACTTAGGAAGCTTCACTGTTCTTGGGTTACGGTGTTTTCCGTTTACCAAAAACTCATAATGCAAGTGAGGACCCGTTACTCGTCCTGTTGCACCAACTGTACCAATCTTCTGGCCTTGTTTAACCCTTTGGCCTGTTTTAACGTGTTTTTTATGTAGGTGTAAGTACTTTGTTGTGTACTGGCTGCCATGCTCAATAAACACATAATTACCATTGAGTCTGTTGTAACCTGCTTTAGTGACTTTACCATTACCTGCTGCAACAACGGGTGTACCAACCTTAGCTGCGTAGTCTATCCCTCTGTGTGGACGAACTTGCTTAGTTACAGGGTGCAATCTACGAGGATTAAAATTAGAGCTGATGTATTTGAAGTTTACCGGAGCACGTAAGAAAGCTTTCTTCATACTTCTGCCTTCAGGTGTATAAAATTCCCCGTTGGTATGTCTGATAGCTGTGTACGTATCACCTTGGTTTATGAACTGTGCAGCAATAATTTTGCCATTGCCAATCTCTTCACCATCTACATAGTGTGTTTCATAAACAAGGGTAAAGGTATCACCTTCTCGTATATCATTAGCAAAATCCACATCCCAGCCAAAAATGTTTGCAAAGTTCATTATTTGTCTTTGCGTTAATCCAGCTGAAATTCCCGCAGTCCAAAATGAAGAGCGGATCTTTCCACCAGCCGTTTCTTCTCTGGTTTCGATTTCTTTGCTCGTGATTTGCGTCTCGTATTTGTTATCATCAGTACGCGTTACATAAAGCGTATCTGTTTTTGATAAAATGTATTTCAGCTGTGCAAGGTTGCCTTGTGTATCGCTTGCAAAACTGAGTACTTCACCTGGATGAATTTTGGTGAGTTTTCTGGTCTCTGCATTGGTATTGACGAGGTTGTGTAGAGTTTGTGCAGAGTAACCTGCTCTTTTAAATAGTACTGCCAGACTATCTCCAGACCTAACTTTATGATCTACATAGTCAAAATGGACAACGTCAACTTCCTCTTCGGAGTGCGTATGCTCTGCGCTTAATTCGGTGATTTGTTCTTGTTGTTCTTCCACCTTGATTGGAAGCTCATAGCGTTTGCCCACTTCTAGCGCATCATCTTTATGATCTCTAGAGGCAGTGGCCTTTTCTGAAGGTATCAAGGCTATCCCAATCATTGCAGCTAGTAAGCCTGCAATAAGCAATTTGTGTTTTTTGGGTAGCTTCTTTACTGCAGGTACCATAACGTGCCTTTTTCGCTGTCAAGAATTTTTATGGATAATAGTGCAGCATATACGTAATAAAGCGTTAATACCAGTATTTTGTGCATTTAAACTCCGTGAAATATAGGCTAGAATCGAGCGATAAACTGAATTTTGTGTTGGAGTAATAATGGTGGACATCGAAACTGCATTTGCTGAGATAAAGCGCGGTGCAGAAGACATATTGGTTGAAGATGAATTAAAAGAGAAATTAAAGTCAGGGAAAAAGTTGCGTATTAAGGCAGGATTTGATCCAACAGCACCTGATTTGCATTTAGGCCACACAGTACTAATTAATAAATTAAAAACTTTCCAAGATTTAGGACACGAGGTTATTTTCTTAATTGGTGATTTTACCGGCATGATTGGTGACCCGACTGGTAAGAATGTAACTCGCAAGCCGCTTACGCGTGAAGACGTACTTGCTAATGCAGAAACGTATAAAGAGCAAGTATTTAAAATCTTGGATCCAGAGAAAACAACTGTAGCGTTTAATTCTCAGTGGATGGAAAAATTAAGCAGTGCAGAGATGATTAAGCTCGCATCGCGTCAAACAGTTGCTCGTATGTTAGAACGTGATGATTTCAAAAAACGTTACGCTGGCGGACAAGCAATTGCAATTCACGAATTCTTGTATCCACTAGTGCAAGGTTGGGACTCAGTTGCGTTAGAGGCTGATGTTGAGTTGGGTGGTACTGATCAGCGCTTTAATCTATTGATGGGTCGTGAACTTCAAAAGGAAGAAGGTCAAAAGCCACAAACTGTCTTAATGATGCCATTGCTAGAAGGCACTGATGGTGTGCAAAAGATGTCTAAGTCATTGGGCAACTATATTGGTATTACAGATGCCCCAACAGAAATGTTTGGTAAGGTAATGTCAATTTCTGATGATTTGATGTGGCGCTACTACGAGTTACTAAGTGCAAAGTCTTTAGCTGACATTGAAGCTTTGAAAGAAGAAGTTAAAGGTGGTCGTAACCCTCGCGATATTAAGATCGACTTTGCTAAAGAAATGATTGCGCGTTTCCACAGTGAAGACGATGCGCAAGCTGCTCATCAAGACTTTATTAAGCGTTTCCAGAAAAATGCGTTACCTGACGATATCCCTGAAGTAACGATTGAGATTGAAGGTGAGACTACATTAATTGCAAACCTACTCAAAGAGGCTGGATTAGTTGCAAGTACGTCTGAAGCGATGCGTATGATCAAGCAGGGTGCCGTAAAGCTAAATGGCGAAGAGAAAGTGACAGATACTAAGCTAGAAATAGCAAAAGGCAGCACTGAAATTTACCAGGTAGGCAAACGTAAGTTTGCAAAAGTGACTGTAAGCTAAGTCGCATTTGGGCCAAGTAAATTATTTACTTGGCCTTACACTAAGTTTAGACCCATCCAAATTAAGCCGGTTAACCCTAACCAAAACCAACGCATTGTCGCCTGTAACTTAAGCATTTGTTGAATATCCTCTACTTGAGGTTGCCTATCACTACCTATGCGGATATTGTCAAAACGCTGGCCATGATAAAAGCGAGGCCCGGCTAGTTGTATATTGAGGTTGGCAGCAAATAATGCAGTGATCCACCCTGAGTGAGTATTACTATAATGCTGTGCGTAATGTTTTAGATAATGCCGTGTTTTAGCAAAGTTTTGAGCAAGGGACATAATCAGCACAAACGCTCTCAGAGGCAGCCACTCAAACACATAAATTGCTCGTTGAACGGGTTTTAAAAAGGGGTGGTTTGGGCTTAATTGCTTGCGCCAACTATGGTCACATAGCATCATGAGTTTATATGTAAGGGCTAGGTATGGTCCGCCAATGATGTAAAAAATCAGAATTAAATAAAATTGCCTCAAAGAGTTGAGTGCTAGAGAGTCCAAGCTTGCTTTAATAATCCCAATTTCCGACAGGCTTTTGGTATCACGAACAACGATTGTTTCCAACAGTTGTCTTGCAGAGCCTTTTTGACCGACCTTTAATAATTTTGCCACCCTTTGAACGCGCTTCTCGTAATGAGTATCCAAACAAAGAAATAAAATAAGTCCGCCAAACCACTGTGGATAAAATGAAATAAATGATAAGGCGTACAGTAGGATCACTAGCGTTAAAATAGGCAATATAAAAGCCAATGCACCACATAGGTTATTGTGACTTGGGGAACTATCATTTTTGACTACTCGTTTAGCCAAATTGGACGAAATAAGTGTGAATAGCGTATTTGGATGATAAAGATTAGACGGCCTAAAGTAAAAAGCGCAAAAGATGGCTAAGTAAAATATCAGCAAGCCCTGTTGGGCTTGCAATATTTGGAGGACCACTTACAGAGAAACCTGTTGAAGTTTTTCGAGCAAAGCAACAACTAACTTAGAAGAGTTTACTGATGCGACTTCTAAGTATTCCTCAAACGATTGTGGGGATTCTTTACCTGCAATATCAGACATAGAACGGATCACAACAAAAGGCGTGTTTAGTACGTGACACGCCTGTGCAATCGCCGCGCCTTCCATTTCAACAGCGAGCATATTAGGAAACGCTTGTCTGGTATTTTCAATTCGAACAGGGTCGCACATAAATGAATCACCAGTACAGATTTGGCCGACCATTGTTTGAATGCCATCTACGGCATGAATACTTTCTTTGGAAGCTTCAATAAGTGCTGGGTGAGCAGCAAAACCAGCTGGCATCTGCGGTACTTGACCTATCTCATAGCCAAAAGCAGTGACATCTACGTCGTGGTGACGAACTTCATCAGAAATAACGATATCACCAACATTTAATGATGGTTCAAAACCGCCTGCTGAACCCGTGTTGATGACGCAGTCTGGAGCAAAGTTGTCAATCAAAAGAGTTGTTGCAACTGTTGCAGCCACTTTGCCTATACCAGATTGAACTAAAGTGACTTCATGGCCACCCAATTGACCTGTATAGAAAGTAAAACCACCTTTTTGAAGTGTTTTTGGTGATTGCATTGTGTCACGAAGAATTGTGACCTCTTGCTCCATCGCACCGATAATGCCAATTTTCATAATTTGTCTCTTACAGATTTAGTTACTGCTCATTATATACATTCTTAATTTGAAAGCATTATTTTAGCAACGCAAATCTGTAAAGATTGCTGCCTGTTTTACAGGCAGCATCGGTGGTGATTAGATCTCTGCAAGCTGTGTACTTGCTGCTTTCGCTTGAGAAGGCGACAGAACAGCGGGCTTATAGCTGCGATTGCGAACGGGTTTGGTTTGCTCTGGTTTTTGACCAAGTTTAAATAGTATTGCAGCCCGAACTTCTGGGCTTTTGTAGCCAGATTTAATTTTCATTCGGATATGGGGAATACCAGCAGATTCTAGGGCTCCACTGACAAACCAATCTTTTTGAGCCTTGTGACCATTTTTATTTGCATTGTTCACCAAGTCGACAGCGGCAACAATATTTAATGTACTTTTGTCGACCAATACATAGTCGAGCTGTTTATTCTGAGCTTTGGTAATTGCAGAGCGTCGGGCTTTTTTGGATAAGCCAGGCTTGCATTCGATGACATCTACTAGTTTTACTCGACTAACTATTTTAAATTTATCGCCAACTGCTCGTTCTAAAAGCTGTAAAAAAGAGGCTTCAACGGTTGTGAAAACGGAATCTTTGCGATTGAACGGATATGGATTTCCGCCCGCATCTGTATATTTTGAAATTACGATTGAGGCAACTACTACGAGCGCTAAAATAGCTAAAAGTGTAAGTTCCATAAATCACTCCACGACAACAATTTGACTTTGTTTTTAATAAGCAAGGAGTGTGCCGAAAAGTAATTTGGGAAGATGCGAAGGTTAAGAAACCTTCGCTGATTGGGTTTAGGCTTGATAGCCGCCTTGGATACCTTTTACTGCATATGCAACGGCATCATGGGCATGTAGAGATTCGTAATGGTTGATCTTGACGTAAAAATCGAGATAGTTTTGTGTGTTAAAGAGTGCCTTTAGTTTTCGGGCGGCGTCTTCACAAAACATCAAATTTTGCCCATTTAATCTAGCAAACTCTTGTTCGTCTTCTCTTTTAACTGCTGTTTGTACA
The DNA here is from genome assembly GCF_001625655.1 of Pseudoalteromonas luteoviolacea DSM 6061. Lineage (GTDB taxonomy): Bacteria > Pseudomonadota > Gammaproteobacteria > Enterobacterales > Alteromonadaceae > Pseudoalteromonas > Pseudoalteromonas luteoviolacea. The sequence goes on along the minus strand of NZ_AUYB01000013.1, from coordinate 136,456 downwards.
GGCGTTTTTAATTCCTGTTCAACTAAATCAATGAGTCCAAGAATATCGAATTCAGCTTCATCTTGTGGTAATTGAACTTTAATATTAGCGATTGAGCGCTGAGAATGCGGGGTTGCAACAATACCCTCAGTAGTGCCTAACCAGTTAATTACGGTTTCATGATCTAATTGTTGACCAGCAAATTTTTCTTCAAAGGCATTTTGGATTAGTTGCCTTGCAAGTGCAGCAGAGCATGGACAAGTAGAAGAGTAAGTCACATCAACAGCAAGCTCTAATTTAACTTGATTGTCTTTTAATACGGCTGTGATGGTCACTGGATAGTTTTTCCAACCCTGTTTACCACTTAATAGAGAAGCACGTCTCAGTGGCAATTCAAAAGCAATAACGACCTTTGCAGATTGACTTAAATCTTTATGGGTTGTCAAAAATTGGTCAAGTAAAGCTGTTAGAGTAACGGGTGTCAGGGTTTGTTCACAAGACAACTTATCTAAAGCTAAAAATAATCGTGACATGTGGATGCCTTTAGCATCAGCTTTGTCTAAGCTGACAAAAGCATCGGCTTTTGCCGTTACGGGAGTATCATTTAATCCCTTACTACCTAGTTGTAGGGGCAGCTCGATGTTTCCCATTCCCACCCAGTCTAAAGTTCCTGTTTTTAGCGCATCTGCACAGTGCGCAATGTCTGGCATTGAAGTTGGCATTTAAACTCTCTTTAATCACGACCTAAAACGCTCGCATATTACACTAAAACAAGACGCTTTGCTGTTGATATTCTGATTTTGCATAAAGAAAATATAGGCTATCGTGCAGTTTTTGATACATTATCACATAAATATTAAGGGTATTCTTGAGCGGGTATACAACTGGAATTTTAGATTATTCAACAAAGTTACAGTGTTAGGTCACTCGCATATGTGTTCAGCTGAGGTATAATAGCTGCGTTAACAAGGTGACTATTATTATGCTTGATTCTTCATTTGGGTCATGGGCTCGAATTCTTTCCAATTTGGTTCGTAAGTACGGTGAACATAAAGCTGGCGCTATAGCATATGCATTAGTGCTTATCGCGTCTTTGGTTTTATCCTGTATGTTCTTTTATGTTGCACTTGGCGCTGTAAGCTTAGTGAATGTGTTGTCTGTGGTGATTTTTGCCGCAGTCACTTCGCCATTGCTAATTTCTGTTGCGGTATTTGCAATTCGTCAACTTGAGAGCTCAAAAGAGTATTTAGAATCAGCAACACAGCAAGAAAAGCTGCTAAACCAAACCCTAAAAGATAATATTAACCGCCTTAACAATGAGATCGACGAAAGAAAAATGGCGTTACATGCCAAGCATCGCGCAATTGCTGAGCTTCGCAACGAAATTACAGAACGTCGTAAAGCAGAGCAAGAGCTTGCGCAGCAAAGTATGCTGCTACGCTCGATAGTAGACTCCTCTCCTGATTTATTTTATTACCGTGACGAGCATGGTGTTTTTGCTGGCTGCAATAAAAAATTCGAACAAGTCATTGGCATTGAAAGTGAAGGACTTATCGGCAAAACGGCAGATGAGATTTTCGCTGAACAAATAGTTCCAAAAGTACTGGAAACAGATGAGCAAGTAAGCTCGACGCAGCAAACCCTCTCATTGGATGTTGAATACCCTGTGAAAGATGAAAACCGTTGGTTTGAAATGCGAAAGCTACCTTTTATTAATAATGAAGGGGAATACATTGGGTTATTAGCATTTGGACGTGATATTACCAGCCGTAAAGAAGCAGAACAGGCACTGGAAACAGCATATAAAGACAAGGGGAAATTTATTGCCACCTTGAGCCATGAACTGCGTACGCCACTTAATGGTATTGTTGGCTTGACGCGTATGCTTCTAGATACTGAGTTGACACAACAACAAAAAAGTTGGTGTAACACCGTATTCTCTAGCGCTGAGACCTTGGGTAATATTTTCAATGATATTATTGATTTGGATAAAATTGATAGAGAACAATTGGATATTGCAACAGACAGCATCAATGTGTCCGACTTTATCAATGATGTCGTTAACTTTTCAGATTTAATCGCTGGGCAAAAGGGCTTAGAGTTTAAAATAAAGCGCACGGGTGTGCTCGATATCTATGCATTATTGGACCCGACTCGTTTGCGTCAAGTACTTTGGAACTTAATCAACAACGCTGTTAAGTTTACTCACCGCGGTAGTGTGACATTGGAATGTCGAAGAGAGAATAGAGAAAGTGGACCTTGGCTGACCATGAGTATAATCGACACTGGTGTTGGTATTTCTGATGATCAACAAGATAAAATCTTTGACATGTATTACAAAGCACCAGATGCAGAGGGCAATAATGCGATTGGTTCTGGAATAGGCTTAGCGGTAACTAAAGCGCTTGTACTCGCGATGAAAGGAAATATTGAAGTAAGCAGTGAAACAGGAAAAGGCAGCCGCTTTGATGTTGAGATACCTTTAGAGCTTTGTAGTGCTCCAAAACAGCAAAGTTATGCTGGACGTGGACTTTATATATTATTGGTTGAAGATGTTCCTCTTAATGCGGAAATCGCAACTAACCTTCTAGAGCAGCGTGGTCATGAGGTTATCTGGGCTGAAACAGGCGAAGATGCACTTTCCTTGGTACAAACGGAAGATGAGTTAGATTTGATCCTATTAGATATGCAGTTGCCAGATCTCAACGGTGATGAAGTAGCAAGACAAATTCGTGAAGACAGCCATTTTGATTCATTACCCATCGTAGCGCTGACCGCAAACGTACGTAGTGCTGAGCAGGAATTACAAGGAATAAGTATTCAAGGGGCTCTTGCTAAACCAATCAACACAACCAAATTAGATAAGATGTTGGCGGAGCTGTTTGGTATCGATAGCGCGAAAGAGGACAGCAATACGTGTAATAAAGATGCAATTGAAGTACTAGAAGTAGAAAGAAACCTATTAGACATAGAGACAATCACTGATTTTGTGTCGTCTATGGGAGTGGACACTTTCAAACGCAGTTGCGAGCTATTTGGTAAATTAAACCCAACCTATTGTGATGAGTTAAAGGCGGCGAACAAGGCCGGTGATGAAGAAGAGTACGGCTCAGTTGCGCATAAACTGAAAGGGGCCGCAGGCTCTGTTGGACTAAAACTAGTTCAGCAACATGCTAAAGTAATGGAGACGCAGTCAACAGACTCTAATAAAGAAATGCGAGAAGCGTGGATTGGAGAACTTGAAGAATTAATAAGAGAAGGGCAGGTTGCCCTTCACTCATTAATTGCAAAACTCGCTGAAAACTCGTAGCGATAGATTACGGTTGAGTGTTATCGATTTTGCCAATGAAACGATAGCCTTCACCGTGAATAGTGCTAATTAGCTCTGGTGTATTGCTGTCAGTTTCGAAGTGTTTACGAATACGACGGATCGTTACGTCAACAGTACGGTCGTTTGCACGAAGCTCACGGCCAGTCATGTGTTTAATTAGTTGTTCACGGCTAAAGATGCGACCTGGAGAGTCAAGCATCAGACGCAATGCTCTGTACTCACCCTTTGGTAAGCGCTTAGATTCACCAGTAGGTGAAGTCAAGCAGCGGCTATTTTCATCTAGTTCCCAACCGTTAAACGTAATCACACCGTTACTGTCGATAGTTGACTCTTCAGGTGTTGAGCCTGTACGTGAAATTAGGTTACGTACACGAATAGTTAGCTCACGTGGGTTGAATGGCTTAGTGACATAGTCATCTGCACCGATCTCTAAACCCAAAATTCTATCGACATCGTTGTCACGACCCGTTAAGAAAATTAGGCCGACATTTTTTTTCTGGCGTAACTCACGAGCCAAGATTAAGCCGTTTCTACCAGGTAGGTTTATATCCATGATTACACAGTTGACATCGTCATTTGCTGTCAATTTTTCATGCATATCATCGCCATCAATGGCTTCAATTACCTTGTGACCTTCGGCTTCAAATAAACTAACGAGGTTCAGTCGAGTTACGTCTTCATCCTCAACAATTAGAATGACTGGCGTTTGCATTATTAATTAACCTTTTCGGAATGTTTTATTTACAAAAACTTCGGTGTTATATAATAAAACCGAATGTTAACGATTATAGGAGTATATTCAATTGTTAACAAGTAAAATCAGTCAGGATAGAACTTAGAAACAGCGAGGAGCCTAGAGAGCACTTTGAAATTATGTTGTGCAACTTCTTGTCTGTTAATATATAACCGAATTTTACTCCCTTCTTGGACCAAGGACGCAATCCCACCCCCTTCCAAAAATTCGATACTTTCGCCTACAGTTACCATGTTCAACGCAATTGTATCGGTCCAAGCGGATAGTATATCATCTTCCTTTGTTTCATCAATGTATGTGATATCACAGCGCTTAGAAAGTTCCCTGAACGGGTCGGAAATATCAATTTTTATTATTTCGATTGGCTTACCACGTATTTTTAACTTGTTATTTTTATTTAAAATTGCCCCCGGACCATGATTTAAATCATAAAAGCAAAAGCGTGTGGCTTTTTTATTTTTTTGTTCCGGAAAATCGATCAACTTTGCCATTTGATATAAAAAAGCCGACCGTATTTCATGTGTAGATTTTGCGTCAACTTTTAAACTACAAAAAATAAAAATAAATGCAGCTATTAGGTACATTATTTTCATTAAATTACCCCTTTTAGAGGCAGAACTATAATAAATTTTGTTCCTGTTTTATTCTCTTCTGAAAGGGTTATTGATCCACCAAGTGCTTGCGTAATTAAGTTGTAAACTAAGTGCATGCCTAAACCGCTACCACCTTCTCCACGTTTGGTGGTTACAAATGGGTCAAAGATACGCTTTTTGATTGCTGTAGATACACCGACGCCATTATCTATATATATAACTTCAAGAGATTGATTTCTCAGCTCGACATTGACCGAGATTTGATTGTCTTTTAAGTCTAAAAAGCCATGGATCAAGGAATTAGATAATAGTTGTTCAAATACTTGTTGTAGTAAACCGGCTTTGGTGCGAATAGTCAGTTGCTCAGAGCAAGTTAATTGCCACGTCACATTTTTCAAGTCCATCTCAGCGCGCATACTACGGACAATGGCATTGAAAAGCTTACTGATATTGACTTCTGAGCTAACTTCAACATCTTGACTTACCGCCACTTTTTTGAAGCTTGATATTAATTCAGCTGCGCGGTTTAAATTGCGATAGATAAGGTCTAGGTTCTCAATACCGTCATGAATGAAGCGCTCTAACTGCTTTGATGTGAGCGTCTTTTGATCAAAAGCAGCGCTGATATCTGCAAGTTTATCTCGAAGTAGTGTCGAACCTGTAACACCCAACCCAATTGGAGTGTTAACTTCGTGGGCGACACCAGCAACCATCTGGCCCAGCGATGCCATTTTCTCATTCTCGACAATTTGATTCTGATATTGATGCATACGCTCGAGTGTATTGAGTAGCTCTTGGTTTGCTTCTCTTAATGCAATGGTTCGCTGGTTAACCTTTTCCTCTAGGTTTTGATTTAGTTGTTTAATTTCGAGTTTATCAGCTTGGTGCCTAGCTAGTTGGTTTTGTGTACGAGCCAACATGATATTGAGGTTGTTCGCAAGCATGTTAAGCTCTTCAATATCGCTCTTTGTTGCCCTAGCTGAGTAGTTATGGTTTTTAGATACGTCTTGTAGCAATAAAGATAGAGAGTCAATAGGGTTTGCGATTCGCTTCTGGATTGCTCTGGCGACCAGCAACACAAGCAATAGCACAAAGAGTGTTAACGCAATGTCGACCAGTATTTTTTGGTTGATGTACTGAGATAGTCGCTCTAGCCCACCTCTTACGTAAACATAGCCTTCTATTTTACCTTCATATTCTACAGGAATAATCAGCTCAACGTAGTCAGCTGATATTTTTGGCTCTTTGAGAGATTCAATATCATTAACTTTCAGAGGGACTGGTGGGGTTTTACTGGCATTGTAGCTTGTGAAAAATACGGGCTTATTGGTTACATCATCAATCGCGTAAATATGAATGTTTTTTACTAAATCGACTTTATTGAATGACTTTAAGCGCTTTTCTTCGGTTTTTCTATCGTCAAATATCAATGTTATCTGGGCATTAAATGCAATGATTTCAGCAATCATTTCCAGCTTATTTACGATGAGCTTTTTTTGCTCTTTCACATCTAAATATGTAGAAATAGAGATGGAAAGAGAGAGCGACAGCGCTGTGACCAGCATGACTGCACTGATTAGAACTTTTCTTATACTTGTTTTTGTTGCGTGTTTTCCCATTGTGAGCTCATAGTTGGACCTCTTAACAGCTATCCTTAGTTTAGCAGCTTAGTTAAGTAAGTTAACAAAAAAGCGGACAATTACGCAGAACTAGTAAATTAGTTGTATATTTAGGAGCGGCTTTGCAGCCGCACTAATGGCTGCTTTAAGCGTTATCTGCTCGATACACCGCGAACTTAGTATTTTTGATGATAGTGCGATATGCGCCAAAGTGTTGCTCTATGATAGGCTGGTATTTCAAGAAGCTGTTGGCAACAATTTGCAAACTAGCGCGCTTGTTCATGATGTGCTTGGCATTTTTAATAAAAGCTTCAGCGATGCTGTAATCCGTGCTTAAACCCGTATGAAATGGGGGGTTACTAATGATTGCGTCATATTTTTCAGTCACTTCAGACAATCCATCACTCAAAATAAATCGTCCACTGTGTCCGTTTAATTTTAATGTCTGCTCTGAAGCGTAGACTGCAAGAGCACTGACATCTAAACAATGCATTGATAGCTCGGGACGCTTATTCAACATGAAAGTCGCGATAATTCCCGCACCACAGCCAAAATCTAATGCTTGCCCTTTGATTGGCAAGTCAATGTTATTGAGCAGTAATTCTGTACCAATATCGAGTTTTCCGTGGTTGAATACACCAGGTACACTAATCGCATTAAATGTTTGATCTGCCGTTTTGACGCTAAATTGTTGATGATAATCCGTGATATCAAAGCACTTTTCAGGCGTTAGCTGGTTAAATTCATACAAGATGCAGTGTTTTGCACTATCGAGTTTAAAACAATCCTGAGCATGGTCTTTTAGTTGCTTTTCAGCAGACTTTACGCCACCTTTGTTTTCGCCTACTACGAGCAAGCGAGTACTCGATGAGCAAACCGCTCTTATGTTGGCGAACATCATTTGTGCTTCAGGTTTTGATTTTGGGTAGTAATAGATGACTAGATCGAGTTGCTCAAGCTCAGGTAAGCTGTGGTCAACGTAGCTAGTAACTGAGTTTACCTTAGACACTGCTTTGTGATCAGCAAAGTTGTAGCTAAATGCATTTATCTGCGCATTTGGATTGAGGGCGGCCAGTTGAGATAGAAAACCATCATTACTGTGATTAATCACCAGTATGTTGTTACCTGTAAGCTCATCCTCGTTACGGAGTAATAGAAGGCTAGGATTAGATAGTTTTTGCATGCTGTATCTCTAAATCGGTGGACTGGTCAAATAACTAATTTTGAAACTGAAAAAAAGTGATTTGGGGCCAAATCAGGCCCCACTTGAGCATTTAAGCAGTACGCTCAAACATAAGATCCCAAACGCCATGCCCGAGTCGATGGCCGCGTTGCTCAAACTTGGTCAATGGTCTGAAATCTGGTCTAGGTACGTAGTCATTATTCTCAGATTGGTTACTGTACCCTTCTGCTTGTTGCATCACTTCTAGCATGTGCTCCGCGTAATTTTCCCAGTCAGTAGCCATATGAAATACGCCGCCAACTTTCAACTTAGCTCGAATTTTTTGTACAAAGTCTGGTTGCACGATACGACGTTTATGGTGACGCTTTTTATGCCATGGGTCAGGGAAAAACAGTTGTAGCTTACTAAGACTGCTATCGGCGATACAATCAGCTAGCACTTCAACAGCATCATGCTCAAATACACGAAGATTAGAAATACCTTGCTCGTCAGCTTCCATTAAACAAGCGCCAACACCGGGGCGATGCACTTCAATACCAATGAAATTCTGTTGAGGATTATTCTTGGCCATTTCTACTAGAGACTTACCCATACCAAAGCCAATTTCTACAACAACATCGTTGTCGTTGCCGAAAACTTCATTGAAATTGAGTAAGCCTTGGCTATGCTCAAGTCCAAGTGTTGGCCAACACTTTTCAAGCGCTGCCGCTTGGCCTTTAGTCAGGCGACCTTCACGTTTTACAAAGCTGCGCACTTTACGGATATATTTACCTTCTTGCTCAGCCTGCTCTAGGGCTTGTTTACTCGATTCGTTCATTGTCATCATCTGCGGTGTAAAAATTGGGCGCACATTATCCCTGTTCGCGTCGATAAGTACAAGAGCTTGACGTTTTTAAAAAGCTTCTTACACTGGCGGCTTGAAGCAAGAATATTGAGAATAAAGATGCCTATTGACCGTCAAGATGCAAACTGGTTTGCAACACAAGTTGTAGATTGGTACCACCTCCATGGCAGAAAAACCTTGCCATGGCAAATAGATAAGACACCTTACAAAGTTTGGGTTTCTGAGGTTATGCTTCAGCAAACACAGGTTGTGACTGTGATACCTTACTTTGAGCGTTTTATGTCTCGTTTTCCGACTGTGATTGATTTAGCAAATGCAGAAGAAGATGAAGTACTACACCACTGGACTGGGTTAGGGTATTACGCCAGAGCAAGAAACTTACACAAAGCTGCAAAATTGATTCGTGACAAATATGCCGGCAACTTTCCAGAGACATTTGAAGAGGTTGTGGATCTTCCAGGGGTTGGGCGCTCCACCGCAGGCGCCATCTTATCTCTTGCTCTTGGCCAGCATCATCCTATTTTAGATGGCAACGTAAAGCGAGTTCTAGCGCGGTTTTTTATGGTTGAAGGGTGGTATGGGGTCAAAAAAGTAGAAAACCACCTTTGGGATCTAACAAATACCGTAACGCCGTCGGGTAACGTTCGTGAGTTTAATCAGGCGATGATGGACTTGGGGGCTAGTCTCTGTTCTCGATCTAAGTTTCAATGTGAGCCTTGTCCATTAGTGGAGAAGTGTCTGGCGCACAAAAATAATGTGGTTAAGGCTTTTCCAAACTCAAAGCCGAAAAAAGAAAAACCTAAAAAAAGTGCATATCATCTAATGATCAAAGCTGATGATAAGGTCTTAATGGAAAAACGCCCAAGTAGCGGTATATGGGGTGGCTTGTTTGGCTTTTTTGAGTTTGCAGACTTAGCTGAGTTAGAGGCATTTATAGTACAGCAAGGGCTGCCAACCAAAACTAGAACTCTTGAGTCATTTGTTCACATATTTACGCATTTTGAACTCACAATTCACCCAGTGTGTCTTGATTTAAAGGAGATACCAGATTGCGTTCATGATAATCAGTTGCTTTGGTACGACATTAATCAGCCACCAGAAGTCGGATTAGCAGCACCAACTAAAAAGTTAGTTAAAGTATTAAGAGCGATAGGGTAAACTTGTTCCATTAAATAGACAGAATATAGGTGATAAAATGGCACGTACGGTTTTTTGTCAGAAACTAAATAAAGAAGCGCCAGGATTGGACTTTCAGCTTTATCCTGGTGAAGTAGGCGAGCGCATATTCAACAATATTTCAAAAGAGGCATGGCAGCAGTGGCAGCACAAGCAAACTATGCTGATTAACGAAAAGCATTTAAACATGATGGACCCAGATCATAGGCAGTTGCTAGAAGAGCAGATGGTTGGTTTCTTGTTTGAAAATAAAGAAGTTGAAATTGAAGGCTACAGACCGCCAGAAAAATAATAAAAAAGCTGCCTCGGCAGCTTTTTTTAGGTGTTCTTAATACTCTCTATCGACAGAGAGCTTAGCGAGAGCAATCAGTGCATCTTTGTATTGCGAATCAGTTAGGCATTCTAGCTGAGCAATCGCTTTCTCTGACTCTCTTTGCGCCTTTTCCATAGTTTGTTTTAAGGCTTGTGTTTCTTCTAGCGTCGCTAAAATCTCGGTGAGATGATCAATGCCATTTCCAGACTCGATTGCTGAGCGGATTTGAGCTACCTGTTGCTCAGAGCCTGATTTCATAGCATAAATTAGCGGCAGTGTTGGTTTACCTTCAGCTAAGTCATCACCTATGTTTTTGCCCAGCAATTCGGCATTGGCACTGTAATCCAATACATCATCAACAAGCTGAAATGCTGTGCCTAAGTGCATTCCGTATAATTTTAAGGCTTCTTTGACAGTTTCAGACTGGTTGGAAACAACCGCAGGTAATAAAGTGGCCGCTTCAAACAGTTTTGCTGTCTTACTGTAAATCACCTGCATGTAACTTTCTTCTGTTGTATCGGGGTCATTACAGTTCATCAATTGCAATACTTCGCCTTCTGCGATGATATTAGTGGCATCGGCTAATATCTGCATAACTTCCATATTATTGAGGCCAACCATTAGTTGGAAAGAACGTGTGTAAATAAAATCACCGACTAACACACTGGCGGCGTTGCCAAACTCTGCATTTGCTGTAGGTTCACCACGTCTCAAATTAGACTCATCAACTACATCATCGTGCAGCAATGTTGCTGTGTGGATAAACTCAATGATAGTAGCCAAAGTGATGTGCTTGTTTTGTTGCTCAGCTTCTAACGCTTTAGCAGCAAGTAATGTCAACATTGGCCGAACTCTTTTTCCACCACTGTTAACAATGTAAAGACCCAATTGGTTTACTAATGCAACATCAGATTGCATTTGCTCAAAAATAAGTTGATTCACAGAGAGCATATCCTGCTCAATCAATGATTGGATAGCCTTAATATCCATAGTATACCGTGCTAAAGCCTCAATTAGAGATAAACGCCGCAGATTGTACATTAAAATTTAGCCTTACTCGAATTTTATGCGTAACGTGGCTAAAAAAAGTCACTTTTCGACTAATTAGTAAACTAGGTTGTGATGAAGGAAGGTAAAAAACAATTTTGTCAATAGACACATTAAGTTAGTTTTATGAACAAAAAACAGTTTGGTAAAACGAACTTTTTAGCTAGAATAGGCGAAAATGAATTAATGCTCTCAAACAAGCCAATTTTTATTCATTATTTTGTCTTTAGGGTATTGCGTGTGTTGCGACATTAGCGTAAACTTCGCGCCCTATTGAAGAATATTAAGTTGCGTCGATTTGAGGGCGCACAACGGAGTTAAGTTATGTACGCGGTTTTCCAAAGTGGTGGTAAACAGCACCGTGTGACTGAAGGTCAAACAATTCGTCTAGAGAAATTAGACGTTGAGACTGGTGCATCAATTGAATTTGATTCAGTACTTCTAGTTGCTGATGGTGAAAAGATCGAGATCGGTGCACCATTCGTAAATGGCGGTAAAGTGACAGCTGAGGTTGTTTCTCACGGTCGTGGCGAGAAAATTAAGATTGTTAAGTTCAGACGTCGTAAGCATTCTCGTAAGCAGATGGGCCACCGTCAGTGGTTCACTGAAGTTAAAATCACTGGCATTAGCGCTTAATTTTTAGAGGTACAGAAAGATGGCACATAAGAAGGCAGCTGGTAGTACTCGTAACGGTCGTGATTCAGAAAGTAAACGCCTAGGTGTTAAGCGTTTCGGTGGTGAATCAGTATTAGCGGGTAACATCCTTGTTCGTCAACGTGGTACTAAGTTCCACGCAGGTTCTAACGCAGGTATCGGTAAAGACCACACTATCTTTGCAAAAGCAGATGGTAAAGTTGTTTTTGAAACAAAAGGTCCTTTAAACCGTAAATACGTTAGCATCGTTGCTGAGTAATCGGTAAAGAATCTAAAAACCCCGCTTAGGCGGGGTTTTTTGTTTTTATAGCAACATATTATTGATCAGCAGCTAAGCGTACCTTGCTATAATAGCTGTTGCTGTTCCAATCCAGTAAGAGAGTAACCATGAAGTTTGTCGATGAAGTAGAGATCCGTGCTGAAGCCGGAGATGGAGGAAGCGGTGTAGTTTCATTCCGTCGAGAGAAGTTTGTCCCAGATGGTGGTCCAGATGGTGGAGACGGTGGCGACGGCGGTAGCGTATTTCTAGAAGCTGATGAAAACTTAAATACTCTGATTGATTATCAATTTGAACGTTTCCATCGTGCTGAGCGCGGTACTAATGGCCAAGGCCGAAATTGTACAGGTAAAAAAGGTACTGATTTAGTGCTTAAAGTCCCTGTAGGTACCCGTGTAACTGATGTTGATACACAAGAAAGTCTGGGGGATTTAACACGCCATGGGCAAAAGTTATTAGTCGCAAAAGGCGGTTATCACGGACTAGGCAATACGCGCTTTAAATCGAGTACAAACCGAGCGCCGAGACAAAAAACTTTAGGTACACCTGGTGAGGTGAGAAATCTAAAGCTTGAATTGATGTTATTGGCAGACGTTGGTTTGCTTGGTTTGCCTAACGCAGGGAAATCAACATTTATTCGCAGTGTATCAGCCGCTAAACCAAAAGTAGCAGACTACCCATTTACTACCTTAGTTCCTAACCTTGGTGTTGTTAGACCTGAAGCAAACAAATCATTTGTTATTGCTGATATTCCAGGGCTTATTGAAGGCGCATCTGATGGTGCTGGACTAGGTATTCGCTTTTTAAAGCATTTAGAACGATGCCGAGTGCTGTTACATGTTGTTGATGTGATGCCAATTGATGGAACGGACCCTGTAGATAACGCATTTGCAATTATCAATGAACTTCATCAGTACAGTCCAAAGCTTGCGGAAAAGCCTCGTTGGTTAGTCCTTAACAAGATTGACCTACTAGCTGAAGACGAGCTAGAGGAAGTGTGTGAACGCATCGCTCAAGAACTTGACGCAGCGCAGGTTTACCGAATTTCAGCTGCGAATAAGTTTAATACTCAGCAGCTTTGCTACGATATTCAAGGCTTGTTGGATACTCTACCAAGAGATAAGTTTGAAGAAGACCAGCAAGAAGAAGTTGAATTCAAATGGGATACGTATCACCGCCAAGCAACCCAAGATAGCCAAGATGACTGGGATGATTGGGATGAAGATGATTATGACGTAGAGGTTATCTACGAACGCTAATAAGGGGCCTATGGGCCCTTTTTTAATACAATATTATGATTGGAGTAAATTGTGGTTATATCAATGATTGCGGCTATGGCAAAGGATAGAGTGATTGGCGAAGACAATAAAATGCCATGGCACTTACCAGCCGATCTTCAGCACTTCAAAAGGGTCACTATGGGCAAGCCCGTCATTATGGGTCGTAAAACGTTCGAATCTATCGGTCGCCCTTTACCTGGAAGAAGAAATATCGTCATAACAAGAAATGCTGAATATACAGCCGAAGGTATAGAAGTCGCATCATCTACAGAAGCAGCTTTGGCTATGGTGGATAAAATAGACGAAGTAATGGTAATAGGTGGTGGAAATATTTACGAACAGTTTCTACCCTTATGTAATAGGCTTTATCTTACTTATATTGATGTAGAAGTGGGTGGCGATACTAGGTTTCCAGATCATACTGAAGTGGGGAGCTGGGTCGAAGTTGAGAGTGAATCTCACATGCCTGATGAGCGCAATCAGTATAATTATAAGTTCGTAACTTTGCATAAAGGATTATGACTTTGTTGCTAACAATTGTATGGGTTGCTACAATAGTGTTTGTCCTTATGTAATAAAAAAGTGCTAGGTGAATTGGCAATGAAATTTGTACCTGTTTTGTTAAGTGTTAGTATGGGATTGGGCGCGTTTTCTTTAAGTTTTGAAACTAAAGCAAACGACCAGCTTGCAGTAACTTTATGTGAGTACATCGCTGTAGATGATAAAGGGCGTGTTCGTAAAGCGCTTAAGAGCTCACGTGTTAAAATTCGTAATGTTTTTAATGCAATCGAATGTAATGGAAACAACATGCTACGCCACGCAATTGCAAGCAATGCAGTTGAAACGGGCAAGCTAATTGTTAAAGGCCTGCCAAAGAGTGCACTGGCTGACGGCGCGGATATCGCTTGGGCTGAAAGCAATGGCCATGGCGGTTCACCATTAATCGCTGAAATTAAAAAGCGCGCAGGATTGTAAAATCTAGCACTTTTGAAAAAAGCTCCCTAAGTGGAGCTTTTTTGCATTTTGGACCTTTGAATATAGAATTTACTAACCAGCCGCTAACTAAAATATACGTGTCCTAGTTGTGAGCCCTGAATAGCAAGTGAATGTGAGTTTAAATACGTTTTAAATCTGACATAAATCAACTTTATAACAGCGTAATGACAATTTTCTTAATTTCCCCCTTGAGAATTGGATTAGTTGCTCCAATACTTATCTATAGGGTAAATAAAAAAAGGAAGATCCTATGAAGATTAATCTTTCTGGTCATCACGTTGACATGACGGATGCAGTTAAACAACACGTACATGAAAAGTTTGCAAAGATTGCAAATCACTTTCCTTCGTTGTTATCTCTAGATATCATCATTAGCAAAGAGCATAAAAAGTTTTATACGGAAATTAGTACAAATTATGCGGGATCAAGAATTTCGGTAAAAGGTGACGATGATGTCATGTATCCCGCAATTGCAAGCGCCGCAAAAAAATTAGATGCTTCACTTAAACACAGAAAAGGCCAGCTAAAGGCAAACAAACATGAAAAGCCGGTCAGTACTACACCGCCAATTGCGCACGAAATTATTCAAGAGATGAATTTAAATTAATATAAAAAGGGGTCTACAATGACCCCTTTATCATTAGATGTTCTCACTCTAACGCGTCGACAGTGGTTATTTATTTCAATACATTCATTTGTAAGATAAAATCACGCATTAGATTTCCAAAACTATCAAAATTTTACAGCGAACATATATGAAAGCAGTGATCCCTGTTGCGGGCTTAGGAACTCGCATGTTGCCTGCGACGAAGGCAATACCAAAAGAAATGCTACCAATTGTAGACAAACCACTTATCCAGTACATCGTTAAAGAGTGTGTATCTGCGGGTTTGAAAGAAATTGTGCTTGTGACTCACTCTTCAAAGAATGCAATTGAAAACCATTTTGATACAAGCTTTGAGCTTGAAGCGACGTTAGAGAAACGTGTAAAAAGAACTCTATTGGATGAAATCAGAAGTATTTGTCCAGAAGATGTGACCATTATGCATGTTCGTCAAGGTGAAGCAAAAGGTCTTGGCCATGCCGTATTATGCGCGAAGCCAATTGTTGGTGATGACGATTTTGTTGTTGTATTACCAGATGTAGTACTAGATGAATATAGCGCTGATCAAGCTACAGAAAATTTAGCTGCAATGGTAAAAAGGTTCCAAGAAAATGGCAGTAGCCAAATTATGCTAGAACCTGTGCCAGTTGAAGAGGTGAGTAAGTACGGGATCGCAGATATCAATGGTGTTGAACTCTCTCCTGGTCACAGCACACCTATCAAATCTATGGTTGAGAAGCCAAAACAAGATGAAGCACCTTCTAACCTTGCTGTTGTAGGGCGCTATGTTCTATCAGGTAAAATTTGGTCTCTTTTAAAGAAAACTCCAATCGGCGCTGGCGGTGAGATACAGCTTACAGATGCCATTGATATGTTAATGGAGAAAGAAACCGTTGAAGCTTTCCATATGAGCGGTATTGCGCATGATTGCGGAGATAAGATGGGTTATCTGAAAGCCATCGTACAGTATGCAATGAAAGATGAAAATCTAGGTAAAGAGTTTACTGCATACGTAAAGTCTTTATAAGTATGTGTTTGGGGCAACTACAATGTTTGTCAGTTGCCCATAATGGCAGCACCATTTAGTGGCGCTCCAAAAACCTCTGCCAACTTACTTTTGTGTTGATGACTCTCAAAGGCATAATAACTTTTTGTAGTGTGTCATAGGCTGGTTTACTGACCACTTGACCATCTTCTTTCAATCCAAGTAAATAACTCATTGCAGATCGCTGTCCAGACTGGATGGCAGAAATATAAACTTGCTGTTCAAAATTCAATCGCAAACTGCTAATTGCTGTTTTTAACCCTTGCTGATCTACATTAGGTAAACCGCAACGCTGCAGATAGCCTAAACGTTTTCCTTCGCCTGAAAACCAAATTCTGACTTTTTCGCTATATCTTCCCGACTTAGAAGGAAGATCAAATAATAACCGCTCATGGCCCTGATTTTTGACATATTGAATATAGTCTTCCAATCCTGCATGCCAAAGAGCCGTGTGAATTGGAACAAAGCGGGGCTGAATTTTGCCATTGGTGGCGAAATTGAAGGTATGGGTTAATTCGATTTTTTTGATATCAGTGAGTGTTAAATTACCAAGTTCGTCACTGTATGCACCTGTATAGTATGCAAGGAGCGGTAGCCAAAAGTGCCAATGTTTGGGCTGTTCTCGCTTTAGCTTCTCATCGCCATATATGTAGCCGTTAAATAAACTATATAGCTCCATATGGGTGAAGGCGCGTCTACCAAAATGAGATTTCATGGACAAGTGCTATAACTTTCAAAGAATTAATAGACTAGTCTATAAGTTTTAAAGAGATTGATAAAGCTTTGTTACTATAAATTGCTAACCGCCGTATGTAGTAGTTGGTTACTACCACATTAGCGCTAGGGTTTTGTAGAATTGAGCAAATAGGTTAGGCAGGATATGCGCAGAAGAGAAGCTAAGTTATCCACGGCCCCATGACGTTCGACTGACTCTTGATAGAGTGTAGAAATAAACTGGGGAACCGATAAATTTTCTTGCTCTGCTATTTGCTCCAGCACTTGCCAGATTTTATTTTCAAGCGCCAAACTAGTAACAACCCCTTGTATCCGAATTGATTTTTTACTTACGCGGTATAAATCGGGGTTTTGTGAGGCGTAAAGTTCACACATAACTGAGGGGTTCCTTATGGCAAAAATGCTGCACTCAATGATCCGTGTAAAGGACTTAGCGCGTTCTTTGCAATTCTATCATGATTTATTCGATTTGAAGGTGAAACGTCAAATCGAATTTGAGCAGTTTTCGTTAACGTATTTAGGCAATAGTCACAGTGAGTTTGAGCTCGAGTTGACACACAATTATACACAGAACGAATCATATGATCTTGGCAATGGGTACGGTCACTTAGCATTTTGTGTGGATGAATTAGATAAAATTTGGCGTAAAGCAAAGCAATTAGGGTTGGCACCAAAAGACATTAAAGAGTTTTACAATCAGGAGCAGTTTATCGCTAAGTTCTTTTTTATAACTGATCCAGACGGCTACCAAATAGAAGTAATAGAGCGTAATAGCATATTCAGCTAGACAATACAGTGCTATGCCATAGCAAATTCACTACGGTTACCCATCCACCTTAAAATAAGCGGATCAACACTTGCACTGTGGTGTTTGAGTAAATCAAATGCAAGTCCTCTTACGCTTGGCAACATATGCTTGTCCCTTGTCAGATCCGCTATTTTGAGGTCGACAAGACCAGTTTGCTTGGTGCCGAGCACTTCTCCAGGTCCCCTGATTTCGAGATCTTTTTCAGCAATTACAAACCCGTCATTGCTGTCGCGCAAAACGCCCAGACGCTTTTGGGCAGTGTTTGAGAGGGGCGCATGGTAGAGCAAAAGACAATGTGATGCGATATCACCTCGTCCGACGCGACCACGTAACTGATGCAATTGAGCAAGGCCCAATCGTTCAGGGTTCTCGATAATGATTAAACTCGCATTGGGTACATCAACTCCCACTTCAATAACAGTCGTTGCGACTAAAACATGGTATAAACCAGCCTTGAAGTCAGCCATTATTTGTTGCTTTTCTTGGGCTTTCATTCTGCCATGTACAAGGGCTACTTTGAGATCTGGAAGTTGCTTTGCTAACTGCTGGGCAGTATCTTCGGCGGCTTGGCACTGTAGAGCTTCCGATTCATCAATTAGCGTACATACCCAATAAACCTGTCGTTGCTGCTCAAGACATGCGTTCTCAACACGCTTAATCACTTGCTCTCGCCTAGTATCGGGTACTGCTACCGTGGTAATTGGAGTTCTACCTGGCGGGAGCTCATCAATAATAGAGGTTTCCAAATCAGCATATGCCGTCATCGCGAGTGTACGAGGAATTGGCGTTGCCGTCATAACCAGCTGGTGTGGATAACAATCACCAAATTTACCTTTTTCTCGCAAAGATAAGCGCTGATGCACACCAAAACGGTGTTGTTCATCGATGATGATAAGAGCAAGGTTCGAGAAAACCACTTGTTCTTGAAACAAAGCATGTGTGCCAACGATCATTTGCGCTTGGCCATTAGCTATCTTCTCAAGTGTTTGAGTACGCTCTTTGCCTTTGGTCTTTCCACCCAGCCAACATGTTTCTACACCCAATTGAGTAAACCAACTTTTAAAGTTGAGGGCATGTTGCTCTGAGAGAATTTCCGTGGGTGCCATAAGCGCGACCTGATAACCTTTGGCTATCGCTGTCAAAGCACTTAAAGCGGCGACGAGCGTTTTACCTGAGCCAACATCCCCTTGCACCAAACGGAGCATTGGTTCTGACTTTTGCAGATCTTGTTTTATCTCACTGACAACACGGCTTTGTGCATTAGTGGGTTTAAAGGGTAATTGTGCAAGAAACTCTGGCTCTAATGAGTTAGTCGGAGGCAATGACACCGCATTAACAGCCTGGCTCTTTTGCCTCAGTTTTAACAAGCTCAAGTTTTGTGCCAGTAACTCCTCGAACGCGAGCCGTTGTTGTGCAGGGTGTTGACCTGTTTCTAACTGCGTTAAGTTTACATTTTGAGGTGGGCTATGCAGCAAGAGTAATGCGTCTTTGAGGCTTAATTGATTCGGTCTGTATTGTTTTGGCAAATGATCTTCAATATCGTATTTTCTGAGTAACTCAACAGCTTGCTCTGCGATGGCGCGGATACTGAGTTGCTTAAGTCCTTCAGTTGTTGGATATACCGGAGTCAGTGATTCTGACTCAGAACTACTTTCTTCCATGGTATCTACGATACTGTATTCCGGATGTGCCATTTCTGGGCCGACTCGACCTCGACGTACCTCCCCAAAGCAACGCATGAACTTTCCTGGTTGCATCGCATTTTTTTGTGCAGCTGAAAAGTTAAAAAAGCGTAGAGTTAAGCGACCAGTACCATCATTAATTTGACACACCAACATTTTGCGTTTGCCAAATGTGATATTTGCTTGCTCTATCTCACCCTGAGCAGATACATGCATATGGGGCATTAACGTCGCGATTGAATAAGTTTTTGCTCTGTCCTCGTACCTTAAAGGTAAGTGAAATAGCATTTCTTGAACATTCGAGATCCCTAATTTAGCAAGGCGTTCTGCGGCTTTGGGGCCAACGCCTTTTAAGTCGGTAATTGCATATTGTGCTAAATTAGGGCTAGGCATAGTATTCCTTACGCTTTACTAAACTTCAGTGTATTCCAAAATGTTTCGTCAGCGACGATTTCGCCATCTTCGTCTAATTGCGGGTAGGGTAACCCCTTTTCATTACAACGGTTTGCAATGATAGGGTGACAACCTTCAAACAAGAGTTTGTGCTTTACCTGAGGGTCGATCATATCTTTGCGCTCGTACATACCAGCTAGCTCTCTTTGTCTTTGTGCTTCATACAAAATAAGTGCAGCTGCAACCGACACATTCAAAGATTGCACCATGCCAGCCATCGGTATCACGATATGCTGATCGGCATGTTGGAGAGCACGATCAGAGATCCCTAACCGCTCTTGACCCACAATAACGGCTGTCGGTTTCGTATAGTCAATTTCTCTAAAATCTACGGCACTATCGCTAAGATTTGTGGCCAAAAGCTGTATACCAGGGTTTTGCTCACGAATTGCAGAGACTGCTTGATCAATGTCATCGTGCATTTGTGTATCTACCCAATTTTTACTGCCACCAGAGGTATTGTTTGTTAAGCGCCTTTGATCTTGAGGCCAAACAGCATGTACGTAGTGACAGCCAACGGCATCCGCAGTACGCACAATAGCTGACAAGTTATGGTGCTTATGTACTTCATCGAGACATACGGTTAAATCTGTCTGACGTTGCTCCAAAATGCGTTTTACGCGTTGAAAGCGATTTTCTTTCATCAAGTACTGCTCATAAATACAAAATTGGGCGCATTATATCAAAATTATTACTGTATAAGTACACACCCTTGAGCTGTACTTATATGGGTAAACTATGGGGATACCTCACGCATAATAGGTGCTTGTAAAGAGATCAAGGTCTCGGTGGACTGGATGGCCTCAATTGACTGAATTTTATTAACTAATACATCATGTAAATGATCCATTGAGCTGCTCAATACCTTTATAAAAATACTGTAATTACCAGTTGTGTAATAGGCCTCTACAACTTCTTCAAAACTTTCTAGCTGTGCAATTGTGTTTTGATAGTCTCTGGCATGTTTTAAGTTAATGCCAATGAAACAGCATACGTCATAGCCTAACTTTTTGGCATTGATACAAACTTTCGTCCCTTCAATGATCCCCGCCTGTTTCATTTTCTCGATTCTGACATGAATTGTGCCAGCACTTACTTTGAAACGTTTTGCCAATTCCGCATAAGGTGTTCTCGCATCCGTCATTAATGCATGCAAGATAGATTTATCGAGATTATCGATTTGATAATTTTCCATGTGATATTGAAGTGATAATTGATGATTCAATAAATATATCGATATTTTTTTGTTGATTAAAGTTAATTTTATATGTTTTTGATTTTGAATGTTGAATTTATTCTTAAATTTGTTGACGATGGATATATCAGCACTGGCTGCACATAATCATCAACAGTTTAGAATGAGGTTTAAAATGAAATCAGATTACTTGGTAACTCAGCGACAAATTGCACGTGTAAAAAGCGTTTTTTCAACTCAGTTAACTGAGCAACTAGGTCTAGTTGAAGTGCAAGCGCCAATTTTGGCGAAGGTAGGAGATGGAATCCAAGACAACCTAAGTGGTACAGAGCAGGCCGTTTCTGTAAAAGTAAAAACCTTACCTGAGAGCGAATTTGAAGTCGTTCACTCATTGGCAAAATGGAAGCGAAAAACACTTGGGGACTATGGTTTTTCAGTGGGGGAGGGGCTATACACTCATATGAAGGCACTACGTCCAGATGAGGAACGCCTATCACCTATTCACTCAGTATTTGTAGACCAATGGGATTGGGAAAAAGTCATTTGTGGTGAGACTCAAAGAAGCTTAGATACCTTAAAAGCTACCGTGAGTACATTGTATCAGTGCATTAAAGCGACTGAACAAACTATCTCAGATGAGTTTGGTATAACTCCATTCCTACCTGAAAAAATTAAGTTTGTGCATGCTGAAGAGCTACGTAGCATGTATCCAGACTTTAGCGCAAAGCAGCGTGAAAAAGCGATAGCACAAGAGTATGGTGCAGTATTCCTAATTGGTATTGGCGGCAAGTTAGGAGACGGAAAAATTCATGATGTACGTGCTCCAGATTACGATGATTGGTCAACGTCAACATGTGAAAAGTACCAAGGGTTAAACGGAGACATCATTGTTTGGAACCCAGCATTAGAAGATGCATTTGAGATTTCTTCGATGGGAATCCGCGTTTGCCCTGAATCATTGGCACATCAGCTTGAACTCAGTGATGCGCTAGACCGTAAGGAGTTTGATTGGCACCAAGCGTTACTTGCTGGGGAACTACCGCAAACAATCGGCGGAGGCATAGGCCAATCTCGATTGGTTATGCTGTTGTTACAAAAGTCGCACATCGCGCAAGTACAAGTGGGTGTTTGGCCTGAGCAGGTTAAGCAGTCAATTGAAGGGGTTTTATAATTACGCTAGGGGCCTTTGGGCCCCTAGGTTTTAAATTCGATTTCGATTTTTCCCTCTAGCAACTTAGCAGTACATGGTGGGTAGCTACGATTTGTTCGATAGGTTTTATCAAAAATATGAAGTTCAACGCCTGAATGCAGTGCATTGGTTGCCCGCAATTGAGTGCCTTCCAATAACTCATGTAAGGTATGGTCTAACTCGCTTAACTTGTTCTCTAACGCTTCAGCTTGTTGGCTGTAATGGTTTTGTGTGGCGCTTATTTTAGCCATTAACATCTTTTTCTTTTCGGCGTCTCTTAATTGATCGGCCTTTTCAACGGCTTTTTGTAGATTATCTATTTGTTCGTCGGTTTCACCCAGTTCACGAATACATTGGTCGGTTTTGTTGGTAATTTCAATACCGGAAGTGGCTAAGTAAACTGACATGGTTGCACCAGAAGGGCTACCTATTTCGCCAGCCGTAACGGATTGAGCGTCAAATATGGTGCCACCAATGAGTTTGCCACGTGGGTTATCTTCTTGGCCTACCAAGACTTGTCGTAAGGCTTTTATATCGCAATGATTTGCTTGTTTTTGGATATATACGTTACGCCCCTCCAAGTACGTATACTGACCGTGAACTATGTTTATATCGCCCTTTGCAACTAATTTGCTGGTTAAGCTTTGGTCGTTGTCGCTGTGATCTAAGTGACCAATGACTCCACCACGAACTTCAATATTGCCATCGCTATAGATTTCTCCTGAGTCAACAGTGCCCATTATTGTAACGTCACCTGAAGCTTTCACTTTCATGCCTGGTTCAACATTATGGGTGACAATCACACTGCCACTAAAATCGATATGACCGCTTTTTACGTTAACATCATTGATGGTAAAAATATCATCAACACGCATGCCATTCTGTATGTCCGATGGGCAGCCAGCAATGGTTGCGATTAACTCAAGTGGATTAGTATGTGATATTTCGGTGCCCTCACCGGCAACGAGTTGAAATGTTTCCCCTGGTAAAGGCTCAATGGTTTCTCCTGTTACCGTAAACCCTTCCTTTCCGGGAGTTGCAGGCCTTTGAGTAATGAGCAAAGTGCCAGGAGAGACACTCGACAGTGCGCCAAAATCACGCATATCAACCGTACCATCTTCTCGCATTTTAGGTTGCTTCAAGCGCTCTTTTAAAGTTAAGACATGAGATATCAACTTAGCCGGTAGGCCATTCTCTGGCGGTCTCCCTTGTGCAATCACACCTGAAAATTCTGCACCGGGGGCTGCATCAAATTGCTTTGCTAAAATCTTTTCTAAGAAGGCTTGTTTGTATCCTCGGCATACGCCTGATTTGACGATAAGTTTTTTGGCTTGATCAAGACTGATAAGGCTGCCGCCTTTTGCTGTGATTAACGTAGCAGAGGCTTGCATTTTGTCTTCAGAAATCGCGATGCGCATTTCCGCGTCTTTTTGCTTAGCGACCAGCAATTGCTGTTCAACAACATCACTTTGAAAAAATGCTGCGATGGAGTCGTGGTCAACCTCACAGTCAGCGTAAGGAGAGCACTCCAATGCCTCAACTATAAAAGCTTGGCTTGGTGGCGCTGCAGTAGCAACATCCATTAAAATTTGGCCATTTTTAGTGACTTTAAACACAGGCTTTTCCTTATCGACCGAGCGGCTCTGCAAAAAGGCCGCAAATAATCTAACCCTTGTAAGCTTGCAATCGTAATGCCTTTTTAACCCTTATTTATTGGGGCTTTATTATTAAGACAGGCTTGAGCCAGATAAATTCCATAACCACTTTTAGGCGTGGTTTACTTTTATTAAATTTATGTCGCCAATGTGCTGGTTTATCTTTTAACTCATTTCCAGCTTGCTTAATTAATAGTATGTAGTCAAGTGGTTAAGATCAAAGTTAAAACGGCAATTAAATAAGATTTGTATAATAGGGGATATTTTCACTAAGCATCATTAGTAAAAAAGCCCGCAAAGTGCGGGCTTATTGTTGAGCTTTATAAAAGTACGGCTAGTTAATAGATGGTAGCTCCATAATGCCATCTATTTCAATTTGAACGCTTTTTGGTAGTTCTTTTACCCCGATTGCAGCACGTGCTGGATAAGGGGTTCTAAAGTACTGGCTCATAATCTCATTTACCGTTGCAAAGTGACTCAAGTCAGTCAAAAAGATATTTACTTTAACCATGTCTTGCAGCTCTCCGCCCGCCGCTTCACATACCGCTGAAAGGTTTTTAAACACTTGGTGGGTTTGTTCAGCAAAGTCTTCAGAAATGACTTCCATGGTTTCAGGTACCAGTGGAATTTGGCCTGATAAATAAACCGTAGTTCCTACTTTAATCCCTTGGTTATATGTTCCGATAGCAGCAGGTGCCTGATCGGTTGATATGATAGCTTTAGTCATAATACGTTCCTCTAGCGTTTACGATAAACGCGTTGTACATCTGGCATTACTCGGATTTTTCGCATGATATTGGCAACATGGACCCTGTCTTTAACTGTAACGCCTAGATCTATAATATATAGATTGCTTTCTTTTTCTTCGGTGGCAATCTCAACAATATTGGCTTGGGCGCTAGCGACCACGTTGGTCAACTTAGCAAGTGCACCCTGATGGTTGATGATTTCAACCCGCAGCGCGGCAATGTATTCTTTTTCTGGGTTGTCTTCCCACTTAACAACACAGTACTTAGCGCGTTCACTTTCCCAACCTTTGATATTTCTACACTCTTGCCTATGTACCATTAAGCCTTTACCTTGGCTAACATACGCTGCAATGGCATCTCCAGGTACAGGACGACAACATTTAGCGTAAGTGACAAGCATACCTTCAGTACCAATGATGGCGGCTTTAGCCTGTTTAGCAAAGCTTTCAATTCCGTCATCAGCTTGTAGAAGTCGTTTTGCAATGAGCACACTCATTATGTTGCCATTGCCTATTTCCACCAGTAGCTCAAGCAGGGAGTTTAAATTGTGCTCTTCAAGTACGCGTTCAATCTGCTCGGTAGGGATATCATCTAGTTTTTGTTCACCCAATGCGGAGTCTAAAAGACGACGACCCAGTTGAATAGACTCTTCTTGATGTTGGCTCTTTAAGTAATTGCGTACCCCAAGCCTTGCCTTACCCGTAACAATAAAGTTCAACCATGTTGCATTAGGGTGTGCGCCTGAGCTGGTAATAATTTCAACCGTTTGGCCCGTATCGAGCTCTTTACTCAAAGGGTAAGGTTTACGATTAACACGCGCACCGACACAGGTATTGCCCACATCAGTATGAACAGCGTAGGCAAAATCAACTGCGGTAGCGCCCATCGGCAATTCAATAATGCGACCGTCTGGCGTGAACACATAAATTTCTTCAGGGAAGAGTTCAGTTTTTACGTTTTCGACAAATTCAAACGAAGAACCCGCACTTTGTTGTAACTCTAGCAAGCTTTGCATCCACTGACGTGCACGCTGCTGTGCAGTATGGCCCGCACTATCACCAGCTTTTTTGTACATCCAGTGCGCTGCAACCCCTTTGTCAGCCATATGATCCATATCATGAGTACGAATTTGGATCTCTACAGGAATACCATGTGGCCCAACAAGAGATGTATGTAATGATTGGTAGCCATTGGTTTTAGGTACGGCGATGTAGTCTTTGAAGCGCGTTCCGATAGGCTTGTAAAGGTTGTGCGCAACACCTAAAACTCGGTAGCAAGTATCGATATCATCCACGTTAATTCTAAACGCGTAAATATCCATGACTTCGTTGAACAGCAGTTCTTTGTTGAGCATTTTTCGGTAAATGCTATATAGGTGCTTTTCTCTACCTTTAACGGATGCAGAGATCCCAGATTCTTCTAATCTTGATTCTATTTCGGTTTGAATATTGCTGATGACTTCTTTTCGGTTACCACGTGCTTTGGCGACTTCTGATTTTAATGCACGATGGCGCATTGGGTACAGCGCTTGGAAACCTAAATCTTCTAGCTCATTTTTGATATCGTGAATACCCAAACGGTTCGCAATTGGTGCGAATATTTCAAGGGTTTCTCTGGCGATTCTTCTGCGCTTTTCAGGTCTTAAAAACCCTAAAGTACGCATGTTGTGGGTACGGTCAGCAAGTTTAATTAGGATAACGCGGATATCTTGCGTCATAGCCATAATCATTTTGCGATAGTTCTCGGCTTGGAATTCTTTTTTATCTTTGAAGTCGAGCTTATCTAATTTACTGACGCCGGCAACAAGTTCAGCCACAGTTTCACCAAATATTTCAGCCAAGTCAGATTGGCTAAAGTCAGTGTCTTCAATAACATCATGCATTAAAGCGGCCATAAGCGTTTCATGGTCTAGCTTCATGCTGGCAAGTATTTGCGTGACTTCTACTGGGTGAGTGATATATGGCTCACCACTTGAACGAGTTTGTCCTTCATGCGCTTCACGAGCAACAACATAAGCTTTTTGCACCAGCTCTACGTCTTCTGGCGATAAGTACTCTGAGATTTTTTTCTTGAGGCCTTCAAATAGATACATTCACACTCCAATGTTCCAGTGAAGTTAATAGATAGTTATTATTGAATATACGATGAATTGGCTCGGAAGCCAACGCAAAGGCAGCGTGCTTTTGCAATATAATGAAAAAAAACGCCAGCTAGATGCCGGCGTTGATTTAAACTTGTGTAAGACTTGGCAGTTTTTGCCGTCTAAAGTTTATTTTAGCGGTTACCACCAACAATGGCTGCTACTGCTGCAAGCTCAGCGGCCTCTTGGTTTTGTTGCTCTTCACGATCGATCATGTCTAAAGAGTCTGTTGTTACTAGACCTTCTTCAATTTCACGTAGCGCGATAACAGTTGGCTTGTCATTTTCGGCTTCAACCATAGGGTCTTTACCACCAACAGAAATCTGACGAGCGCGACGCGCTGCAACAAGGATTAAATCGAAACGGTTACCAATTTTATCTACTGCATCTTCTACAGTTACGCGAGCCATCGAAGCACTCCAAAAAAATTATACATTTAGCAAAGGGCTAGTGTACTGTAAACTGCCGACTTCGCCAAGTAAATGGTTAAAATTTATCGAAAGCAACCACCTTGGTTGGTCGCCTTTCAATGTATGTTATGCCAACAGCTGTGTAATCAAATCTTTGTGGCGAATTTGCTGCGCAGTGGTTTGAAGCCTTGCTGCAACGACAATATGCTCAAGCTCTGTAAGGGCAGTGTTAAAGTCGTCATTGACAATGACATAGTCAAACTCATTGTAATGGCTACTTTCTGACTTCGCTTCAGCCATACGGCCTGCAATCACCTCTTGAGAGTCTTGCCCACGATTGTTCAAACGCTTTTCTAACTCACTGCGTGACGGCGGTAAAATAAATACGGTTTTAACGTCAGGCATAAGCTCACGGACCTGCCTTGCACCCTGCCAATCAATATCTAGAAAAACATCAATACCATTGTTTAGCTGATCTTCAATGGCTTGTTTTGATGTGCCATAGTAGTTTTCGAATACTTGTGCCCATTCAAAAAAGTCGCCTTTTTCGATTAAGGCTTTAAACTCTTCAACATTAACAAAGTGGTAGTGTTCACCGTTGTTCTCGCCTGGGCGTGGTGCGCGAGTAGTGTGAGATACAGAAACCTTAATGTTTGCTTGCTTCTCTAGTAAAGCTTTGATTAAGCTTGATTTACCAGCACCAGAAGGAGCTGATAAGATAAACAGATTACCACGTGTCATTGTCATAGTGAGACCTTTGTGTACTCAAAAGGAAATAAAATAGAGCTCGTTACTGCCCGTAAAAAGCACTATTTTAAATCTTTGAGCGCAGAGTTACCAGCTTCGTTATCAGCGCAACCTAAATCTGCTCACGAGCGTAGCTAACTCTTCAGCTTGCTTATTCAGCTCTTGTGCTGAATGTGCTGCAATTTGCGTGTCTTGTAGAGAGCTTTGGCTCGATTGTTCAATTTGTGAAATGTCTCTGGCCATTTCACTGGCAACCACCGACTGCTCTTCTGTCGCTGTGGCAATCGACTGGATCATCGCCGCGATTTCACTGGCACCTGTGACAATGCCTTCAAGTTGCGTTCCTGCATCTTCAGCCATAGAAACACTGTGGTTTACTTGGGAAACACTATTTTCCATTGATTTAACCGCATGTTCTGTTTGAGATTGAATGGATTGCACTGTGCTGACCACTTCTTCGGTGGCTTTTGAAGTGCGTTCTGCCAGTGTACGTACTTCATCTGCAACCACTGCAAACCCTCGACCTTGCTCGCCAGCTCTTGCGGCCTCGATAGCGGCATTTAGCGCGAGTAGGTTTGTTTGCTCTGCAATACTGCCTATCACACCAATGACATTACCGATTTGGCTACTTAGTTCGCCGAGGTGGGTCACATTTTCTGAAGTATCTTGTACTTCATTGGAAGCTGATTTGATTTTATCGACGGTGGATGTCACCGTTGAGCCACCTTCGGAAGCTAGGCTTCGAGCGCCTTCGGCATGGCTAGCTGCGACCTGACTTTGAGATGCAACCTCAGAAACTGTTGCACTCATTTGTTCAATAGCTGTCGCAACTTGTGTAGATTGATCAGCCGAGGCCTGACTGCGTGAGGCGATTTGATTATTGGTCTCAGCTATATCATTACTAGATGTTTTAACGTCATTGACCACATTACTAATCGCTTGTAGCAGAGTATTGAGTGAATTAGACATTTTGTTAGTTGCTTCAGCCAGACTATCAATTTCATCTTTGCCTTGGTGCTGGAGCAGTGGCCTAGAAATATCGCCTTCACTGATCCCTTCAGCAATCGTGAGCACTTCACTGATACGCGTGACAATAGAGCGGCTGATCACATAGGCGACCGCAATGGCGATAACAGCAGCGATGAGTGTGATAATGATGATGATCACCAATGTTGTGTTTAATCCTTCAACCAAATGATCTAGTGCATTGGTGGCATCGACTTTCTCTTCTTCACTTGAAACACTGAGAATTTTCGACAGTTCAACCATTTGATTGGAAGTTAAATCCTTCAGCTTTTGCTGGGCTTTAACGTAAGCGGTTGAGTCATAGGTTCTAAAAATTTCCTTCGCCTCGCTTTGAATCTCGGCGAACATACCTTCTATACGCGCTATGTCGCGCAGCTCATTTGGTTTTTGCTCTAATGGCTTTAACAGATTAAGGTAACTTCGAAAGCTTTGCGCATCATCGTTAAAGTCGGCTTCTGCGGCAGGAGCGCCAGTCGTATGGGAAATAATGGCTGCAATCATATCCCCGGCTTCATCTACGAGCTCAAGATAATAGCGCACACCCGGTAAGTCATCATTGAGCGATTCTTGTAGATCTGAGGACTTCAAAGCGTCGTTAAACTCTTGCTCTTTGAGTGAGTCGAGCAAATCTTCCAACTCTTCTCCTGTGCCTTTATCTAGTTTATCAACTCGCTCTTTGACTTGTGCATAGGCTCTTGGGTCGTATTTGGCAAATATTTCATTATTTACATCGCGGTGAAACTTTTCTGCAAGTTCCATGATGCGCGCCATTTTCTCACGGTCCGACTGCTTTGCAGACTCATACCCATATAACTCTTTTTGTGTGGTTTTAAAGCGCTCGAATAATTGGTTAAACTGCCCAGCTTTACTTACATCACCGTTAAGGTATTCAAGCGCAGTGTTGTTGAGTTGATATTCAAGGTGTAGCAAGCGGTTATATAGGATCATACCTGGTAGGTCATCACCCTTAACTTCAAACGCGCGCGCGGTTTCTGTAGAGACCTTAAACCACACAATTGTGCTCGAAAACACCATTAATGCGATAAGGCAACCGAAGGCCAAATATAGCTTTTTGCTTAAGTTCATATTGTTACCCAAGAAAGTTGTTTACTCCAATTCCCTGGAATATCAAATTTGCCTACCCAAATTATTATTTAAAGTTAAGAAAATTGCGAATTTGGGAATTAATTTCTCAATTGATTGTTCCGTATTTGGCTATGAAGTGATTCATAATTATCTATTCGAGGAACGCGGTTGATTTGTAATTGGCATAGAGGGGGAGGCTATTGCTTGCTTTTGAGGCGACGGGCAATACTTTTAATCACTGAAGTGAGATAACAAATAGCCTATTACTGCGCTCTGGTACTATGTGCTAAGCCTTTTAATATTAAGCGTTATAGATAAGAGGCGACTACTCTTTTGCAGGTTAAGGCTCATATCGTTAGAAAAAACTAAACCAGTGCACGGGCTCTTGGAAGGGGAGGGCTATTGGTTAAAAATATTATCTCTAGACTAATTGTAGATTTACTAACGAAAGCGGCCTATATAAAGCCTGTTATCAGTGTCTGTAAGATTAATATGTAAATTTTCATAAGAGTAAGCATTAAAACACGCGCTTACTCTTAAAGTCTGGCTATTATTTCTTTAATGCTTGGCCGGTTTATCAATCAGTTCGCAGTCAACTTGGGCTGATGCTTGAGATCTATCTGGTAGTTCTGGTGCTCGAGCGTCTCCACCAACAATAAATTTAGCCATTTGTTTATTCAGTATTTTCATAATTCAATTCCTTCGATTAAGTTAGTAATACATGAGCTAAAAACTCACCGTAATTACGCTTAATTAATTCCTTTTTTTATTGAACTGGGAGTTTTTTGTGCTTTATTTGGTTGCAGGTTTGCCATAGATCTATGAGGCAAATCTGGTGAACTACTATTCAACCCTCCATAAATTGCTTTTAATTTACTCGTATTCAGTATTTTCAAAATTCAATTCCTTCGACAATATCTGTAATTTCTTACATACTCTCTGAAAATTAGGGTAAAACAATCTTTGCCATATCATCGGTTTGCGTGTGTGAAGGCAAAGCTCGAGACTGTTGTTGAGGTAAATCTGGAGAACGGGAGTTACCACCCTGAGTTTTCTTACAAAGATTTTTAGTTAGAGCTTTCATTGCTTGTCACATCCTTTTATTAATATAGTCATTTTTTCCAAACTTATAATCTCTAGTCTGAATATTATGTTGAGTTATTCAATTAGTTATGAGAACAACTCAACTTGAGCGATATATTATTCCAGTAAGGTCTCAATGCGCTTTTAATTGGCTTCTTCTGTAGTTATGTCTCTCGACTGAGCTTTCAGGGCATATGTGAGCAAACAAGCACACAACACTAATTGCACACATAAGATAATATTATCTCTAAAATATAGCTTAAAGTAAGCATTGCTAATTAATGAGTGCTTGTAAGCTAGAACTTCAGTCCAAGTCATGAGATTAACAAATATGGCCATTACAAATATGAGTGCAATCATGCATTCTTGAGCAGAAAGTTTCTGATTATCATATATTTGCTTGTAGAAATCTATGCTGGTCTTTTCATAGATGTATATCGCTAAATTCCTACGATAAACTATTGGTAACATAAAAACAATATTTATACTGGCCTGAAATAGGTAGTAGTGTGTATTCCACTGCGAACTTATTGGGTAGGAAGCAAGGTTTAGTACGATAACTACTGCATATGAAATTAAAAACCACCTTGCAGTAGCTGATGTCCAACTAAGCAAAAGTCCAACAGCGATAAATATTAGTTGTCCGTGATCGACTAATGAATATATGTCATACATGTTACCTTACTCCTTTTCTCGCTCAGTTTGATGTTTATCGACAATCATTGAAGACTTAAAATCAAACACACTGCTTAAATCCTTGCCAAATATTAGAAATAGCTCAAACAACTGAGTAAAGGTCATATCCGTTTTACCGGATTCATAATTACTGATGGTTGCCTGATCGACACCGAGCTTTTTGCCCAATTGTTCCTGAGTCCACTTTTTTTCTCTGCGCAACTGTCGCATAGAGCGCTGCACATAAACTCGAAAGTTCTCTGTTTTGATCCTTCTAGTGCTACCTAACACACCTTGCTACCTCTTCCTTAATCCGTCAGCGTAACATATCAATAGATATCATTTTCATCAACTAATT
Organism: Pseudoalteromonas luteoviolacea DSM 6061; assembly: GCF_001625655.1. Lineage (GTDB taxonomy): Bacteria > Pseudomonadota > Gammaproteobacteria > Enterobacterales > Alteromonadaceae > Pseudoalteromonas > Pseudoalteromonas luteoviolacea. Next base: position 104,770 of record NZ_AUYB01000013.1, on the reverse strand, counting down.
TTTAACAAAAGCCCTTTAAAATTAGCATTTTATAAAAGTATTAATAAAAATGGGCGTAAGCTTCAATACCGATTAGAAGTAGCACGTTTTTCTGCTTTCACTTATTAATAAAAAAGAAGTAGCAGAGTATTTAGGGCGTAATCTTGGTATTCAAAAACGCTTTAGTGGCCTTAGCTCAATTCTACATATTTGAAGGTACAGAGGCTGGTGGCGCTATATATTGTCAAGCCACTAGGTACGCCTAAAACAAGCAGGCATTAAATTGCTTGCACTTTAACTCTGAGATCCGCGTCACTATTTCTATTAGACATAACACCGTAATCTTCAGAAATACCGTGGTCGTAATATCCTGTAATACCAAGCCAACCGTGATTCTTCTAACCTGCCATTACTCAATGAACGGTAAACAAGAGGAATAAACCGATGAAGGATGTATTTTTTGGACTAGCAGAACAATACGACACAGGCAGTATTCCCAACGTAGCAATCAATGCTTCAGGTCAAGTACTTGAGGTACATAAGAACGAAGAAGGCTTTAAACTTTACTATCGCTTTGGCAACTTGAATAAAGCGACTGTAAACTGGGAGGCAAGTCACCATTACGATGACGGTAATACTCCTGCTGTAGCAATGAACAACCGTGGTGTTGCAGTAGAAGTTCATAAAAATCAAGCAGGGTCTTCACTGTATTATCATGTTGGGGATGTATCCTCAAACGGTGTAAGCTGGCATAGTTCCCACAAATACGATAGTGGCATTGAACCCAATGTTGCGGTCAATGACGATGGCATTGTTGTAGAAGTTCATAAAACGCAAAGCCCTTTTAGTAATGGCCTTTACTATCATGTGGGGCAGGTTAACGGTAGCAAAGTTGACTGGCATTCTAGCCACGAATACGATTCAGGTTCTGTTCCTCAAGTCGCCCTGAATAATAATGGTTACGTCGTTGAGGTACATCAATCACAAAGCAAGTCAAAAGTCTGGTATCACGTTGGTCGCGTAAATGGCAGCAAAATTGATTTTGGAAGTAGTCATGAATTCGGTTCAGGAACTGCTCCAAGTGTAGCATTGACAGACGATGAAACTGTGATCGCTGTATGGAGCCAAGGCGGAACACTGTATCAGCGCAAAGGCCAAATTAATGGTACTCAAATTGATTGGCAAAGTGATGCTGTCGAATTTGATGATGGTCAACGCCCTTCAGTTGGCATTGCCAATAACACCGCAGTACAAGTGCACCCTTCAGAAACAATTTTATACGGATTGTGGTATTCCACGTCCTTACTTACAAACCGAGCATCATGGATGCAAGATCGATTAGGCGAGCTGGGTAACAAAACCATATCTGAATTGGCCCTACCAGCTTCGCACGATTCAGGTATGTATAAAGGTGGACTGGCTGTATTTGGCAAAACGCAAGACTTGTCAATTAAAGGCCAATTAGAAGCAGGGGTTAGGTACTTCGATTTGCGCCCTAAATGGACTGGGAGTAAGTTTGTTATTTATCACGGCCCAATTACCGGACCAGACCTATCAGAAGTCCTTTCCGACATTCGCTCCTACTGTGAGCAAGGTCATAAAGAGCTTGCCATACTTAAATTTTCTCACTTCGATGGCATCAATAGCGATAATTACCCAGCATTTCGTCAACAAGTTGAAGATGCAATTGGTTCATGGATGGTTAAAACTAAACCTGAAGGTAAGCGTTTGGCTGAAGGCGCGCTAAATGAATACGTTAACGACGGCACAGCCATGATGGTCGCCATTGGTAATGATTTATCGATTAATCAGCCACAGCAAGGCTTTTGGGTTTACAAAGATTGGGACTCTAGCTCTGTTGCTAAAGCCGATCTCACCGTATTTGATGAGTACTCTGATACCATTAGTTTTAGTACGATGAAGCAAGATCAGTTCAAGAAATTTGAGGAGTTTACTGGTCAATGCAAAAAAGATCCAAGCGTCCCTTGTGACCTATTTTTACTCTCATGGACACTCACCCCACCAACTGCGGTATGGCCAGTTTCCAAAGAAGCTAATCGGGCATTAGGAAGTGCAATGGTAGAGCTACCTGCAAAAAACCAATACGGGAAGATAGTAAACCTGCTTTATGTGGATTATGTGGAGTACGCCCGAGCTACTGATGTGGCAATCGCTCAAAACAACTCAAATCAGCTTTAAAGTTGTTGTATCAATCAACAGGAAGGAGTAAAAGACTCATGTCTTTTTCTTCTTCCTATCCTATGGGCTGCGCACCGAGCACTCAGGTTGAGCTCGATCTTAAATATTTGGTTATTAGTAACTACCGGAAGTTTTGCTCGGTTATTCTTCATCAATTTTGGCGAATTTATTGACGAGTTAGTTTAGTAATTCTAACCATCTGTGCTCGAGAAGTGGATGAAACAGATATAAAAAACACGGTGTCATAAAAACAAAACCCCGCATTAGTAGCGAGGTTTCTTCAGCTGCATATAAGCTTTTAGAGCTGTGGTAGGCTTTTATTCAATATTCTGGATCTGCTCACGCATCTGCTCTATCAAGACTTTAAGCTCGACGGCTGCGTTGGTGATCTCAGAGTTAATAGACTTAGACGCTAGGGTGTTTGACTCGCGGTTAAACTCTTGCATCATAAAGTCTAAGCGTCGACCACATGCGCCGCCTTTTTTCAGGATCTTGTGAGTTTCTTTAACATGCGACTTTAAGCGGTCAAGCTCTTCGGCAACATCTTGCTTTTGCGCAAGATATATAAGCTCCTGTTCAAGACGAGATTCATCGATTTCGGCCTGAAGCTCTTCAAGTTTTTGAGTAAGCTTATCACGTTGCCATTTTGCGACTTCAGGCATATGACCCTCAACCACAGCAACTTGTTCTAAAATCGCATCTAAACGGGTTGTGATCATGGTTTCAAGGTTGGCACCTTCGCTGGCTCTTGCCGCTTTAAAGTCGGTGACTAATTCATTAAAGCCTTCAAGTAACGCGCTATTTACTTCATCTAAATCAACTTCTTCTGCTTCCATTACACCAGGCCAGCGTAAAATATCTGCTGGGTTGATATCACCACCACTGTGGGATTGGACCCACTTGGCGTTGTCGATCAATTGCTTTGCCAATGTTTCATTAATTGACATTTGACCAACGTGCGCAGGATTTGCTGCAAACTTTAAATAGACCTCAACTTTGCCTCGTTGTAGCTGTTTACGAAGGCGTTCACGTACTACTGGCTCTAGTGCCCTAAATTGTTCTGGTGCGCGGATAAACGTTTCAAGATAGCGTTGATTGACTGAGCGGATCTCCCAAACCCCAGTGCCCCAATCTCCTTTCACCTCTTTTCGAGCGTAGGCGGTCATACTATGGATCATATAAAGTTCCTATTTTATTAAGTTAGCGTGGCCATTATAGCCTAAGAAAAACGCAGCTCCATAGGTAAAGCTAAGATTTCTTTTGGTATTGCGTGGCATAGCGCAAAGGATCCCTTTATAATATCGCGAAACTTTGATGATAGGGGAACGTGGATGCGTCCAAGTGAAAGAACTGCGAATCAGATTAGACCTGTAACATTTACCCGTAACTATACAATGCACGCCGAAGGCTCAGTGCTTGTAGAGTTTGGCAATACTAAAGTGTTGTGTACAGCAACAGTGGAAGCGGGTGTACCGCGTTTTATGAAAGGACAGGGTAAAGGTTGGATCACCGCAGAGTATGGTATGCTTCCTCGCTCTACCCATACCCGCAATGGCCGAGAAGCTGCTAAAGGTAAGCAAGGCGGCCGTACGATGGAAATTCAACGTCTAATCGCGCGTGCATTACGCGCTGCGGTTGACTTATCTGCGCTTGGCGAAAACACAATTACGATTGATTGCGATGTTTTACAAGCCGATGGCGGTACACGCACAGCATCAATTAGTGGCGCTTGTGTTGCGCTTGTTGATGCACTTACACATATGCGTGCAAAAGGCATGATCAATGCGAATCCGCTTAAGTTTATGATTGCGGCAATCTCGGTTGGTGTATACAACGGTGAAGCGATCAGTGACTTAGAGTACCTTGAAGACTCTGAAGCAGAGACTGATATGAATGTGATCATGACAGAAACAGGCAAGCTAATTGAAGTACAGGGTACTGCTGAGGGCGAACCGTTTTCTTTTGAAGAGCTTGACGAATTACTAGCACTGGCTAAGCATTCAATTCGTGAAATTATCGATATTCAAAAGCAGGCTTTAGCGTAAACATAGAAGGTGAGTTATGAAACAGTATCAAAAAGAGTTTATTGAATTTGCACTAGAAAAGCAGGTGCTTAAGTTTGGTGAGTTTACGCTTAAATCTGGCCGTACAAGCCCATATTTTTTTAATGCTGGTTTGTTTAATACAGGTCGTGATCTTGCACGCTTAGGTCGTTTCTATGCGGCTGCGTTGGAAGATGCAGGCATTGAGTATGATGTATTATTTGGCCCTGCATATAAAGGTATTCCAATTGCAACGACTACGGCAGTTGCATTGGCAGATCATTATGATAAAGATGTACCTTACTGCTTCAACCGTAAAGAGAAAAAGCAGCACGGTGAAGGCGGAAGCCTTGTGGGGTCTGAGCTAAAAGGCCGTATCATGCTAGTCGATGACGTTATCACTGCGGGTACTGCAATTCGTGAGTCGATGGAAATCATTCAGGCGAATGAAGCAGACTTGGCAGGTGTACTGATTGCGCTGGATCGTCAAGAAAAAGGCAAAGGTGAACTTTCTGCTATTCAAGAAGTTGAGCGCGACTTTGGTACTGAAGTTGTTTCCATTGTAAAACTTGCAGACCTAATTACTTATCTTGAGCAGCAAGGCAGTGCATCTGAGCACTTAGCTGCGGTTAAAGCTTACCGTGACCAATACGGCGTAGCTTAATCTTTTCGAGATTATAAAAATACCAGCCAAGGGGCTGGTATTTTTTTGTCTGTGCAAAAGTGTTTTGCACACAAAGTCAGCCTAGGCTCATGGGAGTGTGTTACCCTAAGGGCAAATTTAATAACTAGCTGAACTTATGCATATTCATATCCTTGGGATCTGCGGCACCTTTATGGGTGGTATTGCAGCCATCGCACAATCTTTGGGCCACAAAGTGACTGGCTCAGATCAAAACGTTTACCCGCCAATGAGTACACAACTTGAATCTTTGGGTATTGAGCTGACTCAGGGCTACGACCCGGCGCAGTTGGAACCTCAGCCGGATGTAGTTGTGATCGGTAACGCAATGAGCCGCGGCAATCCGTGTGTTGAATATGTATTAGAGAAAGGCCTACCTTATACATCAGGGCCTGAATGGTTAAAGCACCATGTTTTACAAGATGCTTGGGTATTGGCGGTGGCTGGTACTCATGGCAAGACTACCACAGCCAGTATGTTGGCTTGGCTACTTGAGTACGCGGGGTTAAAGCCTGGATTTTTAATTGGTGGTATTGTTCAAAACTTTGGTGTGTCAGCACGAGTGAGCGATACGCCATTTTTTGTCATCGAAGCGGACGAATATGACACTGCGTTTTTCGATAAGCGCAGTAAGTTTGTGCACTACTTACCACGTACGCTGATTTTGAATAACCTTGAGTTTGATCATGCAGATATCTTTGCAGATTTAAGTGCAATTCAAACTCAGTTCCATCACCTAATAAGAACCTTGCCAGGCCAAGGCAAAGCCATTTACCCAGCGCAAGACATTGCAATCAATGAAGTCATTGAACGCGGTTTTTGGAGTCAAAAAGAATCGTTAGGGAAAGATTGGTCGTATCAACTAATCAATCCAGATGGCAGTCGATTTAAAGTCGTGCTGGAAGGAGACGTTGTTGGTGAAGTGAACTGGCAAGCAATTGGTGAGCACAATGTAAAAAATGCCATTATGGCGATTGCTGCTGCACGGCATGTAGGTATTCCTGTGAGTGCGAGCATCGAAGCACTGGGTGAATTTAAATCCCCGAAAAGGCGCATGGAGCTGAAAGCTGAGATTGCAAACATTTGCGTCTATGATGATTTTGCTCACCATCCTACAGCGATTGAAACAACGCTTGCAGGCCTTAGAGCCAAAGTCGGGAATGAAGAAATTATTGCGATTCTTGAGCCTCGCTCCAATACCATGAAAATGGGGGTTCATCAGGAGACGTTGATGAATGCACTCGAGGCAGCTGACAAAGCATTCGTCTATGAACCTGAGGGCTTGTCTTGGTCTCTTCAAGACGCGGCGGATAAAGCGGGGCGTCAGTGTTTTTCAAGCACCGATGACATTGTGGCGCAGGTAGTAAAGCAAGCTAAGCCTAACCAACATATATTAATCATGAGTAACGGCGGGTTTAATGGCATACATGATGCCTTAATCGCTGAGCTTAACAAGGTAATGTCATAATCACATGTCAAAATATAAAGATCCCATCACGTTAGCATTTAGTGGTGCTTCAGGTGCACCTTATGGCTTGCGCTTATTAGAAGTGCTTGTTGAACTTGATTATCAAGTATATGTACTTATATCTAGTGCTGCGCGAGTGGTGTTAGATACAGAGTCTAATGTCAAGCTGTCTGGCAATGAAGAAAAAGCCACGGAACAATTAAGTGCGCTTTGCAAAGCCAAAGATGGACAGATAAAAGTATTTGGTAAAGACAACTGGTTTAGTCCGGTGGCTTCTGGCTCGGCTGCACCTAAAAAAATGGTGGTATGTCCATGCAGTGCGGGCAGTGTGTCAGCCATTGCGCTGGGTGCTTCAGATAATTTACTGGAGCGTGCAGCAGACGTGGTGATTAAAGAGCGAGGGCAATTGATTTTAGTGCCTCGTGAAACGCCATTTAGTCCAATCCACTTGGAAAACATGCTTAAACTTAGCCAGCTAGGCGTGACGATTATGCCAGCCGCTCCGGGCTTTTATCACCAACCACAGTCAATTGAAGATCTCGTGGATTTTATGGTGGCGCGCATTTTGGACCATTTGAATATTGAACACACACTCGCTAAACGTTGGGGTTATGGCGATTAAATAAAGTGAAACACATCTAGGGGATTGGGGATCCAAAATACATGACAACTGCATTAAGTATAAAAGGCTTGCGAAAAGTCTATAAAAACGGTGTCGAAGCTGTAAAAGGGATTGATTTAGAAGTACAGCAGGGCGACTTTTTTGCGCTGCTTGGTCCAAATGGGGCCGGAAAATCGACGACTATTGGCGTGATAGCTTCACTGGTCAATAAAACTGAAGGCGAAGTGACGGTATTTGGCCACTCAATAGATTCAGCGCTAGAAGCTGCTAAATCTGAGCTTGGCCTTGTTCCGCAGGAATTCAATTTCAGTCAGTTTGAAACGCTGAATCAGATCTTAGTAAATCAAGCTGGTTATTATGGTGTACCGCGCCAAGTGGCCCATGAACGCGCTGAAAAGTATCTGAAGCAATTAGGTTTATTTGATAAAAAAGACAAGCAAGCGCGTACCTTATCAGGAGGTATGAAACGCCGCTTGATGATAGCCCGAGCTTTGATGCATGAACCAAAACTGCTGATTTTGGATGAACCAACTGCAGGTGTTGATATTGAATTAAGACGCTCTATGTGGGATTTCTTACGTGAAATCAACAGTCAGGGTGTGACGATTATTCTGACCACGCACTATTTAGAAGAAGCCGAGTTATTGTGTCGCAATATCGCCATCATTGATAAAGGGGTTATTGTTGAGCACACCACAATTAAGGCGCTACTCGCTAAGTTAGACAAAGAGACGTTTGTTCTGGACTTACAGGCGCCAATTAAGCCTGTGTCACTTGAGGGCTATCAGTTTAGTCTTGTTGACGATCATACGCTCGAAGTAGAGGTCGAAAAGTCACAAGGCTTAAACGGGGTGTTTACTCAACTTAGCGAACAGGGCAATACCGTGCTGAGTATGAGAAATAAAGCGAATCGATTGGAGGAGCTATTTGTTGGTCTATTAGAGCAGGGGCGCAGTAAATGAGTATTGTAAAATATCGAGTGGCACTGAAAAGTATCTGGATTAAAGAGTGTATTCGTTTTTTGCGGATCTGGGTGCAAACACTGGTGCCACCGGCAATTACCATGACGCTCTACTTTATTATTTTCGGCAGTTTAATCGGCTCTCGAATTGGTGAAATGGGTGGCTTTGGTTATATGGAGTTTATTGTTCCCGGTCTTATCATGATGTCGGTGATCACCAACTCTTATTCTAATGTGGCTTCGAGCTTTTATTCGACTAAGTTTCAAAAAAGCATTGAAGAACTGTTAGTTGCACCAGTGCCTAATTACATTATTGTACTTGGTTATATGGGTGGCGGCATGGCACGAGGCATGCTGGTGGGCCTTATCGTGAGCATCGTGAGTTTGTTTTTTGTAGATATTCAAATTCATAATATTGCGGTGATTGTGGCGACGGTGGTATTAACTTCAGCGGTGTTTGCTTTAGGTGGCTTAATCAATGCTGTTTACGCAAATAGCTTTGATGATATCAGTATTATTCCAACATTTGTGTTAACGCCTTTGACCTACCTAGGTGGGGTTTTTTACTCAATCCAATTATTGCCTGAGTTTTGGCAAGGTGTGTCACAGATCAACCCAATCATCTATATGGTTAATGCATTCAGATATGGCTTTTTAGGTGTTTCTGACGTCAATATCTATGTCGCTTTTGGGGTATTGATTGGCTTTATTTCAGTGCTGTTTACGATTGCATTGACACTGATTAAACGTGGTGTTGGTTTGAGACACTAGTATTTACCTGTTTGGCACCGCCCACAATAGGCGGTGCTCTATAACAAGATATATCGTTCTCAATACAGTCAACTCCCTCAAAATAACCCTTCTAACTTTTCTCTTCATAACAGCAACGATCTTATTGGTAAAAATATTTAGTGCTAATACTCTAATTTAAATGTTGCTGCAAACTATAACCGGTACTTTTTTCTATAATTCAATGCTTTATGAGTGAGTCTGTAGTTTAATATGAAGGTTAACAGTATAATTTGGCCATCGGAATAATAAATTACCAACCAATAGTCAGAGGGAATAAAGATGACTAAAAAAACTCTACTTGCTCTATGCATTTCTTCAGTTTTTACCGCTCAAGCGGTGGAACTGCAAACCAACCAAGTGAATGACCAAGGCATTGCTGTGAACAAAAGCGCACAGCAGGCTATTTTCACAGGTGTGCCAACTTTGAATGATGTAAGTCCAGGTACCGTATCTGTCGTAGACAATAACGATGGCACTGTGGCAGTTAAATTTTCTGAGTGGTCTTATTTAGATGGTGCTCACCAAGATGAAACCGTTCCAACGATGGTAATGGGCATTGGTCGTCATCAACAGCAGGATGGTTCTATTTGGGAAGTAGGCGTTATTGATCTTGATGCTGCGAGCAAAATGGTTTCTTTCCAAGAAAAGATGCCGCAGGTGCCATATGTATTTTTAACGGGTCAAGTGCTTAATGGTACAGAGCCATACACAGCGAGAGCGAGTCACGTCACCCGAGAAGGCTTTAACGCGCAAGTTCAGTATCAAGAAAGTAGCAAATCAACAACAGCCCAAAAAGTTGCTTATTTAGCAGTCTATGCGCCGAATAATGCAGGTGCTTTAGATTCAGGAATTAACTATAAACTGGACCAAGCGAGAGTAACGGATCAGCTTACTTCAGTTGGTACACATGATATTCAATTACAAGAAGAGCAATCGAGTGACTCGGAAGTAACCCATACGACTGAAGTAATTAATGTACTTGAATTGAATGAGCACTTATTTGCGCAGGATATTACCACCTTAGGTGGAGATACCATGACCATTCGAGCAAACTTGAATGTACGTGAGCCAAGTGTGCCTGCACCACAAAGTTGTCAGGCTATTCTAAGCTCAGATCCTTCTGCTCAGTCGGGTTATTACAAGCTTGATGTAGATGGTGAAGGTGGATTAAGCGAGTTTACAACCTACTGTGATATGGAATATCAAGGCGGTGGTTGGATGCTTGTGAGTCTTAGGTTTGTACCAAATAAAAACTACAATGGCTGGCCAAATGATCTGACTGGCTTTTTTGTAGAGGCGCAGAACATCACGTCATTTGATGATAACTACTACTTACCTGATGCGCACTGGAAAACTATCAAAGATACGTTCCAAGAGTTAATGATCACAGCGCCTACAGCAAATGGAGCATACGCGATTGCTGATATTGCGGTATTAAAACAGGCTAACTGTATGCCATTACAAGAAACACTGGGTCTAATCCCTGGAGAGTCGGGCGAGAGAAGATACAGACTATTCTGGCATGAGAACTCAGGTTGTTCAGGTTCTGGTAGTGATTATTCTATGCTTAACTACCAAAATATCTATGGTTTCTCAAGCATATACAAATCAACAAACATTAGCTCGTATGTATCTCAGCATACGTCGTATGTTTATGTAAGATAAGTCTTACTGTTCTACATGGCTGTTTGGGGACACAAAATTATTGTGCTCTTCAATCGGCCATGAAACTGATAGCAAATATATCCCAGTAGGAACAAAAGAGTATTTAATTTGACGACCAGTCTAAAGAATCGCCTGCACAGCCCTATTAATTTGACAATACGCTATTTACTTTACTCTCCAAGCTTCTAAAATTGGCCCATTTACAGATAAAAATACGAGTATCATGGCTGACGCAAACTCTCGAAGTATCACCACTAATCAGACTGAACTGCATGAAAAGCTGGATGAAATCGTCCAAAAGCATCTTAATTCAGAGTTCAAAAAGCCCATCGCAGAGCATACCTTAAAAGCATTTAATGAAGTAAATGAAAAGGTACAGGCTTTTAACGGGCCAATTATTTTGGACTCTTGTTGTGGGGTTGGTGAGAGCACAGCTAACTTGGCAAAATTACACCCTGATGCGCTCGTAATTGGTATCGACAAATCTTCCCACCGACTAGATAAGCACGATGTGGAGTACAAGCAGGATGAGCATGGACAGTACATTTTAGTGCAAGCGGACTTGAATGACTTTTGGCGTTTGGCCTGTGACGCGAACTGGCAACCGACACATCATTACCTGCTTTATCCAAACCCTTGGCCTAAATCTAAGCATATTCAGCGTCGATGGCATGGAGCCGCTGTTTTCCCATATATCGTCAAGTTAGGAGGGTGTTTAGAGGTGCGCAGTAATTGGGATATTTATGTCAAAGAGTTTGCGCATGCTCTGCAATTGGCAGGTGTTAAAGCAAGTGCCCAGCCTTATCACAGCGACGATGCAATCACGCCGTTTGAACGAAAATATTGGGCAAGTGGGCAGTCTAGTACACGCTTGGTAGTAGAGATTTAGCCAGTTAAGAAGGCACCTTAAGGTGCCTTTTAATTGTCAAAAATAGGCGTTTCTTGCTGCTCTTTAATGTGTGGTGCTGCTGCGCCAATATAAGAACCCTCAAACATGGTAATATGGGTTTCCTTGAGCTGTTGTAACTGCGCTTTATTGGTAATACCGGACACAACCAAAGATATTTGGCTATCTTTACACTGCTCACCAATGTGCTTTACCAGTCCTTTAACCTGAGGGTTATCAGCGAGTTGTTCAACAAGTGTTTCTTCAAGTTTTACCGCATTAATCGACATTTTTAACATGCGGCTAATAGTAAGAAGGCCACTGTTTCGTGAGTTCACAAGAATATTAACGCCCTTGCTTCGCAAAATACTGATGATAGCTGACATGTCATTAAACTGGCTGATAAGTGCTTGCTCGTCTAATTCAAATGTGATCAAGTTTGGTTGCGGGTAGCGATTGATGGCTTGGTTAATACTTTCCATCATTTGTGGATCGCTTAAATCTTGGGGAGTAAGCGCAAGACTCCACGCTATGTTCGTCTTTCTAAATTGAGTGACGCACAACTCCAGCATTTGTTTGGTGAGCTGTGAATTGAGACGCGAGTGCTTAATGACTTCTCCAAAAGCTTGAGATTTAAGGATAACACCTTGCTCTGTGAGTACGCGTGGAGCACAGTGGTATTGCACAATTTTACCATCGTTGATGCGTGCTCTTGGAGTGAAATAAGGAATTATCCTGTGCTGATCAAAAGCACTTTGCACTGTTTTTGCAATGGCCAAATTAGACTCTTGTAGTAATTTGGTTTTTTGAGTTTGCTGGCCATAAATATATGTCGTCTGGTGCAACTGCTGAGCTTGGCGACAAGCAATGAATGCATTTTCTAAAAGTAGACCTTTGTTGCCTTTTGCAATACCCGCTTTGAGCTGAATATACAAAAGAGGCTCTTCTAAAATTGGCCTAGAAAAAGGGAATTCTGAGATTAAATTATTCAAATAGTGTTCACCGTTTGGTGTGTCGCACATTAATACGAGTTTTGAGGTGGCCAGTCGATAAACCTTAAAAGGTTTTGTAAAACTCTGAAAGTAGCTCATCACATTTTGAATAACTTTGTCACCCACCGCTGCGCCGTAAAAGCTAATAATTTCCTCAAGCTCGCAAATAGAGATAATCGCAAGGCTTAAATGTTGGCGTTTAGCTCTAAGCAAGTCTTGCTCTAAGGCTAAGCGGTTGGCAAATCCAGTTCTTGCGTCTGTCGTCAATGCGCGTCGGTATACTAACAGATACATACCAGCAACAAGCAAAGCAATACAAAAGAAAAAACTTGCGGATAACGCTGCTTGCGTCACGTTGTCTTGGAGCTGCGATTCGATATGAGATATCGTGATATCGGCACCGGTTAAGTATATTTGCCCTTTCGGTGTTATATGGGGTACGAAAATAGTTTTAAAATGCCCCCACTTATCAACAGAGACTTCAAAAACTTCCTTGGTGGAGCGAAAGGCGCCTTTGTTGGTTGTTGTTGCCTCTGGGTAGATGTCTCTATACATGGTGATGTTACCATTGGTGATATCATCTACTGTATAACTGGATGCTGTAAAACGAACATGGGGAGAGTCATATACCATGGTATAGACGTATTCCACTCCAACAGCCTGTGCTAATTTGGTGAGCTGCTCACTGGCTTGCTTAAATTCTTCATCGTTGATGTTATTGAGGTTATCGTGATAATCCGCACCAACAAAGAGGTTGGCGCTTTGTGCCGCGATGCGCAGGGTTTCATCGATTTCTTCCATTATTACTGTTTTGGTGTTGTGGTAGGTATAGTAAACGTAACCCGCCAGCGATATAACGAAAGTAAGAAAGCCCACTAATACCCAAGTGAAAGAGAGGGTACGATGAGCAAAGTTCCATTTTTTCATTGCAGTTCCGATTGCCTAAGCATTAACAATATTGCAAATTTTATAGGCTTGGATGAGTTTTTACAAAGTATTTCATGAAATGGTGATGCATTATGTTCCTAAAAAGCTCTATTTCAGCTATTTATACAGAAAATAGCCTTTTAGCTTACTTTTTTGCTGCTCATTTGCAGACTTTCCCGCAACTTTAAAGTAGAGTTAGTCATTTCGTAATAAATTAGCAAGGTAGATGTGCCTATCAGACGCAGCCTCGAGGCGCACACATCTACTTACTCTTTTGTGATTGGGAATTAGAATGGGTCCAAAGCGTTGTGCAGTCGCTTCTGAAGAAAGCTTAATGCGAATCTTTACCGTACCAGAAGCGCCAGGCTCTACACTCAGTAAAATAGAACAAGAAATCTCACATAACCTTGCTGGGTTTTTGAATGAGAACATTGCTGCTGTTGAAAAGCCATTACACGAAATAGAAAAAGATTTTCAATCTGCTTCTATTCCTGAAGAGCCGACTTTTGTTTCGGATTATGCTCAAGATATCATGGAGCAATTAGTGGCGCATTCGGTTCACACCGCGTCACCAAGCTTTATTGGTCATATGACCTCGGCATTACCGCACTTTTTACTACCACTATCCAAGTTGATGGTTGGCCTGAACCAGAATTTGGTAAAAATTGAAACATCCAAAGCGTTCACTCCACTTGAAAGACAAGTCCTTGGGATGATGCATCACTTAACCTATGGCCAAAGTGAAACCTTTTATCAAAAGTGGATGCACAGTGCTAAAAATGCATTGGGTGCATTTTGTTCGGGCGGTACCGTAGCCAATATCACTGCTTTATGGATTGCAAGAAACCGATTACTCAAAGCTGATGGCGACTTTAAGGGGATATCATCGCAAGGAATGTTTGCAGCCATGATGCACTATGGCTATAAAGGGCTTGCTGTATTGGTATCAGAACGAGGGCATTATTCGTTAGGCAAAGCGGCTGATGTACTTGGTATCGGGCGAGATAACTTCATCGCAATAGGTACTGACAAAAACAATAAGGTAGACATGGTTGCGATGCGTGAGAAGGCATTGGAACTAGAGTCTCAAGGCATTAAGGTCATGGCCATTGTTGGTGTGGCAGGCACAACCGAAACAGGCAATATTGACCCATTGAATGATATGGCTCAGCTGTGTGAGGAGCTTAATTGCCATTTCCATGTAGATGCTGCTTGGGGTGGAGCGACTTTATTGTCTAATACATACCGGCATTTGTTATCAGGTATCGAAAAAGCAGATTCAGTAACCATTGATGCGCATAAGCAAATGTATGTGCCTATGGGGGCTGGGATTGTGCTGTTTAAGGACCCTGCTGCAACCGATGTAATTGAACATCACGCAGAATACATTTTGCGTAAAGGTTCAAAAGATTTGGGTAGTCATACTCTAGAGGGAAGTCGCCCTGGTATGGCAATGTTAGTTCATGCTTGTTTGCAAGTCATTGGCCGTAAAGGGTATGAAATGCTAATTGATCAGAGTATTGAAAAAGCACAGTACTTTGCCGATCTGATTACTAAACAAGAGGACTTTGAACTTATTTCACAGCCTGAGTTATGCCTACTTACATACCGTTATGTACCTAAGGCGATAAAAGGTGCGCTTGAACATGCGGATGAGCAAGAAAAGCTGGACATATATGCAGCCTTGAATCGATTAACGGCGAGCATGCAGAAGCGACAACGTGAAACGGGTCGTTCGTTTGTTTCAAGAACGCGTTTGACTCCAGAACAGTATGATAATCAGCCAACGGTTGTGTTCAGAGTTGTGTTGGCAAACCCACTGACCTCTTACCAAATGTTAAATGATATTTTGGAGGAGCAACGGGAAATGGCGCAGCATGATCCAATAATGAAAAAGTATTTAAGTAAATATTTATAGATATGAAGGAGCTTTACGCTCCTTTTTTATTTTTCCTTCCCCCAATACCTTTAATCAAACTTTTTGTTTGATAGTGCATATAAGTCATATGGTTAATTATTAATTTCAAGTACTTCACAGTTAACGCATGCTCTGTGACAGCTCTCTGAAAACTATTTTCTGGAAAGAAGTACCTTTACTGGGATAAAAATGGGTGATTTTTTATCGTTTAGGCGTATTATTATTCAAAGCAGTAGCTTAGTTGTTTTACCCCAAAGTAAAGAGATCTGGAAATTGGTAAAACAGAGCCAAGTGAGTACTTGATGCCAGTTTTGTACTGGTTAGTTACGATATGACTTGGAAACAAGTGCAAAACTAGATGTATTTGGGTGAAAAAATTGGCTGTAGATAGTAAAGAGAATGATGATTTATCTAACCATAGACATAACGAGTTAACACACGTCACGCAAAGACTTAGACGGGTATTATCCAAAGAAGTTGATGTCTCGGTTGGGCACCAACAGTTTCTCGCCGACATTATTTTGGAAGGGAAGGCGTTACTGGACGTTAGCCGTGTGTCCATTTGGTTATTCGATAATGCAGCTAACCCAACTAGATTAATTAATTATGCCAATACGGATTGGGATGGATTGATTTCTAGTCCTTTACCTGAACTTCAAGTAACTGATTATCCGATTTACTTTCGCACGATTGTCAGTGGCGAAACCATTTCTGCACGTAATGCGTTGACTGATTCTCGTACCAGTGAGTTTAAAGATGGATATTTAAAACCGCAACAAATTGCAGCTCTACTCGATACTGCTATCTTTCAAAATGGTTTGGCTATTGGTGTGGTGTGCTGTGAAGGCAGATTTCACCCAAGAGATTGGTTGTCCTGGGAAGTGGTTGCAGCAGAATTAATTGCCGATTGTTGTAGTCGTCGCTTACTCGTGCACGAACTTTGGCAAATGCAGCAGCAATTGACTGAAATGGCCTTTCAAGATGTGCTCACAGGACTCAAAAATCGCCGGTATTTAATGGACTACGCCAAGAGTGAAATGAGCCGCCACCAGCGAGCAGATCGGCCATTGAGCCTATTGATGATTGATCTAGATCGATTTAAAAAGATCAATGATAAATATGGGCATGACGGTGGGGACGAAGTATTAAAGCGGTTCTCTGATTGTTGTACCAATTTAGTCAGAGCTGAAGATTGTGTGTGTCGATTAGGTGGTGAAGAATTCATTATTCTGCTGCCAGAGACTGAAGTTGCATCCGCCATGAATGTGGCGCAGCGGCTTCGTGAAGAGGCCGCAGCACTTAAGGTGGCATATGAAGGGCAAGAAATCTCTTTTACTGTGAGTATTGGCGTGGCAGAGGTTAATTTAAATATGCCGTTTAGCAAATCTCTTAAAGCCGCAGATCAGGCGGTTTATCAGGCCAAAGCTGCTGGACGCGATCAAATAAAACTGGCTCTTTAAACGCCTATTAGTAAGAGTGATTAAAGAGCGCTTTTAATTTAGCAGGCTTAAGCGGCTTTGTTAGATAGTGGATCTGACTTTCTTTTGCCTCAGCTTTGAGAGTTTGGTCACGAACCGCTGTAATAAGCACCGCAGGTATTTCACTTTGCCAAATTTCACGCAAGGTTTTGATTAAAGTAATGCCATCGCAGTGAGAGTCTAGCTGATAGTCCACTAACAGCATATCAGGTGCTTTGTTGTCTTTTGCACACTTTATTGTCTCTTCCACTTGACTAAATAGTTCGTGTTGCAATTGCCACTTAGTCAGCAAACTAGACATCGCCGCTAGGTTATTGGGGTCATCATCGATCACCATGACTTTGAGTTTACGTTTGTTGTCCGCTTGGCTCACTGTATTTGGTGTAACGACTTGGGCAGCATCTCCAAGAGGAACATCAATATAAAAACGACTGCCCTTTGTGGGAATTGATTTTATTGCAAGCGGTATACTCATCAAGTCACATAGCCTTTTAACCACTCCAAGGCCCAACCCAACTCCGCGATTGTCTCCGGCTTCAATGCGATAAAAATCATTAAATATTTTTTGTTGCTCATGTTCGGTGATGCCAGGTCCTGTGTCCCATACTTCGATGCGTAGGCTATGAGCTCGTTTACGACAAGCGATCAATACACTACCAGACTCCGTATACTTTACTGCGTTGGATACTAAGTTTTGCACGACCCTACGTAAATAAGTTATATCACTGTGAACAGTAAATTCGCTGTTTCTGACTTTCAGTTTAAGTCCCTTCTCTTGGCAGATAATCGCGTACTCATTTTCGAGCGGCGCCAAGATGTCGGTAATTTTAAAGTGGCGAGGAGTGGGTTGCATCGCACCTTGCTCTAATTTCGCAATATCGAGTAATGAAGACATGAGATGAACTGTCGAGTCGAGGCTATTGCCTAGCTTATGCAGATTACTGCGTTCGGCGTCTGGTAAATGCTTTTCCTCTATGGCGCCGAGATATAACCTAGCGGCATTCAGGGGCTGCAAAATGTCATGGCTGGCTAAGGCCAAAAAGCGAGTTTTACTGTCATTGGCTTTTTCTGCTTCTTTTTTTGCGGCAACGAGATCTTGTTCAATTTTCTCTCTGGTAGCAATTTGAGCTTTGAGGTCTTGGTTGATAGCGCGGATTTCAAGCATTCTGGCCTCAATGCGATTCTCAAGATCCATATTGATTTCTTCTAGTGCATTTTGTGTTGCCATATGCATGGTAATGTCAGAAAAACTGGTAACAAAACCTCCACCCGGCAGCGGATTTCCTGTCATCTCGAATACTTGGCCATTTTCTCTATGGCGAATGTAGTGATGTGGAGTGCCATTTTTGAGGTGCTGAACACGTTTTTCCACGAGCTTTTCAAGGGTGCCTGGACCACATTCGCCACGCTGAGCGTTATAGCGGATAATTTCCTCAATATCTTGGCCTACTTGCAGGTAACCTTTAGGGTATTCAAACATTTCATGGTAGCGCTTATTCCATGCAACGAGTTTTAGATCCTTGTCGACAACTGAGATACCATGACTTAGGTTCTCCAGTGATGTAAATAGCAAGTTTTGATTAAACTGCAGTGCTTGGGTGGTTTCATCGAAGAAAGTAACGACTTCTTCAAATGCCATTTGTTTACCAGATGACACAGCATGAATAAGGGCTTGTGCAGATGAAGCACCCAATACTCCGGTGAGTGCTCGTTCACAAAAATTAATGAAATCAGCTGTTGGAGAAGCATTGTTATCGTCGATATCTTCATTGAGCGCATAATGGCCAAGTAGCTGCTGGCTGCGCTGGATACCTAAAAATGTTTGCAGTAAAACTTTAAAATCGTAGACCGTGGCCTTTACTTCTTTATTCAGCTTTTTAGCCAGTGCCGCTTGCTCTTTGGGTTTTACAAAGGCGGTTGCTTGTAATTTATCAATCAAGCGCTCATAAGCACCCAGAGAAAAGCTAATGTAGCAAC
This sequence comes from Pseudoalteromonas luteoviolacea DSM 6061, assembly GCF_001625655.1. GTDB lineage: Bacteria > Pseudomonadota > Gammaproteobacteria > Enterobacterales > Alteromonadaceae > Pseudoalteromonas > Pseudoalteromonas luteoviolacea. Next base: position 86,182 of record NZ_AUYB01000013.1, on the reverse strand, counting down.
TAATGTTGGCCAGTAAGGCGAGCAGTGTGCCACGCGTTACAATAGATTGCTGGGTTTGGTAGTCTAGTAATTCGGGTGTAGAAACAATGGGTAGTAATAAAAACAGTGCCCAGCAAATAAGACCTGCGGTGAGGCCTGCATACACCCCATAGGCATGTCCTTTTCGCCAGTAAAGTCCGCCGACAATTGCGGGCAATAATTGAGTAACCAGTGAAAACGCAACAAGCCCCATACTGGCTAAGGCCGCCCCATGCCCAACCCATTGTTGATATAGGTACGCTAACAACAAGATTGCGCCGATGATAAAACGTCTCACCAAGAGAATTTGCGACTTATAATTGTTCGTTAATAAGCTTCGTTTAAAACGTCTCTTTAACAATAGAGGCAACACAATATCATTGGAGAGCATAGTACTGAGCGTGAGCGTGGCGACTACTATCATTGCGGTTGCAGCCGATAATCCACCGATAAACACAAAGGTAGAGACCACTGGGTATTCAAGATTTAATGGCAGGGCCAATACAAAACTATCTGCTGAAATATGTTGACCAATTTGTGGGTGAATCGCTGCGCTAGCTATTGGGATTATCATCAGGGCAATAAGCACCAAGTAAAGTGGAAATGCCCATCTAGCAGTGTTTAAGTGGTTACTATTTTGATTGTCGACCACAGTAACGTGAAATTGCCTTGGCAAACAAATAATGGCGGCTGCAGCCATTAATGTTTGGCCGATAAAGTTGAAGTTTGAAAAGTCAAAGCCTTGCCAGTGAGCCCAAACTAGCTCGGTATCTTTTTGAGCTATGATGGCTTGAAAAGACAAATAGGCAACCGCTATCAGCGCTAACAGCTTGATAACGGACTCAAAAGCAACGGCAAGCATTAAGCCCGAACGATACTCTGTTACGTCGACTTTTCGCGCGCCAAAAAATATGGCAAACAGCGCCATCATTAATGTACCGGTAAGTGCCAATGTTGCGCCGGAAATATCATCATTGTTGCGTAGCAATTCAAAACTATTTGCGAGTGCTTTGAGCTGAAGCGCTATATAGGGGATAGTCGCAAGCAAAGCAATCAATGTGACCATAATGGCCGTCGTTTGGCGTTTTCCATAGCGGGCGCTAATAAAATCAGAAATGGTTGTGATGTTTTGTTTTTTACTTACAAGTATTAGCTTGCGTAAAAAGCCATGACCAAAAAGAAATAGCAGAATAGGGCCTAGCAAGATAGGGAAAAAATGCCAGCTACTCGCCGCAGCGGTACCGACCGAACCATAATATGTCCAAGAAGTACAATATATTCCCAATGCAAGCGCATACACAAATGGGTGGTGACTAATTTTTTGTGCCAATGGTGTCTGTTTGTCACCCCAATTAGCCAACCAAAATAGCAATCCGATATAGCTTAAAGCAACGAGTATGAGGGCAGCAGTCATCTTGAATCCTAATAGATGTTTCTGATTATATTGTTAAATTTCTAGCCTTTACGCAGATTAATCATATCTGGCTTAGTTTCCAGAAGCCAGTTATCGTGGGTGAAGATTATAATACACTGATCCGTAAGGAATAATGCTGGTTTGTTGTGCTATTTAGACTAATGTCTTATACCGTATGGATTGTTAACAAGAAACGCACTCGAATAACAGTTTTTGTTTAAGTGCATGATTTATAAGGTTATTAATTATCTTCAAGTTCGATGTTTTAGCAGTTTACGTAAACGTAAGGTGAGGCTTACGACTAAGGTCTCAATTCAATAATTCAAAGCCATTGCTACAGTCAAAAGGTCAATTAATACCAACACACTCATTTTGAATGAGTTAAAAGGGGAGTAAATAATGGCCTTTAAAAGTGAAGAACAAGCAAAAGCATACTGGTCAGAAAATCTAGCCTTGATGTTTAAACTGTTAGCCGTTTGGTTTGTTGTGTCGTTCGGCTTTGGCATTCTATTGGTAGATGTATTAAATGAGGTACGTTTTTTTGGGTTTAAATTGGGCTTTTGGTTTTCCCAACAAGGTGCAATTTATACGTTTGTTGCTTTGATTTTTGTCTACGTATCAAAAATGGATACGCTTGATAAAAAATACGGCGTAGATGAATAAGGGGCGACATAATGGATGTTCAATCGTTTACATTTTTAATCGTAGGGTTGAGTTTTGCCCTTTATATCGGCATCGCAATTTGGGCGCGTGCTGGATCAACTAATGAATTCTATGTTGCTGGTGGAGGTGTGCCGCCATTGGCCAACGGTATGGCAACCGCAGCTGACTGGATGAGTGCTGCATCGTTTATTTCAATGGCTGGAATCATTTCATTTGCAGGTTATGACGGTGGTGTTTACCTCTTAGGGTGGACAGGTGGTTACGTGTTACTGGCGCTTTGTTTGGCTCCTTATCTTCGCAAGTTTGGTAAGTTTACCGTGCCAGATTTTATCGGTGATCGTTACTATTCTCAGGTCGCACGTGTCGTGGCAATTTTATGTGCAATTTTCATTTGCTTTACCTATATTGCAGGTCAAATGCGCGGTGTTGGCGTGGTATTTTCTCGTTTCTTAGAAGTGGACATTGAAACGGGCGTATACATCGGCATGGTGATTGTATTTTTCTATGCTGTTTTGGGTGGCATGAAGGGGATCACATACACCCAAGTCGCGCAATATTGTGTACTTGTATTTGCTTATCTTGTACCAGCAATTTTCATCTCGATGATGATGACAGGCCACTTACTACCACAAACAGGGTTTGGGGCAACATTGGCTGATGGTTCTGGTACCTATGTACTTGATAAACTGGATGGTCTCAGTGCTGAGCTCGGCTTTGCTCAATACACCGAAGGTTCCAAAAGTATGATTGATGTCTTTGCTATCACAGCGGCATTGATGGTTGGTACAGCTGGCTTACCTCATGTCATTGTGCGCTTCTTTACTGTACCAAAAGTAAAAGACACGCGTATTTCTGCAGCATGGACACTTGTTTTTATTGCGATTGTTTATACGACAGCGCCGGCAGTTGCATCATTCGCTCGGGTAAACATGATTGATACAATCAACGGCAAAGATGGTAGTGGTACAGCGTACGCTGAAGCACCTCAATGGGTTAAAAATTGGGAAAGAACAGGACTTATCACTTTCAACGATAAAAACGGTGACGGCAAAATGTTCTACTCGGCGGGTAAAATTGATGATCCAGCGAGTACAAACGAAGTAAAAATTGACCGCGATATCATGGTACTTGCAAACCCAGAAATTGCTGACTTACCAGCATGGGTAATTGCATTAGTGGCGGCGGGCGGCATTGCGGCTGCACTGTCAACAACGGCTGGGCTGTTGCTGGTAATTTCTACCCCAGTTTCCCATGATTTACTCAAGCGTACACTTAAACCTGACATCAGTGACAAACAAGAGTTAATGGCTGCAAGGCTTGCTGCAATGGTGGCCATAGGTATCTCTGCGTACTTTGGTATTAATCCTCCCGGGTTTGTCGCCTCAGTGGTAGCCTTTGCATTTGGTTTGGCGGCGGCAAGTTTCTTCCCGGCAATAATCATGGGTATCTTCTCTAAACGCATGAATAAGGAAGGTGCAATAGCAGGTATGGTTTCAGGTATCGGCTTTACGGCGGCCTATATTATTTACTTTAAGTTTATAAACCCTGAATTGAATGCGCCTGCCAACTGGTTGTTTGGTATTTCACCAGAAGGTATTGGGATTATAGGTATGGTTGTGAACTTTGTGGTGGCTGCTGTAGTTATGAAATTGACAGCTGAAACGCCAGAAGAAGTGAAGCGCATGGTTGATGGGATCCGTAATCCAAAGGGGTCTAGTGCTGCTCACGCACACTAATATTCAAACCGCAAAAAATAGCCCAGTTTTTTAGCTGGGCTATTTTGCTTTAAGACGATAAAAAATATGACGCAAACAGGAATGACAGTAGAACATCAGGATGTTTTAAACTTTGTATTAAAGCAGTCTCCATTTAATGAGCTTCCAATTGCCAGTGCACATTATTTTGTCAATCACGCTGAGGTAATTTATCTCACGGTACACAATCAAGCGGATGCTTTGCAGGATGAAGAGAAATATTTATACCTTGTAAGGACGGGAATATTTGACTTGGTTGATACGACGGGAGAGGTGGTAACACGTCTTTCGGCTGGTGATTACTTTGGCTATCCGTCGCTATTGACTGGGGAGGAAATTAAAAATCGTCTTGAAGTGCAAAGTCCCGGACTCATACTGCTATTGCCACAAGCTGGGTTTGATTTTTTACGACATGAATACAAAGTATTTGAACAACACTTTGTGAGGGCGCATAAAAAACGTTTGCTATCCAGTCATTATCAGGAGCGTGGCAAGGGGTGGTCAGAGCGAAAAATTTCAAAATTGATGACCAAATCAGCGGTTGTATTAGAGCCTACTGCCAGTATTGTGGAAGCTGCAAAAGTAATGCAATCTGAAGGGGTTTCATCAGTGATGATAACCGAAGGTGGGCAATTGCATGGCGTTGTAACGGATAGAGATTTGCGTAACCGCGTATTGGCGAGTGAACTTGACCCTGCTATGCCTGTATCATCGATCATGACACCCGAACCAAAATTCATCTTCGAAAATAATCGAGTGTTTTCTGCCTTACATCTAATGCTAAAGCACAATATTCATCACCTCCCTGTGCTGAATGAAGAGCGAGTACCTTTGGGGATGGTGACCAGTACAGACTTATTGAGATTACAAAACAGCGACCCTGTGCAATTGATTGGCCAGTTGTACAAAGCGAGCAGTGCGCAAGAATTGAAACTGTTGGCAAAAGAAATACCGGTATTATTACGTAGCTTCTCAAATACGGTTGAAGACATTTCTTTTGTGGGGACGCTGTTAAGCGGATTAACAGATGCGCTTATGAGTCGGCTCACAGAGCTATTTGTTAAGCAACATGGCGATGCTCCTTGCTCATTTTGTTGGATATGCTTTGGTTCTCAAGCGAGAGAAGAGCAAACATTAGACTCAGATCAGGACAATGGATTGATCTTTGCTAATGATATTAAACCTGCTGAGCGCGCTTATTTTGCGTCTTTAGGTACATTTGTGACGCGTCATTTAGTCGAGTGTGGTATTCGAGCATGTCCTGGTAACATTATGGCAAGTAACGAGCAATGCCGAGGAACAGTGCGTGAATGGACTGCTCGATTTGAAAAGTGGATGACGGCACCTACGCCTCAAGCGATGCTCAATTGTAAGATATTTTTTGACCGCCGCTTTATTTGTGGCGATCAGTCGTTATACCAAAGCTTGAACTCTCAACTAGGTGAGATCAGTCAACAAGAGTTATTTTTTGCGGCAATGGCGACTGACATCAGTACCAATAGTGTACCAATAGGTTTATTTCAACAATTTAAGTTACAGCGTGGTAAAGACAAACATAAATATTTGGATTTGAAAACTCGCGGTATTGCTATCGTCAATGATTTAGTCAGAATTTATGCGTTAAAAAGCGGTATCACTAAAGCGAACACACAAGCGCGCTTAAAGGCACTTGAAGCCCACACTCAGTTAAGCCAAAGTGATATTTACAACTTACAAGATTGTTGGCGATTTTTAACTCAGCTCAGACTTCGAAGTCAAATTGAACAGCATCAGTTACCATCAAATTGCATTAACCCTGAGTCGCTTAGTTCGTTAGAAAGGCATCAATTAAAAGAAGCTTTTCATTTAATTAAGCAAGCACAACAGGCGTGCGTTTTTAAGTTTGCAAGAGGAAGTTTATAAAACGATGCGATGGAAATTTCCTTGGTTTTTTAAACATGGCGCTGCACGTGAGCTATGGCTTGATAGTGAATTGGTTGTTTTAGATTTAGAACTTACCGGTCTAGACCCTACGCAGCATGAAATAGTATCTGCCGCTTGGGTCATAATTAGACGCGGAAGAATAGTTTTAGCAGAGTCTCGATACTTGATCAATCGCAGTGTGAAGAGTTTGGCTCAAAGCCCCGTTTACCATGGTATTGATGACGCGCAATTGGCAAAAGGTGTCGACATTAAAGTGATTATGAGGGAGTTCGCCGAGGCGCTTGAAGGGCGCGTATTGGTGTGTCATCACACTGCGCTTGACTGGGCATTTATCAAAAAGTCTTTTGCAGCGCTCGGTATCGCTACACGACCAAATCAAATGATAGATACCTTAAAAATTGAGAAGTCGAGATTGCTTCGTCAGCATCAGCAGGTAATTCAAGATCAGTTGCGCTTACCAGCATGCCGAGAGCGATATGGATTGCCTGATTATCAAAACCACAATGCGTTAAGTGATGCACTTGCGACCGCAGAACTTTTGCTGGCACAAGTGAACCACCTTGGCTCTGAAAAGCATGTAAAGCTAAGTGCATTAGTGTAAACGTCACTGATGTGAGTTTTATGGCGTCTCACCGTATTACACAGAAAAATTTTTGCATATCCCTTACACATTTGTTCAAGGTCGATTACAATAGCGCCATCTTTATAGGGGAGCGTCAATAACTCCTTTTTGCATGTAGAAATGGGTCTTCTAATTAATGACAATCAAACTGGCAATCAATGGTTTTGGTCGCATAGGTCGCAATATTGTCCGAGCCCTTTATGAATCAGGGCGTCACAATGAAATTCAAATCGTAGCTATTAATGAGCTAGCCGATCCTGAGGGGATCGCACATTTGATGAAATATGATACCTCTCATGGGCGTTTTGCCTTTCCTGTTGCCCTTAACAAACCTTATTTAGAAGTTGCTGGTCAACAAATTCAGATTTTCAATGAGCCAGACCCAAGTCATTTACCATGGCACGCACTAGATGTTGATGTCGTACTTGAATGTACTGGTATTTACCACTCTCGCCAACATGCTGCGGCACATATTACTGCTGGCGCAAAAAAAGTGCTGTTTTCTCACCCTGCTGACGCTGACGTCGATGAAACCATTGTCTATGGTATCAATGAAGATAATTTAAAGTCCCATCATAGTGTTGTGTCAAACGGCTCTTGTACAACAAACTGTATTGTTCCTGTCATAAAAGTACTGGATGATGCTTTTGGGATAGAGTCTGGGGCAATCACTACGATCCATGCCTCTATGCATGACCAACAGGTGATAGATGCCTATCACAAAGACTTACGACGCACCCGCGCAGCTAGCCAATCAATTATCCCGGTTGATACAAAGTTGGCTCGTGGTATAGAGCGAATTTTACCTAAATTTCATGGTCGCTTCGAAGCGATTGCCGTCCGAGTACCAACAATTAATGTAACGGCCATGGATTTGAGTGTATCTCTTGATTCTGATGTGACTTTAGATCAAGTCAATCAGGTATTAGAAAAGGCTGCTTCGGGCAGGCTTCAAGGGATTTTAGATTACACTGAAGAACCTCTAGTCTCTGTAGATTTTAACCACGATCCTCATTCAAGTATTATTGATGGAACACAGACTAGAGTTAGCCACAAACGTTTAGTGAAAGTTTTAGTTTGGTGTGATAACGAGTGGGGTTTTGCAAACCGTATGCTCGACACCGCAATGGCAATGATGAAAGCCAAATAATTTTAGTATCGTTCTTTTAAGGAGATGTCCATGTCAGTCATCAAGATGGCGGATTTAGATTTAAACGGCAAACGCGTGCTTATTCGTGAAGATTTAAACGTGCCAGTAAAAGACGGCAAAGTAACGTCTGACGCACGTATTAAAGCATCGTTGCCAACCATTAAGTTAGCACTTGAAAAAGGCGCGAAAGTAATGGTTATGTCTCACCTTGGTCGCCCAACGGAAGGGGAATACGATGCTCAGTATTCACTTCAGCCCGTTGTAGACTACCTCAATGAAGCTCTTGACCAAAGCGTGCGCTTGGTAACTGACTACCTTGATGGAGTAGAAGTTGCTGACGGCGAAGTGGTTGTTTTTGAAAATGTGCGCTTTAATAAAGGTGAGAAGAAAAACGACGAGGCATTATCTAAGCAGCTTGCTGCGTTATGTGATGTATATGTCATGGATGCCTTTGGTACAGCGCACCGTGCACAAGCTTCGACACATGGTGTTGGCTTATTTGCAGAAGTGGCATGTGCAGGTCCTCTTCTGGCAGCAGAATTAGATGCACTCGGTAAAGCATTAGACAATCCAGCACGTCCACTTGTGGCAATTGTAGGTGGCTCGAAAGTGTCAACTAAACTGACGGTATTGGACTCATTGTCTACGGTTGTTGATCAGCTAGTAACTGGTGGTGGTATTGCCAACACATTCATTGCAGCATCAGGCAGTCCAGTTGGCAAGTCTCTGTATGAAGAAGAGTTGATCCCTGAAGCACAAAAGCTTAGCACTGCTGCTCAAGCCAACAATGGTGATATTCCTGTACCAACAGATGTCGTAGTTGGCAAAGAGTTTTCAGAAACAGCGGTTGCAGTCATCAAAGATGTGTCTGAAGTGCACAGTGACGATATGATTTTTGACATTGGTCCGAATACGGCAAATGAATTGGCTAAAATCATCGAGCAAGCAGGTACTGTTGTATGGAATGGTCCTGTTGGCGTATTTGAATTTGACCAATTTGGTAATGGTACTGAAGCCATCGCGCACGCAATTGCAAAATCAAAAGCGTTTTCAATTGCAGGTGGCGGTGACACACTTGCAGCCATAGACAAGTATGGTGTTGGTGATGAAATTTCATATATTTCAACTGGTGGTGGTGCGTTCTTAGAGTTCTTAGAAGGTAAAAAATTACCAGCAGTTGAAATGCTAGAGCAAAGAGCAAAAGCATAATTTAAATGAGGCGCTTGCGCCTCAAACTATTTATTGAGCACTCTCTCACTCTTTGTTCAATAAATGGTGGTTGGTAACAACCAAAAATATCTATCCCGTTCAAATAGATGGTGAAAAACCATCAAAAATTGGAGAAAAGCAATATGGCTTTAATCAGTATGCGTCAACTTCTCGATCATGCGGCTGAGAATGGATACGGCGTTCCTGCCTTTAACGTGAATAACCAAGAGCAAATGCGTGCAATCATGGAAGCGGCTGATAGAACAAACAGCCCAGTGATCGTGCAAGGCTCTGCAGGGGCTCGAAGCTATGCGGGCGCGCCATTTATTCGCCATATGATCCTTGCAGCAGTTGAAGAATGGCCTCATATTCCTGTGGTAATGCACCAAGATCATGGTACGTCACCAGCGGTATGTCAGCGTTCAATTCAACTTGGCTTTTCATCAGTAATGATGGATGGTTCATTGCTTGACGACGGTAAAACACCTTCAACTTATGAGTACAATGTTGATGTGACACGTCGCACAGTTGAAATGGCCCATGCTTGTGGTGTATCTGTAGAAGGTGAGCTAGGCGTTTTAGGTTCATTGGAAACTGGTGAAGCAGGTGAGGAAGATGGCATCGGTGCTGTGGGTAAATTGACTCAAGACCAGCTACTGACAGATCCAGAAGAAGCGGCTGACTTTGTTAAGAAAACAGGTGTAGATGCCCTTGCTATTGCATGTGGTACTTCTCACGGTGCATACAAATTCACTCGTCCACCAACAGGCGATATCTTAGCTATTGATCGCATCAAAGAAATTCATGCCCGTATTCCTGATACGCACCTAGTAATGCACGGATCTTCATCTGTTCCTCAGGAGTGGCTAGCAGTGATCAATGAGTTTGGTGGTGAGATCCCAGAAACTTATGGTGTACCTGTTGAACAGATCGTAGAAGGTATTAAGCACGGTGTGCGTAAAGTTAATATCGACACGGATCTGCGTTTAGCGGCAACTGGTGCAATTCGTCGTCACCTTGCTCACAACCCTGCTAATTTTGACCCTCGTAAATATTTAGCTGAAGCGACAAAAGCAATGACAGAGATTTGTATCGCGCGTTATGAAGCGTTTGGTACTGCTGGTCAAGCATCAAACATCAAGGCAATCTCTTTAGACGACATGCACTTGAAGTACCTTTCAGGTGAGCTAGCGCCAAAAGTAAAGTAATATACTTTTGAGAGCATATTGATATTTAAAAGCCCCTTTGTTGGGGCTTTTTTGTGTCGATTGTTTACGCGTCTAATGACGTTGTACTCAGTGGGTTAATATGTATATTTAGCGTCTAACCCAGATGAGTTTTGGGCGATCAGGTAGCCAGTTTATCGGGATCATTATTTAACTAAGACAAGGTTAAGAGATCGAGATCTTACTAACTCAGTGGTGTTCAGATCAGAGTTATACTTACTTGAGAGCCAAGGATCATATTTTTACCAACATCAGTTTTAAAGGATCTGATTTATACCAACTGATCGCCGCCAATTATCGAACATGGTAGGGTACTAAAAGCTGATAGGTCATTTCCTCGATAAAAATATCAATGACTTAGCTACTTTTATTTTGCAGAGTTTTCCATTGAGTCAGTAAAAATGTGATCCCAAAGAGATCCACTAGGTAAGATTTTGATCCCTCACAATCAAAGTTAGAAAAATACTGATCCCATAAATTTGAGAAATTTTTTGTCTCATAAATGTTATTTTGAATACTAAGGTATTCGAAGCTAATTGCATCAATTTGAAGATAATTTAGGGACAAATTATATCTAACTCATTGAAATTATGTTCTAGAGAAATGAATTTACCTGTTATTTATCAGGTAAACTTTCATAAAACTGTCATACTTAGTCATAATAATGAAACCGACTTCGGTAACGTAAGAGATAAATGGGAATGTCACGTAGAGTACTAGTAGTTGATGACGAAGCACCGATCAGAGAGATGCTGGTGTTTGTGTTGGAACAAAATGGCTTTCAAGCAGTTGAAGCTGAAGACTATGATTCGGCAATTGCGGCCATGGTAGAGCCATACCCAGATATGGTACTACTGGATTGGATGTTACCAGGAGGTAGCGGTATCCAAATTGCGAAAAAGTTCAAGCAGAGCGAATATACACGTCAAATTCCAATCATCATGTTAACAGCACGTGGTGAAGAGGAAGACAAGGTTAAAGGATTAGAAGTAGGCGCAGATGACTATGTGACCAAACCTTTTTCACCTAAAGAGTTAATGGCTCGTATCAAAGCTGTGATGCGCCGTGTTTCTCCAACTTCGTTGGAAGAAGCAATTGAAGTTCATGGCTTAAGACTTGATCCTATTTCACACCGCGTAACTTCTGCTGGTAACGAATTAGAGATGGGTCCTACTGAGTTTAGGCTCCTACACTTCTTCATGACGCATCCTGAGCGTGTTTATAGCCGTGAACAGCTACTAGACCATGTTTGGGGCACCAACGTATATGTTGAAGATCGTACGGTAGACGTACATATTAGACGTTTAAGAAAAGCGATTGCGCCGTTGGGCCATGACCGACTCGTACAAACTGTACGTGGTGCTGGTTATCGTTTTTCAAGTAAGGTATAAAGCAATAATGTACGCGCTGTGGTAGCGTTATCCTAGCGCTTAAATTTTAGGATCATTTTATATGTATAGAGTGATTGATAAACAGGCGTTATTAAAGCGCCTGTTTTTGTATTTTTTGCCCTTAACCCTTATTGGGATTTTATTGGGGGCACCTTTTGTGCTGTTGTTTTTAGGTGCATCAGTTCTGCTTTTTTGGCATTTTAAACAACTCTATAAATTGAGTGACTGGCTGATCAATCAGCGCAGCTTCAACCCACCCGAAGGATCTGGTGCTTGGGAGCAGATTTTTGAGGGGATCTATCACCTACAACATCGCAACCGCAAGAAACGCAATGAATTGGCTGCATTAATCAGACGTTTTCGTGAAGGCGCAGAAGCCGTGCCTGATGCTGTGATCGTGATGCAGCAAGATCTGAGTATTATTTGGTGCAACCAATTGGCACTTAAGATCTTGGGATTACAATGGCCGACGGATCATGGCCAGCGCCTTGACAACTTGATCCGTGATCCAAAATTTGTGAAGTACATGCAGGAACATGATTTTACGGATCCACTGGAATTAGAAAGTGGCCATAATGGAGAGCGTGTACTGGAATTTCGTGTGATGCCATATGCTGAGCAGCTAATGATGGTAGTGCGAGACATTTCTAGGCTGAAAAAGCTGGAACAGATGCGTAAAGACTTTGTGGCCAATGTTTCCCATGAGCTACGTACGCCATTGACGGTTGTAACTGGTTATTTGGAGATGATGGAAGGCGATCAGATGCCACCACCTGCAATGTGGCAAAAAGCACACAATACGATGATAGAACAATGTAAGCGTATGGATAGCCTCGTTAATCAGCTGCTATCTTTATCACGTATCGAGGGTGATAGGGATCAGACTGATGACAAGGCAGTAAACGTGCCTAATATGCTGAAACTTATTCACACTGAAGGAATGTCTCTAAACCAAGATAAGCATCATGAGATTACTTTTGAGGTTGATGAGACCCTAGATATCAAAGGGTGTATTGATGAGTTGCGAAGTGCGTTTTCTAACTTAGTGTTTAATGCCATTCACTATACCAAACCCAATGGGAAAATAGTGGTTAAGTGGTATTTAGATGGTGAAAGCCCTGCATTCTCTGTAACGGACAACGGCGATGGTATTGCATCTGAGCACATCAACCGTTTAACGGAACGCTTTTATCGAGTAGACAAAGCTCGTAGCCGTAAAACCGGTGGCTCTGGACTTGGACTGGCTATCACTAAGCATGTGCTGAGTCGACATGACTCTCACTTAGAAATACAGAGTACGCTAGGAGAGGGGTCGTGTTTTTCGTTCTCTTTCCCAAAAGAAAAGCGCATTTTTATGACATCCACTGAAAGTCATAAAAGTGTCATTTAAGAGTAATTTTATTGTAATTAACTGAGCGCACAATGAGCACCAGTTAAACAAATGGGACGAACAATCGGAGTGACCCCAATGAAATTTAAAAGCTTAGTTGCCGCAATGGGTGTGGCTGTAACAACATTGGTATCTACACAAGTTTCTGCACTTGATAAAAACTTACCTGAGTACAACAAAACCAGCGGAATCTCGGGTAACTTTTCATCTGTGGGTTCTGACACGTTAGCAAACATGATGACGTTTTGGGCTGAAGAATATAAGCGTATTTACCCTAACGTAAATATTCAAATTCAAGCAGCGGGTTCTTCAACTGCGCCTCCAGCTCTTACCGAAGCCACAGCAAACTTCGGTCCAATGAGCCGTAAGATGAAGTCAAAAGAAATCGAAGCGTTTGAAAAGCGTTACGGTTACAAGCCTACTGAAGTGCGTGTAGCTATCGATGCACTAGCAGTATTTGTACATAAAGATAACCCAATCAAAGGTCTTCGTATCGACCAAGTTGACTCAATTTTCTCTTCTACTCGTAAATGTGGTGGCGACAAACAAGTTAACCGTTGGAGCGATGTTGGTCTAAATGGTAACTGGGCCGCGAAAGACATTCAGCTTTATGGACGTAACTCAGTATCAGGTACTTACGGTTACTTTAAGAAAAAAGCACTTTGTAAAGGTGACTTCAGAAATAACGTAAACGAGCAACCTGGTTCAGCGTCAGTTGTACAGTCAATCTCTTCTTCAGTGAATGCGATTGGTTACTCGGGTATCGGTTATAAGACTTCTGGTGTACGTACTGTACCGCTTGCGAAAAAAGGCGACAACTTTGTTGATGCAACTTTAAACAATGTTGCAACTGGTAAATATCCGCTTTCTCGTTTCTTATATGTTTATGTGAATAAGCACCCGAATAAGCCGCTTTCACCAATCGAAGCTGAATTTTTAAAGATGGTTCTTTCTAAAGAAGGCCAGAAGATTGTAGAAAAAGACGGTTATGTGCCACTGACAAACAAGATGGCAAGCCGTGAGCTTAAGAAGTTAGGTCTTCTATAAAACTCATTATGCTTAAAAAGCCGCTCAATTGAGCGGCTTTTTTGTGTCTGCTAATTTCAAAAACGGCTATTTTAATATTGGCCAGTTCTAATTTTTGATAGCTCTTCAGCTTGTGCTTTGCAACTATTATACTTCTCTACACACTCACCACTGCATATTTGCCTCGTCATTGTTTGTTCTGTTGAACTTAGACTGCAATTTTGCTCACATTGATAATTTTGTTGGGCACACTGATTCAGCTCAGGAGAATTATTTTGATTGCTACAGGCTGCAAGCGTAATGAATATAAACGGAAGCGCAATTCTCATAGTAGTTCCTATTTTGGCGTGATTTCAGAGAGTTTTATTAAAGTTTATTTTTAATACTTTGTTTAATTTAGCACACTTTATATTTACAAGCGCACCTCAGAGTATAAAACTAGAATAATTTCAGTGGCGTTAAGTACCGGAAGGATATAAAAAAGCGCCTAAAAAGGCGCTTAATCACAGCTTTAGTGGCAGCTGCTTATTGAGTTACTTGGATGTTATCAATAAGCCTAACACTGCCTAAAAAGGCTGCTGCTAAGATGACAAATTCATCATCTTCGGTAATAGCAGGTTTAAGAGTATTACGATGTGCAATAGAGAAGTAATCAGGTTTAAGCCCTGCGTTTTCTAGTTGTGATTTAGCATCCAGTTCTATCTGACTGAAATTACGCTCGCCACTTTTCAGTTCGTTAGCAGCATCATTCAATACTTTATACAGTACTTTAGCAACGTCTTTTTGTTGCTCTGATAAATAGCCGTTTCTGGAGCTCATGGCTAAACCAGACACTTCGCGTTGTGTCGGTACACCAATGATTTCAATCGGCATTGAAAGATCATGTACCATAGTTTTAATGACTTGAAGCTGCTGATAGTCCTTCTCACCAAAACACGCGAAATCGGGCTGAACAAGATTAAATAGCTTGGTAACAACAGTTGCTACGCCTCTAAAGTGACCAGCACGGCTACCGCCACAATAACCCTCAGACACGCCAGGAACATCCACAAAGCTCTGTGTATCGAGTCCATTTGGATAAATAGTGTCTACGCTAGGTGTAAAGACGATATCCGTTTCAAGCTCAGCTAAACCTTGTTTGTCTTGAGATAAGGTTCTCGGGTAGTTATCAAGATCTTCATTTTGACCAAACTGCATTGGGTTAACAAATATACTTACCACTACTTTATCGGCAAGCGTTTTGGCCTTTTCTACCAAAGAGAAATGCCCCTGATGCAGATTGCCCATTGTTGGCACAAACGCGATGCTTTTACCTTGTTGGCGCCATGCTTTAATTTGGCTACGTAGAGACTTTATTTCAGTAATTGATTGCATTAGTTAAACTCGTGTTCACTGCCAGGGAATGCGCCTGATTTAACATCATCACAAAACTTTTTCACTGCATCTTGCATATTGCCTGTTTCTGCTAAGAAGTTCTTCGAAAACTTCGGAATATAACCTGCAGAAATACCCACTAAATCATGCATGACGAGGATTTGGCCATCAACTTCTTTACCCGCGCCAATACCAATTACCGGAATATGAACAGCCTCAGAGATGCGCTTTGCCAAACTTGAAGGTACACACTCAATGACCAACATTTGTGCACCAGCTGCTTCTAAAGCCTGCGCATCTGCAATCATTTGTTGTGCTTGTTGCTCTTCACGTCCTTGGATTTTGAAACCGCCAAAAACATGAACAGACTGAGGTGTGAGGCCTAAATGACCACATACCGGAATACCTTGCTGGTTTAATAGCTGGATTGACTCAGTAAGCCAAGTACCACCCTCTAACTTAACCATATTCGCGCCATTGCGCATCAGTGTTGCTGCATTTTCGCAAGCTTGTGCAGGGTTTGAATAGCTCATGAAAGGCATATCCGCAATCACAAACAGCTCTTTGCTACCAGCTCGCACACTGCGAGTGTGATAAGCGATATCTGCGGTGGTAACGGCAAGTGTATCTTCACCGCCTTGTAAGACCATGCCAAGGGAATCACCTACCAGTACAACATCAACGCCATTTTCATGAAAAAGTTTAGCAAAACTTGCATCATATGCAGTTAAGGCGGTGATCTTTTCGCCTTGTTGCTTTTTCTTTGCTAGGGTTGAAACTGAAACTTTTGCCATTTTATGTCTCCTTATTATGGGTCATAGGCAGCGTTGTTAAACCATTACGTGGTAGGGTAGCTGCGATATCTTTGAGTGCAGTACCGCACGGTAGGTACAATAGAGGGTCAAGTTCTAGCATTGGAAATACAACAAACTCTCTCTCACACAGGCCATAATGAGGAACTGTTAATCTGGGAGTATCAATTGTTGTGTTGTTGAACAATAAAATGTCCAAGTCTAATGTACGTGGACCCCACCTTTGTTCTTTTCTTACTCGACCCTGCTGCTGTTCAATCATTTGAAGTTGGTCAAGCAAATGTTCTGGTTCTAATGTGGTTGAGAATCTAGCGACGGCATTAACATAATCAGGCTGATCTTGAGGCCCCATTGGTTTGGAACCATAAAAACTAGACACAACCATGTCTTTTATATCAGAGTGGTTACGTAGTGCTTCAACCGCTTTATTTAACTGTGCTAGGGGCTCGTACAAATTAGCCCCCAGTCCTATGTAAACTGTGTTCATGTATCTTGTTTTGGCTTTCTTCTTGGCTTATTACGATAGCGGCGCTTTGGACGATCTTTTTGACCGAGGTTTTTAACCATGTCTTTCTGCCCTGAGACATCTTGCTTAAGGTATTCAGTCCACCAATCAGCAAGCGCTTGCTGATCTGTCTCTCCACTTTCAACACGTAATAATAGGAAATCGTAAGACGCTTTGAACTTAGGTTGTAGGCTCAATCGATATGCTCGTTGGCCACTGCGTCTGTCTAGCCTTTGTTGAATATGCCAAATATCACGGGCACCTAAAGTAAAGCGTTTTGGCACAGCAACACGTTGCGCATTTTCGCTCAATACTTGGCTGATTGCTTGCATAAAGGCATCGTATTCAGAAATCCCTTGCTGTTGCAAATGAGCCGCTCGGCTACGTAATGGGAACCACAGCAATGCCGCATAAATAAATGCAGGCGTAACTTTTTTATTCCCATTGATACGTGCATCGGTATTGGCAAACATTTGTTGTACAAAGCGGCGCTCAAACTCGCTCTCTTCTCGCTCTAGAATTTCTTCAAGACTTGGGAATAACTCTTTAAATAATCCCAACTCCCTGAGCATAAGGAAGTTTGCTTCAGCTTTACCATTTAAAAACAGCTTCAAAGTTTCTTCAAATAATCTGGCAGGAGGGATATTACCAAGCAAAGGAGAAAGCTCTGAAATAGGCGATAATGTCGCAGGAGCAATTTCCATATCCAGTTTTGTTGCAAAGCGCACTGCGCGTAGCATACGTACAGGGTCTTCCCTATAACGAGTTTCTGGATCGCCGATTAATTCAATTCTTCTGGCTTTAATAGCCTCAATACCACCGGCAAAGTCTCTCACTCCGAAGTCTTTGACTGAGTAATAAAGCGCATTAATTGAAAAGTCTCTGCGTTGTGCATCTTCTTCTATGGTGCCGTATACATTGTCACGCAGCAATTGGCCTTGTTCACTTGCTTTGCTGGTTGGGTCACCATCACCACTTGCAGAGATATGATGTCCACGCATAGTCGCAACTTCAATGACTTCTCTACCAAATACAATATGAGCAAGTCTAAAGCGACGTCCAATCAGACGACAATTTCTAAAAAGGCGCTTGATTTCTTCAGGCGTTGCGTTTGTTACAACGTCGAAATCTTTTGGTTCAATGCCCAACAAAATATCCCGAATACAACCACCCACAAGATACGCGTCATAGCCGCCATCTTTGAGTCGATATAGCACTTTGATTGCATTGGGGCTAAATTGTTTACGTGAGATATTATGCTCACTTCGAGGGATTATTTGAGGTTGCGCTTTTGCCTCTACTGGTCCCTTGTCTTGCTTTGACCCAACAATTTGCCGGCACAGCTTAAAAATTTTAGAAATAATAACCACTCTCCTAACTACTCTGAGTCCCCATCCGTAGCATCATTTATTGTAACTATCGAACGCCATTTACCGCTTTATTTTTGTAAAGTGTAGGCGAATTAATAAGGCTCGCTATGATATACGCAAACGCTTCTAAATTGAAGTTTCCCGCGTGAATTAGCGATTAAATTTTCATCCAAGTTATCTGTGGTCGATTTCGCAAAACACAAGCTGCGTTTATTTTTAAGATAGCAATGATATGTTGGCGTGATTAGGCTGAGCATTATGTAATTTTAATAAGGAAACAGGGCGCTAATTTACTCGAGGTATTCAAAGTGGGATGAATTGGTAGTGTGCTTCACTTTGTTGAATTACTTGAATCTCCTTGTTATTGGGCAGCTTTGTAAGTTGATAGTTTGAAATAGCCCAATTAAGCAATGCCTCTATAGTGTCAAATTGCAATTTAGGTGGGTTAAATCCTAAAAATTCTAGTGCAGCAATCAATGCAGGAAGCGGGTTTTGATTATCTATTGCTGGGGCATGGTTTTGCTTTGATAGTTTGAACCCTGGATTCGCCACAGCCAGTGGAACATGGGTAAACAGTGGCGTTGGGTAGGCTAATTGTTTGAATAAGCTGAGTTGCCTCGCCGTGGGTTCTAGTAAATCAGCGCCACGGACCACATGGGTGATCCCTTGCTCATGATCATCCACAACCACAACTAACTGATAGGCAAAAAGACCATCTCTGCGTTTAATGATGTAATCTTCCTGAGCGATTGTATCTGGGATTTGCACCTTGCCTTGCAAGCCATCATGAAATTCAACTACAGGATAGTTTTGTTTTAAACGCAATGCATTGTTATCAAAGTTATGATTTGCCGCGCGACAATGATTGTCGTAGTACCCCCCACGTGCTTTTATCTGCTTTCTTGTGCAAGTACAGGCATACACAACATTGCTACTGATGAGTGATGCCAATACATCTTGGTAAAGGTCATGTCGTTGGCTTTGATATACCACAGGTCCATCCCAATGCAGGCCATACGCATCCAACGTAGTTAGAATTGCGTCTGCAGCGCCGGGTACCACGCGCGGTGTATCAATGTCTTCCATTCTCACAAGCCATTGTCCATTTTGGGCTTTTGCATCTAAATAACTTGCAAGTGCAGCTACCAATGAGCCAAAGTGAAGTGGTCCTGAAGGGGAGGGAGCGAAACGTCCGCGATAGGCATTATTTGGAAAGCCCAGAGCCGCGTGACCGCTCTGCTCTGGGTGTATAGCTTGTGAAATTTGCATTGTTGGTGAAACTTAACCTTTGCTAACCATTTTGTTTAGCGTTGGATTAGCCTCGACCTTGTTGCTTTTCTTTAATTTCAGCAAGTGTTTTACAGTCAACACACAAGTCTGCTGTAGGTCTTGCCTCTAGACGACGAATTCCAATCTCGATGCCACAAGAGTTACAGAAACCAAAATCGTCTTCTTCAATCAACTGCAGTGTTTTTTCTATTTTCTTGATCAGCTTACGCTCACGGTCACGTGTACGAAGTTCAAGAGAGAACTCTTCTTCTTGTGCTGCACGGTCGACAGGATCAGGGAAATTAGCCGCTTCATCTTGCATGTGGTTCATGGTGCGATCAACTTCGTTACGAAGATCATTGCGCCATGCTTCTAGTATTTTCTTAAAATGAGCTAGCTGCGCCTCACTCATGTATTCTTCGCCCGGCTTTTCTTGGTAAGGTTCTAAACCGGCCTGAGCCAATAACCCTAGTTTTTTCTGGTCTGGCATAGCATTCTCCTAAATCCTTAATAAACAACCCCAGCTAACGCCGGCGGCTATAAATAGCAAAATCTTCACCCCTTAGCAAACACTTTTTAATCATTTACTGTTCTCTGACAAGCCGTTGGCATGAAGTTTTTAACGGCAGAGATATAAGGGTGAACTTATTTTTTTCAAGTGTCTAGAACAGATAGTTGTTCAATAACTTTTACCTCTTGAGGTGTAACTTGCGCTTTATAGGCATAAATTTCAACCCCTTGCAGTCTTGCTTCGGCAAATAACTGCGCATATTTTTTATCAATGTGTTGTGCGGCTGCAACATTCTCGATCCCATTATGCATCACGATGAACAGCAATACTGCGCGTTGATTACTATGTTTTATGTGCATTAGCTCTCGTAAATGTTTTTGTCCTCGGACTGTTTCTGCATCAGGAAAAAAGCCTTGTCCATTAGTTTCTAATAGAGTTACAGACTTTACTTCCACATAGCAGTCGACTTGGTCCGGTGAGCTCAATAAAATGTCGATACGGCTGTTCTCATGCCCATATTTCACTTCACTGGTAAGTTTTTGATACCCTGCTAACTCAGGTATTAACCCGTTTTCTATTGCCTCAATTGCTACTTTATTAGCCATATTCGTGTTGACACAGATGAGTTGACCTTGCTCGTTCTCAGTTACCTCCAGAGAATGCGGGTATTTGCGTTTTACATTATCACTGGTGGAGTAATATGCTTTAAACCCTGAGTCAGCACATCCTGTCATTTTTCCAGTGTTCGCGCAGTGCACAGTAAATTCTTCTCCACTATCTTTACGTAAGTCGACTAAGAATCGTTTATAACGTTTTAACAGTATTGCGCTTTTCAGCTCGGATGAAAATTTCATAGTTTAATCGCATTCGTTTTGGGGCTGTTGTGATGGTGGTGTACACTGACCATAATCTACAAGCGTAAGAGTGAAAACCTATATGTCTGAAAAATTTATTGTTCGCCTAAGTGAACAAGTTCCAGCTGCACATTGGGGCAGCAACGCATCGCTGTCTTTTGACGAACAG
The DNA here is from genome assembly GCF_001625655.1 of Pseudoalteromonas luteoviolacea DSM 6061. Classification (GTDB taxonomy): domain Bacteria; phylum Pseudomonadota; class Gammaproteobacteria; order Enterobacterales; family Alteromonadaceae; genus Pseudoalteromonas; species Pseudoalteromonas luteoviolacea. The sequence goes on along the minus strand of NZ_AUYB01000013.1, from coordinate 65,532 downwards.
GGTGCAACAATTCATTTAGCCGAGCAAGAAACCTTAAAGCATATTCAAAGAGCGGCTCGTAGCCTAGCACAGCAAGGCATTCCTGCGGTAGAGCTTAATGGTGAAGCATGGTGCACTGAATCTCAATGGGCATTTTACCAAGGCTTTGTAAGCCCTAAGCAGCTTGATCCGGTCACTTTTGTTGATAACGAACAATCAGATATTAAAGAGCTAGTCGCATTGCAGCGTGCTGCAATTTGGACTCGTCAGATGATCAACGGCACTGCTGAAGACATCTATCCTGAAAGTTTAGCAGGAAAAGCCGCTGAATTTATTCAATCTTTGGCTCCAGAGCATGTTAGTTACCAAATTATTAAAGGTGATGCGCTGTTGGAGCATCAATGGATTGGTATTCATGAGGTTGGCCGTGGTAGTGAAAGGCCTCCAGTACTGCTTGAGCTTGATTTCAATCCAACTGGCGATGAAGATGCGCCTGTCAGTGCAGCTTTAGTGGGTAAAGGCATTACTTTTGACTCAGGTGGCTATTCGATTAAGCCGAGCGAAGGCATGTTGGCCATGAAGTGTGATATGGGTGGTGCAGCAACAGTGACTGCGGGCCTATCATTGGCAATTCAGCGTGGAATTGATAAGCGTATCAAGTTGTTCTTGTGTTGTGCTGAAAACCTAATTTCAGGACATGCATATAAGTTAGGCGATATCTTAACGTATAAAAATGGTACTACGGTTGAAATCGTAAATACGGATGCTGAGGGGCGTCTAGTATTAGCTGACGGCTTAATGGCAGCAGGTGAAACGGGCGCGCCGCTCATTATTGACGCTGCTACATTAACTGGCGCAGCATTGGTTGCTGTTGGCCAAGAATACAATGCACTGTTCGGTTTGGACAAAGAGCTTGTTAGTGAAGTACAGCAATTCGCAAGTGAAGAGTTTGAGGCTGCGTGGCCGCTACCTCTTGAAAAGTGGCATCAACATAACTGCCCTTCACCTTATGCTGATACTGCAAACAGCCGTGCGCAAAAAGGCGGCGGTTACGGTGGCGCTTCTAATGCGGCTGGTTTCTTGTCACGTTTTGTGCCAAATGATGGTCAAGGCTGGGTACATATTGACCTTGCTGCGTCTTTCCAAAACAGTGCCGGTGCACAGTGGGCATCAGGCGCTACAACATTAGGTATGCGCACAGTCGCGCGTACTCTTTTGGCTAAAGCGTAATTACGAGAAGTAAATTTTAAGCCTCCAATTTGGAGGCTTTTTTATGTCAAGAGAGCAAAGCTGCTGCCAAACGGACGAAGTCAGAGGAGGTTAAAATACCTAAAAGCTTGTTGTTATCATCGACGACAGGCATACAACCATGGCGATTCTCAACGAAAAATTTAACGACTTCATGGAGGCTTTGATCTGGCGTTACACTGGCGAAGTCTTGTGTCATAACGTCTGCGACTTTTTCTTGCTTTTCTTTTCTTTCGAGTGCCAAAGTGCCATATGTTGCAAGTATATTCATGACCTTGGCAATCATGATTTTTTGCGTCAGCATACCTACCAGTTGGCCATCTTCATCAATCACAGGAATGTGGCGAATGTTTTTTTCACGCATAAGGTTATGGGCATCGTGTAGGGTGTGTGACTCTTTAACCGCAAGTGGATCTGCGGTCATCAGTTGCTCAACTGTATGCAGCATAATATCTTCTCATTTATTAACCTTATTTAGGTATAACTGAAAGTGTGAGAGTTTGCCTGTGCCTAGATCAATAAATAAAGTAGAAATGTATCCGTATTAATGCTTCGCTTGGTTGCTTTTTTGCAGAGCGACCAGACGTATGTATTTATTTTCAACGAGCTTTGAAAGAGGCACAAGCTCAAATCCTTCCGCCGATAAATCTTGCAAGGCTTGCATTAAAAACTGCTGGGTTTCTGGGTAAGGGTGGGCTATGCCTATTGCATAACCTTGCTCTTGTGCTACCTCCTTGAGCTGTGCAAGTTGTGCTTGTAGCTGCTCAGTTTGCAGTTCATTGTCTAAAAATACATGACGCGCAATGTTGTCTACGCCGTACAAATTAGCCACTTTTTGGGCTTGGCTATAGGGGGTGGTTTTGCTATCCAAAAAATACAGCGAGCGCTTTTTGAGTACTTCCATTGTCCATTTCATTGGTTCATCGTGTTGCGTTAATGCCGAGCCCATATGATTATTAACCCCTTTTACATGAGGTAAGCTAGCAAGTGCATGACCTAGCGTGCGTTGGAGTTGCCACTTTGGCATTTCTAGTGTCAATCCTCCTGGGCCCAGAGCTTTATCGTTAAGTGCTTGCATGGGAATATGCAAGATGATTTCTTTGTTTAATTTTGCGGCGTGATAAGCGAAATGTTGTGAAAAGGGAGTATGTGGTAATACCGCGTAAGTTAACTCTCCCGGCAGCGATAAAAACGCGAGGTCGCGCTGGTGGTTGCCAATGTCATCTATGACAATGGCAATTTGTTTTGCGTAGCAAACAATTGGCAACAGATAGAGTAAAATTACAGATATAATTTTTTTGCGCACAAAGTAAATCACAGTTATTTAATTATTTTATAGTTATATTTTGTTGGCTATAACAGCCGACGCTTTTATCAACTAACCTAGCATGTTTCTTGTGCTGATAAAAGCGCCAATATGTGTATTAATTAATCACAGGTTGTTGTTTTGTTACCAACTTTTTAGCCGCTTTCCAGTGTTTAGAAAGTCGTGTGTAGAGGTCACTATTTACCTCATCGTTTGACATTATAGCTGCTTTATTGAGCACCGATAGGGTGTTATTACTATATTCTATATCTGGCTGTATGCCGGTTCCCTCAATCGACTGGCCCGATGGTGTGTAATAGCGCGCTGTTGTCAGTTTTAATGCACTGGTGCCATTGCCTATGGGGATTAAAGATTGCACTGACCCCTTACCAAACGACTCTTGGCCTAATATCAATGCGCGTTTGTTATCTTGAAGAGCACCGGCCAAGATTTCAGCGGCTGAAGCGGATTGTTTGTTGATAAGCACGAGTATTGGCGCACCATTTAAAATATCGCCTTGTACGGCATAAAACTTTTGATTGGCATCGAAAAAGCGCCCTTTGGTAGTGACAATAACCCCGCTTTGTAAAAACAAATCCGAAATTGCCACTGCACTATTTAGCGTGCCACCTGGGTTATCTCTAAGGTCAATTACAAGGCCTTTCAATGAAATGCCACTGTGAGCGAACAGCATATTTATATGTCTTGCAACATCATGATAGCTGTGATTATTAAATGATGAAATCGCAAGGTAGCCGATATGCCCGTTGAGTAGTTTGCTGGTAACACTTTCTAAAGTTATTTCCTGACGTCTCAATGCAAGTGTAACTAGCATTTCTGCGCGCTCTACGGTGATGTGTATAATTGATAATTTAGCCTCTCTGAGCAGCTTAGAGACCTCTGAAATGGTTTTGTCAGTGACATCATGGGTATTTACCGCAACTAATTTGTCTCCGCCTTCAATGCCCGCTTGCTCTGCCGGAGAGCCTGGCAGTGTATCAACAATGACAATCCGGTTTTCAATTTCTTCGACTTCAATACCAAGTCCTGTATAGCGCCCATTTGTCGCACTAAAAAGGGTTTCTAACTCATGCTCATTTAAGTATTTTGAGTAAGGATCGAGTTGCTCGAATAAGTCATAAAAGTTATCGCGTTTGATATGATTCAATTGCACTTCTTCCACATAATAAGTTTGAATGTGGTAAAGAATCTCTTCCATGTGCGCATGACTGATCTGCTTTGCTTGTAGGTTGCTAAAAAATAGTGCAAATAACAATAAAAACGTGCCAACTACAATGCTGCAATAGTTTGAAGGCGGGGAAATAGAGGCGAAATATTTCATATGCTGCTCCTAGTGACGGGCAGCATAGGTTATTCATTTAACTTGATCTGCACCATTTAACTGGATTCACAGCGCTTCCTTTATGCCGTATCTCGAAGTATAGTCCAGGAATTTGTTGTCCGCCGCTTTGCCCGACCAATGCAATAGGGTCACCGGGGTTAACATGGTCGCCAACATCTCTGAGTAAAGTCTGAGCATGGCCGTAGAGGCTCATAAACCCTTCGCCATGATCAAGCACAATCACCCAACCAAAACCGTTCATCCAATCTGCGTAAACGACATGTCCAGGTGCGACACTGCTGATTTCATCGCCATTTTTACCTGCGATCATCACGCCTTTCCAGCTCATACCAGCATGTTTGCGCTGGCCAAAGCGTTTTGTGAGCCTACCTTTATGGGGCCAAGCCAGTTTGCCTTTTAGCCTGCGCAACCCGTCTAATTGCGCAATGAAAACCTCTTCACTTGGTGCTTGAACTTCAGCAAGTGCCTCTAAAGTTGTTTTTAGCGTTGTTTCGTTTTCTTCTAAATATGCGATAGCCGATTGAGTTTGCTGCAGCTTATCATTGAGGTTGTTTAAGTGCGTTTGACGTTGCTTCTGAGCCAATTGTAATTCGTTTTGTCTGACTTGTTGTTGCGCAAGCAATTCAATGAGCTGCTGCTGAACCTTTTCTAGTGCTTGTTGGTTTTTTTCTAACTCTAAAAAGATATCTTTTAAGTCTTCAAGCTGATTAATTCGTGCCTTGTTGAAATAATCATAATAACTAATTGTGCGCTCTAACGCGGATGTCTTTTGTTGATTGAGCAGCATTTTTGAATAATCATGACTTCCAGTGACATAGGCACTTTTTAGCTGAGCAGCCAATAGTCTCTGCAAGTTTTTTTTGCGACGGTTGAGTTGTTGGCCTTCAGTTTTTAGCGTGTATTGCTGCTGTTTGTTTTCGCTGATCCCTTGTTTGGTGAAGGCGAGTGCCTTGGCACTTTTCGCAATTTCCAATTCAAAAGATTGCAGCCTTTCTTTTAGAGAGGAGAACGATTTTTTCTGTTTATCGTAAGCTGCCTGACTTTTTTTAAGCTCAGCCTGCACCGCAGCAAGATCAGCCTTGGTTTGAGACTCATTGGCAGCGCTAGGTAGCGCAGCCAACAAACAAATTAAAGTCAGGCCTGTAACGAATTCACGCAACATATTATTTTAAGCGCATAATAGGTGAACCAGTCATTTCTTCTGGCTGTTCCATGCCAAGTAAGTGAAGCATCGTCGGTGCAACATCACTTAACGTCTTTGTTGCTTGAGGCTCTGCATCACGACCAACATAGATAAATGGCACAGGTTCACTGGTATGTGCGGTGTGCGCCTGACCGGTGCTTGGATCTTGCATTTGCTCTGCATTACCATGATCTGCTGTAATAAGCGCTTCACCACCACACTCTTCAAGAGCTTTAACCACTCGACCAATACAATGGTCAACAGCTTCACAGGCTTTAACTGCCGCTTCGAAAACACCTGAATGTCCGACCATATCACCATTTGGATAGTTACAAATAATGACATCAAACTCACCGCCATGAATCGCTTCTACAAGCTTGTCTGTTAGCATCTCAGAATTCATTTCGGGTTGTAGATCGTATGTGGCAACTTGAGGCGATGGAATGAGTTCGCGCTTTTCGCCTTCAAATAAGTCTTCGCGTCCGCCACTGAAAAAGAATGTCACATGTGCGTATTTTTCTGTTTCAGAAATGCGCAGTTGTGTTTTATTGTGTTTTGCTAGCCATTCACCCAGCACATTATTTAGTTTTTCAGGTGCAAATGCGATTGGGGCGTTAATGTCTGCAGCGTACTCTGTCATCATGACAAAGCTGCTCAATGCTGGTGATTTCTTTTTATCAAAACCACTGAAATCAGTATCGACAAATGTACGTGTCATTTGTCTTGCTCTGTCGGCACGGAAATTTAGGAATAGCACTGCGTCACCATCATTGATGGTCGCAGCTTGTTGGCCTTCAGGTATTATGGTTGAGGCATTAACAAATTCGTCATTCTCATCACGAGCATACGCAGCTTGAAGCGCGTCGACACCATCGGTGTAAGAATACTCAGCTTCACCACACACCATTAGGTTGTATGCCAGTTCAATTCTATCCCAGCGATTATCGCGGTCCATTGCATAGTAACGGCCAACCAGCGTTGCTAAACGGCCAGTTCCTAGCTTTGCGAATACTGATTGTATACGTTCAATTGATGCTTGTGCGCTTCTAGGAGGAGTATCTCGACCATCTAAAAAAGCATGAAAGAAGATATCTTTTGCACCGCGTTGGGCTGCAAGCTCGATAGATGCAACGATATGATCTTCATGACTGTGAACGCCACCAGGACTGAGTAGACCCATTAAGTGAACAGCTTTGCCCTGTGCAACAGCGTCATCAATGCTCTTTAATAACGTTGGATTGTGTGCAAACTCACCATCATCAATTGCTTTTGTGATGCGAGTAAAGTCTTGATATACGATGCGGCCTGCACCAAGGTTTACGTGCCCAACTTCAGAATTTCCCATTTGACCATCTGGCAAGCCTACATCTAAACCAGAACCTGAAATTAATGTTTTAGGTTGTGTTTGCCAAAGCTCATCAAGTACAGGTGTGTTAGCAGCGAGGACCGCATTACTCTGTGTTTCTTCTCTGTATCCCCAGCCGTCTAAAATCATTAGTACTAGTGGTTTTTTCTTCGCAGTCATTTGGGCTCCTGAAAAATGCACGATAGATGGGCATAGAATACCTTGTTTTGCGTAAATATTCAGCCCTGTGCTAGTGATTTATGTTCAACTTTGATTAATGCAATAGTAACAACCCTATGAGTATACTTTAGGATTGAATTAATCAGGGGCAACTTACTGCACCAAAGTGAGCTGAATTAAGCAGTATTGGGTGGCAGAAACTAAGATGGGTTTGTACCAAGAGACGTAAAAAAGTATACTCGCTGCACTGTAAGTTTTATCTCCCAAAAAGTGGCAAGGTCCATGGAACAATATATAGCTTTTTTTTCAAATCACCCGGTGTTGAGTATTATCTGGGTTGTCTTGGCAATTATGCTGGTACATAGCTGGTATAAAAGCAGCTTCTCAGCCATTCGCCAAATTAACCCTCAGCAGCTAACTTTGTTAATCAATAAAGAGGATGCTCAGGTACTGGACATGCGTGGCAAAAAAGACTTCACAGCAGGCCGTATTGCCGGTGCTGAGATGATGAACGCAGACAAAGCCAAACTAAATGACTTCGGTGGTCTTGAAAAGTACAAATCTAAGCCCATTATACTTGTGTGTAATACAGGTATGACTGCCAACAATATTGCCGAAAGAATGCATCAGCAGGGTTACGAACAGGTTTATGTGCTATCTGGTGGTATGAGTTCATGGCAAAGTGCAGGTTTACCAACGACTAACGGAAAGTAATCGGAGTGGTTTATGAGCAATGATATAATTATATATACAAAAGATTATTGCCCTTTTTGTCATCGTGCCAAAGCCTTGTTAGACAGCAAAGGCGTAACATACACCGAGTATGATATTGGTGCAAAGCCTGAGCTACGAGAAGAAATGATCGAAAAAGCGAATGGCGGTTACACAGTGCCTCAAATTTTTATCAAAGGGCAACACATTGGTGGTTGTGATGATATTATGGCGCTGGAAGCTCAAGGCAAACTGGCATCTTTACTGAACTAATAAAGTAATATTAAGCATTTACAGCGTCTAAATTTGTGCTTATTTTTTATGTCACAGATGCTGATTAAACAAAACTTATAGGAATAATAATGACTGAACAAAATCAAAACGCGGCAGCAGAACAACAAGAAGGCCCACAATTTAACATCCAGCGCATTTATGTAAAAGATGTATCTTTTGAGACACCTAACTCTCCGGTAATTTTCCAAAAAGAGTGGACGCCTGAAGTTAAGCTAGATATGGACACTCGTTCAGCGAAGTTGGACGAAGGCGTATTTGAAGTTGTTTTAGCATTAACAGTAACTGCAACTATTGGTGAAGAGACTGCTTTCCTATGCGAAATTCAGCAAGCAGGTATCTTCTCTGTAGGCGAGCTAGAAGAAATTCAACTTGCTCACATGCTAGGTGCTTTCTGCCCGAACATTCTATTCCCGTACGCACGTGAAGCAGTTGCTAGCCTAGTAAACCGTGGTACTTTCCCACAACTAAACTTAGCTCCTGTTAACTTTGACGCGCTATTTGCACAATACATGCAACAGCGTGCAACGCAAGAGCAAACAGCTGACGCATAATCTATGAATACATCACAGTCTGCTGTGACCGTATTAGGGGCGGGGTCTTATGGCACCGCCCTTGCTATTTGTTTTGCTCGCAACGGTCACCGAGTTACTCTATGGGGGCGCAATCAAGCTGATGTGCAGACATTAGCAAATGAGCGTCAAAACCAACGCTACTTACCAGACATTACATTTCCAGACTCATTGGAGCTGGAGGCGGATCTTGAACGTGCCGTTAAGGCTAGCCAGATCATCTTGGTTGTAGTGCCTAGTCATGCTTTTGCACAGACTCTTAATCAAGTTAAGACCTATTTACAGCCTGGCGCACAGGTGGCTTGGGCAACAAAGGGTCTGGAACCTAATACTGGTCGTTTATTAGAAGAGGTAGCGAAAGAAGTATTGGGTGAGTCCGTATCACTAGCCGTGTTATCAGGGCCAACTTTTGCAAAGGAAATGGCGGCAGGGCTTCCTACTGCAATTTCGGTGTCTGCGAGAGACGAGTCATTGCGAGACAAGCTTGCCAATCTTTTGCATTGCAGTCGTTCATTCCGAGTATATAGCAACGATGACTTTATCGGCATCCAACTTGGTGGAGCGGTAAAAAACGTAATTGCAATTGGTGCGGGTATGTCTGATGGTTTTGGCTTTGGTGCAAATACACGCACGATGTTAATTACCCGTGGATTGGCTGAGCTTTGCAGATTGGGTTGTGCACTGGGTGCTCGTACAGAGACTTTTATGGGTATGGCGGGACTTGGCGACCTGATTTTAACTTGTACTGACAACCAGTCCAGAAACCGTCGATTTGGTTTGGCACTTGGAAAAGGACAGACAGTGGACGGCGCCATGGACAGCATAGGCCAAGTTGTTGAAGGCTATCGCAATACCAAAGAAGTTTACTTATTGGCAAAACGCAGTGGTATAGAAATGCCAATAACAGATCAAATATACCAAGTACTTTATGAAAATAAAGACGTAAAAGAAGCCGCTATGGCACTTTTAGGTAGAGAGCAAAAATCTGAATAGCCATCATAAAAAACCACCTCGAATAAGGTGGTTTTTTTCATCTTTTAGAATACGTACTTAACCGATAGCTGAAGCCTATTTAAATCACCATCTGCACCACTTTGAGTTTCTCTGTTGGCCATTTTATACTCTGCACCGAAGGTGAGTTTTTTGACTGGGGAATACAAAATATTTGCACTGTAGCTCATTGTTGACTCGGTAGGATCACCGGTTACAGTTAGTAAAGAGGTATCGTTGTCGGCACTAAAGAATGAATATAAAAACGTCGAACGCCATTGATCATTCCAATAGTGTTGGTAAGCCACAAAACCAGAGGTTGAGTCTATTGCATGTAATTCATTTCCGTCGTACACCGCGCCATTAGCTACATTTAAGCCGACGTAGCGGCCGAGTCCTTGTCCATGGGTCACCATAAACTTTAAGTTATTCTTACCAAAATTCACACGACCAGAAGCACTGATACCAAATGACGTTTCTGACTCGTCAGCTGCACCAATTTTATAGGTAAGCTGTCTACCTAGTGCTGCAACAGTTAAATGGCCCCAATCTGCTTTGTAGTTATACCTTGCTGTGAAATCAGGCATTTGAGCGTCATCGGTAACAGTTCGTGTACCACCAGCTGTGGTCACGGTGCTTTCAGGGTTTTCTGCTGAAAAGGACCAATTACCTACTGTGTATTTTGCCATGGCTTGTCTGACAAACACGGTACCCTCTGCTGGGCCTACAAAGTCGAGCGTTTCTGGTAGTGCACCGACATTTTGAAAGTTTGACCAAGCTTGGCCGAATAACCAGCCTTTGTAGGTTACAAACGCTTGTCTAATTCGAGGAGAGTATGAATTACTAACACGTTCATTACCTCCAACAGACGCAATAAAATCCAATTCAATTTTAGTTTTTATGGTGCTGCCATCATCTAGCTTTGATGCTGTACCAAAGTTAAACCTTGATTGGCGCGCGTGCATATCAAATACTGCATCTTCTCCAGTGCTTGGCGTAACAGGTGTTGTACCAGGCACATAAAAATCACGACCGATATGTTGCGAACTCAATGTGCCATCAGAAAAGTCACTCCAAATTGCATCAAGCTTGATATAGCCGCCATAGTTTACTTCCGTATCACCAATACTTGCAGCGAGTGCATGACTAGATAGCAATGAAGACACTGCAACAGCAGCAAGAGTTTTTTTCATATTAATTTTAGTTGTCATAATGTTGTTCCTATATTACTGCCTGTTCAATTGCATTGCAGAGAAAGTATTTCATCATCCACTTTTGATGATGGTTGTTAATTGCTCAATTACCCATTGGTCTATAAGACTAAGGTTGAATAGGTTTGTGAATAAGCCAAAAAAGCCTTTGGCAATATATAATTACACTTCATTTTGAACCATATGAGGCCCGTTTCTAGCTTTATTTTGAAAGAGTCAGTATGCTGTTTCTGGTTAATTTATAGTTAACACTTAGGGATTTGAGTAAAGTTAGAGCAACAATTACAACTAAGGTCTAATACTTAAACGCGTAGTAGTAAGTGATCCTTGAGTGAAGCCGTAAGGCAAGTAATTAATATGGAGATAAGTATGTCACAGAGCATTTATCCGGTACCTGAAGCGATCAAAAAGGCTGCACTGGTAGATAACGAGCAATATCAATCATTATACAAGCAGTCTATTGATGACCCTGAGGGGTTTTGGGCTGAGCACGGTAAACGCCTAGACTGGTTCACACCGTATAATAAGGTGAAAAATACGTCTTTTGATAAAGGCCATATCAGTATTAAATGGTTTGAAGACGGTATCCTTAATGCTTCCTATAACTGTATAGATCGTCATCTTGAAAAGAATGCCAATAAAGTGGCAATGATTTGGGAAGGGGACGATCCTAATCAAAGTGAAAATATCACATTTCAAAAATTACATGACGAAGTTGCTAAGCTTGCCAATGGTTTGAAAAAGCTAGGCGTTAAAAAGGGTGACCGAGTCGCAATTTATATGCCGATGACGCCACAGGCAATATATGCAATGCAGGCGTGTGCACGTATCGGTGCAATTCATTCAGTTGTGTTCGGCGGCTTCTCTCCTTCAGCTATCGCGGACAGAATTAAAGACTCTGGTGCAAAAGTAGTTATTACATCTGATGAGGGCCGACGTGGTGGTAATTCAGTACCACTAAAAGCAAACGTTGATGAAGCAGTGGCGCAAGAGTCTGTTACGACGATTGAGCATGTAATTGTGCATCAACTAACTGGTGGCGAAGTTGAGTGGAATAGCCATGATGTATGGTGGCATGAGCTAACTGCTGATGTACCTGCCGAGTGTGCGCCAGAACCAATGAATGCAGAAGACCCACTATTTATTCTTTATACGTCGGGATCAACTGGTCAGCCTAAAGGTGTGGTGCACACCACTGGTGGCTATCTAGTGTATGCCTCAATGACTCACGAGTATGTTTTTGACCTGAAAGAAGATGATGTATTTTGGTGTACCGCTGATGTGGGTTGGATTACTGGCCACAGCTACATGGCTTATGGGCCTTTGGCAAATGGCTGTACACAGGTTATTTTTGAAGGTGTTCCGACCTATCCAAACTCTGGCCGCATTGGTGAAGTTGTTGACAAGCACCAAGTAACAATTCTTTATACCGCACCAACAGCGATTCGTGCTCTGATGGCAAAAGGCGACGAGCCTACAGCCAGCTCTAAGCGCACTAGCTTGCGTATTATGGGTTCTGTTGGCGAGCCAATTAACCCAGAAGCGTGGGCATGGTATTACGAGCAAATAGGCAATAGTGCTTGCCCAATCGTGGATACTTGGTGGCAAACTGAGACTGGTGGCATCATGATCACGCCGCTGCCTGGTGCGATAGATATGAAGCCAGGTTCTGCAACACGTCCTTTCTTTGGCATTGCGCCTGCGTTGTTTGATGCAGAAGGCAATACATTAGAAGGTGCAACAGAAGGTAACTTGGTTATTTTAGATAGCTGGCCTTCTCAGGCGCGCACAGTTTACGGCGATCACGAGCGTTTTGAGCAGACATATTTCTCTGCATACCCGGGCGTATATTTTACGGGAGATGGTTGTCGCCGCGATGAAGATGGCTATTACTGGATCACGGGTCGCGTAGATGATGTATTGAATGTCTCTGGACACAGACTTGGAACCGCTGAAATTGAAAGTGCATTGGTAGCCCATGAAGCTGTTGCAGAAGCCGCTGTTGTTGGTTATCCACATGACATAAAAGGCCAAGGTATCTATGTATATGTCACACCTAATGAAGGTGTGGTTGTTACAGACGAGCTAACAAAAGAAGTCCGCAGTTGGGTAAGAAAAGAGTTAAGCCCAATTGCATCACCGGATATGATCCAATGGTCACCAGGGTTACCTAAAACTCGCTCTGGTAAAATTATGCGCCGAATTCTGCGTAAAATTGCTGCCAATGAATATCAGCAGCTAGGTGATACTTCTACACTTGCAGACCCTGGTGTGGTGGACGAGTTGATTGAAAACCGTTTGAACCGTTAATTGAGCGTTAAAAACTTGAAATTTAGCGAATTCTAAACGTACTATATCGGCTGTCTTTACAACAAAGGCAGCCGATTTTTTAGGAGCTATGCATGAATCAGTTTTTAATTGCGGATGATCACCCCTTATTTAGAGAAGCGCTAAAAGGGGCATTGCAAAATCAATTTGAGGGACTAGACGTCATTGAGTCAGAGAACTTTGAGCAGACGTTAGAGCGGCTGTCTGAGAATGACGATTTAGATCTTTTACTATTGGATCTACATATGCCAGGCAATGGCGACTTGTACGGACTTATCCGCATTAGAGAAGATCACCCTAGTTTACCAATTGTGGTGGTATCGGGTAGCGAAGATCTCAATACTATTTCTAAGGTGATGGGATATGGCGCGATGGGCTTTATTCCAAAAGCTTCTTCTTCGCAGGACATTGTGACGGCGCTGTTGCAAGTGTTAGAAGGGGAAACTTGGTTACCCTCAGACATCAAGGAAAAAATCAAAGATTTAGATGGCGAAGAAAGGCAGTTAGCTCAACAAGTTGCATCTCTTACTCCACAGCAATATAAAGTGCTGCAATACCTCCACGAAGGTTTGCTGAACAAGCAAATTGCTTACGAGCTCAATATTTCTGAAGCAACTGTAAAAGCACATATAACAGCAATATTTAGGAAATTGGGTGTTTATAATCGTACGCAAGCAGTATTAATCGCTTCAAAATTACAATTAGAACCAATCGAGGCGGCAAAGTAGCGACGAGCTACTTTTGCACCTTTCCCTAATCGATTATTTAAAAACGACCGTTTTATTGCCATTAATAAATAGCTTGTATTCAGACGCAAGCTGAAGTGCTTTGCAAAAAACGGTTTTTTCAATATCTCGTCCTATTTTTGCCATTGACTCTGCATTATTTGCATGTGTCACTTGGGTGACATCCTGAACGATAATAGGTCCTTCATCTAATTCGTTATTGACAAAGTGTGCTGTCGCCCCAATGATTTTAACGCCGCGCTCAAAAGCTTGATGATATGGTTTTGCGCCAATAAAAGCGGGTAAAAACGAATGGTGAATATTTATAATTTTGTCTTCAAAACGAGCTACAAACTCAGGACTTAAAATACGCATGTATTTTGCGAGACCAATTAAGTCCGGTGAATATTTTGCAATTAAATCGCCCACTTTTTTATCATGCTCATTACGGCTTAAGCCCTCGTGAGATACACAGTGAAAAGGCACATTAAATGCGCTCGCCAATGGCTCCAAGTCAGAGTAGTTTGCGATGACAGCTTGCACCTCGATGTTAAGTGCATTTTCAAACTGTTTGAGAAGCACTCCTCCTAGGCAATGTGCTTCTTTGGTGGCAAGCAGTACTACTTTAACTTTGGTCGGGCTATGCAAGTGCGTGATAGCACCTTCTGGCAAGTTGGTCTGCAATTGTGAAAGAAATCGCTCGCTTGGCGTGCCTGTAAGCTCAGTGCGCATAAAAAAACGCTTTCCTTCGGTGTCTACAAACTCGTTGTTGCGCACAATATTTAAGTTATGCTCATGACATAAACTGGTAATTTTGGCTATTAAGCCGATTTCATCACGGCATTGTGTGGTTAATATGTAACTCATGGTCCTCATTCCATTCGTTTATCGGTCTTTCAGATTAACCTAATGACACGCAATTGCAATGCGACTTTTGAATCGATTATTCTGTTGTTTGCGTTTAATCAAGCCAAATTATAAAAAGAGCGCTGAACACGCAAAGCGCTTTTGTACTACACTCATACTTCGTGAAAAACAGCCTAGGTCTGCAGGTGCGTATGGCCCGAATAAAAATATTGATCGCGGATGATTCCAATACAATGAGGCAGTTAACATTACAAACGTTGAGAGCATTGGGTTATAGGGAGCTAGATGAAGCAAGAGATGGCCGACAAGCGCTTATGAAACTGAATACTTATCATTATGATGTTTTAGTCACAGATTGGAATATGCCAGGTTTAAACGGATTTGATTTAGTTAAAATTATGAAGTCGGATGAGCGCTTAAGCCGAATTAAAGTGATTATGCTGACGTCAGAAACGTCTTTATATAAAGTAAAGCAGATAGTGGAACTGGGCATTAACGAGTATATTTGCAAGCCATTTTCGCCAGATATGTTGGCGAAGAAGATTTCACGCTTGAACTTAATTTAGAGAGGTTATGGGTCACACCCCAAGTTTTCTGCGTATCCTACTTAGTGCAATTGGTGTAATACCAATGTGAGAGGCAATCATTTTTAGTGGGACTTTGTTGCTTAACTCTGGGTTCCGATCGAGAAAGTCCAAATACCTTTGCTCAGCGCTGTGGTGTGCAAAAGCATATTCTCGTTCTTCTTTTTTGATGAAGAGATTCTCTAGCAATTGACAATAAGCCTCCAAAAAACCTGGCTGCTGCTTCATTGTGCTAAAAAAATTACGCCATTCAAACTCTAAACAAATGACTTCATCCAGAGCTTCAATGCTGAAAAGAGCTGGGGTATTTCTTGTCATGGCTCGAGTTGAGCCTGCTATGCTAGGCGCACTGGCAAAAGACTGGGTGAACTCTTTGCCTTCGACTGACACATTAAAATAGCGCACGTAACCTTGTGTGATAAAAAACAAGTTGGGTGCCGGGCAGCCCTGTGTCATTAATAATGCTCCCTTCTGATAATGTGTTAATTTGCCTTGTAGGCCAAACTTTTCGAAGCTGTCTACACTCAGGGGCTTTTGCTCATCGCTAAAAAAGGCAACAAACCCATCTAGCTGTTGTTGTATATTCAAATCTCAGACCCGCTAATAAATACATTTATGGGTACAATCCTATGTGTCTCGTGAAATGAAGTAAAGCGCCAAAAGTGTGATTAAAAATGCCGGGGTACAGACTAGAAGAGTCTCTACCTGCGAAAGCCCTTGAAACAGTAAAACCAATGTCGGTACCAAGTAAGTGGCGGCCAAAAAGGCATTAGGGTTCAAATGCTTGAGTAAGTACTGTTGCAAAAAAAAAGTGCCCAAAGTGGTAAACAGGGTTAAGTAGATAATACTTAACCAAAAATTGCTGTTACTCCATGCGATACCTTGTAGATTACCAGATAGAAAAAGTGATGGGAGCAGCAACAAACAACCCAGAGAGACGATGAAAAAAGTACTTATTAGTGCAGGTTGTGTACTCGCCCACTTTTTTGCCAGCACAACATGGATAGCGAGGCTAAAACAAGAGAGCAAAAATATGCTATCACCTTCAAACCAGCGATCTGTTATTGTTGCATTGCCGTTTGCAATAGACACTGTCCAAGTGGCACCGAAAATCCCCAACATAAATCCCCATAACTGCCCTGTATTGGGTACGATATTCATTAATAGATAGCTTAAAATTACGCACATAACGGGCAGGAATGTGTAAATTATCGCGGTTCTCTGTGCCGTTGTTGTTCTTAAAGACTCGAATAGCCCAACAAAAAAAAGCACGAGAAATAAACTGATGACCGCATATTTTAATAGTTGTTGAGCCTCAATTTTATAACTAGCACCAACCCCCACGATGGGTATTAGGCATAAACTGGTCAAAAAAAATCGCAACCAAGTGGCGGCTATAGGTGACGCATAAGGCAGCACTTGTTCCGATACAATAAATGAGGAAGCTAACAGGCTAACCCAAAGAAGCAGCAATGCCGTGTGAAAGTAAGTAGAGTGCATACATGCCACCTAGCTTTGCACTGCGGTCTTAGCAAACTTTCTGTACAAGAAAGCTGAGATAGCTAAATCTAAGTTGAGACCAAACACGTGATTAAGTATTTGGTGCAGTTGCTTCTCACTTCGTATGGTTGTGATTTCCGTGTGGAGCGACGTGATGTGGTGGTACTGACTGTTTCTTAGGGAGTATATTTCATCAGGCGTTTTTTTGCTTACTACCAAGTTGTTAACAAATGCCGCATCGGGATGTTTGTGAGAGTAGAAGTGGCTAAGGTCGCAATCTGGCTCCGTATAGTCATTTAAATCAAAGGTGTATAAAGTAAAAAAAGAACCATTTTTAAGAACTTGAAAGTGATACTCACCGTTTTTGTGCTGGCTTATCTGGAAAATGTCATTGCCCTGTTGTTGTGGGGTGTTTAAAACAAACTCGATTGGGTAACAAGCCCCTTGAGGACCAAACCCAACATCTAACAGGTAGTGTATACCCTCGTAGGTGACTAAAGTTGCTCTATGGGTTCTCGGTACATCAATATCTCGGTTGTACACCACTTTTGCTAGCAGCAGCTTCACCTCAAATCCAAGAAACTGTAGCACGTTAAATACCAGCTTATTGTGTTCAAAACAGTACCCTCCATTTTGTTTAGCAATGAGTTTGTTAAACAGGTGCGAGACGTCCAACGGCATTGCCTGGTTGAGTAGCACCGAGATACTGTTGAAGCTGTATCTCGCGACATGTCTACATTGCAATTGGTGTAAAAATTCGAGATCAAGTATGGCGTTTTGAAGCCCCAACTCTGCGAGGTATTGCTCTGTTATTTGACAAAGGTTCATGATGTGCGCTCGGTTTATTAAATAATTGCGTCAAGCTTAAAGCGCAACACGTCGGCTGTAATGAACCTAGGTTTATTTTGTAAAAAAATCTCTGCGGCTAAACCTCGGTTAATTTCTCTTGCTAAAAAGGGCGCTAAAGTAGGCCTCAGTAAAGCCTAAAACACATTTAAAGGAGAAATTCATGCGTATTACAATATTTGGTGCAACAGGTAATATTGGTCGGGTAGTGGTTGATGAGGCGCTTAGTCGTGGTCATCACGTTACTGCTATAACTCGCGATGCTAAAAAAGCGGCCCATTTACCTTCTGGAGCTAACGTTGAAGTTGGGGATGTTAATAGTATCGCAGATGTAATTCGCTTTAGTCGTGGTCAAGATCTGGTGATAAGCGCAACAAGGCCAGCTCAGGGACAAGAGAAACAATTAGCCGCCATTGCACATGCTTTGTTAGAAGGGCTTTTAGAAACTCATACTCGTTTACTGCTTGTTGGCGGCGCGGCATGCCTCACCGTGCCAAACACCAAAGGTAAGTTAGTACTTGATGATGAGCAATTTGTTCCCTTGGCTTGGAAAGCCATTGCACAGGCTTGCTATGAACAGTACCAGCACTGTGTTTCGCACAGAAATCAAAACTGGACGTATATGAGTCCCGCCGCATTAATTGGCTCTGGAGAGCGTACTGGGCAGTTTAGAATCAGCGATGCCGAGTTGCTAATTGATGAAGCTGGCAAATCGCAAATCTCTTGGCAAGATTTTGCAATCGCTTTACTTAATGAGGCCGAGTCTCCACAGTTTCTTGGCGGCAAATTTACGGTTGGTTATTAGTACGTTACAAACTATGTGTAGTTTTCACCTGAAGCACTGAGTTTCGGTATTTGTGTGGGGTACTTATGAAAAGAGATTTAAATGCTCGAATGTAAGCTGTGTCTGAGGCAAAGCCTAAGCTAAGGGCTATGTCATGTATTGAGCGAGTTGTAGTCAGAAGTTCTAAAGACAATACCAGTCTAAGGTGCTGACGCCAAGCACTGAAAGATTGATTAAATTCTTTCGCGAATAAGCGACTTAATGTTCTCTCTGAAGCGCCTACTCGTTTTGCCCATTGCACCAGTGTTAAGCGTGTATCGGGCGCATTGAGTAGCGCCTCGAAAATAGTAAGAGTGCGCCTATCAGTAGGTTTTAAAAGTGGAATTTCATAGTTTGACGCGGTATTAATCTGATCGTTTAACACGCGCAATAAATTCGATGTGGTATCGCAATCGAGTACATCTGCGTTATGGAGTAAAAGTAACACCAGTTCTTTAAAAAAAGGGGTGACCAAACACGACTTAGGTGACTTACCAAAAGAAGTCTGGCCTATTGGATTCAAATAAAGCGCAACAAATTGGGTGTGAGTGATTGCCACTGATTTATGGCGTGTGCCAGCTGGTATATATAACAAAGCATTGTGCGGCAGCACCACACTGCGGTTTTCTATATCCGACTGTAACAGCCCGGATACTGGAAAAATAATTTGGTGCCATGGATGTTGATGGTAGTCATCAAGATAACCTGAAGGCATGCTCATTTTTTTGGCTAACAGTTGAGTATGCGCGTTCTTAGCGATAAGTGTGTTGGCATCCATATGTGGCGGTTTTTATATGTTTTATGTCTTATATATTAAATTAAGCCAGTTCGGTTTGTTATACCATAAACTCATATTCTTATTATAGGGTTGGGTTGGTATGCATCTTCATTTTGTTATCCACGAGCACTTTGAAGCGCCAGGTGCTTTTGAGAGGTGGGCAATACGGTCACAACATCAAGTAAGTTATTCTCTTTTATATCAAGGTGATAGTTTGCCAAATAATGATAAAGGGGCTGATATGTTAGTTGTAATGGGTGGGCCGCAAAGCCCTGCCACTACGCTAGAGCAGTGTAGCCACTTCGACTCAATCGCCGAACAGCGGCTTATTAGGCAGTTTATTGAGGCAAATAAGTTAGTTATTGGTGTCTGCTTGGGAGCGCAACTCATTGGTGAGGCATTGGGAGCCCCGTATCAGACTAGTCCTGAGAGAGAAATTGGCAAATTTCCTATTTATTTAACAGAGGCAGCAAAAATACATCCACTCTTTGAGCACTTTGGGGGGATGCTAGAAGTTGGACATTGGCACAGTGATATGCCGGGCCTTACATCGGAGGCTAGAGTCTTGGCACACAGTGCTGGGTGTCCTAGACAAATTGTTCAGTATCAAGATAAGGTTTTTGGTTTTCAATGCCATATGGAGTTCAATACTAAACTGATTGATCAACTCATTGCACATGAAGACTTCCGTGAGGCCGCTCGGTCCCCTTATGTGCAAAAGCCCGATGAGCTACTTAAGCACGATTATGAGCAAATGAACGAGGTACTTTATGGTTTTCTAGACAAGCTCACAAAAGCTTATGAATAAGCTCAGTGTCTTTAATGTATTGATATATAGCTCAAAGGGGTAAATATGATTATACTGCGACTGTCGTTGTATTTACTGGTCAAAACTAAAATGGAAAAGTACGAAGAGCTCTTGGTTTCGATAAGAAAAGTGATTCGAGCCATAGATCTGCATTCAAAGCAGCTAAATAAGACGTCAGGTCTGACAGGGCCACAGCTGCTAATTATGCAAGAAATTGCGCGAGTTAAAGGCGTTACAGCCAGTCAAATAGCTAAAAATGTCAATTTAAGTGCTGCAACGGTAACAAATATATTGGACCGCCTAGAAAGCAGAAGCCTTGTTGAACGAGTACGCAGTTCGCAAGATAAAAGACGAGTTAGCTTGTTTTTGTCTCAACAGGGTAAAAGTTTGCTGATCGATGCTCCACAGCCTCTTCAAGAGCACTTTATTCAAAATTTTTGTGAGCTGGAAGAGTGGGAGCAATCTCTATTATTGTCTTCGATGCAACGCATTGCGACTATGATGGATGCTAACGAGCTGGATGCTGCACCAGTATTAGAAATTGCGCCAATGAGC
Source organism: Pseudoalteromonas luteoviolacea DSM 6061 (assembly GCF_001625655.1). Lineage (GTDB taxonomy): Bacteria > Pseudomonadota > Gammaproteobacteria > Enterobacterales > Alteromonadaceae > Pseudoalteromonas > Pseudoalteromonas luteoviolacea. The sequence continues at coordinate 45,339 of NZ_AUYB01000013.1, read as the reverse complement.
CAAAATGAATCAGGTAAATAACTAAATGTGCTACTCGCGTAGCACATTTAAAAAGTGTAAATGTTTTTGGTACTGTGACAATACGTCATTAATAATGGCTGTTTCTGACCATCCCATAATGTCGTAATTTTGCCCCCCCTCACTTAAGTGAACCTCTGCACAATAATATGAGTCACTATCAGTTACATCGCTTTGTGTGAAGTCCGGTTGCAAGCGTTCATTTTTATATACTCCATATATAAAGTCATGCTCGTCACCATGATGAACAGTTAACACAACGGCAGAGTTTTTTACCGTGACCTCGGCATCGACTTGATTGTTATCAAACTCATTTCTGATTTTTTTCAAGGCTGTTTTCACTTCCTTCAAAATGAACTTATCCACTTTGCCCTTTGCTGGTGTGGCTATAAGCAATGCCAGGCTCTCTTGCCAAGTTTGTTCGTCATTAACTTGATTTTCGAAAGTCATCGGCATCGTTTGTGCACTGCGCTTGGTATCATCAATGCGAAGTGCTTTGATCAGGCCATAACAGGCAACCAATAGCACAATAGAAAAAGGCAACGCACTTACAATTGTGAGGGTTTGTAGAGCATCCAAACCACCAGCAAGGCTCAATGCCGCAGCGACGACTCCAACACCTATGGACCAAAATAGTCGTTGCCACAGTGGTGTGTCGTTGTTGCCATTTGAACACAGCATATCTATGACCATTGCGCCAGAGTCACAAGATGTGACAAAAAACACCACAATCATAATGATTGAAAGGCCAATCAAGAGTTTTGAAAGCGGGTAATTTTCTAAAAAGACAAACAAAGCAACGGCTGAGTTATTGCTCACCATTTGTGAGATGTTTGTCAAACCTTGCTCAAAAATCATTGCCAGCGCAGAATTACCAAAAATGGTCATCCACAGTAACGTAAACGCTGTTGGTATGCAGGTCACACCTATCACAAATTCACGAATGGTGCGTCCTTTAGATATACGTGCAATAAAAAGCCCCACAAAGGGCGCCCATGCAAGCCACCAACCCCAGTAAAAAATAGTCCATCCACCTATCCAGTCTTTCTTTTCGTAAGCAAATAAATTAAACGTAGTCGATACAATATCTGAAAGATATTCACCAGTGTTTTGTACGTAGGCTTGAAGTAAAAAAATGCTTGGACCAATAAAGAAAATAAGGGCTAACAACACCACTGCAAGGATCATATTAGTCTGCGATAAAATTTTAATGCCTTTGTCTAACCCTGTCGCCACGGAGATAGATGCCAGCGCCGTTATGGTGATCATAATGAGTACTTGATTTTGCACAGAGACATCAAAAGAGAACAAGTAAGCTAACCCTGAGTTGACTTGTGCTGCACCTAGTCCTAGAGAGGTCGCTACACCAAACACCGTGCCGACAACGGCAAAAACATCCACTGCGTGGCCTATCCAGCCATGAATTTTGTCGCCTATAATCGGATAAAGCGCAGAGCGCAATGTCAGTGGCAGTTTATGCCGATAACTAAAATAAGCCAAAATCATCGCCACAATGGCGTAGATGGCCCATGCGTGAAACCCCCAGTGAAAAAAGGTGATCCGCATGGCTTCTTTGATAGCTTCAACTGAGTTTGTGCCGGCAGAAGGGGGCGAGACAAAGTGCATCACGGGTTCTGCTACCCCAAAAAACATTAAGCCTATTCCCATGCCAGCTGCAAATAGCATGGCCAGCCAAGTAGAAAAACTATAATCAGGGTCTGAGTGATCAGGTCCTAATTTAATTTCGCCAAAACGTGACATGCTTAAATACACAACTAAGCCCAATATGATAGCGACGGTCAAGACATAAAACCAACTGCCATTTTGGGTGATGGCTGATTGGGTGACAGAAAAAATTGACGAGGCGGTTGAGGGACTGAACACGGCAAAAATCACCAACGCTAATACAATCGCAGATGCGCTGTAAAAAACGGGGAGATTGAGTGAGGAATTGTCTTTTTTCATAGTGAAACTCTATTAATTAGACTACAAATTACTTTGTTTGGCTAAGGGTGAAAATAAATACATTTTCCCTTGAAGTAACCGCATCAAAGGTCTTTTGATAACTTCTTGGACCACATGTTTACGGAGTGTAGCTGGTCCTGAACAATAACTTGGTTAGTAAGGCGTCCACCAAAATTAAATTCATGGCGCGCTAACACTTTATTCATTGCATAATCATCAGCAATGCATTGACAGTGTATTGTCTCTACTCCATTGCGAAGTAGTCGGTGAAGCACGAAGTCAATTAAAGTGGTCGCCATGCCTTGATTTTGAACGAAGGAGGCAACAGACAGATCTTGCACAAAGCAACTTTTTGTTTTTTCGTCATACTTGATGTTGACCGCAGCGACTATGTTATCCAAGTAGTCAATGACAATGTATTCATGTTCGCCTTGCATACTTGCTTTAATTCTCGGCTCATCCTCTTGCCATTGCGAGTAAAGCGTTTCATCATTTGCGAAGAGTTTGGCAATTCCCCTTGCATCAGAGCGATTTGCAAGCCGTGCTATTGAGGTATTATGTTGTGTTGTTTCAACGTGTTCGGTGTTGCTGATGACATGCTCAAGGATTTCATCATATAAACCGCTGTTTGCCTCTATCTTGCGCTGATTATCTAAATATTTTGCAGCAAAAATCGCATCTTCATTACAGTATAACTTGGGGATGGTTGCCTCGATTTGATATCCATTCGACATTAAAGCAAGTGAGTTAGACTCTTTAACTTGTAGCAGCACTTTGGTGTTGCAGTTTTGATTTGCAGTATTCTCTATATGATTGAGTGTGTTATCACAAAGGTGTTGAGTTTGTACTTCCATTGCAAGCAGTTTATGTTGCTTGTCATTAGGCAATAATGGTGTTGCCTCATAAGTTTGCATATAACCCTCTATGCCTGTTTTAATATACAGGAATCTATTTAGTTAGAGTTCTAATGTTTTGTATTGTAACTTTTTGGAAGGGATAATTAAAGCTGCGTTATAGATTGCTATAGAATTAAGCAAAAAAGCCCAGCTTTTTACGGTATTTAGCAAGTGTCTTCCTAACCTTAAAGAGGTATGTATTCAGATATTAATGAGTTTGAAATGTTCAGAAGGCCTATTGATTTTAATTGAAACTAAATTTGGTGGGATTATTTATTCTTCTTTGTAAGTTGCAGTTCAGATTGGGCTGATTCGCGCAATTGTGTTTCCAGCTCAAGTGTATAAAAAGGCGCATAGCGCTGAATGATTTCAAGTCGCTTATCATTTTGGTCGAGCTGATCAAGGGCATTTTGCCACTGCGCGACGATGTTATCTGGGGTGTCCAGTGAAAATGCCATGTATAAACCATGGGCGGGCAGCTTAATATTCATCGCCTTGAGGTGTGATAAAGAGTGTCCAGCAGAGTTCAGGACTTCGCGGGTATTCATAACTGATAACATGGTACAATCGAAGCGACTTTTTGGCTGTAAAAGTAGTTGTATTGCACGCTCTTGGCTCTGTGTTTCATGAAATGGAATTTGGTGCTGAGTATAGAGCTCGGTATCTCTTACTCTATGCTGTGTAATGCAAGTAGCTTCGTTCTGTTTAATTTCCTCTAAGCTATTAAACTCTCTAGTATCTTTTGATCTTTGATAGAGTACCGGGCCATCGAATAAAAAAGGCCCAACCCATTTAAACCGTTCTAGTCTGGCGGGGGTTTGAGCTACGATTAAATGTGCACGGTGATAAACAGTGGTTTGTCGGTACCTAGCCCGAATAACCTTGGAGCCTTTTTCTAACATTTTGATCCCGCGAGCAAAGGAACTGATTTGAACTGAGTGTTTACGGCCATTGATCCGCTCTAACTCTTCGAAAATATCGACGACAAACCCGCTTTGCACCTCCCCTTGCTCGGTTATGATAAACGGGTCAAGAGGGTGCATTGATATCAGTAATTTATGTCTAATATTTTGCGCGTTGGCATGTTCGCTAATTACCCAAAGGCACAAGAAAATAGTCAACCACTGTACTTTCATAACGCTTAAAATTAATCCAATCTATGTTTGAGTATTGTGTCCAGAGGTTGATTTGTCTAATTTGACTTAATTGAGAAATAAATTATTTACCCGCTGCAGGTGGAATAATAGAAGGGTTTTTGTGTGCCTACGGAAAATTTCAAACAAGTTAGGGAGTTTTGACAATAAAGCCTAGCTGTAAACAAGGCAAGTGTTTGGGAAAGATGATGGGCTAGGCGTTAGCCCATCATCACAGTGTTATCTCATAGTAACAAATTCTTCAGAGCCCGTAGGGTGAATGGCGACTACTGAGTCAAAGTCTGCTTTGGTTGCGCCCATCTTCATCGCTACGCCAAAACCTTGGATCATTTCATCAACCGCAAAGCCAATACCATGTAGACCGATGATTTTCTCATCTGGCCCCGCGCAAACCAGTTTCATTCTACAAGGTTGACGGTGCTGGGTTACTGCGGTGTACATGGCTGCAAAGGTTGAGTTATACACTTTGATGTTGTCTTCGCCATATTCTGCAATTGCTTCTGGCTCAGTGAGTCCTATCGTGCCGATTGGTGGGTGACTAAATACCACGGTAGGTACTAAGTTGTAATCCATTTTGGCATTCGGTAGCTCTGGGTTAAACAGACGCTCAGCCAGCATTCGACCAGCTTTTACGGCTACAGGTGTTAATTCAATACCACCTTCCATGATATCACCTAATGCATAAATGCCAGATACAGACGTGTTTTGCCACTCGTCAACTTTGACATAGCCTTTGCTGGTGGTTTCAACATCAGTTGCAGCTAAATTGATTTTGTCTGTCACTGGCTCACGACCGATAGCCCAAATGACTTGATCTACAGTATGTGACTCGCCGTTTTCGAGATGCAGTGTGACAGAACCGTCAGCTTCTTTGACAAGCTCCTTAGGTGTTGCATGGGTATGCAAGTTTGGCCCTTCTTTTTCCATCACTTCAGTTAAGGTTTCAACAACCATTGGGTCGAAGTTACGAAGTGGCGCATGTTTTCGCACAAATAAATGCGTTTCAGTGCCTAGGCTATGAAGTACGCCAGCAAGTTCTACCGCAATATAACCTGCACCAATCACAGCCACACGGCGTGGTTGCTCATTTAATTCAAAAAAGCCGTTTGAGTCGATACCGTGTTCAGCGCCTGGAATATTTGGAATACTAGGGCGTCCACCTACGGCAATACAAATGTGATCCGCGGTATATTGTTCGCCATTCACTTCAATAGTTTTATTATCAATAAACTTGGCAAAACCATTGATTACAGTGACTCCATTACTCGCAAGGTATTTGTTGTAACCTTGATGAATACGGCCAATATAGGCTTCGCGGCTTTCAACTAATTTGGCCCAGTTAAAGTTTTTTAGCTCAACATCAAAGCCGTAGTCCGGTGCATATAACTTTATGGCTTCTGCTACCTGAGCGCCATGCCACATAACTTTTTTAGGTACACACCCTACATTTACACACGTGCCACCCATATGTTTTGCTTCGACAAGAGCGACTTTTGCGCCACGCATTGCCGCACGGTTAGCTGATGCGATGCCGCCACTGCCACCACCGATGGCAATGTAGTCAAAATGTTGAGCCATAATTTTTCCTCTTATGAATTCGCTGAACTAGTCTTGATATGACAGGTTAAATACGTCATAACTTTCAACTAGGTTAGTAAGTTTTACTTGTATTTGCGCTATTTGCCCTTATTTCAAGTTTAATTAAGAAATAAAAAATTGAAGAGAGACATTATGAGCAACCCATTAATCGGTTTAGAAGGATTACCACCATTTTCAAAAATCGAGCCTGAGCATATTGTTCCTGCATTAAAGGCGGCTATTGAGCACTGCCGAGATACCATAGACAGCGCCGTGGCGCAGCAGCAATTTACTTGGGACAACTTTGTTCTACCTCTAGAGGAAGCTGATGATAAGTTGTCGAGAATGTGGTCGCCTGTATCTCATATGCATTCAGTTGTTAATAACGAAGAACTAAGAAAAGCATATGATGAGTGTCTGCCTCTGATTTCCGAATATTCGACTTATGCAGGCCAACACCAAGGTTTATATAATGGTTTTTTAGCGTTGCAACAAAGCAGTGAGTTTGCCAATTTATCTACAGCGCAGCAAAAAACAATAACCAACGCACTGAGAGATTTCAAATTATCAGGTATTGCTTTGGATGACGCGGGTCAAAAGCGCTACGGTGAAATCAGCGCGAGACTTTCAGAATTAAGCGCCAAGTTTGGTAATAATGTGATGGATGCGACACAAGCGTGGCATTTACATGTAACAGAAGAAAGTGAGCTAAGTGGACTACCAGAGTCGGCATTAGCGTTGGCCGCACACACTGCGCAGAGCAAAGAGCTTGAAGGGTGGGTCTTTACCCTAGACATCCCTTCTTATTTACCCATCATGACATATGCTGACAACCGTGAGTTGCGTGAACAAATGTATCGCGCCTTTGCAACACGTGCGTCAGATCAGGGACCAAATGCCAACGAATTTGACAACTCTGAGTTAATGACTGAAGAACTTGCACTGAGACATGAAATTGCACAACTGTTGGGCTTTGAGAGTTATGCAGATAAATCCTTGGCAACTAAAATGGCAGAATCACCAGCACAAGTTTTTGAGTTTTTGAGTGATTTGGCAAAAGCGTCTAAGCCACAAGCAGAAGCAGAACTTGCAGAGCTTCGAGCATTTGCTAAAGAGCAGCATGGCGTTACTCAACTTGATGCATGGGACTATGGTTACTACGGTGAAAAGTTAAAACAGTCGAAATACGCCATCTCTGATGAACTGTTACGCCCATACTTCCCTGCCGATACTGTGTTAAGTGGCCTATTTGAAACTGTAAATCGCCTATTTGGAATTACGGTAACAGAAATCGATGAATTTGATACTTATCACGAAGATGTTCGCTTCTTTGCAATTCACGATCAGCAAGGGACGTTACGTGGCAACTTCTATTTAGACTTGTACGCGCGCGAGCACAAGCGTGGTGGCGCGTGGATGGATGACTGTATGGGTCGTCGTGTTGCTGTTGATGGTTCATTGCAAACACCGGTTGCATATCTAGTGTGTAACTTCAACAAAGCAGTGGGTAACAAACCAGCATTGTTTACACATAATGAAGTAACGACATTATTCCATGAGTTTGGCCATGGCATTCACCATATGTTGACACAAGTAGATGCCCCCGCGGTGGCCGGTATTAATGGCGTTGCTTGGGATGCGGTTGAGTTACCAAGCCAGTTTTTAGAAAACTGGTGCTATGAAGAAGAAGCATTGAGTTTCATTTCTGGTCATTATGAGAGCGGTGAGTCGCTTCCAAAAGAGCTACTAGACAAGCTGTTGGCTGCGAAGAATTATCAGTCTGCGATGCAAATGCTCAGACAAATTGAGTTTTCGTTATTTGACTTCCGAATTCACGCTGAATACAACGCATCTGAGCCTTGCCAAATTCAAGCTACGTTAAATAAAGTACGCGAACAGGTAGCTGTGACAAAAGCGCCAGAGTTTAATCGCTTCCAGCATGCATTTAGCCACATTTTTGCAGGTGGTTACAGTGCTGGTTACTACTCGTATAAATGGGCTGAAGTGCTGTCTGCTGATGCGTTTTCTCGTTTTGAAGAAGAAGGCATCTTCAATCCGCAAACGGGTAAAGCATTCATGGAAAATATTTTAGAAATGGGCGGTTCAGACGAGCCTATGGCCTTATTCCAACGCTTCAGAGGTAGAGCGCCAAAAGTTGACGCCCTATTACGCCATAGTGGCATAGGGAAAGCGGCTTAATTTACGCTAAGTATTTTTTGTTTTAACAAAGCGCCTAACTGGGCGCTTTGTTGTTTTTTGCACTCGCAAAATAAGCAGTACCGTCTATGCTATGGTAAAGACCTGATCTTGTAGGGAAAGCCATATGACCAACTTAGTGCTTGCCATTGACGATGACAAGCTGATCCACCATGTTATCGAGCAGTCACTATCTCAAAACTGTAAATTGATCCACGCTAAAAATGGTGAGCAAGGCTTAAGATTGGCAATAAAGTATCAGCCAGACATTATCCTGCTTGATGTTGAGATGCCCGGTATGTCTGGGTTTGAAGTGTGTGAGCGCTTAAAGGGTGGGGAACATACCGCTGATATTCCCGTGATGTTTTTGTCATCTAAAGGTGATATTAGTGAACGCATGCGTGGCTACAATGCGGGAGCTGCGGATTATATTGTTAAACCTTTTGAAGGTTCAGAGTTACTCGCGCGTATTAAAGTGCTGGACGACTATAGACGTCAATCAGTAGCGTTAAAACAAGATATGCAGCGTGCGCAAATCACCGCTGAGATTGCGATGACAGACTCTGGTGATATGGGCCGTATCATGCGTTACGTTGGCCAGTCTTATCATGCGCATGACTTAAATACGCTATCAGAATATTTTTTAGAGTTTTTCACGCCACTTAATTTAGAAGTCGCTCTGGCATTTTGGTATCACAATCAGGCTGTTTTTTTCTCTCAAGAGGGGGCTATACAGCCTATAGAGCAGGAGCTATTAGAAACCAACAAAGATGGTAGCCGCTTTGTTGATTTTGGCCGGCGCACCATTATTAATTATCCGAAAGTGTCTTTGCTGATAAAAAATATGCCGACGGACGACCCTGCGCTATACGGTCGATTTAAAGATTTACTTCCCCATATTCTAGAGGCAACTAATGCCAAAATTAAAGATATGGAAGTGAGTGAAGTTGCGCTCAACAAGGTGGAAGAAATTGGTTTGGCCTTTGCACAGCTAAGCGAGCAGCTCAGTTGCATTGGCGAAGTATACGGTAATAAGGTTTCTGAACTAGAAGAGTTTGTAAAACAAGATGCGGTTAAAGAGGCATTGGGCGAAGACTATAAGGCGTCGATGGAAAGCCTGTGTGAGCACTTTGCTTTTGTGAACGATGAGTTTTCAATTATTCGGTATAAGCTTGGCGAGATCACTCAGGTACGTCAGGAGCTTATTCAGAGCCTCAATCAAATGGCTAAACCTTGGGGTGAAGAAGAAGTCCCCTCACAAACAGACATTGAGCTTTTTTAGTATCACTGAGCAGATGCGTTCTTTTTTATCTTATTAAACGTTATACTCTGCAGGCTTAAACAACAGGAGTCTGCAGTTGTACATTCATACGCCATTTACTGAAAACCGCACTTACCTAGATGAGTTAACTCAACGCTTTAAACTAGATACGTTGACTGAACTCGATAACGAATTTCGTCTTGTTTATGATGAAGAGGGCTTGCAGCTTTTTAAAAAAGATGAGCCTAAGCTTGGGGCAATTCGTGTGGACTTTGTAACTGGTGCCAGTGCACATAGGCGCAAATTTGGTGGCGGAAAAGGTCAGGCAATAGCCAAAGCTGTGGGTCTAAATAAAGGCGTGACGCCTGTTGTTTTAGATGCGACAGCAGGGCTTGGCCGAGACGCATTTGTATTGGCCTCTTTAGGGTGCAAAGTACTGATGCATGAAAGGCATCCAGTCGTTGCAGCACTCCTATATGATGGATTACAACGAGCTTATCAAGATCCTGAAATAGGCAATTGGATGAAAGACAATATGTCCATCGCATTTGGTTCTAGCCATGATTTATTAGAACAAGCAGCAAAAGATGTTTCGTCAAAACCCGACGTTGTATATTTGGACCCCATGTTTCCTCATCGCGAGAAGTCTGCTCAGGTTAAAAAAGAAATGCGTGTGTTTCAGTCTTTGGTTGGAGCCGACGAAGATGCGGACGCCTTGTTGCCTTTTGCAACTGAGCTTGCAACCAAACGAGTGGTTGTCAAACGCCCCGATTATGCGCCGTTTTTAAATGCTCATACCCCTAGTATGCAAATTACAACCAAGAAAAACCGTTTCGATGTCTATGTGAATGCGGCCATGAAGTAGTGGCACAGCTCAAAAGTTAAAAATTTAACCTCATCAGCATAGAAGCTTCAAAAAACTGTCAAACTTGTACACAAAAAGCATACGTAAAAAGTATGCTTTTTCACTTGGGTGAGCAGGAACTATACAATTTACATCAAATTGTCATAAAACATTAATAGTCTAGCGTCGAAATCAACTGATAAGGCCTGTAGTACATATGCGTGTTTCGTCTTTCACCCGGTTGCTTGCTATTTTATTAGCGACAGCCAGTATCATTCTTGCGGTAACTTTATTTTGGGCAAGCCAAGTATTTAGCAAGTTAGATCAACAGGACAGTGCGTATACGCAGTTAAAAAATACGGTGTTGATTGATCTCGCAGGCACAATTGAAGACTATTTAAGTGCAGGAGACAGCCAATATTTAAACCAAGCAAGTGAGCAGATCAGCACCATAAAACGTGTTCATTTGTCAAAAATATCCTCCGATACCATGTCGACCATGACTCAGCAGTTAGACGAGTTAGATGCCGATATACAAGGTAAATACCGTGCGCTGGGTAAGCTATCTGGCAATGAGTTGGCCCTGCTCGACAATGCATTGAGACAAATGGCAGGCTCAGCCTCTTCGTTAATGAATTATGTTGCAGAGGCTAATGGTCATGCGCTGAGCACGCGCTATTATTCGCTGGCGTCAGATTATTACTTTGAAACGACTAATTTAAGTATTTACACTTATCAATTGGTTTTGCACTACGACAAGGCAACTCAGCAAAGCTTGAATCAGTCATTGAGTCGACTGCAAGAGCTTGCGCGTCAAATAGAGCGCCTCGACGATTTAGGGGTAATGACTGAAATCGATGAGGATGAGCTGTTTTTGGGTGAAGAGCCAGAGGACTTGGCGCAAGAAATTAAAGCGGAGTTGACCAGTTGGCCTAATCGTTTTAGTCGCGATTTACAAAATACCCTTGTACAAGCCCAACAAAGGCAACAGGGGATCACCGCCTTGAGGGACGATATCAAACAGCTATCAGCTTTAATGCTAGAAGCTGGCGAGGAGCTGAAGAGCCAGCAGACAGCTGTTAAATCTCAGGTATTTACGATTTTTGGTGCGGCAATTGGTTTACTGGTGCTACTTGCAGGAGGTATGTATTGGGTGCAGTTTAGTCAAGTACTGACCCCACTGCGTAACTTGCGAGATGGCTTTGCATTTTTGATTGAAAGTAATGAGCTCAAGCAAATTAAATGTAAGCGCGCAAATACCGAAGTAGGTGAAATTGCCCAGTACTTTAATCAACTCATTGAAAGACAGCGCACAGAAGCGCAAGAGCGTGAGCAAATGCTACAAGTCATTAATGACTTTATGCAGGAGATGAATCGTAACTTGGCCAGCATAGGGCACCAGTCTGAAAATACCTATACGCAGGTGGAGCACAATCAAACTCAATTGGACGAAATTAAAGTCATTGGTGGCGAAGCGAGTAATATTAATCAACAAGTGGCGGACAATGCCAGTGATACATACAATGCCATGACACAGAGTGTTGGTTTTGCTGAGTCCATGCTTAAAGCCAGTTCTAGCACACAACAGCGGGTCGAGCAGGGCCTAAGTAGTTTGAACGAATTGCTAGTCGGGGTTGAGGATGTAGGTAAGGTCATTGAGATGATCCATACCATTGCCGAGCAAACCAACTTGTTGGCGCTGAATGCTGCGATTGAGTCAGCTCGTGCGGGCGAGCATGGGCGAGGTTTTGCGGTGGTGGCAGATGAAGTAAGAAAGTTGGCGCGCCAGACTCAAGACTCTTTAACAGACATTAACGAACAGCTGAATATTCTGAGTGACAATTCAAGTAAGGTATCTAATCAAATAAGTGCTTTGGCGTCAGAAGCACAGCAACAAACAGAGCATGCACAAGAGCTCAAACGCAATTCCGAAGGTGTTGCAGAGCGAGCACAAGGTGCAAGCCAAGTTGCAGCAGACGCGATGGTTTTATCTAACCAACAAACTGAGCTGGTGGATAGTTTCAGTAGTTCAATGGCATCAATGAAACAACAGGTCAACAGCTCGAATCAGCAAATACAACAAATTCAACAAAGCCTAGAGCAGCAAATGGCTCAAATCAGAGACAGCTTAGGTTTGTAAGCTAAAGTATTAACGTGAGAGTAAGCGAAAGGCCAAACTTCTGTTTGGTCTTTTTTTATGGGTGTGACAACGATACGGCCACAATAAGTGGGCACTTATTGCCACTCCACAAGAGTAACGCATGCAAAAAACGCCTGAGTGAAGACAAAAAAGGGGCCGAACTATGTCGGCCCCGCATTTACTGCAAGTTGTAGGGGATTACTTGTATTGAGCGTCTAGTGTTACACCTGAGAAAGTGCGGTACGCTCTTACACCGAAGTGCCAAACGCCAGCTGCTGGGTTTGTGATAGTACATGTTTCAGCGTTACCACTTTCGTAAGGACGACATTGGTAAGTTGAAGTAGAAGGTGCAGCACCTGGATTTACATAAAGGTCAGCATCACCAGAACCACCTGAGATTTTAACTGTAAGGCTAGACATGCCAGCTGGTACAGTTAGTTGGTGACGGCTCCAGTTACCTGTAGACGCTGAAAGGTTGTTTTCAGTAAGGCCACCTGGTTGCGTAGTACCAGAAGTTTCTGCGTTAGCAACAAGGCTTACACCGCTGTATGCTGAGTAACCGCGCATCATTACATGGTAAGTACCTGATGGGTTGTCGATTGTACATACTTCGTTGTTACCACTTTCGTATGGACGACAGTCGTAAGTTGACGTTGTAGGCTTAGAACCCGCTCTTACGTATAGGTCCGCATCACCTGTACCACCGCTCATAGTGAAAGTGATTTTGCTTGCATTTGCAGGCGTTTCGAAAGTGAAGAATGCTTCAGCATTTTTCGCACCGCTTAGGCCTGTTTTCGCTTCGCCGTTAACTAGCGCGTTGTCACCTGGGTTTGTATTACCATTACCAAGTGCCATATCTACTGCTGCGTTTGCATCGACAATACCAGTACCACAGTTAGTACACGTTGCAGGGAAGCTACGTGTTGTGTCTTTTAGAATTGTTTCGATTTCATCCGGCGTTGCAGTTGGTTTAGCTTGCTTAATTAGCGCAGCAATACCCGCTACGTGTGGCGCAGCCATTGAAGTACCCTGAGAGTAGCTGTAGCTGTCGCTTGAAGGTGTGTTGCTACCAGAGTTGTACGTTGAAAGGATACCTTCTGGGTCGTTAGCAAAGCTCTGAGCGCCACCTGGTGCTGCAACGTCGATTGAAGTACCGTAGTTTGAGTAGTAGGCACGGCCACCGTTACGACCAACAGAAGCTACGTTTACAACGCCAGAACAGTTACCTGGGTTGTAGTTGTTAGCATTATCGTTGTCGTTACCTGCTGCGATTACAACTACAGTGCCATTTGCACGAGCTTGGTTGATTGCACTTTGTGTTGTTGAGCTACATGCACCGCTGCCACCTAAACTCATATTGATTACGTCAGCTGGATTTGCGTTTGCAGGTACACCTGATACTGAGCCACCTGATGCCCAGATGATACCGTCAGCGATATCAGACGTTAAACCACCACACTTACCAAGTACACGAACTGGTACTACTTTAGAGTCATACGCAACACCCGCAACACCTTCACCATTATTTGTTACCGCTGCAACTGTACCTGCAACGTGCGTACCGTGCCAGCTTGAGCTACGCGCGCTGTGTGTGTATCCACACTCGTTTGCTGTTACTGCATCACCCGGGTCACGTGCATCGCTATCACGACCGCCACCATCATTCGCTACAGATAGGTTAGAGATCATGTCGTAACCTTGTAGGATATTCGGGTTTAGGTCAGCGTGTGGACGGTAACCAGTATCTAGTACCGCAACTACAACACCACTACCTGTCGCTTTATCCCAAGCTGCTGGTGCGTTGATACCGCCCGCAGCTTCAAAGTAATGCCACTGTGAGCTGTAGCTAGGATCGTTTGGTGTCGCAAATGGTTGTAACATTTGGTCAACTTCGATGTGTTCAACGTTGCCAGATGCGATCATGTCTTGCATGAACTTTTGCGTTTCTGCTGCACTTAGCTTTTTGTCTGCACGCATTACGTGGTGGTTAGAAAGCGCCATCGGACGAACGTACTGCGCTTTAGCTGCTGCACGTTTGCTGTTGAAGCCTTTAACGAAGCTACGAGCGCGAGTGTTCATCATTGCTGGTGACATATCAGCGCTTGAAAGCGACATAATGTCGTTGTTGTTATTTTTGTACTTGATGATGAACTGAGTGCCAAACCCGCTTTGTGATTCTAGTTTTTCAGCGAGTTGTGCTTGGCTTGGTACGCTTTGACCAAATTGCTCTGCTTGCATGTTTGCTAGCTCTGGTAATGCCATTGCTGCGTTTGCAGAAAGTAGTCCTGTTACTGCCATTGAAAGAGCAGCTAATTTGAAATTTCCTGTTGTCATGTTTTTTACCCTTGTTTTACTTGTTGTTATCTTGGCAACCTTTGCTCGCCAAGTGGTTAACAAAAGTAAACTTGGTGTGATTTGTGTGAAAGTATTGTTTTGTTATTTACACTATTGTTTTGGTTATAAGGGGATGGATAAAAGTCTTTATTATTTCATTATCATTATGTTTTCATTACATTTTATCAAAATATTCCTGATTAAAGAATAAACTATTTCTTTATGTAAACGATTGTAAATGATTTATCTCATATTCTAAAAAGTGATAAAAATATGTCTTTTTGATTGTCTTTTGAACTATAAACTCCCCCTCTAGCTTAAAAATAGTTATAATTGCGACATAAGTTTTTCGTTTCAGAGTATACAATGTTGCAATATGACGTAGTGATCATCGGTGCTGGTGCGGCCGGATTAATGTGTGCGGGACAGGCGGGCTATCGTGGACGCAAGGTAGCCATCGTTGATATGGGTAAAAAAGTGGGAAGAAAAATTCTCATTAGTGGTGGTGGACGTTGCAATTTTACCAACGAAAATGCCAGCCCAGATAACTACCTATGCGCAAATCCACACTTTGTTAAGTCGAGTTTGAGTCGTTATACCCAACATGACTTTATTGAGTTAGTAGATCGCCATGGACTTGCCTATCACCACAAAACACTTGGTCAACTATTTTGTGATAACAGCGCACAAGACATTGTGGATATTTTGATGACTGAATGTGAATGGGCTGGGGTCGAAGTCTTCTTACGTAACGAAGTACTTAAAGTGTCCCGCGATGAGCAAGGTACATATATAGTCAAAAGCTCTGATCATACATTTACCTGTGAATCTTTGGTCGTGGCATCTGGTGGACTTACGATGCCAAAGTTGGGTGCCTCTCCAATTGGGTATAAAATTGCGGAGCAGTTTGGCCTGCAGTTATTGCCTACCACCGCCGCATTGGTGCCTTTTACCTTGCACGATCATGACAAGGCACGTTTTGAAGGGCTATCAGGGATCAGTGTAGACAGCTTAGTAACCAGCGAAGATGGCACACAATTTAGAGAGAACATTTTGTTTACCCACCGCGGTTTGTCTGGCCCTGCTATATTGCAGATCTCCTCATTTTGGGAAGCTGGGCAAGCGGTGAGCATCAATTTGCTCCCAGACACGCACATTGCAGATCTATTACATGACTGGCGCCAAACCCAAGGGCAAAAGTCAGTCAAAAACCTACTGGGTCAACTATTACCCAAGCGTTTTGTTGAAGCGTTAATTGCAGAAAATACCGTACCTGACAAACCCGCTAACCAGCTTTCTCATGGCGAGATTGACACCATCTCTAGCACATTAAGTCGCTGGCAAATCAAACCTAATGGCACAGAAGGCTATCGCACCGCTGAAGTTACATTAGGCGGTGTTAACAGCGATGAGTTGAGTTCCAAAACCTTTGAAGCAAAAAAAGCCAAAGGCCTCTACTTTATTGGTGAAGTGACCGAGGTCACTGGCTGGTTAGGTGGATACAACTTCCAATACGCCTGGTCAAGCGGCTGGGCATGTGGGCAGGTGTGCTAGTTGTTGCCCAATATATAGATTGGCACTTGTAGAATGAGGTAAGCACTCCGTTTTTACTAAACAAACACCATTGGGGTTTACAGCAAGCCAAAAATAGTTATTACCTATAAAAGCAGTGTTTTTTGTTTCTATTAAAATTCTTAGTTCAAAGTAGTCCTGCGCTCATAGGGCTTATCAGGTAACTTTGTTTTTGGCACAATTATAAAAACTCAGTGTGGAGAGCCTATAACTGCGATTAGATGGTTTGCGTCGTAGCAAGTAAATCCAACAGCTTAAATGCTGCACCACAATAGTCAAAAAGTGGGTTGGTCAAGTTAAAGTCTCATGTTTTAAGTAAGGAGTGTCGAAATTGACGCTCCATGGATATCCAATTCAGCCCACGTGAATACTTTGTACTAAAAAGCCATCTTTATCTGATCTTTTAAGTCTAGTAATAGATTTTGGTTGCCACTCTTGTATAGCAAGAATGTTGAAATTGCATAATTTATATCTTCTATTTTTTGGGATTGAGCCGAACTGTCCATGCGTTTAATCACTGCCGCTTGTTTTTCACATTTTAAGTTGCTGAGGAGTGAGTGAAAAGCTTCTTGATATAAGTTAAATGATGGCTTGGTTTTTCACAATTAAAGCGTTTTTATATCTCTGGGTAGATTATTACCATACCTTGATTTTATCTTGTATGTAAGTATTTGCTTACTATGTGTTTCTTTATTTGTTTACCTTTAATCTTGAAAGCTCGAGCTGTGTTGTGTTTTTTATAACTAAAGTAAATTAACATATACTTATATATTATACATTAAATAGGAACGCTCCTATTTGCATAGATACCTGCACAGGTTGATTTTTTATCCGCTATATCCTCAAAGTACCGAAATTACATTCACCTTGGCGAAGAGGTATTTTTTATGCGTTGAATTTTTGTACTTGTTATAATTGTATATTTTATACATTCTAATTTTGCTTCATCAAAATGTAACAAGGTTCATTACATCAATATCAACTAGGGGAGCCTCCAAGTTGTATGGAGGAGGGATTAAAATGCGAAACATCTTTATAAGAAAAACAATACTGGGTATAGCGATAAGCAGTGCTCTAGGCGCAAACCAGCAAGCTGCTGCACAGGAAAGTGGTGCACAAGAAGAAAAGATTGAAAAAATTGCCGTAACCGGTAGCCGAATTTTACGCCAAGGTATGACAACGGTTGCGCCAGTTATGGTGATAAGCTCTGATGAGTTGAACGTCGGTGGAAGCTTGAATGTTGGTGATGTTCTCGCAACATTACCGCAGTTTGCGCAGGGGATTGAATCTACAGACAATGCCTACAATCCTGCCAACGCGGGCTTGTCAGTCCCTGATTTGAGAGGGCTTGGTGAAATTCGCACTTTGGTGCTTATTAATGGTCGTCGTCCTGCACAAACGGTAGATAGCAGTGGCTTGTTAGTAACAGACGTCAGTAATATTCCCGCAAGGCTTATTGAGCGGGTAGAGATTCTTACTGGTGGTGCTTCCTCTATTTATGGCTCTGATGCGGTCGCTGGGGTGATCAATGTCATTTTAAAAGAAAGCTACAATGATTTTACCGTGGATGCGCAAGCGGGCACGTCTGAACAGGGAGATGCAGAATCACAAAGCCTGACATTGACCTACGGTAAAGAAATCGATGGTGGCAACATTATGATGAGTTTCGATTTCTTTAATCAAGAAAGCCTTAGAGTTGTCGACCGTAAAGGTGCTAGAGGCCAAACAAGCTATATTCGCAACCCTGATGGCGATAACCCGAGAAATATCATTCTTAATAATGTGGGTTGGTCGGACTACAATATCACGCCAGACCGTCCGACTTTTATGATTGATAAGACCTACAACTATTATCAATTTCAACGTCAAGATGACGGTCAGCTGGGTGAAGGGTATCTCGCCATTTTAGATTCTGAACTACATTCATATTACAAGCAGTCCCATGATTTAAATCCTAATTTGTATTCCAGCGCAGGTCCTACAGAACCCATTCAGCCATATCAGCGCTACAGTGCGTATGTGACGGGCAACTATGAATTACCCTCTGATATTTATATGACGGGGAGTGTGTCATATAGCAAGGTCAGTGCGACAACACAGCTTGACCCTGAGTTTATCTTTAGTAATAAGGGCTGGGTTGATATTACCGATGCGCCATTTACTGTTCCACAGCAAGTTATTGATACGGTGAAGCAAGCAGGTACAGGTTCTAACTGGATTGCGATCCCTTATACGTTTAATGATTTTGGTAATCGAACAACCGACACAGAGCGGGAGTATTTTGGGGTGTCGCTCTCTTTTGAAGGCGAGTTAAACAACGGTTGGGTGTGGGACGCATACGTTGCAAGCGGTCAAACAACCTCCCAGGCGACGTCATTTAATCGTATCAATAGTGAAAGGTATGATGGTGGTTATACCTTGATTGGTGAGTGCGAACCGAATTGCCCTGAATTCAACCCATTTATGCCTTTGAGCAAAGAGGTGGTAGATTACTTGCGATTAGACCCTTTTACCGATGAGCGAGTGATCTCTCAGCATACATTCTCGGCAAATATTACGGGTGATATTTTTGATTTACCTGCGGGATACCTCTCTTTTGCAACTGGTGTAGAAATACGTAAAGAGGGCATGGAAGTTAACTTATCAGAAACCACATTACTGGGCTTGAACCGTAACAAGAAAAGCCAAAATAACGATGTGGATCGTACGGTGAAAGAGGCCTATGTCGAATTAGTCGTGCCAGTTTTGTCGGATGTACCAGCGGTTAAACAGCTTGACATTGAAACCGCCTACCGTAAGGCCAACTATACTTATGCTGGCACAACGGATAGTTGGAAGTTGGGAATAAATTGGGCTGTGACCGATGATCTGCGTCTGCGCGCGGTTAAATCAAAAGCCGTGAGAGCGCCTCAGTTAACCGAGTTATTGAGCCCAAGTTCGATTACCTTTATTCGTGGCGATGACCCGTGTGATGCGACGGAAATTGATACCATATCTACAGACAAACAAGCGATCCGTAAAGCCAATTGTCAGGCCTTAGGTTTATCTGCAGATTTCAATGCCGCGACGAATGTCACAACCGGCGTGGATGTGACTGTGTCTGGAAATGAACAGTTAGAAGTCGAAACGGCTTACACAAAAACGGTTGGGTTGGTTTTCACACCAAGCTTTATTGAAGACTTAAGTTTGACAGTGGACTACTTTGATATTGACTTGAACGACGGTATTGCGCGATTTGGGGCATTCGATACCGCAGAAATGTGTGTTGATTCTGCAACCATTAATAACGGGTTTTGTGCGCAGGTTACGCGCGCTGCAGATGGCAATATCACCAATATTAACGACACTTGGGTAAATGCGAACCTACTTTCTCGAAGAGGTGTTGATGTCGGCGTTTACTACCCTTGGAAGTTGGGTGACTACGGCAGCCTTCAGTTGAGCGCTTATGCTACACGTATTATCAATTCAACCTTTGTGGACTCTCCTTTAGAGGGAGAAACTGTTTTTGAATATGCCGGCTCATCTGGCACGCCTGAATGGAAAGGCAGTTTCGTCGCAAAATACAGCCTAAATGACTTATCAGTGCGTTGGAAAACCAATTACGTCCATTCTGTTTTATACAGAAGAGATGTTACTGCTGAAGACTACGAGCAGCATGTTTTACCAACGTCAGTCCTTCATCATTTGCGTGTAGGTTACTACCTAAATGATGACTTTGAGGTTTATTTCAACGTAAACAATGTGATGGATAAGGATTGGTTAGGCCACCCTGGCACGAGTTCAGGTGGCAGCACTTATCCAATTACAGGCCGTAGCTTTATCTTAGGGTTGAGTTACACACTTTAACCACTTACAGAGCTCCGCCACAGGTGTTTCCCCTGTGCGTAAATGCCAGCAAGGTTTCTTGCTGGCATTTTTCAGTTTTGAATTTGAGATGTAAAATGAAGCTGGTAGTTCAATCATTTAATTTGAATGAGCCATAGCTTTGTTATTGGACACGTTTAATATCGTATTCATAACATGTTTACTGTTACTTTTTGCCCATTCGATAGTCTTTCACCGCCACGTACAACAACTTGTTCACCAATCTTTAGATCCCCTTGAACTACAGCCCATATACTGTCGCCAAACCCTACTTTCACGGGGACTTTCTGAACTTGCTGTGTAGATTGATCGTATTTAAATACATAAGAGCCTTGCTTGCGAATAATGAGAGCATCGCGTTTGACCGTTAATTGATTCTGTTTCTTATTCACTGGAATAGCCGCGCTGACTAACTCTCCTATGTTTAGGTGGATGTTTGCTGATTCAGGTAGCGAAACTCGCATCTCAAATGTTTGTAAATTACTGTCAAAAGAAGGAATTAATGCAGAAACAGGCGCTTTAAACTGAGAATCAAGCGTTTTAAATATAATCTCATCACCCATTTTTATGTATGCGCGGTGCTTCAATGGAATATCCAACCTAACTTCTAAATTTTTGGTATCTAACATATTGATGATGAGATCACTGTTATTGATGTATTCGCCAACTCGATGCCAGCGCTTTGTTACTATCCCATCATAGGGTGTTCTAATTGCTGCGCGTCTGACTTTGTCCTCAAGTTGTTCTAACTGAACGTTAAAAAGCTCCAAATCACTTTTGGCAATATTTCGCTCAGACTCTGCTTTATCGATCTCAAAGTCAGTAACATTCTTTTGCTCTATTGAGGTCAGTCGTGCGAGGTTGCTGTTTAAATGGTCTAACAGTAATTCTGCTTTTTGTATCTGTAGTTTCTTTTCTCTTATTTCAAGATCTAAGACAACTGTATCCATTTTGGCCACGATGCCGCCAGCCTCTACTCTGGTTCCAACTTCAGCTACATAAGTTAATTGTCCATCAATAGCAGCTGTTATACGTGTTTCATGTTTACTGAATACTCTCGCATTCATATTTATTTTTGGTGCTTTTTGGACAGAGCTTACTTCTGATAATTTGACCCAAGCATTATTTGCAGAAGCCTTGGTAGGCATCAACTGGCACGCTGCAGCTATTATCATAATTGTATATATACTTTGTTTTAAATTGTGCATGTGTTCATATTCCTTCTACACTGACTGCTAGAATGTTATGGCAACTAGCAATCGAATTAATTTCTAATAGCTATCTTTTAAGAGTGGTTGGCAATATTAACGCCTCGTTTATTAAATAAACGAGCAAGTTCGATTTTTAGTAAGCTTGGAAGTAAGACTAAAGTGAATGTCGCACTTACTAACATGCCCCCAAAGATAACGGTGGCCAGCCCTCGGTATACTTCTGCACCTATTCCTGGGACCAAAATGAGCGGGATCATGCCGCATAAGCTAGTAAGCGTACTCATGAATATTGGTCTTGCACGTACTTTCACGGCTTCTTTCACAGCCCTATCCCTACTTAACCCCTCTCGCTCTGCATTTCTGGTTTGCTCAACTAATAAAATTGCGTTGTTAACGACCAAGCCCAATAAAATGATGAAACCTATCATGGTCAGCAAATCTAGAGACTGAAATATAAATATGTTTAGTATCTCTAAACCAATTACTGAGCCGGCAGCAGCTAATGGCAACACAAGTAATACCAACAAGCTGTCAGTAACTGATTTAAATAGCGCAGACATAATCAAAAATAAAATGAACAGAGCGAGCGAAAAGTTAATAGCCATTGTTGAGATCGCTTGCTTCATTTGATCGGCATTACCACTTATTAGAATTCGAGAGTCACTTGGCAGTGCTTGCTGAATTTTGGGCGTGATTTCATTTTTAACAATATCAAGTGCTTCTTGCATAGAAACGCCTGTCGGAGGGCTCAGTGAAATAGTGAAAGTCCTTTGCCCTTCATATCTTGAAAGTTGAGTTGGTCCTACAGTTCGGGTTAATTCAGTCAATTCGCCTATGGTTCTTAGGCCTGCCAACGGAGTATATACCGGCATTTCAACGAGCCTATCTGGCTCAACCCACTCTTGAGAGCGCATTATGATGTCGAGTCTTTTGTTGCCGTCAAAATATTCTCCGATGAATAACCCGCCCGTTAACGCTCTGATTATTTGACCCAATGAATCTCGGTTAAGACCAGATTGAGAAACTGTATAATCGTTGGGGGTCAAATTAAGTTCAGGTTCCGCAATTTGTAGGCCGGGGAAAGGGCGGGGAAATGCGCCTGGTAGCTTTTCGTTGATTTCTTCCATGCCTATTTTGGCTGCCGCTATTAACAGTTCAATATCGGGACCTTGTATGTTGATATCTATGCTTTGAGCTCCGTTACGTCCCATACGAATCATTGAACCCCGAGAAAGGAATACTTCAGTGCCGGGCAAGTCAGCGAGTACTTCACTTCTGACGATGTGCATTAACTCTTCAACGCGTTTGGGATCATCTAGATATATGAATCCCCCTGTATTACTCGGGCCATAACTAAAAAAATTGTGGTCTTTAATTTTCGGTTCACGTTCACCTAATGCAAAAGGTTCTAAACGGTTTTGGATGATAGGCGCTAATTCACTTTCTATAGTTTCGACATTGACACCAGATGGCAAATCGAATCCCATAAAAAAGCCATCAGTTGGTACGCGAGGTAAAAAGTCAGCTTTGGGAGTAAGTAAAAAGACAATGCAAATTGAACTGCCAATTAAGCCAAAGATCCAAAGTAAGCGTTTTACCAATGAGTTAGTGAGTTTATCTGAGAGGTTAGAAATAGTTATCCATAAATTTGAGAATGGATCTGCTTTGTTTTCTACCTTCATCCATAATTTACTTGCTACGGGTAATACTGTTATTGCAGATATCAACGAAGCGATCACAGCTACAGCCAGAGTAATTGCTAAGTCAGAAAATAATTGTCCCTCGATACCCTCCATGAAAAGGATCGGTAAAAAAATAGCGACACTGGTAATCGTTGAAGCAAATAATGCCCCTGAAACTTGCTTGGAGCCCTCAATGATAGATTTAACTTTGCCAAGCCCGTTACTTCTATACCGTACAATATTCTCTTGAACTATAATTGCTGCATCCAATACTAAACCTACTGAAAATGCTAATCCAGCCAAGGAGATAACATTTAAGCTTCTTCCCAACACGTTTAAAGCTATAAATGCGAACATTAACGAGACGGGAATAGTGGTAGCAATAATGAGGGTAGTTCGAATATCTCGTAAAAATACATTGAGAATCAATAAAGCCAGAAAAACACCCATGCCCAAATTACTTAATACTAGAGCTATTGCATTTCTGATGTGGACAGATGCATCAAAACTTAAATCAATTTGTAATCCAACTTCTTTCAAAGCTTCTGAATTTAACTCATTTATTGCTTGGTTTATACCATCCATGAGCTCGACAGTATTGACGTTATTACCACTATCAATAGTAATGTAGTATGCAGGCATACTATTTCGCAGGGAAAAGCCTCGCCTCTCACTTAATACCGTATCAATTGTGGCAATATCTCTTAAGTAAATCGGTGTGTCACCTTTAAATAAAATGATTTTATCGCTTAGACTATCTGTGTCTATTCGTCCGGAAAATCGAACTGTATACTTGCGTCTGCCGACATTGACAAACCCGCCTGACATATCAGAGTTGCTTGATACAGCATCTGCAACTTTGTCCAATGAAATACCTAATGATGCTATTTTAAAAGGGTCAAATGTAACTTGTAATTCTGTTCTACGATGACTCATTAAGTTAACTTGACTAACACCTTTTATTTTCCCTAGCCTTGGCTTGACAACATCTTCAATTAGCTTCTGATACTCATAGATACTTTGTGAATTATTTTTATCTATAGGACGAATCAGTAATGAAGCTGCATTATTACTGCGGCCTTCTGAGATGATTGACTCATCAGCATCTAGTGGCAGAGGGGGGGCCTGATTCAAGCTATTAATAACATCTAATCTCGCTTTATCCATATCAGCACCTGTTTCGAACGTGAGGGTGATACTGCCGAATCCCTGTTCAATATATGAGCTTATTTCTTGTAATCCCGAGATACTTTTTAGTACAAACTCTTGAGGTTCTATAATGGCAGATTCCAGTTCTTCAGGTGCTGCAGCTCGCCAATTTGTTGATACATGTAACTGAGGGCGTTCTATAGTCGGTAGAAGTTGGTTGGGTAATTTAAATATGCTTAAACAACCAAGCATAAATACTAGGCAAGTAATGACTGCAATTATTGCAGGGTTGTTTATTGATTTTGATGTCAAATTCATATGCTTATCCACAAAGGGTCATCTTTTATTAAGCAAAAACACGGCTTTTCTTGTGTGACGTGATGTTATTCACTGGCCTAGCTTCAAACTTAAACTTACTGAGTGGAGGGTAGGGTTTTTAACATTATGAGTAATGAATTCAGAGGTGATTTTTTATGATAATAGGTGACTTTATTGCTTATGGGGTGTTACATTTATAATTTTAAAGTGACTTTTCAATGCGTTGGAAACTTGGTTGTTATACATACTGTGAGACGAAACGAGAGCTCATTAAGGAAGATGGCACTGTTACTGAGCTTGAACCTCTTTTAGCAGAGCTACTTAGTTACTTTTGTCGAAACCCTGACATCGTCATCAGTAGAAACCAGTTGATGGAAGAAGTCTGGCAGTCAAGAATAATTACTGACAATGCAATTAACAGAGTTATCGCCAATTTACGAAAAGCTTTACAGGATGATGTTAAATCACCAAGTTTTATAGCAACCTTCCCCCGAAAAGGGTATAAGTTTGTGGCAGTAGTGGAGGAGTGTGATGAGGCAAGTGCACAGTCTGAAACGACCAACACATTGATAGCAAGTAAAAAAAATAGCCATATTTTCAGAGTTTTAACAGTTGTTCTTGGCCTTTTCTGTATCGCATTACTCAGCTTGTATATCTTGGATACAGATAGCACTGACAAAGTGCCTAAAGTGGTGTTGTCTGAAGCGCTGACCCGGGATGGGGAGCAGGAAGTTTTACCTTCTGTATCACCTAATGGAAGGTTTTTAGCGTATTCTAAGCTAGTAAATGGCAACTTAAAGCTCTTTGTAAAAGATCTTCATAGCCAAAAAATTGAAGAAGTCGGTCGACAAAAAGGTGGCAGTGGTCCAGCAAGCTGGTCAATGGATAGCAAAGAGCTGGTTTATCTCAACACGACAGATAATAGCTGTATCTACTACAGGGTAATTTTAGATGGGCTTGAAGTGGTTCGCAGTGAGCCAATTCATACCTGTCCCGTAGGAAGCTTTGGAAAAATGCTTTTTACTCATGATAATAATCGACTTATTTATACCGAAAATACGGGGCCCAATACACCATACTCCATCTATGAATTGAATTTAACAACCTCGGTTAGTAAAAGGTTGCCCCAACCCGAGTTAAATATTCAGGGCAATTTCCAATTTGATCTTCACCCTCAAAATAATGAAGTATTGATATCTTCACCGAATGACCGCCAATGGCTAGGTTTATACAGTTTGGACCTGTCCACAAACCAGCTTTCAGCTCTTTTTAAATTGAACAAATATGCGTGTTGTGCGATATGGAATCATAAAGGAGATGGCATAATTTTAGTTGGGGAGCCTCCTTCTGAGCAGTTGTTGTCTTATACCCGCAACGGACAGCAGAGTAACGTAATTTACCAAGTAACCCATTCTATTAGTCACCCTGCTCGTTTTCCAAATGGTAAAGACTATGTTTATTCTGGTGGAATCGTGAATAGAGATATCAGTGCATACAACCTAGAAAACAAGCGCAAACGTATCATCGTAAATACTTCGGTTAAAGATCAGTTACCAAGTATATCGAATGATGCAAACAAAATTGCCTACGTTTCTTTGGAGTCAGGTGTTCAAGAAATTTGGATACGTAACCTCTCAACATCTCAAAGCCGCAAACTAACAGAGTTTAATAAGAAAATGCACTTTTTCGATATTAAGTGGTCACCAGATGATCAATTTATTGCAGCGCTGTCGGTAAACGAAATGTATCTAATTGACATAGAGCAAGAGCGTGTCTCAAAACTGGATATGCCAGAGCAAGATATGCGCTACATTTCATTTATTACACCTACAAAGCTGTCATACAGCGTAAAGAGAGAAGATGCGTGGGTTATTGAAAGCTACGATACGAATAGTGGGGAAATAGAGCAAATTAGTGACTTTGCTGCTGTGTCGCATGCAAGGAACTCCGAGGACACGCTATGGCTAGATGGCAAAGGTGGTGTTTTCTTTGGTATGGACGCGACAAAAGTTGAAGGTATAGAAAACCTGTCTAATAAAGGTAGAAACTTTAAATTACTCAAACAGGGCGAGCATATTTTTTACCTATCCAACGAGAGTGATGGGCAGAATCTTTACCAACACAACTTATCGAGTGGCTTGTCTGTAATGGTGTATTCTGGAACAGACGTAAGCAACTTTACTTATTCTAACGGCGTTTTGTTTATTGAAGAAGAGAGCGCGTTTAGCGCAGATATTATTAAAATTACAGTGCATTAGAGCTAAGCCTAGGGGGAGCGGGTGCTCTTTTGTAAATCATGTAGACTTTCTCATCTATATTCTAGTTTTTCCCAAAACATACCTAATAGCGCCTTTTGGGTGGTGTAGTTAATACAGTCTGCACACCCGATGATTTGGCTGTTTTACTTACTTGCATTAAGTACTAATCCAGTTATACCTGAACATGATTTTTTGTTAGGTTTGTTCGAATAATGAGCGAATTTTGCTTGAGAGGGTATGACACTTATGTGAAAGCTGAAATTCAACTTAAACTTGAAATAAATAAAACAATAACTGAATAGAAATATATACGGCTAAGCAAGGCCCAAGAAAATGCCTATTTCTCTATTAAAGAGTTGTGCCGCAATGGATTTTACAGCGGCTAACCTTATCAAAAGGCATAATTTTTATTTATATTTCAGCTTTTAACTTATTGTGAACCTGCTTTTTATTCATAAAAGATTCAACAGATATGCTTACAATCAAATGGCTGGATGAAATTTGAACGATTGCGTTTTTTAACAAAACCTCACTTAATTTCGTCATAAAAATGTGATTTATTATTGAGTTAATGTATCCAATGTTTATAATGTGAGAATTGGGATAGGGTGAGTTGTATGAATTGTGTCTCATCGTTATTATTCAAATAACGATGAGACACAATTCGGTATTCTTCAGGATGAAGAATGCTTATGTATTGAAGATGCAAATTAGCTCATCGGCCCAATAAATATAATAAATATAAAATAAAGATATAAAAATTATACTAAGGAAAGACTAATGAACTCTTCATCAGGAGGGCACCCGATCCTAATCAGGTTCGGGTTGTTTGTATTTTTGCCGATAATTGTCTTGTTACTGATGTCTGCATGGTACATAGGGCAATCACTTCCCAAATCAACAGGGGAATCATATGTTACGGGGCTCACTAACTCAGTTAAGGTATCTCGTGACGAAGATGGCATTGTTTATATAAATGCTGAAACAAATGAGGATGCATATTTTGCTTTGGGGTATGCTCATGCCCAAGACAGGATGTGGCAGCTCGAATTCCAGCGGCGTATAGTTCAAGGCCGGCTCAGTGAAGTATTTGGCACAGACACGGTGCCTTATGATGCTTGGATGCGCACATTAGGCTTAGATAGAGCTGCCAAATCATCTTGGGAAGTATTAAGTCCCAACGCAAAAGCATCTTTAACATCTTATGCTGCCGGAATTAATGCTTGGCTTGAAGCTAAACCACAATTGCCAGTTGAGTTTGAAGTACTGGGAATAACGCCAGAAAAATGGACCGAGTATGACTCCTTAGCGTGGATAAAAGTATTTGCACTTAATTTATCAGGGAATTTGTCCGTTGAACTAGCCAATTCTCTAAGTATAAATAAAATGAGTGAGGAGCAGCGCTCACAAATCTACGGCGACTATCCAAAGGGTGCCCCAGTCACCGTTTCTTATCTCAAACAACATTCAATTGACTCCCTCACTGCGCTTTTGCAAAACAACCTCAATATTGAAAAGAACCTAAAAATTGGCGGTAAGTATGTTGGCAGTAATGCATGGGTTATATCTGGGGAACATACAGCTAACGGCGCTCCTCTACTTGCCAATGACCCTCATTTAGGGTTGCAGTTACCTTCACCATGGTATGTAGCTAGTCTTAAGGGTTCTACGCTCAACGTAACAGGAATGACACTCGTTGGATTGCCCGTCGTTATTTTTGGGCGAAATGAGCAAGTTGCTTGGGGCGGTACGAATATGATGGCCGATACTCAGGACTTGTATGTAGAGCAGCTTAACCCGAGCAATTCATCAGAGTATAAATATGAAGGCGAATGGATTCAGTTTGAGACACGTACTGAGCTAGTTGATGTCAAAGCTGAATTTCCAGAGTCGTTAAGGTACCCACTGGAGCCTGTAAAGGTAGAAGTAAAAACAAGTGTAAATGGTCCTATTATTACAGGTGTGAATGGTGCTATCGATCAGCCAGTAGCACTGAAATGGACAGCTTTGATGCCTAAAGATACGTCTTATGAGTCTTTCTTTAAAGCTAACTACGCTAAAAACTGGGATGAATTTAAACATGCATTTTCATTTCATGTAGCGCCTGCACTTAATATTGTGTATGCAGATCAGGACAATAACATTGCTTATATTGGTATAGGTAAAATCCCTAAGCGAAATCATGGAAATGGGCAACTGCCGTCACCTGGTTGGTTAGAAAGCCATCAGTGGAAAGGGTTTATTCCTTTTGAAGAAATGCCTTCATCGTTAAATCCTGAATCTGGATACCTTATCAATGCAAATAATAAAGTGGCTGATGAAAATTACGCTTACTTTATATCAAATGATTGGGCTCACCCCGCAAGAGCGGAGCGTATTGAGCAGCTGATTGTGGAAAAAATTGCATCTGGCCAAAAAGTCGATATTGACTATACAAAACGTATGCATGGCGATGAGATCGATATTAGCGCTGTGAGACTGGCGAAGTATCTCAGTGGTTTTAAAGGTGAGACTGAATCTCAAAAAGACGCTATTGAAAGGTTGCAAAACTGGTCTGGCAATATGGCTCAAGATAGCATTGGTGCAACCGTATTCTATATGTGGGTCAGAAACCTACGTGAAGCGCTATTTAAAGATACTTTTACTAGTTCGTGGGGAGAGGATGAAAAGCAAGCTATCTTGCAGTCTGAACTTGAACTTATTGAGTACGGAGAAGTTTTAACCGCAATAGAACAGTCACCTCAGGACTGGTGTAAGCCTGATGGAGATTGCCGTTCACTAATATTGTCTTCATTAGATTCAGCAACAGAGCAAATATCAAAACTTGTAGGAGGAAACTCAAACGATTGGCAGTGGGGTCGTTTACAGAAAACGACATACGAACACTCTGTATTTAGTCGAGTTAATTTACTAGACATTATTTTTAACAGGGAAATTAGTAATGGTGGGGCACCTAATACGATAAATGTTGCTTCGGGTAGATTTGATAAATCCGAAGGCTTTCAACAAATTTTCGGGGCTTCATTTAGGCAGATCATATCAATGGGCAAAGTCGAAAAACGACACTTATATATGAATTCAACAGGTCAGTCTGGAAACATATTAAGTGACCATTACGATGATATGATTAAGCCCTTTCAAGAAGTGAAATACTTCAAACTTGAAAAGCCTTCTCAAACTAATCACCTGTTAACTCTTTTACCGGAAATAAACGGTGGAGGTAAAAAATAATGAAACTATTTGCCTTGTTTGTAAAAAGTGCCCCTAACAAAGTATTCCTGTCTTTAGTGTTAGGAATAGTGGCTGGTATTAGTTATGCATTGCTTATACCCACTGTTTTAAATGGTATAAAAAGCTCTTCTGGCACTGTACGTGAAGATGTTAGTAATATTTATACGTTATTTGGATTCGAAATAACTAATTATAAGTTCGCTGCTTTGTTTTTCTTTATTTGTATTTTCATATTAGTGACTCGTACAGTATCTCAAGTGCTATTAATGCGAGTTGCCACTGATGTGATGAGTGAGCTTCGCACAAGTACATATTACCGCGTAATGAAAGCGCCTTTAAACGGGCTTGAAAAAGTAGGCGCACCAAAGTTAATTGCTAGTATTACAACAGATGTAGGCCGTATTGTGACTGGGGCAAGAATGTTGCCTGACATTCTAATTAGCATTGTGACGGTTGTTGGGATGCTAGGGTTTCTACTGTATCTAAACCCTGAGGTTTTCGGCTTTTTAATGCTCGCGATTCTTTTTGGTGGTGTTAGCTACCAATTATTAATGTTTATTGGTGGGCGCTACTTCTCAAAGAGCAGACAATCAATTGATGAGCTACACGAATCGATTAAAGGTTTGATCCAAGGCGCTAAAGAATTGAAGCTTAGTGAGCAGAAACGAGAAAGCTACTTTAACGATATTCTACTTAAGCATGAAAAGAGTGTTAATAAACACGATAAATCAGGTAATACAGTAGTTAGTAGCGCCATTAACTACGGCGATATGATCAGCTTTTTCGTCATTGGAATGATCTCATTTATATTCGTCAGCTATCATGAGGTTAACGAGCAAGCATTAGTCGGTGTTGTGATGGGCCTGCTATATATTACTGGACCCATTGGTACAATTTTAAACTCTTTGCCAAATATCACTCTTGCAAATATTTCTTATCGGAAAGTGACTGAATTGTTTAATCGTCTACCAGACGAAAACATCAATGCAACGATTAAAGATATTAAACCATGGGAAACGGTGACGTTTTCTGAGATAGAATATAGTTATGGTGCTGATACTGATTTCAAGTTAGGCCCCATTACGTTAGAAATAAAAAAATCACAAATAACCTTTATCATTGGTGGAAATGGTTCAGGTAAATCAACACTTAGCAAAATATTGTCACTACATGAGCAGCCAACTTCAGGTTGTGTACTGTTTGATGATGAGGCTGTTACAGCTGATAACCTTAATAGTTATCGTGAACAAGTTTGCGCTATCTATACCAGCTTTTACTTGTTTGATTGTTTGCTTGGTGAGATCACCCCTGAAAAGTTAGAGACTGCGCAAAAGTACCTAACTGAGCTTGGCATGGACGATAAAGTTACAATCGATAATGGTTACTTCTCCACTACACGTTTATCAGATGGACAACGTAAACGTTTAGCACTTCTTGTTACCTTTTTAGAAGATAGGGATATTTACCTATTTGATGAATGGGCAGCAGACCAAGACCCACAGTTCAAAGCTGTGTTCTACAGACAAATACTTCCAGATCTTAAACGAAGAGGAAAAGCTGTCATCGTTATAAGTCATGATGAGCGATATTTTGATGTTGCTGATCAACTGATAGTGATGGAAAACGGTTCTCTAGTTAAGAGAAATCAAATCGATGCGGTGCATAAGATCTTAGAAGGTATTCAATAGTACCCATAAGCTAAACACGACAAAAGTAATAATAAAATTTCGTAAACATACCTAATTTATACTCTCCAATTTGGAGCGGTACGGGTGTGTACGTCTAAAAGGATATGGAATGAATAACAAAAGTACTTTTCCACTTACGCTTACGCAAATGGATATATACCTTGATCAGGTAAAATATCAGGGGAGCCCACTGTATAACGTTGGCGGCTATATTCGGCTGACTGAGGTTGAACTTGAGAAGCTAAGCTGTGCACATGCTCAGCTGGTATCGCAATTTGAACTCTTTGGTTTACGCATTGTTGATACTGACTCAGGTGTGGCTCAGTCATTAGGCAATGAAGTTGATAGCCATTTGCCTTTCCATGATTTCTCCGAGCATGACAATGCGCTAGAACTGGCTGAACAATGGGTTTCAAAACTGTTTCAGACGCCCATTGAGTATATGAATGCCCCTTTGTTTCGTGCAGCTTTGATAAAAATTAAAGAGGGAAGCTATTGGTATGTAGGCTTTGCTCATCACTTGATGGCCGATGGGTGGGGGTTCTCCAAT
Organism: Pseudoalteromonas luteoviolacea DSM 6061; assembly: GCF_001625655.1. Lineage (GTDB taxonomy): Bacteria > Pseudomonadota > Gammaproteobacteria > Enterobacterales > Alteromonadaceae > Pseudoalteromonas > Pseudoalteromonas luteoviolacea. The sequence goes on along the minus strand of NZ_AUYB01000013.1, from coordinate 13,430 downwards.
TGGGCGCGCCAACTGGGGAAAATTTATAATGAAGAGTTTGATGTTCAAGGTGCGCAAGGCAGTTGGAAAGAAATATCAGATGCCGATGAAAAGTATAAACAAAGCAAAAAGTATTCTGCTGACCAAACATATTGGAGTAATCAGCTTAAACATCATCCTGAACAGGTGTTTGCTCCAAGCTATCAGACACAGTTTGCCAAAGCCAATTTAGCGCGCAGTCAGCGTAAAACGGTTGCGATTGAAACTAGATTATTTAAACAGTTAACTGCGCTGGCAGCTGATTTGTCAGTGACATTACCACAGCTATTTATGGCTGCGGTAACTTTATATATTTCAAAAGTGTATAAGAAAAACCGTCTAGTTCTTGGAGTGCCTTACCACAACCGTAAAACACACAAACAAAAACAGATGATTGGTGTTTTCACCAGTGTTAGTCCTTTAGCAATTGAAGTGAGTTCAGGTGCGACTGTTGCCGATGTGGTTCGGGAAATTGCAGATTGCCAGAAAAGTAGTTTGAGGCACCAAAGATACCCAATTGGTCACATCAGTAATGATTTATCGGAGACTGGGTTTAGTGGCGAGATATATGATATTGGATTCAACTTTCTCAAGTTTGATAGCCAATTAGAAATTGAAGGCCATGAAGCAGATCTGGTTTACGTTAGCCATCAACATGAATCAACGCCTTTGATGGTGAATGTTTGGGACTATGGTCAAGAGCAGTTACTTGAGCTTCAACTAGACTACAACTTAGCGTATTTCAATGAATCAGATATCTCTCTGTTAGAGTTGCGATTATTGCATTTGCTAGAGCAAATTTCGCAAATAGGTTTAGACAACAAAATTGCTGAAATTGACGTCATGCCGCAAAGCGAGCAAAAAGATATTTTGGTCAATTGGAATGATACAACCGTTAGCTATGATTCTGAGCAAACTTTTAATCAACTCTTTGAACAGCAGGTTGAAAGTCACCCCGACAAAGTAGCGACTCGTTTCAATCAAGAAGCACTCACTTATAAAGAGCTGAATCATAAAGCTAATCAGTTAGCACATTACCTTCAGTCTCAAGGTGTGCAAGCTGGGACGCTCGTAGGGGTGAGTGTTGCGCGATCTAACCAAATGATTGTTTCTCTACTGGCTGTTGCAAAAGCTGGTGCTACTTATGTGCCTTTAGACCTAGATTATCCCAATGACAGACTTGCTTACATGGTCGAGCACAGTGGTCTGAAAATCATCTTGGCAGACAATGAAGAAAGAATACAATTCGATTGTACTGGTTTGACAGTAATTTCACTGGAGAATCAAGACACTCAAAAAATAATTTTATCTCAGGCGATTACCGATTTATCAGTGTCTGATTCATCTAACCAGTCTGCATATATTATCTATACATCAGGTTCTACTGGGAAACCAAAAGGGGTTGAAGTTGGCCATAAAGCGGTTTCAAATTTCCTTCGTTCTATGGCTGTCAAGCCAGGTCTAAATCATACTGACCGATTACTTGCTGTTACCTCAATCAGCTTTGATATCCATGTTTTGGAATTATTCCTACCACTTTGTACAGGTGCAGAATTAGTTGTCTGCCCACAAAGCTCAGTAAGAGATGGTAGTGCATTACGCAGCTTGATAGAAATGTATGACATAACAGTCATGCAAGCAACGCCTGCGACATGGAGGATGTTGTTGGCTGCGCCAAGCTGGGGCGGTGCAAAAGGACTGAAAGCGCTGTGTGGCGGGGAAGCATTGAGTTCAGAGTTGGCAGATACGCTGCTAGAAAACGTTAGCGAACTTTGGAATATGTATGGCCCAACAGAAACAACGGTGTGGTCTAGCTGTGACAAAGTGACAAATGCGGAACAAATCTCCATTGGTCAGCCAATTAATAACACTGAATTTTATATTTTAGATACAGATATGAAGCCGGTGCCAATTGGTGCTTATGGCGAGCTCTATATCGGTGGGCAAGGTGTTTCTAATGGCTATTTTAAACAGCCTGAACTAACAAAAGAACGATTTATAGCAGCCTCCGTTGCCGAAAATAAAATCATCTACCAAACGGGAGATTTAGCGAGGTGGACCTCTGATGGCAAAGTTGAATGTGGCGGGCGGATTGATGACCAAGTCAAGGTGCGTGGGTATCGAATTGAGCTGGCTGAGATTGAGAGTCAACTTGCGCAGTTAGATGTGGTTAGCAGTGCTGTTGTTAACGCATGCACCGTCAATGGGCAACAACAACTTGCCGCATATGTAGTGGTTAACAATCAAATTGATGCGCAGCACAAGTCCATCAGCAAGTATTTACGTTCAAGCTTAAATGCCTGCTTACCACATTACATGGTGCCATCATTTTATGTTTCCATATCGGAAGTCCCACTGACACCAAATGGTAAGGTCGATAAGAAAGCTTTGCCTGAAATAGATGTCAGTGCACAGTTACATGAGCAATACGAAGCACCAAAAGGAGCTATCGAGCAACAATTATGTGGAATTTGGCAAGAGGTGCTACAGGTTGAAAAAGTAGGTGTTTCCGACAGCTTTTTTGACTTAGGTGGAAACTCATTGCTTTACGGTAAAGTACAAACCTTAATAACTCAAAAAACGCCCTATCAAGTATCTTTAGTTGACATGTTCGAGCATACGACGATTGAACAGTTGGCAAGGTTCATTGGTGAAAAGCCAAGTCAGGGAGAAGTTGAATCTGATTGTCAGTTAGATACCTCGGACTTTATTCAAGACGATATCGCAATAATTGGCTTAGCTGGACGTTTTCCTGGTGCAAAAGATGTGAATTCATTTTGGGAAAACATTGTACAAGGTAAGGAGAGCCTGAGTACATTTTCAGATGAAGAGTTACTGGCAGCTGGCGTAGAAGAGAGTTTAATAAACAATCCAAACTACGTGAAAAAAGGCGTTGTACTGGAGAACGTGAAAGAGTTTGATGCGGATTTCTTTCATTTTACACCGAGAGAAGCGGAAATTTTAGATCCGCAACATAGGCTATTGTTGGAGTGTGCGGTTGAAGCGCTCGAAATGGGGGGATATGGAGACTTAGCCCAACCACAAAATGTGGGTGTGCATGTCGGTGTTGGTGTAAATACCTACCTATTTAAAAACGTCATGAGCTCCAGTGATGTGTTTGGTCCGGACCGCATGGCTTACTTTCAAAGCAATGAACGAGATTTTCCAGCAACACGTTTGTCGTATAAATTGAATTTGACAGGGCCAAGCACAAATATTTCTACAGCCTGCTCTACTTCTCTTGTTGCTATCCATCAAGCATGTATGAGTTTAATGCGTGGCGAATGCAGCATGGCTCTAGCAGGTGCTTCTAGATTGTCTTTATTTGAAGCTGAAGGGTATGTATATCAAGAAGGTGCAATTAACTCAAAAGATGGCCACTGTCGCGCGTTTGACCAAAATGCCAGTGGAACTCGTTGGGGAGATGGTGCCGGGTTAGTTTTATTAAAGCCGTTGCAAAAAGCGCTTGCGGACAAGGATACAATTCATGCTGTTATTAAAGGCTCTGCTATAAACAACGATGGCGGTGATAAAGCTGGTTTTACAGCGCCTAGTATCAAAGGCCAATCAAAGGTTATCCGCAGTGCGCTTAAGTTTGCTGGTGTTTCTGCTTCGGATATCGGCTATGTAGAAGCGCATGGCACGGGCACTGTCGTTGGGGATCCTATCGAAATAAAAGCGTTGAGCGATGCATTTGGTGTTTCCACAGCTGAGCGCTGTGCACTCGGTGCAGTAAAAAGCAACATTGGTCACCTTGATGCTGCTGCGGGGATTGCAGGTGTCATCAAAACGGTTATGGCCCTAAAAAATAAGCAGTTACCTCCAACAATTAACTTCGAAACAGCTAACCCAATGATTGATTTCGAGAATACACCTTTTTATGTGAATACGGAGGTTAAAGATTGGGATGATTTAGGAAAGCCGAGAAGAGCAGGTATCAGCTCCTTTGGTATTGGGGGAACAAATGCCCATGTTATTTTGGAAGAGGCACCTGAACCAGAGCGTGATACAGCAGACTCAAAAGAGCTTATTGTGCTTTCCGCTATGTCTGAAAATACGTTACAAGACCAGATTGAAAACTTAGCTGACTACTTATCAAATGCTGATTCAGAATCTTTGAGTGATATTGCCCACACTCTCAGTAATGGCAGAACAGGTTTCCGTCACAGAATATCATTGGTCGCGCAGAGCATATCTGACGCTCATCAACAGCTTACAAAGCTCGACGCGGCGAAAGGGTATCAACTAGAACAGCCTAAAAAACGCACTGCAAATGTATTTATGTTCTCTGGGCAAGGTAGTCAACACCTTGCTATGGGAAAAGGTTTATATGAGCAGCAAGCCATATTTCGCGCGTCATTTGATCAATGTGCCGAGCTTATTAAGGAGGAAATCGGAGAAGATATCAGAGACTGTATCTTCTCTGAAGATCCAGATGCTTCCAGTAAGTTGAGTCAAACTTTAATCGCACAGCCAGCACTGTTTGCGGTGGAGTTTGCAATAGTAAAACTACTCGAAAGCTGGGGTATTAAACCTGATCTCATGATTGGCCATAGTTTAGGCGAATATGTGGCTGCATGTATCGCGTCTGTCCTCTCTGTAAAAGAGAGCGTTAAGCTCGTATGTGCAAGAGCTAAATTAATGCAAGGAGCAGAAGCTGGTCGTATGCTTTCTGTTGCCGTTTCTGCTGAATCTATCGCATCACTCATTAAAACTACGGGATGTGATTTAGCGGCGATAAATGGCTCGGCATTATGCACCGTTGCTGGTGAGGCACTTAATATTCAGCGGCTAAGTGATGCATTAGCTGAGCGAGATATCGAATATCGACCTTTGGTTACTTCCCACGCTTTTCACAGTCGAATGATGGATGGGATTTTAGACGCTTTCAAAGCCGTTGTCAGTGAGCTGTCATTCCAGCCACCTACAGTAAAGTATGTATCAAACGTGACTGGCCAATATATCAGCGCTGATGAAGTTATGAGCGCAGATTATTGGGTTAAACATTTGCGTGGCACGGTTCAATTTTTTAACGGTGTAGAGCACATAATCAATGATGAAGCGTTCGTATCTAACACATTAAACTTTATCGAAATCGGTCCAGGTAATGCGCTTTCTTCTATGGTTAGAAAAAATAGCAGTTCAAAAAACTGTAATATTTTTAATAGCATGAGGCACCCCAAAGCCGCTGGCGATGATGATTCAGTCATACTTAAGTTGTTAGGTAAATTGTGGGAAAGCGGTACGGAGTTAAATTGGCAAAAAGTACAAAATGAAGGTACGCGATATCGTATTGCTTTGCCTACTTATCCGTTTGAAAGACATACATATTGGTTGGAGAGAAATACGACTCAGCACAAGCAAGGTACTGCAATTAATCAAAAAAGCCCAATAGCTAGCTGGTTCTATGCTTCTCAGTGGCAGAGCCAAAAAGCGTTAGTGGAAACTACAGCACTATCTAATGCAAGCAAACAATGGCTTCTTTTTGCTGACACAAAAGGGGTTGCGAAAAAGTTGGCGGACCAGTTGAGTGCACAGGGCCACAATGTAACATTAGTTTTTGCAGGTAATGGAACTCAAAGATTAAGTGATAATCAATTTACCGTTGATATTGGCTCCGATTACGATGCTTTGTTTGAAATTTTTGCAAATAGCCATTGCACCTTTGACCATATCGCACATTTGTGGAGCTTGGATCTGGACTTTGAACAGTCAGAGTTGGATTTTGACACATGTCAGACATTAACCACATATAGCTTACTCGGAATAACGCAATCACTGGTTAAACATCAGCCAGAGAACAACACAGTCTTGGATGTGATAACTAGTCATGTATATCGTGTAGCTGGATATGAAGATATTCGACCAGCCTTGGCACCAGTTGTTGGCCTTTGCAAAACAATCTCTCAAGAATTCACGCAAATACACTGCCACCTAATTGATATTTCAATGGTCAGTTTTGTACATACCTGCGCAACTGCTTCAGTCGCAGATTGGTGTGCCGGGCAGCTGGAGGTTGAGTTTAAACAAGCAGAGAGGGTGCCAACGGTAGCAATCCGCCTTGGGAATAGATGGGTTGAGAGGTTTGAATCTTATCAGTTACAAAAGCACGCTGCACAGAATACAAGGTTGCGTGATAGTGGTGTGTATCTAATTACGGGTGGCCTTGGGAAGATGGGGTTAGCGTTGGCTGAGTATATATCTTCAAAACAACAAGGCGTGCATATTGCTTTTGTATCTAGAACGCAATTTCCTGCTCGTGATGAGTGGTCATCATTGACCGATGCTTCATCAGATTCAAGTCAATTTAAAGAACAAATTCTCAGATTAGAAGCGCTGGAGAAGATGGGATCTTCGGTAAGTACGCATTGTGCCAGTGTTGATGATTTGGAACGCATGACACAGGTATTTGAGAGGGTTGAGTCTCAATTTGGTGCAGTCAACGGTGTTATTCATTGTGCAGGTAAATTACATGGCGCGATGGCTTCACTACAGTCTATGTCGACAGAGAGTTTTCGTGAACAGTACCAAAGCAAAGTTAAAGGCGTACTAGTGCTCGATGCGCTTCTTAACGGCAAATCGATAGACTTTTGTCTTCTAATGTCATCTCTTTCATCCCAACTAGGTGGTCTAGGTTATGGCGCATATGCAAGTGCCAACATCTTTATGGATGTTTTCACAAACTACCTGCATAGCACAGGCAATCATAAATGGACTGCCATTAATTGGGATGCATGGACGTTTGAAGGAGAAGACTACAGTAATGCATTGGTCGACAACTATGCGATGAGCGTGAGTGAAGGCCAAGCCGCATTTGAGAAAATCTTGACGTTAGGCTTTGTACCACAAGTTATCAACTCAACAGGGTCGCTCCAAGCAAGATTAAAAGTGTGGGGAGAAGAGCCTCAAAGTACGGATAAAAAGCGATATAGCCGACCAAAGAAATCGGGCAAATATGTGAAGCCTTCTAATAGCGTGACCGAAAAATTAGCTGCACATTGGAGTGAGCTACTAGGGATTGAGCACGTTGGTGAAAAGGATAACTTTTTTGATTTAGGTGGAGATTCACTATTAGCGACACGTGCGTTAAGCATGTTGAAGCGAGACTTTCCTGAAAGTGGCAAGGATCTGTCAATTCAGTGCTTCTTTGAGCAACCAGAAATTGAACTACTTGCTGCAAAACTCACTGACAACTTAATGCAACAACAGCTCAGTGAGAAAAAAGAACAATTAAAACAAGATGGCATTGAGGTCGAAGAGGGGACATTCTAAGTGAAACTAGTCAATGAAATTTTAAAGGAAGCAGAGGCGAATAAGATTACTTTGTATGTTAAAAACGGAAAGCTGGCCTATCTTAGTGAGTCCGGCGGATTTCCCGAAGAGCTGAAAAGTAAAATCGCCAAGCACAAGGAAATTATAATATCGACCTTAGTAGAGTCGGCATATGAAAATGAAGCGAGTACCAACGCATCTTCTGCAATTGAACTGGCGGATAGAGAGCAATTAATTCCTCTATCTTATGGACAGCAAAGGTTGTGGTTAGTAGATCAACTCAACAATGATAGCCGTGAATATAACCTATCGTTTACGCTACAACTTAATGGTTTGCTAGATCTTAATGCGCTGCAAAATTCATTGGATTGCTTGGTTAAAAAGCATGAAATACTAAGAACGACCTACCACATAGATGAAACTGGCAGTGAGGTCGAACAAAAAATCAATGAGCGTTCGACTTGTCCGCTAAAAGTAATTGATTTGTCTAATCTAGATGTGCAAAGGCAACAAGACAAGCTTGACAATGTAACCGCTGAAGAGTCTGGAGAAGCTTTCAATTTAGATAGTGACTTAATGTTGCGAGTGGTACTAATACAGCTGGCTGATAACAAATATGAATTGCTATTTGTACAGCACCATATATCCAGTGATGGCTGGTCTTTGGCGTTACTTGTTCATGAATTTACTTCTGCTTATAAAGCATTTGTTGCTGGAGAAAAGTCGCCTTTACAACCTCTCAATATTCAATATGCGGATTTTGCAGCTTGGCAAAGGAATAGCTTGTCTCATGCAACCTTGGAAAAGGACCTTTCGTTTTGGGAGCAGCAACTGAAAGGTGCGCCTGCTTTACATAGTTTACCTATTGATAAAGAGCGCCCACTTATTCAAAGCAATTCAGGCGCAGTAGAAATCCTCCCATTAAGTCGAGAAATCACAACAGCATTAAAAGCCTTGAGTGAACGTGAAAGTGTCACTTTATTTATATTGTTAGAGACCATTTTTGCTGTGTTGGTGAGTCGTTATAGTTTAGACAATGATGTGGTAATAGGTACGCCCGTCGCAGGCCGAGATCATGCAGACTTAGACCCGCTTATTGGCTTTTTTGTAAACAACCTGCTACTTAGGTGCAATGTTGATTCCTCGCTGCCATTTACGAGCTTACTCGCAAATAATAAAGCCACAATCTTAGAAGCTTATGATCATCAGCAAGTGCCATTTGAAATGCTGATAGATCACTTAAATGTTGAGCGCAGCTTAAGCCACTCAGCGTTATTTCAGATTATGTTTGGCCTTAATAATAATGAGATTGAGGATATTGAGTTACCAGGTTTGCATACAGAAGTGAAAGTAAATGACACTGACACTGCGAAAGTAGACCTAGAGGTAGCGATTGTAGAAAAAGGCGATGAGCTTCAGGTTAAGTGGATTTACAACACAGATCTATTTGAGCCAAGTACGATACAAAGCTTATTGGGAAGCTATTTACAGTTAATCAAAGCCGTTCTTCAAGAACCCAGCCAAGAGGTGGGTCGGTTACCTCTGCTAGCGCCGCAACAGTTAGAAGCGCTTATTACTGAAGGTCAAGGCCAGTCGGTAGAATTCAACCATGTCTGTATCCATGAGTTATTTAATGCTCAGGTGATTGAAAAACCAAACGCAATAGCGTTGGAGTTTGAAGGACAAGTTTTAACTTATGCAGAGTTGGACGACAAAGCAAATCGATTAGCACATTATTTAATAGAGTCTGGCGTAACACCAGACACCCTAGTTGGTTTGTACATGCAACGCTCTTTTGAGCTCGTCGTTGCAATTTGGGCTGTACTTAAAGCTGGTGGCGCGTATGTACCTTTAGAGTTTACGTACCCTAAAGAAAGACTAAACTATATAATTGAGGATACAGGTCTAAGTACGATTATCAGTCAAACAGTATTTGAAAATATTGATCTAGCTGCAGATAAAAACTGGATTTACTTAGATTCAGCGCAATGTGACCAACTGTTAGACTCCCAGAGCTCAACGCAACCTATTGTTCCCGACTTAGCACCATCGAACCTTGCATATGTAATTTATACATCTGGGTCTACAGGTATGCCTAAGGGGGTCCAAATTGAGCACCGTGCATTGGTGAACCGTGTTGACTGGATGCAAAATGAATATCAATTAACGTCCACGGATAAAGTCCTGCAAAAAACTCCTTTTAGTTTTGATGTATCTGTTTGGGAGTTTGTCTGGCCAATGGTTACTGGCGCACAATTAGTTATTGCAAGGCCAGAAGGTCACAAAGAGCCAGAGTACCTATGCGACTTAATAAACACATCTGGCATTACAACATTGCACTTTGTCCCCTCAATGCTGAGCGCAATACTGCAATTCGAACAGTTTGCAACATGCTCTTCACTGACTAAGGTATTTTGCAGTGGTGAAGCATTGCCAGTAACCGTTCAAGATCGTTTTTTAAATACTCTCTCAGCAGAGCTACACAACCTATATGGTCCCACAGAAGCAGCAATCGATGTGAGCAACTGGCAGTGTGAAATTATCAGCGGTCAGTCGTCGGTACCAATCGGTTTGCCTATACAAAATATCGACCTTCATATACTGGACAAATACAATGTTCCGCTGCCAAATGGGGTTGTGGGTGAGTTACATATTGGTGGTGTTGGTCTAGCTCGTGGATACCTAAACCGTGAAGCGCTTACAGAAGAGAAGTTTATCCACAGCACTCATTCCGGTACACGACTTTATAAAACTGGTGATTTAGTTAAACGCTCAAAATCTGGGGCTATTGAGTATATTGGGCGTATGGATGACCAAGTTAAGCTTCGAGGGTTTAGGATAGAGCTAGGGGAAATCGAACACACCTTACACGCAATGGACGAGGTAAAAGATGCTGCCGTAGTGGTGTGGTCGGGCACTGGCAATGAGCAGGATAAGAGTCTCGTTGCTTATATTGTGCCGCAAGGTGACATTAACTCAGAAGGTGAAGAGCAGCTTTATCAGGCTTGTTTGACGCATTTAAATAGTCAGTTACCGGCACATATGGTACCGATGACTTATATGGCGGTTGAATATCTACCAGTAACAAGCAATGGTAAGTTGGACAGAAAAGCACTGCCAACTCCGTCTATAGGAGAGCAAAATAGCTCTGAATATGAAGCTCCTCGCAACTCAATTGAGCAAAACTTAGTTGATGTTTGGCAAGAAGTACTGAAGATTGAAAGAGTTGGGATCCACGATAACTTCTTCGCTTTAGGTGGCGACTCTATTTTATCTCTGCAAACTGTTTCTAAGTCCGCACAGTATGGTATTTCGTTTACTGCACAACAGGTTATTAGTAATCAAACCATTGCAGAGTTGGCTGCTGTCGTAAATGTGGCTGACACGGTGAGCTATAGCCAAAAAAGTGTTATGGGCGAGCAAGTATTGCTGCCAATTCAACAAGAATTTTTTGCAGCCAATCATGGTGACTTTAATCACTATAACCAAGCCGTATTGCTCAAAACAGAGCAACACTTTAATCATCAAGTGTTGGCGGATGTTTTTAGTGCGATTTACCAGCGTCATGATGCGCTTCGATTGCGATTCAATTGTGAGCAAGAGACATGGAACGCAAACTATGTGCCTTTTAGCGATGATATTGTTTCAGCATCTTGTTTAATTGAAATGCTAGAAAGCGGTGAGGATGAGGCTGTACAAATTGAGCGAAGATGTAACTTTCACCAAGCTTCACTCAATATAACCGATGGCCCGGTCTTTAAAATGGTATATTTTAAAGGTTCCGAATCTGGCCGCTTATTTTTGGTTGCACACCATTTAGTTATCGATGGATTATCGTGGCGTATATTGCTCTCTGATTTAGAGTCTGCATACGAACAGGCAATAGATGATCGATCTATTGTGTTAGCTAATAAGCAGTTGTCTTTCCAAAGCTGGGCTAATGCATTGCAGGAGCAAGGCACATCAGAAGAAATTCTTGAACAAGCGGCATTTTGGCAATCTCAATTAAATGAGAGTTCTGCGCCAATTGCAAAAGCTCAAAGTGAAACAACAGCTTCAACCTATAGAGATTTATCCTTGGTTGAAGTTAGCTTAGATGAGAAGCAAACAACAGCATTATTGACTCGCTCTAACCAAGCTTACTTGACTCAAATTAATGAGCTTTTACTTTGCAGTCTATTTCTGGGGTTTGAGAAGTGGTCTTCAAGTCAGGAACTTAATGTGATGATGGAAGGCCATGGCCGTGAACATGAACAGCTGGCGCAAGGTGTTTCAGAAACCGTAGGGTGGTTTACATCTAAATACCCACTTAAGTTAAGCTCTGACAGTGTTGAGCTCAATAAGCTTATTCCAAATATTAAAGAGCAATGTCGCCAGATCCCGCACAATGGCATTGGTTACGGGTTACTGAGCAAATTCAATCCAGAATCTGGGTTGTCTGAGCTTGAAAGTAGTGACGGGCCTCAAATTATGTTTAATTATTTGGGTCAGTTTGATCAAGCATTGGCAGCAGACAGTGTATTTCAAATCGCATCTGAATCTACAGGCCGAGCAATTGGTGAAGCGTGTGCATTATTGTATGCATTGGAAATAAATGGGTTAGTACTAGATGGACAGCTTCGTTTCTCTTTCGGCTATGATCGTAGTGTACTTAGCCAAGAAGCCGTTTCTAGATTAAGTATTTGTATTAAAGAAAGCTTACAAGATGTTATCAATCACTGTGTTTCGATTGAGAAAAGCGTATTTACACCTATTGATTTCCCTCTTGCAACAGTTTCATTTGAACAACTCAATGAATTACAGGCACGCTTTAATATTAGTAAGTTATACCCTGCAACTTCTATGCAGCAAGGTATGTACTTCCATGATTTAATTGATAAATCTTCTTATGTAACCCAGGTGTTCCCAACCATCTGCGGTGATCTTGATATTGCTTTATTTAAGCAGGCATGGGAGTTAGCTGTTCAGCAGTTCGATATACTCAGAACCGCATTTATTGACATTGAAGGTGTACTACATCAGCTGGTTGCTGAAACTGCACATTTGAAATGGCTTGAAGAGGATTGGAGTACAAAGTCAACTGATCAGCAAACTGCAGATTTTGTTCAATTGCGCCAAAACGAAAAGAGCCAGGGGCTTGATGTCGAGACCCCTTCTGTAATGAAAGTGAGCGTGCTGAAATTAGGCGCAAACAAATATCAGGTACTTTGGAGCCATCACCATATGCTTTTGGATGGTTGGTCAATGCCTCAAGTATATCACTTCGTATTACAAAGTTATGGCGCTCTGTTGGGGAATAGTCAGCAACCATCGAAGCCGAACGCAGAGTTTGAGGATTATATTCGCTGGTATCAAAACCAAGATGCGGACGCAGCCAAGCAGTACTGGCAAAGTTACTTGGAAGGTGTAGACGAGGCTACTTTTGTTTCTGATAAAAGCCAGACACCGGGGGCTAAACGTATTCATGCGAGTAAAAAAATATCGTTAGATAGCACTAGCTCAGAGGCTTTAAGGACATTCGCTAAAAAGCAAAAAACAACCTTGAATACTTTAATTCAAGTTGCTTGGGGGATTGTACTGCAACGTCTAACAGGGAATGAGAGCCCAATTTTTGGCGCTATTATTTCTGGTCGACCTGCTCAAATCCCTAGTGTTGAAACCATGGTTGGGTTGTTCATAAATAACATTCCTGTACGCGTTTCGGGACTAGAAGGAACGTTGTCAGAGGTTATTGAACAGCTTCATCAACAGTTTAATACAAGCCAATCTTTTGGTTATTTACCTTTATTAGATATTCAAAAACAGGCCATGCTGGGAACTGAGTTGTTTGACACGTTGCTTGTTTTTGAAAATTATCCGCTTGGCGCAGGTGAGCAAGCTGGAACTGGGTTACAAGTTGAAAAAGTTGAAGTAGATATCAGAGATACCTATCCACTTGTATTAGAAATTAATGATAATGAGTCTTTAGATTTTTCGTGTAATTACTTTGCCGAAGAATTGAGCAGTGGACACGTTACCTCAATCTTAACTGCTTTTCTTAGGACGTTATCTCAATTACCTAATGTCGAATATGCTGCGCATATCTCGCTACTTGATGAACAAGCAAGTGCTGATTTTGTCGCATTGAATGACACGGCGCG
>NZ_AUYB01000012.1 GCF_001625655.1 Pseudoalteromonas luteoviolacea DSM 6061 | reverse complement strand
GTTAACCACCACCACTGACGCACAAGGTGACTTTAGCTTTGTAGAGTTAACTGAATCTAATGCCGATGGCTACACCCTTACACAAACCCCTTCAACCGAATATCAAACCGGTAAGCGTTATATAGGTACAGAATCTGGCGTGGTAAGTAATACCGCAAAGGTTGTGGTTGGCACAGAGCCCACACCAGCGATCCGCTTTACAGAAAAGCCAAAAGCGGGCGATAAGTCGGTATCCGGCCGCGTATTTGTAGATATCAATCAAGACGGCACGTTAAATGGTAATGACTTTGCCCTAGATGGTATTGCGATTAAGTTA
>NZ_AUYB01000011.1 GCF_001625655.1 Pseudoalteromonas luteoviolacea DSM 6061 | reverse complement strand
CTCAGCATTGAATAACATCAGCATCAAACTAACGGGTACCGACAAATATGGCCAAGCTGTTGAACTAACCACAACCACTGACGCGCAAGGCGAATTTAGTTTTACCGGCTTAATCGAGTCCAATGCCGATGGCTACACCCTTGTCCAAACCCCTTCGAGCGAATATCAAACCGGTAAGCGTTATATTGGTACAGAAGCAGGTGCAGTAAGTAACACTGCCAAGGTTATTGTAGGTACAGAGCCCACGGCAGCGATCCGCTTTACAGAAA
>NZ_AUYB01000010.1 GCF_001625655.1 Pseudoalteromonas luteoviolacea DSM 6061 | reverse complement strand
GTGCCTGTACTGTGCCTCCTAGCAGGTCTTACTAACTTGAGTAAGGCTGGCGTCCTTGCCAGAGAACGAAAAAATAAATCGGTGTGTGCTCATCTTTGCACACTTGGCTTTTATCAGGCGCGTCATGCCCCTGTATTGTGCTTTCCAGCATGCCTTACTACCGTGAGTAAGACCGGCGTCCTTGCCAGAAAACGAAAAATAAATTTTTTGTCTCGTCAGATCCGAGTAAAGTCGTAGTCTCAACTGATACTCATTCCATAAGTGACTTCCCTGTCACTACTAAATTCCGCTTTTTATTATTGTTTTTATTTATTCTTCTTATAGTTATTAAGCGAAACTTAGCGTCCTTGTTTAGTCCTTTATTCGATTTAACTTACCGTGACTTTGCCGTCTCCTTTCAAATCAATAAATCGCGTAAATTTGTCTTTAAAGTTATTACCTTCATGCATAATCATGAGCACAGCAGCTTTTTTAGTGTATCGCTCGATGAGACCCAAAATGTTTTCTTTACTTTGGTCATCAATGTTTGCCAACGGCTCATCCAGTACATAGATATTTGCAGGCTTAAGTAAGCAAGCGGCAATTTGGCATTTCTTTTTCTGACCTTCAGATAAATCATCGTAGTTAACATCCAAACACTCTTGCAGCCCTAGCTCATTGATTAAAGCCTCTGCACGTCCTGAACTATCCCATTTAAGGCTCAAGGTATTGAAGTTCTCCTTTACCGTGCCTGGTAAAAATTGGAACGGGTAAAGTGCGGTACTCATTTCCTTGTCCTTGGCAAGCGTAATTCGGCCTTGCTGTGGTTGATAGAATCCAGCCAACAGATTCAGGAATGTACTCTTTCCTACCCCATTTCCACCCGATATCAATATCTTGTCATCATGATTTACATTCAAAGACACATCTTTAAGGATTTGCTTATCGCCATAGCTAAAGCCAACATTATGAAGCTCTAATTCACTATGAGCAGCGATCTCTGAGGCGCCTTGTGGTGACTCAACTTTTTGGGTAAATACACGATAGCGCTCAAGTAAACCATTCAGTGCTGCGATGTGTGGGATTACAGATGACAACTGCTGGACAGCACCCACTATCATCCCAAACGCTCGAGTTAAGGCGAATA
The DNA here is from genome assembly GCF_001625655.1 of Pseudoalteromonas luteoviolacea DSM 6061. Classification (GTDB taxonomy): domain Bacteria; phylum Pseudomonadota; class Gammaproteobacteria; order Enterobacterales; family Alteromonadaceae; genus Pseudoalteromonas; species Pseudoalteromonas luteoviolacea. The sequence goes on along the minus strand of NZ_AUYB01000010.1, from coordinate 3,889 downwards.
GTGAACCAATCGTAATCGCACCTAAAATCACTTGGATACCTGCCGCAATCAAAACAGATAACTCGGCATAGCTTAAAAACACACTGCTAATTGATTGATACATGGCCGCAATCTTGGTGTTTTTGTATCTTGCATCTAAAGGTTCGGTAATACCTTCTTCGATTCTGTGCTGCGCTTGGTTAATTAAGCTATGTGTTTTCACGTATTTAAAGCTATCTATCGCTTTGTTTAAGATAGATTTAAATTGCGCTTCAGTTTCATGTAAGCGCTCGGTACAACTAGAGATCTTGCCGCTAAAGCGATGTGCCAAGAAATATAGGAAAGGCACAATAACTACTAACGCCAGAGTGATTTCCCAACTCAACCAAATCGCAACACTCAGTCCAATCACGCTTACGAAAAAGCCAGAGATTAAGGTTGTACATACATCTACAACACCACTTAACTGTCGTGCTTCATCATGCAAGCGAGACGTAAAGTATCCACGGCCTTTTTCTGCAATTTCTTCGTACGGTTTATTGTAAAGAGACTCTGCCATTTCTACCGTAAGGTTCTGGTGTAAATCGTTTTTAATCTTTTGCGAGGTAAGTGCAGTGTAATAAATCAGCACTCTGCCAAACGTTGCAATAAAAGTCACACCTACAGCTAGATAGATGAATGTTTGCACATCCCCTTCGCTAAGTGCATCGATTAAGAACTTCATTGCCAGTGGGTCTATCGCTGAAAACATCACTGCTTGAATAGCAGTCAGAAAGAACAACAATCCTAGTTTTTTGTGATGTGGCTTCAGAATATCTGCAGCAGTGCTAAGGTTTTCTTTTGAAATAATCATATCAACTAATTCCTTAGTGAGGCGGCCTAAGCCGCCAACTCTGTTAGATATCAAACAATGGGCGAGACTTGTTATTTAAAACTCGGTCAAAGACGATGCCAATGCCCGAAGATCCCATGGCTAAATCAGTCGATAGTCTAATCAAGGTACGACCTGGGAATAACTCACCTTCGTTTCGCGAAATTGAGAATAGTGCTGAGCGCTCTAAGATATTCAGTGCACTATCTTTATACTGCTGCTCTTCAGTCACCTGATGCATGTCAAATAAGAAGTCAGCGATGCCTACAGAGCCTGAGAATAACCCTTGCTGAGCGGCGTAAAGTGAGTATGAGCTCAAAGCAATTTTACGAGCAATATCTAAGTAGTATTCATCGTTAGTTGCTTGGTATAGGCGCAATACCACAGAGCCAATACCCGAAGAACCATTTTCAACGTATGGCAGTACCATTTGGCTGCTTTCCGAATCGCCCCATTGATAGTGCCCTTCAGGCTTAAGACCCACATGCAAATCAAATTGCAGTGCTAACCTCGCCTCTTCTAGGTAACTTTCTTGCTTGGTTACATTGAACAGTTGAATTAAAAACAGTGCGACACCTGTGCTGCCGTACATGAAACCTACGCCTTCATTGTCTTCTACGCTTGAAGCATATTTGTATCCGCCGCGTTCGAAGGTTCTGCGCTCTCTTAGTAACAATGCTGCTTCGATAGCCTGCTGCAAATCATCTGGGTGCTGTGTATGTTGGTACAGCTTCACAAAACCATGACCAATACCTGCCAAACCATGGGCGAAGTTACTCGCTTGCTGCTCGAATGGAACCGCCATGGACTTAGATAACAATTCACGTGCTACATCGTAGTTACCCAGCTCAATTTGACTAAGTGCCATGCCTGCATATCCCACCAATATTCCGGGTGACGCCTCTTTTTCAGCAAAGCTCTTATCTAATTCCGCAGCAAGTCCCTCTGGGATGTCTTTACCAGCTCGAGCAAGTAGCAGCGCGGGTCCAGAGTAACCGTATGCAAGTGACCCCATATGTGTATCAAACGCTTGGAAATCGACAGGTAAATAGAAGTCATGGCCTTTGCGCTCAATACCACTTCTCAATAACTTAGTAATGTTGGTTAAAGAGCGTTGTAGCGTATTTTCTATATCGCTAAAATTGGATGACACAGTAGGGAACTCTTCTATTCTCTCTATTTTGTCTGCCACTTCTTCCGATAGGGTAATGTTATCTAGCTCATCCAAAATCGCTTTGGCGTCTTCAACTAACCCTTTCGAAAGCGCATCGATTACATTGATAACTTGGACCGGTAAGCCACTGTCTTTCACCATTTTTTCCAACAGTGACCATTTGAACTCTGCATTCATTTCAAATGCTTGCTGAATAGGTAACAGCATGCTGTACAGCACCATAGATAAGCCATACCAATCGCCTTTATACGTGGCCCCTTCTTTAACTAAGTTCGACTGCTCAGTAAATCCAGGTGTTGCCAGAATAGGAATGCTGTCTCGATGCTCATTGGCAGTATCTACTCTGAATGAACCTTCAAAGTCGATAAATTTAATGCGCTTATTATCACTATCAACGATTATATTGTTTGGTGAAATGTCAGCTAAAACAATACCTTGACTATGTGCGTAGGCAATCGCATCGATACAAGATTTGGTGATCCATGTAAACTGTTGCTTAAACTTCTCAGCAGTTGCCAAATTGCCTGTAAATGGGATTAAGGTGACTTCCTCTTTGGCTCTGAATGAACGGATCGCCTCTCCTTGAACAAACTCTTCCACTAAGAAGGAGTGCTCCCACTCAGTAAAGCAATCTACAGGTTTAGGGAAGTATTCACTGCCTTGCAGCGCTTCAAGGATCTTGTATTCATTCTTTAATACGGTGTCAGCGTATATTGACTTTGCGTTAAGTGAAGAGAATTGCACATACGGACGGGCTTCTTTCACAACGACCGTTTCACCAGTTTCTAAATCAGTTGCTTTGTAAACGCCGCCACTATTAGAAAACGAGAAAGCCTCCAATACTTGATACCTGCCAGCTAAAGGCTTGATCTCTGAGTCATCTTCAGCGACCTCTTCATCTTTAAATGGCTCATCAATCCAACTTGGCAGTGAATAAAATGCTTCTCGCTCATCTTTTACCAAAGTACCATCTGGCTGAATTAAACAAGCGTCTGCAGTACCATCCGGCTTCGGTTTGGGGATCAACTTGTAGCCACCGTAACGATAGTGTACAACTTTGCTGTCTTTATAACGTTTGTCAGACAGAATGTAAGGACCATTATTGTCTTTAGTTGCAATATAAAGGTCATGGATCATCACTTTAAATGATTCAAAATCGACTGGATAAATAGTGATTAACTTACCTGAACCACTTCGGCCAGTTGACTTAGAGGCCATTTGATTTGCGATATCTTTACGGCAAATCACCTTGAATGCGGCTTTATGATCTAGGCATACTTGTACTGTTTTATGGATTACTTCGATGGCTTCTTCTTCAGTTGCTGATACATGAATTTTGAAGCCTTGTACTGGAATATCCATGTTCTTTGGTGCGGCAGCCAACCAAATATTGTGTCTTTTTACTGTCCAATCTTTCGAAAGCAAACTAGTAATAACTTCACTGTATTCCTTATCAGCACCTAACTCTGATGGTAGCGAGAAAAAGTCCTTATCGCCAAAGGTGTATAAATTATCCAACATATTTTCGTTCTCATTCTTTTAATTTGTTTTAGAAAAGTTGCCAGGGACGACGCGACAAATCATTTGGCGCGTCGCTGGCTCTCAGGAGTCTTGTTTCACTACACGGGCATAGAAACATTCACTCCTGATGCAAGCATTGCCCTACATTAAGGCTGAATGCTTGGTGCTTCTTGTGCTGCAAGCGTGCGACATACGCCACTTAGTGTTGACCAGCTTTGAACGTCTGCTTCAGTTGTAGATGCCATTTCTTGTAGTTTTAATACGTTGTTCATGTCTTTTATCCTGTTGATTTAATTGTTATCTATTAAGGCTGAATGCTTGGTGCTTCTTGAGCTGCAAGCGTG
>NZ_AUYB01000009.1 GCF_001625655.1 Pseudoalteromonas luteoviolacea DSM 6061 | reverse complement strand
TGTAACTCCACCCAATTTAGTACAGCTTTTTCGTAGAATTTTATGCAGCCTCAAGGTAACCAATTGGTGTCATATCACCAAGCGAATCATGAGGTCGCTCATAATTATAAATATCTAACCACTCATCTGTGATTTCACGTACTTCTTGTAGTGACTCAAACAAGTATAAATCTAGCACCTCTTCGCGGTAACTTCGGTTAAACCTTTCTACAAAACCGTTTTGATAAGGACTACCTGGTTTTATAAACTCCAGCTTGATGTTGTTTTCCGCAGCCCAAGTTTCAAGTGCCGTTGAGGTAAATTCAGGACCATTATCGACTCTAATTTGCTTTGGTTTACCTCGCCAAGCAATAATATGCTTTAGTGTCCTAATCACTCTTTCTGCCGTTAAGCTGGTATCAACTTCAATGGCTAATGCTTGTCGATTGAAGTCATCGAGTACATTCAATGTTCTAAAGCGATACCCGTAGCTTAAGGCATCACTCATAAAGTCCATTGACCAAGATTCATTATGTTGCGTTGGGGTACTTAATGGTTCAGGTGTTCTCGTCGGTACACGGCGCTTTCCTTTACGTCTTAGGTTTAGTTTTAGCATGTTATAAACGCGTTCAACACGCTTTTTATTCCAAGGCTTACCTTTATTACGAAGCCTTTTGAATAGTTTTGGCAACCCCCATCTTTGATGGCGCTCTACCAACGTAAGTAGTGCGTCGATCACTTCATCATCTGAAGGCCGTTTATGTTTGTAATAAAAAACTGAGCGGCTTAGCCCTGCCACTTCACAAGCAAATGCGACGCTGACGTTAAATTTAGCCCTTAAATGCTCAACCCAAGCTCTGCGTCTACTTGTTTTTACAGCTTTTTTGCGATGATATCCTCAAGCATTGAGTGTTTGAGGCTAAGTGTTGCAAACATATCTTTTAGCTTACGGTTTTCTTCCTCAAGTTCTTTAAGGCGTTTAACATCAGCAGCTTCCATACCCCCATATTTTGAGCGCCATTTGTAAAAGCTACTCTGACCAATACCATATTTACGGCACACTTCAGGGACGGGAACACCAGACTCAGCTTCTTTGATCATGCTGACAATTTGGGTTTCGGTGAACTTACTTTTTCTCATGGTAAATTTTCCTATTTTAGTTAATAGAAAATTCTACTTATGAACTGTTTCATTTTTTGGGGGAGTTACA
>NZ_AUYB01000008.1 GCF_001625655.1 Pseudoalteromonas luteoviolacea DSM 6061 | reverse complement strand
CAAATACGGCCAAGCGGTTGAATTAACCACCACCACTGACGCGCAAGGTGACTTTAGTTTTACCGGGTTAATTGAATCTAACGCCGATGGCTACACCCTTGTGCAAACCCCTTCGAGCGAATATCAAACCGGCAAGCGCTATATTGGTAGTGGTTTGGGCGCAGTAAGTAACATCGCTAAGGTTGTGGTTGGCAAAGAGCCAACGCCAGCGATCCGCTTTACAGAAAAGCCAAAAGCGGGCGATAAGTCTGTTTCGGGTAAGGTGTTCTTCGATGTGGATCAAGATGGTAGCTTGGATCC
>NZ_AUYB01000007.1 GCF_001625655.1 Pseudoalteromonas luteoviolacea DSM 6061 | reverse complement strand
AAATCAAGATTAGCTTAGTTTTTAGTAAAGCAACTAAGCATGAAGTTTTACTCTATTTATTAATTTAATTATATTTTCATATATAAGTTAATATGTTGTTTTGTTTATTGTGGGTCGGATTAATATTTTTATAAGTTGTTTTATTTTTGTATTCCCTTTTTTATTTTATTTGCGTTAGAATTGCGCGGTTTTTTACGATTATTAATTTACTGCGTATTCTGGAGAGTAAATGTGAAAAGGATTTTATTTCTTTTAATCTCTTTATTAACTTCTTTACCTGGGCGTGCTGAGTTTGAGCAGGCTTATGAACCCGTTATGGTGTTTGGTGCACCTGTGTTGGTCCCTGTAGAAAGCACCCCCGAAGACACACTGTATTTATCTGTCCAAAGTAAGCAGGACGCCATGCTGGTAGCGTGGTCTCCCAGCCAAGATGCTGATTATTATCAACTGCAATACCTTGAGGGTGGGGTGTGGAAATACGCCAGTGAAAAGCACGATTTGACTTATCTGACAGTGGATGTCAGCAGGGGACCATTCAGAGTACGAGGTTGCCACAAATATGGTTGTGCGCAGTGGCA
>NZ_AUYB01000006.1 GCF_001625655.1 Pseudoalteromonas luteoviolacea DSM 6061 | reverse complement strand
CGGAATTAGTTGACCACAACAATCTGGGATCGTGATAGTTCCGTAAGGTTTTCTGCTAAGGGAAGTGTGGCTTTAATTGAATGGAAATCTAGAAATCATGGTATTCCTAGAATTGAGATCAAATTAAAAAATGGAAAGTTAAAACGCTTTACTAGTTCTAGAATAATTCTAAACTCTGCTTCAGTTAAAGTAGGAGACTCATTTGAAAAGCTTAAGGGGTCAAAGTATTGTTTAATAAATCGTGAAGAGATACAGTGTGTTAATTAGCACATATCACAGCGTTTGAAAATGTGGATACGCAACAGTTGGCTCGGTTTCGCTTCGCTACACATTTTAGCCAACTATTACTTAGCCGTTAAACGCGGCGTTATGTTTTCTGGTAATTTATGGCAATCCCGAAGAAAGGTTCACGTAAAATAGTCGTTGATTCAGTAGAGTACAGATGGACGATTCGAAACAAGCCAACATATAGTCAAGGTGCTTTCGGTAACAATATGACCGCAGCAGCAGAGTTGGCTGAACAGTCCGGAGCAGTTTTATCTATAACATTTCCTTGGGTACGTTGTGATAACTGGATTGGAAACCCCGAGTTACCTGTAACACCAAAAGATATTGAGTACTGTATCAGAGCAGCTCTTCAAAATGGCTGGCAACCTGAAAAGAAAGGTAGCGCCTTTAACTTTGTTCATGAAATGAAAATATAACAAAGTCGCAAACGCGGATAAAAAACAGTTGGTTTTGTCCGTGCTTCACAAAATTTAGTCAAGCATTTATGCGCCCATTAGTAAGGCGCCAAAACTATAGGGAATCATATGCGTTGCTTATTACTAATGACTTTTCTCTTTCTTATTTATAATTCTGAGGGTAACGCTACACCAAACCTTTTTGTGCCTTTGAAAGAGATAACGTTAGTTAGCAAGGATTTGACTCTGACAATATATAAGGATCCAAGTAGTGATCGAATTAGTGGTGTTAAGGTAAAGTTTCCAGAAAAGACCTATCAAATAAACTCCACGTTTTTCCAGTCAGCTTATGGGGTTAATTTACAAGGGGTTGAATTGACTCAATCAGTTGATTTTAACAATGGTCTAAGGAACGAGTATCAGCTTTATATTCCATATATTCTGCATTCTATCGATGGCTCCGAACCATTAGAAAGCCAAGAGTTGATCGATCAAACTATGATTGTCCACTTTAACCAGACAGAAGTTACAGACATCATGGTAAAATAGCTATAACGCAGTCGAGAAAAGAGAATTTAGCCTTGAAAATTAGCAGTGACTTTAGCGGTGTATTGAGATCTTTCGCTTACTTTATGTCTAGTGGAACGCACTACATGCTAAAGGATATAGAGTATTTAGAACTCTATGGAAATGAGCCAAGCGCTATCGAAATGGCATACGCTATATTTACTAATGTTATTGAGCTCAGCCCCACCGGCGAAGTTTTAAATTTTAAGCATGCACAACAGCGTGCAACTGATTATATACGGTCATATTGTGATCCAGCGTTTGAAGTATCGCCGCCACTAGAAGATTGGGAAATGAACTTATATGGCATGCCTACAACATAGTTATGCCGTAAGTTACAATAAGGCCTGTTAAAACGACGGCTTTTCCGTTGATTGGCTTATGCACTTTGGGCTACGTTTACGCAGTACCAACCAACTACAAAGCCGCGCTTTTTGGCGGTGTTATATGTCCTTAAAGGATTAAGCATGAATCAAAATCTTTATTTTAAAACAAGCAAATTTGATTCTGCTCGTCAGCTCTCGGGTTATGTTTACTCACAACTCCAGCATTTGAGCTTTGAGACAGAGAAACTAATAGAATCAGAATATATGTTTATCATAAACAGTAAGTTTAATGGTATAGATATAGATATTTTTATGGGCAAAAACGATGAAGAGTCTGACATTCCTTTGTGGCAAATTTGGGCGGATCAAAGAGTCTCTTTGTTTAAAAGGCTGTTCAGTAAACACGACGAAGAAATAGAAATGCTTGTTAGAGAAAAACTAGAGATATTAGTTAAAAGCATACATGATGTAAGCTCAGTTGAATGGGGTATATAACAAAGAAAATTAAAAAGTGCGGACAAAATTCAGTTGGCTGACTGCGCTCCGCTTCATATAATAGCTAACTAATTTTTGCTGTTTATTTTCAGCGCTATGAGCCAAAACATGATCAAGCAACTTGTGATTCCGATAATTTTTTTAGTTACAAATTTTTCTATAGCAGAAGAAATTGAAACTATCTGTGTCGATTATTGCGGTCCTGTTTGTGACGAGGACGCCGTACATACAATAAATGACAGGAACAAAGCAGATAAAATGGGAGTTAAAGTATATCTGCGAGAGCATGAGCAGCAGTGTAACGGTATTGGTTTCTCATTTCCTAATACACTGGGTGAACACGAGGTGATATGGGGAGAGCTTCATATTGGCAGCAAGAATAACATGAAGTTTAAATCTTATTTAGATATTGATGAAAATGACCCAGAATCAGTTAATGGTTTTTGTATTTCAAAAGAACTTTTAAGTGAGTCATCGGTATTTATTCAATACGGTGATGATCATTACAAATGGAGTAATTGCGGCACTAAGCTGTATTTCAAACTTGAGCCTTTACTAAATGGCTCATAACAAGCCCATCAAGTAGGACGTTTAATAAGTTGGCTGCGTTCACTTCGTTCAAAAATTTTAGCCAACTCTTTTTAGCCGTTTATTTGCGGCGTTAGCTTTTCCTCAGGTATAGGAGTAAAAATTGAGTTATTTAATCAATGCTAACAAGCCGATTTCTAGTGCAAATGAGTTACAAAATGAGAATGCACAGTATACAGAATTAGCCGAATCAGAGTATCAAATACCAATTGTCTGGATGATGTTTTTTAATACTGACGATTTTATTGAAACTAAAATAGAATATGTGGATGGTCAAGGAAATGAACATTTTGATACTATTAGCCTACCTTGCACTACAGTAGAAAATGCTATAGAAAACATCAAAAATTCACAGGTGTTTTTTGAGGAACTGTTTAAAGAACCCCAAATAGCATTAGGATACCTTGATAAAACTATAGAGTTATTTAAAGAGCTTGATCATAAATACTTAATTCTAGATGCTAGCGAATACTTTCTCATGAATATTGAAAAGTCAGAGTGGAGTCTATTTCAAAAAGCTTTTTCACGAGATGAGAATGCAAAAACCTATCTATTTAATTATTCTGGTTACGTTGAAGGCATACAGCCTTATCCTATAGAGGAGTTTTATTCCGACCCTTACTTAAATGATCCTGATAGAGTCAATAATTCTACATCCCTGAATGCGAGCTTCGTAGATATCTCCAGCAGAATTAAATATCCTTTTAATCAAACAGAGCCAGAAACCGCTAACACGACTAAAAAAGTAAATAAAAAGTGGTGGGAGTTTTGGAAAAGCTAACCAGTCGCTCAGTCGTGACAAATAAAAGTTGGCTTTTGCTCCTACGTCGCTTATTTTAGCCAACTTAATTATTTGCCCCTTAGTGGGGCGTTATGTGAATGATTATGATCAAGAGTTTTAAGTTAAGTGCAGATGACATAGCGCCCATAGCAGTCGGTTATGGTAGGTGCATCGCTACAGATCAAATTACTGTTGAAGGTAAGAAAGTTGGTTACATGTACCGAGAAGCACCAAGTAATGAAATGGACAATGGCTGGCGTTTTTTCTCTGGTTATGAAACTCAAGAATATATGGATAAGCCAGGCAATCATTCAATTTATGATTTAAATACGATTGCGAATTATGATCCTGACATTATTCCTTTCATTGAACTCCCAATCGGCACTGAATGTGAAAGAGGAGACGATGGGATTTTATATGTAATTACTGAGTAGTATTAACATAACAAGTCACTAAATTAAGAAAAACAAGTGTTGTCATGATGCTTGCGAAAGGTGCAACCAAAATGCCAATATCATGTTTTCTTATTAGCGAAGCGTTAGATGTTTACGGCAGGTTTGTGAGTATGGAGTGTTCAAATATAGACAAACATAGAACCGAGAGAATTAAAAAATATTGTTGTGTAAGGTTATTTTCGGCCATTGAGGATCTTAAAGGTTATGGAGAAATTCAAGTGAGGCACACTACATTTACCGGCGAAAGCACTTGGTATATAGAGGTTCCTGAAGACGTGGTTGGCGGTAATAATATTATTCTATTTTGTCCATGGTGCGGCTCAAAACTTCCAGATAAACCTCTTGAGTAGTAAAAACACCTAACAAGCCAACGGGGTAATTTTAAGCTGGCCCCCATCGCTTTGCTCCTAATTTTAGTCAGCTTTAAAGTTGCCCTGCTTGGGGCGTTACAATCACCAAATATATACAGTAACCATCTAATAATAAGGATTAATAATGTTTCAGAAAAAGTCCTCAGTTTTAGGAAGTCTTTCAGGACTTATCTTCATGGGAGTCTTCGCAGCAGTTTTATTGACTGCATGTACCAACCCAAATACACCAGCAGGTCATGAAGGGTATGTTTTCGAAAAACCTAGAATATTCGGAGCTGGTGGATACAGAAGCACATTAGAAGGACCAAGCAACTACGGGGTTTCTTTATGGCGCAATCAAGTGATTAACATTGATATGCGACCAAACACCTACACCGAAAATTTCAAGATACTTGCCAATGATGATCTAAATATCAGCTTTGATTTTCATGCTGTCATTTCCATTAAACAAGGAACAGTCAAAGAAGTAGTCGAAAGTTATGGTGGTGAGAACTGGTATCAAAGGTACATTCGAGAAACCTTTAGAACTTATGTGCGCAGTGCCGTCCAGAAATATGATAGCCGAGACTTAAAAGGTAGCCGTGAAAAAATAGCGGTTGAAGTCACTGAAAAACTACAAAGCTATCTTGGCAACACTCCATTTGATATAGCAAAAGTAGTTGTAGGCAACATCAACTACCCAGAAATCGTTGCAAATGCTGTAGAGAAAAAACTTGCAGCACAACAACTGTTATCTGAAAAAGAAACACAGAAGCAAATTGCGCGAAAAGATGCAGAAATTAGAGTTGAGGAAGCAAAGGGTATTGCTGAAGCTCAGAAAATTATCAACGCAACATTGACACCAAACTATCTCCAGCACGAAGCAATAAACGCTCAGCTGAAAATGGCAGACTCTCCTAACCATACAACTGTCTATATTCCGGTTGGCACAAATGGTCTTCCACTGGTCAAAGGTGCAAGGTGAATGGAGTAAGTGTTTCAGCTGCTGCACCGTCGGCGCAGCAGCTGAAACAAGCGTTAGCCGTCAAGGAATTTCGGATAGCATGGAGTTAACTAAAGAAGAGAGAGCTTTATTAGTTGAGCTTACAGATTTTGGTATGCCACTTTCTGAAGTGATAACTGATATACACTTCTCTCATCCTAAAGCTTCAATTTCCCAAAAATACGCAATGGTTGAAAATCTAGTTATTGGTGCTCTTGAAAAGGGGGTTATTTGCCTTTGCAAATTAACTCTAGAAAATACCAAAGATAATGTGTATGAGGTTAATAACTCAACCATAATGTCAATTGATGAAGTTACAGAGCATATTGCAAACCCACTAAATTGGGAGCAATATCAAGAACAGTTGGATAAATCTATTTCGTTTGAATTAGCGCCAACAGAGCTTGGTGAAAAAATATTAGATGAAATATTTGCGGTAAAAAATGGCAACTAACAAGCTGTTTAACAAGGACAAACTACAGTTGGTTTTTGCTCCTTTGTCGCTTATCCTATTCAACCATATTTTGCCCGTTAACA
>NZ_AUYB01000005.1 GCF_001625655.1 Pseudoalteromonas luteoviolacea DSM 6061 | reverse complement strand
AATGGCTTTGGTGAAGTACAACAAGAGCTGCGCAATGGCACGCACTCAGTATACTTTAGCTATGATGTGTTGGGGCGTACCACGAAGCGCAGTGCTACGGATGAAGACACCTATATCTATGAGTTTGATACTAAGTCTTTTGGCCAAGTAACAAGCACAACGGGTAATGGCGTAACCCATAGTTACGATTACGATAAGCTTGGTAGACCGGTTACACATACGGTGAGTGGAGATGGCCAAAGCTTTACTACCAAGACTTACTATGACACCAATTATGGGCGTGTTAAAGGTCTACGTTACCCAAATCATCTCACGTTAGAATACATGTATGATGATAAGGGCTACCAGACGCAAACTAAAAACACGGCCAGTGGCCTTGTTTACCAAAATATAACTGCACGTGATGCCCATGGATTTATTCAATCACAGCTATTGGGTAATGGCCTCACAACAGACACATACTACAGTGCTCAAACTGGTCAAATGACCGAGCATACAACGCGTAAAAACAATATCGAGCTACTCAATATTGCGTACACGTCGTATGATGGTTTTGGCAACCTTATAAATATGTCAGTGACTTCTGGTAAAATTGATAAGCAGCATACTTTCACAGAGTCCTATGTATACGACCACTTGCATCGTCTAAAAGAAAACAAAATTGACGCACATACAGTCATAACCTATGGCTATGATAAGGTTGGCAACATCACTTCAAAATCGGACTATGCGACCAGTTACAACTATGCAGAGCATATCAATGGTCACTCAGGTGGTGGCGCAAATGCGGTTAAAAAGGTCCTTACAAAGCAAGGTAATTGGGTAGGCTTTAGTTACGATACGCGAGGCAACATGACGGCTGGTGACGGGTTGACTCATGCCAGTTATAACGCCATGGACAAGCCGACACGCATTGTTAAAAATGGTATAACAGCGACCTTTACCTATGGTGCAGATCATATGCGTTTCAAACAAGTGAATGGCAGCACCACCACGTACTATGCGGGCAAGCACTATGAACTTGATATTCAGGGTAGCAAAACCACGACACGTGCCTACATTGGTGATTTTGCGGTTATTTCAACGGAGTCCAATGGTACACCTGAGGTAAGGTATCTACACAAAGATAGGCTAAACAGTGCAAGGCTTATAACCGACGCCAATGGCCAAGTTATCGCTGAGCGAAACTTTGACCCATTCGGTAAACCAAGAAAAGCATCAGGTGGGTTGAAAGAAAACGCAAAGCTTGAGGATTTTGCAACTGCAAAAACCAAACGAGGTTTTACCGACCATGAGCATCTGGATGAATTAGAATTGATTCATATGAATGGTCGAGTGTACGATTATAACCTTGGTCGCTTTATGAGTGTGGATCCTGTTATTCAATCGCCAGGAAACTCACAATCGGTCAACCCATATTCATATATTATGAACAACCCTCTGGGCGGGACAGATCCAACTGGATACTCATCAGCGTGTCAAACGGGATCGGCAGTAAAGCGACATGATCCAGCTCCCGGTTGCTCAGTCACATACAGTGATGGTAGTGTCAGCATAGGCGCTAAAGCTGGTGCTTATGCTGACCAGTCTTTGGCGGAAAATGCATCTCGATCAAAATTGAATGCAGCCTTGAATAATGGCTTGGAACAAACTATGGAAAAGGTTAAAGGCTTGAGTGATTTGCCGGAAACTGGTACCAATCAAAAAGCCAGTGAGTTCGACTTTTCCGAAAGCGGAGTTAAATGGCTTAAGGACGTCGAAAAAGAAAGGCTTAAACCCTACGATGATGCTACAGGTAAAGAAATTGACAAGTATACAGAAGGTGCCACAATTGGCATCGGACACCTTATAACGTCTAAGAAAGAATTTGCCAAGTATAAAGATGGCATCACTGGTGAGCAATCAAAAGCATTATTAAAAAGCGACCTCAGCAAATTCATATCCACAGTCCGGACCAGCGTCACGGCTGAAGTAAACCAAGACCAGTTTAACGCCTTGGTGATATTAGCTTATAACATTGGAGAATCCGGATTCAAAAGCTCTAGTGCTCTCAAGATGATTAACAACTCCAGCCTCAAATCTGTTAATGGCTACGGCTCGGTTGAAAAAGCATGGAAAGCTTGGAACAAAGAGACAGTCAATGGTATTAAGCAAGTTAGTCAGGGCTTGATAAATCGGCGAAAGTACGAGTGGAAGATATATTCTGAAGGAAAATATGAAACATGGTAATGAAAACATTCAAGTCATTTGTTTTTTTAATGGCTACAACTACAGCACTGTCGGCTTGTGCCGACAGTGCACCCAAAAACAAAATGAAGACATATTACGGGGTATATGAAGTTATCAGCGTTGAAAAGTACAGAGGCGGATTAACAACTCAGGAGGAAGCCAATAAAAAAATTGGTGGACTGATAACCCTTTGCCCGACCAGCTTCACCGATGGCGACTACGCTATAGCAAAACCTGTTTACAAAAATAGTCGAGAGTTGCTTTCAAAAGAAGAAGGTGTTGTTCCTTCGGATAAAAATAGTGCATTTTATGGATTTATGTCAGACAGAGAACATATTGAATATATTTCAATATTTGAACCTGATGATACCAAAAACATATATTCTCGATACGAAGTAATTGGCAATAACATGCTAATGGAAAGTTATGATGGTTACTTTTTTAAGATGATTCTAAAGTCCACCTGTAACTAAATTTTTATCTATCACTATTCCAATAATTACCCACCGATCTCCGATCGGTGGGGCACCCTCATCATCACAGCTCCATATCACGATTTCAGCATTACTAGCAATTTACCCGGCTGAGAACAAATTATAAAAAACCTATGGACACTCCGTGTATGTCAAGCTGAGTGTTCCATTCATTGCTTGGCTGTTTTCTATCTTCATGCATACCAGTTGCACTTCGATGATTAACAACATGCAATAAAGCGTTGCACTGATATATATCCGGGCTAACTGTAACTCAGCATCCCCAGTGAGTTACAAACCTACACTCCGTAACTTTAAAATACCCAATCGGTTTTAATACCTGTCTGAATCGAGTCTATATAGACCGGTTTGACCTTTTTTCATCTGCTTTTGGCAAATTAGGGTTGAGAGGTTTCAGGGAGTTATAACATCCATACGAGTTATATAATTCTTCCCTTTACTTAACTATATGCGACAGACATATTTTGGGCCTCAGCGTGAAGTACTCTCGCAGGTAGCTGGGTAATTTGGACCAAAGTTTATTCAAGTAGCGAAGCTACATAGATGCACTAGTAGGCGTTTGTAGAGGATGACTTTACAGGTAGAAAGATAGTATCTGCGGTAATTGGTATTGAAGCCCAAAACTGACAGAAGGTAAGCTTGCAAATATAACAGCAGAACAGTTTGGTATGCATTTTTATCTTAATCGTCATTCATAGCTAGAGGAGTAAACACTGCGACTCGGTATAAGTGGGTTGGTTAGTATATATTCGAAGTTTTTTTCTGCTATTTTAATTATTGAACAGTTTGCAATATGAAATATGCAAGTGAGAAGATTTTAAATTAAATCTTAATGGCTGGCATTTTTTTAATGTGTTATTAATTGAATTTGATGATGTTTGGTAATAATGGTGTTAGCCTTGTTTGAATTTTCTGTTTTTTATGGTGTTGGTTTTTGCCATGAAATTTAAGAAGACACCCATCTAAAATTTTGCAGTCGAATTTAAGAAGACACCCATCTTAAAT
>NZ_AUYB01000004.1 GCF_001625655.1 Pseudoalteromonas luteoviolacea DSM 6061 | reverse complement strand
AACTCAAACCTAGAACTCAAATTTAACATAATTAGAATTACGAAAAGACGCTACATGAGCTATATATTACTCAGTACTGCAAGAATGAGATTTGTAAGTATGTATACACTAACATGAAATGAGCACATTGTTTAAGGGTATGGAGTAGGGGGCTAAATATTACTCAAGTAGACGTTAATTCAAGCACTTTTAGGGTTTTTGTAGTTTTCCGTTAGCTTTTTTATTAACAATTAAAGTGCTGAATTATATTGATAGCTAAAAATGTATGATGTGTTCTTAAATATAATTCGTTATTTAACTAATTTGTGCTTGAAGGATAACGTCCTATACGTTAAGTTGCTTTTTGAGGTAACTAATGAGGAATGAGACTATGAAACCTTGGAGTCCGGACAGTTGGAGAGAATTCCCAATTGTTCAACAACCGGAATACCCGGATAAAAATAAACTAAATACGATCGAATCAGAATTAAATGCAGCGCCACCTTTAGTGTTTGCTGAAGAAACTAGAAGCTTGTATAAAAGCTTAGCAGATGTTTGTGAAGGCAAAGCGTTTCTTCTACAGGGTGGTGATTGCGCAGAATCTTTCTCTGACTTTAGCGCTACAAACATCAGAGATACGTTTAAAACGTTGCTGCAAATGGCTGTGGTTTTAACTTACGGCGGAAAATGCCCTGTTGTAAAAATCGCACGTATGGCTGGGCAGTATGCAAAACCAAGATCTTCAGATTACGAAACTATCAATGGCGTATCTCTACCCTCATATAGAGGTGATATAATTAATAGTTTTGAGTTTACTGAGGAAGCTCGTATCCCTGACCCTGCGCGTTTAATGAAAGCATATCATCACAGTGCTTCAACATTGAACTTACTAAGAGCATTCGCTCAAGGTGGTCTAGCTGATTTACATCAAGTTAGCCGATGGAATATGAGTTTTGTTGCTGCAAATCCACTCAGAGATAAGTTCCAGCAAATGGCAAATCGAATTCAGGATGCGTTAGAGTTCATGGAAGTGTGTGGTATTGATGCAACTGTAGCTCCTAGCTTGAAAGAAACGCATTTGTATACATCACATGAGGCTTTGCTTCTTGGCTACGAACAGGCGCTAACTCGTAGAGATCACTTATCAGGTGATTGGTACGATTGTTCAGCCCATTTTGTTTGGATTGGTGAAAGAACTAGGCAACTAGATCATGCTCATATTGAGTTTTTCAGAGGTATTAAAAATCCAATCGGCGTTAAAGTCGGCCCAGGTATGCAACCTGACGATCTAATAAAGCTTATTGATGCTCTAAACCCAGAAAACATACCTGGTAGGTTAACTTTGATTACGAGAATGGGAGCCGATGTATTACCCGAAAAGCTTCCGGCACTTGTTCAAAAAGTAAAAAGCGAAGGCCGCAATGTTGTATGGACGTCCGATCCTATGCATGGCAATACTGAAAAAGCGAGTACCGGCTACAAAACGCGTAGTTTCAATAATATACTTCGTGAAATTAGCCAGTTCTTTGCTGTACACAAAGCGGAGGGTTCTTACCCAGGTGGTGTGCATTTAGAAATGACAGGTCAACACGTTACCGAGTGTATAGGCGGAGCATATGGTCTTTCTGATGAAGATTTAGCTCAAAGGTATAGAACTCAGTGCGACCCACGTTTAAATGCTGATCAAGTACTAGAACTTGGATTTTTGGTAGCTGATTTGCTAAAAGACGCTAGAGATAGAGTTTAGCAAAGAAGAGAGGCCGCTTAAGCGGCCTTTTTTAATATTTGTGCCTAGATAAACCAGCCTCAGCAATAATTTTTGCAGAGATCTCTTCAACAGAAAACTTTGTTGAATTCAAATAAGGCGTACGATGTTTTTTGAATAACATCTCGACCTCTCTAACTTCAATACGACATTGCCTGATGGATGCATACTTTGAATTTGCCATACGCTCTTGCCTTATAGAAGCCAGCCTTTCTGGATCTATTGTTAAACCAAAAAGCTTGTCTTTGTGTTCTATGAGGAACTTTGGCAGGTTACCTTTTTCCAAATCATCCTCAGTAATAGGATAGTTGGCAGCTTTAATACCATATTGGAGTGCCAGATATAGGCTGGTAGGTGTTTTTCCGCTTCGACTAACACCAACAAGTATTATATCAGCTTCATCGTAGTCTTTAATATTCGCACCATCATCATTTGCTAGGGCATAGTTCACAGCGGATATACGGAAATCATACGTTTTCTCATGAATGCTGTGGGTACGGTGAACTTTAGGCACAGGTTTTACCTTGAGTTCTCGTTTTACAATTTCACTCGCATAGGACAAAAAGTCATAACATACGCCTTTTGAAGATGAAATAATATCGGACAATTCAGGGTTAACAAAGGTAAAAAACACAAGTGGTGGCTCGCCACTTGTTTCTGCTAACTTGTCAATAGTCGATTTAACAGCGTTAGCTTTTTCGACGGTTTCTATGAATGGCAATGTTTTATGGTCAAACTCTACAGGAAACATAGAGAGCGTAGCATGGCCAAAAACTTCAGCTGTAATAGCTGTGCCATCTGAAATATAAAATGCTGTTCTCATTTTAACCTTTTCATTACTTTTTTAGTATTTTTTCAAGTCTTGGTTTACGCGGCTATACTTACCGTTGTAGAATGCCTTCGACCTAAAGGAAGGTCAAACAATCTCTCACATTTATTACAATTTGTTTTTGGAGACAGTTCCGTGCAAGACTACGTTCTCTGGTATCAAGAATTGGGTATGCATGACGTACCTCGAGTTGGTGGTAAAAACGCTTCTCTTGGTGAAATGATATCTAACCTTGCTAACGCTGGTGTACAAGTGCCAGGTGGATTCGCAACTACCGCAGATGCTTTCAATGAGTTTCTTGAGCAATCAGGACTTAACGAAAAAATCCACACCATTTTAGACACCCTAGATGTTGACGACGTCAACGAGCTGGCAAAAGTAGGTAGCCAGATCAGACAGTGGGTAATCGACACTCCTTTCCAACCAGAATTAGATAAAGCCATTCGCGCAGCGTATCAAACCCTCCATGGTGAAGATAGCAATGATGTATCTTTTGCCGTACGCTCATCTGCAACCGCAGAAGATATGCCAGACGCATCATTTGCTGGTCAGCAAGAAACTTTCTTAAATGTTCGTGGTATCGACGCTGTAATGGTAGCGATAAAACACGTATTTGCTTCCCTTTTCAATGACCGCGCAATTTCATACCGAGTGCATCAGGGGTATGACCATAGAGGTGTTGCTCTTTCTGCTGGTATTCAGCGAATGGTTCGTTCAGACAAAGCTTCATCTGGTGTTATGTTCTCAATTGATACAGAGTCTGGTTTTGAAGACGTTGTATTTGTAACATCCAGCTATGGCCTAGGCGAAATGGTAGTACAAGGCGCAGTAAACCCTGACGAGTTTTATGTGCACAAACCGACGCTAGCAAAGGGCAACCCAGCGGTAGTTAGAAGAAATATTGGCTCAAAAGCAATTCAAATGATTTACTCGAGTGACGAATCACACGGTAAGCAAGTTGAAATTGTAGACATGGATCCTGCTCTTTCAAACAAGTTCTCTATCACAGATGAAGAAGTTCAAGAGTTAGCTAAGCAAGCAGTTATCATTGAAAAACATTACGGCCGTCCTATGGACATCGAATGGGCTAAAGATGGTAACGACGGCAAGCTTTACATCGTACAAGCAAGACCAGAAACTGTTAGGTCTAATGAAGATGCTAACGTTATGGAGCGTTTTCAGCTTCAAGAAAAGTCTAACGTTGTTTGTGAAGGTAGAGCAATCGGTCACAAAATCGGAACTGGTGTTGTACGAGTCCTAACATCAATTGATGAAATGGATAAAGTACAGCAAGGTGATGTACTTGTTACGGATATGACTGACCCCGACTGGGAGCCTATCATGAAAAGGGCTTCTGCTATCGTCACTAATCGTGGTGGTAGGACTTGTCATGCTGCAATTATAGCCCGTGAGTTAGGTATTCCGGCAGTTGTGGGTTGTGGAAATGCGACAGATACAATCAAACATGGCGACGCTGTAACTGTGTCATGTGCTGAAGGTGATACTGGCTACATCTATGAAGGTGAGTTAAAGTACGAAGTTATTTCTTCTCGCATTGACTCAATGCCAGACTTACCACTCAAGATAATGATGAACGTAGGTAACCCTGACAGAGCGTTTGACTTTGCAAAACTGCCTCATGCAGGAATCGGACTCGCAAGGTTAGAGTTCATAATCAATAGAATGATTGGTGTTCATCCAAAAGCGCTTATTAACTTTGATACTCAATCTGACGATCTTAAAGCAGAAATTAGTGACATCATTGCAGGATATGAATCACCTGTAGAGTTTTATATCGCTAAGCTTGTTGAGGGTATCTCCACTCTTGGTGCGGCTTTTGCCCCTGAGAAAGTGATTGTTCGTATGTCTGACTTTAAGTCAAACGAATATGCAAACTTAATTGGTGGTCAGCAGTACGAGCCGGAAGAAGAAAACCCTATGATAGGCTTCCGTGGTGCTTCTCGTTATATCTCTGAAGACTTCAGAGAATGTTTCGCACTTGAATGTGAAGCGATAAAACGCGTTCGAAATCAAATGGGCCTTACTAACGTTGAAATTATGATTCCGTTTGTAAGAACATTAGAGGAAGCAGCTAAAGTTATCGAACTACTTGAAGAACACGGCTTAAAACGTGGTGAAAATGGTCTTCGCGTTATTATGATGTGTGAGCTACCTTCCAATGCCTTGCTAGCTGATGAATTCTTAGAGTACTTTGATGGTTTCTCTATTGGTTCGAACGATTTAACTCAACTTACATTGGGCTTGGACCGAGACTCTGGTCTTATCGCACATTTGTTTGATGAGAGAAACCCAGCTATTAAGAAGTTACTATCTATGGCCATTAAAACGGCTAAAGAAAAAGGTAAGTACGTTGGGATATGTGGTCAAGGTCCATCAGACCATGAAGATTTCGCAGCTTGGCTTGTAGAGCAGGGAATCGATACGGTTTCTTTAAACCCAGATACTGTTCTTGAAACTTGGTTATATTTGGCTGAGAAGTTCAACAACTAGTACCTCAAATTGTAGCGTCAAGTCTTCTGCTTGAACTCTACATTTGAACTCTACATTTGAACTCTACATTTGAACTCTACATTTGAACTCTACAT
>NZ_AUYB01000003.1 GCF_001625655.1 Pseudoalteromonas luteoviolacea DSM 6061 | reverse complement strand
TTACGGTCAGCTTGCATCCATGTCAGGAGATGGGGTGACTCACACCTACGACTATGACAGTTTAGGAAGAGTGTCGAGCCATAAAGTAGAAGGCGATGGCCAAAGCTTTAAAACCGATACGTTTTATGATGCCAATTTTGGTCGGGTAAAGGGGATGAGATATCCGAACGGCCTGACGCTTAGCTATGAATATGATGATTATGGTTTTCGACGTGTAATAAAGAACCTGCATACCGGATATAGCTATCAAAAAGTGACTAAGCGAGATGTATTAAATAATGTTGAGCAACAACTTTTAGGTAACAGTCTAGTCGATAAGACATTTTATAGCGCCATAACAGGGCAAATGACGGGGCATTATACTGAGCAGGGTGGCAATAACATACTTGGGATTGAGTACACCAGCTATGATGGTTTTGGCAACCTAAAGCAACAGGAGGTGATTTCTGGTGCCGTAGGGGCGCAACATCGCTATTCCGAAACTTATCACTATGACCAACTGCATCGTTTAGAAAGCAATGAAATTGCTGGGATTACGACGATAACCTATGAGTATGATGCAATTGGTAATTTGACTAAAAAGTCAGACTATGCAAGTACTTACGACTATACCTCACATTTGGCAGGGTTTTCAGGCGGTGGGCCAAATGCCGTTAAACGCGTTATGAAGGCCGGCGCTTGGGTTGGCTTTAGCTACGACGCACGCGGTAACATGACCAAAGGAGATGGCCTTGTTTTAGCTCAATATAATGCCATGGATAAGCCGACACTTATCAACAAAAATAATGTGACCACTCAGTTTGTTTATGGCCCTGATAATATGCGTTTTATGCAGATAAAAGGGGATGTAACAACCTACTATGCGGGTAAACACTATGAGGTGGAAGTTGAACAAGGAAAGGTAACACAACGCGCTTATGTGGATGATGTGGCCTTAATCAGCCATGATTCTACCAAAGGGACAGATATCAGGTATTTCCATAAAGATAGATTGGGCAGTGCAAGGTTAATCACTGATCATGAGGG
>NZ_AUYB01000002.1 GCF_001625655.1 Pseudoalteromonas luteoviolacea DSM 6061 | reverse complement strand
GCAGCGGCTTCGTTCAACAAGGCGGTTAAACTAGGGATACAAAACAGCAGGCTTGTGCTCCTTCTTCGCAAATTTTGCCTGCTATTTTACGCCGGTTAAGCAAGGCGTTATATGGAGTTAAGAGTACGAATGGGACAATCAGCATCACAAGCTGCCGCTTTCTATAAGGAAGTAGGTAGTAGCGGAAAACTGTGGACATGTAAGGATGCCGGTGGAGTTCCAGCTCCTCTCAAATCAAATGGGCAAAGAGCCATGCCTTTTTGGTCAAGTTTGTCGCGTGTTCAAAAAATCATAGACACGGTTTCTGACTACCGAAAATTTGAGCCTTACGAGCTGACTTGGAGCGCTTTCGTAACGGACTGGGCCCCAGGATTGAAAAAGGATGGCTTGTTGGTTGGTATAAACTGGAGCGGTATTTATGCCACAGGCTACGACTTGGACGTAAGTGATGTAATTGCAAACACTAGTTACCATGCGAAGAAATTCACATAACAAGGCCATCAAACATCGCCCCTTGCGGGGGCTTGACTTGCAAAATACGTTCGCTGTTTATGACAAGCGTTAGGTGACTCTATTGTCTAGCATTCCTAAATTAAGTTTGAAATTTAAAACTCGCATAGTTGCGGTTTTCGATTTAGGGTTGATGACTGAGGCCATGGACGGTAAAAAATACCAACTAAGGGTGCCAGAGTTTACATCTGAGTATCAGAAGTTAGATAGAGAAAGTAAGTTGCACGAAGTTGTAGGGAAAACAATATTTGTTTATGAGTTTATTGAAAATAGAGGTCAGGTAAGTCAATTATCAGAAGCAGAGTTAAAATTAAGAGCCAAAGAACATAAAAAAGAAATGGATAAACTACAGAGAAAATATAAAAATAAAGTGTAGTCTTTCAGTCTCCTAAAAAATTACTAAAGCGGGAAAATTAACATCTGGCTATTTTCACTGCGTTTAACATGTTAGCCAACTATAAATTTCCCCATAGTGGGACGTTATATGCTCTAGGAAATTATGAAACATTTAGTCAAACTTTGTCTTGTTTTTGCCATAGTGGGCTAGTAAGAATAATAGCTTGATTGAATTACATTTATTAGTTTGCGAAACTTGTTTCGGTCACAAAGTGCAGGTACATATAAATCTTGATGATAATGGTTATCTAAAGTTTTCTAAAAAGCTTCGGAACCGATTGATATTTCATGCCTAAGTGAAGCAAACAAAAATATAATATTTACCTTCGCTCCAGAAAAAAGCATATAACAAGTGAGCCAACGGGACAGTTTTAAGCCGGCTCCCGTCGCTTCGCTCATTATTCTAGCCAGCTTAAACATGGGGCGTTATGTACATATGGAGTCATCTTAAATAATGGATAACAAGCCAAATTTTAGTGAGTTTACTTATGATGAATTGCTTGATGCAGAGAAGCACATAGATAAGGACATTTACCCAGAAAGGTATGAAGCAGTAATTAAGTTATTAAACGACCCTGAACACTTACCTCAACCAAAAAAAGAATTCGCACAAGATATGGAAGTATGCAAATATTCTACTTTCTGGCCTCGTTTTTGGGCTGCGGCGATTGATGGTATTTTATTTGCTCTGCTCTTATACATTGAATGTTTAATATTTGGTGTCGAGTACAGTGCCCAGGATAAATTTCTACAAGCTTTAAACGGAGTTCAATTCGCGTTGTACGCTATTTTCATGCACGGCTATTTTGGTCAAACACTTGGGAAAATGGTTATGGGGGTTAAGGTACTGAATCATGATACTGAAACCAAAATAAATGTTAAACAAGCACTGCGTAGAGAGTCAGTTAATTTAGCACTAAATATTGCTTGGGTTCTAATTATTCTAACAGTTGCCGCAACACTAGAAATGACAGGTACTATTTCAGTCGGGCTATCGTATGCAGTTATTGGTTTTGGTATTTTAGCTATAGTTTGGGGAGTATCCGAATTCGTTACCATGCTATTTAATGATAAACGTAGAGCCATTCATGATTATATTGGTAAAACGGTTGTGGTACGTACATAGCGGGCTACTTAAGGCGAGACTGCTAACGTTTGGAGCAGTTTCGCTTCACTATAAATTAAGTCGAACATTAATCAACCCCTTAACAGGGCGTTATATATCATCATGATTAAGATTAGAGTAAAAATTAGCGGCCCAAGACCTCCATTTTATGCGTTGTCTAACGAGCTATGGCCGGGCCAAGATATAGATTCAGATGGGGATTCCGAATCGCCAGGTTCAGATAGCTGGACTGAACTCACGTTAATCAATCGTAGTGATGAAACACTAAGAGTTGACATTGATCCGGAATCGTTAGATCCATTAGTGTTAATTGTGAAATCTGAAACTAAAGAGTTGGCAGAGTATGCGGAAAACTTCCTTGTTAGCAATTGCGCTAGTGAGGTGATAAGCCATGTATAATAAGGCAATTGACTACGCACTTATGGCGCCGGGCACACTTTCAGCACGCTGGATATTGGAGCTTTAAGAGTAAAGAGAAAAATGGAAGCATCAATAAAAAAATCAGTAAATAAAATATCAATGGCATGTGGTGGTGTAATTGCACTACAAGGGCTAAATATTAACTTCATTATATCGTTAGCAATTTCATTTATAGTTTTATTTTGTGTATCTGCTTTGGTTAAAGCAAACATTCAATCATCATTAGCCAAAGGTGAGCTAAATAAAGAGGAACTACAAAAAGCTATTCTGACGTCTCCATATATTTGGTTAGGCCTTTTAGCTTTTGTTATTCTGGCGTTGTATTTTTGAGTTTACTGCTAACAATGCCTTTAGATCATGGACATAAAACAGCAGGCTTGCGCTCATTCTTTGCTTAGTTTAGCCAACTATTTTTAGCCGTTTATTTTAGGCGTCATATGTCTAGGGAAAGTTATGGTTTCATACGAAGAAAAAATAAAGTCTAAAAGTGTTGGTTATGGACTGATCGTTTTAGCCATTTTTTTCTTTTTATTACCCTTAATCTGGTTAGGAATGATTACAGCTACGAGTAATTTTAACCTTAACGAATTAATTGAAAAGATCACGGAAGAGTCCCAGATCGCGTTAGTGATTGGATTGTTTGCCATTTTATTTTGGGCTTTAAGTGTTGTGTTTTTTTACCAAGCATGGAATGAGATAAAAGCTAACGGGCTTTGGATATGTTCCGTAAAAAATAGAGTCTTAAAATTTATAGCTCCTAGCCCTAAATTAGAGAAAAGTATATCAATCGAAATCGAAAAAATACGATTCATTGAGAAAAAAGTAAAAGATATTGGAGATGGTGAGGAATCAGTTATATGGTCATTTATCCTTTTAAATGACTGTATAAATTTAGAGCATTTTGGGCTGTTAGATATTGAACAGGCAGTATCGTTTATTAACCAAAACCACAATACCCCAATAATAACCCGTAATTTCGATATTCGTGGTAACGAAATATAAAAAACGCATCAACGCATGGACTAATAAAGCTTGGCTTAGTTCGTGCCTCACTCCGTTTAGCCAAGCTTTATTAGTCCGTTATGCGGTTGTAAGGTACTTTTTTGACTCCAAGAGAAATTCGTAACACCAAGCTTCTACTCATGTTCTTAATAGTACCGTCAATAATAGGTTGGGGGGCTTTGTGTATTCTAGGCTTGTTGATATTTGGTCATGCTTTCTTGAAAGACTTTAATTCTTTGGGGTTAAGTTTGTTGGCGGTAATTGGGTTAGCTAGTTTAACTATCAGTGCAATTTCAATTTTTAGATACCCTTATGTTTCTAAATTAACAATTTTAACATTTATCCTAGGGTTAATAGCCTTAATCATTGGCGGATTTATTGGCTTTTTTGGTTCAACTTACATTTTATCTCTAGCCTCGCTCATTTGGGCGGGCGTTATATTAATTGCTCAGTTCAACAAACAATGCACCTAACAAGCTGTTAAACAAGGACAAAATACAGTTGGCTTTTGACCCTTAGTCGCATATTCTAGCCAATTATATTTAGCATGTTAACAAATGCATCATGCTACCGGTCACAATCTTCAATGAGGGATTCTATGAAACAGAACATTGTCCATATCGCTTTGGTCGTAAAGGACTATGATGAAGCGATTGATTTTTACGTGAACAAACTCAAATTTGAGCTTATTGAAGATACCTATCAACCTGAACAAGACAAACGTTGGGTGGTTGTAGCACCACCGAACTCTCATGGTGTTACGTTGTTATTGGCCAAAGCCTCGAAGCCAGAGCAACATGATTTCATTGGTAATCAAACAGGCGGTCGAGTATTTCTGTTCCTAAATACAGATGACTTCTGGCGAGATTTTGAGCATATGAAATCTATAGGTATTAACTTCGTCCGCGAGCCTGCTGATCAAGACTATGGAACGGTAGCCGTATTTGAAGACTTGTATGGAAATTTGTGGGATCTTCTTCAATTGAACCCAGGCCATCCAATGGCGAAAAGGTAGCATAACCAAGCGCTCAATTTGATTGCCAACGCTCTAGGGGTGAGCATGTGGCGGCATTGTCTGTCTATTAACAAGGCGTTATACGCAAATATGAATTTGAACTTTGTACCACAAAATAAGCATGATTTAGATGCGTGCAAGAATCTAAATAAGTTTACTAGTGAGGACTTGGTACCCCACTTTGAAATACTTCTGCCATGGCTGCAAGATATGAATTGGCCTGTGGCGTTACCTATTTCTGAAAAATTAGCAAGTGCAAATGCCGAAATAGTTCCATTTATAAATGAGGTGCTGTTAGGCGATGATGAAATATGGAAGTGTAATATCATCGAATATTTAGTTATGAAATTGAAGCCAGAGGTCATGGAGTTAGCTTTAATTGAAGTTGTAAAGATTATTAATTCGCCTTCTAAATCAGAAGTTGAAGAAGGTGTTAAATTAATTGCAAGAGAAGCCGTGTTCTATTACAGTCATTGTGTATAAAAATTACTTAAAAAGGACTCAAAATGCTTGGCTTGATCTCCTTCTTTGCTAATTTTTGCCAAGTATTTTCGCTGGTTATATGAGCGTAATATTTCAAGAGGTAGCATGAAAAAATTTCTAACGTTTATATTGATTTTATTCACTTCTTTTTATTCTTTTTCTTCAACTGACATTAGTTTAATTAGTGGTAAATGGGATTGTAGTGTACGCATTGAAGAAGGTAGTTTTAGTTCATATTTTAAGATTATAGATTCATATAATGTTGAGAGTTATAAATTTACTTCGGAAGGTAGTGTTGCCTTGAAATATAAAAGTACTAGCATATTTGAATTCGAATTTCAGTCACAAGGTACTTTTACTGTAGAGGGGGGTGTATTCAAACCAATTTTTACAGAGGTCGATGTTGAGTTAGTATCCGGAGATATGCTGGAAAGTGAGTTAAATAAGTTTAAAAATGATCTTTTGAATAGCAAAAGGTCTTACAAAACTCTAAAAATTAATAATAAAGAGCGGACTGTATTAGATTTGACAGATAATTCTGAAAGCACCTGTTTGAAAATATAACAAACGCATTTAGAGCCGGACTATACGCCCTTAGTATTATCGATGAAGTATTTTGTTCTTATCAGATAAGTCATATGCAGCTGTTAGTTCTCATGAGTGTGATGTCACTAAGGTTGAGTCGGGTAGCGATTCGTTAATGGTGTTCGTAGAAAACTGTGAAGTGAGGCCTGGTCCAAACACTACTATGTCTCAAGGCAATGCATCTAAAGATGATATAAGCGGGCCTCAAACGTACTTATGGTTTGCACAATCAAGCGTTGATGTTTAAGAAAAGCAGCATATGAGAAGTTTTCTTTTATCTTCCTTGGTCGCAAAAAGAAGAACTGTATATAGTTGGGAGCCTAATGGCACTAAAGCGATAATCAGTTATGTTTTAATCAAGGTAAGTGCTAGGTGTAACAAAACAAGTCACGCGAAGAGTGGGTGTTAGCGACGTTAGGCACTGTGAGCGTTTTCAGTGATCAAAGAAACATTAGAATATCTGATAGATATTTTTCCCGAATGGAAGGCTGAAATCTTCCGTGTTTGGTCAGACTCTAATTATTCAAGCCAATTTGTCCTTGATCCTAAATGGGAAGAACCAGCGGTTTGGGGAATCGCGCTTGCAGATATAGTGAGAAATATTGCTGTAGCGCATATTGAAAAACATGGTGGTAATTTTGAAGCGGTTACAGAGTCGATTTCACAGGTACTAATTGCTGAACTCAGCAACCCGATGGCACCAGTTCTAAGGGTTGAATAAATTTACGCATAACAAATTAATCAAACAATGAACTTAAAGCAGCAGGTTTTAGCTCATTGTTTGCTTTGTTCAGCCTGCAATTTTACGCCGTTTATTTGATGCTTTAAGTTTTTGGGTGAATACGAACGTCTTTGCAAGAATTGAACAAGTATATTGGTAGTCGCACTTTGCTATGCAGCCGAAGCTGTTGTTCCTGCGCTAAAGCGCCTCGTAGCGCTGGATTTGGTGAAAACTTAAACATAACAAGTTGATTTAATAATGGACGAAAGCAGTGTGCTTGCGCTCATTATTTGCTTAGTTTAGCCTGCTATTGAGACGTTAGTTACCAAGGAGAAAGTCGTGCAAGTAGATCAAATTAGAGTATTTATCCCGAGCAAGGATTACGAAACTAGTAAATCTTTCTATCAAGCTCTCGGTTTTAAAATGGACTATGTATCCGATGACCCTCGTTATTTGAAAATGGTGACTGTTTCTTCTTTTTACAAAGGTTTTATAACCACGACTTAGCAAATAATTTAGTTCTCCAATTGTCAGTTCTTGATATAAATGAAGCACATGAACGTATAAAAAATTTACAGGGCTTTGATTTTAAATATAATCCAATTCAAGAAGAACGTTGGGGTAAGGTTAATTTTTTTATGGGGGCTATCAGGTGAACTTTGGCAAATAACAGAGTTTACTAACAACTAACAAGCTACTCAAAATGACGCAAAACGCTTGGCTTGCGCTCCTTTGTCGCGAATTTTTTCCGAGCTCTTAGGTGTCTATTAGTAAAAAGTTAGACATAAAATCATGCTTGAAGAGTTTCGATACATTTTATCACCAATAAGAGTGAAACAGCACGCTGAATGGGGGCCATATATTGAACTTATTGATTACGAACACTTAGATTACATTGACGACGTATTGTGTGAATGTTTTGATTTGGACTGTGCGTTTTTTTTAAACGAGGATGTTACGGGAAAATACATCTTATATTTCGCTGAAAACGCAACATTTGATGTTGTAGAGAAAGCAGTAAATGAAATTAACGAATACCACAAGGTTAATAACAAAGAATATAAAGTGGCGCCGTATACCTAACAAATGCTTTAATCACAAAGGGCGCAAAATAGCAGGGGAACGCTCCTTCGTCACTAACTTGGCCTACTCTTTTAGACCGGTTAAGCGAGGCTTTATTTATGTTTAAAGAGGTAATAAGTGACTAGAGAGTTTACTGAAAATTTAGAAGAAATTGCTACCTTTGGCTTTGAGAAAATCGACCCAGATGAAAAAGTAGAAGTTAACCTAAAAGACTTGATGTATGTCTTTTCTACTTTACAAGAATATCAGAGGTTCTTTCATCAGCCATAGCACTACCAAAATATGAAGGATATCGAGCGCTTTCTTGGTTCAGTTAATGAGCCAGCAGGATTTAAGCTTCTCTATACTTCTATCCACGAAAAGATGGGTGATATGATCCCAAAACACATTGATGAGAAATACAGAGATGGTGATTTTGATTCCCCTAAATCACCTTTCTATTACGATGAAAATAGATAAAAACATAACAAGGAAAAATTAAAAATGGCGGACAAAAATAAGTCGGCTTTGTTTATGTCTCACAAATTATAACCAACTATTACTCACCGCATTAGGCGGGGTTATGTACCAAGGAGGACCTTATGGCAAAAATTGCTATAGGATTGTCGATAGTTTTTTCTTTACTTTGTATGCTGCTAGCCGCTGCACCATTTACTCCAGCTATAGGGGGATCTTTTCTAATGCTTTTATTCGCTGGCTTCATTGGCTATAAGGGCTATATCCAGTGTGGTTTGGTTTTGATATTAATTAATACTCTGGCTGTAATCGTAAGCCCGGGCATGTACATATCAAACCAAGAGGCACTTCTATTTGTTTTAGTTCTCTTCCCTGTTTCATTTGGTGGGGTTCTAATGGGCATAAGAAAACTGGTTGCAAGCACAGGCACATAATTATTTAATTAAACAATAGACGCAAACGTTATATATTAATGGAGTAAAGAGCATTGACAGAGTATAGAAAAGCATTCCTCAAAGAGCAGGATGAATTAAAAGCGCTACTTTGGGAATTCGGTCCAAATGAATGGAATTACTTAACACCAGAAGGAGTAAATGACGAGTTTTCTCTTGTAGAAAATGGAAATGCTCAAGTTATTGTTGCGACAATCGATGCAGAAATTATTGGGTTTGCTGTTTTAATTGATGGAGTAGCTAGCCCAGCTTACCTCGAAAAATATTGTGATTTACAAAAAATTAAATTCGTTGGGGATGTAGTTGTATCTTCGCTACACTCCGGAAAAGGTATTGCGACAAAGTTGCTAGAAAAATGCTTGTTGGAAGCAAAAAACCATAAGGCACATAGTGTATTAATAGAAAGGCATGAAGAAAACCTCGCTTCTGCAGGTATGATGCGAAAAGCAGGATTTGAGATTATAGACACATTTTTTGATCCTAAAAAGAGAGCTACAGGTTCACAAAATAGTGTAATTTTGGAATATAAAATATAATAATGCGCTCAAACGGTAAAGTTCAGTAGACTCGCGCTTTGCGCAGTCTCGCGTGACTGTACTTTTCCGTTTAGCTTAGCGTTATATTCACTGAGGTTTAGTGTAATTGGAAACATTAGTCGTCATTTTGATATTTTGCTGTATAGCTGCTATTGCAACAAAAGTGAGTAATTCTAATCGGGATAAAGAGCTTTACTATCTAAAAAACTTAAAATTTTTAGAGGAAAACTCACAAGCTGTAATAAGCGATATAAATAACTTCGGTGATTACTATGTTAGTTATGAGAAAGACGGAAAAAATCATTACCACTTTTTTGATAGTCGAAAAAAGCGAAATCTTCAGTGCCCTATAATTGCTAAAAAATACGGTGTAGACGATATCGTAATTGGTCAAAGGCCGTCTTATCTGCCTGAGCACAATAAATGGTAGTTAACATAGCAAGTTAATTAAGCGATGGACGTAAACAGCAGGTTTGCGCTCCTTCGTTGTTAACTTTAGTCTACTATTTTCCGCCTATTTAGGGGAATATTTAACTCTTGGGATAAGCGTGCACCGATGAAATTAGATAATATCACAAACAGATAAATACTATCTGCTCTAAAAGCTTCAGCTGCTCTGGGTATAAAGTTATATGTTTCCATTGGATTATTTGAAATGGCATATATCTAGGGGCATTAATCAATAGTAAAGATGCCATGGAAGCAAATAAGGCACTCCATGCGGCCAAAGTAAAAAGATCTGGTTTTCGCTTTCACCAAGAGATTGGCTTGGTGGGTAAAGAATATGAAAAAACAATTAAACGGCTATGTAAGATCTGTATGTAACAAATAGCTGCTAGGGACTGCATTGCGTTGCATCATAGCCTGAGGTTATATGTTTTTGAGAATTCTAATGAAACCTGAAAAATTAGTAGATGAAATACTTATACTCACATTGAACGATAATGTTACATTGTATTCTTAGGTATTGGAGAGTTTACCTCGAGATTAAGTAACAATCCCTTATTGCAAAGAGTTGTTGGCTTTTTACGATATAAGCAGCGACAGTAAGTGCGAGTTGAGTATTATATTAATGCGTCAAGGACTTCAAGACTCTATTGCTAGTTTACTTTCGATATTTGATAGCATTAGCTACTCTGTATGGGCTCTGAACAGCAACTTACAGGTTAAAGTAGTAAACAGCCACAAAAGGCGATTCATCTGATTTATTTATCAACAGGTGTGAGCGAATCAGCATATAACAAACTGATTAAAAGTGGACGGAGTTTCGTAGACTGATTTCGTTCCGCTGCATATTATAACCGAGAAAATTTTTCCATTAATAGGAGAGGGTGAATACATATGATGTTGCGAGTAATTTTACTATTATTTATTTTTTTATGCGGCTCCTCATTCGCGTCAAAACAAGTTGCGCCTAAGCCGAATTTTGAAAAGTTAATGCAAGGTGTCTGGGCCGAATCTTACAATGAGGACGGCAAGATATTGTCTTACATGGCTTATCTCCCTGAGGGAAGATTTCATGCTTTTGGCTATCTTGAGAATGACATTCGAAGTTATTGGTTCGCTGACGGGGTGTGGAAAATGGTAGGTGAAAAGAGTTGCATAATCTTCACATTCGATTCGTTCGGTATAACCAACAAAGATGAATTAGATTGCGTCACTGTTATATCGGTCAATGATACTACACTTGTTTATAGAGATGATAAAAATAACTCCATTAATACTTTAAAAAGAGTATCAACAGGATTTATCGAGTAAATACTCATAAAAAATTAATTAAATATGGATGCAAAACAGCAGGGTTGTACCCATTACCCTCTTGATTTGGTTTGCTATTTTTCTCGTTTTATTAGGGCGTTATACGTAAAAGAAACGATGGCCACATATATTGAACAATGCTGCGAATTGTCGTTAACCACGAGGTTTGCGATTGCTTTAAAAGTTTTGATGGTTTCTGTGCAGAAAACTCGTTAAGTAGTCCTTTAATCGATGAATTTGCTGATCACTTATGGAAATGGCCTTTCATCGATAGCCCAGACCAATTTACTCCATGGGAACCCTCTAAACCATACATAGTCAACTACGGTATTGGTGATGAAGCGAACTCCGAGTTGAAGTTCTGCGGGAGAGCTTCTGGGGGCGTGTGAAAATGAAAAATCCTTAAGTGCCCCCTCAGCAAAGTAATAGAACAACCTTCTATCCAGGATCTACCAAACCTAACCCCATTCAAATCTTCTAAATGTTCAGACAATGGAGGCTGGGGTAATAAAGAAGCTTTAGAAGATGAAATTGCCTATCATGACCCCCTAATTTTTGAGCACAAGACATATATTGCGGACCTGATTCATAATTAGTGGCTTTCGGATACAGGCGAATTAGTTTAAAATTACCAAGCCTATTAGGTAAAAGTTAAATAACGAATAACAAGGTACTCAAACGGTCGCAAAACGCTTGGCTTGCGCTCCTTCTTCGTTGATTTTAGCCAAGCATCTATGCGCCAATTAGTAAGGCGTTAAGTACTATGGAGTTGAAGTGAAAAAAATCGCATTTTTATTAATTTTCCTATCGGGTTGGGTCCGTGCAGGCGAGTGGGTAGAGTTTGCCCCCAGTGATTTATTGCAGTATGAATTAGTTCAAAGCAATGCTTTTTCGTTTGCTGAAGAAGGGCTCTATATCAGACATAAGTCTGCATTCACATTTGCTAATCAGGTTCAATGTAGTAGAAAAGAGTTCATTGTAATTACGGATGCAAAGTTAACAGATAGAGCTTTATCTAGTTTACTTTTTGCTATGAGTACTTCAAGAACCATAAAGCTCTATGTCAAAGGGTGTACAAAAGACTACCCTCTAGCTGTTGGCATAATGGTTAAGAACTGAAACAAAACAAACGCATCAAGCACGGACAATTAAAGGTTGCGGCTGTTCGTGCCTTGCAGACTTTAGCCAACATTAATACGCCGCCTATCATTGCGTAATGTTTTCAAGGTAAAAAATATAACTATGCATAAATTAAAGTTATTAGGATTTATAGCTATTGGCATTTTTCCATTTAGTGCACTGGCCAACTTACCAACGCTTTATTCAGAGTTAACGATCAAGCTAATTGAAACTTGGCCAAATGCGACAAGTCCAGAATATGGTTACACTGTTATATTGAATGAACAAATGCCTAATACAGGATGCTCAAATAACGATAGGTTCGTAGTAGAAGCTGGTGACTTTCAAGATGATACTCTGAGCATCTTATTGTCAGCGATGATGGCAAATAAAAAAATCCATGTGCGAGTAGCTCGGTGTACAGACAGACCTGTAGTTGATCGAGTTGCAATTCTAAATCACTAAAGAAATCTAATTAACACATCAACGCATGAACTGATAAAACTAGGTTTGGTTCATGCGTCACCAATTTTTGCCAAGCATTATTAGCTCTTTATGTGGGCGTTAAGTGTCTATGGAACTCGAGTCTAAAGTGACGGAAATATTAATGAAGCACGACTCAGATAAAAGTCTACCATTAGATAGGTTATCGTTGATAAAAACTAGGTCCAGTGAATTTATTAGAAAGCTTAATCAGATAATTGAGAAATTCCCTGATGTACACCAGTGGTACATAGAAAATTACCATCAAGATCTAAGCGACACCTAACAAGCAATTTAAAGTTGACAAAATTACGTAGGCTTGATTTCGCTTCAAATTATAGGCAGTATAATTTTTTCCATTAACAGGGCGTTATAACTACTCACAGGTTCGGCTGTAGTATTGATATTCCGGAGAGATAAAATTAATAAACTGATCACACAAGAACACAAGCTACTGTTGGTTTTGGGTATATCAATGTTTTTAGCAATTTTTATCATTCAATGGGCAAAGGAAGATAGTCCCGTTTACAGACCGCTAATTCAAGATATGCGTTTAGTTGACTCAGTGAAAATCGCTGATGTATTAGATCAAGAGCATATTTATTACTATGCGGATGTGAAAAATCATATGCTTTACGTTAACCAAGAACAATCAGAATTAGCTCGTGTCGCGCTAGCGAAAATCGGTATTGTCATTGAGTACCCACAAATTACTAAACACACTGATCTGAATAAAGCTTACGATGAGTTCATCAAGCAAACTAAAGCAGAAGAAGAAAACGGAAAAGTATGGGAAAGGCCTTGGTTTTTTAAACTGGTTAAATTGGTTATGGGCGCAACCATAATTATTGTTCTAATTTTTACCGTCGTTCGTCCAGCTTTAGCGTCAATAATTTATGATGAAGATGAAAAGTAGTTATAGCAAGGACTTTAACCACGAACTAAAATAGTAGGTTTGTGTTCATTCTTCGTTTGGCTTAGCCTGCTATTTCACGCCGTTTATCTAGGCATTAAGTTTTTAAATGTATATTGATGAATTCTTGAAGTTTGAAGAGCTTGGCTTAATCGATTAATCACTAATTAATGACAACTCTGATCTTGATAAAAGCTAAATTTTGAGTGCTGCATAATGCTCCCCTTACTAAAATCTGCTCAACGTAATTTGTTGATAGGCGATTGTTTAAAATTGCAGGGGTTGCAATCTACCTTAATCGGGCGGACAAATAACGAGTAAATATATGAGATGGATAATATGGGCTGGATTAATCTGCGTTATGATGATGTCACATGCCGTAAGGGCAGGCCAATGCCAAGGTATTGAGCAGTGTATTGCACAGATCCCTTACATACAGGAAAACGTAAGAGGCAGAGGCAAAGTTGACAAGTCAGTGAGAGAAAGGTTGAGGGCATATGGCAGAGAAGCGCTTTTGCCTTTGGCGCAAGTAGCGCAAGAGTCAAATCCTAATCGCCAAGCGGTAGCTGATAGTTTGATTGCTCAAATACAAGACTTGCAAGAAGAAGACTTTGAAGTAATCCAAAGTGTGATAAAACACAACCGTTCATATGAACTGGGGGGAGTATGGTCTTATCGGGCTTTAGGCTATGTGGGGGGCAAAAAAGCAGGCACGTTTTTAGTCAATGAACTCAAGCGTGTTCAAACTGCGTCAAATCAAATAGGTGCTGCGTTTATGCGTTTAGGTGTTGATGGCATTCCCTTTCTGATTGAAGGTCTCCGCTGTTTTGATTCCTGTAAAGAGGATGAGGAAACGTTTGATGGGATTGGAGAGGTTTTCTATATGCTCGGAAACGAACTCAACATAGTCGATGCAAAATATGCCAAACAGCTGATAAAACTCATAAAAAATGACAAAGTGACCGATGCTGCAAAGCACGTCGCTATGTCAGCAATAGGCGACATTACCCAAGACCCAAAAATTGCTCAATGGGTTTATGACTATGCCATTGCGCATCCCAAATTTGTTGACTCTGCAACCGAGTCATTGCAAACCATGAAAAGCCCATTGGTAGAGTATTTTTATTTAGCGCAGTTGAGTAAAGAAATAGAGGCTGGGTTTCCCTCTTCTGTTTATCAATTGCCGTTTTCTGATTTAGCTAGACTGGGGAAAGTATCTGAAAAAACGGGTAGTAAAGTCGTGGCTTTCTTACAAGCGCCAAGCTGGGAAGTCAGAGTCGAAGCTGCGCTAAGTTTGGGTTATATAGGGTATCATCAAGGCATTTCAGAACTGATTACGTTAGTTGATAACCCTTATGATTGGCGCCAATCCTACGCAGGTATCAAAGCACTACATTTATTATCTGCGAAATCTGCATTAACAGCGATTGAGCGCGTCGCGCAAACACATTGGTATGCACCACTGAGGCAATATGCCCATGAAGTCGTGACTGCTTTGAACTTGGATACTCCCTTAAGTGCCTCCTATCAAAAGCAGGATATATCTGAAGACTTTTTAAGGTTGATGGCATTGGCACAAGTTCCCCCTATATGCCATACACATTTTTTCGAAAAAGAGCTTGAATCGATTGAAGTCAAAAAGTATGCAACCAAAACACAGCCGTTAGCGGAGTATAGTTATCCAGAGCCTGTATGTGCTTATGAACCTGAATTTTGTGAAGTACCTCGCAACATCGTCCCGACCGTTGCAGCCAAGTTTCAAGGGCAGTGGCTCGCAGGTGATAGCCGTGGAGAGTTTGGTGGCGAGCTAATGTCTTTTGCGACAGATAGTAAGGCCCACATTATACTAAAAGAGAATATTGAAGATGTGTATGTCATTGGTGACTACGCTTATGCCATTACCGGGCTTGCACACGGGGTTTCCAATCTCGGCATGATTTTCAAGATCCAAATGACAAAACAAGGTTTTGTCATTGTGCCATTTTATCGGTTACCCGGGGCACCGAATGCATCTTGGAAGCTAAATGACGGCGCCATTTTTATTAAAGTGGGCGCAGGTGCTGTGATTTTTCACCCTGAAACAGGGCTAAAAGTGGCGGATTGTGACGAACAGAGCGTTCAACTATAGCAGGCCCAAAAAGAAGATAAAAAGAACAGGTAAGGGCATGATGAAATCATCACTTCAATTTTATTGCAATGACAGCCAAAAACGTTCTGACTGTGGTGACGTGTTGGACATTGAGTTTTCTAATCAAGGGCTCGATTGGCCGGGTATTGTATTAGAAAAGGGCCGCTCGCCTTACTTTTATCCGCAAAATGTGTATACCCCATACTTTTATTTTGCATTGGCATTGGAAAAAGACCTCAATTGGCAAGTTCACACCAGTGAAGGGATCACAGCGCTTAAAACAGTACCAGGCAACACCTGGATTAACCCTCCAAAAACGCCGTTTACACATGATATTTCTGAGCCTTGTTTCTTTGTAATTTTAGCGATTGAAGAGGACGTCTTTTTAGACAACTGCCCACTCGATATACAGGGTAAGTCGCTCCAGTTCTTGAACAACTATAATGTGCAAGATGACGCCATAAAAAGCGTTATGGAGCTGTTTATTTTAGAGGCAAAAAACAAAGGCAGAAATGGCAAGCCATTTATAAATAACTTAGTGTCACTGCTAAGCAATCACTACATCAATAACTACTCCAACTACCAAGGTTTAATCGACCAAAAAAAGCAAGCCTCCAAACTGGATACGTATCAGATTGAAAAAGTCGATAAGTTCATCTCCGATAATATCAGTAACACCATCACGGTGGATGACTTAGCCGAGCTGGTGGGGTGTAGTAAGTTTTACTTTTTACGAGAGTTTAAAAAGCGGATGGATATTACGCCATATCAATACTTGCTAAATCATCGTCTGCTTCGAGCCAAAGCGCTACTAGCACAACCGTCGGCACATATCGCTGATATTGCTGAGCAGCTCGGGTTCAATGACCAATCTCATTTTACCCGAATATTTAAAGCCAATGTGGGTTGTACACCGGGCCAATTTGTTAAAAATCACTTACCCGACTAACCCTAGCGATAAAGCAATAAAGTACAAAAAATCGAGCAGGATTGTTCAATCTTCTCATTTTGTTACTTGTTAATCTAACCCCAGTGCAAAGGCAGACTAAATCGTTTGCCTGACGGGTTAAGAGTAGGAGTGACAGTATGAAATCCCCCATAGGCAAACGTAAATCACTGACTATCTGTATTTTGTCGGTGTTAGCAGGGCTACCTTCAATTGGCGTGGCGGCAGAGAATTTGGCCAATCCCAATAAGTCTATAAGCTTAACTACGACGCAGCAGCAAGCTGAAATAAAGCAAGTGATCGTTGAAATGGTCAATGCCATAGACACAAAGCAATGGCAAAAGGCGCAATCTTCATTCGCTAATACCGTATTTGTTGATTATTCAAGCATGTCTGGTCAGGCTGGCAGCAAGGTGGCTGCCACTGAACTTATTGATGGATGGCGTAACCTGCTTTCCAAGGTTGAGACGCATCATATGCTGAGCAACTTTCAGGTGTCTGTTACAGGTAGTACAGCCCAAGTTTTCTCTCATGTTTATGCCAGTCACAACGCACAAGGCATTGAGTATTGGGATATTTATGGACGTTATGTTCACGCCTTAGAAAACGTTAATGGCCGCTGGCAAATCATCGAAATGACGTTTCAAACACACGGTCAAAAGGGCAATTTAAACTTTTTACAAGAGGCAAGCCAAATGAGCCAAGCTAAGCAATTAAGCAGCGTAATATCCCCAGTTATGAACACGGTTGAGTTTTTAAGTGATGGTGACAAGATAGTGGGAAACCTTTATTTACCAACAGACTATGATGCAAGTAGACAGTATCCCGCGGTGATTGTGTCAGGCAGCTGGACCACGGTAAAAGAGCAAATGGCGGGTCTTTATGCAAATAAACTGGCCGAGCAAGGCTTTATTGCGCTTGCTTTTGACTTTAGGAGTTTTGGCCAAAGTGAAGGCGAGCCGCGCTTTTACGAAAACCCAACGCAAAAAGTGGCGGATATAAAAAGCGCGATCACGTATTTACAATCATTGCCTATGGTTAACAATGACAAAATTGGTGCGCTCGGTATCTGTGCAGGCGCTATGTATACGCTCATCGCGGCGTCTCAAGATAACAGGATTCAGTCCGTTGTCACTGCGGCATCTTGGTTGCACGATGCTGAGGCCGATAAACTATTTTACGGCGGTGAAGCGGGGGTGTTTGAAAAAATTACACAAGCCCAGCAGGCGAAAAGGCAATACCAGTTAACCGGAGATGTCGCGTATATTCCTAGTATTTCGACAACAGATATAAATGCTGCGATGTATGGACCGTATGATTATTATCTTAACCCTGAACGCGGTGCTGTCCCTCAGTAGAGTGATGATAAATTTGCGGTCATGTCATGGGAAGATTGGTTAACTATTGATCCTATGCCATCGGCTAAAGAACTGAAAACTCCGACGCTGATGATCCACTCTGATGGCGCCGTATTACCAGATTACACAAAACGATATTTTGCAGATATCGCCAGTGAGGAAAAAAAGCTACATTGGATGGAAACTGACTTGGCGTCGCCTTATCATCAATTTAATTTTTATGACCAAGATGCAGAGGTCAACGAGTCAATTGTGCAAGCGAGTACGTGGTTTAATACCCATCTTTAAATGGAAAATGCCACCATCAAGGGATGGTGGCTGATTAGTGGTGATTAAAAGTACTTGACCCAAGTAGACTGACTTGAATGTTTAAACTGAGAAAACTTTTTACATGGCCAATAGAGTAGCGCTGCAAGCACAATGGCTGCAAGCCAAACTAACCAAACATTAGGGAACCCCAAGTAAGGGTAGTCGTTAGGGCCAATGACAGTGGTTGTGCCAATGACTTTTGACAGTATAAAGTAGGTAATGAGCAGCACGTATAAATGCAAAATGTAGAAGAACATCGGTACTGAACCAAAGGTTTTTAGCATCGCGCACAGCTTACTTTTTGCAGTTTCTAAATAGGCTAATACAAATGCGCCTATGCCAAGAGTAAAGAGCAAAAACATCAGCGATGGTGGGTATTTGGTAAAGTTCAAAAATGACATCACACTGCGAATAGACTCATCATACATTTGCCAAGGCTGTGACTCGCCATAAATGTTAAACGCTCTAAGTAGTACCAAAGCAATAAGGCACGCTGTACCACCCATTATTAAGGTTTTACGTCGTGTTAATTCATCTACTGTTTGGCTGAATAGCGGTCCTGCTGCATAGCCCACGGCAATCACACCTATCCAAGGCAGCACAGGGTATGATGCCCTGATCTTTAATGCCCCTTCGCTGACTAAAAATGCTCTGTCATGCAGGATAGTCCACAGTGTGTAACCCGTTTCATGAGGCGCAAACTCAATAAAACCAAGCGCGTTGTGGCCAAGTACAATGGCTAATCCGATGACTGCTATCCAAAGACGGGGCAAGTATAGGAGCGCGGCTAATGCAATCATGCTCACACCAATGGCCCAAATTACCTGTAAGTAGAGGGTGGTATAGGCTGCAAACCACGAAAAATTAACGAGCGTGATTTCAATTAAAATCAAAAATAAGCCGCGTTTAAGTAAAAAGCTCTGTGCACTGCGTGGTGCTTTATTGGCCGGATGGGCATATAACCACGCAGACAAGCCGGTTAAAAAGACAAAAATGGGTGCACAAAAATGCGCGAGTAACCGTGTGAAAAATAGATCGGGATCGGTACTATCAATATTCATCGGATCAGCGACGTTTTTGTGTAAATAGAACTTTTCGCGCGCATGGTCGACGAGCATGATTAAAATGACCAACCCCCGAAGCATATCGATGGAGTCGATGCGTTTTTTTATAGTTGTCTCATTCATAGTTTAAAGGGCCTGCAAGCAGGCCGTTCCTATTGATTAGAATTGATATTTTAGCGTTGCACTATACTTCGATGGCTGACCCGGCATCGTCCACATATGAGAATAGGAGTTTGCGTAGTAGCGCTCGTCAAACGCGTTATCTAGCTTCAATTGCAGGCCAAGGTCCTGCGTCAGCTCAACGTTGAAAAACAGATTTACCAGTGTGTAAGCTGGTAGGGTATAGTCTGGGTTGATGGTTTCACCTAACCGCGTGCCGACATATTGAACGTGAGCACCAAAGTCGACAGGGTAACCAGCCAGCGCACGGTTGTGGCGCAATATGACATTCGCACTGTGTTCAGGAATATTAATCAATTGACTGCCCGCGGGTAACTGCACACCCCAATCAAGGTTTACCATATCGTTGGCTGTTTCGGCTTTGGTATATGCGTAGCTGACAGACAACTCGGTCTGATTACTTATATCCCAAGCTAAGTCGAGTTCGACTCCCTTACTTTGTGCTTTACCAAGCGCCGCAGAGAAGCCTTCGTTGACAGGGTCGACCGTTAGAATGTTTGACTTTTCAGCTTGGAAAAGTGCAGCATTTAAACGCACGATATCGTTGGCTGTTATGAACTTTATACCGGTTTCTAGCGATTTACTCTTTTCCGGTTCGAACGTATTACCTTCAAAATCAGCCCCCGCGTTAGGTCTAAACCCTTCTGAATAGCTTGAGTACCAATTCAGCTGCTTATTGACGCGGTACACAACGCCAGCACGAGGATTAAACTCTGTTTGTGACTGTTCGCTGGCCGTTTGTTTAAGTTGATTTGTGACCGTTTGTTCAAATTTATCAAAGCGCGCGCCAACAAGTATTTGTAATGCGTCCGTGACATCAATTTGATCTTGCAGATATATCCCCCACGCTTGTTGCGCTTCGAGGTTGTGAATGGTT
Organism: Pseudoalteromonas luteoviolacea DSM 6061; assembly: GCF_001625655.1. Classification (GTDB taxonomy): domain Bacteria; phylum Pseudomonadota; class Gammaproteobacteria; order Enterobacterales; family Alteromonadaceae; genus Pseudoalteromonas; species Pseudoalteromonas luteoviolacea. The sequence continues at coordinate 34,193 of NZ_AUYB01000002.1, read as the reverse complement.
GGACTCATTGCAGGCTTTGCTTGTCCATAAACAGGGTTGAAAATATTGATACTGTAGGTTGGATCACCCTTACCCCAAGCTACACGGTAACGCTGTTGTTCAAAATCCAGTTCATAGTCATAAATATCGGCACCAATAAGCAGGTTATGGTTGAGTTCAAACAGTTGGAAATCGCCACTTATTTCAAGTCGTGCCGATAAATCTGTCGCATCATAATCACGATAACGACGTTGTCGATTCAGCGTTTTTCCATCTATGTACAAAAGCTGGCGTCCGGGCGAAAGCTCAGTGTCTGATGAGAGTCCGGTTAGTGAAGATGTACGATAGCCCAAACCCGCATTGAACATCCAAGTGTTATTCAATTGATGTGAGACTTCAAACTGATGACCTGTCGCTTCGACTTTAATTGGACCATCACTGGGCTCGCCTAAAAAACGCTCAATGGGTAATTCAAGCCCCGGTAAAACCGGAATACCACGGTCAAATGGGATCTCCTGATCGACATGTTCAAGCTCATAGTTAACCTGTGTCGAGTCAGAGACTTTAAAAGTGAATGAGGGCGTTAGTGCGAGTTTTTCAGAGCTGATGGTGTCTCTGTAACTATTGGCTTTTTCATAGGCGCCATTAATACGAAATGCCACAGAGTCAGTGAGTCCATTGGTGTAATCTGCTTCGACTCGACGCTGGGCAAATTCACCCGCAGTTAGTGCGATATAACCACTTTGTTCAAATTGAGGCTTTTTAGTGATGATATTAACGGTGCCTCCAGGTTCACTGCGACCATAAAGTGCAGACCCCGGGCCCTTCAAAACTTCAATAGATTGAATATTAGAGGTATCGCGCAAGCCGCTATAGCCTCTACCGGCACTGAACCCGTTAATTAAATAGGCTGAAGGTAGGTTTTCATCACCAGCAAACCCCCGAATTGCAAAGCTTTCCCAAAGGCCGCCAAAATTATTTTGTCGTGAAATTGCGCTAACCAAGCCCACCGCGTTTTGAAAGTCTTTCACGCCAATATCGTTGAGTAAATCGCTAGAAACGACAGAGACAGATTGCGGCAAATCGTTTATAGAGACATTTCCGCGATAAGGAAGTCGTTTTTCAACGACCTGAATAGTTTCAATTTCTTTATCTTGCTCGTTGGCAAATACAAAATTAGGGACAAGGAGAGAAGAGATAATAAGAGCTAGATACTGCTTAGACACTAGAATACCATTTGTTATGTTATAAAGTATCAATATGGTATTGATAAAGCAGATACTGCGCAATCATTTAAGTTAAGTAACAGTCAGCGTCGACGAATTAATTATTAATTTTATAAATTGCTGACTGATAGTCTGTTTTTACAACTTAGTGTGATAGGCCTCCGATGTTTTTTATTGGGGCCTATCCTCTGTTGGAGCTGTGAATTGAATTAGAGTTTAGCTTGCCTTTGGCCTGTCGATTTTGCTGCGAGATAGTTTCGATGCGGTTGTCAATTTCTGACAAAAGCGGCGAAATTTTCTGAAATAAGGCCTGACCATCCACGGTAAGAGAAAACTGTCGTGTGCTGCGATGGAACAAACGAGTACCTGTTTGCATTTCAAGTGCAGATATCATTTTAATTAGACTGTATTAATGCAATGCGCATGGTATGAAGCGGACGTGTTTTGTTGCGGTCACATACCAGTTTTACATCAAAATTAATTGAAAATTTCACAATGATATAAGTTGCAAACGTGAGTATCTCAATTGCGACGAAATATTCCAGCCTAACTCTATGATCTAATTGATAATTCAATGAAATTAATGGTCTTTTAATGCTAACTTTTAATCTAGAAATCTGAGATACGCATTGAGTCAGCGTTAATGAATTAACCAATAAAGGTAAAAATGAAAGCAAAATGTAAAAAATGAGTGTTAATTTACAAGTTTTGCGCAACATTCATAAATTTAATAACTCAAAAACATGAGGAAAACCATGAAATTTAATTACGCTGCAATACTTGGCGTCATCTCTGCGATCACATTGTCACCAGCCGCTGATGCATATCTATATAAAGATCCAGGTTATGTTGAGCGCAATGTGCGTTCAATTCAAAAAAATGACGTTATTGGGCAGTCTCATCAGTACCGTGATCAACAGGGGTGGATGTATGTTGATCAAGTCGCAAACGGTGCAACTCAGGGCTTTTATCAAGCTGGAAATTGGCTGAAACTACACAATCGCAATTTCAAAATGTCGATTGGTGAATTGGAATTTGCTTTTAACCCCAGCAAGTTAGATTGTACTCAGGGCATGAGCTTTAACTTTACCGTTGGTGACGACACGGTAGCGAGCTTCAAACCGAATTGTGATGATCTTTTGAATGCATCTATCACTTACCCTGTGGAATATTACTTTGATTTAATCCCTGAAGTAATTAAGCCAAAAGTTGAGCTACCACTCGATCCGCTTGGTTTGCTAAAAGTGGGTGTAAAGTTTGGTGCGGGTATTGAAGCTGGCGCTGAGTTTACCGTAGGCGGTGTTGTTGGTGGACATGGCAATGAAGAGCCATTTGAAGTTGACGGTGTAAGACGCCCAGACTATTTATACGCAGCTGTTGAGCCGTATGTGAGTGGCTTAGTATCAAGCTCAGCGTATGGTAGCTTTGGCCACGGTATTTCTGAAGCAGGCGTAAAAGGAAAGCTAAACCTATTGAAAGTAAAAGGTAAAGGCTACGTTGAAGCTGGTATTCGTCGTGTAGTTCAAGATGAGCAAGTTATTGAACAAGGCTTCTTAGAGCTCAAAGTGAGCACTAAGCTAACAGGTGGAGATGGAAAAATCCAAGCCTATTGTAAAAAGCTTTGGGGCTTGTTGCAGTTTAACGTTGACGTCATGAAGTGGGACCCACTTTATACGCGTGAAACGGTGTTATATGAATACGCAAGCCCAGTTTGGGAAGCGCTTTAATACTTGACTGTGGTGGCCTCGGCCACCACTTTGAGATAAGAACATGAAAAAAATAACGATTATTGCGATATTTGTCATTGCTGTTAGCGCATTTTTGGTATTAAAGGACTCAGATAGCAAACCCTCAGTGCAAGTGACATATACAGCCTCTGAATCAATGCAACCGATGCATAAGGATAACCAGGAATATGGGTATCAGGTTGAGATCCATTCAGCGGTTTTAAGTGAGAAAGGTACTCCAATTACATACTCAGATCTCAGCTGGCAGATGTATTTCAAGCCAAAGACTGAGGGGGCATCAGATTTGGTGGCGATGCTCACGAATATACAGTTCACGTCAGACAACAAAGCTCAAGAAATGCCTACCCAGTTGCCATTTTATATGACCTACAAGGATGGTCAGTTTACCAAGTTGAACTTACTCGGGTTAGGTGAACAACACACGTTATCTGTGCTACCTAAGGTACTGGATTTGATGAGTTACTCGCTTAGCGCTGCTTTGACATTTGAAGACGCGCAAGGGATGAAAACTTATCGCTATACCCAAAAAGATAACGCGGTAAGTCGCACGAGAATAAACACAGCATCCAACCCTGAACGCGAAGAAGAACAGTGGCAGCTAACGCTTAGTGACAACGGCTCCATTTTGGTCGGTATTCGCGAGCTTAACTATCATAATCAACAGGTTTGGCAGCAAGGTGAGCAACATTATGATGTCGTACAGTCGGTATTTGTGAGACCCATCGACTTTACAAGCTTTGACTATGTTGGCTGGAACAGTAACCAAAATGGGACAGTGTCCACAGCTCAATTAAAGGCCAAACAAGTCTATGACATCACAGACGAAAATTTGCTTTCTCATTTAACTGAGCTCAAATCGTCTTTGGATGCGGATCTTGCTGCACAGTTGGGTAAATACCTGCTGGCCAATCAGGACCCAAATGAGATTAAGTCGTTATTGATGAATCATGTAAGACTCAACTCGGCATTGATTTATGCGTTACAAAAAGCGCAAACCCCGCAAGCAGAGCAAATGCTGTCTGATCTGATCAGCGATGAAGAACTGGGTCAGCAAGTACGACAAAAAATAGTGATGGCCCTCGGGCGGTTTGAAAATGCCACAAATATTGCGTTTTCGAGCTTACAAACGGTGGCTGATAACGCTGAGAATAGTGCGCTGTCGAACATGGCAATGCTGAGCATCGGCACTATGAACCGCTTTTCACCCATGCAGTCTCAGCAGGTTGCTGGGTTTTTAAATACTAAACTCTCGGATCCAACTCAATTGCCTACGGCAATACTGGCTATAGCCAATAGTAAAAACCCTGAATTGGTCGAAAAGCTGCCTAATTACTTACATCATAGTGACACTCAGGTTCGCGATAACACGATCAAATCTTTGGCGCATAAAACAGAGTATCAAGATCAAGTAATCGCAAGTTTAGTGCAATCGCCTCATGTCACAACAATAGACTCTTTCACTCGGGTATATCAGCAAGCGAATTACAAACTGTCTGAAAATAATGTCGATAGGCTGCAAGCGCTTTACCGCGAACAAAATAATCCGCTTATTAAAAAGCGCTTAGCGGTAATTTTAGATATCTAGTGTCCGTGTAGATTTGGCGTTATCCGAGAATAGAAATGCGTGATAACGCCAAAATTTGGTCGTTAAAGTAACAGATTAATCATTATTGATAATACTTTTTAGCGCCGCGACATGATTATTAAATGCTAATTGACCAAGGTCTGTTAATGACACCCAAGTACGTGGGCGACCGTTGTAGCTGCGCTTTTTCGCTTCAATGTAATTGGCGTCTTCCAACGCTTTGAGTTGTTTCGAAAGTACAGAGTCACTCACATCTAGTTGTGCTTTTAGAAGCCTAAAGTCTAATTCAGCACTGGTCGCTAACATTGCGCAAATGCGTAACCTATTTGGGGCATGAATAATGGGATCTAACTCTGGCATCTCTATTTTTCCTCTACCACGGTTTCTCCTGTAGGGAGCATGATAAGCAGCCAAAACATGACAATTGAAGCCGTTGCGGCGCAAATGTGTGGCGCCCAATCAAGGCTTATGTCGGTGCGTAAAAAACGGCTGAAAAACCCAAGGGCTGCAAACCCAATTGCTGCATACGCATTTATTTTCTCAGCTTTAATAGAGCGAGGGATGATACGGATTTTGATCCCTTGTATTTTATATAAGTAATAATAAAGCGCAGTAGATAAGGTAAAGATGATTGCGCCAACTATCATTGCCAGCGCCCAATTGTTTTCGTGCTCGGTCATACCATAACCAAAGAATATCGCCCCATAACTTAAGCTCATGATCAGTCTCAACCAAACTGGTGGTGAATATTCAATGAGCAGGTTTTGTTGAATATTGTGCACCGCGTTGAGCGCATCTTCAGCTTCTGTCTGAGATGGTAAATCGTTTTTCACTGGGTATTTCCTTTTACTTTCCATGATGGAAATTTAGTCTAGTTTATAACTTTCCACTTTGGCAAGTTATAATTTTCCGTTATGGAAAGTAAATGAAAGTAGGGGTATGAAGTTCTATAAATTGAGTTTTTACTCTAAAATTAAGGTTCATTGCTTGCTAACTGGTTTTACCACTTGTAAGCTAAAAGTTATGCACTCATAATTTTTTGCCGTTATGTCAGAAATAACCAATCGAGAAATCACAATTATTTGCGAGGATAATTACCCATTAGCAGCAACCGTTTACCAACCAAACGATGGTGTAAAAGGGGCTGTTTTAATTGGTCCTGCAACAGGGATTAAGCGTCAGTTTTATACTGCTTTTGCGCAATTTTTAGCGAGTCACGATTATGGTGTTTTAACCTATGACAACCGAGGGATCGGCGACTCCCTACAGGGAGATATTGGCAAGCACCCAGCTAGCTTACAATGCTGGGGTCAGCTAGACCAACCAGCAGCGATTCGGGCTTTAACTCAAGAATTCCCACAATCAAACTATCATCTTATAGGACACAGTGCAGGCGGTCAGTTAATCGGTCTGGCGTCCAATGCAAAAGAACTGACATCCATGTTTAATTTTGCCAGTTCCTCTGGTCGGTTGTTGAATATGAAAATTCGAGACCAGTTTAAGTCTCACTTTTTTATGAACATGTTTATTCCATTTTCCAATTTATTGTTTGGGCATACTAAGTCACAGTGGTTTGGCATGGGGGAGCCACTTCCTGCAGCTGTAGGTCACCAATGGCGTACATGGTGCAATGGGGGTGGCTATGTTAAAACCGCATTTGGCAAGACCATTGATAAGCACTATTTTGAAGAGTTGACCTTGCCTGCTCTGTGGGTGAATGCCGTGGATGATTTTATTGCAAATGACAAAAACGTCAAAGATATGATGGCTGTTAGCCCAAACATCAAAGGTCAAACAATGACCTTAGATCCTAAAGAATATGGTTTGAAAGAAATTGGCCACATGAAGTTTTTTAGTCGCAGAGCCAGTAAGTTATGGCAAATTCCCCTGACTTGGTTGGATACGCACTCTGGTTGAGTTTAGACGCTGGCACTCATAGCCTAAAAGTCAGGCAATGCCGCTGTTTGGTACTAGTCCCAACTTGAAAAGCGAGCTAATAAAAAGTCGATAGCAAGTCTTGCCCTCAGGGGCATAAATTGTTTGTTTTGGTAAACAATCCAGCTAGTAGCGCCACTTATACAATATGGTTCAAGAATTGGTACTAGGGATTTTTGTGCAAGAGATTCGGTAAATGTGCTTTGTGGCATATAGGCAATACCGAGTCCCTGTTTGCAGGCCTCAAGGACAACGTTAGCATTATTGCTGCGCCAATTGCCTGTTACTTTGATACTTTGTTTAGTATCGTCAATATTAAATGTCCAATGGTCATTGTTGGCGATAATGCAGCGGTGGCTTTTTAACTGATTGGGGTGGTTGGGCGTACCATGCGCATCAAGATAGCTTGGACTTGCGACCACCATCATTGATCTGCTTATCAATTTGCGGGCGATTAAGTTAGAGTCATTTAACTCTCCATAACGAATGGCAAAATCAATACCGTCTTCAACAAAGTTTACCATACGGCTGTTAAAGTCTATTTCGATATTTAGCTCTGGATGTTGTGCAGCAAATTCCATTAGCGCTGGTGCAATGTATCGTTCGGCGAATGCGCCAGCAGCACTGACTTTGAGCGTGCCACTGAGGTCAAATTGTTGTTGGTTCAATCGTTCATTGGCTTGTTGTAATCCAGTCACCAATTGTTTGCATTGTTGATAATAAAACGCGCCATTTTCAGTTAAATTGATCTGTCTCGTAGTACGAGCAAACAAGACACTGCCTGTGCGTTTTTCAAGCCGCGCTACTTGCCGGCTTATATGGCTTGTAGAGCAGCCAAGCTTTTTTGCCGCTGCTGAAAAACCGCCACTTTCTGCCACTGCAACAAACTCAAAAATACCTTCAAAACTGTCCATAAAGACCCTATAACTTATCAATATGCTGAAAAGAGCATGCCAATATTAGTAATCTATTATTGCTAAATAGCAAAAGAGTTTCACCAATTTATATAATTATCATTTATGTGGGAATAATATAAAGTGTAATTCTACGATTTGAAAAGACCACATTGACACAAGGTATGCACCATGAAAAAAGTACTTATTCCAGTTACAAACCACGCAACTCTTGGTAGTACAGATCAAGCTAATGGTACCTACGCACCAGAGCTGACACACGTTATACATGTACTAAACAACAACCGCATTGCGTTTGATATTGCGTCTATCGAAGGCGGAAAAGCGCCACTTTACGGAACTGATATCGCAGAAGATGAAGTGAATAACCAAGTGCTAGGCGATGAGTCGTTTCAAACACAAATAAATAATACAGTGCCTATGACGCAAGTAAATATGAGCGACTACGATGCGATTTTTTATCCAGGTGGTTTTGGTTTGCTGTCGGATCTGGCTGACAATGACATGGTTGGAAAGCTGGCAGCTCAGCACTATGAGTCTGGTGGAATCATCGCTGCGGTATGTCATGGACCAGCAGCATTGCTGCCAATTACGCTAAGTTCAGGCGAACCTTTGCTTGCGAGCAAATCAGTGACAGCATTTACGCGAGAAGAAGAAGTAGACTTTGGCACCATTAACGACATTCCATTCTTATTAGAAGAAGCCTTGGCAAGAAAAGCGGCTAAATATAGCAAAGTTCAGCCATGGAACGAGCTGGTGATTGTGGATGAGCGGGTTATTACGGGTCAAAACCCTGCGAGTGCGCATGCAGTGGGTGAAGCGCTAGTAAAGCAACTAGCTAAGCAATAAAGGTTTTGAGCAAAAAAGGAATAAAGGTTTGATAATGAATCAAAGTACCCATGTTAATCGCCAGATCACGTTGGCTGCACGCCCAAATGGTGCACCAACGCCGAATGATTTTAAGCTGGTAGAGTCGCCTGTTCCAACTCCTTCGAGTGGTGAAATACTGCTCAGAACGCTCTACTTATCTTTGGACCCATATATGCGTGGCCGTATGAGTGATGCTAAGTCATATGCCGACCCCGTTGGAATTGGCGAGGTGATGGTAGGGGGCAGCATTTGCCGTGTTGAAGTATCAAATCATGCTGATTATGTCCAAGGTGACTTGGTTGTCGCATTTGGAGGTTGGCAAGACTATAGCGTGTCCGATGGTGTTGGCGTTATTAAGCTTGATAAAGCGATGCCAAATCCGTCGTATGGTTTAGGTGTGTTGGGTATGCCAGGCCTTACGGCTTACATGGGTTTGCTTGACATTGGTGCCCCTCAGGTTGGTGAGACAGTAGTAGTTGCAGCTGCGACTGGCGCTGTAGGCAGTTTAGTTGGCCAGATAGCTAAGCTTAAAGGCTGCACTGTAGTGGGTATCGCAGGTGGTCAAGAAAAGTGCGACTACGCAGTTAATGAGCTAGGTTTTGATGCTTGCATTGATCATCGTTCTACGGGTTTAGAAGAACAGTTGGCACAAGCTTGCCCCGCTGGCATTGATATTTACTATGAAAACGTTGGAGGCAAAGTCTTTGATGCGGTATTACCGTTGTTGAATACTAAAGCACGGGTTCCCCTGTGCGGCTTGATATCTCAATATAATGCAACAGCGCTTCCAGCCGGTCCTGATCGCATTGGTTTGTTAATGGGCAATATATTAGTTAAAAGAATCAAGATGCAAGGTTTTATTGTGTTTGATGATTACGGGCACCGTTACAGTGAGTTTCAAGAAGCCATGGTCCCTTGGTTAATGTCCGGCCAGATCAAATATAAAGAAGACAAAGTATTAGGCCTCGAAAACGCGGTATCGTCGTTTATAGGGCTATTGCAAGGCGATAACTTTGGCAAGCTAGTTGTTCAAGTTGGTCCAGAGCAAATAGACTTTGGGGCAAAATCATGATCAAAGTCCATCATTTAAACCAGTCTCGCTCCACGCGGATACTCTGGCTGCTTGAAGAGTTGCAAATGCAATATGAAGTTGAGCATCATCAACGTGATGAACAGACCCGTCTAGCAACAGCTAGTCTTGGTCAGGTACACCCGCTCAATAAGGCACCTGTTATAGAGCACAATGGCCTTAAAATATGTGAATCTGGTGCGATTGTGGAGTACATATTAGATCAAGCCAAGCAAAGTCATCTACGCCCTGAAAAAGGAACTCAAGCGTACTACCAATATCTTGAGTGGTGTCATTTTGCTGAAGGGTCTTTGGCGCTGCCAGTGATCACCAGTTTGTTGATGCAAATGGAGCGACGCGATGGTTCACAAGCAATGGATGGGTATATCGCAAAAGAGCTAAATCTGGACTTGTCGTTTATTGATGCAACCTTGTCAAAGCAACGCTATTTTGCTGGCGAGCATTTCAGTGCCGCTGACATCATGATGACTGTTTCATTGGACATCGCGTTAAGTGTCAACCTTATTGAAAATCGACCACATATTTCACGCTATTTAGCTGATATACATGGGCGTAGCGCATACCAAAAAGCGCGAGCTTATGGTTAACTAACATTCAACAAAGCCCGGTTTTTACCGGGCTTTATTCTTTGCCTCGATAGGCTCTACAGAGCTGATTTATTTTGCAAAAGTTGGATGATATCGTAGTATTGATAGCGCTTGGCCAGCTCCAGCGGCGTATCATTTTCGTAGGTGGTCAAATGGGTTGTTGCGCCACCTTTTAGAAATGCTTTGGCGGCAGCTGTGTTACCGTGCCAAATGGCATCATGAAGTGGGGTATAGCCATTATTTGGCCCCTGTGCATTAAGTACCTCTTTGGCTTTTGGTGCATTGAGCAGTAACTCAACAATTTCGGGGTGCCCCATATATCCAGCTTTATGAAAAGCGATGGCGTTCATCGGATAGCCCGGGATCGTTTGATCTGCGCCATTATCTAAAAGCAGTTTAACGATTTTTGGATAACCTTCTCTGGCTGCAACAAGCAAAGGTGTGTGCCAATCGTTGCGACTAGAGTAAACAGGTCTGCGCTGATTGACATCTTGGCCATAATCTATAAGTAACGAGATGCGTTTTACTTTTTGCGCTTCACTGAGAAGCGAGTCTTCCACCACGTTCAAAATTTTTTGCTTGGCAAGCGCGTGTTTTAACTCAGCATGCTTTTGATTAAACAGTTCGCTCAAAGCGCTATACAGCTTGGCTTCATGGGGCTCGATATGTTTGTCCCATCCACCAATCATGTCTGCCGCAGTTGTGCCCGTGCGTGTTTTGAGATTGATATTTAACTCTGGGTATTGAAACAACAGCTCGATATTCGCTTCTTTAGAATACCAAGCTGCTACCATCAAGGGGGTGAATCCAGAACGAGGGGCCTGCAGATTGATAAATGCGCCTTTATCTAACAAATACTTCAAGATGTCGTCATGATCTGTTTGGGCGGCGATATGCAGAGGGGAATTGCCCATGGCACTGTCTAATTGGTTTACATCTGCGCCACTTTCGACAAGCTTTTTCACTTTTTGTAAGTCGCCTGCAATGACAGCTTGATGCAACGATGGCAATGGATCGGCTTGAACGTGACCAATCATTAAACTGGCAATTAGAGTTGAAATACGCACAACATGTTTGAGTATTGAGCCCCCTCGCAAATATCATAAAAAGAAGCCGCAGTATAAGTGAGCAAGCTGTTTTGCATTAGGTGGGTAAAAGCTATTTAATTATTAGGCTGTAACTAATAATGGTGAGTGCAACTAGGGGCGTATCCCAAACTACTGCCACCAAGATAGCTTTTTGCTGGATGGCTTAGGCCATCCCATCGAAAGTTTTACTAATAAACAGATCCTTTTGTTTTATGTTCACCAGCGGTTTCCAAGTAGATACCATAAATGGAAGTTGAACAATGCCAGTTTCTTGTCCCGTCGGGACTAACGCCATAAATGGGTGACGCTTGTAGGATTTAAGGTTATTGCCCAGTAGTTGCTTCGCGATTGAATTGGCAAGGTGCTTTCCTTGCTCTACGGCCAAATAACCCAATTTGGCTTCACCTACATCAGCGATGTCACCAATAGCAAACATATTTCTTTGCCCAACAACTTTGAGATTTTCATCCACAATTACATGCCCTTGCTTGTTCAGTATATGTGCAAAGTGTTGCTTTAAAAACTCATTGTTTGGGACTACACCTGTGGCACTAAAAGCGATATCTGGACTTATCTTCTTGCGTGTTTTTTCGTCTTTAAAGCCACTTTCATTCGCTTGATAATGCGCATCGAACTCTACCCTCACACCCAAACGGGTTAATTGCTCGAGTGCTTTTTTGCTGGCTTTGCTTTTGAAGCCATTCAATAAATGAGTGCCATTGTGTGCCAGCGTGATTTTAAGATGAGGCATGGCATAGGCAAGTTCACCTGCCAACTCAACACCCACAACTCCACCACCAATGATAAGTACCGCCGAGGCATCTTTGAGCTGCTTATGATAGTGCGTCAACTCTTCATTTCTATTGTTCAATGTAATCGCATTGACTGATTTGGCCAATGGTAAGCTTGGATAACGGGAGCCTGAAGCGATAATCACTTTTTCAAAATAAATAGTTTGACCATTTTCTAACGATGCGCAGTTGGCTTGAAGAGCCATAACCGTACCTTGAACGAATTGGCCGTCGATAAACTCGCTATATAGCTTGCGTGATTGTCCTCTGTTTTTACTCGGAGCAGCTACATCGCGAAGTACAGCGTAAGTTACTTCAAAATAGTTTTTTTTATCCACCAATATGGTTTTTATACCTTTTTTTTCGAGTGCTTGCGCTGTGGAAGCACCGGCGAATCCGCCACCAATGATTAAAACTTGTGTTCTCATATGCTTATCTGTGATGTTGTTTCAAGAGATGTTGCAAGACTACTTTGTTGCGAATGTTTTTTTAATGAGAGAAAATAAAACCCATATGTGCATATATGCAACAAGGTGGGTTATGAATAAATGGACTGAAATGCGAACCGCATATCGTCTTGGAAAACTTGGCACACTCAGTGCGACTGCTAAAGAACTCGGCATACACAGAAGCACCGTGATGCGACATGTAGATGTACTCGAAGAAGCTTTGTCAGTTAAGTTGTTTCAACGTAACGATCGTGGCTATATTCCCACCGAAGCAGGGTTAGAAGTCATGCGTCTAGGAGAGGTGACTGATGTTCAGTTTAGCCAATTTGCCAATAAAGCCATTAGCAGAGAAAATGAGTTAGAAGGAAAACTTTCAATTACCTGTGTTAGTGAGTTAGCCCCAGTGCTGATGCCACTAATTATGGAGTATCAAACACGGTTCCCAAAAATGCAGGTAGATATACTTGGGGATATTCGAAAGTTTGCATTGGAATACGGTGAGGCCGATATTGCAATCCGGATGGGACCAAAGCCAGATACCTTAGACAATATTGTATTTCACTTCGCAACCATTGAGTTGCAGCTGTGTGTACATACCAAATATATTGAGCGCTTTGGAATGCCGTGTGATCACAACCTCAGCGAGCATAAATTTATCGCTTTGAATGAACGTGCCTCCCATCTTCCTTGGAATGAATGGGTGTATAACCAAATACCGAAAGAGAACATTATTTTAACCAGTTCCGCTGGGCAAGTGTTGAATTATGCATTGCACAACGGGGTAGGGATCGGCGTAAGTACAGATGAAACTATCAAAAATAACTCAGACTTAATTGAAGTTAACATTGATGAAAGGTGGCAGATAGATGCGTGGATGCTAATTCATCGTGATATGTTAAATATTCCCAAGGTGAGAAAGTTCGTTGATCTTGTAAAGCAAGGTACGCCTGTTGGTTTAAATCTCAGTGTGTAATTTTTATATTTAATTAAATATGATTAGATTATAACTTTTATAACCCGCTCGTTGGTAATCGCTTATCTTTTTATAGCTCTTTTAAACGACCATTTTATGGTTTTAACCCGCTGAGTTTAATTAGATAGTCATCAATATATATACGAGGGAGGAGTACAACTACAATTTTGCTATTTTAGTGACAATTCTATACAGTATTTCTCAAAAATAAGGAAATACGATGCGATACATACTATCCGCTTTGTCAGCGATTGCACTTTCGATTACTTCAAATGCCGCATTTAGCTGCGATAATTTAGAGCAAATTCAGTCTATTTCTTCAAAGGTGTTGGCGGAGACTCGGGTGGTCAACATCAAACTGCCTAACTCTTATTGCAGCGAACAAGCAAAAGTTTACCCTGTTTTATACCTGCTTGATGGCAAAGAAAACCTTGCTGTTGAGTCTTCGATGTTAGACAAACTCTCCCGTTTTGGTGCTGTGCCAGAAATGATCATTGTGGCGATAGAAAACACAGATAGAGCCCGTGATCTAGCGCCTACAGTAAATCACGACCCTAGAGGTCCGGTTGGTGTTGGTGGCGGGGGTGATAACTTTTTGGATTTTATTGAGCTTGAGCTCATTCCTAATATTAATAAAAGCTATCGCACTCATGATTTTAAGGTGTTTTCTGGCGCTTCTATTGGGGGATTATTAGTGCTCCACGCGATGCAATCTCGACCTCATTTATTTCAGGGGCATGTGGCTTATAGTCCAGCGGTATGGTGGGGAGCTCAAACTACTCTGAGCAAGGTAAAAGCGTTTATTTCAAAGCAAACAAAGTTTGAGAATTATCTTTATATTAATATTGGTTCCGAGCCTGCGCCAATGCGTGATTATTATGACGAGTTAGCAACGCATTTATCGTTGCATAAACCGACAGGTTTTGAACTAGTTGCAAACACGTTTAATGATGTGCCACATGCCATGACCTCGGCTGCGGGGTCTTTTAACGCATACAGTAACCTGTTTTTACCATTGAACATGCCAAACAGCGCGCTCACCGAAGGGGTGAAATCTATAAAACAATATTATGAGCGAGTATCAGAACAGCGCGGCAAAAAAACTGTTGCACAGGAGTGGGTGCTACGTGAGCTCGGCTATGGGTTAGTGAATAACAAAGACTTTACCCAAGCTATCGAGGTTTTCAAATACAATATCGAACAATATCCGAATATGGCGAGTGCATACAACGGGCTTGCCTATGCTTTTGAGCAAAACAAACAATTTAAACAATCACTTGAGCAGGTTAACATCGCCTTAAAACTCGCTAAAAAAGGCGATGAAGGTTATGAAGTTTACCAAAATCGGAAACGGCGTCTCGTTGCTGCAATAAACAGCAAACAGAATATGCTTTAAAGGTTGGGAATTTACCCAACCAAAAGATGGTTTCACTCATAAAAAGTGTAGTCAGGGGGTTGTATATGATAACCCCCTGACTACCGTTTTATAAGAAAACTGCCTCACCTATAATTAATTCTGACCATGGCACGCGCAAAAGCGCAAATATGTATTGCGGTACTAACTAACTTCACACCCTTGCCTGAGACTCCCTGCCAGTTAAACAATATAAAGCCTTGCTGAATTTTACAGCAGCGCATTGAAGCAAAAAATGCCGTTTGCTTACTATAGATAGCGTCACACAATAGAGGCCTTTTTCACGCTGTTACCTGGTGTTGCAGAGCGTAATCGTAATTGGGTTTGCTACACTTCAAGCACTGTACCAAACTTAAATTTGAAATAATCAATGAGGAAAAAATACGTGAAAGCGAATATATTTTTGATGACTTTACTGGTAGTTTTTCTAGGTGGCTGTAAATCAGTTCAGTCGACAAATGAAAAAACAATGTCGGAACTCTGTCAACCGTTGACTTACCGTTGCCATGCTGAGCAAAAGTTGTCAGAACATACTAAAGAAGTATGGGCAACAGTCGTGAAAACACACACATTTGTGACTGAGCAAAACGCGCTTCGTATGTTAAATGGACTAACGGCTAATACGAATTTAGACAAGGCGCTAATTTATAAGCGTAAAGCAGAAATCAAAAACAAGATGGGCAATTACAAGGAGTCATTGGAAGACAATTTAAAAGCGCAAGAGTTAGATGTTTTAGATGCTACCTCTTACCGTAGCTTATTGTTATTAGAAATTAGAATATTATTCGTGTTAGAGGACTTCAATGCCACTAAAGATAGAGCGAATAAATTATGGCAATACTTAGAGCAGGCTTACAATCCTCATGTTGCGACAATGCTGGCATATATTGCTCAAAAAGAGGGTAATATAACAGAGTATGACAAGTGGGTGTTGTTAATCAAACAAAACGAACCTGCAGATCGAGCAGCCAGATTACTCAGTGCATTGCCTGATTACTCGGGTAAGCAAATGAAAGGAAAGCCTGCGTCTGTATATACATCAACAGGAAAATACCCTAAAGACATTCCGCAATTTGATCATGTAGAAAGAGGGCCCAAAGCGCCTAAAGTGACCTCTAGAAAAGGACCCCGTTACCCTTTAGAGGCGGCTCAAAAAGCAATAGAGGGAAAGGTTGCTATGACCTATGATATCAATGCGAAAGGGGAGCCGATCAATATAAAAGTTGTCTATGCATATCCTGAAGGCGTATTTGAAAATGCTGGGGTTGAAGCACTCAAAAGTTGGCGCTACGAAGTAAATTTAGACGCAAGTGGTAAGGTAATTGAAGGCAAAGGCTTTAACTTGGTTTTAAGCTGGGCACTTGAATAACATCAAGCATGTTACACAGGGTAAGCAAACCCTTGGGTTATTCAAATTTGGCTTACCCTTTATTGCACAAGGCACTTTACTGTGACAAGAGCTTAAAAAGCGACATTTGTGAACCTCATTTGTAAACGGGCATCGTCCATGCTTTGCGTTTAGCATCCTTTAGAGCCACTGCGTTTGAGGTGTTGTAATCGAATAGATGACCTTTGTTTACTCAGGGTTTTGTATAGAGTGAGCTTTTAAAGAATTTCAGTGCGCAAGTATGGCCAACAAATTGTTGACCGTGAAGCAAGCGATTAAAGCATGACAGGCCCATATATTAGCCTTGCCTGCGTCGAAATCTGGGCCGTTTGGGTAACAACATCCATCTTATAAGTAATCGTTATTAGAGTGACGGGTTTGAAGGTAATAAGATGTTGTGGTTGTGGCAAACTCCGTAAAGCTCTCTCTTTAGTGCATTGCCAATCTAGCAGAGGCTTGCTTCAAAATAATCTTCTATCTGTAAATAATGCGTACTTAATGCAATGAATTCTCATTCTTACTCGTGTATATTGATATGATATATTGTATCAATATTGGGTGTAGAGATGTCGAATGAAAAGCAAATAACAAAAACAGAAGTCGTAATAGTGGGTGCTGGTCCTGCTGGGTTGGGTTGTGCCGCGCTTTTGAAGCAAATGGGTATTGAAGATCAAGAGCTTATTGTATTGGAGCGGGGTGAAGTTGGAGAGTCATTTTTACGTTGGCCAAAAGACATGCGATTAATTACTCCCTCATTTCCCAGTAATGGATACCACCAAACAGATTTGAATGCGATTACACCAGATACATCACCTGCGTTCAATGCGGGCAAAGAGCATTTAAGCGGTGAGGAATATGCCAAGTATCTTTCAATGGTTGTAAACCATTACAAGATCCAAGTGACGACTCACACTGAGCTAGAGACCGTGATTTCTCGCGGGCCAGGAAAGGGATTCGAGTTAGTCGCGGGCGATTTCACAATACATTGTAAGTTTTTAATTTGGGCTGGTGGAGAATTTCAATCTCCAAATACCACCGGATTTACAGGTGCAGATCTTTGTACACACAACTCTATGGTCAAGGAGTGGAAAACACTGGAAAAGGGCCGTTATGTTGTTATTGGGGGTTATGAAAGCGGTGTAGATGCTGCATTTAACTTAGTTAATAATGGCAATGAAGTCACGTTATTAGACCTAAATGGAGAAGAGCAAGATACTTTTGATCCGAGCAGGGTTTTATCTCCTTACACTGCTGAGCGTTTATCTAATATGTCTAATGCTGAAGGTGTGGAATATGATGACAACTTTGAAGTAAGCAACGTTTTTAAGCAAGGAGATGGGTATGTTGTGCAATCAACAGATGGCAAAGAAGTTTTCTCGCAATATCCGCCTATCAACTGTACCGGGTTTGACATTGATCTGGGTCCAGTCACCGACTTTTTTGTATATCAAGACAATGGCTACCCTTGGGTAAGCCCGTTTGACGAGTCAACGAAAATACGCAATGTATTTCTCGCTGGCCCTCGTTTATATCATGATCCCACACTACTTTGCTTTATCTATAAGTTTAGGGGGCGGTTTGCGGCTCCCTGTGCTGTAATTGCGGGGGAACTGGAGTTAGATACGTCCATTTTTAAACACTATCAGCAAGCAGGTATGTTGTTACAAGAGCTAGACTGTTGCAAAGAGCAGGAGTGCTTTTGCTAATGGAGCAATGTATTGATGTACAAACTTTTTACCCAGAGCCTAAAAGAAAAAGTAAGTGGCTATTAATCGGTAAAGAAAGCGTTGGTAAGACTGCACTTACTGAGAACTTAACAGGTAAGCGGGCAGGCAGCAGTAACTTACAAGGTAGCTCGCTATTTTGCCAAGAATACGTTTGGAATGGCCAGGTGATCACTGATACGCCAGGGATCCAAACGCGCATGGATAGTGTCGTTACTTCGCAAGTATTACGACGTTTAAAAGCCAGTGAACACGTCATTCTGACACTCAAATCGACCGAATTGCCTACTGACCTGAGTGATTTGTGGGAAATGGTGCAAGGGCGTAGTGGCGTTATTATTATTACTTATTGGGACAAAGTTAAGCATCGCATTGACGTGCAACGCGAATTGGCAAAGTTACGAGCGCAGACTAATTTAGCGTGGATCACTATCGATAATCGCCATATAACATCAGAACAACTGGCGCAAATAGAGTTGGCACTTGAACGTCCAGCAAAATTTCCAACAAAGACCCCAGAAATCACCGCAAACTGGTCAGTTAAACCCAAGCGTTTGTTTTTTGAGTCTGACTATCTTGGGCCTTTGTTATCCTTTTTCTTATTAGTGTTACCGGCTTGGCTCGCTGTAACTAACGCGAATGCCTTTGCTGATTTACTCTATCCCCATGTAGAATCGCCAGTGAATTCGATTAAAGAGATGTTGAGCGCTTTGCCTTCACCAGTTGATCACATGTTGATTGGAGATTATGGCTTAATATCAATGCTGCCATTTTTAATACTGTATGCTCTACCTACAGTTATTGTATTTTCCGCTATTATTTCAATTTACAAAACAACAGGGCTTATTGATAGATTATCCTATCGCCTAGACCCGTTTATGCACAAAATCGGCCTAAGCGGTAGAGATTTAGTGCGCGTTATCATGGGCTTTGGATGTAATGTTCCAGCAATTATCCAAACTAGAAATTGCTCTTGTTGCACAAGAGGAAGTTGTATCTCTGCAATTTCATTTGGCTCTGCTTGCTCATATCAATTGCCTGCTACAGTTGCGGTCTTTTCTGCAGCAGGCAAGCCGTACTTGACCCTGCCATATTTAATAATATTAGCGGTAACAACGTGTATTTACTTGTTAATAACTACTACAAAACAACAAAGGGCTGCTGCTGCATCATACAACTTATTGAGCCGCGGCTTTTTACAGCCACCCAATTGGCGGTTTGCAATATCAGAAATGAAGAGTGTGATGAAATCATTTTTTTCCACTGCATTTCCTCTTTTTATTGGGATTTGTTTACTGGTCGGTTTATTGGAATGGTTAGGGGCTATTGAAACATTGATTGCTACCGTCTCACCATTAATGTCTGCGGTTAACTTACCCGAAGGTGCTGCAATCGCCGTTATTTTAGGTGCAATTAGAAAAGATGGATTGGCGATTGGGTTGATAGATAGCACAACTCAAGGGCTCAAGTTGCTCGAAATAACCGATATGCAGCTGCTTTGTGCCGTCTATCTAGCCGGGGTGATGTTACCCTGCGTGGTCTCACTGCTTACTATTGTTCGTGAAATGAGTGTTGGTTATGCATCGCGGCTAGCGATACGTCAAATTTTCTGGGCGCTCTCTTTTACGATGGTATTGTCTTGGGGCGCACCCCTTTTATTTTCGATATAACCTATACAAACCAGAGCTGGTGTTTAGCTAACCAGCTCTATGTCTAATGAATGCTCGAAACTCTGCGTTACTTCTTTAATTTCTAGGCTGCACCTGAGTTTGCTTCCACTATTTCCATCAAGAGTTTACGCATGAAAGCAGAGAATTTGCATTTTAGCGGTTTAATTTAGTAGCTGGACGTATTTTTATCCACTATGGTCAAAGGTATGTTATTGATTAATGCATAGATTGGTCGTCTTAATTTGTGGCTATAGATTGATCTTGTTGCCAATTTCGACTGTATCATTCTTTGGGCATAACACTAAGGAGCATAAATGCACTTTCCCACTGCTAAATCCGCTATGGTTGCTTTGAGCTTTGTTTTATTCAGCGCTTGGGCTGCATCAATTGAGTCTGTCGAAGCGCAAGTTATAAGCGATAAAGTTACTTGGCATAAAGCTCCTGAGTTACCGATTGCGATGCAGGAGATTTACCCAGCAGTTTTTAAAGAGCGAATTGTTGTTGGAGGAGGGTTTACTCCCTCAGACTCTCCATCATTTTTTGGGCTTGGCCCAAGCACTTCAGTGTACCTATTAAATCCACCGACTGGACGGTGGCAAAAAAAACCGTCATTACCAGAGCCTAGGCATCATTTAGGGATGGTTAGCAACCGGCATTACGTTTATGGAATTGGTGGCTTTGCTGGTGAGAAAGGCAGTGCGTGGCAGATTCAGCGTTCAGTGTACAGGTTAGACGGCACCTTCAGAGAATGGCGAAAAGGCCCTTCATTACCGATCCCTCTGGCTGAGTCAGTGTATGCTAATGTTGGCAAAAATATCCATGTAATTGGTGGTAAAACCATTTCTAAAAAAACAGGCAAAAATGTCGATAGTGACGCACATTTTGTTTTGGTAAACAATGCATACTGGCGTAAGGCAAAACCTGCAAAAATTGTTAGAAACTCTGCTGCCAGTGCAGTAATAGGCGACAAAATTTACGTGATTGGCGGGCGCACATCTGGTGAAAATAGTGCAAATTTACAAGATGTTGAGGTATACGATAGTAAAAAGGGCAGCTGGGCTTCTTTAGCACCCTTACCCGTTGCTGCTGGTGGGCTTTCCGCGAGCGTATTGAATGGCAAAATAATTGTTACTGGCGGAGAGGTGTTTGGTCCAAAAAATAACTGGAAAGCAGGACAGGCATTCAAACAGGTGTGGAGTTACGACCCACAAACTGATAGCTGGGAAGCGCTACCTGACATGCCAACACCTAGACATGGCCATGGCATGGTCACTTTAAATAACACCTTATATATTATTGGTGGTGCAGAGAAGGTTGGTCCTCAGCAGCCCTTATCCTCAGTCATATCTATTGAAGGACAAAAACCACAATAAACAGGTTAATCATGTGGCTCGTTACAATCGGGCCTGCATGTCTACTTCAAACCTACCTTTTATGTAGTTTACAAGTTGCTTTATTTGGCTTTGAACATGCCTTTTGCCAAAATAGTAGGCGTACATCACTCGCTTACGAGGGCGCAACCCAGACACTTTTAATGTAACCAGTTCATTTGTCACCATGGTATTAGGCAGCATTGCCATATAATGCGTTGTCATGGCTGCATGTTGTGCAAGCCCAAGATCATCAACAGCGAGACTTTCTTGTGGGGATAGCGTGACTTCGGTATTAGCAGCATCTAAAAAGGTCCACTTCTTGGCAGGATGCGAAATCACACAGGGCAAAGAGGCTATCTGTTGAATAGTAATTGTATTTTGCACTAGGCCATACTTTTTTAAATATGCTGGGTGTGCGCAAACCGAATAAGGAATATCCCATAAATGCAATGCTACGGCAGAGGAGTCAAGCAATGGACCGACGCGAAAAGCGAGGTCAATATCGTCTTTTAAAAGGTTTTTATTGGTGTTTGAAAGCGTGACATTGAGCTTTAAATCTGGATGCTCTGTGGCAAAATCGATGAGCCAACTGCCAAGAAAGTCAATGCCAGCTCGCACGGGCATAGATACATTCAGTGTGCCTTTAAATTTTGCCTCTGCATCTTCTGCAAGCGCAATCGAATCATTGAGGTTACTGAAAAGAGGTGCACAATCAAGATACAACTCCTTCCCTCGTGGCGTGACTTTTATTTCTCTTGTGGTTCTTTGTAGTAGCACTAAACCGAGCGCACGTTCAAGCGCTTCAATTCGCCTACTGACGGTACTATGTGGCACCCCAGTTTTAGAAGATGCGGCTTTTAAGCTGCCTAATTCGACTACTTTACAAAAGAGGTTTAGGTCGTCAAGTACACGCTTCATTATCTTGCTCGAATAAGTGTAGGAATCTTTATTATCCCACTTTTGGGATTGATAAGTCCATTATTGCTGATTTTTATATCGTCTCAGGCTCGCTAAAGTACGGTTCATACCAACACGAATAACGTCCAAACACGGGAGCAAGAACATGAAAGCGATTTTATTAGAGCAAACCGGTGGTAGTGAGCAACTTCGATATAAAGATGTTGAAGCTCCAGCACTTCAGAGTGGGCAAGTTTTGATTAAAGTAGCCGCTGCACCGGTAAACTTTATTGATACCGTTATCCGCGAAGGCAATATGCCGCCAGGTATGGTGCCTGATTTACCCTTTATATCTGGTGTGGAGGGGAGCGGCACCGTCATTGACGCAAATGGGTCAGGATTAAAACTGGGTCAGAAAGTCGCATTTTTAGGCGCAATTGGCGCTGCTACGTACGCTCAGTACACAGCTGTTGATGCTGACAAGTTGATCATTTTAAGTGACGAAGCCGATCTGACAGAAGCCGCAGCGATGCCAGTTACATACTTTACTGCTTATCATATGCTGCATAACGTTGTCAGAGCTCAACAAGGGAAATTTGCTCTAGTCTACGCCTCAACTGGAGGAGTTGGAACTGCACTGATCCAGCTTGCAAAAGCGGCTGGCATTAAGGTTATTGCATTGGATAGAAAAGATGAAAAAATGGCGCAAGCACTTAAACTCGGTGCTGACTACGCATTTAACTCTACTACAGACTGGGTAGAACAAGTCAAAGAAGTGACCGATGGCAACGGGGTTGATTATGTTTTTAACCCTGTTGCAGGAGATTCCATAAAGCAAGATTTAGAAGTTCTCGCAACTTTAGGGCATATCGTCATTTTTGGTTTTCTTGGCGGGGTTGGTGAAACCAATATGCAAGCTGAAGTCGTCAATTATTTCAGTAAAGCGCCCACGATTAGCTATTCAGAGATTTACGCCACTTATTTTAGTAACTTTACCCTTGTTATGGACTCTTTAGCGCATGTTTACGAGTTGCTTGCACAAGGTAAACTTCAACCCGTATTTTCGACCATGCCACTTGAACAGGCAGCAAAAGCACATGAACAAATTCAAAGTGGAAAGGTGCTAGGTAAGCTGATACTCACTCCTACATTCGCCGACTAACATCACGCACAACTTGGGGCTGTAAGTTCATTCATGTAAGTGCCTTGCGCCATGCCTTCTGGCATATAGCTGCTATAGTTAAAATTAGCTACTAGTGAACCGCTGCAAGGAAGTGTATGGACGGCAACATCCCCTTTCTCGTGACCGACAAGGACTTATTGATTAAGTTTATCAGCCCTGCTGCATCAAAGTTATTGGGCTGTAAAAATGTCTTAAACTTGTCCATTGAAGCTCTCCTTAATTTTCAATTAGATAACCAAGATAGTGCCATCGGCAGCTACAAAACTCAGTACTTCAAACTGGTTAAATATTCAAACCCAGAAGGGTATTCTTTTGTACTTCAACATAGTAGTACGATCTTTGATGAAGGCAGTTTTTTAGCTGACGCTATAGACAGTGCAAACATTGGCCTTTGGCGCTACAACGTAGACTCAAAATATGTGTATTTATCTGATCTCTCAAAACAGTTTGCAGGTGTAGAAGGGGTTGCCAAAATTACTTGGCGCAAACTTCTATGTTTGGTGCATAAAGATGATCGCGCATTGTTTCCTCTGTTTTTTGAAAACCATGTGCAATTTGGAGTGCCACTACAGTTTGAATTTAGGCTGAGAAGCAGTGGGCAAAAGCGTTGGTTTTCGCTCAAAGGTAGCAAAGCCCAGTGCGAAACATCTCAATGGATCAACGGCACACTGCAAGATTGCACATTAGAAAAAAACACCGTAATTGCACTGAATGATGCAGATGAAAGTAAACAACTGGCCATTGAAGCTGGGAAAATAGGAACTTGGAGAGCCACTAAGTCCGGCAAGTTATGGCGCTGGAAATGGGACATGCTGGCTAACAGTATGTTTGGGTTAGATCCAAAAGACATTGGTGATTTAAACAAGTGGGTTGAACTATTGCACCCCGAAGATAGGCCCAAGGTGCTGGCTGCACTGGATGAGAGCCTCAAAACTGGCGTCGAGTTCAAACAACATTACCGTAGTGTGCTAAAAAATGGTGAGGTAATCTACGTGTTTGCACAGGGCCGAGTTGGTGAGAACTACAAAGGGGAACACTGCAGAATTGATGGTGTTTGTATTAATCAAACTGAAATTCATCAGGCTCAGCAGGCGCTAAAGGAGCTTAATACCGAGCTCGAGTCTAGAGTGAACGACCGCACCGCTGAATTACATAACACCCTTCAAAAAGCGGAACGTGCAAATAAAATCAAATCAGAATTTTTGTCAATGATCAGCCACGAGTTGAGAACGCCGCTCAATGGGATTATTGGAGCACTAGATTTGTTGGCTCATTGTACGCTGTCTAATGAGTCAAAAGATTTGGTTTATACCGCTTCGACTTCAGCGAATCATTTGATAACGATTTTGAATGATTTACTCGATTTGAACAAAATAGAAGCGGGTAAATTAGAATTAGAAACAGTTGAATTTGACTTGCCAGCTTTGATATCTGATGTAGTTTGCACGTTTAGTGCTTCTGCAAAAGAGAAAGGTATTGGTATCAAAGTGTATGAGCAATTAGCTATGCTAGCCCCTTTAAAAGGTGATGAAAATCGCTTCAGGCAAATCTTATTAAACATACTTGGCAATGCGATTAAGTTCACAAACACCGATGGTATCAAACAAAAAGAAATCACCCTCACAGCTCAATATAAAAGACTGAATATCTATCAAAGCGAAATTATCATCAGTATTGCGGATACCGGCGTAGGTATGAGTCCAGAAACCGTTAATAAGCTTTTCACTCCTTTCACGCAAGCTGAGAAGTCAACGACACGTAAATTTGGTGGCACAGGTTTAGGGTTATCAATTTGTGGAAAACTCATTGATATGATGGGGGGGCAGATTATTGTTGAGAGTGAGCTTCACAAGGGGAGTAAATTTACGATAAAAGCGCCATTTTGGGTAGATATTAGTGAACGTGAAGCACCACCTAAGGCCCCACTTACTTGCTATGTAGTCGCAGCGCTTTCTCATGACAATCAACATATCCTGAATTTGGCAAAGTCCCTTTATGACGTCACTGAGGTAGTGCATATTGAACACCACAGCAATTGGCATAATTCAAATACCAAATTGAACCTGGTCCTATCTAGCGAGTTGGAATTGATGTCTCAATATTTAACCGAGATAGAGCAGCTTCCCAACTTAGTTATATACACTGATGGCGGTATACACAGCCAGTTCACTTTGTCTTTGCCCCAGTTTGCGGTGTATGCAAACCAACCAATCACAGCTCATCAGTTTTACACGCAAATCCAAGCACAGCAGCAAGAGATGCTTAGCATCGATGACTTCGCCTTTGACAGTGAAGAACAAGAAAGCAGCATTGAGGCTGTGTCATGTACACACGATATCTTACTCGTTGAAGATAATCCATTTAATCAAAAACTGATCAAAAGCCAGCTTGAAAAACTTGGTTTTTACTGTGATGTTGCTAGTAATGGCGCGGAAGGATTTAACTTTTGGTATAGCCACAATTACAAGCTCATTCTGACAGATTGCCATATGCCAGAGGTAGACGGATATGAGATGACCAAGCAGATCCGAACCGAAGAAGCGAAGAATGAGCAATCACCAGTGCCTATTATTGCTGTCACGGGCGCTGTGATGCAGGGAGAGAAGGATATGTGCACATCCATTGGGATGAATGATTTCTTGTGCAAACCAGTAAGACTGACCGATATAAAGCAGATCATGGAGCGTTGGTATGAATACTCAACCTGATGAATTAAAAACGCTAAATCGCAGTACTATCATTGACTTAGTGGGTGATGAACCAGACAAGATAAAAAAGTTTCACTCAGAGTTTTTAGCACAGGCCGCAAGCGTGTTAAAAACTATCGTT
Organism: Pseudoalteromonas luteoviolacea DSM 6061; assembly: GCF_001625655.1. Lineage (GTDB taxonomy): Bacteria > Pseudomonadota > Gammaproteobacteria > Enterobacterales > Alteromonadaceae > Pseudoalteromonas > Pseudoalteromonas luteoviolacea. The sequence goes on along the minus strand of NZ_AUYB01000002.1, from coordinate 8,481 downwards.
AAATCATTCAATATCAACGATTTTGGTGAACTAAAAAGCCAAGCCCACTTTCTCAAAACATCTGCCAGAGCCGTCGGTGCTGAGCGCAGTGCCTACTTTTTAGAAACTATAGAGCACTACAGTTTAGCGAAAAATAAAGCTGCCATTAAACAAGTTATTATCAAGTTGAATAGTGAGTTTATTGCAATTAAAAAGGAGCTAACCAATGGTGAGTAATAATCGTATTGCAAAGCGTCATCCAGCAGTTTTGGTGCTGGCCAACAGGGAAGATGATATTCAAGGTGTTGCGCAGCTTATTTCGGAACAAACTAATGACTTTAGATGCTTGGTGGTAAAGAAAACCGCACTTGATGACATTGAGCAAATGGCACCAAAAGTGATTTTATTTGCATTATCTGACGTGAAAAAAAGCATTTGTTTGTACAACATGCTGATTAAAGAGAAACGCTTAGTTAAAAATCACTATAGTGTTTTGTTGTGTAGCAACAAGGAATCAGGGTTAGCTTTTAAGTGCTGTTTAAAGAATCTATTTGATAGTTACTTTGTTTATCAGCCCTTGTATGAGAAGTTTCGTTTGCAGCTCATTGTTTATGAAGGGCTCAAACAATTTACAGACTCAGATACCTACATTGAATCTTTAGACAATATCATTCAGAACCAGAGTGAGGAGCTTAACTCGCTGATAGAAATGGGGCTGAGCTATAAAGCCTCTGTTGTTGAAGAGATTAATAAGAGCCGAGAAGAAGTTAACAGCATCAATCAAGATATTCTAAACAAACTGCCAGATAGTATGCATAAAGAATTGCTCTCTGAACTAAATGAAACACATATTCAACCGCTCTTAAGTGCGCTGGAGGAGTCGCTTTCAAGTAAATTGCTTGGTCTAGTCGATGGTCTCAAACAATCAAAAGATTTAAATAACTTGCTAATGCAGCAACTGCAGCAGCCAATAAAAGACAAGCAGGCGTCTGAGCTTCAAGGCACCGGTCTGAGTAATGGGTTTTTAGAAGAGCCAGAAAGTACACAGTCGATCTTACTGGTAGAGGATAATCATATTTACCGAGAAATGATCAGTGACGTATTGAGTAATGTTGGTTATGAAATAGAGCAAGTAGATGATGGCTTAGCAGCAATCAAAAAAATAAAATTGACGCAATATGACTTAATTGTGATGGATCTCTTTTTGCCTAATTTAGACGGTTTAAATACCACTAAGCATATTCGAAATGTGGGTAAAAACATTAAAACTCCTGTTGTGGCACTGACAGGCAATAAGAATAAGCAGCTTGTGAAAAAGTGGGCTGAACATGGGCTAGATGGCTATATTTTGAAACCGTCAACCAAGCAAGAGATCCTTGCTGTGGTTAACAAAGCGATTGGTAACTAAGCCACTTAATCATCACAAGCCTGTTTTGAGTGGTATAAGTTTTTGTTTCTATTTAAATACATGAATTTATTGCTTATCTATTGGTAAGTATAAAATCAAAGATAAGTCATACATACGTCAGGATCTGCAATCGCGAAGAGCATAACTTAACTGGAAATTAGATTATCAGTTAAGAGAGTGCAGCTTTTTTCTGCACTTAAAGGAAATGTATGAATTCACGTCTATTAAAGTTGTCGCTTGCATCTACAATAGCTGTTGTAGCAGGCACGCAGATTTTGGGTTGTCATGCTACGCAAAGCGATGAGCATGCTTCATATAAATTAATTTACTCTTCTTTAGAATCTACAAAACGTTCAATTTACCTAAGTGATGAACACGGAGTGCGGCGCTTAAAAGTTATCGACGCCACGGATTCAGATGGTTACCCAGCGGTATCTCCAGATGGTAAATTAGTTGCTTTTTATGGAAAGTATGACAAGTTTAAAACTTGGTCGATCCACTCCGTTGCTATAGATGGTTCTAATCTGAAGCGTCTGACCCATACAAAAAACAAGTGGGATAGTGCGCCAGCTTGGTCACTTGATGGCAGAACTATTTTATTTACTAGGGAGTATAAAAACCCCAATGGGAAGTGGCAAAGCCAGATTTGGTTAATGAATGCAGATGGCAGTGAACAGCGTAAAATTAGTGGGCTGCAAGGTGGAGGTGCAAGCTTTATAGACAACGACAGAGTGCTGTTTCACTCTCATACCAGCCCAAGCCAAATAAGCATTGCAAATATTGATGGCAGCAACATGGTTAAGCTGACCAATGACGCAACGGATAATCGTGCTCCACGCCTTTCACCAGATGGAAATCACATAGTTTACTTATCGAATAGGGATGGCAACCAAGAGGTGTATATCATGGACATTAATGGCAAAAATCAAAAGCGATTAACGTTTAATCAAGTTGAGGACTGGGATGCAACTTGGTCAGCAGATGGCAACCAAATATTTTTTGCATCTGAAAATTCACAAGGATCCTTTGATATATACAAAGTAAAACGAGATGGCTCGTCTTTACAAAAAGTGCTTAATAGGGGGTCTCAAGTCGCAGCAGTAAAAACCCTTAATGCTGCTGCACTACAAAAACTTATTCAGAGCAACCCACCGAATTAGCGTCTGAACAGCAAATGTGTGTCAAAGTTATGATCAAAGAGCTGATGCAAATGAGTAAAAGTAGAGTGGCGGATCGTGCACGAAAAAGCAAAATACTGCGTTCATAAATGCATAAATCCGTGCTCCCCTGTTGTTTAACGATGCAATTAAACCTCTTAGAGCCTCCAAGTAATTGAGGCTCTAAGAGGTTTTTGATTGTGCCGAACTAGAACGCTAGCTTAGGCTATCTAGTCGTTTTTAGACTGTGTGTTGTCTGAACTATCACCTTGTATTTTTTCCAATAACTTTTGCTCAACTCGGCGTGCTTGAATACCTTGTTTAAAAGCATCCCAAGGTTGGACCACAGGTTCAGATGGTACGTCATTTGTGGGGTTTTTAGTCGCTGAGAACATAACGTTAGCGAAGCGATTGAAAACGAATAAGCGTTTCAATACATCAAACCAAAAGGGAGAGCCTAGCCCAATCAACATGCCGGTAATGAGTGTGGTAACTATCCAAATTAACCACCCCAAGCCAAATTGGTCGATACCCATTGCTATGGAGTCTCGAAATGCCAATGCATAGGCCCCGATATCAAGTGGCATAGCATCATTATTGATAAATGGTTGTTTCGGCCATCCATAAGGTATGTTCAAACTGTTTATTTCGGTCAATACGGATTGTAATTCTGTTGATGAGGGAGCGTTAGGTTGCGCATGAACTAAGGTTGCGGCTTTTTCCACTAATGCCTTGCTTGCATCGTTGTTATATTGCAGAGAATGTACGATTGTGATTAGGTTGATGTTCATAGCGAATGCAAGAAAAACAGAGACCAAAATGTTCACTTTTCTAGCGTGAAGTCGGTAATACTCGCTGTATCGTTCACCAATTTCTTCAAACCTGTAGGCAATATCTTCAATAAAATACTGAGCGTTGTTTTCTATACTTTCAAAAATTTGATAACCGGTATCCGTTTTAGCGAGGCTGCGCATAAATTCATTTGTCGTGATGCGCTCTTTACTGTCTTTTTTGTCTACATGCCGTACAAATTTGTCAGCGGCATCAGCTGGTTCATCGCTTGTAGTATAAGGTTTTAATTCTTCAGTATAAAAGGTGTGCAGCATGTCGTTTAATTGCTTGCTGCGGGTGTTCAATTTGCGGTTTATCAGCTCAACCAACATTGAGCTTAGTGACGAAAATAAAAACATCGTGAGAGAAACGGCGATGATAACTGAAAATATTTCCATATCTGATTTCTTATTGATAAATATGATTTAAAGTATATTGATATACACTACTTTAGTTTAAATACTAAACAAAAGCCCAAATAAAAATTCAATGAGAATACGCAGCGATATCGCCATAGCGCTTGATGCAGGATTTACTGAGGAGGAGAGGTTAAGCCTTGCATCCAAAACTCACTGAGTTGTTTTATATCTGGCATAGGTGGGGTTGGAAAAGTTTCATATTCATCAGCAAACACTTGAGCGGCTATATGCCTTCCAGCCACTTGCGCAGCTGTCGTTTTTGCTATTCGTTTCTGATAAAACCCGTCTAATATTTTCTCTAATGGTAACTGGAGATCTAAGGTTGTCGCCAAATGCCAAGCATCTTCTAGCGCTTGGCAAGCGCCTTGACCTGAGGTAGGTAAAGGTGCATGGGCCGCATCCCCTAACAGTAAGAGGTTATCAGAATGCCAGTGAGGCAAAGGGTCAAGATCGTGAACAAAAATAGGTTTTACATCAAGTGATTGTCGATTCTGAATGGCTTGGCGAATCTCATTGGGCCAAGTATCAAACCGTAAACATAGCTCATCTTGCCAATGACGATTGCTTCCCATACAGCTTTGCGATTCGCGCCATGCGGCAGCCCAATAGCAGAGGTTAGATTTTAGTGGAACAATACCAAACCGCTGTCTTTCACCGCGATATTCCCGTATGTCAGCACTTGCCAAATTATCCACCTGACTCACACCGATGATGTTGATAAACCCTTGATATTGAGGCATTACGCTTTGGCCAAACAGAGCGCGGCGAGTTGCTGAGTGCATTCGCCCGTCGGCACCTACAACAAGGTCATACTGAGCCATTAATTGGTTGGTTTTTGTTATCTCAATATTGTGTCCAAAATGTACTTTAATATCTAAACTTGTAGCGCGTTGATACAAGATGCACATTAATTTTTGGCGCAAAATAGCCACACTTGGGTAGCCGCATGCCTTATTCAGCTCATCAATGTTAAGAATAACTCTGGAGTGGTTATATTTATCAAATTGGGATATAGCCTGTGGTAATCCACCGGCACTTTGGACCTCCTCTAATAGCCCCATCTGATCCAAGACAAACATAGCATTTGGCCAAAGCGTGACACCTGCACCCAAAGTAGAAATGTTATTGTTTCGCTCGAATATCTTGACTTGATGACCTCGTTGCGTCGCCAAAATGGCAAAGGCCAGACCAGCCACGCCTGCACCTATAACTGCAATATTTTTACTCATAATAGTGTCCTTTTTTGTTTTTTAGAGTATTCCAAATGCCAATATTGGGATAAATCTGTTATTTTGATTTTAATAATCCCATTTTATGAGAGAGTTAAGTGCTGGAAGGTTTAGAGATAAAATGGCTAATGAGCTTTAAAGCTGTATATGAGAGTCTGAGTTTTAAACTGGCAGCCGAGAAGCTTCATGTTCCTAGCTCTAATGTAAGTCGTCATGTCGCTTTACTAGAAGCGCACTTAAATGTGCGCTTACTACAGAGAACTACTCGTAAAATGCACCCAACGGTTGCTGGCACGATGCTATATGAATCTCTTACTCCAAATCTTGTGGCCATAGAGGGGGCCCTAATTGAAGCATCTTTTGGCAGCGATACTGTAAAAGGCCATTTAAGTGTTGTTATGCCAGATCTGCCTTTTATGGCTGGGATCGTTGCTGAATTTGCGGCGCTCCATCCTCAAATACAACTAAGCTGTGATACCCAGCTAAATCCAAAAGAAGGCTTAGTGGATGGAATTGACGTTGTAATCAGCTTTAGTCGTGGCAAGCTACAAGACTCGGGGTGGGTTGCAAAAGAATTGCTACGGTGGAGAAGTTGCGTGGTGGTTTCACCGCAGCTGTTGGGCAGTGATGAACCTCAATTGACATTAAGCGAAATACTCAAGAAACCCTGTATTACGACCCATTCAGTCCTGCAAGGGAAACCGTGGCGATTTAAAAATAATATTCAGTTAAATGTTCAATCCCGGTTTAAAGTTAATAGTGGACACATGGCAAAAGCCGCTGCGATAAAAGGGATTGGCTTTGCCTTGCTTCCCTTACATGCCTGTGAATCAGAACTTGAGTCAGGCCAGCTGGTTAAAGTCACGCTAGATCAAGAGCCTGAGGATTTGGTTTTAAATGCATTTTATGCCGGCCGTAAGCATTTGCCTGCCAAGATCAAACACTTTGTTGAATTTCTCCAAACCGAAATCGCCAAATTAGAATAAAAAGGCGACAGAGCTATTACAATGGGTACAGACACTGAGTACCCATTGTGAAGCAAATTAAAACTCATTGAAAAATGAAAGCTGCACAGGGTGCTTTAAAGCCTTGGGTCTAACTTGTTGGACTTGCTCAATAATGTTGTTTTTGCTGTAACCGAGCTGTTTCATCAGCAAGCCAATAACTAGCCCAGTTCTACCCGAACCACCTTTACAATGAACCGCAATGGTGCCTCGGTTTTCTAATATGGACATCAGTGCATTTTTACTGGCATTAAATGCATGGGTAAAGTCTTGGTTTGGTTCAGCATCATCAGGAAGCGGTAATTGAAACCATTTGAGACCTAAGTTTTGACATGCCTCTGGTATGCCCTCAGCATTGTTCTTTTGCATTTCAGCATCGTACATTAATGTCACAATGGCTTGTGCACCGGCGTCTTTTAATTGACCGACCGAAGCATCGAGCGCCACATCTTTTGTGCCAGGGCACGGTGTAAATATAAACGTTGGGCCATTTTTGAGTGTAAGAGTGTCAAAAGGGTGTTTTTGCATAATAGTCTCGAGTTCAAGTTATGAGTTAAACCAATGTTTGGTTTTGTTGACAATAGCAACCAGCGATAACATGACAGGTACCTCAACGAGCACACCCACGACAGTTGCCAGTGCAGCGCCTGAATGTAAACCAAATAGAGAAATGGCCACTGCTACAGCCAGCTCAAAGAAATTTGATGTGCCGATTAAACAAGCTGGAGCTGCAATATTGTGTTTAAGCTTGAGTTTTAACGCTGCAAAATAAGCGATGAAAAAAATGCCATAAGTTTGCAAAATTAAAGGAATGGCAATAAGCACGATATTGAAAGGTTGCGAAATGATCGTGTTGGCTTGAAAGCCAAACAGCAAAGCGACGGTTGCAAGCAAACCTATGACTGAAAAAGGTTTAAGCTTTGCGAGTAATGTGTTGATGGCGTCGTCTTGCTTACCTGAATTGTTGAGCTTTTTTCTGGTAACAATACCGGCCATTAAAGGCAATAGTACATATAAAACCACGGAGATAAATAAGGTATTCCAAGGTACGTGAATATCAGACACACCAAGTAGCAGCCCAGCAATAGGGGCAAATGCGAAGATCATGATTACATCATTTACTGACACTTGTATTAGTGTGTAATTTGCATCACCCTTGGTGAGCTGAGACCATACAAATACCATCGCTGTACAAGGCGCGACACCTAATAGAATCATCCCTGCAATATACTCTTGCGCGCTTTCAGGTGACACGTAACTGGCAAATATTCCCTCAAAAAACAACCAGCCCAATGCCGCCATTGAGAAAGGTTTAATAAGCCAGTTTATGATAATGGTTAGAAGCAGCCCTTGCGGGTTTTTGCCCACCTCTTTTATCGTTGAGAAATCGATTTGCACCATCATTGGGTAAATCATGACCCAGATAAAAAGTGCGACAACCAAATTTACATTTGCAACGGTGATTGAAGCTATTAATTCAAATAAAGGTGGGAATATAAGGCCAAGTCCCACTCCGACTGCAATACTTGCAGCAACCCATACAGACAAATAACGCTCAAAAATGCCCATTTACAGCCTCTTAGCTACATAGATTAGAAAAACGAGTAGGGCGATCGCCCATCGCATTTAAGCGTGCAAGTTGTTGCTCGATAAAACTTGGCTCATTTATAACTGTTGAAGTAATCGTGTGCTTCATCCACTCTGGTAAGGTTGGATTGAGAGAATAAAAGACCCATTGATGATACTTTCTATCTGACAAAATACCGGCTTTTCTTAACTGAGCTAAATGGCGAGACACTTTAGGCTGGCTTGGTTCATCTAATGCGGTCATCAGTTCACAAACACAAGCTTCCTTTTCAACAGCAATAATTAGTAAGGTTTTTAATCTGGTCTCATCAGCCAGTGCTTTAAAGAATGCTGTTGGGTCAATCGCTATTGGTGGTTGAGTTGTACGCTCCAATAATAAGGTTTGTATTTTTTCATTGATCTCTTGGAGAGTTTTTTCAAATGGGTTGTCACCGGAGCGGGACTTTGGTTCTTTGATATCCCATGCTAAACAGTTGACGCCGTTGACTCTGCCTTCACACTCTTTTGTAGCGCTGCTACATAAAGTAATCACGTAATCAAAGTGCATATTAGCAAAGTCATCTATGTGTTGAGAATTAAGCCCTTCGGTAGGGAGACCAAAGTGCTCCAACGCTGCTAATGTGCGCGAGTCAGCACCAGTTGGCTTTGTGCCTGCGCTATATACTTCATATGCCCCTTTACCATGGTGTTTTAAAAGCACCTCTGCCATTAGAGATCTGGCTGAGTTTTCAGTACATAAAAACAGAACTTTCACTGCAATGCCCTCATCAAAAGTTAGTACATAACAAATTTGTTATATACTAACTTTGTTATGTACTAGCTGCAAGTAGTATTTGGCATTGCCGTAAATCAAGATTAGCTTAGTTT
>NZ_AUYB01000001.1 GCF_001625655.1 Pseudoalteromonas luteoviolacea DSM 6061 | reverse complement strand
AGAAGCGTGCTCACTTTGTTCGCAGTCGCTAACCTTTTGCACTTAATTCATCCCTGAAGCAGGGTCCCATCGCGCATCCATGCGCTCACTTCCTCATGCTGCGAAACTTTGTTTCGGTCATTCGTCACCCTTGCGCAAAAGAAGCGCACTCACTGCGTTCGCAGTCAGTAGCCTTTTGCACCCTTGCTGTGATGGAATAATGCTTGGTTTCACAAAATGTTAAGAAGATCATTGCGCTTTTGATTGAACTGTATATACTCACAGTAAATGTACTGTATGGAAAACCAGTTATATGCGACCCTTAACTAAACGACAAGAACAAGTATTTGAACTTATAAAGGTATTTATCAAAGATACAGGCATGCCTCCTACTCGTGCAGAAATTGCCGATGCTCTTGGATTTCGCAGTGCGAACGCAGCTGAAGAACATTTAAAAGCACTGGCAAAAAAAGGCGTGATTGAAATGGTACCTGGTGCCAGTCGTGGCATTCGTTTAGTTGAAGAAGATGAGCCTGAGCAATTAGGCTTGCCATTGGTTGGCCGCGTAGCAGCTGGTGAGCCAATCCTCGCTCAAGAGCATATTGAAAATCACTGTAAAGTCGACCCAAGTATGTTTCAACCCAATGCTGATTACCTATTACGCGTTAACGGAATGAGCATGAAGAACATTGGGATTATGGACGGCGATCTACTTGCAGTGCACAGGACTCAAGTTGCAAATAATGGACAAGTGGTTGTAGCTAGAGTGGAAGAAGATGTTACTGTGAAGCGCTTTGAAAAAGTCGGCAGGAAAGTATTTTTGCATGCTGAGAATGAGGATTTTTCCCCGATCGAGGTAGATTTAGAGCAGGAAGCATTCAATATTGAAGGGCTTGCAGTAGGTGTGATCAGAGGGAATTTGTAGCCTCTGAATATTAGCAATAAACACCATGATAATTGGACCATCAAAAGGTCCAATTACGCTTCGATTGATTATATCTTTTACTCTTTCCTAATCTTTGTACATCGACGCCTGTCTACTTCGCAATAAATTTCTAATTTTAGTATGTAAATACGACCAAAGCTCAGTAAGTTAGCTATGCTATAAGCGTTAAACTATAAATTTTAATTAATTTTGCACTATTTAAGTTAGCTAAGGTCTTAGCTATTCGTCTTGGTATGTAACAATCGTTAGAGATGTACTTTTAAGTTACATTTAATATCAAATGAAAACAAAGCTATATTTGGCGATGTGATACAACCAAAGGAATATTAATAATTATGGAGCTGACAATGACTTCGTTGCGCGCTTTACTGATTTTGTTCACCCTTTTTCTAATAACCGCATGTAGTTCAACTGGAAGGAACACTCAGTCAGGGTTTTTACCTGACTACACTGTACTGAAACCTTCAGATGAATACCAAGATACTCAACTATATGTCAGTAGAGAGTTTGGGAAGGATGCGCTTGCCAAAATCAAGACGCTATACTTGCCGCGTTTTGAAGTGTGGGTAAATGTTAAAGATACAGATTTCCTTAATGTAAACCCTCAGCATATCGCAAAGTTGAGTCACTATATGCAGTCAGAAATGGTGAACAAGTTGAACGGGCACTACACAGTTGTTACTGAAAAGCCTACTCAATTGGATGATACAGTATTAACGATTAAAGGCGCGTTTACAGATGTAGAATTTGAACCAATTGAGTTGGGGGTTAGAGACTTCGTTCCGATTCGATTGGTTTACAACGCAGGTAAGTCTGCTTACTTAGCAGCAACTGAGCAAACTGAAGCGCTAACTCATGTGTCTCTTGAGTCTGTTTTCTATGTGGGTAGTGAAAAAGAGCCTATGGTGATGATGACTGCACATAAAGAGTTAGACACACTAGTTAAAGCCGATGGCACTGAAAATGTCAAAGCGGTTAAAGAAATTCTAGATATTTGGGTAAATAACTTTGTTACGGCAATGGTCAAGCATCGTAACTCAGGACATAACTAAGGAGCATTCATGCAAACAATAAGAATTAGGTCATTTGGTTTGACAGCGGTTTTCTGCGCCATTTTAGCTGGTTGCTCTGAACCGCAAATAGATCAAAAAGAGTCTGAACAATTACGTCCTGTTAGAACGCTAATTTTGTCATCGCAAGTTGATGGGCCAATGGTTGAATTTCCAGCTGTTGTTGATGCAGCTTCCTCCGCAGATTTGTCTTTTAAAGTGCCTGGTGAAGTGACTGAATTGCTTGTGAAGCAAGGTGAGGAAGTAGAAGTTGGAGATATCATTGCTAAATTGGATGCGACAGATTACCAACTTTCTTTAGATGAGGCTCAGGCAAACTATAATAAAGCCCAAGCTGATTTTGGTCGCGCTAAGCAGTTGATTAAATCAGGTACCATTTCGCAGTCGGACTATGATCAGTTGCAATCGCATTTCACTAGTGCAAAAAGTAAATTAGCTAATGCGCAAAATAATCTATCATACACAAAATTAAAGGCATCCTTTTCAGGTGTTGTAGCGAGAACTTATATCGAGCGTTTCGAGGAAGTACAAGCGAAACAAGTGATTGCGACACTTCAAGATATAAAGCACATTACATTGAAAGTGAATGTGCCAGAAAGCCTTATGATCAAAGTATCAAAGGACGCTCCAAAACACATTATTGCTGAGTTTTCTGGGATCCCTGACAAAACATTTCCTTTAGACTTTGTTGAGGTGAGCACACAAGCCGATGAAGTGACTAAAGCATATGAAGTGACGCTAAGTATGACTCGTCCAGAAAACTACAATATCCTACCTGGCATGACGGCGAAGGTACTTGCCAAAGGCGCCGATGTAAATAAGAGTGGACTCTACTTACCGATCAATACTGTCTTGAAAGACGCCTCGGGAAATTATGTTTGGACCGTTTCATCTGTAGGTGATGGTAAAGGTGAGATTTCTAAAAAGCCTGTGGTAATTGGCGAGGTGTCAACTCTTGGGTTTCCGGTTTTAAGTGGTGTGAGCGAAGGTGATTACATCGTTACCGCTGGAATGAGTAAGGTGAGTGAGGGCCAACTTGTGAAGTTTAACAAGGGGGCACAGTGAATATCACCAGATTAGCATTAGAAAATAACCGTACCACATGGGTTTTAATCGCGGCTTTACTGTTTTTTGGTATTGCCTCTTTTGACAAAATGCCAAAAGACTATGATCCGGGTTTTATCATTCGTACAGCACAGGTCGTGACCTATTTTCCTGGAGCTAGTCCGCAGCGGGTAGAAGAGCTGGTCACCGACCAAATCGAGAAAGTGGTTCAACAGATCCCAGAATTAGACTTTGTAACCAGTACATCGAAAACAGGCGTTTCAATTGTTAGTGTTAATATCAAAGAAAGCTACAAAGAGATGCGACCTATTTGGGACAACTTAAGGCGGAAAATCCAAAGCATAGAACAAGATCTTCCAAGTGATGCACAAACGCCTATCGTCAATGATGAATTTGGTGATGTATTCGGTATAGTGATTGGTCTCACGGCTGAGGGCTATAGTTACCGAGAGATGGAAGACGTTGCGGAGCAAGTTCGGGATACCTTACTGCGCCTACCTGAAGCAGCAAAAGTCGAAATATATGGAAATCAAGAGCAAAGAGTATTTATTGAATTTGAAAATGCGCGCCTTGGTGCTTTAGGGATCTCTCCAAGTCAGCTAAAAGAGCAACTTGCGGCACGTAATATCGTAAATCCAGGCGGCTCTATTTACATCAATGATGAGACTCTCGCACTTGAACCAAGTGGTAATTTTGAGTCTGTAGAAGATATTGCCAACACCATCATAAATGTGCCTGGCAGTGAGCAAGTGCTACTCCTATCAGATATCGCTGTTGTTTACAGAGACTATGTGGATCCAGCAAAATCTAAAGTTCGAGTTGGACAACAAGAGGGGCTGACACTGGCCATTTCTATGCGTCTAGGTGGCAACAATATTGCGCTAGGAGAACAAGTTCTAGAGACACTCAATTACCTTGAAAGCGTTTATCCAATTGGGGTCGAATTTAAGCTCTTGTCGTTTTTGCCAAGAGAAGTCGAGCAAAAAGTGAGTGATTTTGTCTCGAACTTATTGCAGGCAGTATTAGTTGTAACTTTGGTAATGCTATTTACTTTAGGCCTACGTACTGGGCTAATCGTTGCTAGTTTAATTCCTATGAGTATGGTATTTGGTATTTTAGTGATGTCATTCTTTGATATTAGTATTGACCAAATATCCTTAGCGGCACTGATCATTGCCCTAGGCATGCTAGTGGATAACGGCATTGTAATGTCTGAGAATATTATGGTGCAGATGGAGAGGGGCAAAGCTGCGATTGATGCTGCGGTTGACTCAGCTGATGAGCTTAAAGTTCCTTTATTAGTTTCTTCACTAACCACTGGCGCTGCGTTCTTACCGATTTTCTTAGCTGAATCATCGACAGGCGAATATACGGCATCACTGTTTAAAGTCGTAACAATCACATTGCTTTGTTCTTGGTTACTAGCCATGACCATGATTCCAATGCTTTGCGTGTATTTTACCCGCGTTAAGTCTCAAGCGGCAGATTACAATTCAGGGATCTACCTTGGTTACAAGCAGCTGCTAACAGTGATGATCCGTTACCGCTGGATGACTATCCTAGCTTGTATCGGGGCATTTTTTGTAGCGCTACAGGGAATGCAATATATTCCAAAGGTGTTCTTTCCGCCATCTGATCGTGATTACTTCAAAGTTGAACTGGAGCTACCAATCGGCACACGATTACAAACCACTGAAGCGATGGTGAAAGACATTGAAGGCTTTTTACATCGAGAACTACAGGTATCAAACGAGCGTTCTGAGGGCGTTACCGAATGGGTAAGCTATGTTGGAAATGGCGGGCCGAGGTTCTTGTTAACACACAGTCCTGAGCCTACTAGTGCTAATTATGCATTGATGGTAGTCAGCACGACCTCCTATCACTTAATTGATGACTTGATGATTGATATTGAACAATATGCATTGAGTCGACACCCTGACCTGTTAATAAAACAGAGAAAGATAGAGAATGGAGCTCCAATTGCAAACCCTGTTGAGATTAGACTTTCAGGTGATGATAAAGACACTTTGATGGGCATTGTTGATGCGTTAAAACTGAAAATGCAAACGACTACTGGCCTTAAAGCAGTGAGTGATGACTGGGGGCTGCCAAGTAAGAAAGTGCAAATCAAAATTAATCAAACGCGTGCAAGGCGAGTTGGTGTTTCCAGCAAGGATATTGCAAGCTCGTTACAAACTGGCTTTAGTGGGTTGGAGCTAACTCAATATCGCGAAGGAAATGAGCTCATTCCAGTAACATTACGATCTGTTGCAGCAGATAGAGATGATATCGGAAAACTAGAAGCAATGATGGTTTACTCACAAGCAACAGGCGCGTCAGTGCCATTGAAGCAAGTGGCTGATATCGAAATCGTTTGGGAAAGTGCGCAAATATTGAGACGTGATAGATTGAAATCAGTCGCCGTGGGCGCACAGCTAGACGGAATAACTGCTGATGAAGGCTTTGATGCGCTCGTCCCTTGGCTTGAAGAGCAAAAGAAAAACTGGCCGTTTGGATATTCCTACGAATTGGGTGGTGAGGCGGAATCTTCAGGCAAAGCGAATCAATCGATAGCAGATAAAATGCCTATTGCGGTGTTTATTATTGTTATCTTACTCATTGGTCAATTTAACTCTATCCGTAAATCTATTATCGTACTGACTACGATTCCGTTGGGATTTATTGGTGTCATTCTCGGTCTACTAGTAGGGCAATCATTTTTTGGTTTTATGACCTTGTTAGGCATTATTTCATTAGCTGGAATTGTGATAAACAATGCCATTGTGTTGCTAGAGCGGATTAAGATTGAACTTAACAATATACCAGAAAACCCTGTAGAGGCGATTGTGATGGCTGCTCAGCAACGTATGAGGCCAATATTACTGACCACGGCAACAACTGTCTTTGGTCTTATTCCATTGTATTTAGGCGGTGGTGAAATGTGGGAGCCAATGGCACTGGGGATCATGGGGGGCTTGTTGTTCTCAACCTTGTTAACCCTAGGCGTAGTGCCTGTTTTATATGCGTTATTTTATCGAATAAAGGAGCAAAAGAGCGCCTGATTGGCGCTCTTGATGGTGATAAAGTGATCACGAGTAAAAGCCTGTAAAGGGATGTAACCCTTAAGTTTTCGTTCAGCGAAATGAGCAGATTATGAGCATACAGGCCAACGAGAGGAGTTTATTATGAAATATATCAAATATGTGATTGCAGCGATGTTCCTTCCAATGACGGCAAGTGCTGGTGAAGTAAATGTAACTTGGTTAGATTTTAAAGAGTATCGTGATGTTTTCCCTGCAAACGAAACTCGAGGCGGATACCACAAACGTATTGCTAAAAAATTTGAACAACATTTAAATAAGTTAGCTGCTGATCTGCCTGCAGGCTATACCATGTCAGTAACATTTGAAGACGTGGATTTAGCAGGAGATGTTCGGTTTAACATGAATGATATTCGGATTATAAAGCCGATTTATTTTCCGCGTTTAAAAATGTCATATAGCGTGACTGATAATACCGGTAAAGTTGTGACAGAGGCTAAGTCGAAAGTGTTAAAAGACTTAGGCTTTATGGACAAGTTGAAAATCGGTCGAGATTCAGAGTTTTACTACGACAAACGATTACTGAGTGATTGGTACAAAGACGAAATAGCCCCTAAAATTTAGGATAAAAAAGAGCGCTAAGGCGCTCTTTTTTATTTGAAAGTCGAAAGTAATTGAAGCAGTTGCTGTATTTTGAAGACTGCTCTTTTTAGTCGTTCTTCATCCAACTGTTCTGATTTACTCAGCTCATCTACATCTGCTGCTACATCTAACACGTAAGGTTTAAAGCGTTTGGCTTCAAACCCAAAGCCGGCATCTTTGGTAAACAGTGCGGTGAATTTTCCATGACCTTGTTGCTGCAGTTCATCTAATTTTTTATCAGCATCAAGTGCTTGACGGTAAACAACTTTTAAGTTTTCGTTGAGCTTATCGATGATAGCTTGCATATTTTTCCTAAAGTCTGGTGTGAATCGGTCGATATTTTACTTGGATCCATCAAACTTGTCAGGTAATTGCCTATGAATATTTCTGGAAGTAACCTTCCTGCTATGTCTGGGGCTGGGCCAAGTGGCGAAGTATACAGCGCTTCTTTGGCTAAAAAGCAACAGCAAGCAGATGGACGAGCCGCCCTAGCGCTAATTGAATCTGCAGGGAGCGCTGCCGCAGCGCAGACCCCCGCAAAATCAGTGACAGCGTCTTTGGGCAATAACATCAACGTTTATGCTTAGTAAGCGTTGATGTTTTGCATTTAAGTTTTACTTAAACGCAAATCAATCGGCGTCTTACTTGGTTTGCCGCCGATTTCTCTCACTAAAGTTGGTACTAAGAAACCTGGCAGTGTTTCCAGTATATTGCCCACCAGTGCAATCGCTTCCTCTTCAGCGACATCAAAGTGACTTGCTCCCTCAACTTTGTCCAGTAAGTGCAGATAGTAAGGCAGTACATCACTATCAAATAGCGCCTCACTGAGTTCGATAAGTGCTTGTGGGTTGTCGTTAACCCCTCTGAGAAGTACAGTTTGATTGAGTAAGGTGACACCTGCTTGTTTGAGCTTACTCATTGCATGTGTAAAGTGTTCATCAATTTCATTTTTATGATTAATGTGATTAACGAGAATCGTCTTCAGCCGGCTTTGCGCTAAATGGTCACATAGTTCAGGGGTTATTCTGGCGGGTATCAAAATTGGCAAGCGGCTATGTATTCGCAGCCTCTTGATTTGTGGTAGTTGCTCTAACTTCTCTAAAAGCCATGCAATCATGTCGTCTTTTGCCATTAGTGGGTCACCTCCGCTGAGAATTACCTCATTGATTTCGGGGTGTGCGACAAGGTAGTCAAAAACAGGCTCGAGAGTACGTTTGTTCACTTGATTGTCTTGATATGGAAAGTGGCGTCTGAAGCAATAACGACAGTTGACAGCGCAGCCCGTTTTCAACATCAATAAAACACGTGATCTATATTTATGAAGCAAGCCAGGCACTGGTGCGTCTTGTTCTTCAAGAGGGTCCTTACTAAATCCTCTCGCGGCAATAAACTCTTGATGCATTGGCAAGACTTGTAATAACAAAGGGTCCTGTGGATCACCATGACGCATTTTGTTCACAAAGGGGCGAGGTACACGCAGAGGAAACAACCGCTTTGCTGCAAGGTCTTTTGCACTAAAATGAGCTTCTAACCCAAGCATTTTAATGAGTGTTTCTGGGCAAGTAACGACATTCGCCAATTCTTTTTGCCAGTTAGTATGCAAATTTACTTCATTTATTTGTATCATTAGCAGGTTTATTACTCGAAATACGATGATTAGAGGATACGATGGCGAATTATAGCACCAACGAGTTCAAGGGCGGCCTAAAAATTATGATTGATGGCGAGCCTTGTACGATCCTAGAAAACGAAATGGTTAAACCAGGTAAAGGCCAAGCTTTCAACCGAGTTAAGATCCGTAAGTTGATCTCAGGAAAAGTATTAGAAAAAACATTTAAATCAGGCGACTCAGTTGAAGGCGCTGATGTAATGGAAACAGACTTAGCGTACTTATACACTGACGGTGAGTTCTGGCATTTTATGAACAACGAGACATTCGAACAGATCGCGGCTGACGAAAAAGCAGTTGGTGACAACGTTAAATGGCTAGTTGAAAATGATGTTTGTACGATCACATTGTGGAATGGCAACCCAATTGCTGTAACGCCACCAAACTTTGTTGAATTAGAGATCACAGATACAGACCCTGGTCTTAAAGGTGATACTGCTGGCACCGGTGGTAAACCTGCAACGCTTACTACTGGCGCTGTTGTGCGAGTGCCACTATTCGTTCAAATTGGCGAAGTGATTAAAGTAGATACGCGTACAGGCGAATACGTAAGCCGCGTTAAGTAAGTTTTGCTTAACGGCTACAACATGAAAAATCTCGGCATATGCCGAGATTTTTTTATGATTAATGCGACAAACTAGGTCATAGGAAAAATGAGTGATGTATTGTGGGCGCCAAGTGCGCAGATAGAGACCTTAAGACAAAGAGCTAATATTCTGGCTAAGATCAGAGCCTTTTTCGCTGCGCGTGAAGTTATGGAAGTGGAGACTCCGTGTTTGAGTCAAGCTTCTGTCACAGATGTTCATCTGGCAACATTTTCTACTCAGTTTGTTGGGCCAAGCCATGCCAAAGGCTTGCCTCTCTACTTGCAGACATCGCCAGAGTTTGCGATGAAACGTTTATTGGCTGCAGGCAGTGGCGCTATATATCAAATTGGTAAAGCCTTTCGCAATGAAGAGTCTGGTCGTTACCACAACCCTGAGTTCACTATGCTCGAATGGTATCGTCCAGGATTTGATGAGTTTGATTTAATGGATGAGATCGATAGTTTAATGCAAACTGTATTGTCATGCGGTGTGGCCGTACGTATTAGTTATCAAGATGCGTTTAAAACGTATTTAGGTATTGATCCCCTGACAATCAAGCTTGAAGAACTAAGAGCTGTTTGCAGCCGTTTTGGCTATGAAGATATTGCTGCGCAAGAGCAGTTTATTGACCCACTATTACAGCTGTTATTCTGCATGGAAATAGAACCGAAAATTGGCATTGATGCCCCTTGCTTTGTTTACCATTTTCCTGCTTCACAAGCCGCGCTGGCCCAGTTAAATGAGGCTGATCCTCGAGTCGCGGGGCGCTTTGAGTTGTATTATCAAGGAGTGGAGCTAGCAAATGGGTTTAATGAACTTACTAATGCTGAAGAGCAAAGCCAGAGGTTTGATACAGACAATAAAATACGTGCTCAAATGGAGCTGCCTCTTGTAGATAAGGATCAACGCTTTTTGAGCGCGCTTGAGCATGGTTTACCCGTGTGTGCAGGTGTTGCATTAGGTATTGATCGTTTGGTTATGTTGGCAACAGGTAAAAACGCCATAAAAGATGTCATTGCATTTGATGTTAATAGAGCTTAGCCGTTGCCTTTTGTACACGTTTGAAAAGCCCAGAACTTATCTGGGCTTTTTCTATACAAATCTTTGAAGTTCTTTCTGAGTTGTCGCTGTGAGTTGATGCGCATTTTGGCAATCGTGCAGCGCCGTATCTAGCTGGGCTTTTGCAGATTGACCTAATTCCACAATTTGCTGAACAGCCTGATGTGTGTGATTTTGCGTGTCTTCAAGTTGGTGTACTGCACTGACAATCTCTTCAAGCTGCGACTGATTGCGCTCAAAGTCAGCACTCATATCCGCAAAGCCCTTTGAGGTGTCACTGATGGCTTTTTCAGCACCGCTTGAGTGTGAAATCAGCTGCTCAGATTCCTGATGAGTTTCACTGACTAAATGATCCATTTGATTGATAAAATCGCTAATTTGGCGCGTAGCGTCATTTACTTTAACCGATAAGTTACGCACTTCATCTGCAACGACAGCAAACCCTCTCCCGGCTTCGCCTGCTCGTGCCGCTTCAATGGCAGCGTTTAAGGCGAGTAAGTTGGTTTGATCTGAAAATTCTTCGACCATCTTCAAAATATTTCTAATGTTGTCGCTATTTTCCTTTAATCCAGATACGGTCGTTGAGAAATTTCCTAATAACGACGTGATTTGTTGCACCTCGTTAACCAATGTCATTAAAGATTGAGATGAGCCTCGCACAAAGTGCAAGCTTTCTGTGTTCGCTTGGTAAACTTGATCGGTGTTACTGACAATACTTTGCAGACTGTGGGTTACCTGATCGCTGGCTGCAATGATGTTATCGCCTTGGCTTATTTGCTGCTCCCCAGAAGATACCGTGTTGGTCATTGATTGAGTAACTTGTTGGTTGCTGAGTGTTGCCGCCTCGGCGCTTTTATAGGTATTGCCAAGTAACTCACTTAGGTGCACGGTAAAGGTATTATATTGGTCGCTGAGTTCTCTAAACTCATCGTATGTGAACTGCGGCAAACGAGCATTTAAGTTGCCATCTTGGCGATTGACCTGTTCCAACGCATCACGCATAGCTTGAACTGGCCTTACGATCAAATACCGCATATAAAAAAAAGTAAAAACAAATGCGATAATTGAGGTAAATGCCAATAACCAAAAACCACCCAGCTCTGTGCCAGAATCAGATAAGTGTGTATACAGCCAGCTTAACGTTAGTAGCTGAAATACAAACAAAAAGCCAAGGTTGCCGAATATTTTTCTCGTGAGAGTAAAAAAGAGAGATTCTTCAATTAAATTATATATGCGCATGTACAAACTCATCATAGGCTTATCACTCGCCGGTTCATGTAAACTAGGATATCACTTGCAAGAAACACCCACATTTACTTCCATTACTATTAAAATATACCATTTAGTAGAATTATTTAAGCAGTCCAATCGGTTTATCCATAAATAGCTAAACTAAAGGCGCTTTGAGCTGCTTACCCAAAGCACACATTAGTAGTTACCGGGCTTTAGGATCACAGAATCTGTTTATGGCCATTTTGGCGTGGCATGGGTAGTTACTAAAGATCCCATCAACACCCATATCTAGCACTAACTCAATGTCTCTTTGTTTATCTACGGTATAGGCATAGACTTGCAACCCCCGCTGTTTTGCGTCCAAAACAAACTCATGGTTTATAAAGTTTTTATCCATATGGATGCTGTAGGCATGCAGCTTTTGCGCAAACTCGGCGTAGTTAAGAGGAATAGAAGCCGTCAGTGCACCGATTTTTACCCATGGCAATTTTTGCTTAAGCCAAACAAGCTGGTGGTGATCAAACGAAGACAGTATCAATTGACTCCGCTCAATTACACCTGCATTAATATTATTTTCGATATATTGCACAAACTTATCTAGCGAATAGGTGTGTTTTAATTCGAGATTGATAGTTGCCTTCGTGCCTATTAAATCAAACACGTTTTGTAATGTGGGAATACCTTCACCATTGCCTGCATCAAGGGCATTGAGCATTTCTCGTGTGGCGTCTCTTACCATGCCACGACCATTGGTCGTTCTATCAAGCCAGGTATCATGAATAATTGCATAATCATCATGGCAACTTTGAACGTCAAGCTCTATGCCATCAACATCCACATCTAAAGCCGCGCTAATTGCACTTAGCGAGTTTTCAGGATGGTTTCCGCTTGCACCTCGGTGCGCAAATACTTGGATCATCGTTTATTCCTTGTTATTGACCAAGTTTCAAAACAGGCAGCGCTTACAACTAAAATGCCACCAATTATTGTTGTCATACTGGTTGTCTCTGATAACAGCATATAAGCCAAAATTGTGCCGTACAAGGGTTGCAAGCAGGAAATTAATCCCGCAGTTGTAGCACTTAAATAACGTAAGCTATTTGCAAAAAGAGAGTGTGGAATCGCTGTGAATACGATGCCCGCCAAAATTAAGTAATACATATCTTGAAGGGGTAAGGCTTGAGGCGGAGTTTCAACAAAAAAAGACAGTACACAGGCTGCTGTCAAAGTTTGGTACAACATGGTGTGCGGTCCACCATAGCCTGAAAAATATTTCTTTTGTAATAGGTTACGTGTTGCAAAAAAAACGCCAGACACGACTCCTGTGAGAATCCCCAAAGTGACCTGGTTACCTAAATCTGCATCAGGCACCATCAGGTAAATACCTACAATGACGATCAGAGAGTTAAAAAGGTCCGTGGGTTTGATCCTAGTATTATTGAACAATGGCTCAAGTAACACAGTGATAACCGGATAGGTGAAAAAGGCGATGATCCCCGTGGCTATGCCGGCCATTTGCATGGCGGCAAAATAGGTAACCCAATGCAAGCCTACAATGATGCCAAGGCCAGCCACAATAAAGTAGTCTCTGTGATTATGAAGTCGTAAGTGCTTATTTTGTAATTTAAGGATGACAGTTATTGCCAAAAAAGCGATTGCGGTGCGATAAACCGTTATATCCAGTGCTGATAAGGCAATCAGTTTTGAAAATAATGCAGTGCCACCAAACATGAGTACAGCGATATGTAATTGGATGAGCGCGGATTGATTTTTATGCATAATTATTAATTATTCAATTGAGTTAGCGGCTAGTATCGGTTATTTAATGATATTTTCAGTGACACTTGTCACTGCGTTATGGTTGTTGACCATGGTAGGGTAAAACAATCAAGAGAGATAGGTCTTTTTAGACGCATACAAACGGGCATTTTATGAATCGTGCGACACACACAATGCAGCTGGCCAGAAAAGGGAAGCATTTTTTTTGGAACTACGGACCATTGGTTTTCTCTGTATTTTATTTTTTCCCGATGATTAGAAATTTAAATACAACTTCCAATGCCGAAATCGCAGTTCAGTTTCTCGCATACGGAGGCTTTGTTTTCTGTTACCACAAAGCCTTGTTAAAGCCTGCGAAAGATGCAGTTAACTATATCGTGTTGATGCTACTTTTATGTATCTTGATGACGCAATTTACTTCAGGCACAAGCACACTATTTGGCTATGTTGGGTATTTAATTGGGTTTTGTTTCTTGGGTGCAGTTCGCTGGTTAATGCTGGCTGTACTAATGTGTGCAATTACTTTAGTTGCCACCTTACACATAAATCCGAGTTTCTGGCCCTATTTTATCGGCCCTGCGATAGTTATTTCTCTTGGGCTATTTGGTTTTGGAGTTGTGGAGTATAAGGAGCGCGTACACCGAAATGAATCGAGAAAAAGCAAGCAACAGATCAGTCAATTAGCCAAAATTGCCGAACGAGAACGGATCGCACGAGATCTCCACGATTTGCTTGGGCACTCGCTTAGCTCAATTTCATTAAAGTCTGAGCTTTCGGGTAAATTCATTGAAGCTGGTCACTATGAGCAAGCAAAGCATGAAGCTGATGAAGTCGCAAAATTGGCTCGTACGGCGCTTTCTGAGGTGAGGGAAGCGGTATCTGGCATGAAGCAACTAGGGCTTCAAGCACAATTGGGGGTAATGACATCAAGACTGAAAGATAAGGGAATGGTTGTTGAACCCGATATTCAAAAAGTTACCTTAAGTCCAGAGCAGGAAAGTTGTCTATGTTTTGTTGCCAAGGAGGCGATTACTAATGTACTGAAACACAGCAATGCGCGCAAGGTGACGATTTCTCTGAATACTTGTGATGGACTACACAATCTTATATTTTGTGATGATGGTGATGTACATAAATTTATTTGGGGTAATGGACTGTCTGGTATCAAGTCAAGAATTGAAGAGCTTGATGGGTCATTCGATGTTTTTACTGAGGGTGGACTGAAGCTGGTGGCACAATTACCTCAAAAGGAGATGTAAGTGATGAAAGTATTGGTAGTTGAAGATCAGGCTCTAGTAAGAAATGCCATTGCCGCTTTGCTGTCATTGGAACCAAGTATTGAGGTTGTAGGACAAGCAGAAGATGGGCAGCATGCATTGGAAATGCTTGAAAGCTGTGAAGTGGATATTGTCTTGAGCGATATAGAAATGCCAAACCTGACAGGGTTAGAATTGGCACAAACTGTTGAAGTCCGCTATCCAAATATAAAGTTTGTTATCATGACAACGTTTTCTCGAGCTGGTTATATTCGGCGTGCGATGGAGGCGAGTGTAAAAGGGTTTATTCTCAAAGAAGCACCCAGCGACTATTTGATTAACGCTTTAAAAAAGGTATCTGTAGGGCAGAAAGTTATCGATCCAGAACTTGCTATGAATGCGCTTGATGAAAAGGATCCGCTTTCTGATAAAGAGCGTAAAGCGCTTAGATTGGCCAGTGAGGGACTTAAAACGAGCCAAATAGCACAAAAGTTGTTTCTCAGTGATGGCACTGTTCGTAATTACTTATCTGAGGCCATTGCTAAATTAAATGCAACCAATCGAGTTGATGCAGCGAGAATCGCTAGGCAAAAAGGGTGGTTATAAACAATTAAAGCTGCTTATTAATCCATTTCTCTATTTATTCATGTAGATAATTAGTAATATAATACTACTTAATGATTAAAATAATGTAATTAACCTATAGATGGGCGACCCTAAACTCCTACTCAAAATATTAGCATTGACGACCTGTGTATGTGCCGTATTTATGATGGTAAATTGGCTCGTACACAAGCGTATTGCTGGCACTCGCTTATGGTTCGGGTTTGTTCTCAGTGCTGCCATTGCTTGCATTTTCCAGTCTTCTCAATCACTGTCTCCCATTTGGTCAATTATGGTTCCTAACACACTAATTTTGTTAGGCTTGTTTATGTTAACGCGGGGTGTCGAGCGGTTTTTTGTCGTGAAGGTATATAATTGGCCCTGGTATTTACTCGCATTTATATTCTTTCCCAGTTTTATTTATTTTACTTTTTTTGATGTCAGTTTCTTAGTGCGCGTAGTGGTCAATTACTTGGTTTGGCTGCTTGCCATGTCATTATGTTTACGTGCTCTATGGATCGGACAAGGTAAATCGTTTTCTGGTTTTTCTCCTGCTCATTGGACCTTCGCCCTCGCTTGCTTATCTCTACTTGGCGTATTCACTTTAAGATTGAGCATGTTAGGTAGCTATGAGCACAGCGATACATTGGGTACCAACAACTGGATGAATCAATTCTTTTCTTTGTCAGTGATCGTGATGCCGCTTATATTGTGTTTTTCTTTATGTTTATTGTGTAGCTGCAGAAAAGAACAACTACTGGCAAATGTAACCCAAAGGGCGAAAGAAGAGACTCACAAGAAAGAGCAGTTTTTAACGTTGTTGAGTCATGAATTAAGAACACCGTTAAATGCAATTGTCGGACATGCTGAAATGATTAAGCAGGCGCCACGAGAACCTCAAAAGTATTTGCAATATTGCGACGTTATCATTTCGACGGCCATGTCTTTGGCTGATCTGGCAAACCAAGTTTTATTGAATGCGCGTGGCAAAGCTTCCAGACATACACCAATTGTACTACCTGAGTTTGTTAAGCAATTGATGGAACAATTTAAACCTTTGGTGCAAGGAAAGAGTGTCGAGCTTGAAGTAAGAACAACGACAATAGCCAGTGATAAACAGTATCTGGTTGACCAAGATACGTTAGGTTTGGTTATCAAAAACTTATTATCAAATGCCATTAAATATACACATCAAGGTAAAGTCACTTTGGCAGTGAGTTTACTGTATCAGAAGTCTCAAAACGCTACTCTTAGGTTTGAAGTGGCTGATACTGGTGAAGGTATGAATAAAGCGCAAATAGAACAATTATTTAAGCCTTTTGATTCTGCTGATCCTGCGCTTTCTATCGCGCAGAGTGCGGGGGTTGGATTGGCGTTGTGTCAACAGCTATTACAGACTTTAGACTCAAAACTAGAAGTGAAAAGTGAGTCCGGTCAGGGGAGTTTATTCTATTTTGACCTTGAACTTCCTGATGTATCGGATCAAGTGTCAGAAAGCGTCTCTAAAGTCCATAGTAACACAGCGATTTCCCAACTATCTGGAAGCATTTTAGTGGTGGAAGACAACCTCTTAAACCAAGAAATACTAAAACATTTTCTGACTTCTTTGTCGTTAGATTATCAATTTGCATCTTCGTTAGCAGAAGCTGATCAGATACTCAATGATGCCCAGTTTGACTTGATTTTTCTCGACATGCACTTGCGTGATGGGCATGGTTTAGACTGGTATCGCCAAACTTTTAGATCGCTCAATCTTCTTAAGATACCCACAGTTATTGCAATTACAGGTGATGTAGATGAGCAATCTCAACAGGCTTACTTTTCAGCTGGTATTGAGTACTTTTTGGCTAAGCCCATTGCATTGCCTCAATTGGAAAAGCTCTTGTCTACATTACTGGTGCCGACAAAGAGTTTAGGTATGGATCTCGACCTATTAGATCTCTCAATTATACAGAGTCTAACAGGCAGTATGGAGCCACAAGTGCTAAGTACTAAACTGATGTATCTCAGTGATAGATTAGATTATGAGTTTGCTCAATTAAGAGGACTTGCTGATATTCAAGCCTTAGAAGCGTTAGAAGAGAAATTAATACTGTTGGAAGAAGAAGCATCCTCACTTGGCATGCGAGCACTGCATTTAGCCTTACAAGAAGTACGCCTCACCCTATTTGACTCGAGTAATGTAGATTGGCACTCGTTACATGGCATAGCGAAACAAAGTGCCAAGAGATTATCCGAGTATCATTCAAAAGTTGTAGCTTAACCTGTTTTTATTGGTTCAAAAGGGTTGGGTATTTTGTTCATCCTTTAGTGCCATTTACAAATGTTTTTATTTGAGGGAAATTACACTGGATTACAGTAATTAGATTCAATAGAATTCTCATCCATTTTTATTAGTACCATATTAGAAACGGGCTGAGTTCCTTTTATTGTTCGGGTTATTGAAATTGAAGCAGTTGTTATTTTCGTTATTCTCACTCTTTATTCTGTTGTTTAGTGCATTGGCAAATGCTGTTGATCTACAAATATCTACTTTTGAAGATTTGGATACAACAGTGCCACGTGGTGGTGAGGTACGTTATAACCTAGAGTTTACTAACTCTGAAGAGGATACTGCGAACAATGTCGTGGTGGAGTTTTTTCTGCCGCAAACCACCAGTTTTGTGTCGAGCTCTAAAACATGTACCGAGCAGAGCTATCAAGAAAATGGTCTAACCAAAACGAAGCTAAGTTGTCCTATTGGTCAACTTTCAGGCCGTGTCAGCAACTCTCTGCTTGTCACGATTAAAACGTCTGCATTGACAGGTGATACAATCGAGCCGAGTGTGCGAATTAGCGCCGACAATGAAGCTGGTAATAAGTTATTAAATAATACCGAAACGCAAAATACATCTATCATTGCGGGTGTTGACCTAGAGGTAACATCTCTGATTTCAGCCCCTACCTCTGTGTACCTAGGTAACACCTTTACTTATCAAATTACGGTAAAAAACAACGGTCCTGATGCTGCCGCCAATGCAGTTGTCACGCATAACTTGCCGAGCTTTACTCGTTGGCAAAGTGTGTCTCCATCAACCATAAATGGCTGGAACTGTTCAGGAACTCAGACAATTACGTGTAAGCTCGCGTCATTTGCATCAGGGGCTTCATCGACACTTAATATTCAGGCCATGGTCAGTGAAATCAGCAGTGGAAATGTGACGGCTTCTAGCAGCATTAAGAGTGATACCGCCGAGTTGAATTCAGCGAATGATCAAGCCTCAGTAAATACGCAGGTGAACCCCAATGCCGATTTAAGTGTTGCTTTGAAGCAGTACAAATCAGATGGCACCCCCTCTTGGTGGGGGCCGTTGAGTCTATCTCCCAATGAACGCCATTATTATGATGTAACAGTAAGCAATTTGGGTCCAAGCTCAGTCGATCCTGCCAATATGAACTTGAATTTGGCTGCTGGGATGAGTAATGCAGTTGTTCAAACTCCTACCGGGTGGCGATGCAATACAAGTGGCCTCACTGTAAGCTGCCAATCGCAAAGCGCTATGGCTAAAAATGACAGCGTTGTTATTAGGGTGTTTGCAGATGCGCCTAACACGGAAGCAACCTTTAGTAGTAATGCACAAGTGAGTTCTAATGAAACTGATCTCAACACCGCTAACAACCAAGCCAGTGCGAGCATCATCACGAGTGTTGCGCAAACATCATTTGTCTCAATCACTAAGTCTTTAGCGGTTAATAAGAGTTATTTAGTTGGGGATGAAATTGACTTTAATATTTCACTTACTAACACCGGGGAGACCACTTCTATTAAGGAATTGGTCGATAGCTTGCCGTCCAATGTCAGTTTTGTCAGCTATACGTCTAGCCACTTCAACTGTGCTTTGAGCGCAGATAATACGCAATCCTTAAGCTGTACTCCAAAGTCCAATAGTTTTGCTAAGAGTCAATCATGGTTACTGAGTGTGAAGGTTAAAGCAGAGCGGGCGGGGGCGAACTCTGTTAATAGGGCAACAGTTGCTCATGGTAACCGAGAGTCGAGTAGTACAACTGCGAGCTTTTCAGTGTTAGATCTGGCTGCTGATTTGAGCATTGCAAAGTCAAGTAACTTGAATTGGGATAGTAATATTAACTATATGGGCAAGGAATTTAGCTACACAATTCTTGTTAGTAATTCAGGTGGTGGTGCTGCGAGCAACATTAAAGTAGTAGACGATTTTAATCAAACTTCAGGCTATGTGCCGTTATCGACTTCTACGCGAGTAAAGACAAATGGTGTGTGGCAATCCGTTACTAATTGGTGTGGTATCGACCAGTTAGTTGTGACATGTCGAGGTTCGCAAATTGGCGCAAATGAAGTTGTAGAATTTACTATTTCAGCTCGATCCCCAGTGCATACCGGCACGGACAGTGCGTTTCGTCCTAAGAATACGGCGATTTTGTATGTAAATGAAGTCGAGGACTCTCGCAGTGTTTTTGAAGGATGGGGACTGCACCCGAGAAACCCGATTTCATTAGCAATTACCAAAGTTAAAACATCGGCGTCTACGGGCAGTAACAGTTTAGTGGAGCAAGGTGGGCAAATCACCAATAAAATAACTGTAACCAACAGCGGCAGTAGTGCAACTCTTGGAACGGTGACAGTCACCGATGCGCTCTCAAATAATGAAACATTTGTTAAAACAGGTTCCTATGGAACAAACTGGACGTGTAGCGCTAGTGGCAACCTGGTCACTTGTTTATATCAAAATCAAGATGGCAGCAGTATTGCGCTCTTAGGCTCTGCGCCTCAGCTTACAATCACAACCTACGCATTGGGTGTTGGTGACCTTACTAATACAGCCAAAGTAACTGATGCTGGTGGAGCTCCCGGTGAAGCGTCCGCTACCAAAACGATTAAAAGTGCTCAAACTGCGGATTTGAGTGTCGTAAAAACGGCCAACACATCCAGCCTTACTCATGTTCAAAAAGAAATTAGTTATCAGCTAGTGGCGAGAAACCTTTCGGGTTCAGACATCGTTGCTGAGGACAGTAGTTCACTCGTAATTTCAGACTCTTTCGCAGCCACCTTTAAATCTCGAGAAGGGAATAAACAGACAGGCATTGTCTTTCCTGCAACATTGAACAGTGCCTCAGGAGCTGGGTTTAGTTGCTCTCGTCTTGACTCTGGAGAGTTTGAAAATACACAGACAACAATCAATTGTGCTTTGAATACAGGGCAGAAGTTTACTGTTGGCGATAGTGTTACCATTCCTTTGACTGTTTCAAGACCATTTGTAACGACTAACGATCAAGTAGAGAATGTGGTTAGTGTGTCTTCAAGTACACATATTGACTCAGACCCAGCAAACAACACGGCACGCGTAACAACAACAGCACAATCGCTTTTCGATTTAGCTGTTACAAGGGTCTCTTATGCCAAACCGACCGTTTTAAGTGGTGATATTGCACTACAGACAATTCATATTGCCAATATCGGTGCATTGGCTGCCAGCAATGTGGTGCTGGAACATACTTTTAATGTGCCCACAGGAAAAGAGTATCAGTTCATTAGCAGTACTTTTTCACGGGCGGGCCAAAATAATGCGTGTCGCTATACTGAGCTGACTAAAACTCTGCGCTGCGAAATTGGGTCACTGGCAAGTAACGAAGTTCAAAGTGTTGAGATATCTATACGGCCGAAAAGTGCAGCAGATAGACAAGATTGGGTATTAAGTAGTACCAGTAATCTGTCTTCTTCAACGATGTCTTTGGATAGTGACAGCACCAACAATCAGTTCAATAAAACTTTGAATATTGAGATCCGTGAAGCAAATCTGAAAATTGAAAACAATGATATCAGCGACCCATTGGGATGGTACCCTGAGCCGCGAGCATTCCCAGCGACTTTGGACAATGTTGTTGTTTACAAAGTCGATTTAGAATATTTAACCGACAACAATGGTGAAACCTCCGTTGCAAGTGGTGTAGGTTACAACTTTTCTATTTCTCCGGCGAGTAGCAGCAAGCAGCTACAGTTCTTATGTGACGGTAGTTCGGATAGTACTTGTAGCGCATTGACGGCACGCTGTAGCAATCAAAACCTCATATTTAATCA
Source organism: Pseudoalteromonas luteoviolacea DSM 6061 (assembly GCF_001625655.1). GTDB lineage: Bacteria > Pseudomonadota > Gammaproteobacteria > Enterobacterales > Alteromonadaceae > Pseudoalteromonas > Pseudoalteromonas luteoviolacea. Next base: position 1,342 of record NZ_AUYB01000001.1, on the reverse strand, counting down.
ACAGACTATATTTAATTGTTTAGGCCCAGAAAATAGTGGTTCATCACTGGCCGAAAATGAACTTTTAGAAAATACGGGCGCGCAGTCGGCGGTTTATACTCGTTATATGTTCTTTAAGATATTGTCACGTCCTTCAACAACTGGTGAAGTCGCAACAACCAGCGCAACGATATTTTCAAACGAAAAAGATTTGATTTCTGCTAACAATAATGAGAGTGAAAAAACCTCGATCCGTATCGCAGTAGATTTGGCGTTGACTAAAGTTGCATCACTCAGCAAGGTCGCCCTTGGGAGCCAATTTAACTATCGTTTTACCCTGACTAATGCTGGTCCTGGTGACAGTGCTGATAATGTTTTTTATGACTACTTACCCAGCTACTTGAATGCAGCTGGCAATCCAACAATCACTTCTGGTAGCTGTGCTAGTAGCCGCGCATCAGCGCCAAGTTCGGGGGCTATTACGGATTTCGTTCGCTGTGATATTCCTTTGATCCAAATGAATGAAACAGTTGAAATAAACATTCCGGTGACACTGGCCACTGTTCCATCTAATAACTTGGTAGTGAACGAAGCATGGGTCGAAACACAAGGCTTTGATACGGATAAATTAAACAATAGGGCAACCAGCACGACTTCCGTTGCACAAGGTTTAATTTCAGGGAGTGTGTTTTTTGATGCCATAAACAATGGTGTTTTTGACGGAGATTTTGATAAGCCATTAGCTGGTATAGAAATCTGGCTTGATGGTGTGACTAGTAACGGAGTCGCAATTAGCCAGCAACGCGTAAAAACCGATACTGCTGGCGTATTTGCATTTTACGATTTATCACCAGGTACTTATCAACTTTCACAACCAACTCAAGCTGCACTCGCAGGATACATTGACGGTAAAGAAGCCAAATCAGGTGTTGTTCTTACAAATAGTGAGGGCAGCGATCTGATTACGGGTATTGTTCTGACGTCAACTGCTGCTTCACAGGGGCATTCATTTTCAGAACTCACTACAGGGAATCAAAGTGTTAATGGTAGTGTGTTCTTAGATATTGATCAGGACGGTGCTTTGGAATCCGATGATTCAGCGCTAATTGGAACTATTGTAACCTTGAGTGGTTTTGATAAATATGGCCTTAAGGTTAGCGCTGCAGTTAATACAAATGAACGAGGCGAGTTCAATTTTACGGGGCTGCGCGAATCGAATATTGATGGTTACACATTAAACTATGTGACGACTAGCGACAATGAGCTAGGTAAGCGTTATATCGGTATAGAAGCGGGTGTAGTAAGTAACACCGCAAAGGTTGTGGTTGGCACAGAGCCCACACCAGCGATCCGCTTTACAGAA